>CAVVTL010000018.1:0-337612 GCA_963751155.1 uncultured Acidobacteriaceae bacterium | reverse complement strand
CCGCGGGAGCTGGCGGAGTGGATTCTGGCGGACGGTCTGCATGCACGGCTTGGACTGCAAATCCACAAATTCATTTGGGAGCCCTCGCTGAAGGGCGTTTAGCGCGCATGAACCAGCCAATAAGAAATACGAAAGCCCGCGCCCTGGTGGTCCTCAGCGGCGGCATGAATTCCACTGTCTGCGCGTCGCTGGCGGTGCGCGATTTCGGCGCAGACAACGTCGCAGCGCTCCACATCGATTACGGCCAGCGCACCGAGCGGCGCGAGCGGCGGGCGTTCCAGGAGATTTGCGACCGGCTGGGCATCCCAACGCGGCTGGCCATCAAAACGGAGTTCTTCCGATTGGTGGTTCCGCGCGACCGACGACCGCATCGACATACCCGTCGCGCCAGAAGCGATCGGCAACGAGATTCCCGTCACCTACGTTCCCTTCCGCAACTCGCATTTTCTTTCGGCGGCGGTGAGCTGGGCGGAAGTGCTGGGAGCCAAAAAGATCTACATTGGGGCCGTAGCGCAAGACAGCTCGGGCTATCCGGATTGCCGACCGGAGTTCTACGCCGCCTTTAACGAGGCGGTTCGGACCGGCACGAAAGAAGGCAAAATTCGGATCGAGACGCCGCTCATCGCGCTAAGAAAGGCCGAAATTGTGAGCCTTGGCCTTGAATTGGGCGCTCCCTTCGATTTAACGTGGTCATGTTATAGCCGGGAGGACAAAGCCTGCGGCGTGTGCGACAGTTGTGTGTTGCGCGTGCGGGCCTTTGCGGCGGCCGGCGCCCGCGATCCGGTTCCTTACTTGTCGCCGGGCGAACAGCGGTAAACCTTGGGAATTTAATTCGATATTAGATACGCGGATGGTGGATGGCCGGAGTGCGGATAGAATGCCGGTCCAGCGACCCCCGCGGGAGGCAGAAATGAAGAAATCCAAATCCATCTATCTCTTCGTTTTCCTGGCGATAGTGCTGGCCGTCAGCGCCCTGCCAGCCGTGGCGCAAACCACTGGGATCAAAGGTGTTTGCAAGGACCAGGAGGGAAAGCTCATCACCGACGGCGTAGTCGAGCTTACCAATACCGACACTGGCCGGATGGTGTCCGGCAAAACCGATAAGAACGGCGAGTACCACATTATCGGCCTGACACCGGGAAACTACGATGCCGTGCTGAGTCGCAAAGGAGTGAAGGTCGATTCCTTCAGCAAGATCCCCGTCGCCGTCGGCGATACCCGGGACGTGAATTTCGACCTCAAGAAAGATCTTGCTGGAGTCAAGGGCCCTTCGGAAGAAGAGCTGAAACAACAGCAGGAGGTCATCAAGCAAAATGAAAAGATCAAGGGCCTGAACGCCAAACTGACGCAGGCGCGCGAACTGGAGAAAGCGGGCAACTACGACCAGGCCATCTCGATCCTGCAGGAGGCCACGACCGCTGACCCGACAAAGGACCTGGTGTGGGCCTACCTCGGCGACGCCTATGTGGGATACAAGAAGTACCCTGACGCGGTCACGGCCTTCGAGAAAGCCGTTGCCCTCAAGCCCGACAGCGCCCTCTATCACACCGCGCTGGCCAATGCGTACAACAAGGCGGGGCAGCCGGACAAAGCCATCGCCGAGTACAACCAAGTGGTCCAGATGGATCCCACCAACGCCGCTACGGCTTATTTCAACATTGGGATCGTGAACTACAACACCAACAAGCCCGACGACGCGGTAGCGGCTTTTGACAAATCGATCCAGCTGGATGGCACTCGCGCCGACGCATACTACTACAAGGGTATGGCGCTGTTGACCAAGGCCACGGTAAGCAAGGATGGAAAGTATTCACCGGCGCCGGGTACGGTGGAGTCCTTCCAGAAGTATCTGGAGCTGAAACCCGATGGGGCCAACGCCCAGACTGCCAAAGACACCATTGCTATGCTGGGGGGCACGGTCGAGACCAGCTACGGCACGAGCAAGAAAGCCACCCCGCCCAAGAAGAAGCCCAACTGATCGCAGTTTGATTCCAAGGGCGGCCCCGCGCCGCCCTTTCTTTTTGGGGCGAACAATTTGGGACGGATGCAGCTGTCCAGTAGAATCCGCTTACGTCTGAGATATGAATAATTCCGACAGGACGAGCTTGCTCACGTTTGATGAGGCGCGGCGCGTAGTCGAGCAACACGCGGCGAAGCTCGCCCCAACGGACCCGGAATTAACTAGCCTGCTCGATGCCGTCGGCCTGGCCCTGGCCGAGGACCTGCGCGCTGACCGCGACTTTCCGCCCTTTCCCCGCGCCACGCGAGATGGCTATGCGGTGCGAGCCGAAGACGTGCAGACCGTGCCCGCCGAACTGCGGTGCGTGGGCATGCTTAAGGCTGGATCGGACGCCGGCCAATTCAAAGTTGCCGGGGGCGAAGCTGTCGAGATCATGACTGGTGCAGCGGTCCCGCTGGGCGCCGACGCCGTGGTGATGGTGGAGTACACCACATCGGCGGGCGATGGCGTCACGGTGAAGCGCACGGTTAAGGCGGGCGAGAACGTCGTATCGGCCGGTGCCGAAGCGCGGGATGGCCAAGTCATGGTTCCCCAAGGCTCGCGCGTGCAGCATGCCGTGGCGGCGGTGGCGGCGGCTATCGGTCGGGCGGAAGTTGCGGTCTTCCGCAGGCCCCAGGTAGCTGTCCTGGCCACAGGCGATGAACTGGTGGACATCAACCTGTCGCCGGGACCAAATGAGATTCGCAACTCTAACAGCTACTCGCTGGCAGCCCAGGTGTATGAGGCCGGCGGCGACGCGACCATCCTGCCGGTGGCGCGCGACGACGCGGCGGACTTGGCACCGCTGCTGCGCAAAAGCCTGCAGGCGGATTTACTGCTTCTAAGCGGTGGCGTCTCCATGGGAAAGTACGACATTGTGGAAGAGGTACTGGCGTCGCTGGGGGCGGAGTTCTTCTTCACCGGCGTGGCCATTCAGCCGGGCAAACCGCTGGTGTTTGGGCAGGTCGCTTTCGATGGCAAGACCACGCCGTTCTTTGGGCTTCCCGGCAATCCGCTTTCGACCATGGTGACATTCCAGTTGTTCGCGCGCCCGGTGCTGAATGCACTCGGCGGCGCGAAGCGTGAGCCACTACCGTTCGTCCAGGCGAGCTTGACTTCGGCGTTTACGACCAAGACCGGGTTGACGCGGTTTCTGCCGGCCAGATTGTGCGGTTCTGCCGGAAAACCTGAAGTCGAATGGGTGCACTGGCAGGGATCGGGCGACCTGATGTCGATCGTAAACTCGAACTGCTACATTGTGGTACCTCCCGACTGCGAGAACCTTGAGGCGGGTGCAATGGTGACGGTTCTGCTGGCGTAAAAGCATGGCAAAATCAACTGCAAAATCGAAGCTTTCGCATTACGATGCCAAGGGACGGGCGGCGATGGTGGATGTGTCGTACAAGAGTCCCACATTGCGGGAGGCTGAGGCATACGCCTTTGTCACCATGAGTCGGGCAGTGCTGCGGGCGCTGCCGTTGAATCCTAAAGGCGATCCGCTGGAAGTGGCGCGGATTGCCGGCATTCAGGCGGCCAAGCGCACCGCGGAGCTGATTCCGATGTGCCACCCGTTGCCGCTTAGCAAAGTGGATGTCTCCTGTACAGTGCGGCCCAAGGGAGTCGAGATTCGCTCTCTCGTCCGGACGACTGCGGTGACGGGCGTCGAAATGGAAGCTTTGGTGGCCGCATCTGTCGCAGCTCTGACAGTGTATGACATGTGCAAAGCGCTCGATAAGGGTATCGAGATTCGCGAGGTTCGACTGGAGCGCAAGTCGGGCGGCAAGAGTGGGGATTACGCCCGCCGGCCGGCGAAGAGGAAATCGAAATGACGGCGGCAGTCCTGACAGTGAGCGATTCCGCAGCGCGGGGCGAGCGCGAAGATCTGTCAGGCCCGGCTACTGCCGAGCTGTTGCGCAAGCATGGATTCGAGGTGGTCGCCCAGCGCGTGGTCGCCGACGAGCAGCCCGCAATTGAAGCGGCGCTTGTCGAACTGGCAGGATTGGCGCAGCTGGTAGTGACGACCGGCGGTACCGGCATCGCCGAGCGCGACGTCACGCCGGAGGCCACGCGCGCCGTGTGCTCGCGGTTGATTGAAGGCATCCCGGAGAAGATTCGCGCGGCGGGATTGCAAAAGACCCAGTATGCGGTTCTGAGCCGCGGCGTGTGCGGCGTGCGCGGAAAGACGCTGATCCTAAACCTGCCTGGCAGTCCTAAGGGTGCGGTCGATTCGCTGCAATCGGTGATCGATATTCTCCCGCACGTGATCGACTTGCTCGCGGGGAAGACGGGCCATGACGATCAGCCGTGAAACTTCTGCCATCCATCGGGGAGTATTTTGGAACCTGTCACTCATTTCCTGACCGGAGCGTGCATGAGCCGCGCCGGGTTCAACCGCAAGAGCGCTCTGGCCACGCTCACCATGGTTCTGGCGGCCGAGGCCGCTGATCTCGACGTGCTGTGGAACCTTGACGGTCCGATCGCGGGGTTTCAACATCATCGCGGCATCACACACTCGTTCGTCGGCGCGCCGTTCGTGGCCGCTGCGACGTTGGGCTTCATCTGGCTGCTCTATCGGTGGCGCAGGGCCGACGGTAAGCCGCGGATTGTGCGCTCCAAGCTGCCGGTGCGCTGGGGCTACCTCTACTGGCTGGCACTCATCGCGGCCCTCAGCCATATCCTGCTCGACTACACAACGGCATACGGCATCCGCATGTTCGCGCCCTTCAACTGGCGCTGGTATTCGTGGGACATCGTGTTCATCATCGAGCCGGTGATCCTTGTGGCGCTCATCGCGGGGCTGGTGCTGCCGTCGCTGTTTGGCCTCATCAACCAGGAGATTGGCGCCCGCAGCAAAGGGCCGCGAGGGCAAGCCGGAGCCATCTTTGCGCTGGTTTGCCTGGTGCTGGTGTGGGGCTATCGCGACTACCAGCACCGCCGGGCGCTGAACGCCATGGGCGCGCTGTTGTACCAGGGCGCAGTTCCGGTGAAGTACGCAGCTTATCCGTACTGGGTGAACCCGTTTCGCTGGCACGGAGTGGTTGAGACCGAGGCGCTCTTCCAGACCATGCCGGTGGATTCGAGGCAGCCGGACGTCGATCCGCAGGGCGAGGCGCGCACCTACTTCAAACCCGAAGTCACTCCAGCCCTGAAGGCCGCGAAAGCATCGTATCTCGGACGTGTCTACCTCGACTGGGCGGTGTTTCCCATCACCGAAACCGAGCAGATGCGAGGCGCCTTCAAGGGATACCTGGTGCAGTTTCAAGACTTGCGATTTGCGTACCCCGAGATGCGCGGCCGGGGAACGTTGGGCGGATGGGTGCTGCTGGGGCCGGACCTGCGAGTGCAGGAGGAGGGAATGAACTCGCGGAAGCCGTCGATTGAAGACAACCCGTGAGTGTGGTGATGTTGTCATATCAGGCAATTCTATTTTCTTGAACTGACAATCACGCTTGACGCAACTGCGCGTGGCGTACAGAATCAAGAGGCGTTCCGATTCCCACTGATACGATCTCCGAGGTGCTCATGCTGGCATACTTGTTTCTCGCCTTCGCCGTTGCGGTCCATGCGCGTTTCCTGCCCCTGCCCTTCAGCTTTGCGCCGGTAACGGCGGCGCTGCTGTACTTTGGCTATCGTCGGCCGCGTCACGAGATGTGGGTTCCGGTGGCGGCGCTGGCGGCCGTCGGCTGTCTATCTGTCGCGCAGCTATTACGGTTATGCGCTGTCGGCTGACCTGCTGGTGACGTGGGCGTGGTACGCAGGCATGGTGCTGCTGGGCGGACTGCTGGCGAAGAACGCTTCCGCCTTGCGCGTGGGCGCGGCCACATTAGCCGGCTCGCTGTCGTTCTTCGTGGTCAGCAACTTCGCGGTGTGGGCGGTATGGAACATGTATCCCAAGACGCTCAGTGGCCTGGCGACCTGCTACGTGGCCGCGGTGCCTTTCTTCCGCAGCGCGGTGGTGTCGGACCTGTTCTTCGCGGCAGCGTTCTTCGGGATTGGCTACCTGGTCAGCCATCGGCAAGAACAGGGCGTGGTCGTCGCGCGGTAAGTCTTCATTTCAGAATTCACCGAACAGTCCGGACTTCATTGTCCGGACTGTTTTTTTGCGTGCGCCCGGCAGGGCGCACTTACTTGGAGGTGAAAGTCCTCTACACACCCGGCAAGGGGAAGTGTTAGCTGAACGGCAAGGGTGTCCGTCGCGAGGCGGAATCTGGAGGAAGCCGGAGGCAAAGCGCTGGCCTGACGAACAGGAAGCGGATAGAGGCGGCACGGCGGGGTGAGCGGGCGCATAGACGCAAAGCCCAGTACTTGCACGGAGCGCCGTGACGTAGATCCGACAGGCATAAGCGTGAAGGTGAGTGCGCAATACCCGGGGAGGTCTGGCGGTTTGCTCTTGGGCTACCGGCGCTGAGAGGCGCGGGGATGAATCGCCAGAAGTCAGCCGAGGCCATAGTAGCCGCCAGCACGGGGCGAAGGGCCGAACATGAAACACGGGAGTAGGACAGCAGACCTCGATGCGAGCCGAAGAAGCAGAAGCATACGCGAGTATGGCCAGGGCGGAGGAGGGCAGGCGGAATCTGTCCGGGGCCGGTTCTGGTGCAGAGGCTGGCACGGCGGCTAATGGGCGAACGAAACCGGAGGCGCTGCGGCTGATGGAAGCCGCGGTGGAACGCAGTAACATGCTGTGCGCTTACGAGCGAGTGGTGAAGAACGAAGGCGCGCCGGGGGTCGATGGACTGACGGTGGCCGAGTTCAAGCCCTGGCTCCAGACGCACTGGCCGAGCGTAAGAGAGGCGCTGTTGGCAGGCGATTACATGCCGGCGGCGGTGCGCAAGGTGGAGATACCGAAGCCGCAAGGCGGGGTACGCGCGTTGGGCATCCCGACGGTGTTGGATCGTCTGATTCAACAGGCGCTCAATCAGGTACTGCAACCGCTATTCGATCCGGAGTTTTCCCTGTCGAGTTACGGCTTTCGTCCCGGACGCAACGCACATCAGGCCGTGGAAGCGGCACGGGGTTACGTTGCGGAAGGCAAGCGATGGGTCGTTGACCTTGACCTGGAAAAGTTCTTCGACCGGGTGAATCACGACGTGCTGATGGCGCGGGTGGTGCGCAAGGTGAAGGACGAACGGGTGCTGAAACTGATCCGGCGCTATCTGGAAGCGGGACTGATGGAAGGCGGGGTGGTGAGTGCGCGAACGGAAGGAACGCCGCAAGGCGGGCCGCTGTCGCCGCTGCTGTCGAATATCCTGCTGGACGATCTGGATCGTGAACTGGAACGGCGCGGGTTTAGCTTCTGCCGCTATGCGGACGACTGCAACATCTACGTCGGCAGCAAGCGGGCAGGAGAGCGGACGAGGCAGGCGATCACGGCGTTTCTGGAGCAGAAGTTGAAGTTGAAAGTCAATGCCTCCAAGAGCGCGGTGGCGCGGCCGTGGGAGCGGAAGTTCCTGGGCTACAGCATGACGTGGCACAAGAAGCCGAAGCTGAAGATCGCGCAACCGAGCCGCGAGCGGCTGGCGGAGAAAATCCGCAAGACGTTGCGGGAGGCGCGTGGTGGAAGCCTGAAACAAACAATCGAGCGGCTCAATCCCATACTTCGGGGTTGGGTTGCGTACTTCCGGCTCACCGAAGTCAAGGGTGTGTTGGAAGACCTTGATGGTTGGATCAGGCGTAAACTACGTGTCCTACTATGGCGGCAATGGAAGCAGGTCTACACACGGGCAAGGAACCTGATGCGGGTGGGTTTGGGGAAAGTGCGTGCGTGGCAATCGGCCACCAACGGGCATGGCCCTTGGTGGAACGGCGGCGCCTCGCACATGAACGCAGCCTATCCGAAGTCTCGGTTCGACCAAATGGGGCTGGTTTCGTTGCTGGAAATGCAGCAGCGCTTCTCGCCTGTTTCATGAACCGCCGGATGCGGAACCGCACGTCCGGTGGTGTGGGAGGACGGCAGGGGTGACCCTGCCTCCTACCCGATCTAGCTCGCGATTGAAAAAATCCGCCATCAGGTGGTGCGCCTCCTGCGATTCAGGCAGGTTCCATTCATTCCAGAAGGCGTGCCAGAGGCCGTCGAAGACTACTAGTTGCGCGTTGACTCCGGCGCGAACATAGGCGCGTTGCAGGTTCACCGTGTCACTCAGAAGAAGGTCGCGTCCGCTGGTGAGGAAGAGCGTCGGCGGGAAGCCCTTGAGATCGGAATAGATCGGCGACAGCACCGGGTCTTTGAGGTTGATGCTACCCGTATAGGCTGAGTCGGGCTTGCCGGTCGGCGGGTCGAGCGGCCCCGACAACCCCCTGAGGGCATAGATGGCCCTCGAGTCGCCTACCTTGCTGAAGTCTCCGCTGCCGGAGAAGATGCCGAGGGCGGCGGGCATCGGGAGTCCCAACTGGCGCAGCTTGGCAGCGACTTCGGCGGTGAGGATAGCGCCGGCCGAGGTGCCGTAGATGCCGATGTTCTGCGGCTTGTAGGTTTTGAGGAGCTCCTTGTAGACCGCAACGGCTTCATT
Source organism: uncultured Acidobacteriaceae bacterium (assembly GCA_963751155.1). Taxonomy (GTDB): domain Bacteria; phylum Acidobacteriota; class Terriglobia; order Terriglobales; family Acidobacteriaceae; genus DASRAA01. The sequence goes on along the minus strand of CAVVTL010000018.1, from coordinate 329,107 downwards.
CATGGCGATGGGAAAGGGATGCTCGGGAGCCAGCGAATACAGCACCGCGATCACCTTGGTTTGGGTGAGATTGGCGATGGGAATGGTCTCGATCGTTGATCCCCAGTCGGCGTTGAAGCCTCCGCCGTGAAGGTTGATCAGCACGCGGTTCTTTTTGTCAGGCGGGACCGTCAGCGGGGTCACGATTCGCACCGGCACACCCGCGATTTTGGCTTCCGCGATGTTGGCCGGGTAGGTCTTGCGCATCTGCTCGCCGCCGTTTACCTGCCAGGCAGAGGCCATGGCGCGGCGCTGGGCGAGACTTTCGGGATTGCTTGCGTCGGGGACCCCGGCGGCGACCTCCTTCTGGGCTTCGGGACTCAGGGTATCGGGCACGGGAACGACGCGGGTGACGTGGGCGGTGCCCTGGGCGTCGATGAAACTGGTGTCGGATTGGGGGGGAGTGCACTTGCTGGCGGTGTATTGCGCGACCGAGACCGATGGGAAACCACATAGCCAGACGCAGCACAGCAACGCGACCTGAGAGATGAACGTTCGGTTCTTCATAGATTCTCCTGCCAAGTGGAGGAGTGTATCAGGGTACCCCCCTCCGCAGTCCTCTCCATATTCCTGAAAACAAATGATTTAAGGCATGACCGGCTGTAAATTCTTGCAAACACTTGAGTTAAAGGCAAAATCTTCTTAACAAAGGAGTTGGTTGGGATTTCTTCCGGCTGGACGGGGGTATTGCGTGAAAGAGCGGCGAGACAGCGAAGATGCACAGGACCTGTCACAAAGCTCAGATTGTTATGGGGATGCGGGAAACCTCCGGCTGTCGATCTTCGATCAGTGTCGACAACTCTCCCTCATCCTGCCACGGGCAGGGTAGGACGGATCGACAGGTGGTGCCCAGGACCCGCGTCACGGATGAGTGTGATAACGAGCGGATCGTAGTTAGTGGTTGGTGGATAGAGCGACACGACGCTGGAACAACCGCGCAAAAACTACTCCGAAGAGAAAGCCGCCGACATGAGCGAGGTAAGCCACGCCTCCGGTTTGTGCCTGAGCAACCTGGCCGACATGGACGAGTTGAGTGAGGAACCAGAAGCCGATCAACAGGCAAGCGGGGATAAATGTGATCTTCACGAAAATGAAGATGATGAGCACCGACTTAATCTGATCGCGAGGGTACATCACGAGAAAGGCGCCCATCACGGCCGCGATTGCTCCGCTCGCACCCAGGTTGGGAACGGTGGAATGTGGATCCGCAAGAACCTGAGCCACCATGGCAACTGCTCCGCCTAGCAGATAGAAAACCAGGTATCGCCCGCGGCCCATGGCGTCTTCGACTTCCGGGCCGAACGCCCAGAGGAAGACCATGTTGCCGATGATGTGTGACCAGCTGGCGTGCATGAACATTGCCGTCAGGATTGTGATCCAGCGATGTCCGGAGACAATCTGGACGGGAATTGCTGCCCACTGCATCACGAAGGAGTCGCCATGCACGAGTTCCATGCCAAAAACGAGCACATTGACGAGGATGATCAGAGCGGTGATGAAAGGAACGCGCACCGGGCGTCGAGACGCATCCGTTAGCGGAATCAAGCCTCCCATGCCGTCTCCCTCCGTTCGCGGCGGCTACGCGAGTCGAGCCGCGGGACACGATATTAGCATGCGTTTGGGAGGTCGCGCGACCGTCGTAATGAGAAGAAGTGGATAGTGGATAGTGGTTAGCGAACTAAGACCCACACAAGACTCAAAGAGGCAATTTCACAACGGAGACCGCAGGGAGCACAGAGTTGAGCTTGGTCTCCGTGTCCTCGATTATGGTGAACGACGAAGGCCCCACATACCCAAACATCAGGGATATGTGGGCCACCCAATCGGTGAATGAACTGCCCTACGTGTTGATCGGCATTCCGAAGACGGCGTTCGCGGCATCGAGCATCGCCTCTGACAATGTGGGATGGGCATGGATGATATTGGCCAAATCTTCGGCGGTACACTCCATTTCCAAAGCCACGACTGACTCGGCAATCAACTCGGTCGCGGTTGGGCCGATGATGTGAACACCCAGTATCTCGCCGTGCTTCTGGTCGGTGACGATCTTGACGAAGCCGTCATGCGAGCCCACGATGCTGGCGCGCGAGTTGGCGGTGAAGGGGAACTTTCCAACCTTCACGTCGTAGCCCAGCTCTTTGGCCTTGGCCTCGGTGAGGCCGACGCTGCCGATTTCGGGATGGCAGTAGGTGGCGTTGGGAATGCGCAGCTTGTTGATGGGCTTGGCCGGCTTGCCTGCGATATGGGTGACGGCGACGATGCCCTCCATCGCGCCGGCGTGGGCCAGCTGCGGATAGCCCATGGCGATGTCGCCGATGGCGTAGATGCCGGGCTCGGCGGTCTGCATGAACTCGTTGACCTTCACGAAGCCGCGCTCGACTTCGATTTTGGTCTTCTCCAGGCCGACGTTTTCGGTGCGCGGGGCGCGGCCGACAGCAATGAGGACTTTGTCAGCCTCGAGCTTCTGCTGCTTACCGTCAACAGTGAAGGTGACGGCGACGCCGTCTTTGGTGCGCTCGACCGTTTCGACCTTGGCATTGACGAAGCCGTTGATGGCGCGCTTGCGGTACAGGCGCATTAGTTCCTTGGAGATTTCCTCGTCCTCCACCGGCACGTAGCGGGGCAGCATTTCGAGGATGGTCACGTCGGTGCCGAACGATTTGTAGATGCTGGCGAACTCAACGCCTACGGCACCGGAGCCGATCACGATGAGCGACTTGGGAATATTGTCGAGGCTCAGGACTTCAATGTTGCTCAGGATGCGGTCGTCGGCTGTGAGGCCGGGCAGCATGCGCGCTGTCGATCCGGTCGAAAGGATCACGTTCTTGGCAGTGATGGTGGATTTGCCGTCCTTACCCTCGAGTTCGACGGTAAGGATCCCGCCCTTGGCCGGGCCGGCGAGCTTGCCCCAACCCTGGATCACCGTGACTTTGTTCTTCTTCATCAGGAACTGGAGGCCCTTGGCGTGCTTGTCAACGATGCCCTGTTTGCGCTTCATGATGGTGCCCCAGTTCAGGGTTGCGCCGCCGAGGTTCTCGATACCGAGCGAGTCGCCGTCTTTCACGTGGTCATAGACTTCGGCATTGAAAAGCAAGGACTTAGTGGGGATGCAGCCGACGTGCAGGCAAGTGCCGCCAAGGTAGGGATCTTTCTCGATGAGGGCGGCCTTCAGCCCAAGCTGTCCAGCGCGAATTGCGGCGGTGTACCCCGCAGGTCCGCTGCCGATGATGGCCACGTCGTAAATGGTGTCAGCCATTTTGGTGTGCTCCGTTCTACAGGAAGTTATGAGTGCCCAAGACGAATAGATGATTGTAAATCAGGAAGGAAGCGGGGCAGTGGCTAGTGGCTGGTGGCTAGAAAAAGCAACCGCGGATTGGGCGGAGGACGCGAACAATTCCGGGCGAAGGTCAAAAGCAAATTCAACCACGGATTTACACGGACGACACGGATAAGAATTCTGGCAGAAAGACAGCCGCGGAATTGCACTCTGGCCTACTGCGACACTCGGCGGACCGCCCAAGGCTTGAATGGGGGTACATCGGGCGGCAGGCCAATCATGCGAACCTCGCCCTTGTCGGGCGCGATGAGCTTCAATTCGGCTTGCATAGAGTCTTCCGAGCCGTCAGTGCTCTTCGTGGTGAAACGCAGCACACTTCCCTTGACCTGAGCCTCGGTGATGGTGTCCTGTCCATCCCTGGCCTCGGCTTTGGTAAGCTCTCCCGCTTTGTTCACGTCAATGTCGGCATGGCTCATGCTTCCGCTGACCTTGTTGCCGGCCACGTTAAAGGTGAGTGTAAGAAACGGCTTCCCGTCGAAGCTGCCTTGCCACGTACCGACAAACTGTTTGGCATTTGAGCTGGTCGCCGGCTGGAAATCCTGACCAAAGACCATACCGCAAGAGACGAGCAGCAGCGCCGCGCCAAGCGCCGTCAAGCGGATCATTCGGTTACTTGCTGAGAATCTGGCCACAGTGAACCTCCCACGAAGCCTTGATGCCTCTAGCTGCAAAAGTATATTTTCACGAAACACATCTCACCGATAATCGACTCGGCATTGCGGAGGGGTAATGTCGAAAATAGCGATTAGACTTGCCTTCCCCGAGCCACGTTGCCGTCCGATAAATCGTCGCCCCGTGGGAATGTGAACCTGCCGTCTGAGTCTTTTTTCCGCCTTGGACCGTGTATCCCGGTAGTAGGGTCGCCGCTGCCTCAGCGTTCAGCGAAGGGATTCTCAACCTTGAGCTGCCCAAATCGCTGTCCATGCTGCAAGTCCTCGCTGTAGAGAACTTCGCAGCCGCTTTCGAGGGCCGCAGCCACAATCAACGAGTCGTACCATGACAGCCGGTAGCGACCCGTCAGGCGAAGCGCTTCGGAGATGAGCGCCGGCGAAGACTGCACCGCCAGCAATGGCCGAAAAACGACGCTGAGATATTGTTCCGCTTCCGCCAGGCTCATCGGGTCCGCAAAACGCCGCAGCGCCAGGTTGAAGAACTCCTGCACCACCTGATAGCTGACAATGCCCTTGCGGGTGGACACTGCCTCTCGAATGAGTTGGGTGGCACGCCTGTTCTTGGCAGCAGCGGTCGGGTCGAAGGAATAGACGAAGACGTTGGTATCGAGAAAGAACCTAGCGCTCATTCATCTCGTCCCGGGTGAAACGGCGGCCGGCGTTGATGTGATGCAGGCGGCGCATCAGGGCGTCCACCTCTTCGCTAGTGCCCGCCTGCGCGGTGAATTGCACGAGCCATTCGCGGAAAGCGGCGTTCAGGGTTTTGCGCTGCGCGCGCGCCACGAGGCGCGCTTGCTCGATCAGGTCTTCGTCGGCGCTCAAGGTGACGTTCTTCATGCGGTAATAGTGTACACGATTTTCGTGCGAGCCGTTCGCTGCGCATTTCTGGGGTGCGGCCTGCGCTACGACGAGCACCCTACAGCCCCCAGTCCGGTAGTGAGTCTTTTTTGCCCCCCGGTCCGTATATCCCGGTAGTATGGTCGCCGCCGCATTCAGTACGCTGATGACGATGGAAACCGCAGAGGCCCAAATCGCAACGGGGCTGCGCCGGCGCGATCCGGAAGTGCTGGACGCGCTGATCGAGCAGTATCAGCACCGGCTGCTGCGCTACCTGGCGCACATGACGCGCAACCAGGCGACGGCGGAAGACCTGTTCCAGGAGACGTGGATACGGGTGCTGGAGAAGGGCCACCAGTACGACGGGAAGAGCCGGTTCTCCACGTGGCTGATGACGATTGCGCACAACGTGGCCATCGACCATCTGCGGAAGAAAGCGCCGCAAAGCCTGGACGAGATGCGGGACACGGAAGACGCGGTGCCGTTTGAGCCGGCGGCGAGTGGGCCGTCGCCGTATGACAACGCGGCGGCGTCGGAAGACAAACACGCATTCGGGGCCGCGCTCGAGACGTTCGCGCCGATATTTCGCGAGGTGCTGGTGCTGCGGTTTCAGGAGCAGATGAAATTGGAAGAGATTGCGAAGCTGGTCGGCATACCGCTGGCCACGGTGAAGACGCGGCTGTATCGCGGAGTGCAGGCGCTGCGTCCGGCGCTGAGAGGAGACGCGCAATGAACGGTCACGAGCGGGCGATGGAGCTGATTACGCAGCGTGATGTCGAGGGGATCACTGAGAGCGATGCCGCGTGGCTGGAGTCGCACCTCGACGGGTGCGCGGAGTGCGCGGGCTTTGCGGTGGCGATGGGCGACGCGGAACAGGCGGTGCGGTCGGTCACGGTGATGGCATCGGCAGGTTTGGTGGCATCGACGCAGGCGCGGGTACAGGTGAGGGCGGCGCAATTGCGGGAACGCGAGGCGCGGCGATTTCTGATCGCGATCTCGTTCGCCATGGGCGTGGTGTTCTCGACGGCATCGGCGTGGGCGTGGTGGGAAGTCGGCGGCTGGATGGTAGAACGATTCAGCCTGCCATCGGTCATTGTTGGGCCCGGACTGGTGTTGTTCTGGCTGATGCCGGCGATATTTCTCGGAGTGCTTGTGGTTGCATCTCCCGAATCGAACTTTGAAGGAAGCGTATTGCATTTGTTGTTGAAAGACCGGCAGAAAGGATGCCCAATGACCCCGCATAACACCACATTACGAGAAGAACTCTCGATTGTTCCGAAGTTGATTTACGTGCTCATCGCAGTGGGCTTCGCCGCGATCCTTGGGGTTTTCTTGTATGCAATTCCCCACCACGCAACGGATGCGGCCGCGTTTCGCGGCGTTGTTGCTGTGTAGCGTGCTGGCAGGAGCCGTACTGTCGATGTACTTGCTCCTGATCGGATACGTGAATCAGGACGCGAAGCGACGCGATATGAGTCAGTTTGGCTGGACTCTGGTGGTGGTTCTGTTCTTCAACGGCCTGGGACCTCTGGTCTACTTCCTGCTGCGCAAGCCACTGATCCAGTATTGCCCGCAGTGCGGAGACCGGGTGGAGAGAGGCTTCCATTTCTGCGCGAAGTGCGGGTGTGAGCTGGCGCCGTCGTGCGGGTCGTGTGGACAAGCGGTGAATCGGGACTTTGTGGTTTGCCCATATTGCGGGAAGAGGTTGAACGAGCCGTCGGCGTCGTGACTGAGGGAGGAAGCGAGTGGGGCTGGGTAGAATTTGCGGCAAGCAGGTTTCACGCTGGCTGAGGGCCGACCCGGAACGGGGGTAGAGGCGGAGCGCGAGGCCTTGCAGGTGATTGTGCCGATGTGAGTTGTCGCGTCGCTGTTCACAAATCGGTGACAATTCGCCTGCGGCGTGCGTCTAATCTAAACCAGAAGGCCGTCTGTTACGTACTACTTTTTAGGAAGGCCCGGGTTCTTTTCAAGGGCTATACTGTAGACAGGAAATGTCCACCCCGGTATTGACCAAAACGGAGCCCCAAAAGCCCGCTGTTGTTGAGGAACGCCACGACATCCTTCCCACGCTGTTTGGCGAGGGGCGGGGCCTGTATCCGCAGCGGAAGGACACGTTCGTCTATTCGTTCATTCTGCACATGGTGGCGGCGGGGCTAGTCATATGGTCGGGCTTGTGGGTGAACGAGCACAAAGATGAAATCAAGCAGCAGGTCGTAGGACTGGTGACCGACATCAGCCCGTACATCCCACTGCCGGTTTCGAAGACCAAAGCGGGCGGTGGTGGCGGCGGCGGCGATCGCGATAAGCTGCAGGCCCCGAAGGGCGCGTTGCCCAAGCTGTCCAAAGATCAGATCGTGCCCCCCGCGATCGTGGTGCGTAACGAAAACCCCAAGCTGGTAGTCGATCCGTCGGTGGTGGTACCGCCGCAGATCAAACTGCCCACGCAGGGTGAGCTCGGCGATCCGCTGTCCAAGGTTTTGGGGCCGCCTTCGAACGGCACCGGAGCCGGAGGTGGTATCGGCAGCGGCTACGGCGGCGGCGTCGGTTCGGGTAGCGGGCCGGGTGTAGGTCCCGGACACGGCGGCGGCTATGGTGGTGGCGCCTATCGTGTGGGCGGTGGCGTGAGCGCTCCCAAAGCGCTGTACGCTCCTGATCCGGAGTACTCGGAAGAAGCCCGCAAGGCCAAGTACCAGGGAACGGTTGTGCTGTGGCTGGTGGTGGATGCGAATGGGCGTCCGCAGCAGATTCGGGTGCAACGCGCGCTGGGGATGGGCCTCGACGAGAAGGCCATCGAAGCGGTGAAGCAGTGGAAGTTCGATCCGGCGCGCAAAGACGGCCAGGCGGTGCCGGTGATGATCAACGTGGAAGTGAACTTCCGGCTGTACTAAGAGCTTCAGCCTGCGCGCGCTACCATTTCGTTCTCGAATCTCTCCAAGTTTCGTTATAGAATCGCAGCGCTTCGGGAAGTCTCCCCCGCGGGCGTCCCGGGCCAATCCAATCGCGAAAGAGGACGTCCCATGCTGCAACGCAAGATGTCGATCGTGCTCGCTCTCGTCATGCTAGTCGCCATCGCCGTGCCCGCCATGGCGCAAGACACCACCAAACAACCCAGCGCAGCCCAGCAGGCCCAGCAACAGAAGATGAAGGACTGCAACGCGCAGGCCAAGACCAAGAACCTTACCGGAGACGACCGTAAGACGTTTATGTCGCAGTGCCTGAGCGCGGCGGGAGTACCGATGTCGCAGCAGGAAAAGATGAAGTCGTGCAACAAGGAAGCGACAGCGAAGAATTTGAAGGGCGACGATCGCAAGGCGTTCATGTCAACTTGCCTGAGCGGATCGTCGAAATAAGCACCGAAGTAAGCACCAGATGCAGGAAGATCACTCCCGGGTCCCGGCGAGCGAACCCGGGTTTGTTTTTCGGGCTCGACTAGTACGCCTCAAAGCGAACGGCACGGAAGACCCCAACGCCCATCGGCGAATCTCGGTACGGCAAAACGCCGAAGATCAATCCGCGGTCTTCCCGAAACTGCTGCACTCCGTGATAGACAGGAACCTTTAAGTCCCCATCAATCCAGAGCGACGCGGCGCGAATTTTGTGGTCATAACGCAATTCGAAGGTGTGGGGATGTTCGGTATCTCCAGCGCCCGGGAATTCGAATTCGTTTTCCGGCTGAAAGGCTGGAGAGATAACCTTGGTCAAAGCAACATAGAAACGGTCACCATCCTGCAGTAGTTCGATGTCGAAGCGGGGAATCCCCGGTATTGCTCCGAAGTCGACGTTGGCGTGTACGGCCCCTTGCTTTACGGCGCAAATACAGGTCAACTTCCAATCCCGTTGCAGAACGAACTGCTTCTCGGCCGGGGTGAGCGACCGGTAGAAGTAACCCATTTGATCGGCTTCGGTCTCGATTCGGTCAGCACCCCCAGTCGAACGATTGACGAGCGGCTTGAAAGTGAAGTGGCCGTAGTAGTGGGCCTGAAAACCGTTGTCCGGGGGATCGATTGCCCCATCGGTCCCAATCACAACCGACTTAATCGCGGGCTGGGCGGCGGGATGAACAGCGGCGGACTTCCTGACCCAGAACCAGCGGAGTACAAGACAAGCCAAGAGCACAGCCGCCAACGTCACGACCGTTCGCCAGTGGAATCGGTGCCAAGGGGCAGATTCGACGGCTGCTCGATCGCCAACGCTTTGCACCTGTGAGGTTTCGGCAACTTGGGTAAGTGATTGGCCGTCCGGCTCGGCGTAAGGTTGAACGTCGTTGGCGCGCCCGTTGATTGCGCCTGTGACGAAGTGAACGTCGCCGATGAACCGATAGCCTCTGCCCCGCAGGGTTTCGATGAATCGCGGCTCGGTGGGGTCGTCGCCGAGCATGAGCCGGAGCTGGTTTACGCACTTGTTGACGCCGTGGTCGCGATCCAGGTGTACGTCATCTGGCCAGAGACTGGCGTGAAGTTGAGCCCGAGTCAGCAAGTTGGGCCGGTTCTCAAGCAGCAGACACAGGAGCTGGGCTGGCTTATCTTCCAGGCGCAGCCGCGTGCCGAATTTCTTAAGTTCGCGGCTCGCCAGGTCGAACGCGAAGTCACCAAAAACCGCGATGCCGGTGCTGTCCTTCTCCGACATAGGCCAGTTTCCCCATTGAGAAAAATCCGGAGCGAAGGGAAAGCATAACTGTTTTCTACCGCCGCTGCAATGGGTTACCGGGGGAGATATACGGGACGAAGTCAGGAGTTGCCTTCTGGTCTACTCTGCTGCAATCTGCCCGGCAACGCCTCGTTGGGGCGAAATTCCTTGGAGCGAAATTACAATGAGGAGCCTAGCTACGATGAAACGCGCGTCAACCCGATGCGAGTCGTTGCGATCCAGAGTGGTCTTACAGATCGGGTCACTGGCGGTCGTGTTGCTGCTGGTTAGCCCGGCCGCGATGGCGGGGATCGTTCTCAACTTCTTCCCTGCCACCAGCTATAACACGAACACGACCCAGATGGACGCGGCGCTCGGAATTACGGGCTATCAGATCGAGAACTTCGAGACGACGGGTAACTTCATGCCCGGATTGTCGATCACTTTGAGTGGCTGGGTCTCCAGCCAGACGTGGACTGCACTACCGGCGCTCTTCGTGTCGGGCTCTTGTCCGTACACCGGGAACCAAGCGTGGGATGGTTCGAGCACGGCGACCAATGCGACCGGAAACATCGCAAATGACTGCTACTCACCTACGAACATCGCTAAACTGTTGACCATAAACTACGGCCCCGGCACAAAGAGTCTGGGGATTGGCCTGGCGAACTTTCAGTCCCTCAATTCACCGTTCTACCCGGTGACCGATCATGATCTGTTTGTGAATGGTATCGACCTAGGGACGATCGAGTCGTTGGCTGGATCGGCGTGGAGCCCCGGCGTTGTCAGAAACGGATACCTGCGGGTCGACGCCACCGGCAACACCACGATTACGTCGGTCGCGTTTCAAGACAATACCGGTGTTGATTTTCTTATGGTCGACCATCTGGCAGTGGAGGGAGCCAGCGCGCCCGAGCCAACGAGTTGGTTGTTGCTCGGAAGTGGTGTCCTCAGTATTCTCGGGGCAGCCCGCCATAGGCTGCTGACATAGCGCGGTGCAGGAAACGAATCAATGAGATCCCAGGCTGGTGCGCGTTCGTAGGCGCCAGCCTGGACCTCATTTGCGGAGGCGCTAGCTGCGGAACTTCTTGGCCAGGGGGGCGACCCGGTCTTTCGCAGCACCGGCCCACTCCTGTGCCTTGCCGGCGAGGTCGGAACCCTTGTCCACCCAGTCGCCGGCCTGGTCGCTCCAGTCTTCGACGCGCTCGCGCAGATCGCCGGCCTTGCGCTTCAGTTCGCGGCGCATTTGCTTGCCGGTCTTGGGCGTCATGAGTGCGGCGGCAATGGCCCCAGCGGCAAATCCGATCAGCAGGAGCGCAAATCCGAGGGCGGCAGTGTTGCGGCCGGAAGGCTCGTACTCGCCCTCGGCTACGAATTCGTTGGCATCATCGGTCATGGCAGATTCCTCTGCCTATTATGGTACCCCGAAATCCCGGCGAATGGCGGCGACAGGCACCCCCGCTGCCGCCGGGCTTGTGCCGGCTAGGCGCTGACCGAGAGGGCGCTGGTGGCGGTCGTGCTGCCTGAGACGCCCGCCGCGGCGAACTGCTGGAACTGCTGCAGCACGGACGAGTATGCCTGCTGCGCCGCCGACAAGTTGCCCGACTGAAGCGCCGTCCCCAACTGGCTGAATAGCTGGCTGGTTGCGCTGTCACTGCTGCTGTCGCTTTGGCTGTGGTGATGATGATGGTGGTGCGTGGTGGGCGGCTGGGCCTGAATGTCCTTCTGCAACTGGGTAAGGTCCTGCTGGGCGGCGGTGGTGTTGCCCGCCTTAAGGTCAGTGGACAACTGGGTGATGTCTTGCGAGACGCTGGTGCCGCTTTGCGCCGAGGAGCTTTGGGACGGCTGCGGCTGCATCTTTTGAAGGGCGGCAAAATCGGCCTGCGCGGCCGACAAGTTGCCGGATTGCAGGTCGGTCCCAAGCTGCTGGAACTCCTGCTTCACGTTCTGTATGCGTTTCTGGAAGACTTGCGCGCCGAGGCCGAATGCGGCGCTGCTCAAAATTCCTGCTACGGACATGGTCGCCTCCTTGGGCTGTATGACGTCGGGTTGTTGAGTCTTATCGGCAATCGCCTGCCCAACATTAGGCTCGGCGAACGCGGGATAGTGTGCAAGCGATATGCCAAGGGTGAAGTGCCGCATATAACCAGTCAACTGAGGCAGTTGGCGACCGCGTCGCGATGCAGGGAGTAGGCAGCCAAAGGTGAAAATCGGCAAGGGCTGCCCATCCAACTCGGCAGCAATTGCCGCGTCAAGCGTCGGCGGAAGCGGGTGCCGAAGGCTGCTTCAGCGTCATCGGCGATTTCCCAACGGACACACTGGCCGTGTAAAATCAGGTGTTTACCTGTTGAATCCAGCGTCTCGCGCCGGGTTCCTCCCAAGACTTGAAGGAGCTTTACCCATGGCAATTCCAGCCACACAAATGCGTCCCGGCATGGTCATCAAGCACAACAGCGACCTGCACTCAGTGTTCAGCGTGGAGCACCGCACCCCGGGCAACCTGCGCGCGTTCATCCAGGCCAAGCTGCGCAACTTGCGCACCGGCGCCATGTTCGAGCACCGCTTCCGCTCGAGTGACGCCATCGAGAAAATCACCGTCGACCAGGTGCAGATGGAGTACCTGTACCAGGACGGAGACAACCACGTCTTCATGAACACCGAGAATTACGAGCAGCTCCACCTGGGCAAGGATGTGCTTGGCGATGCGGTGGAATACCTGACGCCGAACCTGCAGATTTCGGTCGAATTCTACGACGACAAGCCGGTGGGAGTGGAGCTGCCCCAGACCGTGGACCTTACTATCATCGAAACAGAGCCCGGGCTAAAGTCGGCTACTGCCAGCAGCGTGACCAAGCCGGCCAAGACCGAAACCGGACTGGTGGTTTACGTTCCGCCGTTTATCAACGAGGGCGACAAGATCCGCGTGGACACGTCGGAAGGGGCCTATCTGTCGCGGGCCTAGGACAGGGATCGTCGAACAGCGCGTTCGTGCTGTTCTATTTTGCTGTTAATTTGGCATCTACCGCGGTACAATTCGCACGCTGGATTCGCTGACCACACAAAACCAAGTCCCGGGTGACTCTTGTTGTCGGCGACGGAGTGACTTTCAAAGAAAACGCATCGCAGAAAGGTTCGTGACATGAAGAAGTTACTACTCGTTGCACTGTGTTTCACCCTGGCGATGTCTGCCGTTGCACAAAGCAAAATCGACAAGCGTATAGCCGAGACAACTACGGTTCTTACCAACATACTCGACAAACCCAATGGAATACCCAGAAGTCTGCTCGACAAGGCGGATTGCGTGTTGGTTTATCCCGGCGTTAAGAAAGTGGGCGTAGGACTGGGTGTAAGTTACGGCCGCGGCGTGCTCATCTGCCGCAACGGCAAAACGATGGACGGAAACTGGGGCGCGCCGGTCATGTACACCCTCGATACCAGCAGTCTTGGCGCGCAATTAGGCAGCACCGAAACCGATTATGTGTTGCTGGTGATGAGCCAGAATGGCGCGGACAAGGTCCTCACGGGCAAGATTAAGCTGGGCTCGGACGCGACCGCAGCGGCAGGACCCTCCGGGGCGCAAGCCGCGGCCTTCAGCGATCCCAAGATCGATATCCTCACCTATTCGCAGACAAAAGGGCTATTCGCGGGCGCGTCGTTGGGTGGCGCGTCGATGGGCGCCGATAACAAGGCTGACCAGGAACTGTATGGCAAAACGGTGGATGCCATCGAGATCATACGGGGCGATGTTCCGGTCCCGGCGACAGCTAAGCTTTTGGTCGATATGCTGAATAAGATATCGCCCAAGAAGATGTAATCGCTGCCGCGACTGCAATTCTTGCCTTTGGGATGTCGCAATGCTGGCTCTCGTGCCCGACAGGGTGCGGGGCCAAGCTTTTGGTCGGCACGAGTTTCTCGGCTTGTAGCGCCCTGACCTGCGCGTGTTGTTGCGCGCAGTTTCAGGGCATTTTCTTGCGTGCATATGCGCCGATTTCACGTTCAGACGGACGAGTTGAAGATCGTTGATGCTCTGAACGGCGCGCCTCGGGTGACGCGATGGAATGAGTTACTCGGGCGCCAACTGGATCTGTGTTTTAACGCGCCGGAGGGCCCCACTGGCGTGGGTGCGACCCTCCGGCGCGACCTTCTGGCGCAGCGCGTTATGCTTTCGGGCGCCCGGCTGCGCAGCTACTTACTTAACGTGCTTTCCCGCTTTCGCGTCGAGCAGCGAGACCAGCGAAGCTCCGGCTGAAGTGGCCTTCACATCGCCAGAAACGATTTGCTTGGCAGTGACGGTCTTGTCATACAGCCGCTGGTTGGCGTCGCTATCCGGATTAAGCGAAGCGCCGTCGATGGAGGCCCCTGCAAAGACTCCCGAGGAGCGGGAGTAGGTCAACATGTCCGCCGTATTGCCCATTGTCCCAGCGGATGCTCCCGGGCCAGCGGCTGCACTGACATCAGAGCCCACCTTCACTTTGCTGTTCAGCACCTTTTCCACGGCACCGGGCGCCATGATGGCGATCACGATGTCGCTCGCCTTGCCACCTACCTGGAAACCAGCGCTGGCGCCGCCGATGCTATACATCGCGGGTGGCGACCACTTGCCAGTGAAGCCATTGCCTTCTCGGCACGACAGGGGGCCGCGTCCACCGGTCCCGCCAATGCCGACAGCGAATTTCTTAACGCTGGGAAGAATCATGATGCAATCGGCCTTTTCCAGGATACTGGGCGGAATGTCCTTACTTGAAAGCATCGCCTGCAAGACTGTGGCGGCGTTGCGGAGGGTTTCTTCATCGTCGGTCTTGCTGGCACCCCAGACAGGCAGGGTGACGAGCACGAGAACCAGCGACACGAGCAAACACGGCAAAGCTTTCTTGGTGCATAGCATAGCGATTCTATCCTCCATTGTGTTTCTAGTCGTTTGAGTTTTCCCGCACATCGGGGGGCGCAGAAGCGGCCTTATCACAATACCACTAATGGGGGGAATGCAAAAGTGCCCCACGGGGGATTTCCGCAAGTCGGGTAGGCTTAAGCCCAGCCTAAGCCCGGCACCGTTGCAGTTTAGGGAAGAGCTCGGGGGATGACAGCGGTGGTCGGCGGCGTATTCGGTGGTTGCGCCTGTTCTGTGCCACGTTTATCTTGAACGTTGCCCTATGAGTGATGTGAGTGATGATCGAGAAACCCGCCGGTACCTGGTATCCGGAAGGGTGCAGGGCGTCGGCTTCCGCTGGTACGTGGAGCGCGAGGCGGCGACACTCGGCATTGCCGGGTGGGTGCGCAACCGGGAAGACGGTAGGGTGGAAGTAATGGCCACCGGAACGCGCCAGCAGTTGAGCGCCCTGCACGGTCGCCTGCGCGAAGGTCCGCGGGCCGCGCGGGTGGATGAAGTCGCGGTCTCACCAGCACCGTTTCTCAACGCAAAGTCATTCAGTGTCGAAGGAGTCGTTTAGCCCATGTCGTCTGCCGCAGGCAACTGCAACGATCTCAAGAGCCTCATCCGCGAAGTGCCCGATTTTCCCAAGCCCGGCATTCTGTTTTACGACATCACAACGCTGCTGAAGGACCGCCAGGGCTTTGCGCGGCTGATTGACGCGCTGACGGAGTACTACATCAACAAAAAGATTGACCTGGTGCTGGGCATCGAGGCGCGCGGCTTCATTTTTGGTCCGGCGCTGGCGTACCGACTGAATGCCGGTTTCGTTCCGGTGCGCAAGCCCAAGAAGCTTCCGGCGGAAACGCTGAAGTGGACCTACGACCTGGAGTACGGCACCGACACGCTGGAGATCCACAAGGACGCGATCCAGCCGGGGCAGCGCGTGCTCATCTGCGACGACCTGTTGGCGACCGGAGGCACGGCGCGAGCTGCCGCTGAGATGGTGAAGTCGCTGGGCGGCGAAATCTGCGGACTTAGCTTCGTGGTAGAACTCGACGGGCTGAAGGGCCGGGACAAGCTGAAGGACCACGACGTGTACTCGCTGTTGCACTACGAGATGTAACCGTCAGGTTTTTCGACGTTACCAGATCGTTTTCAAGAGCGGACAGGCATGCATTCGCTCGTCGGCGGTGACCAGCGGAATGCCCTCGGCGCGAGCGGTAGCGGCGATGATGCGATCCATGGGGTCGGACGGGAAGTCGGGCGGAAAGTGGGCAGTCAGGACGGCGACGTCCAACGTAATCGGCAAGACGGCTACGTTTTCCGTATACTCCCTCAGCGATGCGTCCAGGTTGCCGCTGTAGTCGACCCGGCCGCGGGAAAACAAGTTAGCGAGCTCTACCAGGGTGATCGCCGAGATCGCCGTACCGCCGGCGCGCGCGGCGCGTTGCAACGCTGAGGTGGCCGTCTTACTTAGCCTTCGCGGCTCCAGTTGAGACCAGACCAAGACGTGGGTGTCGAGAAGGATCATTTCAACATGTCGTAATCTTCGAGCGGGAACACCGGCTCGAGAAGATCGCCATGAATGCTGTACTTGCCTTGTAGCCTGCCGAGTAGGGAAGCTCCTGACGTAGTTGGAAATGGAACCAGCGCAGCTTTGGGAGTGCCCCTCTTGGTGACCACGACCATTGACCCGTCCTTGTGGACTTCGTCGATCAGAGCGAGCACCTTGGCCTTGAATTCGCCAGCTGCCATCTGCCTGTGGCCGGAAAGGGTTTTAGCCAGCTTCTTCTTTCTCGTCAAGGCCGTCTTGCTCATGACCATCTCCTCATGACCATGGTCATTTTAACATGACCACACTTGGGTTACCACGGCTCGAAGCAGTCATAATTGCGTTGGTGAACGATCTTGCCGTTGCGGAATTCGAGGAACATGGCGAAGTATGCCCGCATCTCGCCGCCGGCGGGGATGGTTTCAAAAGGAACGGCCAGGATCCCCACCCACGAAATCTCGAGTGCGACATGATTCCCGCTTACCACGGAGTTGCGGACTTCATACGTCTGCCTGGTCATCAGCTGCTTGCCGCGCTCGGCGGATGCCCGCATGGCGGCCAGGTCAGCAGTCATTCCCTTAGGGGCAAGCCTGTGCGGATACCACTGGGCGACGACATCGGGTGCAAAGAACGCGGTAGCGTCGCCAGAGGCGCTCTCTTCAATGGAGCGCAGATAACGGCGGGCAATTTCGAGGTTGTCGGATTCCTGCGACATTACGATCACACCTCCGTTGGGGCCTCCATTACGACTCTTCGCCCCACAATGTGGTACCTGCTTTGCAATACGACCCGGATCGCCTCGCTGTAGGCGATGTGCTCCTGTTCCAGGATGCGCGCGGCCAGCGTGTGGTCGTCGTCGGTGTCGAGCATCGGGACGGTCTTTTGCAGGATGATCGCCCCGTGGTCGAGGTCGGAGTCCACGAAATGCACGGTGCAGCCGGAGACCTGAACGCCGTAATCGAAGGCCTGTTTCTGCGCGTCGAGGCCGGGGAACGCCGGCAGAAGTGAAGGATGAATGTTGAGGATGCGGTTGGGGAATTGCGCGACAAACCACGGCGACAGCAGGCGCATGTAACCCGCGAGGCAGACCAGATCGACCTGGTGTTGTTGGAGGGCCGCGACCACGGCGCGGTCGTGCTCTTCGCGGGGCATGCCCTTCGACGGGATGACTAGCGCGTTCAGCCCTCGACGTCGCGCCGACACTATACCCGGGGCGTCCGCTTTGTTAGAGATGACGACAGCGATATTGGCGGCGAGCTTGCCCGACGCCACGTTGTCGGCGATGGCCTCAAAGTTTGAGCCACGCCCGGAGAGCAGGATGCCGAGGTTCTTCATGATGACTGTAGCGAATCATAACGGCGTCTTTACGAATTGTCAGTGTCGGGTGTTCCTGTATCTCCGGGCTTGATCGCTAGGCCTTGAAAAATGCCAGCAAATCGGCATTGATCTGGTCCGCGTGGGTTGTAGGCATCCCGTGGGGATAACCCGGGTACACCTTCAGTTTGGCTCCCTTCACGATCTTCGCGGACGCCAGTCCGGCGGCGGCGATGGGCACAATCTGATCGTCGTCGCCATGAAGGATGAGGGTCGGCATGTCGAACTTCTTCAGGTCATCCGTAAAATCCGTCTCTGAAAAGGCCTTGATGCAGTCGTAACCGGCATTCACTCCGCCCATCATGCCCTGCAACCACCACTTATGCCGGATTCCCTCGGAGATTTTCGCGCCCGGCCGGTTGTAGCCGTAGAACGGGAGCGTGATGTCCCAGTAAAACTGCGGCCGGTTAGCTACATATTGTGCGCGCAAGTCGTCGAAGACCGAAATGGGCGCGCCCAGCGGATTCTTGTCCGTCTTCAGCATCAGCGGCGGGACGGCACTGATGAGCACGGCCATGGCGACGCGTTTTGAGCCATAACGACCGATGTACCGCGCGACTTCGCCTCCGCCGGTGGAGTGTCCGACATGGATCGCGTTCTTCAGGTCAAGCTTTTCGGTGAGGGCTGCGAGATCATCGGCGTAGGTGTCCATGTCGTTGCCATCCCACGTTTGCGTGGAACGGCCGTGGCCGCGCCGGTCATGCGCGATGACACGAAAGCCGCGCTGGCCGAAAAAGAGCAGCTGCGAATCCCAGTCGTCCGCCGTAAGCGGCCAGCCGTGACTGAAGACTATGGGCTGGCCGGTGCCCCAGTCCTTGTAGAAAATCTCTGTTCCGTCTTTGGTGGTAATGGTAGGCATTGATTGTTCTCCTTAGCGATGCTGGTGTGATGTCACGGGCTCGGAATCGAGGCGCGGCAGTTCGAGCGCGCAAGACCGCCGCGCACAGGGATTGCGCCGCGGCGGAATTAAACCGATGACGTGGTGCGCGGACGATCCGGGAGCACGTGAAAGCGTTTGGCCGCTCGCCAGGTCAGCCAGACAAAAACTGCCAGGACCACACACTGGGCGATCAGGAACGGCGGCTCGCTCCCGGTGGGAGCCAGGGCATGCAGGGCGGGTATTTTTAAAAACGCCTGTACGACCGCGACGAAGCAGTTCAAATAGAGAGCGATGGCAGCGGTCACCACGTAGATCCAGCGCGAGGCGCCGGCGAGACGTGCTCCGTACCGCGCCCAGATCGCGATGGCCAGCACCACCAGCGAAATGCACCCCACGATGTGCGAGGGCAGCAGCTTCTCGAACGGAAACAGGAAGCCGGTGACGTTAGTCAAGACGGTTGTGGCAAGGAAGATCGCGGTCCAGCCGTCGAGCCGCTTGCCCTTGAGCAGCCCGTACACGACGATGAATCCCGAGCCGATTCCCGCCAGGCTGATCATGACGTGGAGGAGGGTGAAGGTAGACAAACTCATGCCAAGAACCATGGTGAGGATCCTTTCCGC
This sequence comes from uncultured Acidobacteriaceae bacterium, assembly GCA_963751155.1. Classification (GTDB taxonomy): domain Bacteria; phylum Acidobacteriota; class Terriglobia; order Terriglobales; family Acidobacteriaceae; genus DASRAA01. The sequence continues at coordinate 310,304 of CAVVTL010000018.1, read as the reverse complement.
TGAATTGTTGAACTACCCCGGATTGGTGAAACTCTGCTCGGCTTAGAAGAGCCGCGGATAAAGTAGATTCACTTTTTTGTGAACGGCCGCGTTGGTTGCGTGACCCGAGGTTATCGGCGATGGCGGAGGTTCGCGCCAGTCGCGGCGCGTCTCGCCCCAGCCATCGCGTGAATTTCGAGCGCTCCGTGCGGGTGGGTGGTTTAATGACCTCCGGTTTTAGCCACGATGTTCTTCGAGTTGTGGAGTTCGTCTTAATCAGGTGGTCTCACTTCCGGAATCCGCTCCGTCATTGCATCTCCCTCTTCTTTCGCTTTACCATCGCCCCATCGTGGTTTTTCCCAAGGACAGTTTGGATCGCGAGCGCATTGTGTCGGCCGCGCCGCTCGATGACGACGCGTCGTTCGAGCTGAAGCTGCGTCCGCAGAGGTTGCGCGAGTTTATCGGACAGGAGAAGGTCAAGAACAATCTCGAAATCGCCATTCAGGCCGCGAAGTCTCGGGGCGAGGCACTTGACCACGTGCTGCTCTATGGCCCTCCGGGGCTGGGCAAGACGACGCTGGCCAACATCATCGCCAACGAATTGGGCGCGGCGTTTCAGCAGACCTCTGGGCCGACGCTGCAGATCAAGGGCGACCTGACGGCCATCCTCACCAACCTGCGCGAGAAGCAGGTGCTTTTCATCGATGAAGTGCACCGCATGCAGCCCGCGCTGGAGGAACTGCTTTATTCGGCGCTGGAAGATTACAAACTCGACATCATCATCGGGCAGGGTCCGTCGGCCCGCACGCACACGATGGATGTGAAGCCGTTCAGCTTCATCGGCGCCACTACGCGAGCGGGGCTGTTGTCGGCGCCGCTGCGCTCGCGCTTCGGCATCGTGCTGCGGCTGGAGTTCTACACCCACGCGGACCTGAAGATCATCCTCGAACGCTCGGCAGAAATTCTCAACGTCGAGATCGACGGGCCTGCCGCCATCGAAATCGCGAGTCGCTGCCGCGGAACACCGCGCATCGCGAATCGCTTGCTGCGGCGGGTGCGCGACTACGCGCAGGTGCGCGGCACCGGCAAGATTGACAAGCCCACGGCGCAGGCCGCGCTGGAGATGCTCGAGGTCGATCGCCATGGGTTTGATGAAATCGACCGCAAACTGCTGCTCACCATCATCGAGAAGTACCAGGGCGGCCCGGTCGGGCTCAATACGCTGGCGGCGTCACTCGCCGAAGAGGCAGATGCCATAGAGGAAATCTACGAGCCGTTCCTGATCCAGATAGGATTCTTGGACCGCACCCAGCGCGGCCGCGTGGCCACGCATCTGGCGTACCAGCACTTCGGCATCAAGAGGCCGGGCGCGGCGCCAGCGGCGGGCCAGGAGACGCTGTTCTAAGTCATCTGCTTGCTTGATGTATCCAGTCTGGGTACACACCATGACGCTGGCCGTGGCATGCGTTGAACTGCGAAAACCGCGTATTATGAGCGAGGCGCAGTCGCTCGCTGCATCGCACTCGAACCCGAATTCATCCAATGACCGAACCCAAGGAGAACTTTGCATGGCTGACTTGATGAAGACTTCCAATCCTGCGCTGGGGCAGAACACGTTCCGTGACCTCGCGGGCACTGGCGGAGACACGATGACGGTGTCGGGAGCCGTGAACAAGGCCGGCATCCTGATGGTGTTATGCGTGGCGTCGGCGGCTTGGACGTGGACCCGCTTCTTCGCCACCGGAGACCCGGCATCGGTCGCGCCCATGCTGATCGTCGGCGGAATTGGTGGATTCATCCTGGCGATGGTCACCATCTTCAAGAAGGAATGGGCGGGCGTGACCGCGCCGCTGTATGCGCTGGCCGAAGGCGCTCTGCTGGGCGGCATCTCGGCGATGTTTGAGCTGAAGTACAAGGGCATCGCCATTCAGGCGGTGATGCTGACGTTTGGCACGCTGGTGGCCATGCTGGTGGTGTACCGCTCCGGACTGATCAAGGTGAACGACAAGTTTCGCATCGGCGTGGTGGCAGCCACGGGCGGCATTGCGCTGTTTTACCTGGCGCAGTTTGTACTGAGTTTCTTCGGCATTTCGTTCCATGCCATCAACAGCGGCTCGCCCATCGGCATCGGATTCAGCCTGCTGGTGGTGGGCATCGCGGCGCTCAACCTGGTGCTCGACTTCGACCTGATTGAGCAGGGTGCACGCTACAACGCTCCCAAGTACATGGAGTGGTACTGCGCCTTCGCCCTGATGGTCACGCTGGTGTGGCTGTACCTGGAAATGCTGCGCCTGCTGTCGAAGTTCAGAAGCAGAAACTAACGAGTTCAAAGAACAAAAGCGGCCGCGGATTCGCACGATGACACGGATTCGATCCGTGTACTTCAGCGCAATCCGCGGTCGTTCTTCTTGTCTATTCCCCGAAGAATCTAATCAGCGCCGCATTCACCGCATCCGGCTCCTCGTGCTGCAGCCAGTGGGTGGCTTCGGGGAAATAAGTGAGTTCGGCCGAGTCGCAATACTTCACGCTCTCCTGCGCCATCTCGGGCAGCAGGAACATGTCACGCTGGCCCCACAGGATGCGTGTCGGCACGTGCACCTGCAGGTCCGAGGGCAGCGAGGGTCGGGCACGGAAGAACGCGCGGTACCAGTTGAGCATCGCCGTCACGGTGCCAGGGTTCGACCAGGCCCGGCGATACCGCTCGATGTCTGTCTCAATGAACGTCCCGGGGCGACTGCTGCCAACCAGTGCTTTGATCCCGGCGGCAAAATTGTTGGCCGAGAAGCGCCGCTCCGGCAGTCGCGGAATCTGAAAGAACGCCATGTACCAACTGCGCAGCATCTGGCGCGGATTTGTGCGGACGGTGTGCAGGAACACTGCCGGATGCGGGACGTTGAGAATCGCCAGCCTGTGCAGGCGCTGTGGATGCTGCAGCGCGGTCGCCCACGCTACCGCCGCTCCCCAGTCGTGTCCGGCGAGGTAGAACTTGTCGCAACTGAGCTGATCGGCAATCGCGATCACGTCCGCCATTAGATTTCCAACTGAATAGTCCGCGATCTGAGGTGGCTTGCTGCTCAGGTTGTAGCCGCGCTGGTCAGGCGCGACGACGCGAAATCCGGCCCCGGCGAGCGGGCCAATCTGCTTGCGCCACGAGTACCAGAACTCCGGAAAGCCATGCAGCAGGATGACCAGCGGCCCATCAGCAGGCCCAGCCGCCACAGCATGCAGACAAATGTCGCCGTTGGTAAACCACAACTCTTCCAGCGACGTTGCATTGGGCATACGAAATTCTACCGAACGCAGCGCAGCATTCCGGTTGTCAATTGAGTGCGGCCTCAGTACTCCTCCACCCGCTCCTCCCGATACAACACCGCGATGTGCCGCACGGTCGCCGCCACAGCCATGTAGGTCATCCCGATAATTGCAATCGCGCCGCCGATATCGAACACCAGAAAGTGGTGGCCCGCGATGTCCGCAATCGGCTGCACCATCAGCACCGCATTGCCCACAATCAGCAGTATGCGGATTTCCGTCGGCCCAAACAGTCCCTGTGAAAGATGGAAATGCCCCATGGTGTATGTCGTGAGATAGCTCTCGATGGAGAGCACGAAGAAACACGTCAGCATGGCCGCCGCGATCTGCCAGTGTATGTATCCCGAGCACGCCAGGCCGGCCATCAGCGCCAGCGCGCCGAAAGTGTCAGCCATGTGGTCTACGTAGAATCCGTAGCGCGGGCGCTGCTGCCGACGGACGCGCGCCAGGGTGCCGTCGAGGCTGTCGCCCAGCCAGTTGAGCACCAGAAAGAAACTCGCCAGCACCAGCGCCAGCGGCTCGCGCGAGGCCAGCGCATAACTTGCCCCAGCCAGCAGTTGCGCCACGAATCCCAAGCCGGTCAGGTGATCAGAGTTGATGGCCGCCGGCGTGCGCTCGGCCATCCAGACCAAGCGCCCGCTTCTCGATGTCGGCGGTCAGCGCTTTGTGCACGCGCAGTGGGTTGACGAACCCGGTCTGCCGCCTGTCGGCAATAATCGCTTCTTGCATGTGGACCTCACATTCATGGTTCATCGGTGTGCTTCTTTCACGGCGCTGGAACTCAGCGCGTTGCGGGTGGCGGTAAGGGTGAATTTCAGAGAATCGCGCGGCATGTCCTCAATCACCGGCGCAACCAGCCAGCCCAGTCCGGCAGGGACATCGCGCGTCAGCGAAATCGCCTCGCACTCGATCAGCAGGCCGCCCGGCACCTCGACGAAACTCCAGTAGGTATTGAGCCGCCACAGGAACCCGTCGTCGTCGCCTTCGGTCATGCGGTGCTCGTGTGCCATGCCCGGGAACATCGACCTCCCAAATGTGCGTGCTGCGCGAAACGCTGTAGCCCGCGCCGCCGCCGGTGAGTCCGTTGCGCACGTCGTATTCTGCGTCGAGGACGATGGGAACTACGACTTGCTTCTTGAAGCGCATGGCGACCGTCGCAATTCCGCCGCGGTCGGCCACCAGCCGCGACGATTCGACTTCCGGCGCGTAGTAGGTGGACAGCCGGTTGTAATCGCGCAGCAGCGCCAGCATGTCGGTGGCGCGGCCGCCGGGCACGAACGCCGCCCCGCGCCAGTGGTGCAGCAGCCCACCACTCACCGGACGGGTGCCTCCGTTGACGGGCTCCATTCGCAACGCACCGCTGCGGAGTTCGCGTTCCACGTCGGCCAGGTTGGTGGCTACATCGAAGGTGGCGAGGTAGGTTTCTGGGCTGGCATGCTGCTGTTCCAGTCGTTTCTCCACGGTTGCGGCGTACGCGTCGAAGGCTTGCCGCGCAGGAGCGCTGAGGCGGGCCGAAGAGCAGGGCACTGTCAGCACGACCACGATCGCTGCAGTCCGAAATATCAGTCCCATCGGGCACCTCGAAACGCCAGTGTCAACCTTCAGACGAATCAGCGCAATGCACGACGCCTCAAACCTTTCTCATTTGCACCTCATTGCCTAAGTGTCTGAATAATTGTGAGTTGCGTGAGTTAGTCCGGCGGGCCCGACAGCGTCATTCTTGCCGGCAGCCCTTCCGGAACGGCTGCGCCCGCGAGACCACTGGGTGGATACGCCAGCGCCGGACGGCTAAACTGAACCGTGTCCATGCCGCACGAGACTGCAACTCGCCTGTTTCGCTTTGGGCCCTTCGAACTCGATGAGGCCACGGGAGAACTTCGCAAGTTCGGTATCCGCATCAAGCTGCACGCGCAGCCCGTTCAGGTGCTGACGATGCTGCTGGAGCGCCCAGGCGAACTGGTCACCCGCGAGCAAATGCGGCAGCGCCTTTGGGGCGACGACACCATCGTCGACTTTGACCACGGCCTGAACACAGCGATTAACAAATTGCGCGAGGCCCTCAGCGATTCCGCTGCGCAACCGCGTCACGTGGAGACCATCCCCGGCCGGGGCTACCGCTTCATCGCGTCGGTGACGCTCGCGGCTCCGGTAGCCAATGTGTCCGCCGAGCCGACGACGGCCGCGCCCGCAACGACATCCGCTGAAATTGCGCTCACAGACGACACGGCGGAGTCGCCTTCCCGCCAACTCCTCACCGCACCTCACGATTTGCCCGCGGCCCCTCGCAAGCTGGTGCGGATTTTGCTTTTTCTCACGCAGGCGATGTACTTGGCGTTTTACCTGGGCGCGCTGGCCAACATTCCGGAGATCGAGGAGATTTTCACTGATGCACGGCCGCTCTCCCCGGCGACCCTCACCATCCTGTTGGTGACGACAGCGGTGGTGCTCATTCCGGTGCGGCTGTATCTCTTCGCGGCGGTAGGGTTTGACTTTGAGCAGTTGCAGGCCAAGTTCAACCGGCTGTTTCCCGCGCTGCTCGCGATGGACCTCTTGTGGGCACTCTCGCCGTTTCTGCTGATTCATCACATCAACGGAGGACTTGCGCTCGGCATGACCGCGGCCCTGGTGTATCTGCCGTTCGCCCAGCGGTCGCTGGTGCTGATGTACACGCGGGACCGGGTGAAGAAGTGAAGTAGCGAAGGCGTAGGGCCGTCACGCCTCGAGATGGCAGCCGGCCTCTGCTTTACACTAGCCACTGGCCACCTGCCACTGATTACTTCCCGTGTCCATCGCTATCCGCTCCTTCGCGAAGATCAATTTCGGCCTGAAGATCGGGCCGGCGCGCGCCGACGGCTTTCACGAGCTCCGCACGATTTACCAGACGATCGCGCTGCACGACGTGGTGCGGGTCGAGGTTGAAGCAGGCGACGGGATCGAGATTCGCTGTGACGATCCCCGCGTGCCGTGCGATGCCACCAACACCTGCCACAAGGTCGCTGAGCAGGTGCTGAGCGCCGCGGACAAGCGCGCCAAGATCGTCATCACCATCGAGAAGCAGTTGCCCGTGCAGGGCGGAATGGGCGCGGCATCGTCCAATGCCGTGGCGGCGATGCTCGGTCTCGAGCGCGCGTTGGACATCCAACTGACTTCACAAGACAAGCACCGCATTGCCGCCGGCGTGGGCAGCGACCTGAACCTCTTTCTCATCGGCGGGACTGTGCTCGGCGTCGATCGTGGGCAGGAAGTCCATGCCCTTCAAGACCTTCCCGAACTGCCACTGGTGGTAGTGACGCCTGCCGTGGGGGTTTCCACGCCCAAGGCCTTCGCTCAGTGGGATGCGCTGACTGCCGCAGAAGGCGCGTTGACCGCTTCCACGGGCACAGGTACAATTAAAAAGTTCAACCAGGCGGAGTACCCCTGGTTGAGCGACACTTACCGTTCGCAGGCTTGGCCTGCGGATGGGCCAGCATCCGGTGTTCCCGCGTTGGGCGGGGACCGGGCCGAGACACCTCTTCTCGACCTTGTCCGAACCGGGATCGAAAACGACTTCGAACGCGTCGTCTTTCCTGAGTATCCCGAGTTACGTGAGGTTAAGAGTGTTTTGCAGCGTGAAGGCGCGCTGTTTGCGTCGCTTTCCGGCTCCGGCTCGACCCTGTATGGCCTGTTCGATTCGGCCATCGGGGCGCAAGCCGCCGCCGAACGCATGCGGGCCGCAGGGCACGTGGCTGTTTCGACAAGAACGGTGACGCGGGCGGAATATTGGAAGCGGCAACTGGTGACTGGTAACTGGTAACTGGGGTAGCGAGAGTCTCGTTTTTGCCAGATACCAATTACCAGCTACCAGTACGATTGGGCGGTCGTCTAATGGTAGGACAGTGCCCTTTGGAGGCACTTGTCTAGGTTCGAATCCTAGCCGCCCAGCCAAGATCAGTTGTCAGTTGTCAGTGGTCGGTTGCTAGTCGTCAGTCAGGAATCAGGTTCGCAGTTGTAAGCGAATAACCAACAGCTAATTGCTAGCCGCTAGTTGCTTGTTTCACCCAGCTTGTAATCCAACCAGGTTTGGCGGGGTGTGGAGACGATGGAAGCAGCAGGGATAAAAACCGGAGCAGTTCAAGCAGCGGCAGCCACGAGCGAAATCGCTTCGGCAGTCGCGCAGCCTGCAGACAAGAAGCAGTCGACAGCCAGCGATCCCAAGCCCAAACAGGTGCGGCAACGCGGAGACGACAAGTGGAAGGTCTTCTCCGGCACGGCCAACGACGCGCTGGCCAAGGAAGTCTGCGAAAAACTCGGCATGCCGCTGGGGCAGACGTACATTACCCGCTTCTCCGACGGCGAGACGTACGTGCAGATTCTGGAGAACGTGCGCGGCGCCGATGTCTTTCTCGTGCAGCCGACATGCGACCCGGTGGACCTGCACCTGATGCAACTGCTGTTGCTGATTGATGCGTTGAAACGCGCTTCGGCGCGGCGCATCACCGTGGTGATCCCGTATTTCGGATACGCCCGGCAGGACCGCAAAGACAAGCCGCGCGTGCCCATCAGTTCGAAGCTGGTGGCTGACCTGCTGACCACCGCAGGTGCGGACCGCGCGCTGGTGGTCGATCTGCACGCGCCGCAGATTCAGGGATTTTTCAATATTCCGGTGGACCATCTGTTCGCGTCGCCGGTGCTGGTCGGGCATTTCAGGGATTTGAAGCTTCCGGACCTGACGGTAGTTTCGCCGGACGCCGGCGGCGTGGAGCGCGCGCGCTTCTTCGCCAAGAAGATGGAATCGGCGCTGGCCATCGTGGACAAGCGCCGCACGAACATGAACGTGACCGAGGTGATGCACGTGATCGGCGATGTGGAAGGCCGCACCTGCGTCATCCTCGACGACATTATCGATACCGCCGGAACGCTGGTGAAAACCTGCCAGGCGCTGCTCGATGCCGGGGCGAAGCAGGTTTATGCCTGTGCCACGCACCCTGTGCTGTCGGGCCCGGCCATCGAGAGAATTTCGCAATCCGGGTTGGTCAAAGTGGTTGTGACCAACACCATCCCGCTGACCGAGGCGGGCCGCAACGAACCCAAGATCGAGCAGTTGTCGATTGCGGGACTCATCGCGGCGGCCATCGAGTCGATTCACGAGGAATCGTCGGTCAGCAGACTGTTTTTGTAAAGGAAACGAGATTATGGCTACAGTAACCGAAAAGAACATCGAAACCCGGTCGCGTCAGGGCGGCAATAAGAACGATGCCCGCCGCCTGCGCCGCGAAGGACTCATCCCGGCTGTGCTCTATGGAGCGGGCCTCGAACCGCATCACCATCTCTGTCGATCCCAAGCAGATGAAGCGCATCCTGGGCTCGGAATCGGGACACAACTCCATTTTTGATCTCAGCGCCGGCGGCGACGCGGGCAAGGCGATGATCGTGGACTGGCAGGCCGACCCCGTCAAGGGCGTCCTCTTGCACGTGGACCTCAAGCGCATTGCCATGGACCAGTTGCTGCGTGTCAGCGTTCCCGTTGTGCTCAAGGGCGAAGCGCCTGGCGTGAAAATCCAGGGCGGCATTCTCGAGCAGATGGTGCGCGAGATCGAGATCGAGTGCTTGCCTGCCGACATTCCGGCCAACATCGAAGGCGATGTGAGCAAGCTGCAATTCGGCGAGACCATCCGCGTATCGGACCTGCCGCACAACGACAAGGTCAAGTTCATCACCGACGCGGGCCAGGCGATTGCCCACGTGACTGCGGTGAAAGAAGTTGTGGTGGCTACTCCGGTCGAGGGAGCCGAAGCCGCGGCGACGACTGCCGAGCCCGAAGTTATCAAGAAGGGCAAGCAGGACGCCGAAGGCGAAGCTGCCGGTGGCGAAAAGGACGAGAAGTCCGACAAGAAGGCAGAGAAGTCCGAGAAGAAGAAGTAGGCGGCGTGAAACTGATTGTCGGGCTCGGCAATCCGGGCATCGAATACCAGTTCACACCGCACAACCTTGGGTTTCTGGCGGTGGATCGCATCGCCGAACAGTGCGGCGTGGTGGTGAACAACCGCCACTGCCGCGCACAGACGGCAAGGGCACGGATTGGCGATCAGGAGCTCGTGCTGGCCAAGCCGGAAACCTTCATGAACCTGAGCGGCATGTCGGTGCGCGAGTTGGTCGAGAAATACGAAGCGCAGCCGGCCAGCGATCTGGTTCTTTTGTACGACGAGTTGGATTTGCCGTTTGGCGCGCTGCGGGTCAGGCCGCGGGGCCGCTCGGCGGGGCACAACGGCGTGGAGTCGGTGATCGGCGCCTTGGGTACGCAGGAGTTTACGCGCATCCGCATGGGAGTCGCTCCGGACCATCCGGTGGCAGACGGCGCGAGGTATGTGCTGTCGCAGTTTAAGAAGGCGCAGTATCCGGCGGTGGACCAGGTGCTGGATACGGCGGCCGAAGCGGTGAAGGTCATCCTCGCGGAAGGTTTGCAAGCGGCGATGAATAAGTTCAACCGCAAGGCGGAAGAAGAAAACGGTAGCTAGTTACTGGTAGCTGGTAACTGGTGAACGAAGTGATTCGAGAATCGAAGAGTTTGGGCGATCAGACTAGCGGCCAGTTACCAGTCACCAGTTACCGATCGCCGGGAGAAAAACGAATGCAACGTACTTACGAATTGATGTTTATCGTGCGTCCCGACATGCTTGAAGAAGAGCAGGACAAGCTAGTGGCCAACCTGGAGAGCCAGATCGGCACCGCTGGCGGCACGGTGAAGAGCGTGGAACGGATGGGCAAGCGGCGGCTGGCGTACCTGGTGCGCAAGTTCCAGGACGGCATCTACGTGTTAATGACCCTCGAGGGCGACGGCTCCATGGTGAAGGAAATCGAGCGTCGGTTGCGCGTCACCGAGCCGGTGATCAAGTTCATCACCGTGCGAGTGGACGAAGAGCAGAAGCGCGTGGCCAAGATCAAGGCCATACGCGACACCAAGGTGCGCGGTAAGGGCACGCGGGCAGCGGCTGCGGAAGCAGCGGCGGCAGCGGCGGCTGCGGCCGAGCCTGTGGCAGCGGCAGAGCCGGCGGAGTCGGCTCCAGCCAGCGCGTAGTACGACGGTTGCACCGGCAGGTTTGCATCAGGGCACGACTTCAGTCGTGCCGTTACGAGCCGCATGAAATCTGGGCTTTAGCCCCTGAAGAAGCAGGCCGCTTGAACGGCCCGAAGGAGAAACATGGCAGACGAAACGACAAACACGGCAGCTCCAGTGGCCGCCAGTGAAGGTAGCAGCGGTAGCTCGGCCCCGGCAGAGCGTCCTGCAGGGTGGTGGCGGCGATCGCGGCCCGCGTGGGCCGCGTCCGGCAGGACGTCCGGGCGGTGGGCCGGGCGGCCCGCGCGAAGGCGGACGGAAGTTCTTCCGCCGCAAGAAGGTATGCAAGTTCTGCGTGGAGAAGATCGACACGGTGAACTACAAGGACGTGCGGCTGCTCGGGCAGTTCGTGGCCGAGTCGGGCAAGATCGTGCCGCGGCGGCTGACCGGCGTGTGCACGCCGCACCAGCGCCGCGTGGCCGACGCCATCAAGCAGGCGCGCAACATCGCGCTGCTGCCGTTCGCGAGCCGGTAAATCGGCGACTGGTAACTGGTAACTGGCTGTCGTTCACACCGCGCGCGGTGTGAATGTGCCCGCACTTACGAATTCATGGAGTTGGACACATGGAAGTCATTCTGAAGGAAGACATCATCAAGCTGGGCCAGCGCGGCGACGTGGTGAAAGTCGCCGAAGGCTATGGCCGCAACTACCTGATTCCGCACAAGCTGGCGATTGAAGCCACGGCGGGCAACAAGGCGGTCATCGAGCAGATGAAGGCCGCGTCGGTGCGCAAGTCGGCGAAGGAGAAGGGCAGCGCCGAGGAACTGGGCAAGCAGCTCAACGGCGTGGTGCTGGAGTTCACCCGCAAGTCGGGCGAGCACGACCAGTTGTTCGGGTCGGTGACGTCGTCGGACATCGCGCACGCGCTGGAAGCCAAGGGCTTTACCATCGATCGGCGCAAGATCGTGCTGGACGTGCCGCTGAAGAACGTGGGCGAGTTCGACGTGCCGGTGAAACTGCACCGCGAAGTCACCGCGACGATAAAGGCCGTGGTGAAGAAAGACGCCGTGGAAGAAATGGCTGCGGCGGCGGAAGAAGCTCCGGCGGAAGCGTAGTTTTCGCTGTAAGTTATTACTGGCAAAGGACATAAAAGGCTGGCCTTCGGGCTGGCCTTTTCCCATTTTGGGAAACAGCGGCAGCAGGTACCCCCCCTCCCCCTCCCCCCCCAAATTCCTTGTTTTCATGAAGATAGGGGAAATTTTTGCGCAAATTCGTCTTAACAAAGGAGTTACGGGTAAATTCGTCTGCCGTAAGGAGTTAGCGTGCTGGGGTCGGGGGAGTGGAACGGGGAAGAAGCCGTCGTGATGGCGGCGGGGGCGGGCAGGTAGTGACATGCAACCTCCAAGAACCACAGGCTGGCCGCGCGGGGCGGGCAGCGAAGTCGGACAATGCAACATGGTTATGGTGGCAGGAGTGGGAGAGGCTGTCAACTTACGAAAGTACCCAATAAGGGAGAACTTTGGTAACCAGTTATCAGCAGCCAGTTGCCATCGAAGGTCGTCGTTCCCACCCTGTCCCAAAGGAAGGGACAGGATAGGGCACCCGCAGCAACGAGGACGAGAACCCACAATTGGCAACGGCAGGCAATTGTGGGCCACGCATGGGTTCTCTGATCATTCCGACGGATCACTTCTCCCAGGAGAATATCTGTTTCCAGTCGTTCTTCATGCTGATGACGGTCCAGCCCTTGGCCTTGGCCTCGTCATACAACGCCTGCGTGAAAGTGCCGACCTTGGTGTCGGGCAATCCCTGCGCCGGGCCGTAGGCGTATTCGCGCGTGGCGTCGTCGTGCAGCACCAGCATTTCCAGCGAGGCGCCGCCGCTCGCCTGGGTGTACTCCAGCATCTGCTGGTCGCCGGTCGATGTTGCCGAACGCCGCCTTGGGATGCTTCCCGATGAACAGGTAGATGTCTTCCGCCTTGCCGGCGCCGTTGTTGTTCAGCAGCAGCTTCGGGTCGCGCATCAGGATGCCCTGTCCCTCTTTGTTGTAGTCGTACTGGGTATCGAGGGCCGAGCCGATGATCTGCTCCGGCGGGATGCCGTACACCTGCTGCGCATAGGCGCGGACGAAGTCCTGCCCGCCGCCGGTCACGATGTAGGTCCGGTAGCCGTTGTCGCGCAGATACTTCATCACCTCCAGCATGGGCTGGTACACCATCTGCGGATAAGGCCTGTCGAACTTGGGATGCTTCGCCTTGGCCATCCAGTCCTTCACGATCGGAGTGAACTGCTTCCGCGGTCATGCCCGTATGGGTCGCCATGGCAGATGACTTCGATGTCCTTCAGTGGTGAACTTCGCCATCGCCTCTTTGTCGCCGGTGACGATGGCCTTGAACGGCATCTTGGTCTTCCACTCCGGATGCTGCGGCGCCATCTCGGCTACCCGGTCGAAGGCAAACAAGACCTGCGAGTACATGGGCTGCTCGACCCAGGTGGTGCCGTCCTGGTCGAAGGTGGCGATGCGGTCTTCGGGCGCGACGAACTTCGGATTGGCTCTTGTCGGTGGTGGTTTTGACGAAGTCGAGGATGGCTTGCTTCGCCGGGCCATCGTTCCACGAAGGCAGCGGATCGGCGGCAGCAGTGGTCGCGGCCGGTTGGCCTGCGGTCGGTGTGGCAGGTGTTGGGTTACTGCTGCAGCCGGCAGAGTAAGAGAATTAAGAGAGTAATAACGATGAGAGGAAAATTGCGCGAGGTTTCATTTCTGGTGCTCCTCACTTTGCGGGAGCGTAATTCCCGAATCGTACCCAACAATACGAAAAAAGGGCGAAGAAGGATGGTCTCCTTCCTCGCCCCATTTCTAATCAAACGGATTTGTGGAATCCAAGTTCATTTCTACTACCGATGTACTCGGACGACTTCCGATCTAGTCATCGCCCTTGTTGGCCTCCATCTGCTTCAGGATGCCGTCGAGGTTGTAGGTTTCCGGAGCCTGCAGCGGTGGGAACTCCTTAAACGTATAGAGTTCCTTCATCCACAGCATCTGGCCGATAGGAAGCATGTTCCAGTCGTACAGGTAAGCCGTAGTTGGGGAGGCAAGTGCGCCACCGAGCGCCATGGCTGATTTCGAGTCCCCGAAGCTCACCGTCTGCTCGAAGGGGTCGCGCTTGACATTCGATACGAGCGTCCAGTGATAGTTCTGAAGCGGCAGGAACCACCCGGTCGCTCCCCCAGGCGCCATCGAGTAATACATCTTCCAGTTCTTGTAACGCACCGCCGAGGGCGTCGCGCCCGAGTAGTAGAAGAAGACATCACGCGCCGAATGTTCGTCGGTGCCTTCCAGATAAGCGCGCTGGTCGTAGCCGTCGAGCATGGTCTTGACGATGCCCGGATATTTGCCGGCCTGAATCTGCTTATTCAGGTCGTCGCCCTTGGGACCGCCGGCGATGTCAACGAACGTAGGCAGCCAGTCGAGGGCCGCGAACATTTCTTTCTTGACCGTGCCCGGCTTGATGTGGCCCGGCCAGCGGACGACCAGGGGAGAACGGTAGCCGCCTTCCCATGCCTCGCCTTTCTGGCCTTTGAAGGGAGTGATGCCGCCATCAGGAAAGCTGACCGTCTCCGCGCCGTTGTCGGTAGTGAAGATCAGGATGGTGTTATCCAACTGGCCCATCGCTTCCAGTTTTGCGATCACGTAGCCAATGTTGTCGTCCATCTGCTTCATGCCGGCTTCGTTGATGCCCCAGTCCTTGCCACCCTGTGTGCCAATCATGGCCAGATACTTGTCCGACAACACGGTGGTAACGTGCATGCGCGCCGGGTTGTACCACACGAAGAACGGCTTGCCCGTCTTCTTGGGGTCGTTTCGGTCGAGGAAGTCAATGACCTTGGCCGAGGTTTCCTCATCCACCGTCTTCGAGCGCTCCAGCGTCAATGGGCCTTCGTCCTTGCACGTCTGGTTCTTCTCTGTGCCGTCAGAAGAGTGGCACCAGATGACTGGACGCGGCGGCGTAAGGCAGGTCGTGGTCATTGGATCCACGGCGCCGGGAACTTCAGCTAATCCGGGTACCGGTGTGTTTTTGCATGGCGGAGCGATGCCTTGCACCGTCGGGCTGCTATTGATGTCAGGGAAGCTCACCTGCTGCATCGCATCCAGGTGATAGAGCCAGCCCCAATACTCCTGGAAGCCGTGGGCCGTAGGAAGTGACGCGGTATGGTCGCCGAGGTGGTTCTTGCCGAACTCGCCGGTGGTGTAGCCGAGATCGCGGAGGAACACCGCCATCGCGGGAGTGCCGGGCCGCAGATACGACGGGCTGCCGGGCAATTGCGGCGGAATCATTCCGGTGCGTAGGGGATACATTCCGGTAAAGAAGGCATTGCGCCCGGAGGTGCAGCTCTGCATGGCGAGATAGTCCATGAAGATGGCGCCTTCGTTGCCGATGCGGTCAATGTTGGGGGTCTCGCCGACCATGAGACCGCGATGGTAGATGCTGGGCTGCATCCAGCCGATGTCATCGCCCATGATGACCACGATGTTGGGTGGCTTAGCGGTGTTAGCGGCTTGCGCGTGGGCGTTGACAGCGTCGCCAGCCAGCAGAAAGCTGGAGATGGCGAGTGCGCCGAGCGTAAGTTTTCGAACATTTGCACCTAAGTCCATACGAATCTCCTGACACGGGAATACCGGTTGATGGAACGAAGTGCCACGATGTCAGCACTTCGAAATGCGGCGACACCCTGACCGCCGGTGTGACGGCGAGTTAGGCAGAACAAACGAATGAGTATGTACCGGACAGTTTAGGAAAACTGCATCCATTCGTCCAATGCGTTTGACGTATCGATTTGATAGCCTAAGCGTATGGACTTCGAAATCCGGCTATTGCGCTGTGCTTTGACGCTGGCGGAACACCGCAACTTTGCCCGTGCCGCGGCCGCGCTCCATCTCTCGCAGCCGTCGCTGTCGCGGAGCATCCAGAGCCTGGAACGGCAGGCCGGCGTGCAGATCTTCGAGCGCAGCTCGCGCAGCGTTGAGGTCACCGATGGCGGCGAGATCTTCCTCGAGCATGCCCGCGACGTAATGTCGCACTCCGCCGATCTTACCCGCGAAATGGAGCTGCTCAAGGGGCTGGCCAAGGGCGAACTGCAGGTTGGGGCGGGGACGTATGTCGGCGTGGGCTTCGTGGACACAGCCATCGCGCGGATTGTGCGCGAACACCCGGCGGTGCGCCTGCGCATCGTCAACGATAACTTTGCCGGCCTGGTGCCGCTGCTGCGCCAACGCAAGCTCGATCTCGCGGTGGTTGCCGGGACCGGAATCGCGACCGACGAGGAATTTCACCTCACCCGGTTGTCGCGAAGGCAGGGCTATCTCGCCGTCAGGCCGGGGCATCCTCTGCTCAAGCAAACCAGCGAGCTAAACATCGGCGACGTGCTGCGCTATCCGTTCGTCAGCACGTCGCGCTTTCCTCCAGGCCTGCTGCGGCAGTTCGTCAGCGAATCGGCCAGCGCTGAGAATCCGGCGCAACCCGGGCCGAAGACTTTTCCGTCGATCGCGTGTGAGTCGCTGACCATGATGAAGAACATCGCCCAGCAATCGGACGCCGTCGCTCTGCTGCCACTGAACCTCCTGCTCCCCGACCTCGAGGCCGGAACCATGGCAGTCCTGCCCTTGGTCCCCCCGATGCTGCACACGGACTTCAGCATTGTTCGCCTGGCGCGGCGGAGTTTGTCTCCACTGGGAGAATTGTTTGTGCGGACGCTGCAAGAAGTGGATAGGGAGGTGGTCGCCGAGGAGCAGCGGGCCGCCAGAAAGCGGTTTGCTAAAAAGCGGCGGCGCGGCACCTCTCTCCGCGACCACCCCATTCATTCGGAACCGAGATGAGAAAGTCTGCTGCCCTTTACGCTGCCATCACCTCTTTGGCGCCGCCTGCTGCTGTTCCTTCTCCAGTTGTTCGAGTTTCATCTTGAGCATTTCCTCTTCCTGAGCCTTGGAGAACTTGGGGTACAGGAAGGCAATCTGGAACCGCATGCCCCAGGGAGAACCTCCTGTGGGGTACTTGGCATTGCCAAAGAACTGAACCTGGAGGTTGGTGGGCTGGAAGCCGATCTTCATGATTCTGCCGAAACCGCCTCCGAATGGTAGCGTCAACTGGTTGCCGCTGCTGGCGCGCCAATCGGCGGTGATGATGGGAGCGGTTGTGACATACCAGCCCTTCTTCATGTTGTAGTTAATGAAGTACTGCAAAAGGAACTGATTGACCGGCGGACGGCTGCCCGTACCGGCGAACGACCAGACGTTGTTGGCCAGAGCTCCGATGACCCAGTGTCCGGGAGTAGTGAGGGCGACGACGCCCGGGCCGGCGCTGACTTTTCCCTGTCCTAACTCGGGCGCGGTAGCAGTGGGAAGGACAATCGCCGGGCCGACACCCCAGATCAACTTGCCGGACTTGGCGGGAGAGAAGAAGAGGCTGGGATTCAAGTCTCCGATGCCGTACCAGCCCTGTCCGTTGGGCTGCTGCGCATTAGGCTGCCAGACGACGGGCAAAATGGTGCGGGTGATCAGGTTCCACTTTGCGTTCAGGTGCAGTGGGATGACAGGCTGAAAGTTCAGCACGTCTTGAACCCGTTGATTCGGCCCTACACCGAAGTTGGTGTTGTTCTGCAGCGGGAAGCTGATCATGTCAGCCACGGGGTTCTGCGCGGCTTTGGCCAGCGCCGCCGTGCGGGCGGCTTCGGACTCGGCGGTCGCCGGGGCTTGGTCGGCAGTGGCGGGCTTGGCCTGATCGGCCGGGGCAGAGGGTTCAGCATCCACCGGCTGTCTCTCGGCGACGAGCTTTAGCTGCGCGGTCGGGGCGGAAGGCTGGTGGTCCGCCGCCAGCGTGCTCGGGGCCGAACCTGGCGGGGTCAAGATAACCTGATTCCCCTTGATGCTGACGGAACTGTTCGTGAGACGCGCCAGCGCATCGATGTCCACGTAAGACTTGCCGTTGATCTGGACAATCGGAGCTTGGCCCGGCTGGCCGGTAACGATAAGCGTCAGGTTCTGCTGCGCATCCTGCGCGAATGCAGAGAGGTTTAATAAGAGAATCAGAGAGAGGGACAACAGTGAAATTCGTTTCATCGTAGTTTTCCTTCTCACGAGCCGCTGTAATCGGTCGAGTGGCGGTTCGGGGTGAATGGAAGTGGGAATGTTGACAGTAACACGATCACAGTTCAGACACGATGAGACTGGGACGCATGTCATAAGGAAGTAACTGACCGTAATTGCTGGAATGTGCAGAGCACGTTCTGGACCGCCACGGCGGGCTGGTGACGGGCAAGGCCGGAACCTGCTGAGGCGCAGGGACGTACATCCCAAAAGGGGGCAGGGCGGGAGATCCAGAGGAGGAGGCCCTGACCACTATAATGACCGCTTACGGATGCCGTCGTAGCCCGTCTATCTAGTTGCAGGGAAGTCGATTGAGTCTGCAATTGGGAGACGGGCGGGAATCAGCATGGCAGCCGAGGCGGTAGCGATTGCTCTGACGGTGGGGCCAGGCCCGGGCCTGATCGGCACGCCGAACAGGGCGAGCGCGGCGCCAACCATCACATCCTCGGAAGGACGAGGCACGGCCGAGCAAAGCCAGAGGCGGATGAACGACGCGGAGCTGATCCGGGAGGCCCAGCGCGGCAACCAGGCGGCGTTCGAGGAATTGGTGCGTCAATACGATGGGCCGGTGCTGCGGCTGGCGTTTCACATGACGCGCTCGGAGCAGGACGCGCAGGACATTTACCAGGAAGCGTTTCTGAAGGCGTACCGGAACATCGGGAGCTTCCGCTTCGAGTGCTCGTTTTACACGTGGATTTACCGGATCGTGACCAACCTGTGCCTCGACCACCTGCGCAAGCGGCAGGTGCGGAAGGAAGAGTCGGGCGTGATGACGGACTCGGACGGCGAGAGCTTTGACATGCTCGACCAGGTGGCGGATGTGCGGTCGGGGGCGAGTCCGGAGAAAGATTTGATGCGGCGGGAGTTGGGCAAGCGCATTGCCAAGGCGCTGGAAAAGCTGACTCCGCGCGAGCGAATGGTCTTCGAGATGAAGCATTACCAGGGACTGAAGTTGCGGACGATTGGCGAGATTTTGAACACGACGGAAGAGACGGCGAAGAACACGCTGTTTCGCGGGACACAGAAGTTGAGAGCGGCGTTGAAGGATGCGAGGTAAGGGAATCCCGCCCTACCGGCCAAAAACGGGCCGGTAGAACGGGGCACCCGGGGAATTTGGAATCCCACCCTATCGCCAAAAGAGGGCGATAGGATGGGGCACCCGGGGATTCGGGAATCCCACATATGCCAAAGGAAGGCAAATGTGGGCCACCGACCGGGGAGTTTGGAATCCCACCCTGTCGCCAAAAGAAGGCGACAGGATGGGGCACCCAGAGTTTTCGAGTTGTTGAAGATTGAAGGATGGAAGTATGAATTGCGATTGGGTACGAGAGAACATTACGCTCCACTTATACGGTGAGCTGGCCGACGACGCGCAGCACGAAGTGGAACAGCACGTAGCGCGCTGCCAGGCTTGCGCGGCGGAACTGGCCGAGCAGAGAGAGTTTCAGGCGCAGATGAATGCGGCGCCGGTGGCAGAGCCGACGGCGAGCTTTCTGGCGGCGTCGCGCATGCGGCTGCAGGAGGCGCTGGAACACGAGCGTCCGCGGCAGGCGTGGTATCAGCGGCTGGCATTCGATCCGACGGCGTGGTTGAGGCAGGTGCGGTTCTCGCCGGCGCTGGCCATGGTGATCTTCATGGTGGGCTTTGGCGGCGGGCTGGGCGCGATGTACCAGTCAATGCGGCACAACACCGTGGTTCCGCAGCAGGAGAACTTCAGCAGCGCGGCGATCAGCGGAGTGACGTCCATCGAAAAAGACCCGGCGACGAACCAGGTGAAGGTGCAGTACGACCGGGTGGCTCCGGGCATGGTGCAGGGCTCGGCGAGCGATCCGAAGGTGCAGGACCTGTTGCTGTATGCGGCCAAGAGCAACGAAAATTCGGGAGTGCGCCTGAATTCGGTGGACGCGTTGATGGACAAGACGGACGATCCGCGGGTGCGAGAGACGCTGACCTATGCGCTGCGGTATGACAGCAATCCGGGAGTGCGGCTGCATTCGCTGGAAGGGCTGTCGGGATATGTGAAGCAGGACATCCGGGTGCGGAATGCGGTGCTGGATGCGCTGCTGAACGACAGCAACCTGGGAGTGCGCAGCGGAGCCTTGCATGCGCTAGAGCCGGTGAAGACCGACAGCAGCGTACGCATGGCGTTCGAACAACTGGCGAAAGACGACCCGAGCGACTACGTGCGCGGGGAATCGAAACGCGTGCTGGCTGCGATGCCGACGGTGTACTGACGAACGCCATGATAGTTGGGACCGGATTGAGGGCAGCCAATATGATGCGGCGGAAAGTGGCAGCGGCTGCCATCGTGACGATGCTGGGAGTGCCGCTGTGGGCGCAGACGGCGCGGGTGTTTCGCGACGGGAACGCGTGGGTGGAAGAGACCACAGGCACGCTGCCGGCGGCGCGGGAGTTCCGGGCGCTGACGGACATGGGATCGCTGCAAGTACAGGGCACGGCGACGCAGGTGACGTACGTGGTTCGCAAGCGCTCGTCAGCGGATTCGGAAGCGGCGGCGCGAAAGCAGTTTGGGCAGCTACGCATCACGGCCAGCAAACTTGGCGACGTGGTGGTGCTGGAAGGCCATGTGATGGGCCGGAGTGTCAACCGGCTGGCGGCGGATTTCGCGGTGCAGATTCCGCGCCTGACGCAGATCGTGCGGGCGGAAACGCGCGGAGGACCGCTGTCGGTGAGTTCGATCCAGGGCACGGTGACGGGTACGACGGGTGGCGGCAGCGTGAAGCTGGCTGACCTGGGCGGAGCGACGTCGGTGGTCAGCGGCGGCGGAAGCATGGACGTCGGCAGCGTCAACGCGGATCTTTACCTGGAAAGCGCGGGCGGCCCGGTGACGGTGGACCGCGTGAGCGGGCAGTTGACGGTAAAAACCGGCGGCGGAAGAGTGAAGATCGGAACGGCTGGGCCGACCACAGTGGAGACGAGCGCGGGCAACATCGAGGTAGGCCGGTGTAATGGCGGCCTGCGGGCGAACTCGGGCGGAGGCAACCTGAACTTCGGGGACGTGATGGGACCGGTGACGGCGGAGACAGGTGGCGGAAGCGTGCGGCTGGGAAGCGCGCAGGGCTACGTCAAGGTGATTACGGGCGGCGGCATGGTGGAGTTGTGGAAGGTTGGGCAGGGCGCGTACGTGGAGACAGGAACGGGCGGCATCACAGTGCAGTTTGTGGGCCCAAAGTTTCACGATTCGTATCTGCACACGACGATGGGCAACGTGGTGGCGTACCTGCCGCTGGCGATGGGCGTAAATGTGCATGCGACGACGGAGATGGCGAGCGGATCGGGAATCACTTCGGAATTTCCCGGGTTGGCGATCACGTCCGAAGGCGGGCAGTTCGGACCGAAGTCGATGTTTGCCGAGGGACCGTTGAATGGCGGCGGGCCGATATTGCGAGTGCGCACGACGATTGGGCAGATTAACTTCCGCAAGATGCAATAGAAGGCAGTTGAGGTAGAGCGATGAGTGGGATTGCGAAGCACTTCGTGAATTTGACGCTGGCGCTGGGCCTGACGGTGGCGACACCGGCATTTGCGACGGCGCCGCCGAGCCCGGGAGCGCCGGCCGGCAGGGCATATCTGGGCGTGATGGTGGAGGGGGTTTCTCCCGAGACGGCGTCGGCCTTGCACCTGACGGGCGGTACGGCGATCGCAAATGTCGATCAGGACGGTCCGGCGTGCCGCGCAGGGCTGAAGAGCGGGGACATCGTTACGGGCTTCAATGGCAAGCCAGTGAGCGGACCCGAGCAATTTGCTTCGTTGATTCAGAGTAGCGCTCCGGGCAACACAGTGACGCTAACGGTTTGGCGGGGCGGGCACAGCCAGGAAATGAAAGTGAAGCTTGGCGACTGGAAGCAGATGGCGATGGCACCGCCAACACCACCGTTGCCGCCAGTAAGTCAGGTGGGTAGGACGATGCCGCTGCCTCCGATGGCGATGCCGCCATTCGATGTGCGGGGCTATACGCCACTGCTGGCGCGCAGTGGGATCCTGGTGGAGCCGTTGAGTACTCAGCTTGGCGAGTTCTTCGGCGTGGCGCCGAACGAGGGCGTGCTGGTGCGTTCGGTGGACAAGGGCAGTCCGGGCGCGGCGGCCGGCCTGAGGGCGGGCGACGTGGTGGTAAAGGTCAACAATGAAACCATCCACGACATGCAGGATTGGAAGACGGCTCTGAAGGCGCAGGGCGGCAAGCTGTCGCTGTCGATCGTGCGCGACAAGCGACCGCAAACGCTGCAGATGAGCGTCCCGGAGAACACGTCGGAGCTGCAGCCCGACGCTTGGGATTCATTCGATCAGGACATGCAGGCGATGGATGCGGAGATCCATCGGCTGGGGCCGGAGCTCGACCGGGAGACGCAGGAACTGACGGCGCTGGCGCAACTCGATCCGCAGCAGATGGACGAGATCCATCGGCAGGCACAGTCGGCGGCGGCGCTGACTCCGGAGATGGAGAAGCAGGCGCGGGAGCTGAGCAAGCAGGCCGAGCAGATGCGCAAGCAGGCGGAAAAGGCGGGGCGCAGCGTGACTCCGGAGATGAAGAAACAGGCGGAGGAAATGCGCCGGCAGGCCGTGGTGATGCGGAAGCAGTCGGAAAAGATACGCAAGGAACTGGAGAAGATGACTCCGGAGCTGCAACGGCAAGCGCGAGAGATGGCCGATAGCATGAAACCGGCGGCACGGGAGTGGGCGGCCACGGCGCGTGACATGGAGCTGCAGTGGGAGCAGATGCAACCCGAGTTGCAGAAGCAGATGGGAGAGTTCAAGAAAGAGTGGGAGCAGGAAAAGCGCGAGTGGCAGGAAATTCTCAAGGGGAGCAATCCGAAACAGTTGTAAGCCGGACAGCAAAACGACGACGAGCGCATTGGGGAGCCGAAAGGCTCCCTTTTTTGTGGATAGTGGTCAGTGGATAGTGGATAGAAATTGCGTGGGCTAGGGTTTGCGGCGGGTTGCGAGTTCGAGGAGGCCGTAGAGGACGAGGCAAACCCAGGCGTCGACGAGCAGGCCCCAGTCGAGGCGGAAGGGTTGGTGGCGCGCGGCCGGAGGCAGGTGCGGCATGAGAACGAAGAAGTAGAGCAGACTGCCCAGTACGACGGCGGCGAGTCGTTTGAGGAGACGGGGGAGCATTTTAGTTAGTTTCAAGTTTCGAGTTTCGAAAAGGCAAAAGCAACCACGGATTCACACGGATGACACGGATATGACACAACACAAGAACGGGCGCCAGGTTGCAGTTATTCGAAGCAGGAACAGCAGGCCCCTCGACTCCGGCAGCCCGCCGCGGCGGGCGCTGCCTACGCTCAGGATGACCAATCCAAAGAACCGAGACTGACAACTGAGAACTGGGAACTGACAACTGTCACTGATTTACCATCGCACTGTGCTGGATCTCTCGACCAACGTGCAGTATGTGAAGGGCATTGGGCCGCGGATAGGCGAGATGCTGCTGGAGAAGGGCATCACGACGGTCGAGGACCTGCTCTACTATCTGCCGTTTCGGTATGAAGACCGGTTGAATCCGCGGGGGATCGGCGAGTTACGCGCGGGGGAGATGGCGAGCGTAATCGCTACGGTGCGCACGTCGGCGCTGTTCCGCACGCGGCGTATGCCTCTTTTCGAGATGACGGTGGGCGAGGGCCGGACGACGCTGAAATGCATCTGGTTTAACGCGGCGTATCTGCAAGACAAGTTTCGCGCCGGGCAACTGGTGGCACTGTACGGCAAGGTAGAGGCGACCACTCGCGGTGTGGACCGGTTGCAGATTATGCAGCCGCAGTTTGAAATCCTGGATGACCCGATTGAGCGCGGCGCGATGCCGGAGGAAGAACAGCGCAAGTGGCAGACGCTGGAGACTGGGCGCATCGTTCCGATTTATGAGTCGGCGGGCAAAGGGAAGCTGACGGCGCGATGGTTTCGGCGCATCATTCACGGGATGCTGGAGGGGCTGGACGGAGATGTGCCGGATGCGATTCCGCGGGTGGTGCGCGGGCAGATGGGGTTGATCGATCGCAAGGCCGCGTTCTGGCAGGCGCACTGGCCCGAGGTGGGTGAAAGCCTGGCCAAGCTGCAAGCGGCGCGGACGCCGGCGCTGTTTCGGCTGATCTTTGAGGAGCTATTTTTTCTCGAGCTCGGGCTGGAGTTGAAGAGGCGCAAGATGCGGGCGCAGACGGGCTTCAGCTTTGCGATCAACGACCAGGTGCGGGCGGCGGTGAAGCGGATTCTGCCATTTCATCCGACAGCGGCTCAGAAGCGCGTGCTGAAAGAGATTGTGGACGACATGAAGCAGCCGGCTCCGATGCGGCGGCTGCTGCAGGGCGACGTGGGGTCGGGCAAGACCATCGTTGCGTTCGAGGCGGCGGTGATCGCCATCGAGAACGGATACCAGGTGGCGCTGATGGCTCCGACGGAGATTCTGGCGACGCAGCATTACTTGTCGGCGCGGAAGATCCTGGAGCAGGCGGGGTATCGCATCGTGCTGCTGACGGGATCGCAGGAGGCGGGGCGAAAGAAGCAGACGAGGCGCCACATTGCGCAGGGCAATGCGCAGCTGGTGATAGGAACGCATGCGCTGATCCAGGAGTCGGTGGAGTTCGACCGTTTGGGGCTCGTGATCGTGGACGAGCAGCACCGGTTTGGGGTGATGCAGCGGTTCCGGTTGATGAAGAAGCCGGGTGATGCCGAGCCGGATGTGCTGGTGATGACGGCGACGCCGATTCCGCGAACGCTGGCGTTGACGCTGTACGGCGACTTGGATACGAGCGTGCTGGATGAGTTGCCGCCGGGAAGGACGCCGATCAAGACGACGCGCGTGGGCGATGACGCGGCGGAGAAGGTGTGGGAGTTCGTGCGCAAGCAGGTGAAGGCGGGACGGCAGGCGTATGTGGTGTATCCGGTGATTGAAGAAGGAGCGATGGAAGGGGAGTTAAAAGCCGCCATCAAAATGCATGACCAGTTGCGGCAGGCGCGAGTTGGCGGGGCTGCGTGTCGGACTACTGCACGGGCGCATGAGCGCCGACGAGAAAGACGCGACGATGGCGGCGTTTCAGCGAGGCACCATTGATGTTCTGGTTTCGACAACGGTGATCGAGGTCGGCGTAGATGTGCCGAACGCGACCGTGATGGTCGTGGAACACGCGGAGCGGTTCGGACTGTCGCAACTACATCAGTTGCGGGGACGAATTGGGCGCGGGGCGGCGCAGTCGTATTGCGTGCTGATGACGGGTGGGAAGGTTTCTCCGGAGGCGGAGGAGCGGCTGGATGCGATGGTACGCACGCAGAATGGCTTCGAGATTGCCGAGCTAGACTTGCAACTGCGCGGGCCGGGCGAGTTTTTCGGGACCAAGCAGGCGGGGATGCCGACCTTCCGGGTGGCGAATCTGTTGCGCGACCGCGATGTGCTGGAGATGGCGCGGAAGCAGGCGCGATGTGTTCTGGAAGGGCCGAATGAGCAGATTTCGCAGCAGGAGATCGCCAATGCGGTGATGCATTTGCGGAGTCACTGGAATAGAAGATATGGGCTGGTGGAAGTGGGGTAGCTGGTGACTGGTTGCTGGTAAAGAGCGGCAACTAGCAATGAGCAATCAGCAATGAGCTTTCCCACCCTTTCGCCAAAGACGGGCGAAAGGATGGGGCAACCGGCAACTGGAACGTCAAAATCCCCACTCAAGCTTCGCTTAAATGGGGCACCCGACAACTATCCGGATTCGAACAAGAAGTATTGCCAGAGCTTGCCGTCTTTTTCGACGACTACGGATTCGACCTTCTTTCGCGTAAATGTCGCGATAGCGCGGTGCCAGAAACGGTGAGCGCCGCGATTTGACTGCATCACTCGGACCTGCCAAAGGCCCGGGAAACGCCGCCATACCTGGTGCGCTGCTGCGGTGGCAACTCCATGCCGCCGGTACCCGCGAAGCACGAAGAACTCCGCCATGTCCCAGATGAGCTCGTTGGTGGAGATATCCGAGATTCTCCGAAGCAAGGCGAAGCCTGCCAGATTGCCATTCATCGTCACGAGAAGCGCGTGCCGGTTCGGATCTCGCCAGTAAAGCGGGAGATCGTTGTAGCCAAACCTCCCGTCCGCTCCTATCTTTATTTCGTGGAACTCGCTGAAGTCGTGGGCATACAACTCGAGGAGATTCGCGAAAATCGGCTCCTGTTCGGGGCCAGCGGGAAGAACTTCGACGATCCTCGATAACTTGGGTGCTCGGGTTTGTTCCACAGTGACCAATCTTTCCGACTATCGCAGGATACCGCCACTTGTGCGGCCGGTCGAGCGGATACCCGGCGCTGGCCGTTGGAGATCGGTGACGAGTTCGCTTGCAAGACGGGCGCGCAAACAGCAAACTGAATAGCCGTGAATCTTTCCGATAATTCCGGGTTGTTTCGACTGCTGCCGTCGGTGGATGAGTTATTGCGCCGCGAAGGGATGCAAACACTGGTGGCGCGCAAGGGGCACGCGGCGACGGTCGAGCATTCGCGCGCGTACTTGAATGAACTGCGGACTCGGATTGGTGCGGGCTGGTTGAGCGAGACGGAGATTGCAGCGGCGGTGGAAAGGGCTCCGCATGAAATTGAGCTGAAATTGCTGGCGGCGATGGCGTACTCGCTGCGGCCGGTGATCAATGCGACGGGCGTGATTCTGCATACGAACCTGGGGCGGGCGCCGCTGAGTGGGGAGGCGCTGCGGCATTTGGTGGAAGTCGCGCAGGGGTATTCGAACATCGAGCTGGATCTGGCGACTGGAGAGCGGGGGAAGCGGGATGTTCATGTGGACCGGCTGTTCGCGAAGTTGTTCGGCGAAGTCGGTCGCGAGGTCGCGACCATCGTGGTCAACAACAATGCGGCAGCGGTGCTGCTCACGCTGAACGCGCTGGCCGAGGACGGCGAGGTCATCGTGTCACGCGGTGAACTGGTGGAGATCGGCGGGTCGTTCCGCATTCCCGACGTGATGGCGAAGTCGGGCGCGGTGCTGCGCGAGGTGGGGACGACGAACCGCACGCGCATCGCGGACTACGAGCAGGCGATCAACGAGCGGACGAAGCTGCTGCTGCGGGTGCATCGCTCGAACTTCGAGATTACGGGGTTTACGGAGCAGCCGTCGCTGGAAGGGTTGGCGGCGCTGGGACGGAGTCGCGGGATTCCGGTGATGGAAGATTTGGGGAGCGGAGGCATTTTCGATTTGCCGTCGGTGGGGGTGCGCGGCGAGCCGACGATTGCGGCGAGTCTGCGCGCCGGCGTGGACGTGGTGACGTTCAGCGGCGACAAGCTGCTGGGCGGGCCGCAGGCGGGGCTGATTAGCGGTGCGCCGGAGCTAGTGGCGAGGGTGAGAAAGAACCCGCTGTTTCGGGCGCTGCGGGTGGACAAGATGTTTTACGCCGCGCTGGAAGCTACGCTGCTGGCGTATCTGCGGGAGGACTACGACTCGCTGCCGGCGTTGCGCATGATGCGGCTGACGGAGGAGCAGATCGGCGAACGCGCGGAACACCTGATGCGCAAGCTGCACCTCAGCGTGCCGCGGCTGAAAGTGGAAGTGGTGGAGGTGCGATCGGTGATTGGGGGCGGGTCGGCTCCGGGAGCGACGCTGGCCAGCCGGGCGATGGCAGTGTCGTCAGCGGAGATGGGTGCCGACGCGATCGCGAAGAAGTTGCGTGAGTGGGAAACGCCGATTATCGCCCGAGTGGAAGAGGGGCGAGTGCTTCTGGATTTGCGGACGGTGGAGCTGGAGAAGGATGCGGTGTTGGTGAAGGCAGTGGAAGGGGTAGCTGGCAGAGTCTCTCCCGGTAGCTAACGATTTGTCGCAGGGGCTCCCACCCTATCGCCAAAAGGCGGCGATAGGATGGGGCACGCACAGTCACTTGTCCGCTCTACGCCTTTCGCTCTCCGCTTACGACTGTGGTGCAACGAATCTGTTGGCGACGATTTACACCATCGGACATTCGACACGCACGCTGCAAGAACTTGTGGCGGCGTTGCATGGCCATGAGATTTCCACGCTAGTCGACATTCGGACGTTTCCCGCGTCTCGACGGCTACCGCACTTCAATCGAGAATCGCTGGAGCAGGAGCTGCCGAACCACGATATTGCATACGTCTGGATGAAGGAACTGGGTGGGCGACGGAAGAAGATGCGTGACGATTCGCCCAACATCGCGCTACGTGATGACTCGTTCCGCAATTACGCGGACTACATGATGACAGAGGAGTTCTCGAGCGCCATCGAGAGGTTGCTGGGGTTGGCGGGGCAGGGAAAAACAGCAATCATGTGCGCCGAGCGGATGTGGTTCCATTGCCATCGCATGCTGGTCAGCGACTACCTGACAGCACTCGGGCACCGCGTTCTGCATATCGATGATCAAAGGCGGGAGGCGCGCCCGCACAAGTTGATGCCGGAAGCACGGTTGGCAGAGGGGAAGCTGGTGTATGACGGTGGGCTGTTGTTGTGAGCCTCCTTCCTCGTTGCACTAGTTGCGCCGTTGCCACTATTCTCGAAAGATACCTATGAAACAAGCTGTTTTTCGCGAAAAGAACAAGGGGTATTACCGCGTTCTGCATACTCCGATATGGATCTGGGTGTTCTGGGTGCTGCCGGGATGGCCGCTGACGTATGACTTGTACACGCACGGGCCGGACGGCCGGCACTGGATTTGGCTGGCCGCGGTGATGGCGGTGGTGTTCTGGCGGGGATGGCTGGGGCGGATGCCGGGATGCGAAGAGCGGCCATATATCCATTACTACGGGGTGCATCAGCCGAACCTCTGGTACCGGGTGGTGTGCTATACCGCGGCGTGGATCGACATCATCGTGCCGTTCACACTGAACCTGGCGGGCATGGTTGTTGCTGCCGTGACCGGACAGTGGATGCTGAAGCAGATGTATCAGTATGGCTACTATCCGGTGGCGCTGGCGGTGGTGCTGGGAACGGTCTTGAACCTGACGCCCCGGGCTAAGCGGGATTGCTTCGGCGAAGGCGCCGAGCGGGCGTGGTTCTATATCGCGATCTGGACGGTGGTGCCGACGCAGGTGGTGAATTGGGGAGCGTGGCGGTTGGGGAAGTTCATGAGCCTGGCTCCGCTGCCACTGGCGCGGACGAGGTTGGTGATCTGCCTTCTGTCGACGGCGTTCTTCTTCCTGTTGGGCGTAGCTTCGAAGTTGCCGCGAACGCAGCGGTACTACACCGGAGTGGCGGCGGCGGGGGTATGAGGAAGGCAGCTATTAGCTGTCAGCCATCAGCTAAAGACAAAAGCCAACGCCAAAAGCAAAGCGCCGTCTCGAGGGTTAGAGGCTGAGTACTAAAAACTAAAGGCTAACGGCTGAAAGCTTAGAGATCAAAAGAAAAGCGGCCCGCAGAGCGGACCGCTTTTTCCCGAATTTTCGCTCGAGTTGTTAGACAGCCTGAACGTTCTCGGCCTGCCAGCCCTTAGGGCCCTTGACGACGTTGAACTGAACGGTCTGACCTTCCTGCAGGCTGCGGAAGCCGCCGGCCTGGATGGCAGAGTAGTGAACGAAAACGTCTTCGCCGTTCTGACGGCTGATGAAGCCGTAGCCCTTTGCGTCATTGAACCACTTAACTGTTCCTTGTTCCATGGTGTTACATGTTCCTTCGAAATTGATGTAGCTACGATTCGAACGGATTGTGAAGCGGCAGGGATGCTGCGAGGCAGGAACTGCTGCGTACAACGTCGATCAATCGAGCAACTCCATCATAGCAGCGGACGGGCGAAAGCCCAAGCATTTTCGTGGCGGATTGTGGCACAGGCGTTGCAATCTTCGCAAGTATATGTAGAATCATACAGATAGCAACTGCCTGACGCGATAGTAGTGCCATGTTCGCCCGTCGAGTATGAGGGTCAGGGAGGGGTAAGATAACCACATGATCGTGGGAATGGGGATCGATATCGCGGAGGTGGACCGCATCGCCGCCAGCATCGCGCGCTTCGGACGGCGGTTCACCGAACGGGTATTTACGGCGGAAGAGATCCGGTACTGCGAATCGAAGGCCAACAAGGCGGAGCGCTACGCCGCGCGCTTTGCGGCGAAAGAAGCCGGCATGAAAGCCATCGGCACCGGCTGGAGCCACGGGGTGCGTTGGCAAGATATCGAAGTGCAAAGGCTTCCGGGAGGACGACCGACGGTCGTTTTTCACGGTCGGGCGGGAGAGTTTTTCGCGAAGTTGGGGGCGGAGCGGGCGCACCTGTCGTTGACCCATACGAAGGGAATGGCGATGGCGGTGGTGGTGCTGGAAAAAAGTGGATAGTGGCTAGAAAGGCGAATTCCTGAAGTGTCTTGTCCCCGGCCGCGGAGCTGCACCTCGCAAGTCGGGACAACAACCCAAGAATTTCTTTAGGCAGACGCGGACGACTCGGAACGCACTTACTCGGGATGGTTCAGAATTTGTTGAAAATCACAACGGAAATTGCACAGCTTGTGAGGCAATTTGCGCACGGTGAAATCGTTGCGTGCAAGAAGTGAATTTGTTGCTTGCAAAGTGGTTAACCCAACTTGTTATAATCACCAACTTGGGTGATAGGCATCACACTTGATCAGGTCGTAAGCTCACAACTGCTCGAAACGGGCGCTGAATGGGGTAATCGGCGCCGCACCCGCAAAAGTGGAAAGCTTCGTACATGGCACAAATTTTTCATCGTAGTGCGAACAGCCTCTCGCGTCTGTCGATGTTGGGAGCATTGCTGGTGGTAACGGCTCTGCTGGGGGCGGCGTGGGAGATGCAACGCGCGCCGTATGTCACCTATCAGGGTGTGCGCCAGGCGCAGCCGGTGCCGTTCAGCCATCAGCACCACAATGCCGGATTGGGCATCGATTGCCGCTACTGCCACACCTCGGTGGAGCAGTCGAGCTATGCCGGGATCCCTCCGACGAAGACCTGCATGAACTGCCACTCGCAGATCTGGACCAATGCGGCGCTGCTGGAGCCGGTGCGCGAGAGCTATCGGACGGGCCAGTCGATCCTGTGGACCAAGGTCAATTACCTGCCGGATTACGTTTACTTCAACCACAGCATCCACGTGAACAAAGGCGTGGGGTGCGCCACATGCCACGGGCCAGTCAACAAGATGCCGCTGATGTACCAGGAATCTTCGATGCGGATGGAGTGGTGCCTGGAGTGTCACCGTGCGCCGGAGAAATTCCTGCGGCCGCGCGACCAGGTGTTCAACATGAACTACCAGGAACCGACGGAGTTGCATCCGGTGCAGTTGGCGGATGGGACGAAGTACACCGACCAGACCGAGATGGGGACGGCGCTGAAAGAGCAGTACAAGGTGCGCACCGTGGCGGACATCACAAGCTGCAACACCTGCCACCGCTAGGGGCGGAGCCAGAGTGAAGAGCGAACAGAGATTGGGTAACGGAACCGACGACACGATGGAAAACGAGAAGCAGCAGAAGGCCGAGGCGGTTTGTCCCAGCAAGCTGGAACTGGCGGAGGTGCGCGACAAGTTGGGACGCGCCAAGAGCGGTCCGCAGTATTGGCGGAGCCTGGAAGAACTGGCGCAGACCGAGGGCTTTTACGAGATGGTGCACCGCGAGTTTCCGCGACAGGCGTCGGTGTGGCCAGAGGGAGCGTCGCGTCGCGACTTCATGAAGCTGATGACGGCTTCGATGGCGCTGGCGGGGCTGTCGGCGTGCGTGAAGCAGCCGGTGGAGCCCATCGTCCCGTACGTGCGGCAGCCGGAACCGATTGTCTTGGGGATTCCGCTGTTTTTTGCCAGCGCGATGCCGTTTGGCGGATACGCCACGCCGGTGCTGGTGGAGAGCCATGAAGGACGTCCGACGAAGGTTGAGGGCAACCCGGACCATCCGGCGGGCGTGGGCAGCGATGTGTACGCGCAGGCGTCGATTCTGGACATGTACGATCCCGACCGCTCGCAAACCATTACGTTTGAAGGCGGCACGCGGTCGTGGAGCGATTACGTAGCGGCGATCCAGGGACCGCTGAATTCGCAGAACGCCGTGAAGGGCGCGGGGCTGCGCATCCTGACGCGGACGGTGAGTTCGCCGACGCTGGCCGCACAGTTGAGTGCGGTGCTGGCGGCGTATCCGGAGGCGAAGTGGGTGCAGTACGATCCGCTGACGCGCGACAACGTCCGGGCCGGCTCGCAAATGGCGTTCGGGCAGTACGTGGAGACACGTTACGCGCTGGACAAGGCGGAGACGATCCTGTCGCTGGACGGGGACTTCCTGTCGAGCGGGTATCCGGGATTCGTAATGTATGCGCGGCAGTTTGCCTCGCGGCGCAAGCCGGAGCTGAAAGAGAAAATGTCGCGGTTCTACATGGTGGAGAGCACTCCCACCAATACCGGCGGCAAAGCGGACCATCGCCTGCCGGTGCGCGCCTCGGAGATTGAGCAGGTGGCGCGGGCCATCGCGGCCGGGCTGGGCGTGGGCAGCGGCACGGCCAAGCCGGAGCAGCAGAAGTTTGTTGCGGCGCTGGTGAAAGACCTGCAGGCTCACAAGGGCGCGGCAGTGGTCATTGCGGGCGACAACCAGCCTCCAGCGGTGCATGCCCTGGCGCACGCCATGAATGCGGCGCTGGGTGCGGTGGGCAGCACGGTGATCTACACCGATCCGGTGGAAGCGAAGCCGCAAGACCAGACCGCGGCGCTGAAGGAACTCGTCGGTGACATGAATGCCGGGAAGGTGGACATGCTGCTGATGGTCGGCGGCAACCCGGTGTATGACGCTCCCGCAGACCTGAAGTTCGCCGACGCGCTTGGCAAGGTGCAGCTGCGTGTGCAGCACAGCGCCTACCAGAACGAGACGACGGATTACGTGCACTGGCATATCAATGCGACGCACTACCTGGAGCAGTGGGGCGATGCGCGCACGATCGACGGAACGGCGACGCTGGTGCAGCCGCTGATCGCTCCGCTGTACGACGGCAAGAGCGAGTACGAGTTTATCGAGGCGCTGATTGGTTCGCCGTCGACGACCGGCTACGACATCGTCCGCAAGTACTGGCAAGGCAAGCTGACGGGCGAGTTCGAAGCGGCGTGGCGCAAGACGCTGCACGACGGTTTCGTAGCAGGAACCGCATATCCGGCGAAAGCGGTGACGGCAAAGGGCAGCGTGCCGGCTGCAAGCGCAAGCAGCACAGGGATGCTGGAGGTGATGTTCCGGCGCGATCCCACGGTGTACGACGGAACGTTTGCCAACAACGCGTGGCTGCAGGAAACTCCCAAGCCAATGACCCAGATCTGCTGGGACAATGCCGTGCAGATCAGCGTCAAGACAGCGGACAAGCTGGGTCTCAAGTCAGAAGACGTCGTTGAGATCGACGTAAACGGGCGCAAGGTGAAGGGCGGAGTATGGCGCACACCGGGGCATCCCGACGACGCAGTGACGGTTTTCCTGGGCTATGGCCGCACCAAGGCCGGACGCGTGGGGAACGACGTGGGCTTCGACGGTTACACGCTGCGCGCGAGTGACGGGTTGTACTTCGCGGGGGGCAAGATATCGAAGGTGGGCGACGGCTACGGCTTTGCGAATCCGCAGGGCTGGCAGTACATCGACCAGTCGGGAATCCCCGGCGCGGAAGACATGAGCGACCGGCATATCGTGCGCAAGGCGACGCTGGAAGATTTCATCCAGCATCCCGATTTTGCGAAAGAGCAGGGCGAAGCTCCTCCGCCGGAGTTCACGCTGTACACGAATTACAAGTACACCGAAGCCAAGTGGGGCATGGCCATCGACATGAACTCGTGTGTCGGTTGCAAGACGTGCGTGGTGGCCTGCCAGGCGGAAAACAATATTCCGGTAGTGGGCAAGGAGCAGGTGAAGCGCGGCCGCCACATGAACTGGCTGCGCGTGGATGTTTACTACGAGGGCGGAACGGAGAATCCGTCGGCGTATTACCAGCCCATTCCGTGCCAGCAGTGCGAAAACGCGCCGTGCGAAGTGGTCTGCCCGGTGGGCGCGACGGTGCATTCGACGGAAGGCCTGAACGACATGGTCTACAACCGCTGCGTGGGTACGCGCTACTGCTCGAACAACTGTCCTTACAAGGTGCGGCGGTTCAATTTCCTGTTGTGGCAAGACTGGGACACTCCGCAGTACAAGATGATGCGCAATCCGGAAGTGAGCATACGCAGCCGCGGGGTGATGGAGAAATGCACCTACTGCGTGCAGCGCATCACGCACGGACGCATCACGGCAGAGAAGGAAAACCGTCCGGTGGCGGATGGCGAGATCGTCACGGCATGCCAGCAGGCGTGCCCGGCGGGCGCGATCACGTTCGGCAACCTGAACGATCCCAAGAGTAAAGTCGCTCAGTTGAGGGCGGACGGCCGCAATTACGGATTGCTGGACGACCTGAACACGCGTCCGCGCACTACTTACATGGCGGTGGTGCTGAACCCGAATCCTGAACTTGAACAGTCGGAGCGGAGCTAGATGGCTGGAGTAGAGGGAAATAACGTGGCGGTGCTTGAAGATCCGCCGGTGATAGGCCCAGGCCAGACGTTTGACACGGTTACGGACACGATCACCGACGTGGTCCTGAAGCGGCCGATCGGCCTGGGCTGGCTGGCG
The DNA here is from genome assembly GCA_963751155.1 of uncultured Acidobacteriaceae bacterium. Classification (GTDB taxonomy): domain Bacteria; phylum Acidobacteriota; class Terriglobia; order Terriglobales; family Acidobacteriaceae; genus DASRAA01. The sequence goes on along the minus strand of CAVVTL010000018.1, from coordinate 276,287 downwards.
GGCCTGGCGGTTGGGATGGGGTTGCTGGCCGTGCTGGGTATAGCCGTGACTTACCTGCTGCTGCGCGGCGTGGGAATCTGGGGCATCGAGATTCCGGTGGCCTGGGGCTTCGCCATCATCAACTTCGTGTGGTGGATCGGCATTGGCCACGCCGGCACGCTGATTTCGGCGATCCTGTTGCTGTTCAAGCAGACCTGGCGCAACTCGATCAACCGATTTGCCGAGGCGATGACGCTGTTCGCGGTGGCCTGCGCGGGCATGTTCCCGCTGCTGCACATGGGCCGTCCGTGGCTGGGCTACTGGATGTTCCCGTATCCCAACTCGATGGGGGTGTGGCCGCAGTTCCGCAGTCCGCTGGTGTGGGACGTATTCGCGGTCTCGACCTACGCGACGATTTCCGCGGTGTTTTGGTTTGTGGGCTTGGTGCCGGACTTTGCGACGATGCGCGAAGAGGCGACGCATCCGTTTGCCAAGAAGGTTTACGGGATGCTGTCGCTGGGCTGGCGCGGTTCCGCACGTCACTGGAACCGTTACGAGGCGCTGTACATCCTGCTGGCCGGGATTTCGACGCCGCTGGTGCTCTCGGTACACACAGTCGTGAGCTTTGATTTTGCGATTGCCATCGTGCCCGGATGGCACACGACGATCTTCCCCCCTTACTTTGTGGCGGGCGCGATTTATTCGGGCTTCGCGATGGTGCTGGTGCTGGCGATTCCGATCCGCAAGTACTACGGACTGGAAGACATGATCACCATGCGCCACCTGCAGAACTCGGCGAAGATCATGCTGGCGACCGGATTAATCGTGGCTTACGGCTACTTCTTCGAGACCTTCGTGGCGCTTTACAGCGGATCGACCTACGAGCGGTTCATGATCCACAACCGCTGGTTCGGGCCGTACGCGCCGCTGTACTGGTCGCTGATTCTGTTCAACATCCTGATTCCGCAAGTGCTGTGGTGGCCGAAGATCCGGGCCAGTACGGCCTGGCTGTTCGGAGTTTCAATGGTGGTACTGGTGGGCATGTGGCTGGAGCGCTTCGTGATCATCGTGACCAGCCTGCACCGCGATTACCTGCCGTCGTCGTGGGGACATTACACGCCGACGCGCTGGGATTGGGCGACCTACATGGGCACGATCGGGCTGTTCACGGCGGCGATTTTCATTTTCATCCGCATCGTGCCGGCCATCTCGATTTTTGAAATGCGCATGCTGCTGCCGCAGTCGGAGGTGAAGGAATGAGCCACGCGACGACGGCCCCGAGCATTTACGGATTAGTGGCGGAGTTCGACACGCCTACCGAACTGGTGAAAGCCTGCAAGGCGGCGTACGCCGAGGGCTATCGCGAAATGGACGCGTACAGTCCGTTTCCGATTGAGGAAGCCAGCGAGGCGATCGGGTTCCACAAGTCGGCGGTGCCGCTAGTGGTGCTGACGGGCGGAATCCTGGGCGGACTTTCGGGCTTCGGCTTGCAATACTGGATCAACGTGATTGCGTACCCGCTGAACATCGGGGGCAAGCCGTTCAACTCGTGGCCGGCGTTCATCGTGCCGACGTTCGAGATGACCATCCTGTTCGCGGGGTTGGCGGGCGTGTTCGGCATGTTCGCGCTGAACGGGTTGCCGCAGCCGTACCATCCGTTGTTCCATGTCGAGCAGTTTTCCAAGGTGACGCGCAACCGTTTCTTCCTGTGCGTGGAAGCCGTCGATCCGAAGTTTGATTTGGTAGGCACCCAACAATTCATGGAACGACTTCAGCCGCTATCGATTTCGGAGGTGCCGCATTAATCGGCCAGCTCAATACGACTCACGACGGGCGGCAGAGAGGGTACGTCCCATGTTGGCACTGGTGCTGGCAGCAGCGGCGGTGCTGATCCTGGCGGGATGCCGCGCCGACATGCAGAACCAGCCCTACCAGCGTCCGCTGCAGGAGAGCGATTTCTATGCCGACAAGCGCTCGGCGCGTCCCCTGGTGGAAGGTACGGTGTCGCGCGGCAACGAACGCGCCGACGCGTACTTCTACACCGGCAAGATCGGTACGGAAGACGGCAATTACATGCCGTTTCCGGTGACGGCGGAAGTGCTGCAGCGCGGCCAGCAACGGTTCAACATTTACTGCTCGCCCTGCCACGGCGAGGCAGGAGACGGCAACGGCATGATCGTGCAGCGCGGACTGAAGCGGCCTCCTTCGTATCACAACGAGCGGCTGCGCAAGGCTCCCATCGGTTACTTCTTCGACGTGATGACCAACGGATTCGGCGCGATGCTGGATTACTCGCAGCAGGTGAAACCGGAAGACCGCTGGGCGATTGCGGCGTACATTCGGGCGCTGCAGTTGAGCCAGGGTGCGACGCGGGCGGACGTTCCCGCGGGACAGCCAGTCGCCGACGCTCCGCCCAAGGGCGTGGTCATCGAGGCTCCGTACGACACGCAGGGCGCGACGCAGCCCGATGCCGCGCCGGCCCAGGGAGGCAAGCAATGAGCCAACCCGAGGTGCAGATGCAGCAGGCGAACTACGCGGTCCCGGCCGAGGCTTCGGGCTGGGAGAAGAAGTGGTTTGTGGTTGGCGTGGTGGCAGCGCTGGCGACGGCGGCTGGATTCTTCCTGCAGCCGGAGCAATTATTGCGCGGCTACCTGATCGGATACATGCTGTGGCTGGGATTGAGCCTGGGCTGCATGGCGCTGCTGATGGTGCAGCATTTGTCGGGCGGTCTGTGGGGCTTGTCGATCCGGCGGATTCTGGAGGCGGCGAGCAAAGGCATTCCGCTGATGCTGGTGCTGTTCCTCCCCATCGTCGCTGGGACGGCACTATTTGTACGGATGGATGGACGGCGACGGAGTGAACGAGCACAACGCCTGGTACCTGAACATGCCGTTCTGGTGGCTGCGGCAGGCGATTTACTTCGGTTCATGGCTGTTCATGATGTACGTGCTGAACAAGCGCTCGGCGCTGCAGGATGAACCGGCGGCAGTGGGACATCAGCCGAAGTTTCAGTTGTTCAGCGGCGTCGGCTTGTTGGTGTATGCGCTGACGATTTCGTTCGCGGCGGTGGATTGGGTGATGTCGCTCGATCCGCACTGGGGATCGACCATCTACGGCATGATCTTCATGGCTGGCGAGGGATTGTCGGCGCTGGCGTTCTGCATCATCGTGCTGACGGTATTGACCCGCTACAGCCCGATGCGCGAGATCATTAAGGCCGAACAGTTTCACGACCTGGGCAAGCTGATGCTGGCCTTCGTGATGCTGTTCGCCTACTTCTCGTTCTCGCAGTGGCTGATTATCTGGGCGGGCAACCTGCCGGAAGAGATCAGCTTCTACCTGAACCGCATTCGCGGCGGCTGGGGCGTGGTGGCGCTGATCATCATCCTGTTCCACTTCGCGTTGCCGTTTGCGCTGCTGCTGTCGCGAGACCTCAAGCGAGACGGCCGCCGCATGTTCTGGCTGGCGGTGATGCTGATGTTCATGCGGCTGGTCGACATCTACTGGTACGTGGTGCCGAACTTCGCCCACGCGCGCGGACAATTCTACTTCAGCCCGTGGTACCTGGTGGCTCCGATAGCGCTGGGCGGCCTGTGGCTGGGGTACTTCTTCCATAATCTGCGGCAGCGGCCGATCTTGCCGCCGTTCGAACCGCAGATGGCGAGCTTGTTGCACCAGGGGTCGGGACATGGCCACTAATCACGACGAATACGATCTGCTGAAAAATCCGGCGGTGGATTACGACCGCAGCGATCTGAGTCCCAAGGGCATCGTGGTGTTTTTGGTGGGACTGCTGGTGGCGGGGATCTTCGTCGAGCTGGTGATCTGGGGAATGTTCCACTTCCTGTCGCGCAGCCCATTCTTCGCCAAGGGAAACCAAAGTCCGATGGCAGTGACGAAACCGATGGCGTCGGCGAAGGTGGAAGGCGTTGACTTCGAAAACGCGCCGCACCTGAACCCGGAGAAGTTTCCGGAGCCGCGCCTGCAAACGGACGACGTGGTGGAGATGAAGGCGCTCCTGGATCAAGAGCACCAGAAGCTGTACCCGAAAGAAGCGTTTGTGGACCAGAATGGCACCGTGCATCTTCCGATCAGCGAGGCGATGAAGCTGATCGCGGAGCGCGGCTTGCCGGTGAAGCCGGTGGGAGCGGCGGCATCCACGACGGCAAAAGCGCCCGCAGCGAAAGCAATGACAGCGCAATAGGTTTCGAAGAGGTTATGACCAGTGTTTTTGTAAAGACGATCGGCTTTGTAGCGCTGGCGACAGCAATGGCTGCAGCGCAGCCGCCGTCCTCGTTTATGCGCGATGCCAGCCAGCCGGCGTCGCAGGTGAATCCCGACGATCTGAAGAACATCGGGATCGACCAGCGGCTGGACCAGCAGTTGCCGCTCGATTTGCAGTTCAAGGACGAAGCGGGCAAGACGGTGCGGCTGGGTGACTACTTCAAGTCGGGACGTCCGGTGATCCTGAACCTGGTGTATTACACCTGTCCGATGTTGTGCGGCGAGGAACTGGCAGGACTGTCGAGCGCGCTGGGCGTGTTGAAGTTCACGCCGGGCAACGAGTACGAGGTGGTGACGGTCAGCTTCAATCCGGACGATACGCCGGAGGCGGCAACGGCCAAGAAGAAGATTTACATCGACCGCATGAACGAGCGCCTGGAAACGAAGACCGACGGGGCCGGGTGGCATTTCCTGACTGGGCAGCAGGCGGAGATCCAGCAGCTGGCGGATGCGGTGGGCTTTCACTACAAGCGCGACGCGCGGACCGGGCAGTTCATCCACTCGGCGGCGATCATGGTCGCCACGCCGCAGGGCAAGCTGGCCCAGTACTACTACGGGGTGGAGTATTCACCCAAGGATTTGCGCCTCGGCTTGATCGAGGCATCACGCAACAAGATTGGCAACATGGTGGACCAGATCACGCTGTACTGCTATCACTACGACCCGACGAGTGGGCGATACGGCGCGGTGGTCACCAACATCCTGCGATTGGGCGGAGCGGCCACGCTGCTGCTGCTGGGCGGATTCCTGATCGTGATGTACCGACGTGAACCTCATGATTCCCGGAAGGGAGCAGGACGGGCCTAAGAGATTATGTGGAAGAACTTGCCACTGTTTCCCGAGCAAGCGTCATCGATCGCGTCCCAGGTAGACGGGCTGTACTTCTTCCTGGTGGCGGTGTCGGTGTTCTTCACGCTGCTTATTTTTGCGCTGGTGTTCGTATTCGCGGTGAAGTACCGCCATTCGGTGCACGCCAAGCCGGAGCACATTGAGGGCTCGCTGCCGCTCGAGCTGACGTGGACGCTTATCCCGCTGGGTATCACCATGATCTTCTTTGCCTGGGGTGCGCTGATTTACTTCCAGGAAGCGCGTCCGCCGCGGGGCGCGATGGAAGTTTACGCGGTGGGCAAGCAGTGGATGTGGAAGTTCGAGCACGATACCGGACAGCGCGAGATCAATGCGCTGCACGTTCCACTGGGCCGCGACGTGAAGATGATCATGAGTTCGCAGGACGTGATCCACAGCTTCTACGTGCCGGCGTTCCGCATCAAGCAAGACGTACTGCCGGGCCGCTTCACGACGACGTGGTTCCGGCCGACGAAGGTCGGTACGTATCACCTGTTTTGTGCGGAATACTGCGGCACGGAGCACTCGGGCATGATTGGCGAAGTAGTGGTGATGGAGCCCACCGCATATCAGGCCTGGCTGGCCAACGGGGGCGCGACCACGACCATGTCGGCGAACGGCAAGGAGCTGTTCAGCCAGTTGGGCTGTGCCACCTGCCACCGTTCCGATGGCACCCAAGGGCGCGGCCCCAACCTGGCCGGAATTTTTGGCAAGACCGTACAGTTGAATGATGGGCGCACAGTGATGGCGGATGAAAACTACGTGCGCGAATCCATATTGAACCCGCAGGCGAAGATCGTGGCGGGCTTCCAGCCGATCATGCCGACGTTCCAGGGACAGGTCACGGAAGAGAGCCTGGGAGCGCTGGTGAGTTACGTGAAGTCATTGTCGCAACCGCAGCAGAAGGCCGAGGGCGGCGCGCCGCAGCCGGCCGCGGCGGGCGAAAGCAATTAGGTGTTCAACCCCGAAGGTGCATGAAATGGCAACTGCAGTACAGGCAACCGTCGAACGCGAAAACTACCTGAACAATGGCTACAGCCTGAAGTCGTGGCTGCTGACCAAGGACCACAAGCGGATCGCGATCCTGTATCTGATCTCGATCACCGCGATGTTCTTTGTGGGCGGGTTCTTCGCCATGCTGATCCGGCTGGAGCTGTTGACGCCGGCGGGCGACCTGGTTTCCTCCGACACGTACAACAAGTTGTTCACCATGCACGGCATCGTGATGGTCTTCTTCTTCCTGATTCCGTCGGTGCCGGCCGTGCTGGGAAATTTCCTGATTCCGCTGATGATCGGCGCCAAGGACCTGGCGTTTCCCCGGCTCAACCTGGCTGAGCTGGTACATCTTCATGATCGGCGCCATCTTCGCGCTGGTGTCGATGCTGCTGGGCGGCGTGGACACGGGCTGGACCTTCTACACGCCGTTCAGCACCACCTACTCGAACACGCACGTGGTCGGAACGGCGCTGGGTATCTTTATCGCCGGGTTTGCCTCAATCTTTACCGGGCTGAACTTCATCGTCACCATTCACCGGATGCGCGCGCCGGGAATGACATGGAACCGGCTGCCGCTGTTCTGCTGGTCGAACTACGCGGCCAGCGTGATCATGGTGCTGGGAACGCCGGTCGTGGCCATTACCATTCTGCTGGTCGCGCTGGAACGGCTGTTCAACATCGGAGTCTTCAACCCGGCGCTGGGCGGCGATCCGCTGCTGTTCCAGCACCTGTTCTGGTTCTACTCGCATCCGGCGGTGTACATCATGATCCTGCCGGGCATGGGCGTGATCAGCGAGATCGTAGCCCTGCTTCTCGCGCAAGCGGGTGTTCGGCTACGAGTTCGTGGCGCTGGCGTCGATCGTCGATCGCGGTGCTGGGCTTCCTGGTCTGGGCGCACCACATGTTCGTTGCGGGGATTTCCGTCTACGCGGCGCTGGTGTTTTCGCTGTTGAGTTATTTCGTGGCGATTCCCTCGGCGGTGAAGGTCTTCAACTGGACGGCGACGCTCTACAAAGGCTCCATACGGTACGACACGCCGATGTTGTATGCCTTCGGCTTCATCGGGCTGTTCACCATCGGCGGGTTGACGGGAGTGTTCCTGTCGTCGCTGGGCATTGACGTGCATGTGACCGACACCTACTTCGTGGTGGCGCACTTCCACTACGTCATGGTGGGCGGCATGGTGCTGGCATACATGGCGCGGACTGCACTTCTGGTGGCCGAAGATGACCGGCAAGCTGTATCCCGAAGGATGGGCGAAGCTGTCTGCGCTGTTCGTCTTCGTGGGCTTCAACCTGACGTTCTTCCCGCAGTTCATCCTGGGCTACATGGGAATGCCGCGGCGCTACCACGCGTATCCGCCGGAGTTCCAGGTGCTGAACGTGCTGTCCACGGCGGGCGCTTCGGTGCTGGCCGTGGGCTATGTGCTGCCCATGATTTATTTCACTGTGGTCGCTGCGCTACGGCAAGGATGCCGGGCCGAATCCGTGGAACGCAGTGGGACTGGAGTGGATGACTCCGTCGCCGCCGCCCACGCATAACTTTGACGAAACGCCGGTCGTGACCTGGGAAGCCTACGACTACGAGCACACCGAAGAGGAGGTCACCGTTGGCCGCTAGCGATATCGAAATCGCTGAACACAACCTGCAGCACCACTTTGCCGACATGGACCAGCAGCGCGAGTCGTCCACGTTTGGCATGTGGCTGTTCCTGGTGACGGAGATCATGTTCTTCGGCGGCCTGTTCTGCGCCTACCTGGTGTACCGGGCGACCTACTACCAGGCGTTCGTGGAAGGCAGCCAGACCATGAACATCTGGCTGGGAGCGACGAACACCGCGGTGCTGATCTGCAGTTCGCTGAGCATGGCGCTGGCCGTCCGCTGCGCCCAGACCGACAAGCGCAAGCTGATGGTTGTGCTGCTGATCATCACGATGATTTTTGGTGCAGCCTTCCTGGGCATCAAGGGCGTGGAGTACCACGAGCACTGGACCAATCATCAGTTCCCGGGGCCGAACTTCCAATTTGAAGGCGCCGAAGCGGCGGGAGTGAATCCGCAGAACATTCAGATTTACTTCTCACTGTACTGGGCGATGACCGGATTACACGCGTTGCACATGATTATCGGCATCGGCCTGGTGACGTGGATCATCATCTGCCGGAGCTCGGGGCGCCTACAGCGCGGATTACTACTCCCCGGTAGAAAACGTCGGCTTGTACTGGCACTTTGTCGATCTGGTCTGGATTTACCTGTTCCCACTGCTCTACCTGATCAGCAAGAAACACGGGGGCTAAGCGAGGAAGCATGGCATCGGAAGAACATCGGCAACACGTCATACCGAGCAGCATTTACGTAGGCATCTGGGCGACCCTGATGGTCCTGACGGGAGTGACGGTCTTTGCGTCGTTCCTCGAACTGGGCGATTGGAACATCGTGCTGGCGCTGGTGATCGCAACGATTAAGGCCACGCTGGTGATGCTGTTCTTCATGCACCTGTACTACAGCTCGAAGCTCACCAAAATTACGATGGTCGCGGCGGGGTTTTTCCTGTTCCTGCTATTGGCCCTGAGCATGACCGACTACCTGACGCGCAGCTGGATCACCAATCCCATGCACTAGAAGGGGAGTTTTGCGATGGCGCTCCGCGCAATGCGGAGCGCTTTCTTTTGCGTCGGAGGGTGCCTTACGGAGCGTCATAGAAATAACCCTGACGTGCGTGCACGCGCAGGGCTGCCTGGCCCTCCATTTCGATTTTCACGGCATGGAATCCCGGGCTTGGCGCGGCTGGCTGAAAGGAAACCGAGTACTGCGTGCGCATCTGCTGCTCCATCGCGGTGAAGATGGCGGGGAAGTCCTTTTCACTATTGGCCAGGAAGAACTGGCCTCCAGTCGCATCCGCCAGGCGCTTTAGCGTGCTGTCGCCGGTAGACACAAAGTGACCGGGATGGACGGACAGGGCGAATATCTGGACTTCATGGCGTTGGGCCGCGTAAATCGCGTCAGTGAGGGAATGCAGACTGCCGGTATCGTTACCGTCGCTAATCAGCACCAGGATGCGCTGCGCGAATCCGTCGTCGGTTGACGGCGGAAACTGGTCGTGGCAGACCCGATACAGACCGTCATACAGATACGTCGCAAATCCGAGTTGCTGAACTCTCGCCAAGGCCTGGCCGAGTGCGTCGCGGTCACCCGTCGTAGGCTGCCACAGCTTGACTTCGTTGCTGAACGCGAAGAGCGACGCCCGATCCGACTGGGGATGCAGGACGTGCCGGACAAAAAACAGGGCAGCCTGGCGCTGGCGGGCGGCGGTCTTCTGTACGGAATCACTCACATCGAGCAGGATGCCGACCTGCAACGGGAGATCGTCGAGCCGGGAGAAGTCCCGGATCTGCCGCACGGCATCGCGATTATCGAGGATGCGAAAGTCGCCTCTGGTCAGCGATTGCAACAGGCGTCCGCGGTCGTCGGCAACGGTGAACTGAATGCGAACCTCGGGAACGGTGTGACGAATGGTATAGCCCGGCAGCACGGCCTTGGCGATGGTCCACGAATTAGCACCCGGCCCGAGGCTCAAGGCACTCGATTCTGCGGTCGGCTGTGGAGGGCTGGCCTCAGGGAGCGCCGAAACCGGTGCGCGCAGCCGTCGAAGCGGCAACCGCAAGCAGCATCCCAAGCAGACGCAACGTTGAGTAGTTTTCGCAGCACACTGGATTCATCGGCGGACCCGAAGAGGCCTTGAGTGGTGCGGTCGGGTGGGAGTAGCAACGCCCAGCGGAGGCGCCGAAGCCAGGAAACCGTATGGTCAAACGGCTGGAGCGAGCATTCATCGTACGTTCATCATCCTGTAACAGCTGGAGTTGTAACGTTGAAGACATCATGCTAGGACAAGAGAGCTCCGCCAACAGCGTCGGCTACAATACAGCCGTGAAACAGACAATTTTCGCCGTCGAAGACGATTCCGACATTTCCCGGCTGGTCCGGCACCATCTGGAGTCCGCCGGGTACGGCGTACGCTCGTTTCCCACTGCTACCGGTGTGATCGCCGACGCCGAAAAGCAGCCCCCGGCCATGTTCCTGCTCGATATCATGTTGCCCGGTGGAGACGGCCTGGAGTTGTGCCGGCGGATCCGGCAGACGCCGGCGCTGGCGATGATCCCCGTGATTTTTCTGACGGCCAAGGCCACCGAGGCGGACAAGGTGATTGGCCTCGAACTGGGCGCCGACGATTACATTCCCAAGCCGTTCAGCCCGAGGGAACTGGTGGCGCGGGTGCGGGCCGTGTTGCGGCGGTTTGAGCGGCCGCTGGCTCCCGCCATCGTAAAGGCGGGTGACATCGAGATCGACAGCGGCGGGATGACGCTGACCGTGCGCGGGACCTTGACCCAGACCACGGCGACGGAGTTTCGCCTGCTGGAATACCTGGCGCGGCATCCGGGCCGGGTGTTTACCCGCGACCAGCTGCTCGACGCCGTTTGGCGCGACACCCACTATGTGACACCGCGCTCGGTGGACGTCTATGTCCGGCGCATCCGTGAGAAGATCGAAGCGAATCCCGACGAGCCGCGTTACTTGAAGACGGTGCGCGGAGCAGGGTATCGCTTCGAGGTCCCGAAACCGTGAAGAGCCGCATTTTTCTTAAGCTGTTCGCTGCGTCCCTGATTTTGATTGCAGCGTGCATGCTTACGATGAATGTGTTGATTCAACGGGCCTGGGAAGGAATGTTGCGCAGCGAAATTGAGAACTCCATGCGGGAGAAGACGCTGTTGCTTGCCTCCCGCATTGCCAGCACAGCCCCCGAGCAACGAGCGCAAATCATTCACCAGGCAGCCGCCGATGCTGGGGCCCGCGCCACCCTGATCGCCAGTGACGGCACCGTGCTGGCCGACTCGGAAGCCAACTCGGCGGAGATGGAAAACCACGCCAACCGTCCAGAGATCATCGCAGCTTTGGGCGGCAAGGTGGGTTCATCGACTCGGTCGAGTCACACGCTAGGCGTGCCGTTCTTGTACGAAGCGGCGCCCGTGCCCGGAGGCGTGGTGCGCCTCGCGTATCGCCTATCCGCGATCGATGAGGTCAACCGGCAGGTGCGCAATAGCCTGCTGAAAGCCTCGGCTGTTGCCGCTCTGCTGGCGATGGTACTGGCATTCATTGCCACCCAGTCCATTGGGCGCCGGCTGGTGCGGATCACGGCCTTTGCGGAGCGCGTGGCGGCCGGCGATCTGTCGGCGCGGATCGAGGAAGAGTCGAGCGACGAAATTGCCCACGTGGCCTCGGCGCTCGACAAGACGGCGCGCAAACTGGAAGAGGGCTTCGAGGCGGTGGAGTCCAGCCGGCAAACGCTGGAGACGCTGCTGAACTCGATGCAGGAGCCGGTGATCGCGGTCGCGGAAGACGGCCGCGTTCTGTGGGCCAACCAGCGCATGGAACGGCTGCTGCCCAGCGGCGTTCGTCGAGGCGAGCCACTGGTGCAGTCGGCCCGCGACCCGGAGATCCTCAGCGCGGTACAAGGCGCACTGGAGTCGCGCGACATCGTGATGGCGCGAGCGGCGAAGATCTTCAGCGGACGCGTCTTCGACCTGACGGCTGCGCCCATGCCGGGTGGCGGCGCTGTGGCGGTGATGCACGACCAGACCGAAATCGAGCGGGTGGAAAAGACGCGGCGCGACTTCATCGCCAATGTCTCGCACGAATTGCGCACCCCGCTGACCTCGATCCAGGGCTACGCCGAGACCGTGCTCGACAACGAGCAACTCAGTGACACGGCGCGCGAGTTTCTGGAGATTGTTCGCAAGAACGCGATCCGCATGGCACGCCTCACCGAAGACCTGCTGGTGCTGGCGCGGGTGGAATCGGGAGAGCGGAACTTCCAGCGGGAGTCCACCACGCCGCAGGAATTGCTGGACGAGGCGGTGCAGACCTTCCAGGAAATTGCCGACAGCCGTGGGGTCGAACTGACGGTGATGAACACGGCCACCTCAACGGTGTCGGTGGATCGCGACGCCATACACCAGGTGTTCGGCAACCTGATCGACAACGCGATGAAGTATGGCGGCGAGGGGCACAAAGTCCTGCTGGGCGCCTGCGAGCGGGAAGACGGCGTGCAGTTCTTTGTGCGCGATTTTGGATGCGGGAATTTCCAGCGAGCACCTGCCGCGACTGTTTGAACGCTTTTACCGGGTGGACAAGGCCCGATCGCGGGAGTCGGGCGGAACCGGTCTGGGACTGGCCATTGCCAAGCACGTGGTGAAGGCGCATGGCGGCGCCATCAAGGCCGAAAGCGAACTCAATCACGGTTCGACGTTTTACTTCACCCTGCCGCGTGATTCGGTGGCCGTCAGGGGATGAGCGTAGCGGGATTGCGACGATCTGACTTGCGATTGGACCGCTAGTTGACCGGGCGATGCGATTGCCCCAAAGGAAGGTAGACAGGACCATGGACTCGGCTGAATCCACCCCATCCCCAGCCCGGATGAAATCTGTGCACACCTGGAGGAGCAGACACTTGTAGCCTGCCAGGTGGCGCGAATTGCCGCCGGCATCGTGGCTGAGGGCATCGCCACCGGCGTGACTTCCTTGTTGGAGGGAGTGCGCCAGCGCGAAAAAGAACTGGACACCCTTGACCGCGAGATCGACCAGGGCGTCACCTCGGTCATCACGAAGGTCACGGAAGAAAAGGCGAGGGGACTGCTGGCCTGCCTGAAGTTCATGATTGGCCTGGAGCGCATCGGCGATCTGCTGCTGAACTGCAGTAACCGCGCTTCGGCGGTGGGCAGCCGCGTCGAGCTACAAGACATTCGCGACCTTACGCTGATGGCCTCGCGGCTGGAGAAGATGCTGGGCGACGTGCACGACGCCTTCCGCCAGCGCGACCTCAACCGAGCGCTCGCGGTGTTGCGGGCTGATGCCGAGATGGACCGTCTGCGCAATCTCGTCTTCATCCGCCACCTGGAACATCACGACAACACCCCGCGGGCGGAGTCGTTCCATGTGCTGTTCATGACGCAGTCGCTGGAGCGCGCCGGAGATCACGCCAAGAACCTCGCCGAAGAAGTCTGCCATCTGGTGAGTGGCCACACCGTAAGACACGTACTGCGGTCATACGACAAACCGGTCGAGCAAATGTTCATCGACGACCTAAGGCGCAAGCATAATGCCCAGTGAGACGCTCGCAATGGATCGGACGCCGGTAGCGGCACGGCGCCCGCCACGCTTCGTCGGCCGTCGGGCAGGCTCCTAAGACATTGTTTTTGAATAGGTTAGCCACCACTCGCGCCACTTTCGTGGACTTTATCCTCCTTTTCACCGCGCTGTAACCACGCTGTAACAATCCCAGAGTAAAAACGTGAAGGCTGTCATTAGGAGGAACCACGTGAATCGTTCCCTTCAGGTTCTTTTTTGTATTTTTCTGTTCACTTTCGGCGTAATGGCCCAAACCACTCTCAACGGCGCCGGCGCCACCTTCCCGTACCCGATCTATTCGAAGTGGTTCAGCGAGTACCACAACCAGCATTCCGACGTGCAGGTGAACTACCAGTCCATCGGCAGCGGCGGCGGCATCCGCCAGGTGCAGGCCGGCACGGTGGACTTTGGCGCCACCGACGGTCCGATGACCGACGAGCAGATTGCCGCTTCCAAGGTGAAAGTGCTGCATGTGCCCACCGTGCTGGGCGCAGTTGTTCCGGCGTACAACATTCCTGGAGTCAGCCGGGAAGTGAAGTTCACGCCGGAAATTCTGGCGGGCATCTTCATGGGCAAGATCTCGAACTGGAGCGACCCAGCCATCGCCAAGGTGAACCCGGACATCAAGTTTCCCAATCAGAACATCACCGTGGTGCACCGCTCCGACGGCAGCGGCACGACGTATATCTTCACCGACTACCTGTCGAAGATCAGCTCAGGACTGGCAGAGCACGACTGGCAAGGGCACATCAGTGAAGTGGCCTGTGGGCGTGGGCGGCAAGGGCAATGAAGGCGTGGCGGGCATGATCCGCAACCTTCCCGGATCGATGGGCTACATTGAGCTGATCTATGCGCTGCAGAACAAGATCAACTACGGCAGCGTGAAGAACTCGTCGGGCAGTTTCGTGAAGGCCAGCCTCGAAAGCACCACTGCAGCAGCGGCGGGCGTCAAGATGCCGGCCGGACTTCCGAGTATCCATCACCAACCCGCCGGGCAAGACGGCCTATCCCATCGCCAGCTTCACCTGGTTGCTGATTCCCACCAATCCCGACCGACAAGACCAAGGGCAAGATGGTGAAGGACCTGGTGCTGTGGGCGCTGGACAACGGCGAAGGCATGGCTGCTGGCCTGTCGTATGCGCCGCTGCCCAAGGAAGTCGTCGAAAAGGTCAAGGCTGCGATCAATCAGCAAGTGAAGTAGAGGCACGTTTTGAACGAACCAAGCGCCAACTTCCTGCCCTCGAACGACGCAGTTGGCGCTGGTTCCCTTACGACAGGCGCGACCGGGACTTGAATCGAATGTCAGACGACCCAACCCGATGAATCTCCCTGATTCCACACGCAACCGGCGCAACAGCCGATGACCGCGATTCCAGCGCTCGCGCATGCCGCGACCGAGCGGAAGCCGGCCGCTGTGTCATCGGTGCTGGCGCGCATCCGCCAGTCGCACCCGCGCAGCAGTCGCATTCCTGACGCGGTGTTCGCGTGCTGATTCTGCTTGACGGCGGCCTCGGTGTTTGCCATCGTCGTGTTCGTGTTCTGGGAACTGATCGACAAGTCGCGGCTCTCGCTGCACCAGTTCGGATTCGAGCTTCTTCTACGGCCACGATTGGGACCCGGTCAACGACCAGTACGGTGCGAGTGCCGTTCATCTACGGAACGCTGGTGTCGTCGTTTCTCGCGCTGCTGCTGGCAGTGCCGTCTGTCAATTGGCGTGGCGGTGTACGTCACCGAGATGTGCCCGATTCGGCTGCGGGCCATCATTTCGTTCCTGGTGGAACTGCTGGCGGCAATTCCCAGCGTCGATCTACGGTCTGTGGGCCATCTTCGTGCTGGCTCCGCTGCTGCGCGACTACGTCGAGCCTTTCCTGGCCAAGACGCTGGGTTGGACCGGCTTTTTCACCGGCCCGATGTACGGGATCGGCATGCTGGCCGCAGGCATCATCCTGGCCATCATGATTGTGCCCATCATCGCTTCGATCACGCGCGAGGTACTCACCGCAGTGCCGCAGAATCAGCGCGAAGCCGTGCTGGCGCTGGGCGCCACGCGCTGGGAGATGATCCGCATGGGCGTGCTGCGCAACGCGCGCATCGGCATCGTGGGCGGTGTCATTCTCGGACTGGGACGCGCGCTGGGCGAAACCATGGCCGTCACGATGGTCATCGGCAATCGTCCGGAGGTCGCGAAGTCTCTGTTCGCGCCCGGCTACACCATGGCCAGCGTAATCGCCAACGAATTCAGCGAGGCCACCGGCGACCTTTACCTGAGCGCCCTGGTGGAAATCGGTCTGGCGCTGTTCCTGGTGACGCTGGTCGTCAACGCCCTGGCGCGGCTGCTGGTGTGGAGCATCACCGGCGGAAATACGGGGAGGGCGCGTGCCTGATCCAACCGCAGGCGCTGTCACCAAGCCGCTGAGTCTGTATCGGCGCGTCATGAATGCAGGCGCAACGGCCTTCGCCATCGTAGCGGCGGTGCTGGTCATCGTGCCCCTGATGGCAATTTTCGTCTACCTCCTGATCAAGGGAGTCGGCGCGCTCGAACTGGGCGTTTCTCACCCAGACGCCGAAACCGGTCGGCGAAGTCGGGCGGCGGCATGGCCAACGCCATTGTTGGTTCCGGGGTCATCCTGGCCATCGCCAGCGTGATCGGCATTCCGCTCGGCATCGGCTGCGGAATTTATCTGGCGGAATATGCGCGTGGCCGTTTAGGCGACATCGTGCGCTTTACCGCCGACGTGCTCAACGGAGTGCCGTCGATCGTGATCGGCATCGCCGTGTACTCGCTGATCGTGGTGCGGCAGAAACACTTCTCGGCATTCTCGGGCGGCATCGCGCTGGCGATCATGATGATCCCCACCGTGGCGCGAGCGACCGAAGAGATGCTGCTCATGGTTCCGAACAATGTGCGCGAGGCGGCCTTCGGCTTGGGCATTCCCAAGTGGCGCACCACCCTGTCGATTACGCTGCGCACGGCATCGGCCGGAGTCATCACCGGCTGCATGCTGGCATTTGCGCGTGTTGCCGGCGAGACCGCGCCGTTGTTGTTCACCGCGTTCGGCAACCAGTTTTGGAACAAGAATCCCAACCAGCCCACCGCGGCCTTGCCGCTGCAGATCTACACCTACGCCATTTCGCCCTTCGACGAGTGGCACAGGCAGGCGTGGGCGGGCGCGCTGATTCTGATCATCATGATCGTGGTTGCGGTCGCGGCGGTGCGCATCACCACCAGCCGCGGAACCCTGAAGGGAGCGTCCTAGCCAGTATGGGTGTCGGCATTGAAGTCAAAGGGCTAAATGCGTGGTACGGCAAGAACCTGTCGCTGAAGTCGATCGACATGACGGTGCCGGCCAACCACGTCACCGCGGTGATCGGGCCGTCGGGCTGCGGCAAGAGCACGTTCGTGCGCTGCCTGAACCGTATGCATGAGACCATTCCCGACGCCCGCGCCGAAGGCATGGTCAAGGTCGGCGAAATGGAAGTCTACGGTCCCGGCCAGGATCCGGTGGAAATCCGTCGCCGCATCGGCATGGTCTTCCAGAAGCCGAACCCTTTCCCGACCATGTCGATCTACGACAATGTGGCGGCCGGGCTGCGGCTCAACGGCTTTCGCAACCGCAAGCAGATGGACGAATTGGTGGAGCGCTCGCTGAAGCTCTCCGCGTTGTGGGACGAGGTGAAAGACACGCTGCACAAGAAGTCCGGCGCGAGTCTTTCCGGCGGACAGCAGCAGCGCCTGTGCATCGCGCGCTCGCTGGCCGTTGAGCCGGAAGTCCTGCTGATGGACGAGCCGGCCTCGGCGCTCGACCCGATTTCCACCAGCAAGATCGAAGAGCTGATCTTCCAGCTCAAACAGCACTATACAGTCGTCATCGTCACGCATAATATGCAGCAGGCGGCGCGCGTGGCCGAGTTCACCGGATTCTTCCTCATGGGCAGCCTGATCGAGTACGACAAGACCGAGAAAATCTTTACCACCCCCGCTGACAAGCGGACGGAAGACTACATCACAGGCAGGTTCGGATGACACGAAGCCGCTTTCAACAGGGACTGGACGAACTCAGGGACAAACTGCTGCGCATGGGCGGCCTCGCAGAACAGGCCATCGACCGCGCCGCTGAGGCCTATCGCACCCGCGATGCCAAGTACTGCCAGATGGTGCTGGCCGGTGAAGCCGACATCAACCAGGTCGAGCGCGAGATCGACGAACTCGCTCTCGACCTGCTGGCCATGCAACAGCCCATGGCCGTTGACCTGCGGTTCATCATGGCCGTGGTGAAGATCAACGCCGACCTGGAGCGTGTGGGCGACCAGGCCGTGAACATCGCGCAGCGCGTGCTCGATCTCATCAGCGAGCCCGAGGTGCGAGTTGCCGGTCGATATCCCGCGCATGGCAGACAGCGTCAGCACCATGGTGCAGCGCGCGTTGGAGTCGTTCCTCGACGGCAAGGCCGAAGTGGCCGAGGCCGTGCTGCAGATGGACAACGTCGTGGATCGCATGAAGGACGAGGCATTTGTCGTCCTGGTGCAGAAGATGATCAACGAGCCGCACACTACGCGTGCCGCGCTCAACGTCCTCCTGATCGCGCGCAATCTGGAGCGCATTGCCGATCACGCCACCAACATCGCTGAGGACGTGATTTTCTGGGTGCGTGGCGCCGACGTGCGGCACGGCGGAGCGCACTACCCGGTATAACGCCCAAACAAGTCGGCATAGGGAATGACCACGCGCCATCGGGTTACCGGTGGCGCGTTTGCATTTTGCATTCAGGACAGGAAAAGGCGGAGCGGTTTTGATGCAGTCGACTGAAGCTGACCACTACCGAACCATAACGCCGAGACGCCGCTCTAGCCATCAGCCGATCATCCGCGGCGTTCATGAAACCGTGGGAGTGAAGGGAGGATAGGCTCGACCTGTGTGTTGGTGGGGTATAACACAATAACAAAAAATAAATCTAACGACTTTTTAGAATCAATGGTTTAGGAGGAAATTGTTTGCATGTCATTGATTCGTCAACTGGTTATATGTATCCATTTGTCCCCGTAGGAGTTAGCGGCCATACTTCAGGGCTGGACGGTAGGATCCAATCCGAATTCGAGAATTGTCAAAGAGCATGAATGCAGCACGCACTGGGCGCGGAGTGACCAGAGACACACGTCCCTTGGCCCCATCGATCAAGTTGTAATGGCTAGGGAAAAACGCCGCAAGAAGATTCAGCAGGGAAAAAAAACTAAAGTAACCAGAGCGGACCAAAATGGGAATCAGTACCGCACGGAACGCCCTGAAGCGAGCTAGCGGCCCATTGTCATCGAAACTGAGAGCAGCTTAGAGCAGACTCGAACCCAGGGAAACGATGGCATCTGCTCGTTCTTTCCCTGCACTCACAAAAAGCCGACTATTTATCATCCAGAGCACAAGATGACCCATATGCTCCGGGTATTTCATGACATGCAAACATTTATGCACAATAATTAAGAAAGACGGGCGGACGACAGGGTCGCGACACCTGTGCCAGCCGCCTTTCCTCGGAGGCCACATATGACGAACCAAGCTACTCTTCCAGTTTGGGCCAAAATCCTTCTGGGCATGCCGACGAACGACGCGGTGCCGGACAGTCATTCCGAACCCGGCGCGACTGCCAACTCGAGTCATTCGGACTCGACGCCATTCGACACCGAGGCAGCCGAGCAGAGCGTGCTGGTGTTCGATGCGACCTCGCAGCGAGGGAACAGGGGCTGGAGGACAATCCTCCAGCCCGGGAAGCGGGAGTACTCGTCATGAACGTGCTGGTGACCGGGGCTTCCGGTTATGTCGGCTCGCAACTTGTTCCCGAGCTGTTGCAGCGGGGTCACTTCGTCGTCTGTATGACCCGTAGCGCCCGCAAGCTGACCAGCAAGTTCCCGCGCCGGGTCAACGTCGTGGAGGGTGACGCGCTCCAACCGGAGAGCCTGGCCAGCGGCGCTACGCGGCATGGATGTCGCCTATTACCTGATCCACTCGCTCAATGCGGGCGAGCAGAATTTCCGCTCGACCGACCTGGAAGCGGCCCGCAATTTTGCCCTGGCCGCCAAGGTCGCCGGAGTGAAGCGGGTCATCTACCTGGGCGGACTGGGCGATCCGTCACGCGAGCTTTCGGCTCACTTGAAGAGCCGTCAGGAGACGAGCGAGTGTCTGCGGCAATACGGACCGCCGCTGACGGACTTTCGCTCGGCGGTAGTAATTGGTGCCGGAAGCATCTCGTTCGAGATGGTGCGCTACCTGACAGAGCGGGTGCCGATCATGATCTGCCCGCGCTGGGTTACGACCCGCATCCAGCCTATCGGCATTGACGACGTCGTGGCCTACCTCGTGGCGGCGCTCGACGAACCAAAGTCGGCTGGAATTACGATCGACATCGGCAGCCCTTCGGTTGAGACGTATCGCACCATGATGCTGAAATATGCGGCACATCGTGGGTTGCGAAGACCGCTGCTGCAGGTTCCGGTGCTGACGCCGCGGCTTGTCGTCGTATTGGGTGGACCTGGTTACGCCGATTCCGCCCAGCATCTCGCGGCCCTTGATTGAGGGACTTCGCAGCGAAGTGGTATGCGGCAACAACCTAGCGAGCGAAATCTTTCCGCAGATTCACCCCCTCACTTATGAGACGGCGCTGGAGCGCGCGCTCCGGGTTCCCGAATCTCACCGAAATGGCGGAAGGGCGCGCCGCGGAAGCGCGGCGCGGCTCGAGGTTTCCCCAGGTCGTGGAGGAGGAAGGTTGGGTGGCCGACGTTCGGGAAGGCGACACCAGCGTGCCGCCGGCGCAGGTTTTTGCGGTCACCGAGGGAATCGGCGGCGCTCGCGGTTGGTTCTACGGCACCTGGCTGTGGCGGATACGGGCCGTGCTGGACAAGATGATGGGTGGCGCTGGCATGGGCAGCGGACGTCGCGACCCCGACCATTTGAGCCAAGGCGACGCACTCGACTTTTGGCGGGTAGAGGAGATCGAGCACGGCAAGCGACTTCTGCTCAAAGCCATGATGAAGGTGCCGGGCGAGGCCTACCTTATGTTCGAGACGTTTCCTCTGGCCACCGGTGGTACGTGCCTGCGTTCCAGTGCATTGTTCCGTCCACGAGGTCTATGGGGACGCGTGTACTGGTGGATGCTGCTCCCCATTCACAAGTTCATTTTCAGCGGCCTCAATTCTGCGATCCGACAGCGGGCCGAGGAGCGCGTTCATCCCCTTCCGCCATCATTGACGCCGACAAAGTCGGTGGCCTGAAGCCGGGGAGTTTCGCATCACGTCCAGCACGGCTGGCGTGGCACTGCCCTTCATTCCGGCATTTCGCGAAATCGTCTCTCACGATACACTCGACTCCCATGAGGCAATTCTCGCGCCGTCGTTTTCTGCAGACAGGAACCATCGCCGCTGCTGCCGCCATTGTCCCGTCGGCATCGGCCGAAGAGTGCAACGCAAAGTTGCCGCCCTCCATTGCCGCGTTGAAGTCGTGGAAGGACCAGGCTGTCCCCATCACGGTCGACGAGCGCAAGGCGCGAGTCGAGCGCGCCCGCGAGCTGATGGTGCAGAACAAGCTGCAGGCCATCGCCGTAGCGGCCGGCAGTTCGCTGCCCTATTACAGCGGAGTTCGCTGGTGGACCAGCGAGCGCTTCTTCGCCATGATTCTGCCGGCGAAAGGCAAGGCGTTCTTCGTTTGTCCGGCATTTGAGGAAGGCCGCGCGCGCGAGCAGATTTCGCTGGGCCCTTTCGGCGCCGACGCCGAAGTCCGCATCTGGCAGGAGAACGAAGACCCTTACCTGCGGGTGGCGCGAGGGTTGAAAGACCTGGGCATCACCTCCGGCGTGCTGGGTATTGAAGAGAAGACGTCGTACGTCTTCAGCAACGGGATGGCATTGCACCTTCCGGCGATGCAGACAGCCAGTGCGACGCCCGTCACGGCCGGCTGCCGCATGATCAAGAGCGAACACGAGACTCAGCCTGATGCGATCTGGCCGCAAAGGTTTCGATTACCGCGTACGAGGCAGCGTATCTGGCATTGCATGACGGCATGACGCAGGACGAATTCTCGTCGCTGGTCGAAACGGCGCATAGCAAGCTGGGCTTTCATGGCGGGGCCGAGGTACAGGTCGGGCACGTACTCAGCAGCGCCGCACGGGTCGATCGCACCGCAGAAGATCACGGAAGGCCAGATCGTTCTGATGGACGGCGGGTGCAGCGTGGAAGGTTACGCCTCCGATATCAGCCGTACGTTTGTGCTGGGCAAGCCCACCGACAAGATGAAGCAGGTCTTCGACATCGTGTACCGGGCGCAGAGTGCGGCCGTTAACACCGCGCGGCCGGGTTTGCCCTGCGAAGCCGTGGACGCTGCTGCGCGCAAAGTCGTGATCGACGGCGGCTATGGGCCCGGCTTCAAGTATTTCACTCACCGCGTGGGGCACGGCATGGGGCTGGACGGACACGAGTGGCCGTATCTGGTGCCGGGCAACACGCTGCCGCTTGCAGGCCAACATGACATTCAGCGATGAGCCCGGCATCTACATTCCGGGCGAGTTCGGGGTGCGCATCGAGGATGACATGCACATCACTGCCAATGGCGCGGAGTTGTTCACGCCGCGCAGTCCTTCGCTCGATCATCCCTTCGGTCATGGGTGAGCGCCAGGGGCGCCAGCCGGTTCAAAACGGGAATCCGGGCACAAAAACCGAAAACTCATCTCGACTTCTGCGCCGCGGCGAGGTTAGCTTTAGCTATCGCTGATTGAAATTTCGAAACCCAGCGACTGTGAATCTCTGGCATTTTTGCTACGGTTTGGCGATCCACCAATCCGGTCATGATGCGCCGGGGCACACAAAGAGACGAAGTTTACGGGGGCCCTGTGGCTACGAAACGCAAGTCCAATGGCGAGCACGAAGCTCTACGAGCGGCAAGCGGTGATCTGCAAGGCCTTCGCCAATCCCACCCGCTTGCAATTGATGGAGATGTTGACACGCGGCGAGCGCTGGGCTGCGGAGCTGCAGGAAGGTCTGGGGATTTCCAAAGCGAACCTCTCGCAACACCTGACCATTTTGCAGTTCGGCCGGCGTGGTGTCAACGCAGCGCGAAGGCAAGCAACTGCACTGCGGTATTGCCATGCCCGAAGTCAAGCAAGCCATGGGTGTGATTCGCAGCATGCTGAAGGCGCAGGGCAAAGAGAGCCGCCGCTGGTCGTAAGCCGGCGAAGCGGCGATGAGGGTTAGCCCAAAGTCCCGACTATAGGCAACGATCGGTCGGTACGCTCCCGCCTGCGTCCCACCCCACCAGTTACACTGTTGAACGATGGCACGCGCCAGCATCCTGGAATACCTGGAAAGTTTTCGCCTGCACGCCGGAGAGACAGCCTATGTTTTTCGGCGCGGCTACCGCGTGCAACGCTGGAGCTACGGCGACGTGCTGCGCGAGTCGTATCGCTTTGCCCGCGCTTTAGAGGCGCGCGGCATCGGCCACGGCGACAAAGTAGTCATCTGGGGAGAAAACTGCGCCGAATGGGTAGTCGCCTTCTTTGGCTGCCTGCTGCGCGGCGCGGTTGTGGTTCCCATCGACAAGATTGCCGCACCCGACTTCGCGGCGCGCGTAGCTGAACAGGTGGATGCAAAGCTGTGTGTCGGTGCGCCGCAGCATCTCGTCCCGGGCTTGGGCCACCTTGATCTGAACGCGCTGGGCGAGGCGATTTCCGGATACTCCGCCGAGCCGGTCATCGCCAGTGCGTCGCACGACGACATTGTAGAGATTGTCTTCACCTCAGGAACCACGGCCGAACCGCGCGGAGTAGTGCTTACGCACGGCAACATCCTGGCAAATCTTGAGCCGCTCGAGCGGCAGATCGCCGGATACCTGAGGTACGAGCGCATCTTTCATCCATTGCGCTTCCTCAATCTGCTGCCGCTCAGCCACGTCTTCGGACAGTTTCTTGGCATCTTTCTGCCGCAATTGCTGGCCGGGACGGTGCTCTTTCAGGACACACTGAATCCGAGCGAGGTCATGCGCACCATCAAGGAAGAGCGGGTTTCCGTCGTCGTGGCGGTGCCGCGGTTGATGGAGTCGCTGAAGGACAAGATCGAACGCGACATGGAGGCAGCGGGCCGGACAGAGTGGTTCCATCGCCAGATGGAAGCCGCGAGAGACGAACACTTCACCCGGCGGTGGTGGCGCTTCCGCAAGGTGCATAACCAGTTCGGCTGGAAATTCTGGGCTTTTATTTCGGGTGGTGCGGCACTGGATGCTGACACTGAGGAATTCTGGCGGCGGTTGAGCTTTGTGGTGATCCAGGGCTACGGACTCACGGAGACCACGTCACTGATTTCTCTGAACCATCCTTTTCACACTGGCAAGCGGTCCATTGGCAAGGTGCTCGAAGGTCGCGAGATGAAGCTCGATGAAAATGGCGAGATTCTCGTGCGAGGCGCGAATGTGGCCGCCGGGTACTGGCAAGGCAAGGAACTGAAACCGGTGCTGGGTGCGGACGGCTGGTTCCGCACCGGCGACCTGGGCGCGCTCGATGCCGACGGCAACCTCTACTTCAAGGGCCGCAAGAAGAACGTCATCGTCAATCGCGAAGGGATGAATATCTATCCTGACGACTTGGAAGCGGCGCTACGTCAGCAGCCTGAGGTGCGCGATTGCGTGGTTGTCGGGTTGGAAGAGGGCGGCAACGCCGAACCAGTTGCTGCGCTTTTGCTGCGCGATGCTGCAGCAAATCCCGCAGCAATTGTGGCGGGTGCCAACCAGCAGTTGGCCGAATTTCAGCGTATGCGGCGCTGGGTTGTTTGGCCGGACCAGGATTTTCCGCGGACGCCGACGCAAAAGCCAAAGCTCGGTGTCATTCAACAGGCGGTGCAGCAGAAGTTTGCTCCATCGTCCGTCGCAGCGGTTCCGCAAGGCGGTTTGGCGGAGCTGATCGGACGCATTACGGGCCGTACGACCGGCGCGCTCGCGGCCGATGCCAAGCTTGAGGGTGACCTCAATCTGAGCTCGATGGACCGCGTCGAGTTGATGAGCGCGCTTGAAGACCGCTACCAGGTCGATTTGGGCGAGGCCAACTTTGCGCAGGTCAACACCGTGGGCGAGCTGGAGCGCATGCTGCATGAGCCGCAGCGGGCGCAGCAGAGCGGTTACCGCTACCCTCGCTGGGCGCAGCGCTGGCCGGTCCGCTGGATTCGCAGCTTCTTCTATTACACATTGTCGCTGCCGGCGACGCTGATCATGGCTCACCCGACGATTGTGGGCCGAGAAAACCTTGCGGGGATCGAGGGGCCGGTTCTGATTACCTGCAATCACGTCACGTACGTCGATGTCGGCTTCGTTCTGATCGCCATGCCTGCCCGTATTCGCAATCGGCTCGCAGTCGGCATGCTGGGCGAGCGGTTATGGAGCATGTGGCGGCCTCCGGCATCGCTGAATGTGTTCGCGCGGTGGTGGCAGCAGGCCGGCTATTACCTCGTCGTAGCGCTGTTCAATGTGTTTCCGCTGCCGCAGCGGTCGGGCGTGCGCGAGAGTTTCGCCTTCGCCGGGGAGTCGGTTGACCGCGGCTACAGTGTCGTCGTCTTTCCTGAAGGGCGCCGCACCCAAGATGGCCGTCCGTCGCACTTTCGCTCGGGGGTCGGCATGCTGGCACAGAAACTCGATATTCCGGTCATCCCTCTACGCATTGACGGGCTTTTTGAATTGAAACAGGAAGGCCGCAAGATCGCTCGGCGCGATGAGCTTAAGGTAATGATTGGAAAGCCTTTACGCTTCCCAGCGGAAACCTCCGCAGAAGAAATTACCCGCCGGCTGGAAAGCGTCACTTGGAACTTGTGACGCGCCTCATAGCACTCACCTAGCGCGAAGTGATACGAATATTCGTTTTGCCAATCTCGGCAAATTCGCCTGTGTCGATGCGGGCAGATTTCGCTTGTTTGGCGTGGAGGAACTCGCATGCGCGAGGTGGTACGGAAGCTCTGGCCCGAGCTGGAATGGATCCAGGATGCAGGGCTGCGCGAGAAAGTGGCGAAGACCTGGGAACTGGCGCTGGAGCGTAGTCCGCTAACGGCCGGCGACCTCAATCGCATTCCGTTTACGCTGCTTGTCCCCAACTGCCCCACTACATTCATGGAGCACAAGCGTTGCGTCGTCCACATTGCGCGCAAGGCCGCCGAGAGCATGACGGAATTCATGGGCAACGCGCTGCCGATTGACCATGACACGGTCATCGCGGGTGCCATCCTCGCCGATGTCGGAAAGCTGCTGGAATACGAGAAAGCTGACGGCAAGGCGCGCCAGAGCAAGCGCGGCGAGATGCTGCGGCATCCGTTCACCGGAGTGGCCTTGGCGATGGAGTGCGGCGTTCCGGATGCGGTGTGTCACATCATTGCGGCGCATGCTGCCGAAGGCGACCTAGTGAAGCGCACCACCGAGGCTTATATCGTGCATCACGCAGATTTCATGGCCTATCTGCCCTTCAAGAATCTGGGCAAGTAAATACGGGAGGACTCCTATGGCAACCGCAACATCGCCCGCACCGCCAAAGGCCGCAGCCAAGCCCACCATCACGGCGACCATGTCGCAGTGGGCTGCGGGGGTAAAGTTTGCAGATCTTTCGCAGGATGCAATCTACCAGGCGAAGCGCTTCCTGCTCGACAGCGTCGGCTGCGCGGTCGGTGGCTACCAGCAGCATGACGTTGTCATTGCGCTGGAAGTGCTGGACGAAATCGCCGGTCCCGGTAAGGCGACCGTCATCGGCACAGGCAAACAGATGGACGCAGTGTCGGCATCTCTGGCCAACGCCCTGATGATCCGCTGCATGGACTACAACGACATCTACTGGAAGCAGGATCCGTCGCATCCGTCCGACATCTTTCCGGCGGCGATAGCATGCTGCGAGCGTGCCGGAGGAGACGGTCGCGAGTTGATCGTTGGATTAGTGCTTGGTCATGAGTTCGAAATGCGGCTCTGCGAGGCAGCGTTTCCGGGCATTCGTGAGCGGGGCTGGCACCATGCCACACTGACGGCGTTCGTCTCCCCGATTGTTGCTGCGCGAATGCTGCACCTCGACTGGCAGAAGATGCAGCACGCCATAGGCATCAGCGCCAGCGCTCGCGTCACGTTGGGCGCGGTGACCGCCGGCAAACTGACGATGATGAAGAACACGGTTGATCCTTTGGCCACGCAGAGCGGTGTGCTTGCCACCCTTCTCGCGGAAAAAGGATACAGCGGGCCCGAGCACGTACTCGACGGCAAAGAAGGGCTGACGCATTGCTTTGGGCCGGAGTGGAAGCTGAACATCCTGACCGACGGTTTGGGCGAGTCGTGGCGCATCACACAGTGTGGGATGAAGGCGTTTCCGACCGAGGCGCTCACACACACGCCGATTTCCGCCGTGCTGGCGCTGGTCAAAGACAACGACCTGAAGCCCGACGATGTGGCCAAGGTGCACATCCGAACCACAGCACGGGGGGCCGATATTCTCAGCGATCCCAGCAAGTACGATCCGCATACCAAAGAGACAGCTGACCACTCGCTGCCGTACGTCATCGCCGCTGCCATCGCCGAGCGTCAGGTGACGCCGCTGCAATTCACCATGCAGAAGATCATGGACCCGATCATTCGGGCGCAGCTCGACAAGATCGTCGTGGTGGCCGATCCCGAAATCGAAAAGGTCTTCCCGGCGCTGCAGCGCGTGGTCGCCACCATCACAACCACCGACGGGCGCGAGTTTAGCAAACAGCTTGACTATCCCAAGGGCGATCCGCGCAATCCCCTGACAGACAAGGAAACGGAAGAGAAGTTCGAGGCGCTGGCCGGGCCGGTGATGACCGCCGCGGCGCGCAGGAAGGCCATTGAGGCAATCTGGTCGCTTGAAAAGCAGTCGAGCATCGCAGAATTGATGCAACGATTCAAGGCTGACCGCTAGCAGGAGGTAGAACTATTGGGACAGACGATTGTCGAGAAGATTTCGCAGACTCACATGGCCGAGGGGCCGAATCGTCCGCTACGCGCGGGTGATTTCCTCTCAATCCGGCCTGACCATGTGATGACCCACGACAACACTTCCGCAGTCATGAAGAAGTTCAAGGCCATCGGCGCGAAGAAGGTGCACGATCCCGCACAGCCGGTGTTCACCGCCGACCACGACATCCAGAACGTCGAGGAATCTAATCTGGCGAAATACCGCAGCATAGAGGTTTTTGCTGCACAGCACGGCATCGACTTCTATCCGCCGGGCACGGGAATCGGACACCAGATCATGGTCGAGAAAGGTTACGTACTGCCCGGTGACTTTGTTGTTGCGTCGGATTCGCACTCGAATATGTATGGCGCACTGGGCGCCGTTGGCACACCGGTGGTGCGCACGGACGCGGCGGCGATCTGGGCAACGGGCGAGTTCTGGTGGCAGATTCCGCGCACCGTTCAGGTCGTGCTCGAAGGCAAGCTGGCAGCGGGTGTCTCCGGCAAAGACGTCATCATAACCCTTTGCGGGCTCTACAACCGGGAGGAAGTCCTCAACGCCGCAGTCGAATTCAGCGGGCCAGGTGTGGCCTCGCTCAGCATGGATGGCCGCCTGAGTATTGCCAACATGACCACCGAATGGGGCGCGCTAGTGGCCTGGTTTCCGGTGGACGCGGCGACGCTGTCTTACATAGAGGAACGCAACCGCGCCTTGCGCGCGCAGGCCATCACGCGCATTTCCGAGCGCCGAATTGAGGAGATTCGGACCAAGCCGCCCGCTCCTGATCAGGATGCTGAATACGCTGGCCGGATTGTGCTCGATCTTTCCGAAGTTTCGCCGCATGTCTCGGGCCCTGACACCGTGCAGGTGATGCAGTCGGTGGCCGAGATCGAAAAACAAAAGGTCGCGATCCAGAAGGCCTATCTGGTTTCTTGCGTCAATTCGCGCCTGGAAGACTTGGCTGCTGCCGCCGCCTTCCTCGACGGCAGAAAGGTGGCACCGAGCGTGAGGTTCTATCTCGCTGCGGCAAGCCGGTCTGTTCAGGAAGAGGCGGAGAAACAAGGCATCTGGCAGACGCTGCTGGCCGCCGGAGCGCAGCCGTTGCCATCGGGATGCGGACCGTGCATCGGACTCGGCACCGGCCTGCTGGAAGCCGGCGAGGTTGGTATTTCCGCCACCAATCGCAACTTCAAAGGCCGCATGGGGTCACGCGACGCCAAGTGCTATCTCGGCAGTCCCGAAGTCGTAGCTGCATCGGCAGCCGCGGGCTATATCTGCGGCCCTACTGCAGCGGTGAATCGCGAGGTCAAGAAGCACTTCGAGTCGTTTTCCGTTGCTTCTCTCGCGGAGAAGGTCGAAATCCTCGATGGCTTTCCGCGAAGCGTGAAGGGCCGTCTGGTCTTTCTTCCGCAAGACAACCTGAACACCGACGGAATCTATGGCAAGGACTACACCTACCGCGAAGACATGACGCCTGCGATGATGGCGGGGGTCGTCATGGAGAACTACGACCCAACATTCGCCCCGCGCACGCAGCCGGGCGACGTAGTTGTGGGCGGGTTCAACTTCGGTACAGGCTCCAGTCGCGAACAGGCGGTAACGGCGTTGAAGTGCGCCGGCATTCCGCTGGTCATCGCGGGCAGCTTTTCGCAAACCTATCTGCGCAACGCCTTCAACAACGGCTTTGTGTGCATCGAGGCGCCGGAGCTGGTAAACCGTCTTCGCGAAAAGTACGCCGACGCCATCAGCGCCAAGGAGAAGACCATCATTCCCGGCGACACAGTTGAGGTCGATTTCGCCGTTAGCATCATTCGCTATGCCGGTGAGGAGTTCGCCTTTCCGGCGCTCGGCTCGGTTCCGCAATCGCTGGTGATCGCCGGCGGCGTGGAGAATCTGGTTAGCGCCAAACTCGGACTGATTCAAGTGGGAGCAAACGTTTAGAGAATCCCACATCGTGGGACCGCAATTTATCGAGGAGTTCGTCATTATGGCAAAAAATACCGTCGTAACCATGCCGGGGGACGGCATCGGCAATCAGGTTCTGCCCGAGGCGATTCGCGTGCTCGACGCAGTCGGCTTTGAGGCCAACTACGTGCACGCCGACATTGGTTGGGAGTGCTGGCGGAACGAAGGCAACGCACTTCCCGAGCGCACAATCGAACTGCTGCGGCAGCACAAGGTCGGCCTGTTCGGCGCCATCACTTCGAAGCCGAAGAAAGAAACTGAGGCCGACCTCATCCCTGCGCTTAAGGGCAAGGGCCTGCAGTACTTCAGCCCCATCGTCTCCATGAGGCAGCTTTTCAATCTCGATATCTGCATGCGGCCCTGCCTTTCGTTTCCGGGCAATCCGTTGAATTTCATCCGCAAGAAGCCGGAGGGCGGCTACGAAGAGCCCAAGGTAGATGTCGTGGTCTTCCGCCAAAACACCGAGGGATTGTATGCCGGCGTCGAATGGACGAATCCGCCTCGGCAAGTGCGTGAAGCGCTGGCGACGCATTCTAAGTTCAAGCCGTTTGCCCAAGTTCCTGGTGCGGATCTCGCGGTTTCCATACGCATCATCACGCGGCCGGCAGCGCGCCGCATATGCGAAGCGGCATTCCAGCATGCCCGCAAGTTCGGCTATAAGTCGGTGACCATTTGCGAGAAGCCCAACGTGCTGCGCGAGACCTCCGGAATGATGGAAGAAGTCGCCAAGGACGTACAGAAGCAATACGGTGAGATCGCGCTATGGTCGACCAACATCGACGCGCAGACCATGTGGCTCACGAAGAACCCCGAAGGCTATGGCGTCATTGTCGCCAGTAACCTGTTCGGCGATGTGATCAGCGACGCGTTTGCCGGCTTGGTTGGCGGGCTTGGCTTTGCCGCTTCGGGCAACATCGGTGACGAGGTTGCGGTCTTTGAGCCGACGCACGGATCGGCGCCAAAGTATGCCGAGCTGGATCCGCCGATCGTGAACCCGATTGCCATGATATTGTCGGCGGCAATGATGCTCGACCACGTGAGCGAAACCGATAAGGCGATCAAGGTTCGTGCCGCCATCGCGGCCGTGATAGCCGAAGGCAAGGTGCGTAGCTACGACATGATGCGCATCCCCGGCGGCGCTAAATCGATCGCTCAGGGTGCGGCCTCAACCAGCGAGATGACCGACGCGATTCTCGCGAAGTTAGGCGTCGGAGTGGAGAAGGAATATGCCGGCAGCAGCCGAAGCTAGCCAGTTGCATCGCGGCGAAGCGGGGCGAGCGGGTGGTGACGTTCGCTCGGACCTGCATGTCATCGTGGAAGAGCGCTCCAGCGGTGGTATCAAGGTCGATCTGCAATCGCGGGTGGCGCTGTACTATGGCGACCGCATCCGCCAGCAAGTATGCGATGCGTTGCACGCGCTGGGCGTCGGGCATGCGCACATTAGCGTGATTGACGAAGGCGCACTGCCGTTTGTAATCTCCGCGCGCGTCGAAGTAGCTGTCAAGCGCGCGGGGATTGGCTCCGCGAAGGTAGCGCTACCCGATCCAATCTCTTTGCCGGCAGCCTCCGCAAAAGACCGCCTGCGCCGATCGCGCTTGTATTTGCCCGGCAACGAGCCGAAGTATTTCGTCAACGCGGGTCTCCACGGCCCCGATGCAGTCATCCTCGACCTGGAAGACTCGGTCCACCACGGCGAGAAAGACGCCGCCCGGTCGCTGGTTCGCAACGCTTTACATGCTGTTGATTTTGGCGCAGCGGAGCGCATGGTGCGTATCAACCAGTTGCCGCTGGGGCTGGCCGACCTGGAAGAAATCGTGCCGCAGTCGCCCGACCTCATTCTCATCCCCAAGGTCGAGATCGCAGCGCAGGTACAGCAAGTCGACGAAGCCATTAGGAGCATTACTGCCGAGCACGGAATCACTCGCCCGATCTGGCTGATGCCGATTCTCGAATCGGCGTTGGGAATCGAGAACGCTTTCGCTATCGCCACCGCGTCCGAACGGATCGCTGCCCTCACCATCGGTCTCGAGGACTACGCAGCCGACCTCGGCGTGTTGAAAACCGCCACTGGCTCCGAGTCGCTCTACGCCCGCCAGCGCGTGGTCAACGCCGCCCACGCCGCGCACATTCAGGCCATCGACTCCGTGTACGGCGACGTAGCCGACATGGACGGACTGCTCCGCTGGGGTGAGGCCTCGCGTGCGATGGGCTTCGAGGGCATGGGGTGCATCCATCCTATGCAGATCGAGGTGATTCATCGCGCGTTTGCACCGTCGGCCGCCGAACTGGAGAAGGCGCTCAAGATCGTCGCCGCCTTTAAGAGGCACAAGCCAAGGGCCTCGGCGTGATCAGCCTTGGGCTCGAAAATGATCGACGCTCCCGTGGTAAATCGTGCCGTCAAACTCGTGGCGCGCGCGAAACAAATGGGCCTCATCCCATCCACCGAAGGAAGCCTGGCATGAGCACCCTCACCGCTGCCGAACTCGTTGCCAACGCAGCCGGACGTCGCGTTCCAACTATCGTCAATGGGCGTGAACAAACGCCGTACGCCGGAGTGGACGGCCATCACCCGGCCGGCAACAAGTACGGGCCGCCCATTCGCAGTAACACCGACTATCCGCGAAACGGCGACAAGCGCGTGACAGATCTCGAGACTGCGCTGCGGTTGTGCGGCCTGCGGGACGGCATGACTATCAGCAGCCATCATCATCTGCGCAACGGCGACCGCGTAGCTCTTACCGCCTTGCAGACTGCCGCCCGCATGGGCGCTAAAGACCTCATGTGGTTCCCCAGCGCGTCGTTTCCTTGCCACGAGCCGGTGATCGAGCTGATGAAGTCCGGTGCGGTGCATCACATCGAAGGCAGCATGAACGGCCCGCTGGGCGACTTCTGCTCCCACGGCAACATGCGCGGCATGGGCATTCTCCGTTCGCATGGCGGACGCTGGCAGGCCGTACAAGACGGCGAAGTGCACATCGACATCGCCGTCATCGCCGCGCCTACTGCCGACTTCTTCGGTAACGCCGACGGCGCTCATGGCAAGTCCGCTTGCGGTTCGCTCGGCTTCGCGCTCACCGATTCCGTCTACGCCGACCGCGTCATCGTGGTCACCGACAACCTCGTTCCGTTTCCCTGCATCCCGTGGCAGATTCAGGGCAACAACGTGGACTACGTCGTCGAGGTCGATTCCATCGGCGACCCCTCGAAGATCGTCAGCGGAACCACGCAAATCACGCGCAGTCCCGATCGGTTGCGAATCTCGTATCTCGTCGCGCAATTTCTGCGCGACAGCGGCATCATGCGCAACGGCTTCTCGTTCCAGGCCGGAGCCGGTGGCGTTGCTCTTGCGTTCGTCGATTACCTCGCCCGCATGATGAAGGAGGCGGGCGTCAAAGCCAGCTTCGTGCGCGGCGGATCCACGAAGTACCTCGTCGACATGCTGAAAGAAGGCCTGACCGGCTACATCCTCGACGGACAGACGTTTGACCTTGATGCCGTCCAGTCGATCGCCACCGATCCGCGGCACGTGCCGACGTCTCCTTTCACGTCATACAACTTCCACGGCAAGGGAAACTTTGCCTCCATCGTCGATGCCTGCGTTCTCGGAGCGACCGAGGTGGACGTGAACTTCAACGCCAACGTGGTCACGCACTCCGACGGCCGCTTGCTGCACGGCATTGGCGGCTGGCAGAACTGCCTGTTCGCCGGATGCACGATTCTCGCGGTCCCTTCCTTCCGTGATCGCATCCCCGTCATCGTCGACGAAGTCACCACCCTCACCGGCCCGGGCGAACTGATCGACGTAGTTGCCACCGAGCGGGGAATCGCCATCAACCCCAAGCGCCAGGACTTGCTCGATGCGGTAAAGGGCAAGGGGCTGCCGATTCGCGCCATCGAGGAGATCAAGGCCGAGGTCGAGCAAATCTGCGGCGGTGAGCCCTCGAAGCCCCGGCTCGGGGACAAGCCGGTTGCCGTGGTCAAGTGGGTCGATGGCACCGTGCTCGATACCGTGTGGCAGGTGCTGGAAGACAACCCGTATGCCGGGAAGGTGGCGGGCGGGGAGTAGTCTGCCGGCGTCGCAGGATTCGAAACGTAGATCCCGGCCCTTCACGCGCTGACTGCCTGACACGTCCATTTGTCGTCGTCCTTCCGAAATCGCTGGGAAATGGGCTCGCCTGTGGTCTAATGGCAACGACGTGACTGCGAGAACAGATCACGCCTGGACGCGCGGAGGGCTCAATGGAAGAGCGTGATTTCTTTGATGAGCGGCAAGAGACCAAAAAGGCGACTATGACCTGTCCGCATTGCCATGAGTCCGCCGAATATGATCTGGGATGGTTCGTCCGCACCAAGAAGAAGCAGCTTCCCGGCAGGGCCGATGAGCGTGACCGGGCCAAGTTCGCCAAAGCCCGCTCCTACATGGTGCGGCGCGATGACCTTGTCGCCTGCAAGAACCTGAGGTGCCGCAAGCGCTTCGAGGTGACGAGCGTGCAGTCGGTGGCGTTCCTCGAGTAGTCCGCTTCGGCAGATCCGTCGGGCAAATCTATGTCCGATAACGGGAAGAGCACGCGAAAAAATAATCAGCCGTTCATTTAGAATCAACAGCTTAGGAGAGATTTGTTCGTATCCACCTGATTCTTAAGATAGTTATACGTATCCATTGCTGCGCGTAGGACTTAGCGGGGAATTTGGCAGGGCGCTTCGGATACTGCAGTCCCAGAACAGGAATTGTCAAAGAGCGAAAATTATTCGCGCCGAGGCGCGGGTCGGTTAAAGACACAAATCCTCTACCCTCACGAAGCGGTTGTATACGGCTAAGGGATAGACGCGCAAGGAAGACCGACGTCAAGAAAAAACTAAAGTAACCACCTGGAAGGTGGAGGCTGACGCGAGGCCGTCTCAGGGAGCCTGGCGGTTTCTGCCCACAGGAGAGATTTCGCCCAAGAGCCGTCGCCGCCCTATAATTTGCTCTCAACTCTGATGCCAATCCCCGACCCATACTCCGGTCAACCGAGCAGGCCGCCCGACGAGTTGACCGCCAAGGTCGCCCCGGTGATGGATCGCATCGATCGCTTCTGGGCCCGCGTGACCGAGGGCATGCACGTCAACGAACTTTGGAAGTCGTTCCTGACGGATGCGCGCTCCAGTTACCGTTTGTACTCCAAAGACGTGGATGCCGAGCGAGCGGCGGGCATGCCAAAGGGCAAGCATTTCTTCCGCCTGGCGGGACAGTTTTTCTGGGCGGTGCTGGAGAAGCTCACCCCGGCGCGGCGCGTATTGTTGCTGGTTGCGATCGCCCTGATTGTGTTTCCCGGAGGCGAGGCGACCTGGCATGGCGAAGCCGGAAACGTCAGCTACAGCCTCAATACCCATTTCTACGGTGGGCTGCTGATGTTTCTGCTGCTAGTGCTGGAAGTGGGCGACCGGGTGGTGATGAAGCGCGACCTGCAGATTGCCAAGGAGATCCAGACCTGGCTGCTGCCGGCCAATCCGCCCGTGATTCCGGGGCTGGAGATCGCCTTCTCGACTAGGCCGGCCAACACGGTGGCGGGGGATTACTACGACGTCTTTCCCCGGAGTGATACGGGTTCCGGCGATGCGAAGTGGGTTTTCGCGATGGCCGACGTGGCAGGAAAGAGTATTCCTGCTGCGCTGCTGATGGCGACCATTCAGGCCAGCCTGAAGACGCTGGCGGCGACTCCGTCAAGCCTGGCAGCCCTGGTGGGTAGGATGAACCAGTATGCCTGTAGCAACAGCCAGGACGGGCGACGGTTCACCACTGCGTTCCTGGCCGAATACGATCCCGCAACGCGCGCCCTGACTTACGTGAATGCGGGGCACAACCCTCCTATTCTGCGGCGTCAATCAGGCGCTCTGGAGCGGCTGGAGGAGGGAGGCATACCGCTCGGCATCCTCGAGCAGGCGCCTTATGCGGCCGGTTCGACCGTTTTGCAGAGCGGCGACTGGCTGGTCGTTTTCACCGACGGTGTGGTGGAAGCGGAGAACATAAACGGCGATGAATACGGTGAGGAGCGGATGATGTTCATGGTTCACACCGGCGCGAAGCTAACTCCGGGGCAACTGCTGCAAAGCCTTACTGCCGACCTCGACCGATTTGTCGCCGGAGCGCCGCAGCATGACGACATCACCTGCATGCTGGTGAAGGCGTCTTAGGAAGTTGTCGGTACTCGGGGTTCGGTTGTCAGAATAACCGCTGGTACGCCCGGTAGCGCTCGCGCTGAATCCATAAACCGGAAGTTTCTCGAATCGGGTCGCGCCTGATCACGCGGGGGTCGAACGCATGGGCGCCTATTAAACCAAGAAGCTGTTACTCGACAGCCTTGCGCAGGATCGCCGTTACGTCCGCCAGATTGGGCAAGAGTTCCGCGGGAAATTCATGGCGTGACTGCAGGTAAGCCGGGTCGTTGTAGGTGAGCGACACACTTCCTTCGGCGTCCTCGGCGATGAGCGCTTTGAGAGGTAAGTCGATTGCCACCGTGGGAGCGGCTTGCATGAGCGGAGTGCCGCCTTTTGGGTTGCCGAAGATAACAACCTTGGTCGGGCGCATGTGCAGGCCAACGATGGCGGCTTCTCCGCTATGGTCCACTCGGGCAAAGATCTTGATGCCATGCTCGTTCAATAGCGCTTCAAGACGTTCCATCGTTTCATCGACGGAATAGGCGCTTGGGAGAGAAATCAGTCCGTTGTTAGACGAATCCGGCATGTGGCCTCCTCTGGTGGCGGCTCGACGCTGTGGAATGAGAGCGCGCGCTGGGGATGTAGATGAGAGACCGCGGCAGCGTGCTGCGAATAAATCGTGCCGCAACGGCGGCGCGCGCGCAAGCCGTTAAAATGGAAGCGATGCAATCAAAACCGTGGGATGCGGTGATTTTCGATTACGGTGGCGTGCTTTGCTACGCGCCCTCTCGACAGGACGTGGCGCAATACGCTCACCGCAGCGGCCTGGATGAAGCGACCTTCTTGCAGCTGTACTCGGAAACCCGTGACTATTACGGACGGGCAGCGGCCGGATACGAAGCGCACTGGCGGCGAGTGGCCAGCGCCGCCGGGGTGGAGATCTCCGAGACAGCGGTGAAGGAATTCATCGCCAACGAGTCGGACCTGTGGACCCGGCCGAATCCCGACACGCTGGCCCTCGCCCGCGAGGTAAAGACGGCGGGGCGCAAGATTGCGATTCTGTCGAATATGACGTTCGAATTGCTCAAGATCCTGGAAGGCAAGTTCGACTGGCTGGGAGAATTTGACCTGCGTGTTTGGTCGTGCGAGCACGGATGCGCCAAGCCCGACGAATCGATTTACCTCACTTGCCTTAACGCTCTGGGATGCGAGCCGGGGAGGGCGTTGTTCCTCGACGATCGCGCGCGCAACGTGGAAGGTGCGCGGCAGGTCGGCATCGAAGCGCACGTATTCGAGTCGGCCGACCAGGCACGGGCTCTGGTTGAGCGCGGATTGAGCTCGGCGTAGGGGCTCTCTGATCAAGCCAGAGCGAAGTTTTGCCGACGCTAAAGTCGCATTGGTACTACGCTTAGCGGACGGTCTAAAGGCGGTCCCCTTCAAGTCCAGACTTAATCAGAGTTTCCCCGGCAGATACTGCGGCGAAGCGAAAGCAGTTGCCCCCGGAGGGTTGCGGTGGCACTCTTAGCGCATGCCGGAAATCGATGAAGCGGAACGCACGAGTTCGGCGGTCCTAACGCTGCAGCAAATCTACCGGCACCAGCTGTTAATTGCGGCAGTTCGCAGCTTTGTCGGGCACAACGGAATTACCGCCTCAGCGGCCTTGGCGTATTACTTCCTGCTGTCTCTGCTGCCCTTCCTGATCTTTCTGGCGAGCGCGCTAGCGCTGCTGCCGATTCCGCACCTGGCGACGCGTATGGTGCAGCTGGCCTCGCATTTCGTTCCGGCGCAGACAATGCCGATGGTGGACAGCATGATGAAGTCAACTATGCACACCAACAACGGGTTGCTGTCGGCGGGATTTGTGCTGGCCGCGGTAGCAGCGTCGAACGGCATCGCGGTCATGATTATGGCGCTGGATACGACCTACGAATCGGCAGAAAAAATGAGCTTCTGGACAAGCCGGGTTCGGGCCATGTACATCACGTGGGCGGTGGGCGCGATGACGGCGGTAGCGCTGGCTGCGATGCTGCTGGGGCCGCACTTTGGAAGGGAGCTGGCGAGGGTGTTCGACGTCAGCGACACGTTTGTCTCGGTGTGGCCGGTGCTGCGATACATTCTGGCGGTGAGCTGCGCGCTGGCGTCAGTCGAGGTGCTGTACTACCTGGGACCCAGACGCAAGCACTCACTGGGGCAGCAGTTGCCGGGTTCGATTTTCGCGGTGCTGGTGTGGATCGCCAGCAGCGCACTGCTAGGCATCTACCTGCGGCGCTTTTCGTACATGAACGCCATGTATGGGACGCTGGCCTCGTTTATTGTCTTCATGATGTGGATGCAGATTACGGCGGCGGCGATCCTGCTGGGGGCTGAGCTGAATATTCAGTTGGAGCGCACGAAACAGCCGGGTGAGCCGGAGCCGACGGCGGCGATGGAATGATTTCGTTTTGAGCGCAAGGGGCGGATAGCGCGCCGCCCATGCAAGCGCTACCTTTGCAATATGCAATCTGAAACACAGTGGCAGCAGGTGATGGCACGCGATGCGCGACAGGATGGCCGGTTCGTCTTTGCGGTACGGACGACCGGAATTTACTGCCGGCCGTCGTGCCCCAGCCGGCGACCGCGTCGCGATTCGGTGGAGTTCTTCGCTGATCCAAAGCTGGCCGAACGGGCGGGCTATCGCGCGTGCTTGCGCTGCAAGCCGACGGAGATTTCCGCACAGGCGCAGGCGGTGACGCGGGCACGTCGGGTACTCGACGAAGCCGAAGGCGTGCTGACGCTGGCGGAGTTGAGCCAGCGCGTCGGGATGAGTCCGTTTCACTTGCAGCGGCTGTTTAAGCGAGCCACCGGGCTGAGCCCGCGCGAGTATCAGTCGGCGCGGCGCATGCAGCACGTGAAACACGGATTGCGCAAAGGAGATGACGTGACCACAGCACTCTACGATGCGGGCTTCGGCTCGCCCAGCCGACTTTATGAGAAAGCCGGGCAGCAACTCGGAATGACTCCCGGAGCGTATCGACGGGGCGGGGCGGGAATGACGATTCAGTATGTGATTGTGCCGTCGCCGCTGGGGCGATTGTTGGTGGCGGCTACGGCGCGCGGGTTGTGCGCGGTGAGGTTCGGCGAGAGTGCGGCCGAATTGGAGCGCGAGCTGCGCGACGAGTTCAGGGCGGCGGAGATTCATCGCGAGGATGCGGCGCTCAAGGAGTACCTGCAGCCTTTGCTGGCCAGCTTGCGGGGCGAGACCTCCGCGATGGAACTGCCGCTCGACGTTCGGGCCACGGCGTTCCAGAAGAGAGTGTGGGAGGCGCTGCGCGAGATCCCGGTGGGCGAAACCCGCAGCTATACCGAGGTTGCTCGTGCGATTGGAGAGCCGAAAGCGGTGCGCGCGGTGGCGAGAGCGTGCGCCAGTAACCCAGTAGCGGTGGCGGTGCCCTGTCATCGCGTGGTGAGAAGCGATGGGGAAGTGGCGGGTTATCGCTGGGGCGTCGAGCGGAAAAAGAAGCTGTTGCAGCAGGAACGAAGAGAATCGTGAACTCTGGCTGACGCGAACCTGCGGCGATTTATTCCCAAACCACACGCGAGCATCATTCCCATTATGGAAACGGTGCTCGCGTTTCCTTTCCTATCCTCAAGCCCGTCAGTTATACTCGCCTGTTTCACGAGAGCCGGTGGAGAGCCACTGTCTCGCGGCAGCAATGATTCCGAATTAATCTATATTGCTTTGCGGCGGCGTCGAGTGGACGTCACGCAAGTAACGTCGGCTCATAGAGTTAGGGGCCGGACCGAAGGAGTGCAGGGTGAAGATCCTGGTGTGCATGAAGCAGGTCCCGCAGAAGGACGCTCCGTTGAAGCTCAATGAGAGCGGAACATGGATTCGCGAGGACGTTTCCTACGAAGTCAACGAGCCCGACGCTTACGCGCTGGAAGAAGCGCTTCGCCAGAAGGAGAAACATGGCGGAGAAGTGGTGGTCATCACCAGCGGCCCGGCGCGCGCCCAGCAGGTACTGCGCGAAGGCCTGGCGAAGGGCGCCGACCGCGCTATTCATCTGGAGGGCGACGCTTTTGTCGGACTCGATGCCTACAACACGGCCAAGGCTTTTGCTGCGGTGGTGAAAGACGAGAACTTCGACTTGGTTTTTACGGGGCTGCAATCGGACGATTACGGCTTCGCGCAGACCGGCGTGGTTCTCGCTGAGCTTCTCGGCTGGTCACACGCAACCATCATCATGCAGATTGAGAAGACCGATGCCGGCATCCGAGTGAAGCGCGAGTTGGAGGCAGGATACTTCCAGTTTGTCGACATGCCGTTGCCGGCGGTGCTGACCATTCAGTCGGGCATCAACAAGCTGCGGTATGCCACGCTGATCGGCATCAAGCAGGCGAAGATGAAGCCGATGAAGAAGGTCGCCTTCGACGACGTGAAATCGGCGCTGGGCGACAACCTGCAGAAAATCGAGAAGCTGTACATTCCGCAGAAGACCAAGAAGACGGAAGTGATCGAAGGCCCACCGGCGGAGGTCGCCAAGAAGCTGGTGGACAAGCTCCGGAACGAAGTGCACGTACTTTAGACAGGCTGGCGGCGATCGAATGTGGAAGCCAGAGAACTGGTATCTCGCAGGCAGGAGGCGGTGATGCCATCCAAAGAAGAAACTAGGGAAAGCGGAAGAGCCTTTATGGTGATTGGTTGGCTTCTGGTGCTCTTCGCGCTGTTAGTGGTGTTTTTTGAGCCGGCAGCTCTCAGGCTGGGACAATCGCGCTTCGGCATCATCGCGGGCGCGCTGGTCATCGTTGGAGTGCTGCTGAACATCTACGGTTATCGATCGCGGAGACGTAGCCTGTAGTGACTGGGGTTGGGTCTTCGCGTGGCGTGCGGTTTGTCGCTCGCGCAGCAGTGGGGGAATGACTTGCGCCGGTGTTGCAAGTGCCGGCAGACGCGGAACAACGCGAAGAAATGGACTGAGATGGCTGACACGATTCTGGTGGTGGTGGAACAGCGGGAAGGCAAGCTGAACCGGGTTTCCTGGGAGACACTGGCGGGCGCACAGGAAGTTGCCGCGCAAACCGGGTGGGCGCTGGAGGCAGCAGTAGTCGGAAGCGGCATCGGCGCGGTGGCCACTGAAGTTGCGGCCAAGAAGGTGAGCAAGGTGTATGCGATCGAGTCGTCGAAGCTCGAGGCCTACACTCCCGATGGCTTTGTCGCGGCGCTGAAGGGATTTGTCGAGCAGAAGCAGCCCAAGCTGGTGCTGATGCCGCATACCTACCAGGTGCGCGACTTCGCTCCCAAGCTGGCTACGGCGCTCAACCGTGCGCTGATTTGCGATGCGATTGGCTTTAAGCATGAGGGTGGAAAACTGCTGTTTATCCGTCCGATGTTTCAGGGGAAGTTTGTCGCTGACGTCTCGTTTGGCGCGGAAGCCCCGTACTTCGCTACCTTCCAGTCAGGGGCGTATCGCGGTGACAAGGTGGAGGAAGGTGCGGCTGGCGCCCCGGTGGAAACCGTCAACGTCGAGATTGCCGATGGCGTGATTCGGAATAAGCCGGAGGCCCCGTTCAAGGAAGCCAAGCAGGCGGTGGACCTGACACAGGCGGAAATCATCGTCTCGGTGGGCCGCGGCATCAAGGAGCAGAAGAACATCGAGCTGGCGCAGCAACTGGCCACGGCGCTGGGAGGCGAGATTGCGGCCTCGCGTCCGATTTGCGATTCCGGATGGTTGCCGATGGACCGCCAGGTGGGGTCGTCGGGTCAGACGGTCGCGCCGAAGCTCTACTTAGCGCTGGGGATCAGTGGAGCGATCCAGCACGTCGTGGGAATGAAGGGATCGCGCAGCATTATCGCGATCAACAAGGATTCGGAGGCGCCGATCTTTGAGATCGCCGACATCGCGGTCGTCGGCAACCTGTTCGATATCGTGCCGCCGCTAATCGAGGAAGTGAAGAAGGCCAAGGGCGTTTAGCTCGAGGTTGGTTTTGCCAGGTTGACGGCGTCAGCCAGATCGCGCCTTCATTGCAAGTATGTTGCTTGTCCATCTATCTGCTCACAGCAGGAAGGCCCTTAAGCATGATCGTATTTCGCAAACCACTGCCAAGCGTTGAGCGTCCGCAGATGGAAGCGGACGTCGTGATCGTCGGCGGCGGTCCCGCCGGCATGGCCTGTGCGTTGCGGTTGTCCCAGTTGATCGACGAGCACAACGCCACGAATCCTGACGCTCCGCTTTCCAAAGAAAACATCTACGTTCTGGAGAAGGCGCGCGAAATTGGAGCCCACTGTCTTTCGGGAGCCCTGCTCGATCCGCGTTCCATGCTCGAGTTGCTGCCGGATTTCGAGAACGAGGCCCCGCTCGATGCCGCGGTGGTGAAGGAAGCGGTGTATTACTTCACCCGCAACGGCCAGTTCAAGTTGCCGGTGACGCCGCCGCCCCTGCGCGATCACGGCAATTATGTGATTTCGCTCAATCGCTTCGTGAAGTGGCTGGGCAGCAAGGTGGAAGAGGCGGGGATCACGGTGTTTCACGGGATTTGCCGGCTCCGAGCTGCTGTTTGAGAAAGGGCCGCGTTCTGGGTGTCCGCACCGACGACAAGGGCGTGGACAAGAACGGCGAGCAGAAGTCGAACTTCGAGCCGGGCTACGACTTGAAAGCCAAGGTGGTGATCCTCGCCGAAGGCAGTCGCGGCTCGCTCACCAAGCAACTGATTGGGCGCTTTCTTCTGGATCACGAACGCAATCCCCAGACATACGGCATCGGCGTCAAGGAGCTGTGGGAACTGCCGCCGGGAAGAATCGCTGCCGGCGAGGTGATCTACACCATGGGCTACCCGCTGACCTTCAACGAATATGGCGGCGCGTGGATTTATGGTTCGCGGGAAAACCTGGTCTCGCTCGGATTTGTGACAGGCCTGGATTACGCCGATCCGCGCATTGATCCGCAGCACGTCTTGCAGGAGTTCAAGAAGCATCCTTTTGTTGCCAAGCTGCTCGAAGGTGGCAAGATGGTGCGGTACGGCGCAAAGTCGCTGCCGTACGGAGGTTGGTGGTGCATCCCGCCGGTTGCGGGAGACGGCTGGATGATCCTGGGCGATTCGGCCGGCTTTCTTGAATTCGCAGCGGCTCAAGGGCATCCACTTGGCGATCAAGAGCGGCATGCTGGGGGCTGAGACGGCGTTCGATGCCATGACGCGGAACGATTTTTCGCTCGAAGTCCTGGCGAAATTTCAGGAGAGGGTGGAGAGGAGCTGGATCAAAGAAGAACTCTGGCCGGTGCGCAATTTCCATCAAGGCTTCGACAGCGGTTTTCTGGCGGGCATGTTCAACGCCGGGTTGCAGCAGGTCACCGGCGGTCGCGGCCTAAGGGCACGCTACAGCAACCATGCTGGGCACGAGCGCATGAAGCCTCTTTCCGAGCTAGCCACCGACGGCGGCTCCGAAGCCCACATTATCGATGCGGCCAAAGGCGACGGCAAGCTTACGTTCGACAAGCTGACCGATGTGTATTATTCGGGAACGAAACACGAGGAAGACCAGCCCGCACACCTGGTCATTGGCGACACCAACATCTGCAATGAGCGCTGCGTGAAGGAGTTCGGCAACCCCTGCAAGAATTTCTGTCCCGCCAGCGTGTACGAGATGGTCGAAGCCACCGACACTCCGGGAGGACTGCAGATCCACTTGAACGCCTCCAACTGCGTGCACTGCAAGACCTGCGACATCATGGACCCGTACCAGATCATCACGTGGGTGCCGCCTGAGGGCGGGGGTGGACCGAACTACGAGGGGATGTAAGCGCCGCGAGCTCGTAGGATAAACCGTTTGTAAATAATGAAATGCAATTATTCCGGCGATAATTTTGCGAGGAATATCCCAAGTTTGTGCAAAACCGCCGCGATTTCCACAGGTTCTTGCAGTGACCCCGCTCACAAACGCCATAGAATTTTTCTTCACAGCCTATAAACAATTCGTTAATGAAAGTTCGACGCGACATTGATAGCCTGTTGGGTAGTTTGTCGGGGCATTTGGAAACTTCCGGTTCTTCATTCTTCAACATTGATCCAAGTCGCTAAGGAGCAGACCATCATGCGTACCACGCCTGGCCGGGTGAATACCGCGCCATCACGTTTGATTCGTCGTGTTGTCATTTTCGTATCTTGTTTTCTAGCAGCGCTTCTGTTGAGCGCCCCAATCTCCGCGCAGTCCACTACTGATGGCGCCATCGGCGGCACAGTGTTCGACCAGCACGATGCCGCCGTGGCCGGCGCAGCAGTGGTGGTACGCAACAACGGCACCAACGCTGAATTTAAGCAGACCACAAACGAATCAGGCTATTTCCGCGTGACGGGACTGACGCCTGCGACGTACAGCGTGACCATCACGGCGCCAGGGTTCTCCGGTTACGAGGCCAAGGACGTCACCGTGACGGTGGGCCGCGTGACGGAGCTGTCGCCCAAACTCGGCGTTGCCGGCACGGTCGAGAAAGTCGTGGTCACCGGCGAAGCGCCAGACGTCAACACTGTGTCCCCGGATTTCGCTCCTTCCTTGAACCAGGTGGCCATTCAGAACCTGCCGATCAACGGCGGCCGCTGGTCGGACTTCACGGTCTTGACGCCGGGCGTCAATAACAATCTCAGCGGTTTTGGTCTGGTCAGCTTCCGCGGTATCAGCACGCTGCTGAACAACAACACCATCGACGGCGCCGACAACAACCAGGCGTTCTTCTCGGAAGAGCGTGGCCGTACGCGCGCGGGCTACTCCTCGCCCAAGATCGCAGTGCAGGAGTTCCAGGTCAACACCTCCGACTACTCGGCTGAATACGGGCGCGCCGCCGGCGGTGTAGTCAACACCGTCACCAAGAGCGGCACCAACCAGTGGCATGGCGACGGCTATTTCTACGATCGCGACAGCGCCTGGGCTTCGACCAACAAGTACACCACCCTCACCACACAGACGTCCCCGGGCGTGTTCGTGACATCGCCGTTCAAGCCGTTGGACATCCG
Source organism: uncultured Acidobacteriaceae bacterium (assembly GCA_963751155.1). Lineage (GTDB taxonomy): Bacteria > Acidobacteriota > Terriglobia > Terriglobales > Acidobacteriaceae > DASRAA01. Next base: position 231,963 of record CAVVTL010000018.1, on the reverse strand, counting down.
CAAGATCTGGGGCGGCGACGTCGGCGGCCCGATCATCAAGGACAAATTGTTCTTTTTCGTGGCTTACGATAACTACGGACGCAACTTCCCGGGAACCGCCGTGGCAACGAGTCCTTCCGCGTTCTTCGCGACTCCGACCACCGCTACGCTTGCCACTTTGGCCTCGCGCTTAGGGGTGTCGCCCGCGCAGGCGGCAACCGACTACAACAACGGTTTGAATGGCCTGTTGACGATGCTGGGCCCGGTTGCGCGTACCGGCAACCAGAACATTACCCTGCCGAAGATCGACTGGGTGATCAACGACAAGAACACGTTTTCGGGACTGGTGAACCGCATGCGCTGGTCTTCGCCGGCCGGCATCCAGACGCAGTCGAGCAACACGTATGGCATTGCCAGTTTTGGCAACGACTACGTCAACGACACCTGGATCATAACCAAGCTCAATTCACTTCTCACAACGCACATCTCGAACCAACTGCGTTATCAGTGGGGCAACGACAACGAATGGGAGTACAACCAGGTCCCAACTCCTTACGAACAGAACACACTGGTGGCGCCGCAGGGATACGTGAACCCGCTCGGCCTGCCGCCGCAGATCAGCATCACCAACGGTTTCAACTTCGGCGTGCAGAGCTTCCTGAATCGTCCCAGGTATCCCGACGAAACCCGTAACCAGATTGCGGATACGGTTACGTGGGTGAAGGGCAAGCACACATTCAAGTTCGGCGGCGACTACAACCACGTTAACGACAACACCGCGAACCTGCGCTACCAGTACGGCGCGTTCAGCTACAGTAGTCTGTTGAACTATTTCTCGGATCTTTACGCCCCGAACACCTGCGGGACGAAGGCCAAGCCGACACCGTGCTACTCGAGCTACACCCAGGCCTTCGGCCCGCTGGGTGCGACCTTCAACACCAACGACCAAGCGTACTTTGCGGAGGACCAGTGGAAGGTGAGTCCCCGGCTGACGCTGGATCTAGGGTTGCGCTACGAATACGAGGGGTTGCCGAACCCTTACCTGGTCAATTCGCTTGGCGCCGCAGACCGCAAACCGTCCGGCGGACAAGAACAACTGGGGACCGCGCGTGGGATTTGCCTACGACGTCTTCGGCGACGGCACGACCTCAATCCGCGGCGGATGGGGCATGTACTACGGTCGCATCATCAACTCGGCCATCTACAACGCCCTGCTCAACACCGGCGTCTCGGCCGGACAATTGCAGTATAACTTCACTGCCTCGCAGGGCGGTCCGTTGTTCCCGGAGATCATCAATCCGGCCACTCCTCCTTCCGGCAGCATCAAACCGAGCATCGTGTACTTCGACCACAACTTCCAGGCCCCGGAGATCCAGCAGATCGACTTGATCTTCGAGCGCCAGTTGGGCTGGAACACCACGCTGTCTCTGAGCTACCTGGGAAGCCTGGGCCGGCACCTGCCGGACTTCGTGGACACCAACCTGACCACGACGCCGACGACCATCAAGTACACCGTGATCGATCCCAAACACGCTGGACCGATCCAGACGGCGACCCTGACGGGTTTGCTGTTCAATTCGCGTCCCAACACCAGCTTCGGTTCGATGACCGACATCTTCAGCGGCGTCAACTCGAGCTACAACGCGTTTGCGGCGCAGTTGAACCACAACATGAGCCACAACGTGCAATTCAGCGCCAACTACACGTGGGCGCACTCGATTGACTTTGGCCAGAACGAGTCAACCTTCACCGACACCAACGACCTGCTGAATCCGTACTGCTTGAAGTGCGAATACGGCAATTCGAACTTCGACGTCCGCCAGCGCTTCACGGCCAATGCCGTGATCGACGCCTGGTGGAACGTGAAGGGCTGGGCTGGCTATCTCGCCAACGGCTGGGAACTGGCGCCGATCTTCCAGGCGCAGAGCGGCCTGCCGTACTCGCTGGTGACCAGCGGTTCGGCTCCCGGCGGGGCCAGCGGCGCCATCAATGGTTCGGGCGGTGCGACCCGTCTGCTGGAGACGGGACGCAACACATACCGCTATCCCAATACCTACGTGGTCGATCTTCGGCTGTCGAAGAACTTCAAGATTGCCGAGAAGGTCAATGTGCAGGTGCTGGGGGAAGCGTTCAACCTGGCCAATCACCTGAACGTCACCGGGATCAACAACACCGGCTACATCATCGGCGGAACCACGGCCGCTCCCACGCTCACCTATAACAGCCCGTTTGGTACGGTCACGAATGCCAACAGCAACTTCGTGTACTCGACCCGCCAGATCCAGATCGGCGCCAAGCTTAGCTTCTAAGCGAGCTGAGTTCGGATTCATTCATGCGTCCCGGCCAGCCTGCCGGGACGCATTTTTGTTCGCGTCGTTTCGGTTCCTTCGTGCGTCTATAATGCGAGGTACTGTTTCCGACCTCCGCGGCCTACCGGGATACCCAGGGCTGCGGCGGCGGTGTCCCGCGCGAGCGGGGCCGAGGGTGTGGAGGGAAACGTCCACGCCTCCCGTGCTTGGAAAGGAGACGACCGGCCGCGCAGCTGCGCGTCCTTTCTGCCTGCCTTCCCGCACCTCGAAACGGCGATTGAACAGGAACGGATCTTGCCGTTAATCGACAAATACGGGCGCGATATTCACGACCTGCGAATCTCGGTCACCGACCGCTGCAACTACAAGTGCGTCTATTGCCGGTCGGGGAACGATGGCCCGGCGTTTCCCGAGATGCCGATTTCCGAATACCTGCGTATGGTGCGGGTCTTCGTCGGGCTGGGGATCACCAAAGTCCGACTCACCGGCGGGGAACCGCTGCTGCGCCGGGAGCTCGTCGACATGGTGCGCGAACTGGGGCAGATGCGTACGCTGGCGGGCCAGCCGCTCGACATCGCCATCACGACCAACGGACATCTGCTGGCCGAACTGGCGCAGCCGCTTGGCCGATGCCGGGCTGTCGCGCGTGACCGTCTCCATGGACGCAGTCGAGCCGCAACACTTCGCGCGCATTACCCGCGTGCCCAACGGGTATGAGCGGGTGCTGGCAGGAATTCGGGCGGCACAGCGCGCCGGGCTGAATCCGGTGAAGGTGAACTGCGTCCTGCTCCGCGGCTTTAACGACGACCAGATCGTGGGCTTTGGTCGATTCGCACGGGAAGAGGGCGTTGTCGTCCGCTTCATCGAGTTCATGCCGCTGGAGGAAGACCGCGTCTGGTCGCCGGAGATCGTGATCACGCTCGACGAGATCGTGCGCCGCATGGCCGACTTTATGCCGTTGCGCGAGATCGAGCACCAGCGCAGCGAAACCGCACGTCGCTACGTCTTCGAAGACGGCGTGGGCGAAATCGGCATCATCGCGCCGGTGTCGCAGCCGTTTTGCGGACAGTGCAGCCGCATCCGCGTGACCTCCGACGGCAAGATTCGCACCTGCCTGTTCTCGGTGCGCGAGCACGACCTCGGCGGCCTGATGGCGAGCGGGCGCCAGCGACGACGGACATGGCCGAGTTCATCCAGCGGGCGGTGGACCAGAAGGAAGCCCGCCATCACATCGGCGAGCCGGGATTTGTACCGGCGTCGCGGACGATGGTGCACATCGGGGGGTAGGCCAAGGTCCGGCGGTAGCCCTTTAAGTTGCACAAACTTGAAAGTAGAGTGAAAATATCGGGTGGTGCTTGGTGGCAGCGTTTGGTAGAGAGACTGGCCGCGTCGGGGTGACGCGGTTCTCGTTTTTGTAACAAACGTCGTGATCAGGGCATCTACTTAAGTTGTAAGAGAAGCGTCAACTGCAGCTTCAACATCCCCGTCGGTCGGGTCCGCCAAGGCGGATAGTGGATCGACTGGAGCCGCAGGTCAGCTTTCAACATCCCCGTTCCGGGGCGTGGTCTTCCGCAGCAGCGGAACCGTGCGGCCGGGACTGAAGGCAGAGACATTAACGTGGCAACAGCACCGATTAGAGAAGCGGTATCGTGCTCGCTCGAAAACTATCTCGTACTCCCCGACCATTCCATGGACGAACGGATTCGGGAGGCGAAAGAGACCTTGGGACGCGAGTGCGTCATCCTCGGCCACCACTACCAGCGCGATGAAGTCGTGCGCTTTGCCGACTATCGCGGCGATTCCTACAAGCTTTCGCAGATGGCCGCGCAGGCCGACGGCCGCTACATCGTGTTCTGCGGCGTGCACTTCATGGCCGAAAGTGCCGACATCCTGGCGCACGAAGGGCAGTCGGTTGTGCTGCCCGACCTTAACGCCGGATGCTCGATGGCCGACATGGCCGAGATCGGGCAAGTCGAAGACGCCTGGGAGCAGTTCGTCAATCTCGGATTGACCGACGACGAAGGCCGCGGCATCACGCCGATCACCTACATGAACTCCACCGCTGCGATCAAGGCATTCTGCGGCGAGCGTGGCGGCATGGTCTGCACCTCGTCGAATGCCAAGAGCGCCTTCGATTGGGCATTTCTGTCGCAACGAAAAGATCTTTCTTCCTGCCCGACCAGCACCTGGGCCGCAACACCGGCTTTGCGCGCGGCATCCCGCTCGACGAAATGGTGGTGTGGGACCCCTACCAGTTACAGGGCGGCCTCACTGCCGACCGCCTGCGCAAGGCCAAGGTCATCCTGTGGAAGGGCCACTGCTCGGTCCACCAGCGTTTCCTGCCTGAGCACGTGGACAAAGTCCGCGCGACGTATCCCGGCATGCAGGTCATCGTGCATCCCGAGTGCCGCTGGGAGGTCTGCCAGAAGGCCGACGGCATCGGCTCGACCGACTATCTCATCGAACGGGTAAAGGCAGCGCCGGCGGGGAGCGCCTTCGCCATCGGCACGGAGATTCACCTGATCAACCGCCTGGCGAAGGAGTATCCGGATAAGCACGTCATTACTTTGGACGATTCGGGCTGCCTATGTACTACCATGTTCCGCATCACGCCGCAGCACCTGTGCTGGGCGCTGGAGAACCTGGTGGAGGGCCGCGTGGTCAATCCGATCAAGGTAAAAGACAGCGTCAAGACCTGGGCACGCGTTGCGCTTGATAGAATGTTAGAAATCCAGTGATTATTCGCACTCGCCAACGCAGGCGTCCCCGGGAAAAGTACTTGCGGCGCATTCCGCGCTATTGGTCCGATTTGCGGGAATACCGTCGCCGTGAGGTTGTGCGCCACCAGGCCGCCAATCCGGAAGAAATCGGCCAGACAGCGACTGATACGGAAATGCCACGCACATTTACACTCGCGGAAGCCGAAAGTCTGTTACCGGTCCTGGAATCGCTGTTGCGCTCGGCCATGCAGGCCAAGGCCCTCATCGAAGAAGTCGATGGCGAACTTGAGTCGCTGAAGAGCCGCATCTTCCTCAACGGCGGGACGTCGGTCAACATTCTTGCGGTCAGCCGCCGGAAGGACGAGCGCGAGAAAGCCATCCAGCGGGCCAAGGACGCCGTCGCGGAAATCGACGCCGCCGGGCGTGCAGGTGAAAGACCTCGACATCGGCCTGCTCGACTTTCCCTGCGTCGTGGGCGAAGAAGTCATCCTGCTCTGCTGGAAGCTGGGCGAGCAGGGCATCACGCACTGGCACAGCACCAGCGAAGGCTTTGCCGGTCGCAAGCCCATCGACGAGCGCATCATTCGGGACCAGAAGAAGAGCAACTAAGCCGGTTGATGAGCGCTCGCGAGTTTTCGCCGTTTGGCGTGGGCCGAACTCTCCCGCATAATCTGAAGTAGCCCCATGATTCAGCTTTCCTCTGCCGGAAAACGCTTCGGCCCCAAACTGCTGTTCGAAAACCTGAACTGGCTCATCACGCCCAATGACAAAGTCGGCCTGGTGGGCGCCAACGGCACCGGCAAGTCCACGCTGCTGAAGATGCTGGGCGGCATGGAGTCGCTCGATTACGGCGCCCTCACCTGCGCCAAGCACACGACGTTCGGGTACCTGCCACAAGACGGCCTGCGCCTTGCCGGCCGCAGCGTCTTCGATGAGTGCATGTCGGTGTTCAGCGACCTGCAATCGATGGAGCGCGAGATGGAGGAGTTGGCCCACAAGATGGGCGAACTCGATCCGGCATCGCGCGAGTATGAGCAAGTGGCGGATCGCTTCCACGAAATCTCGAGTCACTTCCGCGTACACGATGGCTACGCGCTCGACGCGCAGGTCGGCACCGTGCTCGACGGCCTCGGCTTTCGCAAGGAAGACTGGACGCGCTACACCGAGGAGTTCTCCGGTGGCTGGCAGATGCGCATCGCGCTCGCCAAGCTGCTGCTGTCGAAGCCGAACCTGCTGCTGCTCGACGAGCCGACCAACCATCTCGATCTCGAAACCCGCAACTGGCTCGAGGAATACCTGCTGCAGTATCCGTTTGCGTATGTGCTGATCTCGCACGACCGCTACTTCCTCGACGTGACGGTCGATCGCATCATCGAGATCTGGAACAAGGGCGTGCACTTCTACAGCGGCAATTACGAGAAGTACCTGGCGCAGAAGCAGGAGCGCCGCGACTCGCTCGTCGCCGCCTACAAGAACCAGCGCGAGCGCATCGAGCAACTGGAAGCCTTCATCAATCGCTTTCGCGCTCAGGCGACGAAGGCCAAGCAGGTGCAGAGCCGCATCAAGGAGCTGGAAAAGATCGAGCGCATCGAGGTGCCGCAAGACGAGAAGACCATCCACTTCAGTTTTCCGCAGCCGAATCCCAGCGGGCGAACCGTGGTCGAGTGCAACGGCGTCGCGAAGAGTTACGGGCCGAAAGAAGTCTTCCGCAACGTCGATTTCACCATCCAGCGCGGCGACCGCATCGCGCTGGTCGGCGTGAACGGCGCGGGCAAGTCAACGCTCATCAAGTTGCTGGCGGGCACCGAGCCGCTGACCGAGGGAACGCTGAAGCTCGGACACAACGTTGAGCCCGACTACTTCGCGCAAGACCAGTACAAGGAACTCGATCCGTCGCGCCGCATGCTCGACGACCTCTCGGATGTGGCCCCGCAGAAAACGATGACCGAGTTGCGCGGGTTGTTGGGTAGTTTCCTGTTCTCCGAAGACGACGTGTTCAAGCCCATCGGCGTGCTCTCTGGCGGCGAGCGCAACCGCTATGCACTGGCGCGCATGCTGCTGCACCCGTCGAACTTCCTGCTGCTCGACGAGCCCACCAACCACCTCGACATGCGCGCCAAAGACGTGCTGCTCGAGTCGCTGGAGAAGTACAACGGCACCGTGGTCTTCGTCTCGCACGACCGCTACTTCATCGACAAGCTGGCCACGCGCATCTTCGAGATCGGTGGCGGCAAGGTGGAGGTCTTTCCGGGAAATTACGAAGACTACCTCTGGCGCAAGCAGCGGGCTGCCGAGGGAGAAGACGTCGCCGACGCGGGCAGCAAGAGCGCTCCCACATTGTCAGATGTGCCTGGGTATGTTTCACCGCTGGAAGAGCCCCGCAAAGCGCATGAATCCCATCAAGATGAAGCAGCTTCAGGATCGCTGCCAGCAGCTTGAAAGCGAGATTGCGGAGCTGGAAGAGGGAATCGCCGATTGCGAGCTGCGGTTACAGTCGTTCGTCAGCGCCGAGGAAACCCAGCGGCAGACCGACCTACTGGCCGCGCGCCGTGAAGATCTTGCGACGCGTATGGTTGAGTGGGAAGACCTGTCGCAGTCGCTCGAAACCAGTGGTTAGTGGCTGATGCCTAGTGGCTAGCGAAGAACTCTCCATTGAGAAGTTTTTCTAGCTGCGAGCCACTGGCCTACGGCTTCTTCCCTTCCACCCACTCCGGCTTGAATTCCGTACTCGCCAGCCACGTTACTGGGCCAATCATCGAAGCGATGGCTTGATCCATGTGCTGAAAATCGATCTTGTCCAGCGTGTCAGAAGGTTGGTGGTAGTCGGTGTGCAGGCCATAGCTTGATACCGTCTGCGCGATGATGCCCTTCTGCGCCAGTGCATAATTGTCTGAGCGCGTGAAAAATTTTTCGGACGGACGCGGATCAGCCACCAGCTTCGCGCCATGCTTCGCCAACTCCGGCCCCAGGTTCGTACGTTCCCAGCCTGTGAGCCAGAGTTCGTCAGGCTTCAGCTTGGGATCGGGCCGCCCGATCATTTCGAACTCCAGGTTGGCCACGACGTCTTTCAGCGGGAAAGCCGGATTCTGCAGGAAGTATCGCGCCCCGACTAACCCTGTCTCCTCGCTACCCCAAAGCGCCACGACGATCGTGCGCTTGGGCTGCGGTTCTTTGGCCAGCACACGTGCCAACTCCATCACCGCGACTGTGCCCGAGGCGTCGTCATCCGCGCCGAAGTAAGTTTTCCCATCCTTGATGCCCAGGTGGTCGAGATGCGCACTCAGCAGGATGACCTGGTCTTTCGCGGTCGTGCCTTCAATCTTGCCCAGCACGTTCCAGGTATTCGTGGACTTCCAAGGTGTAAATTCGGCGTGAAGCTTCACAGTCGCGCCGTCCGGCTCGGCCCACAACCCGTCAAAGGTCTTCTGGTTGGCCAGTACCAAAGCAGCTCGAGGTTTCGACTCGTCGTTCCCGATGACTTGAGGCATCTTCGGTGGTTGCTTCGCCAGCATGTCGAACGCGCGCTGAGAGTACGCCGACGCGGAAACGATAACCATTGCCGCCGTGCTGCTGCGGTAGGGTTCCAGCGCGCTGCGGGCATCCTCCACCGATGTACTGGGCTTCAGTTTGATCACGACCGCGGCTCCAGGTGCTACTTCAGCGGGCGGCGCCTTCGCGTCGTTCAGATCGATCTTGTGCAGGGGCGCTGAAATTTCCGGCTGCGAAAGGCCGGTAATCACGAACTGTTGCCCGTACGTCAGCACCAGCGGCTTCGTGTCGGTTCCTAGTTTGGCCTCAATGGTCAGCGTCGGGTTGCCGACAACCTCTCGTGATCGCAGCGTTGCTGTCTGGATAAACTGCCCGTCGGCGGCCGCCGGCGAAAGTCCATACGACTTCAGCTTGTCTGCGATGAACTGTGCAGCGCGATGCTCGTCTTCGGTCCCGCTACCGCGTCCGTGCAGCTCCGGCCCGGCGAGATAACTCAAATTGCTGTGCACGCAACTCGCGCAGAGCGGCGTCGCCATGGCATCGCGCACCACTGGCCGATGCGAATGGACCGCCGGTCGCGAAGCCTTTGAGTCCGCCGGTGCAGGCGCCGCGGTTTGCGCCAGTCCGGGCAGTCGCACCAGCAGCGTCACACATAGCAGCGCAAATAAGGCTTGTTTTCGATCGAGTTTCAATAAGGGTTCTCTCGTAGAGGGGTTGATTGGTCTTAGATGCGTATCCATCCCGCCCGGATCGCCAGTAGGCTCACCACGCCCACCACAATCCATAGCAGCACGCCCTGAATCAGCGGGCGGGGGCCGACCTTGCGCAGCGCCGAAGGTGACAGCGTCGCCCCGATCAGGAACAAGGTGAAGCATCAGCATCAGTTTGCCAGCCTGACTCAGCAATTGATAGACGGGCAATCCGGCCAGCCAGTAGGTGTTGGCCATCGCCGCGAGACAAAAGAACAGGATGAACCACGGCCACTGAATGCGAGTCTTGCTGCCGGTCTTGACGGCAGTGGCGATGGTAATTGGCACGATCCACAGCGCTCGCGCCAGCTTCACGGTTGTGCCCGTCGCCAGCGCCACCGCTCCGTACTTGGCGCAGGCGCCCACGACGGAACTGGTGTCGTGAATCGCCAGCGCCGCCCACAAGTCCAAATTGCGTTTGCGATAGATTGCAGCGCGTTTCCGATGGCGGGAAACGTCAGCAGCGCGATCGAGTTCAGCATGAAAACCGTGCCGAGCGACACCGACATCTCGTCTTCGGTCGCCCCAAGAACCGGGCCGACCGCCGCGATGGCGCTGCCGCCGCAGATGGCGGTGCCCGTCGAAATCAGGAAGGCCGCGCGGCGATCCACCGCGAATATGCGGGCGAGCAGCGTTCCCACGATCAGTGCGAAGGCAATCCCGATCGCGGTATACAGAAAGCCGCCGCGCCCGGCCCGCAGCACCTGGTGCAGGTTCATGCCGAAGCCCAGCCCGACCACAGCAGCTTGCAATAGGTATTTGGAAACCTGTCGGGACTCTCCCGGATAGGGATGAGTCGCGATGGCGCCAAAAACCAGGCCAGCCACAAGAGCGAGCGGAGGAGAAGCCCAAGGCGTCAGACAAAACGCCAACCCGGCAACAAACAGGATTTTTGATCGCATGAATGAGTAGTGAAGCGGACGAAACTTCATTTTACAGGTTTGAAGCTTGCGCCTTCGGGCGTCGAACCCGCGAGCAATAAAATGGGCTTGCTGCCAAAGAGCGGTGACGATTCCCTGGCTGCAAGCCCATTCGATCCTGAAACGGATCGGAGGTGATACCTAATCGTAACGCCCCCTGTGGAAATGTCAAGGACAAAGCGCGATAAATTACTGATTTTTATAGCAGTTGCACGATTTGGAGTGCAGCCTACAAGTAACTGAAAACAGACCACATGCCGGGCCGTCGTGCGGCTCGTTTCCTGTTTCGGAACGGCTTTGTTTCGTCGAATTTCAGGGAGCGCTGCGACCCGGGCAGAGATTCTTCTGCCAGCTTTCGTGGAAACTCAAGAGTCACCTCCCCTGAGCTTTCGAACGGGCTGCGCTTGGTAGCGCAGTTCGGTTCCAGAGGCGAAGGGGGGTGCCCGAAGCTTCTGCGTATAACAAAATTTCTGCCGCGAACAAGTCGCTGCAGCGGGATTTCTAGAAGTCCAGATTACAAGCGTGCAGGGTTGCTAACCCGTCACCATGATTGAGTCGAAGCATATCCCGGGAAGTTCGTTGACACTGGATTGAGAGCGTCTGTTAGCGTTTTTAGTTCCACAGTTTTCCTGGCGCCCCCTGTACCTCTTCAGCCGCGGGAATTCAAGAACCAGCATGGATCCTCTTCTCAGACAAGTAGGAGATTTACTGCTCGGCGCAGTCCCGACCGCGACGATGTTCCTGCTGCTCTATGCCCTGTACAGCGCCCTGGTCGGCAAGCCGACTGCGTAAAGTGTTGGACGAGCGGCGTGAGCGAACAGAAGGCGCGGTACTGAAGGCCCGGGCCGATATTGCCGCCGCCGAAGTCCAAGACCCAGGATTACGAGCAGCGCCTGCGCGATGCGCGGATGGCGATCTTCAAGGCACAGGAAGCTTCGTCGCCAGGCGGCTCAGAAAGCCCGCGCTGCCGCCGTAGCCGAGGCCCGTGAGCGCGCCCAGCAGCAGATTCGTGAAGCCCGTGCCGCGATCGAGCAGGACATGGCAAGCGCCCGGCAATCGCTGCAGTGCGAATCCGAATCGACTTGCCTCGGAAATCATCCGCACCATCCTTAAGCCGCAGGCGGGTTTCCGCGGTAGGCGGCGCGTCATGAAGCGATCCTTTCCTGAACCGGTTTGCCCTGGTTCTCGATGCTGGCATGTTTTTCCGTCGGCGCAGTCGTTGCGCAGGAGCACGCACCGGCGCCTTCCGCGGCCAGCCCGAGGCTGCTGCCCAGCAGGCTCAGCAAGCTCCGGTCGAATCCCGATACTGCAGCCAGCCAGGAATTGGTGAAAGAGTCGAAGGCGGCCGAGGGTGCGGAAGAAGGCGCACGAAGAGAATGCCGAATTCAAATACTCGGCGATGGTGCGAAACTGGGGCCGCAAGGTTGGGATTGGGCCGCACGGAATGTACTGGGTGTCGATGGCGGTCAACTTTCTCGTGCTCGCGGTGTTGTCTGCTGGATGCTGAGATAGAAGCTGCCGCAGATGTTCCGCGACCGCACCAACACGATCCAGAAAGCGCTGAAGGAAGCTCAGGCCGCCAGCGCTGAGGCGTCCGCCCGTTTGGGTGACATTGAGGCGCGCCTGTCGAAGCTGGACTCGGAAGTGAGCGAGATCAGAGCCGGGGCCGAGCGCGAGGCCGCTGCTGAAGAAGAGCGCATGCGCGCCGCTGCCGAAGAAGACAAGCACAAGGTCGTCGAAGCCGCCGAAGCCGAGATCGCCGCCATCGCCCGCAGCGCCCGCCACGACCTGAAGAGCTTTGCCGCGTCGCTGGCGGTCGACATCGCCGCCCGCAAGATCAAAGTCGACGACAACACCGACCAGGCTTTGGTCCGCCAGTTTGTGGGCCACCTGGGAAAGGACGGTGAGTAGCGATGGCCGCAATTGCCAGCCGATACGCCCGCGCCCTGGTGGATGTCGTCATCGAGACAAAAGATTGACCCAGCGACTGCCGTGCAGCAGGTGCATGACATGGTCGCGACCGTCGAGGCGAGAACGGCCAGTTGCGCATGGTCTGGGAATCGCCGGCGATTCCCGGCGGAGCAAAAGCGTGCGGCTTCTCGACTGCGATCGTCGCCGGTCAGTCGGACGCTGCTGAGCCCATCCGGAATTTCTTGGCCATGCTGATCGACCATGGCCGGATTCCGATGATGGCGCAGATCGCCCGCCAGTTCGAGACCGAGCTGAACAGCGGACTGGGATTTGTAGAGGCTGACATCACCAGCTCCCGGCAGCTCTCCGACGGATGAAAAGCAGGCCTGGAGTCGCAGGTAGCGCAATGACCGGCAAGAAGGTCCGCGCCCGCTACGGCACCAATCCCGAGCTGCTGGGTGGTGCGGTTGTGCGCGTTGGCAGCACGATTTATGACGGCTCCGTACGCGGGCAGTTGCAGAAGTTGAAAGAGCAGCTGGCGAATTCTTAGCAGGTGCTTGCAAGTTGTTTCGATTAGTTTCAGGCAGTAATGCCAAATCAACGTGTCGGTGAGTCGGCCGTCGGTTTTAACTGGCAACTGGCCACTGACAACCGACAACTGGACTCATATGGCTCAGATCAAGGCAGACGAGATTACCAAGCTCATCCGCGAGCAGATCGACAATTACGAAACCAAGATTGCTGTCGATGAAGTCGGCACGGTCATGTCCGTCGGCGACGGCATCGCCCGCGTCTACGGCCTCGAGAAGGTCATGGCCGGCGAACTGCTTGAGTTCCCCCACGGCGTGGCAGGCCTGGCCATGAACCTGGAAGAAGACCAGGTCGGCACCGTGCTGCTGGGCGACTACACCGAGATCCAGGAAGGCGACGAGGTCAAGCGCACCGGCAAGATCATGAGCGTGCCCGTCGGCGACGCCATGATTGGCCGCGTCGTGAATGGACTCGGTCAGCCCATCGACGACAAGGGCCCCATCGCCACCGACAAGTTCAACGAAGTCGAGCGCATCGCTCCCGGCGTCATCGACCGTCAGCCGGTGAGAGAGCCCATGGCCACCGGACTCAAGGCCATCGACTCCATGATCCCCATCGGCCGCGGACAGCGCGAGCTGATCATCGGCGACCGCCAGACCGGCAAGACCGCCGTCGCGCTCGACACCATCATCAACAGCCGCGGACGCGACCTGATCTGCATCTACTGCGCCATCGGCCAGAAGCGCTCGTCGGTCGCGCAGGTGGTGAAGACGCTGGAAGACTACGGCGCGATGGAATACACCATCGTCGTCTCCGCCTCGGCCTCCGATCCCGCTCCGATGCAGTACATCGCACCCTACGCGGCCTGCGCCATCGGCGAGTACTTCCGCGACAGCGGCCGCCACGCGCTCTGCATCTACGACGATCTCTCCAAGCACGCCGTAGCCTATCGCGAAATTTCGCTGCTGCTGCGCCGTCCGCCGGGACGCGAAGCCTATCCCGGAGACGTGTTCTATCTCCACTCGCGCCTGCTGGAGCGCGCCGCCAAGCTGAACAACGAACTCGGCGGAGGCTCGCTCACCGCGCTGCCCATCATCGAGACCCAGGCCGGCGACGTTTCCGCGTACATTCCGACCAACGTGATTTCGATTACTGACGGCCAGATCTACCTGGAAACCGATCTGTTCAACTCCGGTGTCCGTCCCGCCGTCAACGTGGGACTGTCGGTCAGCCGCGTGGGCGGCAGCGCCCAGATCAAGGCCATGCGCCAGGTGGCCGGAACGCTTCGTCTCGATCTCGCGCAGTATCGCGAACTGGCGGCGTTCTCGCAGTTCGGCAGCGATCTCGACAAGGCCACGCAGGCACAGCTCGCCCGCGGCAAGCGCCTCACCGAGATTCTGAAGCAGGGTCAGTACGCGCCGCTGCCGTTCTCCAAGCAGATTCTGCTGATCTTCGCCGGCACCCAGGGCCTGCTCGACGACATGGAAGTCGGGGACCTGCGCGACTTCGAGAAGGGCCTCTACGCCTACGTGGACACCGCGAATCCCGGCGTCCTGCGCGCCATCGAGGAGAAGAAGATTCTCGACGACGATCTCCGCGCCGACATGACCAAGACCATCAACGAGTACAAAGACCGCTTTGCCGCCGAGCGCGTGGCAGCGCAAGGCGAACGCCTAACCATCCATGGCAAACGTACTCGATCTTCGGCGACGCATCCGCAGCGTGAAGAACACGCGGCAGATCACCAAGGCCATGAAGATGGTCTCGGCGGCCAAGCTGCGTCGCGCCCAGGAGCGCGCGCTGCAGTCGCGTCCCTTCGCGCAGATGCTGACCAACGTTTTGCAGTCGGTGGTGAGCCGCTCCGAGCTGTTCGATCCCGAAACCGGCCTGCCGTTGCATCCGCTGCTGCGCGAGACCCGGCCCGAAAAGACGGTGCTCATCATCATCGTCACCGGCGATCGCGGACTGGCCGGCGCGTTCAACTCCAACGTGCTGAAAGCGCCGCTGCGCTTCGTCGAATATCTGCACGACAAGAACATCGACGTGGTGGCCATCGGCCGCAAGGGCCGCGACTTCCTGCGCCGCCGCTTCCCCGTGGCCAACGCGGAAGGCCAGGAGCGCGCGGGACGCGTGCAGATCGTCGGCGAGTACGTGAACATCCTCGCTAAGGTCGAGTTCGACGAGGTCGAAGAAATCGCCAACAAGGTCATCAAGCGCTACGAGCGCGAAGAGATCGACGGAGTGTACCTGATCTTCAACGAGTTCAAGTCGGTCATCTCGCAGCGCGTCATCGTGCAGCGCATTCTTCCGGTGCAGGAAATCGGACGCCGCGAAGTGACGCAGGTGGAAGAGCTTTCGGCCGAGGCGCGCGAACGCATGGGTGAGGCGGCCAAGATCTGCGGGCGTCAGTTTGCAGGCAGCCCGAAACCACCGAGATGGACCGCGAAGCGGTCAAATTCGCGACTGCGCCGGTGGATTACATCTACGAGCAGCCTCCGGGAGAATTGCTCACCGACATCCTGCCGCGTTACGTGGCAATCCAGATTTACTCGAGCTTGTTGGAATCGGTTGCCGCCGAACACGCGGCCCGCATGACGGCCATGGATTCGGCCACCAACAATGCCAATGACGTGATCGACTCGCTCACGCTGACCCTGAACCGGGTCCGCCAGGCGGCGATCACCAAGGAAATTATCGAGATCGTAAGCGGCGCTGCCGCGCTGTAGAGAAGTTGCCAGTGACCAGTTGTCAGTTGTCGGTAGCGCACGAAGAATCGAGGCAAAGGGTGCACGCTAGCCGGTATCAGGATCTGGTCGCATGGCAGAAAGCAATCGAGTTCGTGCAGAGAGTTTACGCAATCACGTCGAAGTTCCCGCAGGAAGAAATGTTCGGGCTGAAGAGTCAGATGCGAAGGTCTGCGGTCTCGGTGCCAAGCAACATTGCTGAAGGCCAGGGACGTGCTTCACGTGGGGAATTTCTTCAATTTCTGGGTCATGCACGCGGTTCGCTTTACGAGCTCGAAACTCAAATTGTGATTGCATCAAGGTTAGCGTATCTGCCCGCTGCGGAACGAGACACTTTGCTGATGGAAGCTCAACAACTTGGCCGTATCTTGAACGGATTGATCAGCTCGCTGAAATCGCGAGTCTCGAGCAACGGCTTCCCGACAACTGACAACCGACAACTGACCACTGGACTAATCATGCCTGAAAACATCGGACACGTTATTCAAATTGCTGGCCCCGCGGTGGACGTGCAATTCGCCGAGCACGCTCTGCCGCCCATCTACGCTGCGCTCCGCGTGGTGAGCGACGGGCTTCACCGTTCCCAACCCCGTCAACGTCATCCTCGAAGTGCAGCAGCAGCTCGGCGAAGGCCGCGTGCGCTGCGTCGCCATGGAGCCCACCGACGGCATGGTGCGCGGCATGAAGGCCATCGACCTCGGCGGCCCCATCACGGTTCCCGTGGGCAAGGGAACCCTGGGCCGCGTGCTCAACGTCATCGGCGAGCCCGTGGACAAGCTCGGTCCGGTGAACTGCGAGAAGCGCATGCCCATCCATCGCGCTGCGCCGCGCTTTGACGAGCAGTCCACCCGCGCCGAAATGTTCGAGACTGGCGTCAAGGTCATCGACCTCATCCAGCCCTTCCTCAAGGGCGGCAAGATCGGCCTGTTCGGCGGCGCCGGCGTCGGCAAGACCGTCGTCATCATGGAGCTCATCAACAACGTCGCGCTGCAGCACGGCGGATTCTCCGTGTTCGCCGGCGTCGGCGAGCGCACCCGTGAGGGCAACGATCTCTGGCTCGAAATGCAGGAGTCCGGCGTCGTCAACATCAAGGAGCCTGAGAAGTCGAAGGCCGCGCTGATCTACGGCCAGATGACCGAGCCTCCCGGAGCCCGTCTCCGCGTCGCGCTGACCGGCCTCACCGTCGCCGAGTACTTCCGCGACGAAGAAGGCTCCGACACGCTGCTCTTCATCGACAACATCTTCCGCTTCACCCAGGCGGGTTCGGAAGTCTCCACGCTGCTGGGCCGCATGCCCTCCGCCGTGGGATACCAGCCCAACCTCGCCAGCGAAATGGGCGAGTTGCAGGAGCGCATCACCTCCACCAAGAATGGTTCCGTCACCTCGGTGCAGGCCGTGTACGTGCCTGCCGACGACTTGACCGATCCTGCTCCGGCGACCACCTTCGCTCACCTCGACGCCACCACGGTGCTTTCGCGCCAGATCGCCGAGCTGGGCATCTATCCTGCGGTCGATCCGCTGGCTTCCACCTCGCGCATTCTCGATCCGCGCATCGTGGGCGAGAAGCACTACAACACCGCCCAGGCAGTGAAGCAGATTCTGCAGAGCTACAAGGACCTGCAGGACATCATCGCCATTCTCGGCATCGACGAACTCAGCGAAGACCAGAAGCTCACCGTCTCGCGCGCCCGCAAGATCCAGCGCTTCTTCTCGCAGCCCTTCCACGTGGCCGAGCAGTTCACCGGCGTCAAGGGCAAGTACGTGAAGGTCGAAGACACGGTGCGCAGCTTCCAGGAAATCGTCGACGGCAAGCACGATGACGTTCCCGAGCAGGCGTTCTTCCTCAAGGGCGGCATCGAAGAGGTGCTGGAAGCGGCCGAGAAGATGAAGGCCACGGCATAACGAGAATGGCTGACACGCTTCAACTCGAGATCGTCACGCCCGACAAGCTGCTGGTGCGTGAGCCTGCCGAAGAAGTGCAGATTCCGGGCAAGGCCGGCGACATGGACGTTTTGCCCGGACACGCGCCCGCTCATCACCGAGTTGACCATCGGCGAGATCGCCTACAAGCACGGTGGCAAGACCGAGCATCTCTCCGTGGCCTGGGGATTCGCCGAGGTCCTGCCCGACAAGGTCACCATCCTGGCGCAGACCGCCGAGCGTGCCGAGGACATCGACGTGAAGCGCGCACCGGCCGCCAAAGAACGTGCGGAAGAGGCGCTGAAGAACCCCGCTCCCGATCTCGACTACGAGGCAACCCTGAACGCGATCAAGCGCGCCGAAGTGCGCCTGAAGGTCGCGCTCTACGCCAGCGGAGTCACCAGCACGCACTAGAAAGTTCAGCACAAACACAAACGCGCCGGATGCCCTCCGGCGCGTTGTCGTGTTGGTCGCAGGCGGATTCCAAGCGGCCACCGATGCGTTAGTCCTTTACTCCCACAATCGTCACCCGGTCGGTTGCCTCGCGATGCGGCTCGTAGATGGGATACTCAAATACGATTGAAAAACCAAGTTGACGCACAGCCTCGACCAAGTCGCGTTTCATGGGCCAGAAAGACTTCGCGTTGTCCCAGGAGGACCACTTGTCTGATTTCCGTCCCGGGTCGTTTGGAATCTCGGCAAACCATCTGCCGGTCAGTCCTTCGTGCTGCGTCACTTCGGAGACGGTGAACGTTCGATTGGGCTGCTGAGCCGCCACGTGGGTATCGATGATGAGGACCCGCTGGCAGACCCGGCTCATTTGTTCGAGGAATTTTCGCGGTTCATCAAGATGGTAGAGAATGCCGCAGCAGAAAACGGCATCGAACTGACCGTACCTATCGAGGTTTCTTACATCGTCACAAACAAATTCCAGGTTTGGCAGGTTGGTCGCTTTCTTGATGAGCCGGCAATTCTCAATGTTGCTCTTGCGAATCTCAATGCCAAGAGTTTGCAGACCGCTCCGCGCAAATGAAACCGCATACCCGCCCTCAAGACACCCGAGATCGACAATCCGCCGCCCGGCCACGCCCGACGGAAACGCCAGTTCCAGAAACCGCTTGGTGAACTTCAGTAACGGCAGGTCCTCCATTTGATAGGGCATTTCGGGAATCGTTAGGGAACCATCGTCGAGCTTGATATTGTGTGCCGTGAACTTACTAGCCATAAGTATTCTCCGCAGACGATCATATTACGGCGACAACCGAGGAACTTGGTGCGTCTCAGTTGCCGTGGCCGGTCGCTCGATCCGGCTGATGAATCCTATCGGCCTCAGAATCTGATCGCCTTCGCCACCTCAACCGCCTCGATCTTCCGCAGGTCCTGCAACACCGCCTCGCTGATCTCGCTGTCCACCTGCACCACGGCCACCGCGCCACGCGGCTCCTGCGCCTGCTCGGCGCGGCCCAGTGAGAAGTTCGCGATGTTGACGTTGTGCTGGCCCAGCACGGTTCCCACGCGCCCAATGACGCCCGGCACGTCGCGGTTGCGCAGGTAGATGATGTTGCCCTGCAACGGCGCCTCGACGTCGATCTCGTCAATCCGCAGCAGCCGCGGCGACGAACCATGCAGCACCGTTCCCAGTACCGTGCGCGTCTGCTGGTGCGTCTTCAGGCTCACGGTCAGCGCATTCATCGCCGAGCCGCGCGACGCGGGCGCGTTCTTGTGCTCATTCACCCGGATGCCCCGCTCCTCCGCGATCGAGCGCGCATTCACCAGGTTGGCCTTCTCGTGCGCCATCTGGTTCAGCACGCCCGCCACCGCGGCATTGCGGATCAAGTCGGTCTTCCACTCCGACAGATCGCCGCCGTAGGCGATGCTGATCTCTTCCACGCCGTTCTCGCCCGACTGCGCCAGAAACGTTCCCAGCCGCTCGGCCAGCCCGATGTAGGGCAGCATCTCCTCGTACTCGTCGAACGTCACCGAAGGCACATTGACCGCATTCTGGATCACGCCCTTCAGCAGGTACTCGCGCACCTGCATGGCGATCTGCACGCCGACCGCGTCCTGCGCCTCGTTGGTCGAGCCCGCGATGTGCGGCGTCAGGATGACGTTCGGCTTGCCGTGATACGCCGAGTCCTTCAGCGGCTCGTCGCGGAACACATCCAGCGCCGCGCCGCCCAATTGTCCCGACTCCAGCGCCGCCACCACCGCCGCGTCGTCCAGCAACTCGCCGCGCGCGCAGTTCACCAGCCGCGTGCCTTTCTTCATCTTCGCCAACGTGGCGGCGTTGATCATGCCCTGCGTCTGCGGTGTCAGCCCCACGTGCAGCGTGATGTAGTCCGACTGCGCGAACAGTTCCTCCAGCGGAACCAGCGTGATCTGCAACTGCTGCGCCAGGCTGGCCGCGACAAACGGATCGTGCGCAATCACCTTCATCCCGAACGACTGCGCCCGCTTGGCGACTTCCATGCCGACCTTGCCCAGACCGACGATGCCCAGCGTCTTGGCGCGCAGCTCCGTGCCCTGCAGCGACTTCTTCTCCCACTTGCCCGCGTGGGTGGTGGAGTCGGCGCGCGTCAGGTGACGCGCCAGCGCCAGCATCAGCGCCAGCGTGTGCTCGGCCACCGCGATGGCGTTGCCGCCCGGCGTGTTCATCACCGCGATGCCGCGCTTGGTGGCGGCGTCGAGGTCGATGTTGTCCACGCCCACGCCCGCGCGCCCGATCACGCGCAGCTTCGGCGCTTTGTCCATCATGGCGGCATCAACAAACACCGCCGAACGCACCAGCAGCGCATCGGCCTCGGCCAACTCCGCCGCCAGTGCATCTTTTTCCGGCGTAACCACTGTCCAGTCGGATTGCTCTTTGAACACAGCGAGAGAGGATGGTGCAACCTTCTCAGCAACGACGATCTTCATATGAGGCCCCTGTATGAGAATTCTGCAACCAAGAACTTAGGTACTCAGAAATGGGTGGCGCACCGCTTCAGCGGTGCCCTGACTTCGGACTTAAGAACTTGCATTAGGAATTGCTTTGTATCAGGGCACGGCTTTAGCCGTGCCGGTACAGTGCTTTTGTTGAGTTGCCGCGCGGACTTCAGTCCGCGCGGCACTGACAACTGGCGACTGGCTTACGCCTTCACCGCCGCGAACTGCTCGGCATACGTCTCCTGCACCGCGCGCACGCCTGCGCCCAGCTCGAACCGGTGTCCCGGAGCCACCTGCAGCAGCACCTGCTCCAGCGCGCCAATCACGCCGATGGCATCGAGGTAGTCGTAGTAGCCCAGGTGCGCGATGCGGATCATCTTGCCCTTCATCTCGCCCTGTCCGTTGGCCACCACCATGGCGAAGCGCTCGCGGAACTCCTTCACCAGCGCGCTCGAATCCACGCCCGCCGGCGCCAGCACCGCCGTCACCGCTGCCGCCGGACACGTCGGCGCAAACAACTCCAGGCCCAGCGCCTTCACGCCCGCGCGCACCATCTCCGCCGAAGTCTCGGCGTTGTGGATCAGCGCATCGCGTCCCGCCGCCAGGTCGCCCTTGCCCGACTTGCGAATGAAATCCAGCGACGCCAGCAGTCCCGCAATCAGCGCCGTCGCCGGAGTAAATGCCGACTCGCCCTTCGCCGCCGACTTCCGCTCCTTGCGCAGGTCGAAGTAGTAGCGCGGATTCTTGGTCGTCTCCATCCGCTGCCACGCCCGCTCGCTCACGCTGAGGAACGCCAGTCCCGGAGGAATCATCACCGCCTTCTGCGAGCCGCCGATGAGGATGTCGATGCCCCAGCCGTCGATGTCGAACTTCGTCGTGCCCAGTCCGGTGATGGCGTCCACCACCAGCAGCGTGTCGGTGCCCTTCAGCAGCGAGGCCACGCCCTTTACGTCGTGCCGCGCGCCGGTCGAGGTCTCGGTGCCCTGCATATACAGCACCTTCGCGCCATCCAGCTTCGACTTCACTTCCGCGAGGTCAAACGTCTGCCCATACGGAGCCGACACCAGTTCGATCTGGCATCCAAAGGCCTTGGCGATATCGCGCCACCGCTCGCCGAACTTGCCGGCGGTCAGCACCACGACCTTGTCGCCGGGCGACGTCAGGTTCGACACCGACGCTTCCATCGCGCCGCTGCCCGAGGCCGCCAGAATCAGCACATCGTTCTGCGTGTCGAAAAAGTCTTTGAGGTCGGCCAGCGCGCGGGTGAAAATCTCGCGAAATTCCGCCGTGCGGTGATGCATGTCCGCCGCGGCGATCGCCTGCTGGGCTGCTGGAAGAAGAGGAGTAGGGCCGGGAGTAAAAAGACGGGTCTTACGTAGCATGGCTGCCACCTTTGCTCGTAGGGATTCCGGCTCGAGCGAAAGTCGCGCCGGATATCTATGATATAGCCCCGCCCTGTGGACAAGCCACTATAATTACCGTATGAGTCTGACCGAACAGGTGCAGAAAGACATGATCGCCGCCATGAAGGCGAAAGAAGAACTGCGCCTCTCCACCCTCCGCATGATGAAATCCGCGTTGAAAAATAAGGAGATCGACAAGCGCGCCCCTCTCGACGAAAAAGAAGAGCTGCAGGTCTTCAGCACCATGATCAAGCAGCGCAAAGACTCGGTCGAGGCCTTCGAAAAGGGCAACCGCCCCGAGCTGGCCAAGAGAGAAGCCGACGAGATCGCCATCATCGAGGCCTACATGCCTAAGTCACTCGGCGAGGAAGAAATCGTCGCGGCCGTCAAGGCCACCATCGCCGAGATGGGCTCTCCCACCATGAAAGACATGGGCACGGTGATGAAGAATGCCATGGCGAAATTCGCCGGCGCCCGCGTCGACGGCAAACTCGTCAGCGAAACCGTGAAGAAAGAGCTGGCAGGGAAGAGTAGCAGCCACTCAGCTATCGGCCATTGTAATCTGAATATTCGCAATGACCTACCAAGCCACAGTCGAGCAGCTCTACGCCCTCGGACACGAGCTGCCCGCCACTCCCTCGCACAAGTTTGACCTCGCCTACGTGCGCGAGATGCTGGCCGCCCTGGGCAATCCTGAGCGCCGATTCCCCAGTGTGCTGATCGCCGGAACCAACGGCAAGGGCTCGACGGCGGCAACCCTGTCATCGATTCTGCGCGTCGCCGGATACAAGACCGCGCTCTACACCTCGCCGCACCTGGTTCGCATCAACGAGCGCATCCGCGTCAACGGCGAAGCCATTGCAGATGTTGAATTTAGCGAGATCTACGACCGCGTCGAGCGCACCGCGCAGCAGTTGCTGCACACCGGCAAGCTCCCCTGGCATCCCAGTTTCTTCGAGATGCTGACGGTCATGGCGTTCGAGTACTTCGCCAGCGTAAGTGTTGATATTGCAGTACTTGAGGTCGGCATGGGCGGCCGCCTCGACGCCACCAACGTCGTCGATCCGCTGATCTCGGTCATCACCGATATCTCGCTCGACCACCAGAGGTATCTTGGTGACTCCATTGGGGAAATTGCGCGCGAGAAGGCAGGAATTATCCGCGAAAACGGCCTGGTCGTCACGCTGCCGCAGCATCCTGAGGCCAACGATGTGATTGGAAACACGATACTTGAGACGCAACGCCACCGGTGTCAGTGCGGTGAAGTACACGCCGCCGGTCTCGCCCGGAGCTGCCGAGTATCTGGCCGCGAAGGTCGCGTCCCGTCGCCGGACGTAACCGCTATCCGCTCAGCGTGTTAGGTGAGGAGATTGTGGTAGATTCGCCACTCGTCGGCCGCCATCAGTTCCGCAACATCGCCTTGGCGATCGCCACGGCTGAAGAGCTTGGCGCAGTTTGGATTCAAGGTCACTGCCGAGGCAGATCGAGCAGGGCATCCGCGAGACGCACTGGCCGGGGCGCTTCCAAGTGGTTCCGGGGCCGGAAATGCCCCATAGTTATAATGCACATTATAATGTCGATTTTTGATGTCGCGCATAACCCGGCGGGAGCCTGGGCGCTCCGCTCGGCGATCTCCGAGACGTTCCCGGATCGGGAAATTACCCTGGTCTTTGCCGCCATGCGAGACAAGGCCGTCCAGGAGATGGCCGACATTCTTGTTCCCTCTCGCGGCCAGGGTAGTTGTCACCCACATCGACAATCCTCGCGCCGCCAGCGTCGAAGAATTGCAGCAGGCGGGCTCGCGTACCGGCGCCGAGATGGTCTCCGAGCCGAACACCGCCGCTGCGCTCTGCGCGTGCCTTCGAACTCTCGCCTGCTGACGGCATCGTGGTGGTGACCGGTTCGATCTTCCTGGTCGGCGAAGCGATGAAAGTGTTGGGGATACCGGCTTGACCATGGCCACCTCCGATCAAAGCGAAGAGCGAAGAGCGAAAGGCGGCCTTCTCAGCCGCCTGAGATCGTATTTCATCTTCGTTCCTTTGATCTATCTCTACACGGCGATCATGGGCAGCCTGTCGCTGCTGTCGTCGTTCTTCGATCGCGACGGACGCATGCAGCACTGGTTCGCCGTGCATTGGGCGCGCATGATCCTGGCCACCGGTGGCGTTCACGTGCACGTCGAAGGCGCCGAGCACATCGATCCGTCGCAGGCTGCGGTTTACACCGTCGAACCATCTTTCGGCGCTCGACATCCCGGTGCTCTACTCGTGTTTGCCAAGGCAGTTCCGCATCATGGCCAAGCGCGAACTGTTCAGCTATCCGTTCATGGGGTGGCACCTGACGCGCTCCGGCCAGATTCCCATTGACCAGGGCGATGCCCGCGCCTCGCTGCGCAGCCTGAACCGCGCCAGCGAGTCGCTGCGTCACGGCATGCCGCTCGCGATCTTTCCCGAAGGCGGCCGCGCCCGCGACGGCCACATGCAGCCTTTCATGGGTGGCGCGTTCTACATGGCCATCAAGGCGCAGGCGCCGGTCGTGCCGATCGTGCTGGTCGGAAACTACGAGTTGCTGCAGATGAACAGCTTTCACCTGCGGCCCGGCCACGTGCAGATGATCATTGGCGAACCCATCCAGACCAAGGGAATGGTGCCGCGAGAGATGGACAAGCTCGCCGACCGCGTACGCAAGGTGATGGTCGACATCTACTACGAGCACGCGAAGGTTGCCGCTCCTGAGGTTGCCGCCGAGGCGAGCGTGAACGGATCGATGGTGTCATGAAGCCCCGCATCGCCATCCCGATTCCCAACTCCACCGACTCGAAGTACGTGATGCGCGCGTTGCCGCAGTACGAGCACGCCATCCGCGAGGCCGGAGGCGAGCCCGTCATCATCGACGTGAACGCCGCGTCGAACGTGATCGCCCAAAAGGTCAAGACCTGCGACGGAGTCCTGCTTCCCGGCAGTCCCGCCGATGTCGATCCGGAGAAGTACGGCGCGAGTTCGTCACGACAAGACGGCCGCTCGCCGACCCCCTGCGCGACAACGCCGACGAGCTTCTGTTGCAGGACGCCTACAACATGCGCAAGCCGATCTTCGGCATCTGCTACGGCCTGCAATCGCTGAACGTCTGGCGTACCGGCACGCTCGAGCAGCATCTGACGACCGGCGTGAATCACGATGCGGCCCGCACCGTGGTCGAAGCGCACGAGTGGAGATCGATCCCGAATCGACGACTGGCGGAGATTCTGCGCTTCGCCGGGTCGATCGAGGAAGGCGAGGAGCCGCGTGCTCACCGTCAACTCCAGCCACCATCAGGCCGTGGACATCCTCGGCGACGGTCTGCGCCTGGTCGGCGTGGTGCCCCACCGACGACGTGAAAGAGGCGGTCGAAGGAACGGCGGACGATCACTTCGTCCTGTGTGTGCAGTGGCATCCGGAGCGTACCTACGACAGCGACCCCGCGTCGCGCGCGATGTTTCAGGCATTCATCAAGGCCGCTGCCGAGTGGCACAAGAAGACTGGCCGCTGAAGCAGAAGGACTTCGAGTCGGTGCCGGGGAAACCATTAAGCGCGGTACAATCCGCACTCACCGGCCAGCGGGCCATCGGTAACCACCGCGCATACAGTCCTACTCACTCGGAACGGTAATTGATGGGCGGCTTCTGGTCCGCGGGAATCGCCGTGTAGTAGCTCTTGCCCGCCGTCTGCTTGGCGAAGTCGGCCTTGGCCGCCTGCACCAGTGCCGGGTCGGTGAATAGGTCGAGCGCCGGTGAGCGCCAGCGCCTTCGCCGCCACCACCATGCCCTGCTGCCCGATGCTCATGCCGGAAGTAGCGGCCGCCTGCCAGGTGTGGGCTGCGGTACCCGGGACCCACGTTGCCGCGGAGAACCCGATGGTCGGCACGTTCCAGCTCACGTCGCCCACGTCGGTCGAGGCCGCCGGCTCGTTGGGATCGAACTTGCGCAGCGGCTCGATCTCATTGGTCGTGTCGAGGCTCGGCACGTTGTCCATCTTGAACGTCTTCTGCAACTCCAGCGCGAACTTCTGCTGCTCGGCGTCCATCTTGTAGCCGCCCACTTCCTGCAGGTTCTTCTGCGCCACCGCGGCGAGTGGGTCATTGGGAATGATGTTGGCGTCGCTTCCAATGCCTCTTACTTCCAGCGTTGTTCCCGTCATCAGCGCCGCGCCCTTGGCGATGTTCTGGATCCACTCCCACACGTCCTTCAACGTCGTGTTGAACGGGCTCCGCGCCATCAGGTCCATCTGTGCGAGGTCGGGTACGATATTCGGCGCCACGCCGCCCTTCGAAATGATGTAGTGGATGCGCGTGTTGCTGGGCACGTGCTCGCGCATGAACTCCACGCCGTTGCCCATCAGCATCACCGCATCCAGCGCCGAGCGCCCGCGGTCCGGCGCCATCGCCGCATGCGCCGCCACTCCGTGAAACGTGAACTTGGCCGAAACCACTGCCAACTGGCCGCCGTTGGCCACCGCGTTGCTGTCGCCCGGATGCCACTGCAGCACCACGTCCACATCCTTGAACGCGCCGTCGCGCACCATGTACACCTTGCCCGAGCCGCCCTCTTCCGCCGGAGTGCCGTAGTAGCGCAGCGTTCCGGCGATGTGGTGCGCCTCCATGTATTGCTTCAGCGCGACCGCCGCCAGCGCCGCGCCCGAGCCCAGCAGGTTGTGTCCGCAGCCGTGTCCCGGCGCGCCCGCCTTCACCGGATCGCGCGTCGGCACCGGCTGCTGCGACAGCCCGGGCAGCGCGTCAAACTCGCCCAGGATGCCGACCACCGGCTTGCCCTCGCCATAGCTGGCGATGAACGCCGTCGGCTCGTTGGCCACGCCCGCCTGCACCTTGAAGCCCGCGGCCTTCAACTGCTCCTGCAGCAGGTCAGAGCTCTTCGTCTCGTGATAGCCCAGCTCGGCGTAGTCCCAGATCTGCTTCGAAACCTGCTGCCAGTGCGCGGCGTCCTTGTCCACCAGTTGCAGGAGCTGCGCGTGCGCGCCGGCGGGAGGCTGCGCCGCTGCCGCAGCGGTCAACATCGCTGCAATGCACGGCGGCACAGAACGAGCTCTAATTGCGAGACAAAGACAGGGAAGACTTCGGCATCGACGATCTCCTCACGGCGGTCACGATGCTGCTCTCGAATTGTACTGAGTGGAGAAATCATGGCACAGGAGTGCGGTGATAACCCACGCAAATTCGCTACTCATCACTTGGCGGGGCGATGCGGTCCACCCAGACGCTCCTATAGAATCAAATCGCTTTCCACGTCGCAAGTTGGCTCTGGGCAGAACTCAGGTGATCTCGGCGACTCTTACCGTCACAGGCTGTGCCCGAGGAAGTGTTCCACGCCGTCGCTCAATTCCTGGAGAGTGGAAAATTAGTGTGGTGTTGATCGTCAAACTCGCCTGGCGCTGCTCCTGATCTGCTACCTGTTCCAGCAGGTTCGGAAACCAAGTGGCTGGCTCGGAAGGCGCGTAGTGACGCGCAATGAACGTCGGCCCATGGAACGATGACGAAATGGGCGGCTGCAACAGGTCGTCGTGCCACAAAACGCTGCGATCTCGACATTGGTTGCGGTGGCGGCTCGACGGTACGTCAACTCGCCGTCCTCGACGCCGCAGAGCAGGGTAGTCGGGCTGGACTATTCGGCGACCAGCGTCGCCGTTTCGTGTTCGACGAATGCGGCAGCTAATCAAGCCGGTCGAGTACAGATCGAAGAAGGTTCGGTCATCTGCCGTGCCTTTTGCGGATTGCACGTTCGACGTCGTCACCGCGGTCGAGACGCATTACTACTGGCCCGACCTGCCGGCCAATGTCCGAGAAGTGTTCCGCGTCCTCAAACCCGGTGGCTCGTTCGTTCTGATCGCGGAAACCTACAGGGGCGGTCCGTTTCGTTTGATTTACGGGGCGGTGATGCCCTTGCTGCGCGCTGCGTACCTCACCGACGAGGAGCACCGGGATCTCCTCGAGGGGCCGGCTTCGTCGAAGTCGACACCAAACACATGTCCGGAAAGAATTGGATTTGCGCCGTTCGGCGCCGTCCGTCGTAGCTGCGCAGTCAGAGGTTGCTGTACTCAGAGGCGCCCGCCCCCGCTTGGTACCCCCCGCCCCTATCAATTACCCTTATCTCTTATGCTTGACCTCGCATTTGTCCGCAACAACCTGCCCCTTGTCGAAGAGAAGCTGCGCCAGCGCGGCATGGATCCCGCCGTCGTCCTGAAGGACTTTCACGCCATCGACACCCAACGCCGCACCGCCATCACCGAGGCGGAAACCACGAAGGCGCGCCGCAACAAGCTGACCGAGGAATTCCAGCAGCTGCGCAAGGCGCAGCAAGACACCGCCGCCAACCTCGCAGGAGCAGAAGGAACTGAAGGCCAAGAGCGAGACTGCCGAGAAGCTGGCCGCACGACTACGACGCGCAGTTGCGCGACATCTTGACCGGCATCCCCAACCTGCCCAGCGACACCGTGCCCGTCGGCCACGACGCCGACGACAACGTCGAAGTCCGCCGCTGGGGCACGCCGCCGCAGTTCGACTTCACCCCCAAGCCGCACTGGGAGCTGGGCGAGAGCCTCGGCATCCTCGACCTCGAACGCGCCACCAAGATCACCGGCGCGCGCTTCGCCGTTTATTGGGACCTCGGCGCCCGCCTCGAACGCGCCCTGATGAACTTCATGCTCGACCAGCACACCCGCGAGCACGGCTACACCGAGGTCTTTCCGCCGCTGCTGGTCAATGCCGAATCCATGTACGGCACCGGCCAACTTGCCCAAGTTCGAAGCCGACCTGTTCAAGGTCCCGTTCAACGACCGCAACTTCTACCTGATTCCGACCGCCGAAGTCCCGGTCACCAATCTCTATCCGCGACGAGACGCTCGACGCCGCGCGCCTGCCGATTTGTCTTACCGCGTTTACGCCGTGCTTCCGCAGCGAGGCCGGCTCCTACGGCAAGGACGTGCGCGGCATCATCCGCCAGCACCAGTTCCAGAAGGTCGAGCTGGTGAAGTTCACCAAGCCCGAGCAGTCGTACGAAGAGCACGACAAGCTCACCGCCGACGCCGAGCAGGTGCTGCAGAAGCTCGGGCTGCACTACCGCACCGTCGTTCTGTGCACCGGCGACATGGGATTCTCTTCGGCCAAGACCTACGACATCGAAGTCTGGCTGCCGGGGCAGGGACTCTACCGCGAGATTTCTTCCTGCTCGAACTTCGAGGCCTTCCAGGCGCGGCGCGCCAACATCCGCTATCGTCCCGAGGGCGCGAAGAAGAGCGAGTTCGTGCACACGCTCAACGGCAGCGGACTGGCGATTGGCCGCACCTGGGTTGCGATCGTGGAGAACTACCAGCAGGCCGACGGCAGCGTCATCATTCCGGAAGTGCTGCGGCCGTACATGGGTGCCGACCGCATCACGCCGCGCAAACTGTAGAGGGGAATCCTTAACGGTTACTGTCCGGTGATCTTCACTCGCAGGTCTTCCGGGATCTTCTGCTGGATGCTCTCCGGCAGCTTGTCGAGCCCCAGACGCGCACCGCTCATGGCCGCGTCCATCACCACCGTCGGAGCGGGGGTGGCGATGGCCACCAGCAGCCACAGCAACATCGACAGCAGAAATCCCGCCGAGCGCGCCGATCTCCAGCCAGAAGGCATGTTCCGGATGGAAGTAGCGAATCACCCCGTACGCCAGCAGGAACACGATCATCGAAGCCGACGCCAGCACCAGCAAACCGATATCGATGCCGCGATGCAGGCGCTGCCGCGAGTGGCAGTACGGGCACTCGGCCAGATGCGTTTCGTAGTCGCCCCGCATCTCCGGAGCCAAGCCCGAAATGTCATAGCGCCAACCGGCAAGAATCTTGCCGATGACGCGATCAGTACATTCTGCCATGTAGGAAGTCCTGCTTCCGGAGGTCGTTGCTGCGCCGCCCGTCGGGGCCCAGCCTACAGTCGAATTGCCGGAAGCGGTTCATGTTGTGCCGCAAGCATCACTCGATTGCTCACGAAATTCCGCTGCTCGCCCAACGCGCGCTCTGCCGTCATCCGCGCGATTTCGGGGTGGTTGTTCTGCTCCGAAAGGTGCGCCAGGATGAGGTATTCCGCACCTCCATCATAGTCCGTCGTCAAAAAATCCGCGAGTGCGTCGTTCGACAAGTGGCCCACCCGGCTCATCACCCGCTGCTTCACCGCCCACGGATACGGCCCTCCGCGCAGCATCTCCAGATCGTGGTTCGACTCGATCATCAGGATCTGGCAGCCGTGGATGTGGTGCTTCACGCTGGCCGGCATGTAGCCCAGGTCGGTACACACCGCGACCTTGATGCCTTCGCTGCGGAACGTGAACCCGACGGGGTCCACGGCGTCGTGCGGAATGGTGAACGGCGTCACCGTCACGTCGCCAATCTCGAACGCGCGACCCGCCTCAAACGTCTCCAGCCGCTCCAGCGTGATGCGGTTGCCCGAGCTGTCGCGAGCATAGCGGCAATAAACGTCGTGCGTCGCGCCGGTCATGTACACCGGCACTTTCAGCTTCTTGGCCAGCACGTTCAGTCCGCCGACGTGGTCGCTGTGTTCGTGCGTGATGAGGATGGCGTCGATGCCGCTGGCGCGTCTCGCCGCAAGCGCAATCCGCCGCAGCAGTTCGCGGCACGAAAGTCCCGCGTCCACCAGCAGCCGCGTTCTTCCCGTCGAGATAAGAGTGCAGTTGCCCTTGCTGCCGCTCGCCAGCACTGTCATTGCAACTGCCATGAAGCCGAGAATAACCGGAACCGCGCTCGACATGGTAGTAACCAGCTGGTAACTTGAGCCGTTTTGCCGGCGTGAGTGAGCGAAGCGAACGGGAGCCGGCAGGCGAAATCCTGAGTGAGGTCGCTTGCGACCGAGTCGAAGGATCCGTTTTGCCAGCGCCCGTCTGTATTTCCCGCCTCTTTTTCACAGCTATTTTCGGTCGCGCACACCTTATGCACAGCCGCCGTCGTTTTGCGCTTGAGACTGTCACCGTCCTGCAATATCGTTGCCCGCAATCAGGCACGAGCTTGATGCACACCGCAGTTGCGGCGCTGCGCAATGGATCGGGAAACAATGCGTCGAGCGGAAGCCGGCAGCTCCGTCCGATGCCGCTGCGGGGAGCGCGGACCGTCTGCGTCGCCCTTGGCACTCGCAACCATTGCGCCGCCGAACCGGCCAGTTCGAGATACGGATGCGTTTTGTGCAGGCAGTCCGCGGCGGCCATGTCGCGCGGGAAACTCCCCCTGTCTGCACGGCAACAAGCGCATTCCGCGCCATGCAAGTCGGCGCCCGGCTGGCTTGTTCGCTCTGGCGAGCGGAGATTGCGGGGCCTGCGTCCAACTGTGCTGGAGTCGTGCCTCATCGTGCGGTCCGTGGGTGGCTGGCCCGCGGGCCGCACTGCTTTTTCCGGTCCAGAACCACCACATGCGGGTGCCCCATCCTTTCCCTTCTTTTGGGAAAGGGTGGGATCGACGCTCTTCACGCGCCCGGTGTGACTGATTCCGAGTTTTCTACGTCCCTCAACAGCATTTCCTAAGAAATCATTATCAAAGTGGCATCAGGGTTATTGTCATCAGGGTGCGTCGTGCGTACGCTCATATCACCCTCCCATGCCCACCACCGACTACAGCCTCGAGCGCGGACTTCCCGCCAGCCTTGAAGCCGAGCGCTCCATCCTCGGCGCCATCCTGCTCGACAGCCTCATCTTCGACCAGGCCGCCGAACTTTCGCCCGACGACTTCTCCCTCGACGGACACCGCCGCATCTTCTCGCGCATGCGCGACCTGCAAGACACCGGCCGCCCCGTCGACATGATCACCCTCGCCGAAGAGCTCGACCGCCGCAAAGAGGTCGAAGCCGTCGGCGGCATCGCCTACCTCTCGTCGCTCATCGACGGCGTCCCCGAGCGCCCCAGCATCGAGCACTACGTGCGCATCGTGCGCAACAAGGCGCAACTGCGCGGACTCATCCACGTGGCGCAGACCGCCATCGCCCAGGCCATCGAGAACTCCGAAGACGCCGAAGACGTCATCAACATCGCCGAGCAGGGCATCTTCGCCCTCTCCGAA
This sequence comes from uncultured Acidobacteriaceae bacterium, assembly GCA_963751155.1. Taxonomy (GTDB): domain Bacteria; phylum Acidobacteriota; class Terriglobia; order Terriglobales; family Acidobacteriaceae; genus DASRAA01. The sequence goes on along the minus strand of CAVVTL010000018.1, from coordinate 200,278 downwards.
AACCGCCTCGGACAGGGCCTCACCGACATCCCCACCATCGTCAAGAATTCCTTCGGTTCGCTCGACGAACTCTACGCCCGCGGACAGGAAGTCACCGGCCTCGCCACCCATTTCACCCAGCTCGACAAGATGACCAGCGGCTTCCAGCCCTCCGACCTCGTCATCATCGCCGCGCGCCCCTCGATGGGCAAAACCTCGCTGGCCATGAACATCGCCGAGAACTCCGCCGTTGACGACGGCAAGGTGGTCGGCGTCTTCTCGCTCGAAATGTCGAAGGAAGCGCTGCTGATGCGCATGCTGGCCTCGTACGCGCGCGTGGACTCGCACAAGCTGCGCACCGGCTTCATCGGCCGCGACGACATGGAGAAGCTCACCTTCGCCATGGAGCGCCTCATGCAGGCCAAGCTCTTCATCGACGACACCCCCGGCATCTCCGTCACCGAGATGCGCTCCAAGGCGCGCCGCCTCAAGCAGCAGGAAGGCCGCCTCGACCTCATCATCGTCGACTACCTGCAGCTCATGTCGGCCGTCGCCATCGGCGGCAAGCGCTTCGAGAACCGCACCCAGGAAGTGTCGGCCATCTCGCGCGGCCTCAAGGCCGTGGCCAAGGAGCTGAAGGTCCCGGTGGTGGCGCTCTCGCAGTTGAGCCGCGCTCCCGAAAGCCGCGGCGGCGACCATCGTCCGCAACTCTCCGACCTGCGCGAGTCCGGCTCCATCGAGCAAGACGCCGACGTCGTCGCCTTCATCTTCCGCGAAGAGGTCTACAAAAAGGACGACCCCGACCTCGAAGGCCTCGCCGAACTCATCATCGCCAAACAGCGCAACGGCCCCACCGGCCTCATCAAGCTGGCCTTCAAGCACGCCTCCACGCGCTTCGAAAACCTCGCCGGCGAAGGCGAGTACATCCAGTAAGGAGATTTAGCACATGGGCATTCTCGATAATGCTAAACAAGTAGCCAAAGCCGTCGAGGAGATCCACAACCTCGAACTCTATCAGCGCGTTCTTAGTCTTCATTCAGACATCATCGAACTAGTTGAGGAGAACAAACGCATCCGCTCCGAAAATGATGAACTCCACAAGGCGCTCAAACTCCGTGAGAACATGCAGTTCAAGGAGCCGTTCTACTACCAAGAAGGTGATGAAACGCCCTTTTGCCCGTCCTGCATGGAGTGTAAGGATGTTGCAGTGCACGTCGTGTTTGTCTTCAATAACACCGGCGCGACACGTTGGGATTGCCCTGGCTGCAAGAGCACTTATCTGGTAAAGAAGGATCGCGGCGTCGAATCGCCGCCTAGACCGATCAACATTCGACGCAGCCCTTGGGTATAAAGCGGGCGACTTACCCCGCTCTTTTCGCACAGAAACCTGAAGGTGGGCGCCCTTTTTAGAATTGACCTCTACCTTGACACGGCAGCGTTCAATTGGCAGATATACATTTGAGTCAGGGCAATAACATCTTGAAATTTCGTCGGTATTCCGTCACGTCTAGACAAGCCTCGTCAGTGATTTTGGCAAAGCGAGTTGCCTTCCGAAGAACCCAGCGTTCCTCCTCACCCTTCAGTCGAGACAGATACACTTTGAGCTGGCCTTTACTGGGGATGCCCTGGCGTATGATCTCCACGAACTTCCGAACGTGGAAAATGAAGATGTCGCCTTGATAAGCTGGCTTGTCAGGGTCTGGGTCACGAGAGAGGACGTAGGCGATGAAGAAATCTTTTTGGTCCAGATGGCCGGCAAATTCCTCTTCTTTGAAGAACCGCCATGACGTGAAATCGAAGTGTTCTCGTTCCCAAACGGAACCGACCGGATACAGCTTGCCAAACTTGACCTGAATCTCACGGTAGACTATTTGGCCCTCGATTCGTCTTCGCAGAATAAGATCCACTTTGTCCACGTCGAGAAATCGACTGTACGGGTTCCAGCCCTTTTCAAAGAACTCGAACTTGGCATACGTCTCGCCGAGAATCTCGTAATGCCCCGCCCGACTCCGCATGTCTCCTGCTAATTGTTCTGGCCGTGGTTCGTCTGGCACTTTCTTATCGCCTTCCCAGCCGAGCACTCTCGCTCTGGCTCTCAGCCCGTCATACGAGAGATACGGCGGTGCTAATTGTACAGCCCCCGGTGGTCGCGAAAGACGAGTGGCCGGGTTCTATAAAAGGGGATGTCACGAGAAAACACATCTCCCATCGCGGGAGCCGAGGTGGTTCTCGGGCATCCAGCCCCTTTCCTCCGCACGAGTGCGTCGATCCGCGGTCCTTGGGTTCTGTTCACTTCCGCGCGACGGCATCCTTCGCTAGCTGGAGCTGCACAAGCCTACCGGTGGTCCCGTCGAGCGGGCCAACCATGGTTCTATCTGAGACTCGCCCGCCACGGCGGGCGGCACTATGGCTTTCTTGGGTTATCCGAGGGAGCATATGGTGCCCCGTGAGACTTGGCGCCGGCGGCGCACGCAGCCTAACCCGGCCAGGATACTTACCCTCGAACCCGAGCTCGCAGCCCGAACAGAAAAACGCGGCTGGTGGCCCACATATCCCGTGGCCCATATTTGCCTTCCTTTGGCAAATGTGGGGCTTTTGACCCGCAACGAGGCTCGGAGGGCTGCCATATCAAAGCAAAGTGCTTCAGCACTGGGGAACCTGCCAAACGAACCCATTCCAATCTGCCGAAGGCCGGGTAACCTAACCCGCACACGTCAAGAATAATCTCTAGCGAGGGTGCCGCATCCCGCCTTCTTTCGGCGGGGTGGGGATTTTCGTTCGGGAGACAAGAGGCTCTCGTTCTCCGGGCCGGCCGTCTTCCCAAGCCTGCCAATGTTAGATTCCTCCTCACTCAGTTGCTGGACTCGGTCCGCCAGTCCGCAGACCCTTGCTAACTTGTGAATGCGAACTCTCCGTAGGCCTTAGTTCCCTCGCGGACGATAATTCGTGGTAAACTTGCGCCCCTAATATCTCTACCTTTAATCCAATCGGCGGAATCAATACGCGGGTTTCCGGCAATCGATACCTCGGCCCAGATTGTTTTGGAGGTTCCAATGAGAAACGCAAACAGCGCATCCCGGCTAATCGTTTGGGTTGCCTTTCTTCTGACAACCGCTAGTCTGTTACCGCTTGCTCAGGCGTCTGTTTTGGCGCCTGGGGGCATTGTGCCTCCTTCTCCGCTTTTTCCAGCGGGGATTCTGGTGGCAAGCTTTTCCGGGCAGGTTACAACGATCGCCTTCTCAACCACCTACAGCCAGTGGGTCTTTAGTGACCCAATCAACACATGGTGCAGCAACTGCCTGGATTTTGTTTACCAGTTTACGGACTTGGGTCCCGGGAGCAACAAACGCTTCGAGATGTCCAGTTTCGCCGGTTTCAATACCGACGTCGGAACGTACCCGTTCGGCGTCAATGATCCAGTCAGTATTGACCGCAGCACCAACGGAGCGCTGATTGGCTTCAACTACTCGCCTGCAATCCTGGCTGGAGATACAACTCCGTGGCTGGTGATCGAAACCGACGCATGCGCATCGTGCTTTGCGCTTGTTGGCAACTCCATCAATGTTCTGGGACGTGTAGGAGATCCGGATGGAGTGGTACAGCTCGACAGCGCATACGAGCCAGTGGCTGTTCCCGAGCCCGCGTCGGTGGCCATGCTGGGCGGTGGTCTGACTATGATCGGCGCACTGTTGCGCAAGTTGAAATCGGAAAAGGCTGGTTAGTTAACCGTGCTGGCTGGTGGCCCACATATCCCCGTGGCCCATATTTGCCTTCGGTTGGCAAATGTGGGGCTTTTTCGAAAAGCTATGATCGCCAATGAACGAAGCGGGCAGCACACACGCCGGATGTCCCAAGTTCGCGCCGTCTTTTGGACGCGAACCTGGGCGACATATCCGAATGTTCGCTGACTCTCCGACGCGCACCCGACCAGAGCCCCGGAGGGCCGACATAGCAAATCCCGGCAGTTCAACCCGCGCGCGCTAGCAACGGGCCCCCGTAGACGGCGTATCATACTTCCATGGATTTTCAGTTCACTGCGGTTTTCCGGCGAGTCCCTGAGGGCTACATCGCGTTCGTCGAGGAACTCCCCGGCGCGAACACGCAAGGCGCGACCCTGGACGAGGCCCGGGTCAACCTGCAGGAGGCGGTCACCCTGGTTCTTGAAGCCAATCGAACCCTTGCCGAGGAAGCGGTCTCGGGTCAGGACGTAATTCGAGAAACCTTCAAGGTCGGTGCGTGAAGCGTCGGCTGCTCGTTCATCACCTTGAGCAGCACGGCTGCGAATTGCTACGCGAGGGTTCCAACCATTCCATCTACGTGAATCGCGCTGCGGGCAAAACCTCCGCCGTGCCCCGCCACACCGAGATCAACGACTACCTGGCCCGAAAGATCTGTCGCGACTTGGGAATCCCCGCGCCTTAGGCGGCGCTGGTGGCCCACATATCCCCGTGGCCCATATTTGCCTTCGGTTGGCAAATGTGGGGCTTTTTCCAAAATGCTCCGATCGGCGGGGTCCACCCCCGTCAACCCATTGACACGAAGAAACCTACATTCGAGTGCCCGATCCCGCCTTCTTTTGGCGGGGCGTTCGGGACACACGAAACTCTCGTAGCTCTGGCACGTGAAGAAAACAGAACCCATGCTGCGATTGGGATCGCGGCATGGGTTTTGGGACTCGGATAGCTTGAGGGGTGCCCAAGTCAGAGCCAAGGGAATCGAACGAGTTCAGCGCCGCAAGTGCGGGGGAGGGGGCGGCGGAACACAGAACGACTCCCTTTTGCCCCTTTGGTAAGCTAGCTAGCCATTAACTTGCGACGCAGAACTGCCGCCAGGCCAAGCACAGCTGAACCGAGCAAGCCAAGCGTGCCGGGCTCAGGGACGTTAACAGGCGGTGAGTTCAAGGTGCCACTGACGGAAAGGGAATTCCCGCTCTGCGTAAACGACAGGCGAAGGCTTGTATCGGTTGCATCGAAGCCCGGCAAGCCAGAGTACATACCGCGAAGGTAGACGTCCAGGAAACTTGGCGTCCGTGTAACGATCTCCCCGGAGGTGGCGCTAAAGCTGCCCCATGTCGCGTTTGTGAGCGAAAATCCTCCGCCCACTCCGACGGTGCCAAGGTCGAGGGTGAAAGGACCGTAGGGCGTGTCAAGCGGAATTACGGAGTAGTCGCCCAACCCGGCGCCCGAGGTTATCGTATTCATATCCCACACGCTTGTGCTAACTGACAAGTCGGCGCCGTTTTGAGCTGCATTCTCCCCTGAAAAGGGTATTGAGCCGTTGATCGTACTGGCGTGCATCACGCCCGCAGCGACCGTTACTAACAACGTGAGAAGTAACAGTTTCTTTGCCATTTCCATTTCCTCCAAACCTCCGCTTTCTGCGCAGGGCTAAACCGAGATTTTCAAAACTTAACCAGAACTTCCGTCTTGGCTTCCAACAGCCCCAGACGATACTTGAAGTTTCTGTTATGGAAGCCCGACAGCGCTGATTACACCATTCTGACGGAGGAAGGTCTGAGCAGAATTGCTCACTCTGGCAGTAGCACCTTGCACTCAAGATCACCTTGATGCCGAGAGCAGACGGCTGGTGGCCCACATATCCCCGTGGCCCATATTTGCCTTCTGTTGGCAAATGTCGGGAATGGGAAAATATATCGAAGCGTGGGAAGTGCGTCTGTGACGTGGACACAAGAACGGCCCCGCCCTAGCCACAACCGGGCTAGAACGGGGCTCGCATCTTGAGTAACTCCACGGTCTGTGGCGAACCGATTACAGCCCGAACCTGCGACGCATTGCTCCCAATACTCCGAGGACTCCGGTGCCTAGCAGAACCATGCCGGAAGGCTCGGGTGTGGCGTTGAAGCTGCAATTCAATCCGCACGTCAACCGCGCCACTTGGTCCTGCTGCGACAGGAACAGTGTCCCGTTGGTTGTGTCCAGCGAAACCCAATCACCGCGCGTACCGTTGTCGGCGATGACGTTGAAGATGCCGGTGATGGGATCCAATAGGACCACAGTGCCATCATTGTTGTTGGCAATGATGTCCCCGTTAAACTTGCCGCCGTTGATCACTCCCGTACCATCGGGAGAATGGCCGGTGGCCCAGGTATTTAGCAACGCTCCCGTGGCAATGCTATACGCCTGAATTGCACCGCTGTTCTCGACATACGCCGTGGCGCCGTTGGCGGATACCGAAACACCATCAGGAAACAGGCCAGCGTTGATGACTCGGAAGGTTCCGGCCACGGGATTAATGTCCACCAACCCCTGCTCGCTGGCAGATATGATGTGCCCGTTGACTGGATTAGCCCACATGCCGAGGTAAGACGTGAGGCCCGACAAACCCGCTATGGGGCTGAAGGTTCCGTTGGCGTTGAAATGCTCATACGTGCCGCCGAAGGCCTGGGCACCGTAAACCTGCCCGCCTGCAGTCGTCATGGCAAAGTTGCAGTTGCCGGTCTGGCAGCTGTAAGGGTTGGAAAAAACCGCATCGCTCAGCAGCTGATTGTCGACGTCTTTGAAGACATAGATCTGTTGGTTCAGCAGGCTGCCGGTAACCACGTTGCCTCCCGGCGCGATGCCCTGGGCAATCGGACCGTAGGAAGCGAAGTATCCGTTGACAAAAGTTGTCAGGGTGAAGCCGTCAGCAACACCTTGGGCCGTCAAGGTGAGTGACGCGTTCGCCGTTGTGGTTAGCGCTGACACTGCAACAACGGCACACAGAAAGTAAACGGCTTTGCGCGCGCATGCCATCCTCATGTTAAATCTCCTGGCTTTTCTTGAGACGTGACTTCAGACGATGAGGCGGCGGATGTCACTATACACCGAATCGGTACCCGGTGAAGGCCGAGTCCGGAAATTTATTGTGGTGAAAGTGCGGTTTGTTCCGGCCGGTTTGCCCAGGGCGGAGAGCCTTCCGTCCGACCGCCTCTTTCCTGTTCCGGGAACTCTTGTTACTTCTGTTTTCTCACGATCAAGATTTCTCTGGCGCTTTCCCCGGAGACCGCACTATAGACGGCTGCCCCACCCCGTCAACTTATTGTTACGAATTAACTTACACGAGAGGGTGGCCCATCCCGCCTTCTTATTGATTTTGGCGGGATGGGGATTCTCGTTGGTACAAACCGCGCGCGTCCTCGTCTTCGTCGACTGCTCCGACCCGCGCCCGAACCGAGGCCCGGAGGACCGACAGATTAAAACCCCGGTGCCTCAGGACTGGGGACGCCGCCAATAATCCCCGGAGTCCCGCAGCCGCGGAGCGGCATAGGGACGGCATACCTCCGCGCGCCCTTCAGCCCGCCCGGCGCTAAAACGCTTCCGGCCACCTCTGTGCCCCGTGATACACCGCGAGGATCACGATGCGGGCCTTGTCGATGGCATAGGCCACGAGGAAGGGCGAATTCGCGACAACCAACTGCCGCGTGCCGGGAACCCTTCCCGCACGACCCGACATGGGGAACGCTGCAAGCTGTTGCACGCTGCTCACGATTTGCTGCACCACCCGCTCGGCCACGTGCTGGCTGTTGGAGAGTGCGATGTAATCATGGGCCTGGTCGAGTTGCCGCGTGGCCAGTTCGGTCCACTCGATCATCGGCTGGCGCGACCGGTCTTCTTGAGCCGCGTTACCACTTCCTCATGACTGACCACGCGGCCTTTGCGCATCTCCGCCAGTCCCTGGCGAACCAGCGCATCCTGATAAGCATGCAGCTCGATGTAGTTGCTGATGGCCTCGTTGATTAAATAGCTTCGCGGACGGTCCTGCGCCGCCGCCAGTTCGTCGAGTTCGGCGATTTTGGCCGCATCCGCCCGAAAGCTGATGGTCTTTTCCGTGCTGCTCATAATGCCCCGACAATAACACGTATTATTGCGTATTACGAGATACGCGATAAATCCCACGATGGTGATCGACGGGCGGGTGGCCCTGCCAACGAGCTAACTAATCTGGGTGCCCCGTTCTAGCCCGGCGTTGGCTAGGGCGGGTCCAAGTGCGCAGCGATTCGCCCGCTTCGAATGTGCCTTTGAACGTTTCGCCGCCTCCCCTCTATCACACGGCGGCGTGACCTCCGTCCTTTCCCGCCTCGTCTCCCATGCTGTAAAAAAACGCATTGTGACGCAAGGGGAGGCGTGTCTCTGCCTCCATCCGCGCCCAGCGCGCGAAGAAATTTCTTCTTTGACATCGCTTTGTGGCGCCGGAAATGAGTATGACTTGTATTGAAAGTATGCTAATTTGCAATCATATAAGTATGACAAGTATGACAAATTGCTGTATGACAAGTATGTAAAGTATGGCAAGTTTTTCGATCCAAAACGGCCATTTTTGCCAGCTAAGTCCTACGGGCAGAAATGGATACGTATAACTCGTATATTTATCAACGACATGCGAACAATTTCAGCCTAAGCTATTGGTTCTAAACAGTCGCAGCTTAATTTTTTTGTCATTGTGTTGTACACCACCAATACACACGTCGAACCCATCTTCCCTCACTGGAACTGCTCGTCCGCTCACCCACAAGAGCGGGCATTGGTTGGGTCACCCGCCTAATCACGATCCGGAGAGGAAGCTGATCGACAGGCTGCCTTTTATGCAAACGGCGTTCGGCTGGTACGTGTTTTCGGGCGGATCGAACATGGGATAGAAATAGGTGCTGACTCCATTGGTGCAATTCGGCGTGCCGGTAGCACAGGTCGCATTCGGGTTTCCGCACTTGCTGGGGTAGTTTTCCGGACCATAGGTGCCGTTCACCGGTCCCTGGCAGGTATAAACTGGCTCTGACGGATTGCCGCTGCAAGCCAGGGTCACCGGCAGATTGTAGGAAGCACCACCGGTGTTGGCACACTGATTCTGTTTCCACAGAGCGTCGGTGCAGGTCGAGGGAATCACGCTGATGTCATACCAGACGCACGCAGCCCCGGAATTGAAACAGCCGGCATTGCTGGCCGCCTCGAAATTGGTTTCGACCATGGTCAGGTGTTGCGTCTGGGCGTCCATGCAGTCGGCCGGTGCCGCGTTCGTGGCTGCGCAGAACCGTGAGGAGCTGGTGGAGGTATCAACCGACGCGGTACAAGTCTGTCCGGCGTTGATTTTCGTGTAGGCAGCGTTGGCGCCCTTGCCGGTGTTGAGACACCCGCTCCCGGATGAGTTCCACGTGATGGTACCCGGAGCGTGGTTCAGCGTGGTTAAGCTGACATAGATGGGAACAGCCTGGCTATTCACAATGCTCACGGTGACGGTGTCTGCCAGCGCCATTGAGGACGCGCCAAGTAGCATCCAAAGGACGACGGACTTCCTACTGAAAGTGCTCCGGTAACGATTCATTGTTTATCCCCTTCGATTTCCAGCGACAAATCATAGGCTGCCTCTGCGACAAAGGCGACAAAATTCTTGGACGTTCAGTTCTTCGGCGGCCAGTCTCGCCGGCGGCTGGGGACGCTATGGATGCGGCCCAGCGTCCTTTTGCTTTGGTTTGACGTGGAACACGTGGTAAGTGACGGCGTCCCAGGCGTTGTGGATGCCGACGAAGAGCAGTAGTACCGCAGCCGCCGCGGCAGCAAACAAGGCCTCGCGCACATGCGAGCGGGTCGCCCATGCAGACGCTGCCAGCGTCGCGTAGGCCGCGAGTGGAAGAATAGCGTGGAACAACCAGTCTTCAAACTCGGGTCGGTACACGGTTTGGGTCTGCATGCGCCACGCCACCGTCACGGCGTAGATCACCCCAGCCAACCCTACCAGGCCGTAAACAACGGCGGGGGTGGCGATGCTGTTCCAGGGAGCGCTCAGGACCGCTGCCAACAGCAGTACCGTTCCGAAATGAACGATGGTTGGCGTCGAAAAAGCGCTCCCAGCCTGGGCCACATCTCCTTTGATCGGCATGTCGGAGATGAGGGTAATGACGACGAACTGCAATCCGATCAGCGCACCGGCAGACGAGCCGACGATCACGTAGAAATTTTGCCATCCAGCGAGTGCGGTCATATCAGTGACCTCAAATTCGCAACGAAAGTCGGCTCAGGCCCAGGCCTGCGTTTCGCTGCGCAAGCGGGCAACGTCGCGCGTGGGCGCGCTGCCGAAGAAGCGGCTGTACTCCCGGCTGAACTGCGAGGCGCTGAGATACCCCACCTGCTGGCTGGCCGTGGCGGCGTCCATCATGGCCGCAAGCATCAGTCGCCGCGCCTCCTGCAGTCGCAGCACTTTTTGAAAGTGCAGCGGGCTCATCGAAGTCACGGACTTGAAGTGTTCGTGGAACGACGACACGCTCATGTGCACCAACTCCGCCAACTCTTCGACTTTCATCGGCTGGGAGTAGTTGGCGCGCAGCCACGAAATCGCACGGGCGATTCGCTGCACGCTCGATTCGGCAAAGCCCATTTGCGCCACCCGGACTCCGATGGGACTGCGCAGCAGCCGGATCAGGATCTCGTCCACCACAAGCGGGCCGAGAAGTTCAGCATCGCCGGGTAGCGCCAGGCATTCGATCAGCCGGACTGAGGCGTTCACGATGCTTGCGTCCATGGGCGCGATGTAAACCGCGCGCCTCTCTTGCGCTGGCGGCACGCCTTGCGGAAAGACCTTCAAAACCAGCTCGGCGATCTTATGGGGATCGATATCGAGCCGGAGAGACAGATACGGCTCGGACTGGCTGGCTCGCGTGACCTGGGCCGCGACCGGAAGTGCGACAGAGTAAACGAGCATGCGTGTCGCGTCGTACTCGAAGACCTCGTCGCCCACAATGACGGACTTCGCTCCCTGGGCGACGATGGACAGGCACGGCAACTGAAGGGCATGTACGCACTGCTTGTTGGTCCGCGCAAAGCGGCTCACGCGCAATTCAGGGATACCCAGCTCAAAGCTGCCGTCGTGAGGCGCATACGCGGCAATCAAACCCGCCAGCTTGCTCGAGTCTGGTTCACCCGCGCCCTGAGCGTTCCGGGCCGCGCGAGTATGCGAATTTATGCTGGTGATGGTCATCGCTTTGGGTCTGCTCCCGTTTTGTTCATCCAGACCCGCCACGTGAGCGGTCCGGCTACCTTGTTGGGTATCGGATGGCCCGCCAACTTGAGGGCCAGCTTGATCTGACCGTGATGGTAACCCTCATGCCAGATCATGTGCTGCAGCATGAGGATCGGGTGGTCATAGTGAAGGTTCATCTCCGCGCCTGTCTCCACCCTGCTCTTTACCGCCTCTCGCACCGTCTTGGCGCTTTCGGTCAGCATCTGCGCGATGCGGCCGGGGTCGCGTTCGGCTGCCCACTCTTCCTTGGTCATCGCAACGGCGAACTCGGGGGCGTCTTCCGAGACGAAAACGAGCCGTACATAATGGATGTGCGTAAACATCTCCGCGACCGATGGACTGCCCTCCATCGCCCTGACATCGAGCCCACCTTCCGGCATGGCACGGAGCAGGTTCACCAGGATGGTGTTGTTGCGGTCCCAGGAATCCAGCAGAGCCTCAAGTAGAGTTTGGTCTCGTGTGTCCATCATGTCCACATCCCATTGATCGATGCCGAATCCGTGACACGATGCCTGCAGTGTGTCGTCTGTTCGGTTAAGCCTCCAGCACTGCCTGCACGTAAGCGGGTTTCATGGGAAGCCGCCGGATAACCTTCCCGGTTGCATCGTAGAACGCCGCCGCGATGGCCGGCGCAGCCAGCGCATTTGCCGCTTCCGAACCGCCGCCGTAGCTGCCGACCTTGGGGTTGTTCAGCAACACAACGTTGATCTCCGGCACTTCGGACATCGTCAGGATGGGATAGCTAATCCAGTCATCCTGCGTGATTCCGCTCTCATCGAAAATGACCTCTTCGTGCAGCGCAATGCTGATCCCCATTACCGCGCCGCCTTCAACCTGTCGCTTCAGCTGCGCCGGGTTGATCACGATGCCAGGGTCCACCGCCGTCGTGCACTTCTCCACAACAATCGCACCCGTACTGGGCGTTACGGCCACGTGGCATACGCAGGCCCAGTAGCTTCCACTGCGAAGCATCAGGGAAACCCCGCGACCGCGCACCGCAGTCGATCCGGTGAATGCAGCCTCATGACGCGGCGAGGGGCGCGTGTCCCAACCGGAAGCCTCGCGGACGGCCTTGAGGACGCCGATGACGCGCTCTTCGGCGGCGTTGTCAATTCTGAACTGGATGGCGTCGGCGCCGGCCAGCGCTGCCGCTTCGTTGATAGCCAGCTCCCGCGGGAAGTTCTGCTGGAACTGTACCGGCGTCCGCATGCTGTGGTCGCGAAGGCCGACGGCAAGGGGTGAAGCTTTTTGGCCCACCTGAAACGTTCCGTGGCCGCGCTCCATGACATCCGCGGCGTGAGCGTACACCCACGGGTCTTCGACGTGGTTGGCCGTGGAAGTGATGAAATCATTGTGAACGTCGGGCGCCGGCATGGTGGGCAGCCCCGCGATCACCGCACCAATCGGCCGATCGTCCTGCATGGCGGGCATGTAGTGGTCGGCTTCATACGCCGCGATCTTGCCTTTTTCGTCCACGGCAATCTGTATCTCGGAAAAAGCAGCCGGCGATTGCGTGGACCACTGGATGTCGTCGGCGCGCATCCACTGCACGCGCACCGGCTTGCCGACCGCCTTCGACAGCAGTACCGCTTCGTCTTCGGCGCCGGCATTCCCGCCGTTCGACCTTCCATAGTGGCCCGGTCCGGGATAGGCATGCACGATCACATGGTCCGGCGTGGTGCTGAGCATCATGGCAATCTCGCCGCGCAGCTCCTGCGGATTCTGGTTGTGCGTATAGATGTGCACCGTGCCATCGGGCTTCACATCCGCGACAGCCATTGTCGGGCCGATGGGCGCGTGTTTCATGTAAGGAAATTGATAGGTGGCTGAGAATTTCTTGTGGGCCGAGGCTAGAGCAGCTCCCGCGTCGCCTTTCACCGCGTCGCTCTTCTGAACGGGAGCAGCCGTCCAATCGGCGTCCTTCCGGAGATAATCGTACAGTTTCGCGTTGCCGGGCAGGCCTTTCCACTCCGTCCACTTCGTGTCCTTGGAAACTTGCTGGGCGGCCTGGATCGCCTCCCACTCCGTGGGAGCGACAACGCCGACGAGATTGCCCTTACGATGACTTGCGAATTCGGGAACTTCGTCTTGTCCACCTTGCCCGGCCGACACCAGAATCGAGCCCAGCGTCTTCGGATGCACCGGTGCGCGCGTGCAGCATGCCCGGCAGCCGCACATCCGTCGCCCATGTTTCCTTCGCCGCCACTTTTGAGGCGCTGACAGAGTTCTTGAACGACCTGCCAATGACCTTGTACTCGCTCACGGGCTTCATCGGCGGATTGCCCTCGACCGTCAGCCCCATGATGCTGGTGAGGTCTCCCGTGACGGGGATCGTGAGCTTCAACTGCTGCCCTTTGACCAGGTCGCCATACGAGATGCTCTTGCCGCCTCCGGAGACGATGCCGTCTGTCACTGAAAGTTTGTCCTTCGCTACGCCGAGTTTCTCCGACGCCAGATCGACCAGCGCCTGATAGGTATAGGCCGCTGCCTTGCGGATGTTCGGCGTTCCCCGGCCGAGGAAATCGAAGGCCCCGCTGCCGTCCGGCGTGACGTCCGTGCTTCCCTGAACGACGGTGGTGATCGCTTCGAAGGGCACACTCAACTCATCGGCCACAATTTGTCGATACGCGGTAAACGTCGTCCCCTGGCCGAAGTCGTTCTTTCCCGTGCGTATCAGGACGGTGTTGTCGGTGTGAATCTCGATCCACGAGCTCGGCAAGCTGGGATCGAGCGAGTTCTTCATCGTCGCGGCCTTCGGAGTCTCGCCTTTCAAAAGCTCCGTGCCCACCAGGCTGAACCCGACGACGAGCACGCCACCGGCTTTCACGAACTGGCGTCGGGTGACAGTGGATCCGTACACATTTCCCGGTCTTTCGCTCATGGTTGCCATCGCCTATCTCCCCTTCGCCATGATCGTGGCGGCATGTTGTACGGCTTCGATGATCGCCGTATAGGTACCGCAGCGGCACAGGTTGGGCGACAAGCCCGATGTAGTGAACGCCTCTTTGATTTGCGTGAGCGTCGGAGTCACGTTGCTCTCGAGTAGCTCGGTCGCCTTAATCATCATTCCGTTCTGGCAAAAACCGCACTGCGGAGTCTGCTCCTCGATCCACGCTTGCTGCACCGGATGAAGCGTGTTCTTCGCCTCCTCCGCCGACAGCCCCTTCTGCTTGGCCCACCTCGCGGGCAGACCTTCCAGCGTAGTAATCTCCTGGTTGGGAGCTACGTCCGAAAGTGCCGTAATGCAGGAGCGAACCTCTTTGCCGTCGATCAGAACGGAGCAGGCTCCGCACTGCGCGAGCCCACAGCCAAACTGCGGACCAATCAGCTCCAGTTCGTTTCGCAATACGTAGAGCAACGGAGTGTCACCCGGTGCCTTAACCTCGCGCCTAACTCCGTTTACCGTAATCGTAGCCATAGAGCACTCCCTTCAAGACCCGTACTGCGCGAGAACAGCAACGTCGAACTTCGAATAGTACTTCTTCACATCGGTCCCGTACTTGGCGCGGAATTTTTCCACCACCGACTTCACCTGTAGGTTGTCGGTGATTGTAACAACCCTGAATTCAGACTCCGCGCCGCGCGCCTCGACCCGGATCGACGGGTTCTTAAGCACGTTCTTGTACCACTGCGTGTCCGATCCCTGTACCGGCAGCAGGTAAAGCGTCGGGTTCTCGAATACGAACCACACCGGGATTGAAATCGCGCGTCCTGACTTTCTGCCGGTGACTGTGATGTTAATTTCGCTAGACCGGGAAAGCCGATCCCTGAGAGCATCGCTCGGCGTTGGCTTGTTCTGCATCCCGGCAACCTCTATTTTCCCGCGCCGTATTGTTCGTCGCTGACGTGTTCCATCCAGTCCACCGCCTTGCCGTCAAGCTTTTCCTGGATGGCGATGTGGGTCATCGCCGTCGTCGGCGCGGCCCCGTGCCAGTGCTTCTCGGCAGGTGGAATCCACACCACATCGCCCGGCCGAATTTCTTCGATCGGGCCGCCCCAGCGCTGCACGCGCCCGCAACCCGCCGTGACGATCAGCGTCTGGCCCAGCGGATGCGTGTGCCATGCCGTTCGTGCGCCGGGCTCAAACGTTACGCTGGCGCCCGCAACCAGTGCCGGCTCGGCGCCTGAAACAGCGGATCGATCCTTACCGTGCCGGTAAACCAGTCGGAGGGGCCTTTTTCAGACGGTTGCGAGCCAGCTCGTTTGATCTCCATTTCTCAACTCCTCTAGACCGAGATCTCTTCCGTTCACAAATTCCGCGGCCGCCGCCAGGACATACCCCGCGTCTGGCTCCGGTGCGCCGTTTCCCAGAGCCTCATTCTGCCGCTTATCGATCAATGTAGCGCTGCGCGCCTTCCGAGTACCGCGCGCCTTTCAACTCGATCTGTGAGGCCGCCTCGTTTATCTGTTGCAGATCTCCCGGTGTGAGGGTGACGTTCGCCGCTCCGATGTTCTCTTCCAGCCGATGCAGCTTGGTCGTGCCCGGGAATCGGCACCATCCACGGCTTCTGCGCCAGCATCCACGCCAGCGCGATCTGGGCAGGCGTCGCCTTCTTCTGCTGCGCGAACTTGGCCGACCACATCGACCAGCGCCTGGTTGGCCTTGCGGTTCTCCGGCGTGAACCGCGGCACAATGTTGCGGAAGTCCGTCTTGTCGAACTCCGTGTCTGCGTTGATCGCCCCGGTGAGAAAGCCCTTGCCCAGCGGGCTGAACGGGACAAACCCGATTCCGAGTTCTTCGAGCGTCGGCAGGATCTCCTCCTCCGGCTCTCGCCAAAACAGCGAGTATTCGCTCTGCAGCGCCGTCACCGGCTGCACAGCATGCGCGCGGCGAATCGTCTTCGCGCCTGCTTCCGAGAGGCCGAAGTGCTTCACCTTGCCGGCCTGGATCAGGTCTTTCACCGCGCCGGCGACGTCTTCGATCGGCACTTCGGGATCGACGCGGTGCTGGTAGAAGAGATCAATGACGTCCGTCTTGAGGCGCTTGAGCGAGGCGTCGGCGACCTTCTTGATGTGCTCCGGCCGGCTGTCCAAGCCGCGCCGTATTCTTTCCGTTTTCGATCGATCTTCCATCCGAACTTGGTGGCGATGACCACCTTGTCGCGATAGGGAGCCAGTGCTTCGCCGACGAGTTCTTCGTTCGTCCACGGGCCGTAAACTTCGGCGGTGTCGAAGAAAGTTACGCCGCGCTCGACGGCGGCCCGGATGAGGTCGAAATTCCATGCTGTTTCTCGACGGCCGGACCATAGCCGAAGCTCAGCCCCATGCAGCCGAGCCCGATGGCCGAAACTTCCAGATTGCTCTTTCCAAGTTTGCGTTTCTGCATTGCTGTCTCCTTGTAAACCGATGATTCCAGCGCGAGGAAGTGCCCACGATCGCCGCCCCTCGTTGCTTGTTTTCCAGTATCATCCGGCGACGCCTCGGATGGTTGCCTATTTGGATGAAGTTCTTGCCTAATCCTACGAGGAACGGCAAGTGGGCGGGTAACGCATTGGCCTCTCGACCTCGTCCCACTCACCCCGCTATCCTCGCCATTCAATGCCAACTCCATTGTTTTCAGTGGCATTGGCTCCGTGTTGCGGCCTTTCGTCCGGTATCATGGAGGCACCATGAAAGAGTCTTACCGCCGCTGGATGCACGACTGGGAAACCCGCATGACCTCGCGGGACAACAACCGCGTGGTGCGTCCGTTTGAGTGGGGCTCGGAGTTCGTGCAGCGCTGGCCGGTGGTTGCCGACATGCAACCGCCGACAGGACGAGACCGACACGCGCGCCATGATGGAATTCTGGACGGCGGTGAACGACCGCATCGTGGCCAGCAGCGACGACTTTTACGCGTACAAGGTGCCGACCGACTTTCGCCTCGAGCATCGCCGCGTCGAACTGTTTCACACCGGCAGCGAGCCGCCCAAGAAGCAACTGAAAGAATCGTACGGACAGTTCCTGCGCTTCACCTCGGCGGTGGAGTCGCCGTATCCCGAGAACAACCTGATGAATGCGCGCTGGTTTCCGGCGAAGGGGCATCGCGCCGTCATCGTGATGCCGCAGTGGAACGCCGACGCCATCAGCCACAACGGCCTGTGCCAGATCTTCAACATGCTGGGCATCTCGGCGTTGCGCATGAGCATGCCGTATCACGACATTCGCCGTCCGCACGGACTCACGCGCGCCGACTACGCGGTGTCGGCCAACATTGGGCGCACCATCGATTCGGTGCGGCAGGGCATTGCCGACATCCGCTCGTGCCTCGACTGGCTGCAACAGCGCGGCTACACCAAGCTCGGCCTGGTCGGCACCAGCCTGGGCTCGTGTTACGCGTTCATCGCCGCGGCGCACGACCCGCGCATCAGCGTGAACGTCTTCAACCACGCCTCGACGACGTTTGGCGACGTGGTGTGGACGGGGCAGTCCACGCGCCACATCCGCGCAGAGCATGGAGAAGCGTGCTCACGCACGACGATCTGCGCAACGCTTGGCTGGCGATCAGTCCCATCGTGTACTTCGACAAGTTCAAGCGCCATCCCAAGAAGTCGCTGATGATTTACGGCCGCTACGACCTGACGTTCCTGCCGGAGTTCTCCATGCAGGCCGCCGGCGAATTCGTGAAGCGCGGCATCGACACCACGGTGAAGGCGCTGCCCTGCGGCCACTACTCGCTCGGCGAGACGCCCTACAAGTACATGGACGCCTGGCACATCTCGCGGTTTCTGGCGAAGGCGTTTGCGGGGTAGTGACTGATTTCGGAGCACGAGCTTCAGACTTACCAGCTGGAGACCAGCATGATGACGTACGGCGTTTGCCGTTTAGGTATTCAGTCAATTCCACACGCGATCAAGAGACCTTCACCACGGAGACACTGAGGCACAGAGTTTTGAATCAGTTTTCTCGTGATCTCTGTGCCTCAGTGGTGATTTCTCTGCTTTGGGCAAGCCGATGTCGCCTGCGCGCCAGTCTACTTCCCGCGCTACAATGTTGGTTTAGCACCACGCGAGGACGCCATCATGCCGACCAATCCCCGGGAACTTCCCATCTCTGAAATCGATCCCGCAATCGCAGAAGCCATAGCCAACGAAGAGCGCCGCCAGCACGAAGGGCTGGAGCTCATCGCCTCGGAGAACTTCGTCAGCGAAGCCGTGCTCGAAGCCGCCGGCTCGGTGTTCACCAACAAGTACGCCGAGGGCTATCCCGGCAAGCGCTATTACGGCGGATGCGAGTTCACCGACGTGGTCGAGAACCTGGCGCGCGACCGCGCCAAGCAGCTCTTCGGAGCCGAGCACGCCAACGTGCAGCCGCACTCCGGCTCGACCGCCAACATGGCGGCGTACGCGGCGCTCATCAAGCCCGGCGACACGATCCTCGGCCTGAACCTCGCGCACGGCGGACACCTCACGCACGGGCATCCGCTGAACTTCTCGGGCAAGACGTACAAGATCGTTCCCTACGGCGTGACCAAGGAAACCGAGACCATCGACTACGACGAAGTGGAGAAGCTGGCGGTCGAGCATCGGCCGCAGATGATCATCGGCGGCGGCAGCGCGTATCCGCGCATCATCGACTTCGCCCGCATGCGCCAGATTGCCGACAAAGTCGGCGCGTTCTACCTGGTGGACATGGCGCACTTCGCCGGACTGGTTGCCGGTGGCGCGCATCCGTCGCCGGTGCCGCACTGCCACGTCGTCACCACCACCACGCACAAGACGCTGCGCGGCCCGCGCGCCGGACTGATTCTCTCGCGGCAGGAGCACGCCGCGGCCATCGACAAGGTCGTCTTCCCCGGAATGCAGGGCGGCCCGCTGGTGCACATCATCGCGGCCAAGGCCATCTGCTTCCACGAAGCGTTGCAGCCGAACTTCAAGGACTACGCGCGCCAGGTCGTCGCCAACGCGAAGGTGCTGGCGCAGACGCTGGCCGACGAAGGCTTCCGCATCATCTCCGGCGGCACCGACACGCACCTGATGCTGGTCGATGTCTTCGCCAAGGGCATGCTGGGCAGCGAGGCCGAGAACGCGCTGCACGATGCCGGCATCACGGTGAACAAGAATGCGATTCCGTTCGATACCAATCCGCCGATGAAGCCCAGCGGCATTCGCATCGGCTCGCCGGCGCTCACCACGCGCGGCATGAAGGAAGCCGGAGATGCGGCAGGTCGGCAAGTTGATCGCCGAGGCCCTGAACAATCGCACCGACAAAGCGATACTGAGCAAGATTCGCGGCGAAGTGCTGGAGCTGGCCGAGCAGTTCCCGCTGTACGCCTCGCGGCGAGCGAAGCATCTGGAGGCGGTGAAGGCGTAGCCGCGGAACGGTCATGGCCGGAGCAAGCTCCGGCCATTTCTTGGCGTAATCGCTAGTGCGCGTTGCTGCCGGTTTACACTAGACTGTGCGCGTCGCCATCGACATCCGGCGGATCAACGAATTCGGCGTGGGCACCTACACCCGCAACGCCATTCGCACGCTCGCGCGGCTCGACCACGGCAACGAATACTTCCTGCTGGGCATTCCGGGAAAGCTCGGCGACATCGAACCGCTGCCTCCCAACTTCATCACGGTCCCGACGCATCCCAACGAGTTCTCGCTGCAACAGCTATCTTCGAGCTGAACCGCATTCTGCGGCACCACAAGGTGGACCTGCTGCATGTGCCGCACCTGTTCTGGAAGCCGCAGGCCGTCCCGTGTCCCTACGTGGTCACGGTGCACGACCTGCTCGACCACCTCTACAAGCTCAACAGCGATTCCTGGATCAAGCGCACCCTGCACTTCGAGCTCACCAAGCGCGTGCTGCATCGCGCCGCGCGCATCTTTGCCGTCTCCAATTTCTCCAAGAAAGATACCGAGCGCCTGTTTCAGGTGCCGGGCGAAAAGATCGAAGTCATCTACAACGCGCTCGACGACCGCTTCCGCCAGGGACACGCCACCGACGCCGACCGCAAACTCATCGCCGAGCGCTACCAGGTGACGTATCCGTTCCTGCTGTACGCCGGACGCATCAGTCCGCACAAGAACATTGTCCGCATCATCGAGGCGTTCGCCGCGCTCAAGGCCGAGTTGGAGAAGGAAGGCCAATACCCCGACCTGAAGCTCATCATCATCGGCGACGAACTCGCCAAGCACCCCGACCTGCGCCGCGCGGTCATCAAGACCCGCATGCAGAACGATGTGCGCTTCCTCGGCTTCGTGCCCATCGGCGTGCTGCGCATCTTCTACGATCTCGCCAAGGTCTTCGTCTTCCCGTCGCTCTACGAAGGGCTTCGGACTGCCTCCGCTGGAAGCCATGGCGCACGGCACGCCGGTCGTGACCAGCAACACGTCGTCGATTCCCGAAGTCGTGGGCAATGCGGCGGTCATGGTCAATCCCGAGAACGTCTTCGAGATCATGCATGCGCTGCACAAAGTGCTGGTGCGACCAGGCGGTGCGCGAGAAACTCAAAGCCCGCGGCGCGCTGCAGGCGCAGCGCTTCTCGTGGGACGAAAGCGTTCGCCGCATGCTCGAGGTCTATCACGACGTGGTGCACGGCTAAGTTGGTCCGCGGGTCACTCGGTTCGATTAAATTCATCACGATCAGTCACTTTCGTGCCATTGCGACGTTCGCGTGAGCCATTAGACTGGATTCCCCCAGATGCGCGTATTCCTGGAGCCACTTCAGAACAAGGCCACTGGCCGGCGCTGCTTCGTCTACTAAATTGAATTCAACTAAGGAGCTTTCGTCATGAACGAAATCGTGCAGTTGGTAGCCCAGAAATTCAACCTTTCGCCGGAAACTGCGCAGCAGATCGTGGATTTCATTCTCGCCCAGGTGAAAGGAAAACTGCCGGAAGGAATCTCGCAGCACCTCGACGGCACTCGCGAGCCGGTGGCGGAGACGCGCGGCGGCCTGCTCGACAAGGTCAAGGGCCTGGCCGGCGGGATGTTCGAGAAGAGCGTAGCGAACACTGGTTGACGCGCCGCGATACAATGCGACGCAACGGCCGTCTCTGCGGAACGCTACCTAGGCGGCGTTCCGCGTAACGTCAACCGCAGTCACTCACCCTCAAAGGAGCGTGTATGTTGCATCTTCTGTGGACGGCCCTGATCGGATTGGTTGTAGGTGCGCTCGCCAAGCTCATCATGCCCGGCAAAGATCCGGGCGGCATCTGGATCACCATGCTGATTGGCATCGCCGGATCGTTTCTCGGCACCTGGATCGGCCGCATGGTGGGCCATTACCAGGAGGGCGAGTCTGCCGGCTTCCTCATGTCGCTGGTCGGCGCGCTGATCCTGCTGGGCATCTACCACTTTACAAACGGTCAACGGCGTCGTCGTAGGCAGCGGACGAGCTTGCGAATAAGAAAACGGGAGCGCGAGCTCCCGTTCGTTTTTGTAGCTGCCGAACCTTGGAAATGAAAAAAAGATAGCTGCCGGGCCTGTAAGCCGAATTCTGTCTGCCGCCGAAGCGGCAGGGCGATCATTCCTCTAGGCCGCACATTACTGTACGGCTCCAGCGACCTACCCGGAAGTTGTGGCGCACCGAGCCGGCACGCCGTCCCCGAAGGGACGTCCTCCCCTATTTGGTCTTGCTCCGTGTGGGGTTTTCCCTGCCACCGCCATTACTGACGGCGCGGTGCGCTCTTACCGCACCTTTTCACCCTTACCCCGCCCAACTCCGCCCAGAGACCCTTCCCGTGGGTGCCCCAGGTTTGCCCTTCTTTTGGGCTAACCTGGGATCACCGTGGCCCATAATTGCCTTCTTTTGGCAATTGTGGGATGTCCAACTCGTCGGGTGCCCCACTCTTATCGCCGTCTTCTGGCGATAGGGTGGGAAACCTCGACTAGACCTCTGGAAGCAGTTGGGCGGGGCGGTATATTTTCTGTGGCACTTTCCGTAAACGGCCCTTGAAGGCCGCCCCCCGGACGTTATCCGGCACACCGCTCTACGGAGTTCGGACTTTCCTCTCCCAACCTGCGCAGCCTGGGCATAAGCCCATCGTCCGCAAGCCGGCAGCGATCACCCGGCCCAGCAGCTAACTAGACCATTATAGCTGCGCTGCCATTTTCCGTTGATGTAGCGGCGACCAACGCGATGTCCCGGCATTGCAGCGTGACGGACCCCCCAGCGCGCGTGATCGGTGCTCGAGAACTCGCTCCAATTTCTTATTCCCATTTCGGAACAGATTGGTTACTTTAGTTTTCTCACCCCTACAATTTTTCGTGACACCCTTCGCCCGCGTGGGTTATGAATTAATTCGCGGACGCTCGGCGCTCCGGTACCCACTGCGACCGGCACTGCCTTGGCTGAACCTGGAAGTTAACTAAAAAGTTAACTTTCGGCAGTTATCGGCTCTTTGACAAAATAGCCTAAAATAGCATCTAAGTTGCTTATCTACTATTAATTACATGTAAGTCATTTGTAATGCCTAAGATGCACGCAAACAACTACGTAACCAGTTGATTCTAAAAGAAGGTAGAGGGAGGGGGATACGAGTTATCGAATAGTTAACACATAGCTAGGACTAGCGGCGCGCGCTTACCCCTTCGCCACGTCCTTCGCAGCCTGCATTACGCTCTTCGACATGCGTTTTTCGCCGGCCCAGTAGAGGCTGATTTCGTGGCCGTCGGGATCGTTGAGGTAGGCGTGACGCCAGCCCCATTCCATCATGCGCGGCATCCGTGTGATGTAGAACCCTTTGCGCATGAGCTTGTGGCAGAAGTCGTCAAGGTCGCGCACTTCAAAGTAGAGGCGCACGCCCTCACTCACGAGCGACGCGCTCGGGCCCGCCTGATGCAGGGCGATGGTGCCGTCTCCGCCGGGAGCGCGCAGGCGGGCATAGACGGGCGTGCCGTCGTAACGAAAATCTTCGATGAGCTTGAAGCCCAGCAGGTCGCGATAGAAGCCCAGCGCGCGGGCCACATCTTTGACGTAGATCATGGCGTGGTTAAACGTGAGGCGGCCGTCGGAGGCGGTAGCGGGTGCGGCGGCTTTCGGCGCGGGCTTCACCTCCTTGAGTTTCGTTGCTGGTTTCTTCGATGGAGCTTTGGCAGTTTTGCCTTTCGGCGAAGGCTTAGCGGGCTTCACGGCGCGGCGCGCGGCCGTCTTTTTTGCCGCTTTCTTCGCAGCCTTCTTGGGCATTTGGGCCACCTCGCATCTTGCAGACTAAACGGCGCAAGTATGTTGGGCGGCCCGGTGAA
Source organism: uncultured Acidobacteriaceae bacterium (assembly GCA_963751155.1). Taxonomy (GTDB): domain Bacteria; phylum Acidobacteriota; class Terriglobia; order Terriglobales; family Acidobacteriaceae; genus DASRAA01. The sequence continues at coordinate 177,132 of CAVVTL010000018.1, read as the reverse complement.
AGTCAAGCATGCAAGGTACCGCCGGCAGAAGCCGGCTCAGGATTCTTCAAGGCCCTGGCTTCCACGGCTAACGCCCACGGCTAAAACAGATGTCGCCTATTTCGCGGGGCAGTTGCAGTACTTCTCCAGCCAGTTGAGCTCTTCGCGGACTTTGATTTTGCCGTGCCACGGGTTCTCGCTGAGATTGTGGCCTTCGTCGGGGAAGATCACCAGCGAGCTGGGAATGCCGAGCGTGTGCAACGCGTGCTCCAGCAAGTAGTCTTCGGCGACAGCGACACGAATGTCATCGCCTCCGGCGACGATGTGCGTCGGCGTCTTTACCTTGTTGAACTGGAAGATGGCGGCTTCGTCGATATAGTTTTGCTTGGCTTTCGGGTCCCACATCATGCCGCCGAGGAAGAAAGCATCGTCGAAGGTTGTATCGTCGTTTCCCCAGTTGCCGATGTGCTCCACCGCGCCCGCGCCGGTGACCGCAGCCTTGAACTGGTCGGTCTGGGTGATGAGCCAGTTGGTAAGATAGCCGCCGTAACTGTAGCCGCCGATGGTCATCTGCTTGGGATTTGCGATGCCTTCCTTCACCAGATCGGCAACGCCGCTGAGTATGTCGCGGCCCGGAGCGGAGACGATCTTGGGCACGATGGCCAGAGCGAACTTGTCTCCGTACCCAGACGAGCCGCGATAGTTGGGCCGGAAAACGAGCCATCCCTGGCTCGCGGCGTACGTGGCCCAGTTGTACCAGTCGGCGCCAAAGTAGTTGCCGTCGGCGTCCATTGGGCCGCCGTGGATGAGCACGAAGAGCCGCAGGTTCTTGGCCTCGAACTTGCCCGGCGGATAGAGCAGGTAGCCTTCGACGGGCGTGCCGTCGTCGGAGGTCCAGCGAAAGGGCTTGCCTTTCGGCAGGTCGCGCTCAGTGAAGAGCCTGTTAAAGGAGGTGATGGGTTTTGCCGTGTTGAGCTGGGCTATGCTTTCAGCGAGGTAAACTTCGGTAGGCTTGTCGACTTCCGAGTAGAGAAACGCGATGCGCGAAGAGTCGGCCGCAGTCTCGACGTGCGCGTAGGTTCCAGGCCAGCCGTCGAGCTTCTGGAAGGGCGTCTGGGGCGATGCCTGCCAGTAAAGCGCGGTTGCAGTGCCAAGCATTCCCGGGGCGAGCAGCTCTGGCTTGGCGGTCAGAGCGTACTGCGTGATTGCGCCGTGGAAGTCAGCTGCCCAGCGGACGGGCTGTCCAGTGGCGACGTTGACCGAGTACACGCGTGGCTGCAGATCGAGGTAGCTGCCTTCCACCGATCCTTGCTCGACGGTGAAGAACACGCTCTTACCGTCGAGCGACCATTGCACGTCGCCTTCGACCGCCTCGTTTTTCGTCAGCTGCCGCGGGGCGTCTTGAGGAGCAGACTTGCTTGAGTCGGCGATATAGATCTCGATTTCCTTCAGGCCTTCGAAGCGCTGCGAGACGCTATCGGTCGAGAACGCCAGTTGACCGCCATCGGGCGAGACGGCCATGCTTTTCACGCGATACGGCGAAGTCACGACGGCCTGAGCGCCGGGAGTTTCGCCGGTCTCTTCGTCGTGATCCTTCTTTTTGTCTTTCTTGCTCTTCTTGGTCTCGTGGGTGCCGAGCTCGATTTGGCGCTTCAGGGCCTCGGCGACAGCGATGCGCGAGATGACGTCACCGCGCTCCTGCTCGCGATAGCGGACGACGTCTTTCCAATGTTCTTTGCGTTCGTCCTTTTGCTCTGCGGTCAAAGGCTGCCGGGTCGCGAAATACAAGGTCTTGGAGTCGGGGCTCCAGGCAAAGGTGTGCACATCTTCCGCTCCGCGGGTGACAGGGAACGCTTCGCCGCCGCTGACGGGAATGAGGTAGACGTGGACAGTGCCTTTCTTGTCGGCCTTGTCATCATCGTCGTCCGCGGCGGAGTCATCACTGTCGCGGTCAGAGAGGAAGGCGATCCACTGACCGTCGGGAGACCACTTGGGGTCGGAGTCGTGCCCGGATTGCGTCAGCGGAATAAGCGCGCCGGCGCTGTCGCGCCAGAGCCAGAGGTCTTCGCGGAAGCGCTGGGCATTCCAGTCGGCACGGCTGGTGGCGATCACGACCATGTGTCCATCGGGCGAAAGTGCGATGCCGCTGAAGTCTACGGCGCTGAAGAATTCGTCGAGGGTTAGGCGGGGCTTGGCGCTGAAGGCGAGCGAATTCGGTGCACCAAACAGGGCGGCTGATACCAACAGGAGGCACAGCGCAGGTATCAACCGAAGCTTCGATAAGGATTTGATGCGTTCGTAAGAAGATCGATGAGGGAACATGAGCACCCAAGGGGCAGGATTAATTGTGGGCTGATTATAACGAGCAGGAATGAGGCGTTCCAAACACTTGCCGAGAAGGGCCAAGCCCGGGCATCACAACCGGTAGTGTTGCTGGTCACTGCGTCGTAGTGACAAACCGCGCTAAGAATAAGGCAGACCCACAGTTTCGGGTGGTAGGTGCCATTATGATGGGCGTATTTCCGATAGCTTTATTCATCGTTGGCGCGGTAGTGCTGGTGGGACTTCCGATCGGATTCAGCCTACAAAGTTATTTTCGCAATCGTGGGCGGCGGACTGTGATTTGCCCGGAGAATCATCAGCCAGTCACCGTGGAGACCGACAACAAGTATGCCTTTCGCACGGCGTTACGTGGCGAGGAGCACGAGCGGTTGCAGTCTTGCTCGCGATGGCCAGAAAAGAGCGATTGCGGACAGGAGTGCCTGGCACAGGTCGATCCGACGCCGGAGAATCTCGAGCGGCTTCTGCAGAAGTGGTATCAGGGAAAGACCTGTGCCATCTGCAACCGGGCGCTGACTCCAGCGGATTGGCGCCGCAGTCGGCTGGCGCTGCTGAACGAGAAGCAGAAGTTGTTTGAGTTGCGGCATATGCACCTGGATGAGATTCCTTCGGCTCTGGATAAGATGGCGCCGCTGTGTTGGAACTGCCACCAGGAAGAACGGGTGCGGCAGGCTGCGCCGCCCCGCATACTCAAGGGAGACCGGCGGAAGTTTGGCACGGCGGGAGGCGAATGAATTCCTCGGTTGGCGCGGCTGCCTCCGGGCTGCGCCGTTAGGACTGATCTCGGGGAGCGCGCCTGCGTTCCCCGTTTTTTGCGACCGCGCCGACGATGCGGTTGCGGAGTAGAATTCGGACTATCCACGGAGTTCACCCCATGAGAATTCTGCTTCTTGCTGTCGTATTGCTGAGCGTCCCAATCGCGGGCTGGAGCCAGACGGCGACGCCGGGCAGCGTGAAGCCCGCGAAAACGCCACAAGTTTCGCCGTTTGCCGAATACGCCGGCGACTGGGTCGCGATCTTCGACGGCAAAGTGTGGCTGCTCTTGCAACTTGACCTGCAAGGCGAAAAGCTCACAGGGTGGCTCACTCACCCGCACGATCTTGAGGTGAACGATGAGGGCGGGCTGAGGTCGGTCAGCGAGGAAAAGGTGAAAGAGGCAATTACGGACGCGACGCTGAATCCCGATGGACTGTTGCTTACCGTAAAGTATGGGGACGAAAAGGAACCCGACCACTACATGATGCGGCTGACAGAGCCGGGGAAAGCAGCCGAACTAAAGATGGTTGCCATGGACATGCCGCCAGGGATGCCCAAGCCACAGCCTTGGAAGCTGATTAAGTTCCCAGCCAGCAGTGAGCCTGCACCGCATTGATGTTGCAACAGGACTACCGCAGTTCCAGCAGTACGCCGGCGATGAGCAAGATCAAGCCGGCGGAGAGAGATGCCCACATTACCAGCGGCAGCTTGCTTTGCGGATTCACTGTTCGGAAATCACGCAGGAGCGCGCTGCCCGACAACGGGACTAGATTTGCACGACGGGCGTCGCTGGCTCGCATCATGAGAATGGTTCTGAGAGCCACTCCGAACAGGGCGATCACGAAGCCCACTACGACAAGCCAATCAGCCTTGGAATTCATGACGGATCTCACCCCCGGAAAATGCTGCGGCAGCAGTTTACTCGCAAATTAAGGCCGTGGTAAGTGATTTCCGACAGAAAATGCAGTGACGGTGCGGGCGGCCGGGGCGATCCGAACCCATGTTCACGGCTGGGGGAAAAGTGAAGCGACGGCTATGCCGATCGCGCCGCTTACTGGGTAGCGAACAGGATGTAATGGCTGGCCGCGCCCATGAAGAAGAGCATGGGCAACGAGAGCCAGAAGTTGATGCGCGAGGAGAGGAAGGCCAGCCGCGCCACCTTGGAAAACTCGGCAGGCATCGCGTCACCGCGGGCGGCAGCTTCCGACCAGCGGATCATTTTCTTGTGCATGCGCCAGACGATGCCCCACACGTTCAACATCATGAACCAGCCGAGTCCGCCGCCGATGCCGATGGTGAGGGCGCGGTTGGTCTCCCAGCCATGCTGGTTGAGGCCCAGGAACAGATACGACGCGACGATTACGATGGCGAAGACCAGCACAGCGAGAACCGGGCCTTTGCGCAGAACCTCGGCGGGCGACATGAGGAGACCCATTTCCAGGGCGAATGCGAGCGTCCAGATGATGAAGAAGCTGCCGGTCATCATGCCGCCCGAGGCTGGCTGGCCGGACGCGACGGCGTTGCGGACGTCGGTGCCGACGATATGCATCCAGTACGCGATGCCGGCGAGCACGGTGACGACCGAGCTCCAGCGGAACCACCAAAGGGCTCTGGGCATGAGCCTGGGAACGACGACGGCCCTGGTTTGTGGATCGAGTTCATGCAGGAACGGGGCGCTGACCAGGTTGAGGTAGTACAGCAAGCCGACCCAGAAGATGCCGGCAACCGTATGGATCCAGCGCAATAACATGAGGACTAGAACGGAGCCGCCGAGAAACTGAATCTGCGGTGGGGTGATCAGGCAAAGCAAAGACTGCGGCATGAGGTATCTCCCTGGGGTGAGGCGATTGGTTCAAGGGCTCGCCAGCTGCCCGACAGCAGCATTGGTCCGGCGTCCTCTAGAATACCGTGCGAAGTGCGGGTTTTAGTTGAAATTGCGCTGCCAGCGAACTATCGTAAGATTGCTGGATTTTACCCTCCCGAAGGCGGCATCCTATGGCCGGCGGCGGGAGAGGCTGTTACCGACGGACTTGGAGACCGAAAGGGGCCACGGTTTTCGAGGCTGAGGTAGTTTTTTGCAAGTTGCAAGGAGGACCATCCATGGAAAGCAAGCCAGCACAGAACATTCAGGATTCCTTTCTCAATACGGCTCGCAAAGACAAGTCGGTCATCACCATCTACCTGTTGAGCGGTGTAAAACTGACGGGCCGCATTCGCTCCTTCGACAAGTACTCGGTCGTGCTGGACACGAACAATCAGGAGCAACTGATCTTCAAGCACGCGATCTCCACGGTGGTCATGTCACGTCCCCACGTACCCGAGCGGCACTCCGAGCCCCGGGCTGGCGGGGAAACATCGTCTTCTGCCGTGTCGCCTGCCACGCCGCATCCGGCGGAGAGTTAACGTATTCCTTACGCTGGCGGCATGAATTTCCGAGGTGACGACGGCTCGTGGCGGAATCGAGGCGGCGAGCCGGAACGCGTGTTTCTGGTGGGAGTCGAGTTTCTTTCGCGCGGCCCGAGCGGCCGCAACACTCGAAAACCAGCGGCCGACGGACGGGAAGCCGACGGTCACCCGGAAGAGTTCGCCACTGACCGGCGCCAGCCGGCCGGAAAAGTTCCGCCCAGCGCGCGGGCTGCGCGTACCGTAGCTGACACCCGGCTGCATGCCACCGAAGTCGAACATCGAGTATTTTCGGCCGAGGAGTCGATGGCGGAATTGCGCGAGTTGGCCACTAGCGCTGGGGCGGCCATCGCGGGCGAGATGCAGCAGCGGCGCCAGCGGCCCGACTCGGCAACGCTGATCGGCAGCGGCAAAGTCGTCGAGTTACAGGGTGCAGTGGCGTCGGTTGACCCGGAGCTGGTCATCTTCGACTACGAGCTGACGCCGTCGCAGCAGCGCAACCTGGAGCGCGAGCTGCATGTGCGCGTGATCGATCGCACTCAACTTATTTTGGATATTTTCGCGCGCCACGCCCGTACCAGGGAGGGTCAATTGCAGGTGGAGCTGGCACAGTTGGAATATCTGCTTCCACGGCTGGCGGGACGGGGCGTGGAAATGTCGCAACTGGGCGGCGGCATTGGGACGCGCGGACCCGGCGAAACGCAGTTAGAGACGGATCGACGGAAGATCTATCGCCGCATCCGGCATGTGAAGGAGCAGTTGGAGAATGTGAGGCGCATTCGCGGACAGCAGCGCCAGCGGCGGGAGTCGGTGCCGGTAGCAGTGGTGGCGATGGTGGGCTACACGAACGCTGGGAAGTCAACGCTGTTCAACGCGCTGACGCGAGCGGGCGTGCTGGAGAGCTCGCGCATGTTCGCCACGCTCGATCCAACTTTGCGACACGTGAAACTGCCCTCGAAGCGGGATGTCTTGCTGTCTGACACCGTGGGATTCATCCGGCACTTGCCGCATACGCTGGTGTCGGCGTTTCGTGCCACGCTGGAGGAGGTACAGCGGGCCACGCTGCTGTTACACGTGGCTGACGTCACCAGTCCGACGGCTGACGAGCAGCAGGCCCAAGTGGAAGAAGTCTTGCGCGAACTCGAGGTGCAGGACAAGCCGCGCCTCTACGTGATGAACAAAATGGACCTGTTGCCAGAGGAAAAGCGCGATGGCCTCACGGACTCGGCAAATGTGGTCCATGTCTCGGCTGCAAAGGGCTTGGGCATTGACCGGCTGCTGCAGCGGATTGACGAGCTGATGGAGCAAGACCCGGTCCGGCAAGTGCGGCTGCTGGTGCCGCAGTCAGAGGGCAAGGCGCTGGCCACGCTCGACGCGAAAGCCGTGGTGTTGTCGCGGTCTTACCACGATGGCTATGTGGAGCTTGAGGTTCAGGCTCCGGCGTCTGTGCTGCGCAGCCTCAAGGGATTCCTCTGCCCTTGAACTGTTTCTCCGTGCGCATCCCTGACTGCCACCGGAATGTAATCACGGCGAAACCCGTGCGCAACACAGAGCCGAAAATCGCCAGGCCGAATCGCAGCTTGCCTCATCAGGGAACTCTACGATCCTAGGCTCAGGCCTCTCTTTCGCTACCGATTAGGCTGGATGCGATCCTGATCCCGCGTCCGGTCCTGATCCCTGGTCTGGTCGCGCTGCGGGTCCTGGTCTTTGTCCTGGTCGCGTGTGCGGTCCTGATCTTTATCTTTGGGTTTGGTCCCGTTGCTGGTCCTGAGTTGTCTGTGCCGTGCCGGTCTGAGCAGCGCCCGATTGCACCTGTCCTTTGTTCTGCACCTGGGTGCTGGACTGTTGCTGCGTCTGCTGCTTCTGTCGCTGCCGCTGTTCCTGTTGCAGACAGTCCCCGGTGCAGTTCTGTTCGATTCGTTGCTGCTGTTGCACCTGGTTTGTCTCCCGAGTCGTCTGACGGACTTGGCTCTCAGTTGCCTGGCGAGCCCCGCCGGCGCTAGCGGAACCGCGCCCGGCTCCGCTGGGTGACCGCGCTTGAGAAAAGGCTGCTAGTGCCGCTGCGAGCAGAAAGATTGTGATTTTCGGTGTCATAGCATGGCTCCTTAGTGGTGATTGCACTAGTGGAAACTCACCGTATGGCACTTTGTTGCTATATATGACCCAAGGCTTTATGGAAGACCGGCAGGAGTTCCATAATGGGACGGAAGGTGAAAAAGTTCCACCTTTGTGAGGTGCATCACTTAAGTGCCATGTAGAAGCGTGCAACAGTGACCCTGCGCGCTGCCTCAGAGAAGGCGACCCTTACGCGCCACGGGGAAGAAAATGTCTATCGACAGAAAAACGGCCTCAAGTGCATTGTCATTTCTGGCAATCGTGATGGTGCTCACTTCCGTCGCGATGGCTCAATCGTGGACGACTGTGGTTAACAACAACATTCTCATTCCAGGTTCCACTAAGACGTTCAACAGTTACAACCAGCCTTCTGTGAACGGATCCGGACTCGTCGTGTTCCGGGCGCGAAGCAAGGGAGGAAATGGAGGGGAACCCATCCACGGTATTTACACCCGGCGGATGAGCGTGGGGAATCAACCCATCGCAATGCTCTTCGATCGAGATTCTCAGGTACCGCAACCGAACAACAATGGCTCCACATTTCTTGAATTCCCGTCCATTCCGCGCATCGATCTTTCGGCAGACACGATTGCAACGCGCGGGCAGTCGCAGCCAGTGTGGACCTACCAGCTTCCCGATGGCACCGATTCGAAGGTTGGAACCTCAGGGATCTACGTGATGACGTCCAAGGGCGGACGGATGTCGGGTCAGACTCAACTGGGAGCCGTTCCGGGATTCTCGCATTTCCAGGTTCCGGGCGAAGTTGACGTAACCAAATTTGACCAGTTTCCCGGCGCACCTGCGGTCGCTGGATCGATGGTCGTGTTCAAAGGCAACTTCACGCGGACCAGCGACGGCAAGACGGGTGTTTACTATCGAGACATAGCCGCGAACCAAGGTGCCGCGCCGGTGCAACTGATTGCCAACACCGACACGCTAATCCCCAATCAGCCGGCTGGCGGTTCGGTCACCTTTGGCTCCACTGCGCCTCCGAGTGCGGCCCAGAAATATGTGGTCTTCGCCGGATACGACAATGAGGACAACCCAAAATTGGGTGGCCTGTACCGGGCGGCGTTGGTACCCAACCCGAAGCTGGACGTAATTGTCGGCATCGGCGCTCAGGTGCCGGGCGAAACCACTGGGGTGAAGTTCAAGGGTTTCGGCGAAGCCCTGTCTTACGATAGCCGATATATTTCGTTCTGGGGATACTGGGACAGCACGTCCTTTACTCGCGTCCTTTACTGTCCGACGGACGGGAACAAAGACCTTATCGACTACTGCAATGAGCAGTATCCGAATGGTCATGCGGTGCAGGTACCGGTGCACCAGGGCATCTTCGTAGTGGATACAGTCTCACGCAAGATCACACCATTAGCGAAATCGCCGGGTCGCTTCCAAGACTTTGTGTATTGGGTGTTCTCGGGAAAGCCTCCGGGAACGGGCGAAGGCGATGGCGAACCGGCGCGATGGCGGTCCTCCAGCTTTACGGCCGTATCAAGTATGGCCGGGGCCTCATTTTTCGAAGTGGTGTTTAAGGGGTCAACCGGCGTGGTGGACGGAATCTATGCTGCCCGGGGCCCGGTATCGGCGCCGATCGTGACGCTTCTCGATACGAGCATGCCAGGACAGGTTGTCGATCCTGCTGCTCCTGCGGGTTCGTTGATCAGTTCCGTTGGAATTGAGCGCGAAGCGTTCCGCGGCCAGTGGTTCGTCGTTACCGCCGTAATGACGAACGAGTCGACCCAGGAGAGTCTGGCGGGTATCTACGTTACCCGTGGTCCGCTGGTGAAATAGGTCGGGCGGGAGCTGACAGAAGTCGTTACGTCCCGTCGTTCCGTTCCTCCAGAGAGTGGCTGAGCCTTTCTACGGCGAGGCTGCTCTCCGGAGGTTTTCAGGAGGTCACGCTGAACCTCGCGCGGAAGTGCCGCGCTAAACTAGGCGACATAAACTGTAGCTCTGGAATGAATTAGATGACATGCACGCCGGTGCCGGCGTCGGCCTGCTCGTGGGCGTGATAGCTGGAACGCACCAGCGGACCGGATTCCACGTGTTTGAAGCCCATCTGCATGGCTGCTTGTTTGAGCATGTGGAATTCGTCGGGCGGGTATAGCCGCGCCACTGGCAGATGGTCGCGGGAAGGCCGCAGATACTGGCCGATGGTGAGGATGTCGACGTTGCGCGCGGCGAGGTCGCGGAAGACTTCCAGTAATTCATCGGTACTCTCGCCCAGGCCAACCATGACGCCGGTTTTGGTGGGGATGGCGGGATTCATTTCCTTCGCCTGTTCGAGCAGTCGCTGAGTGCGCTCGTAACGGGCGCCTGAGCGCGCGACCCGGTACAAACGCGGCACTGTTTCCGTGTTGTGGTTCAGAATGTCGGGCCGAGCGTCCATCACGATACGCAGTGGCTGCTCGAGGCCCTGGAAATCGGGGATGAGCACTTCGACGCGGCAATCGGGCATGCGGCGGCGAATCTCGGTAATCGTGTCGGCGAAGACTATGGCGCCGCCGACGTTGTCGTCATCGCGGTTCACGCTGGTGACGACCGCGAATTTAAGACCGAGCTTCTCAACCGCTTCGGCTACGCGCTGCGGTTCGTCGAAATCGATGGCATCGGGGCGTCCCTTGGGCACGGCACAAAAACCGCAGCGCCGGGTGCAGACGTTCCCCAGCAGCATGAAGGTTGCGGTGCGATGGTTCCAGCACTCGCCGATGTTGGGGCAGTGTGCCGACTCGCAAACGGTGTGCAGGTCGAGCTTGCGCGCCAACGTCTTCAGGTCGTGATAATTTTCGCCCATGGGCGCACGGGCCTTCAGCCATTCCGGCTTGGGGGCCGGGGTGCGGGGCGCAACGTCAATCTGGATCAGATCGGGAGCGGTAGACATGGGTCGTAACTATTGTACGATGCGCGCCGCGGCGGGAAGGTCGCAGGCGCAGCTAGAGCGTGTGCAGATAGGCCAGGAGGTCAGCCAGTTGCTGCGGCGAAATCTTTTGCTGGAATCCGGGCATCTTGGCGCGGCCCATCAGGATAATGTCGGTGACCCGGTCATCATTGGCGGGAATGCCGCTGGACATGAACTGCTTCTTGAAAAGCCCGTGCATGCTGGGGCCACGCAGGTCGCGGGTGCTGTAAGCGTAATGGCATTCGGCACAGCGGGCGTCGTACACTCGGCGGCCCATCGCCTGCTGCGGGGTCAGTCCTAATTCGGCGTCAGTTTTGCGCGGCTCGGCATCGCAGCCGGCTAGAATTCCCAGCAAGATTGTGATGAAGATGATGAGAGCGAGCCTGGAGTTCAAAGCGACCTTCCCGGGCTAATCGTCAACTGTGCCGGTGCGATGATGCTTCAACTGAAAGAGTTAGAATACACCCCACATGAAGGTACGGCTCAAACGAGTGTATGATCCGGCCGCAGCCGATGACGGCGCCCGAGTGCTGGTAGATCGGCTGTGGCCGCGCGGCCTGACCAAGGATGCTGCGGCTCTCGATGGCTGGCTGAAGGACGTCGCCCCCTCGAACGAATTGCGCCAGTGGTATCACGCTTGTCCGGAGCAATGGAGCGAGTTCCGCAAGCGTTACCTGCGCGAACTGAGCAACGATGCGGCCCACGCCGCATTGCAGGAGCTTTACGATATGGCGCGAAAGCGCGCGGGACTTACGCTATTGTTCGCGTCAAAAAATCTGGAGCGAAACAACGCGCTGGTGCTGAAGCAATTACTTGACGGCGATCGCAAGCCGCCTACTGGGACCGGGCCTGCGCGGGCCGTCGCGGCCGAACGCGCACGCGCCGCCCGCCGTCGCTAGCGCCCGTCGGTGACGATTTTCTCCACGATCCGATCGATAGTGTCCACAGCTTTCTTGTTCGTCAGGTTGTGGTTGTTGCCGAGGACGGAGAAGGCCACGGTCTCGCCCGTCACTGTGGTCGCGTAACCGGAAAGCGCGTTTACGTGGTTAAGGGCGCCTGTTTTGGCGTGGACGGCACCTTTTGCCGGCGGAGTCTTGAGGCGGTCGGCAAGCGAGCCGTCGAGGCCCGAAACCGGAAGCGTATCGGCAAATAAAGCTCCCCAAGGCTGGCGGTAGGCGTACCGCAGCAACTGCACGATGGCCGCCGGGGTCACGAGGTTTTCGCGCGACAGCCCGGAGCCGTCATAGAAGGTGAACTGGTCGGGCTTGATACCAGCGCTGGTCAGGAAGCCGCGCATGACCTCCAGCCCACCCTCAATCGAGCCGGACGTGCCCTTTTCCTTGCCCAGCAGCCGCAATGCAAGCTCGGCATGCAGGTTCTGGCTGACCTTGTTGATGACGCGCAAATCATCGGACATCGGTCCCGACTCATGACTGGCAAGCACGGTCAGGCTGGGACCGAGGCGCGCGGTAGATTCGCTCCCACCGCCCGAGGCGATGGAGGTTACGCTGAAAGTTTGCAGCGCGGCCAACTCAGTATGGTGGGTACGCGGACGGCCGTACACCGTCACGCCGCGCTGCTCCAGCAATTGGCGGAACAGCTTGGCCGTGAAGTCGGCGGGATCGTCAATCGCCAGCGACTCGCTGGCGCCAGCGTCATCGAGGGGAATGTTTCCCCACATCGTAATCTGGTTCGAACCCGGCTCGCGATTGATATAAATCTTGTGGGGCCCGGTGCCCTGAGGGGTGGTCATGACACGGTTGTCGATGCGGTAGTAGTCGGGGAAGGGCGCGATATTGAGGAAGGCGCGCTCACCCGGGCGGTCCGCCGGCAAGATGTTGACGAACAGAACGTTGTCGTTGACCGTGAGGGCGGAGACGGGCGCTCCCCACTCCCAGGCCAGGTCGTCCTGCGACCAGCCATCGCCGTAACGCTCGAAGACGTAGTACGAGTCGTCGGCCACTACGTCACCGTCAACATACTTGAGGCCCTTTGTCACCAGTTGATCGGCAAGGTCGATCAAGACCTGGATAGGCGGCGTCTTGCGCTCGGTGTGGAGGTTGTAGGGCAAGGTCCGCCCTGAGAGGTTGGGGTCGCCGCGACCGACGACGACAAGATCGGAATTCAGGCGGCCGTACTTGTCCACCGAGCCCAGGCTTTCGACCGTGGTCTTGAAGCGGTAATCGGGGCCGATGAGGGCCAGGGCCGCCGCAGTAGTGAACAGCTTGGTATTGGAGGCTGGCGTGAACAGCTTGTTCTCGTTCAGCCCGTAGAGGCGGTTACCTGTATCGAGGGAAACTACGTCGATGCCCCAGAAGCCGCGTGAAACGTCAGGCTCGCTCAGGATCTGATCAATCGCTCGGCTGAGGCGTTTGTCGTCGTCTGCGGGCTTACCGGGACGCTTGGCGCCGGGCGCGGCGAAGGCGTGCGCAGCCATCACCAACAGAAGAACGATAGGAACGGCTTGGCGGACCCGGTGCATAGGACTGCTGGCAGGTACCTTCGAATTCTAGCACCGCAGGCGCCGCGCGCTTTTCTCGCCTCGCGACGCCACACCGTACAATCGCAGAATGCGCGACACCTTTCACTGGCAGCTTCGCTCGCGTGCGCTGGAGTTGGGCGTGCGGACGGCGGTCATGGGCGTTGTGAATGTAACGCCGGACTCGTTTTCCGACGGGGGAGCGTTTCTCGACCCGCAGCGGGCGGTGGCGCACGCGCTGCAGTTGCTTGAGGAAGGCGCCGACATTCTCGATATTGGCGGGGAATCCACGCGCCCGGGAACGCAGGTGGCGCCCGATAGCTCGGGTGGACAGCCGGCTGTGACCGAGGAGGAAGAGCTGCGACGTGTCATGCCGGTGATCGAGGGAGTGGTGAAGGCGCGGCCCGATGCGATTCTTTCCGTCGATACGTACAAGTCTGGAGTGGCGCGGCGAGCGATTGAGGCCGGAGCGGAGATCGTCAACGACGTCAGCGCGCTGCAGTGGGACATGGCGATGGCGAAGACATGCGCTGAGTTGCAATGCGGCGTGGTGCTGATGCACACCCGCGGAAAGCCGGCAGAGTGGCGCAAGCTGCCGGCCGAACCGGATATTGCTTCGCTGGTAGCTCACGACCTGGCTAATCGCGCGCAAATCGCGCTCGATAGCGGCGTCAAACGCGCGCAAATCGTGCTCGATCCCGGCTTCGGGTTTGGCAAGAACTTCGAGGAAAACTACCCGCTGCTTGCGAACCTGGGGAAATTGCAGAGGTTGGGATTTCCGATTCTGGCCGGGACGTCGCGCAAATCGTTCATCGGGCGCAGTATTGGCAAGCGTCTCGGCGGGGATGACGCGGCTGTCGGCGACCGGTTGTATGGTTCGCTGGCCGCGATGGTGGCGAGTATCCTGCATGGGGCGCATATCGTGCGCGTGCATGATGTCAGGCCAGCGGTGGAGGCCGCGGCGATTGCCGACGAAGTGCTGGCGGCGAGTTGAACTTTCCGCAGCGCTCGAGCATCTATACATCGTTGTCCTCGAACTCCGCGCCGGTCGCGGTTCCAGTCGCTCATGACCAAGCTGGAAGCTTTAAGTTCCGATCCCCGTGTCACTATCCGCCGTGCGGGAGCGCCCGCTCATGGTGGCCGCTGTGTCGTGTACTGGATGCAACGCGCGCAGCGCGCGCTGGACAATCCGGCGCTCGATGTCGCGGTGGAAGCCGCGAATGCGCTGCAGCAGCCGGTCGTCATCTTCTTTGCGCCGGTGCCGTACTATCCGGATGCGAACCTGCGGCACTTCGCATTCCTGGCGCAGGGCATTCCCGACATCGCCCGGCACGCGCGGGAGCGCGGCATCGGATTTGTGCTGCGGCGCTATCCTGACCACTCGCTGCTGGATTTTTGCTACGAGGTACAAGCCTCGCTGGTCGTAGGCGACGAGAATCCGCTGCGCGAGCCGCGTCGCTGGCGCGAGCATGCCGCCAAGAAGCTGAGCGTGCCGCTGTGGACGGTGGATGCCGATGTCATTGTTCCTTCCAAGCTGCTGGAGAAGGAGCAGTACGCCGCGCGCATCATTCGTCCGCGCCTGCAGCAGCGGCTGGAGCAGTTCCTGCCGCTGGCGGGAAATCCACACGCGAAAGTTCAGTGGCAGCGTCCGGCAGGAGCGGCATTCCGGCACGACGAGGCGACCACCGACATCACCGCTGGATGGAAGAACCTCGACCGTTCGGTAGGCCCCGTCGATTCGTTTCGTGGAGGCACGAACGAAGCGCTGCGGCTGCTGGACGAATTCGTGAAACACAAGCTCGCGACCTATCCGGAGAACCACGACAAGCCCGAGATCGACGGCACCTCGCGCCTTTCACCCTACCTGCACTTCGGACAGATCGGGCCACACACGGTAATGCACGCCGTGCTGAAATCGAGACGCTCCGCAGGCGGCGAAAGACGACTACATCAACCAGGTGCTGACGTGGCGCGAGCTGGCCATCAACTTCGTCCACTTCAACCCGCTGTACGACTCCATCGAGTGCGCGCCCGACTGGGCGCACAGAACGCTGGCCGCACACGCGGGTGATCCGCGGCCGGTGTTGTACACGCGTGAGCAATTCGAGTTTGCCCAGACCCACGACGAGTTGTGGAACGCGGCGCAATTGCAGATGCTGCACGCGGGCTGGATGCACAACTACATGCGCATGTACTGGGCGAAGAAAATCCTGGAATGGAGCCCGTCGCCCGCCGTCGCGTGGCAGACCGCGCTGTACCTGAACGACAAGTACTTTCTCGACGGACGCGATCCCGATGGGTATGCCGGGGTGGCGTGGGCGATGGGCGGGAAGTTTGACCGGCCGTGGTTCGACCGGCCCATCTTCGGGACCATTCGCTGGATGTCGGGCGACGCGGCGCGCAAGAAGTTCGACGCCGACCGGTACATTCGGCAGATGGACGAAGTAGCGGGCAGGCATCGATACCCCCCTACCCCCACCCTCTTTTAGAATCAGCGACTTGCATTGCAAAACAAGTGCAGGTTCGGGATTCTATTGCGTTTATGCGTACTTAATAGATTTCAAAGAACTTAGAGCATCCCTAGGCTTGGTGTATCCCGTTGGCAAGCCGGAGTGCCGCCGGGTTAAAACCCGGCTCTCTTCCAAAAGCGATGCGGGACGCGGCGCTGAAGCGCCGCTCTCCTATAAGCGCTGCAGGCTACGAAAACTCCGAAACCGCTCGAACCGACTGCCGAAGCCGCGAGCCGTGCCCCTCAGGGCAAGAACATCCAGCATTGCTTTTAATCTCGATGGAGGGCGCGAGTCACGAGAAATCAGCAGGGCGAAAAAACTTTAGTAACCAGATATTCCCAAAACGGGATACACGACGATTGGACTACCAAGTCACGCGCAGGCTGATGAGAAACACTGCCGGCCCAGAGAACAAAACCGGCGACACCGACCCAGAGGGTGAGGCGGCGATCGGAGGCGCGCCGGAGGGTGGGCAGCGGCAGAGGCGCTCCCAACGAGCGGTGGAACCAGGCGCCAAGCAGTCCCACGAAGCCGATGAGGGCGGTGGCCGCGCCGAACAGCAACCCGGCGAGAATGAGGACAAAACTCAAGCTGAACAACGGTTGGCTACCCCGGTGCTTGCCTACAAGGTAGCTCTCCACCAGGCGGCGCGCAAGTCTACAACAAATTTTCATGGGGCCGCAGGCGGGGATGAGGATAGAATGTCCGTCTGCCAGGAGGCTCCATGAATCGTGTAACAGGATTGGGCGGTGTGTTCTTAAAGGCGAACGATCCCAAGGCGCAGTATGAGTGGTATGAGAAGCACCTCGGCATCAAGGCGAAGGCCGAGGAAGGTGGGGCAATGTTCCACTGGCGGTACGCGGACGACCCAGAGAAGGCCGGCATGACGGTGTGGTCGATGTTTCCGGAGAACACAAAGTACTTCGGCCCAGGAAGCCAGACACAGTATGCTGAATTACATCGTCGATGATCTGGACTCTCTGCTGGTGGCGCTGAAAGCGGAGGGCGTGGCGATCGATCCGAAGGGCATGCAGGAGGAATACGGTAAGTTTGCCTGGATCACCGATCCGGAGGGCAATCGGATTGAGCTGTGGGAGCCGCCGAAGGAGCAGAAATAAGGAACAGCGCACAAAAAAGGCGGTGCGCCGAGACGCACCGCTTTTTCCCACCAGAAACACTGGCGGAACTCTACTCCGTCCACCGGCGGAAAACAAGACACCCATTGGTGCCGCCGAAGCCGAAGGAATTCGACAGGGCGTACTCCATCGCGACCTTGCGGGGCGTGTTGGGCACGAAGTCCAGGTCGCAGCCTTCGCCGGGGTGTCTCAAGGTTCATGGTCGGAGGAACAATCTGGTCGCGCAGCGCCAGCACGGTGATGCCGGCTTCCAGTCCGCCAGCGCCACCCAGCAGGTGGCCGGTCATCGACTTCGTGGAACTGACCGCCATCTTGTAAGCGTGTTCGCCGAAGGCGCGCTTGATCGCCATGGCTTCCAACTCGTCGCCGAGCGGAGTGGATGTGCCGTGGGCGTTCACGTAGCCGACCTGCGTCGGGCTCAATGCCGGCATCGCGCATAGCATTGCGCATCACGCGGAAGCCGCCTTCGCCATTTTCCGCCGGTTGAGTGATGTGGTTGGCGTCGGCGCTCATGCCGTAGCCAGCGACTTCGGCAAGAATCTTCGCGCCGCGCTTCCTTGGCATGTTCCAGTTCTTCCAGGATGAGAATGCCCGCGCCTTCGCCGATCACGAATCCGTCGCGGTCCTTGTCCCAGGGACGGCTGGCGTGCTCGGGATCGTCGTTGCGGGTGGAAAGCGCGCGCATGGCAGCGAATCCGCCAACTCCCATTGGCGTGATTGCGGCTTCCGCGCCGCCGGCAATCATCACGTCGGCATCGCCATACTTGATGATGCGCGCCGCGTCGCCGATGGAGTGGGCACTGGTGGTGCAGGCGGTGCAGGTCGCCTCGTTCGGTCCCTTGGCATTGTGGCGGATGCTCACTTGTCCGGCGGCGAGGTTCACAATCGCAGCGGGAATAAAGAAAGGCGAGATCTTGCGCGGGCCGCCGTTGAGCAGATTGGAGTGCTCGCGCTCGATGATGTCGAATCCGCCGATGCCGGAGCCGATATCGACGCCGGTGCGCTCGGCCATCTCTTCGTTCTCGACCTTGTAGTTGGCGGATTGCAGCGCTTCGTCCGCGGCAGCAATGGCGAGATGAATGAAGCGCCCCATCTTGCGCGCTTCCTTCTTCTCGACGTATTGCAGGGGATCGAAGTTCTTGACTTCGGCGGCGATCCGGCAGGCAAACTGCGAAGCGTCGAAGCCGGTAATGCTGCTCCACGCCGCTCTTGCCGGCGAGCAGACGCCTGCCAGACTTCGTCTGCGTTATTGCCGACCCCGCAAATCAGCCCGACTCCCGTAACGACGACGCGACGAGCCAAGCTATTTTCCTTTCGCGTGGGCGTTGATGTAGTCGATCGCGTCCTTGACGGTGCGGATCTTTTCCGCCTGCTCGTCGGGGATCTCGATGTCGAAGGCCTCTTCGAAGGCCATGACCAGTTCGACGGTGTCGAGCGAATCGGCGCCGAGGTCGTCGACAAACGACGCGTTGGCCGTGACCTCGCCCTCGTCCACGCCCAACTGCTCGACGATGATCTGCTTTACCCGTTCTTCTACCGATGCCATGAGATCTGCCAGCTCCTTTTCGCGTCGCCATGACCGCGCGGCGAATTGCGCTGCTGACGCAGCAAGTTGCGAGGGCGCTACGACTTTGCCTTGGCGTGCGCTTCGATGTACGAAATCGCGTCCTGGACGGTGCGGATCTTTTCCGCTTCCTCGTCGGGAATTTCCACGTCGAAGGCCTCTTCAAAGGCCATGACCAGCTCGACGGTGTCGAGCGAGTCGGCGCCGAGATCGTCCACAAAGGAAGCCTTGGCGGTGACTTCGGCTTCGTCCACGCCCAACTGCTCCACGATAATCTGTTTTACCCGTTCTTCGACTGATGCCATGGATTCGTTCTCCTGGTGTCCGCCGCTGGCGGACAACGCAAACTGGTAAGTCTACTGACTCGCGGGAATCCCTGTAAAGAAAGACAATTCCCCCACCGAACGGCCGTGCAGCCGCACCGCCTCCCTGAGGTTGGGATATTAAGATGCCCGTTTCATCCTAAATGTTGAACTTTGCAGCGGTCAACGCAAGTGTAGGCCGCCGCTTTGCGAGCGCTGGCGGCAGCGTTTGCGAATGGCCTCGACGTGAATCTTACCTGTCGGCTCTGTCGATGCAGGTTCGAGTACCGGTCGCGCAACTCGGTCTGCCGGTTCGACCATGGGGATGTCTCGGCCCTGGATGAAGACGCGCTGTACCACGGTCTTCACGTCGAGCGGATCGCCGCTGGCCACGACGACGTTGGCGGTCTTGCCGACATCGAGCGAGCCGAGCTGGTCGTCGACGCCCCAGATCTGCGCCGGATACAGAGTGAGCGCCTTCATGGCTTCGTCGTACGGCAGGCCGAAGGCCACGGCGAATCCGGCGGCGTAGGGCAGGTTGCGCACCTGGTGGGCGTCGAACGAGGCGAAGGCGATCTTCACCCCGCGCTTCGACAACTCGCCGGGCATCTTGTAGACCGTGTCGTAACGCTGCCATTCCTTCGGTTCGTCGTAGATGGAGCCCAGAATCACCGGCACCTTCCACTGGGCAATCTTGTCGTAGATCGCCTGCGAGTGAGTCAGTCCGTTGAGGATGACGCGCAGCTTGAACTCCTGCGCCAGAGCGTAGGCCGTCTCGACGTCGTTCGGCTCTTCGGCCTTCACGATGACCGGCTTCTTGCCTTCGAGGTAGGGAAGCAGCGCCTCCAGCTTCAGGTCGCGCGAGGGCGGAGAGGGCGGAGTTCTCGCCCGCCTTGGCAGCGGCCTTCTTCTTGTTGTATTCCTCCCACTTCGCGGCGTAGCCCTGCGCGTCGGTGAATGCCTGGCGCATCTGCGCCGCCATGCCCATGCGGGTCTGCGGATACTGACGCGCTGGCGAACGACTCGTTGCGCCGCTGCGCGGCCGGTGAAGTTCAGCGGCATGGCGATGTCGCGGACCAGCAGCATCTGCGTGGCGTCCGCGCCGGCCAGCTGGATGAACGAGATCCTGGCCGGGCAGAGTGTCGCGGCTTTCGGGCGCGACAATCGCGTTGGTGATGCCGTTGTAGCGCGTGACCGGAATCAGCGCCGACTCGGCGTGGAAGGCGTCGGCCACGTGCATGTGCGGCATGATCTCGTCGCTGGGTTCGACCAGGTCGTTGGTCATCTTGCTCGGCCTCGATTTCGGTCAGTCCGAGGTGGGACTCCGAATCGATCAGGCCGGGATAAACCGTCATGCCCTTGGCGTCGATGACCTGCGCGTTGGCCGGAACCTTGACCGAGCCCGCCGCGCCGACGGCGGTGATCTTTCCGTTCTCGATGACCAGCACGCCGTTCTCGATGGTGCCGTGGGTGATGGTCAGCAGCTTGCCGCCGGTGATGGCGATGGGCTTGTTCGGATCCAGCGCGGGCGCGGTCGCGGGTTTAGTCGCAGGCGACTTTCTGCTGAGCGACGGCGGCACCGACGAGCAGCAAGGCGATGAGCGAGAAGCGCAAGGCGGTTTTCTGTCATCACTGCTCCCTCCTGGAACTTGCGGCATGCCGAGGCCGGGCAAGGCGCGATCAAAGTACAGGTCGCCGTCGATCCAAACTTTCGCGGGAACGCCGTAGCTCGACAGCGGATAGCCGTCCCACAGCACGAGGTCGGCGTCCTTGCCGACGTCGATGGAGCCGGTCTTGTCTTCCACGCCCATGATCCATGCCGGATTGATGGTCATCATCTTCATGGCTTCGTCTTCGGTGGCTCCGCCGTAGCGCATGGTCTTGGCGGCCTCCTGGTTCAGGCGGCGCATGTAGTCGTCGCTGTCGCTCTTGATGGCGACGCGCACGCCGGCGCGCATGGCCATCACGGCGTTCCACGGAATCGCGTCCCACGCTTCGTACTTGAAGCCCCACCAGTCGGCAAAGGTCGCGATGGCGATATCGTTCTTGGCCAGCGCTTCGGGCACCTTGTAGGCCTCCAGCGCGTGATGGAAGGCGCGAATCTTGTAGCCAAACTCGTTGGCGATGGCGATCTCGGTGAGGAACTCGTCGGCACGGTAGCAGTGGATCTGCACCAGCATCTTGCCCTGCAACACCTGCACCAGCGCGTCGAGCTTCAGGTCTTTCTTGGGAGGAGTCGCGGTCTTGTCGCCCTTCTTGACCTTCTCGTTGTACTCGTCCCACTGGCGCTGGTAGTCCTTCGCCTGGGTGAAGGCCTCGCGCATCACCTCAAAGTTGCCCATGCGGGTGGAGGGCACCTGCTTGCTGGTCGCCGAAGACGCGCTTGGGATTCTCGCCGCTGGCGAACTTGATGGACTGCGGCGCGCCGGGGAAGAGCATCTGGTCGCGGTCGAGTCCGTACTTGTTCTTGATGACCACAGCCTGGCCGCCGATCATGTCGGCCGAGCCGTGCAGCAGCAGCGACGACGTGACGCCGCCGGCCAGCGCACGATAGATCGCCTTGTCGTTGTAGTCGAAGGCGTCTTTCATCATCATCTGCGGAACGACCGGGCTGGTGGCCTCGTTCACGTCGCCGTCGAGCGCCATGTGCGAGTGCGGATCGATGATGCCGGGCGTCACGTACTTGCCGTCAGCGTCGATCACGGTCGCCGACGCGGGAGCCGAAACGGTGGCGCCGAAGGCGACGATCTTGCCGTCTTTCACGTAAACGCTGCCGTGCTCGATGCGGCCGTGGGTGGTGGTCAGCAGCGTCGCGTTCTTGATGACGAACTCATTCTTGCCGCTGTGCGTGGCGGAATAGCTGGCAGGTTGTTGTGCGGCCGATGCAGCAGCCAGCACCAGCAGCAACTGCGAAAGCAGCGGCTGGCGGCGTGCCGCCCGGGCAAACATCGGATGTCATGGGCTCCCCCGACGCTGCGAACAGGAATTGCTGCATTGTACCGAGTTCGACGGCGGGATGGAAAACTGCGCCAAGCCGGGAAGATGGCATACATGCGAAATCGTAGCGAGAGCCTTCGCTCTGCTCGCCTATACTTCGTTCGGAAGGCTCGCAGGTGCGCCAGATTCCATGAAGCTCATTCCCATCACCGAATGGTTGCCGCAGTACCAGCGAGCCGATCTTCGCCCCGACGTCATCGCCGGCATCGCCCTCGCCGGATTGCTGATTCCCGAGGCGATGGGCTACGCGGGAATCGCCGGGCTGCCGCCGCAAGCCGGCCTCTACGCGACGGTCTTCGGGCTGCTGGCATACGCGATCTTCGGATCGAGCCGCCAGTTGGTGGTTTCGCCCACCTCGGCTTCGTCGGCGATTCTGGCTGCAACCGTCGCGCCGCTGGCCGCCGCCGATCCCGGCAAGTTCATGGTGCTCGCCTCGGCGGTCACGCTGGTTCTGGGCGGCCTGTTTCTGCTGGCGGGCATCCTGAAGCTCGGTTTCATTTCGGACTTCATCTCCAAGCCGGTGCTGAAGGGATTTGTGTTTGGCGTGGCCCTCAGCATCATGATCAAGCAGCTCCCGAAATTGCTGGGCATCGCGCCGGGCAAGGGGCACGCGTATCGAGCAGCTCTGGCACACCCTGCGTCACGCCGGCGAAGCCAACCTCTGGACCGTGGCAGCGGGACTGGCCGCGCTGGCTGTGCTGATCGCCGTCGATCGCTGGCTTCCGCGGATTCCCGGGGCGCTGGTGGTCCTGGTTGCAGGGATTGCCGTTTCGCGAGCTCTTCGAACTGCACAGCCATGGTGTGCACATCGTTGGCACGATTCCCAGCGGCCTGCCGCTGCCGGGGTTCCCGGTGCTCACCTGGGCCGACTGGCTGCAAGCCGCGCCGGCCGCAGTTGGCCTTGTGCTGGTGCTGTTCGCCGAGTCGATGGGCGCAGCTCGCACCTTCGCCAGCAAGAACGGATACGAAGTGGACGCCAACCAGGAGCTGCGCGCCCTGGGCCTGGCCAACGCGACTTCGGCCATCTTTCGCGGAATGCAGGTGGGGGGCGGCACGTCCGGCACGGCGGCCAACGACGCGAACGGCGCGCAGTCGCAGGTTTCAGCGATTGCGGCCTCCGCCGCCGTCGCTCTGACCCTGTTGTTCCTGACGGGCTGGTTCTATCACCTGCCGGAAGCGGTCCTCGCCGCCATCGTGATTCATGCCGTCTGGCACCTGCTGGACTACCGCGCGGTGTGGCATTTCCGCCTGATTTCGGGCACGGAGTTTCGCTCCGCGTTGGTAGCCATCGCAGGTGTCGTCGCCTTCGACATCCTCGATGGCCTGCTGCTGGCAGTGATCCTGACACTGATCACGTTGATGCGCTTTCTGGTGATGCCGCAGGTGGTGGTGTTGGGCCGGCTGCGCGCCACCGGCGAGTTCGCCGATATTGAACGCCATCCCGATGCCGAACAATTTCCCGGGGTGCTCATCCTGCGCATTGATCGCATCTGGTTTTTCGCCAACGCCGACGGCATTCGCGACCACGCCAAGCGACTGATCGGGCAGGCGCCGCGCACCGCTACGATGCGTCATCGTCAACCTGGCGCCCGTCGCCATGATCGACGTCACCGCGATGGACGTTCTGGCGCAATTGCACGCCAGCTCGGTGAAGCACGGCCGCCGCCTGGTGCTGGCTGGAGTGCGCGATCCGGTGCGCGACACGCTGGAGCGTGCCGGGTTGATTCGCGTCCTTGGCGAGGAAAACATCTTCCGCAGCGTCGGGCACGCGGTCGCTGCCGTCACCGGTACCACGCACAGCGTGTGATACAACCCTGTCATGCGGGCGGTCGTACAACGCGTGAGCCGGGCCTCGGTCAAGGTCAACGGCGAATTCACCGGGCAAGATCGGCGAAGGACTTCTCGTCCTGCTTGGCGTCACCCACGAAGATACCGAAGTCGACGCCGCCTATCTCGCGGAAAAGATGGCGGGCCTGCGCATCTTCGAAGACGACGCCGGCAAGATGAACCGCAGCGTCGTTGACATCGGCGGCGCGGTGCTCGCCGTCTCGCAGTTCACGTTGTTCGGCGATGTGCGCAAAGGCAAGCGGCCCTCGTTTGACGAGGCCGCGCGGCCCGAACGCGCCCGCGAACTCTACGAGCACTTCGTCGAGCGCATCCGCGCTCTCGGCCTGCCCTGCGAAACCGGACGCTTCCAGGAAATGATGGAAGTCGAACTGGTGAACCAGGGGCCGGTCACGATCCTTCTCGATTCGAAGAAGCTGTTCTAGTCGTCCTCAGTTTCAAACAACTGCAAACGTGTTTGGGTATGATGCACGGTATGGATACCGCCATTTGCTGCCGCGACTTGAAGAAGACCTACGACGGCAAGGTCGAGGCGGTGCGCGGGCTCGACCTCGCGATCGAAGCAGGCGAGTGTTTCGGACTACTCGGGCCGAACGGCGCCGGCAAGACCACGACCATCGAAATCCTCGAAGGCCTGCTGGAGCCCACGTCGGGCGAGGTCGAAATCCTCGGCATGACCTGGGCGGGGCACGAACGCGAACTGCGCGAGTTGCTGGGTATTTCCCTGCAGGAGACGCGGCTGTCGGAGAAGTTGACGGTGCGCGAGACCGTCGAAGCTGTTCGCCAGCTTCTATCATCAGCCCGCCGTCTATGCAGAACGTTCTGGAAGAGATGTCGCTGACCGAGAAGGCCGACGCGCATGGTAGGCAAGCTGTCGGGCGGGCAGAAGCAGCGGCTGGCGGTGGCGACTGCACTCGTGGGCAATCCCAAGAATCCTCTTTCTCGACGAGCCGACCACCGGTCTCGACCCGCAAAGCCGCCGCCAGTTGTGGGAGATCGTGCGCCAGTTTCAGCAGCGCCGCGGCACCGTGTTGCTGACTACGCATTACATGGACGAGGCCGAGCGGCTGTGCGACCGGCTGGCCATCATCGACCACGGCAAAATCATCGCCAGCGGCACGCCCGCCGAGCTGATCGCCGGACTCAGCGGACACCACGTGGTCGAGTTTGCGATCAACGGAGGCGACGGGGCAGGCGACGAAATGTGGGAGCGGCTGCCGGGCGTGCAAAAGGTGCGCAGCGAAGACGGACTCTTCTGCTTGCAGGTGGACGAACCGCACCACACCATTCCGGCGCTGCTCGATGCCGTGCAAAGGCAGAACGCGCAACTGGCGCACCTCACCACGCGGCAGGCCAGCCTCGAAGACGTGTTTGTGCATCTCACCGGCCGCCACTTGAGGGAGGAATGATGGCGCAGCCCGACCTTCAAGGTCGTCGCGAAGAACGGCCGCTGGGCCGGGTACCGCGCCCTGCTCGGCGCGCGCATGAAGGAACTGTGGCGCGAGCCCGAAGTCATCTTCTGGGTATTCGTGTTTCCGCTGTTGCTGGCGCTCGGCCTGGGCATCGCCTTCCGCGACAAGCCGGCCGATATCACGCCCATCGCCGTGGTTGACAACTCACATGCGCAATCGGTGATCGATCTGTTGCAGCGCTCGGCGGCGAAGAACGCCATCCATGCCGACGTGCTCGACGAGAAGACGGCGCTCGACCGCTTCCGTCTCGGCCAGTATTCGCTGGTGGTGACTTTCGATGGCAGCGAGCTGCACTACCGCTACGATCCCGCGCGGCCGGAGAGCGTGCTGGCGCGCTCGCAGGTGGACGACGCGTCTACAATCCGCAGCCGGCCGCACCAGTGCGGTGAAGGCCGAGGCCACGACAGAGCAGCGAGCCTGGCGCGCGCTATATCGACTTCCTCATTCCCGGCCTGCTGGGCATGAACCTGATGAACTCGGGCATGTGGGGCATCGGCTTTGCCGTCGTGGACATGCGGCAGCGCAAACTGCTGAAGCGCTTTGTCGCCTCGCCCATGCGGCGCACCGATTTCCTGCTCGCGCTGGGCAGCAGCCGCCTGGTGCTGATGATCATTGAAGTGGCGCTATTGCTGGGCTTTGGCGTGCTCGCCTTTCACATGAAGGTCGAAGGCTCGCTGCTGGCCATACTTTTCGTTGCCGCCCTCGGAGCCATCTCCTTCGGCGGCGTCGGCCTGCTCACCGCCAGCCGCGCGCA
Source organism: uncultured Acidobacteriaceae bacterium (assembly GCA_963751155.1). Taxonomy (GTDB): domain Bacteria; phylum Acidobacteriota; class Terriglobia; order Terriglobales; family Acidobacteriaceae; genus DASRAA01. The sequence continues at coordinate 151,578 of CAVVTL010000018.1, read as the reverse complement.
GAAAATCGAGAGCGTCAGCGGGCTCATCAACCTGGTGATGATGCCCATGTGGATCTTCTCCGGCGTGTTCTTTTCGTACGAGCGCTTCCCGCAGATTATCCAGCCGCTCATCAAGGCGCTGCCGCTGACCGCGCTGAATGACGCGCTGCGCGCCATCATCCTGCAGGGCGCAAGCCTGGGCTCCCAGTGGATGCCGCTGGCAGTGTTGGCTGCGTGGGGCGGGCTGTCGTTCCTGATCGCGCTGAAGTGGTTTCGCTGGAACTGAGGCGTTCTTTAGTACTCCGGCTTCGCCGCCAACGCCTCTGCTTGCGTGATGCGCCGCTTTTGCCGGTAGGCGAGGTTGGCCATGTGCGCCGCCACCGCCGACTTGTAGCCAATCTCCACCGGTGCGTTGGTCTTCTGATTGCGTGTTCGAATGCACTCCAGCCAGTTGGCCATGTGGTTCTGCCCGGCTGACGAACCTGCCATAGTCGCGCCATCGGGACGATTGGTCTTTTCCGGGTAGTAACTGATGCCGCCGGTGTACTTGCCCGTGACCATGTCGGTCGCGCCGCTGACGTGCTCGACGGTGCCATCGGAGCCCAGAATTCGCTCGCCCAGTCCAAAACGGTTGTTGCTGAACGTGGACTGCCACAGCACGGTCAGATCGTTGGGGAACTCGAAGGTCACTGCGATGGTGTCGGGCACCTGACGCCCGTCTTTCTCCGAATAGACGCCGCCCATCATGTCGGCAGCCTCGGGCAACGGAAGGTTCAGCGCGGTCATGATCCACGCAATCTGGTGCACCATGTTCTCGGTGACGTTGCCGCCGGAGAACTCCCAGAACAGCCGCCAGTTGATGAACTGGTTGGCGTCAAACGCCGTCTTCGGACGGTTCACCAGGAACAAGTCCCAGTTCACGTGCGCCGGGTTGCAGTCGGAGGGAATCGCGCGATACCACTGGCCATGGCCATGCGGCGTGTTGCGGCTCATCCACGACTCGACCATCGTGACCTTGCCCAGCATGCCCTGCTCGTGCCACTTGCGCGCGTCGGCCAATTCGCCCGAGCTTTCGTGCTGCAACCCGATCTGCACCACCTGCTTCGATTTCTGCGCGGCATTGCGGCAGGCCACCGCCTCGGGAATGTCCCACGTCATCGTCTTCTCGCAGTACACGTCCTTGCCGGCGGCGAGAGAGTCGAGGAAGTACTTGGCGTGCAAATGCAGCGGCGTGGCGATGATGACCGCGTCAATGTCTTTGCGGTCGAGCAGCTCGTCGCGGATCGTCATACGCTGTCAACCGCCGGAACCAGCGCCTTCACCTGGTCCTGCCGCAACGTGTAAACGTCGGCCACGGCGACACACTCGACGTTCGGCTGCGCCAGTGCATCTTTCAGGTCCTGCTGCCCGCGGTCGCCCGCGCCGATCAGGCCGATGCGGATGCGGTCGTTGGCGCCCAGCACCCGCGAGGGAAAGGCGGCGAGCGCCACTGTACCAGCCGCGAACCCCAGGAATTCCCGGCGGTCCATCGTGAGGTGCCGCTCCTCGTTTTTCATGAGAGTGCTCCGGCTTTCTCGAGGTCGGCCTTCATGCCGGCCCAGCTTTGTCGCGACGATTCTTCCGGCGTGCCGCCGCCGTTCCAGTGCGTCTCCAGAGAGACGCCGAGCTTGTAGCCGATCTGTTTGAATGCTCGGAATTGACCCACCCAGTCAATGATGCCTTTGCCAACCGGCATCCAATCGAACCCTTCACCACCACTTTTCATCACGATGTCCTTGCAGTGGCAGTGGCCGATGCGGTTCTTGGGCAGCAGGTCCCAGCCGTTGGGATAGGGCGTCTCGCCGCGCGCGGCGGCGTTGCCGGGGTCCCAGTTCAACTTGAAGTTGGGCGCAGTCACGGCCGCCAGCGTCTTCGCGGCCTCCGCTCCCGTAGCGGTGTTGCAGGCGAATTCATTTTCCAGCAGAAAGATGAGCTTGTGTTTGGCCAGCGCCGCCGCGGCTTCGCGCAGTCTTGCGTTGATGGCCGCGCGATACGGCGCCTGGTCTTCCAATCGCCAGAAGTCGAAGCCCCGCACCCGGTCGGTCCCGAAGGCTTTCGCCGCTTCCACGCACTTGTCCAGCACCTCGTTCTGCTGCTCGTAGGTGAAGTCGGCGTGAAACTGGTCGTGCTTGGGGCTGTACTTCGAGAGTGGCGCGCCCGGCCAATCCACTTTGAACAGCGGGCTGGCAATGTCGGTCACGCGCAGGTTGTATTTCTTCAGGATGGTTTTGGCTTGCGCGATTTCGGTGGACGAGAGACTCATCAGGTTCTTGTTCCACAGTCCGCGCAGCTCAACCCATTGCATCCCGAACTCGCGCGCGGCGACGAAGCAGGCGTGGTCGAAGTCCTGCGAGATTTCGTCGGTGATAACAGCGACGCGGAAGGGAGACTTCCATGCGGTTGTGTTCATCGTGCCGGAAGGGTTAGCAAGGCTCGGCAGGCACGTAGCCACGCTGCTCGCGGCCAGGAATTGGCCGGAGCGCACCAGGAACTGGCGTCGCGTGCTGTGGGACAAGCCAACCTCCACCAGATGCGAGTGAACCAGTTAATTGGCGGAAGCGTGTGCGAGTCGAACGCACCATTGACAGCGAAGCTGCCAATCGCCGGTTTTGAAGACCGGGAGAGTCACCGGACCCCCTTCGCTTCCGCAGGCCCAAGTTCGGCTGTCGCCATTGTAAACGCCGCCCTGTCGCAGCCTCTCTCGACCGTCGCAACAATTGCCAGCCCGCGCGTCCAATTCTGGTAGACTTGTGCACGGGAGTCTCGCCATGGCCAACCGCAACTTTTCCGTCCTGCAGGTCGACGTCTTCACCAGCCGTCCGCTCGAGGGCAACCAACTCGCCGTCTTTCCCGATGCCCGCGGCCTGAGCGACGACGAAATGCAGAAGCTGGCCCGCGAGACAAACCTCAGCGAAACCACCTTCATCTTCCCGCGCGATGCCGGAAGTCGAGCAGCGCGAAGGTCACAAGGTACGCATCTTCACCGTCAACGAAGAACTTCCGTTTGCCGGCCACCCGACGCTGGGGACGGCTTGGTGCCTCTACCAGCAGTCGCCCGCCGCGGAGGTCGTGCTCGATCTGAAAGTCGGCAAAGTGCCAGTGCGGTTCGAGCAGCGTGAAGGCCAACTCTTCGGCGAAATGCGCCAGGTGGAACCGCAATTCGGTCAGCGCCACGCCCATGCGGAGGTTGCCAGGGTGTTGGGAATCCAGACGTCAGAGTTGGATGAAAATCTGCCGATTCAATCCGTTTCCACTGGTATGTGGTTCACCATGGTGCCGTTCCGCTCGCTGGCGACGCTGCAGAATCTGAAGGTGAGCTGGCACCAGATGGAAAGCTATCTGCGTGGCCTGGGCGAAAACAGCTTCTTCTACTTCGTCTGCCGCGAAACCGTCAACCCGAAGTCCACCCTGCACGCCCGCATGATCTTCTATAACGGCGAAGACCCGGCCACTGGCTCTGCCGCCGGATGCTGTGCGGCCTGGGCCGTGCGGAACGGCGTGCTGCAATCGGCGGAGCAGGGCTTGATCGAGCAGGGAATTGAAACCCGGCGTCCCAGTTCCATCTATATTCGCGCCGAAAAGCGCGGCGACTGCTGTCACCAACGTGCGTGTCGGAGGCCACGTCGTCCAGGTTGTTGATGGAAGAGTAACGGTGTGAATTAGCTGCGGATATTCTGTGCAGCCTGCAACGCATTGACCGTCGCGGAGTTTTGCCGTCGCGTTCTGCCGGTCAATGTGCATTCATGCAGCGTTCACAGTGCTTGTTTTTCCGCGGTGTTGCACTTGCGATTTGATCTCGACGGTACTTTACAAGCATGATGCCCAGCCGTACTATCCGATAGCGCTCTTGCTCTGGCGCTAAAAATTAGAAAAGCTCCTCAGGAATCTGCCGCTCCCCGCTCCTCCGATCAGGTTTGCCGGGCGCGTTAGGGCAGCCATTTCCGTGAAGGTGCGACAGGTCGGTTGATGAAGCCCAAACGCACGATTCTCTGTGTGGACGAAGATGAACGCTCGCTTTCCATCCAGAAAGTGATGCTGGAAACCCGCGGCTATCGTGTAGTCGCCTGCTCCAACCCTGACCTCGCCGTGGCGGCGATGCGGGCCGGAGGGATTGATCTGGTTCTGGCCGAGCTTCCGATGCTGAAGCCCGATAACGGCAGGCTCGTGGACCAGCTAAAATCCATCTCACCAACGACCCCGGCGATTGTCTTCAAGGGCGCCGTCGGCGCTTGTCCGGATGGGTTGCTGGCCGACCTTTTGCTCTCTCGGTCGAACTGCAATGCGGCCCAGTTGCTAGACCATATCCGCATCGCGTTGGTCCGAAAACGGGGCCCCAAGCCCGCCTCGATCCGAATCCCAGTCGCTAGCCAGTTAGCGTCTTAGACCCGGTCAACGATGGCAAGGCTGGCGGTCTGCCTGGACTTGGGCCGCCTGGGACCGCAAAAACTAAAAGCCACTCGTGCAGGCACAAGTGGCAGATTGAACGTGCGCTTTCGTTAACAATATCTATGCGTTCTTGGCGGCGGCCTTAGCCTTCTTCTTTCTTTCCGCCCAGCGAATCTTCATCATCTCCGAGATCCGCCTCCGGGCCGCGGGACTCATTGTACGGCGCTTCTTGCCCGAGCCTACTGGACGTCCTGGCCCACGTCCCGTCCTGCCACCTTCGAGTGCCTGAATTGCCGCATCGATCCGATCACGTTCAGTCTTTAGGTCAGAGAGAATCTGTTGAATATCCATGTTCCACCTTTGAGTTAGTTTCGTGCGGCCTTCAGTCTATCAGGCTCAAGTCTAGCCTGGCTAGCCATGACTACGGGTTGCTTAATGTGTAATTAATGGCTTCGTTACCCACGTTGCAGGCGGTTTTGCATAGGACTACCCGACTTGTTGCGAAAACTCCTTCGCCGGCGGAGTTCCTCTAGGAGCGTGTCTTGCATGCGAACCAACCGGCTTGTACCGTGGAATGAGCAAGCGATCCGCCGTTCTACTTGAGTCGAGGAAGAAAGTATGTCTCACGAAGACCAGTACCATATGACCCCCGCTCAGTTCCGCCGCTACGGTAAGCAGGTAGTGGACTGGGTTGCAGACTATTACGAGCGCATCGAAACTCTGCCGGTTTTGTCCAAGTCGCAGCCCGGCGAGGTTCGCCTGAAATTGCCGGCAGCTCCTCCCTCGCAGGGCGAGGACTTTGACCGTCTTCTCGCCGATATGGACCGCATCATCCTGCCGGGCGTCACCCACTGGCAGTCTCCCAAGTTCCATGCCTTCTTTCCGGCTAACGCCTCCGGGCCGGCCATCTTGGGCGACTTGCTTTCGTCGGCGTTGGGCGTCCAGGGAATGCTCTGGGCTACCAGTCCAGCCTGCACTGAATTGGAGACCCATGTCCTCGATTGGCTGGTGGGCATGCTCGGTCTGCCGGAGAAATTTCTCTCGACCAGGCAGCGGCGGAGGGGTGATTCAAGACACTGCGTCGAACGCCAGCCTCTGTGCTTTGCTGGCCGCCCGCGAACGTTCCACCAACTACACCTCAAACCTCGAGGGGCTGGCAGGCAAGCTAGTGGCCTACACCTCTACCCAGGCACACTCCTCGCTGGAAAAGGCCGCGATGGTCTCCGGCATTGGCCGCAACAACATTCGTCTGGTGGACGTGGACGCGAACTACGCGATGATGCCGCAGGCTCTTGCCGCCAAAATCGAACAAGACCGGCGCGCTGGGCTAACCCCATTTTTTGTCTGCGCTACCGTGGGCACCACGTCTTCCAACGCCATGGATCCCCTGCCTGAGATTGCCGAAATCTGCCGCCGCCTGGGTCTGTGGTTTCACGTCGACGCAGCCATGTCGGGAACGGCAGCGCTATGCCCGGAATTCCGCCACTTCCAGAGCGGCGTCGAGCACGCCGATAGCTACTGCTTCAATCCCCACAAATGGATGTTCACCAACTTCGACTGCGACTGTTTCTACGTCGCCGACCGGGCGGCACTGATTAAGACGCTAAGTATCCTGCCCGAGTACCTGAAGAACCAGGCCACCGAGTCGGGGGCGGTGTTTGACTATCGCGACTGGCAGATTCCGCTCGGCCGCCGCTTCCGCTCGCTGAAACTGTGGTTTGTCATTCGCCACTACGGCGTCGAGGGCCTTGCAATATCACGTTCGCCAGCATGTCGCCATGGCGCAGGAATTTGCCGAGTGGGTGCGCGGCGATGAGCGCTTCGAAGTCGTGGCTCCGGTTCCCCTTAACCTGGTGTGCTTCCGCTATCGCGGCAGCGACGAAGCAAACCAGCTTCTGATGGACCGCCTCAACCAGAGCGGCGATCTGTATCTCACGCACACCAAATTAAGCGGCCGCATGGTCTTGCGTTTCTGCGTGGGCCAGACCAACACTCAAAGGCGGCATGTCGAGTCTGCGTGGCAACTCATTCGCGAAGAGGCCGCGCGGCTCCAGGAAGAGTCTCGTTAGCCCGCCGCGCTCCCTATAATCTAAGGATGATGTGCCACGCATGACTCTCCGGCTCGAAGACATTCAGTGGGACGGCCTTTTCCCAACTGCGCCCGCAGCTGGGAATGGCGCGGCGTACGAAGCGCTGCATCGTGGCCGCGACCTTCTCGTCACCGGCGCGGGCGGCTCCATCGGCGCGGCGTTGTGTAAGGCCGTCCACCATCTGCAGCCACGCACGCTGGTGCTGCTCGATTCGTCGGAGCAAAACCTTTACTACATCCACCGCGACCTGGCTGCGCGGGCCGGTACAACAACTATTGTGCCCGTGCTCGGCTCTGTGGCCGACGAACGCAGCGTGCGCGACCTGTTCGCGCGCTTCCATCCGCAGATCGTGTACCATGCCGCGGCGCTCAAGCACGTCCCTCTGGGCGAAATGAACCCCTTCGCCGTGATTGAGAACAATGTGTTCGGCACTTCGATCTTGGCGACGGCGGCGCGCGCCTTCGATACCCAACAGCTCCTCATGATCTCCACCGACAAGTCGGTGAACCCGCTTAGCATCATGGGAGCCTCGAAGCGGCTAGCCGAGATGGTACTTCAGGACATGGATAGCCCGAACACTCGCTTGACCTCGATTCGGCTGGGCAATGTGCTGGGCTCGGAGGGCAGTGTGGTGCCGCTCTTCCTCGAACAAATTGCGCGCGGTGGACCGGTTACCATCACCGACCCCGAAGTCGAGCGCTATTTTCTGACGGTGGAGGCGACCGTGAGCCGCATCCTGGCAGCCGCGGTCGGTTGCCCGCCGGACCCGCCATCGCTATTCCAGTCATGGGCGAGCCGGTGAAGATCGCCGATCTCGCGCGCTACCTCATCCAGCAGGCCGGCGCGCAAGATGTTCAGCTCAGCTTTACGGGCCTGCGTCCCGGCGACAAAATGCAGGAAGAGTTTATCGCCGCGAACGAGACCGTGATAGGCGATACAGCCGATGGGCTGCAGTGGGTACGAAGCCCTGCTCTGCCATCTCCCAAGCTCGACGCCGGGTTGATGGAACTCTACGCCGCCCTCGAACAACGCGACCTTGCAAGCCTGCTCACTACTCTGACACGACTGGTCCCCGAGTATCAGCCCAGCGACTATCTTCGCGCGCAAATTGAAACGGCGGCCAGATAGATGAAGCGCACCATCGCTGTCGTCACCACTTCCCGCGCCGACTACAGCCATCTCTACTGGCCACTGCACGATCTCTCGCGCCACCCCGAAGTCGATCTCAAGCTCATCGTCATGGGCTCGCACCTTTCCCCCGAGTTTGGCGCCACCGTCGGCGAGATCGAGCGCGACGGCTTCGCGATCGCCGCCCGCATCGAATGCCTGCTCAGCTCCGACACCGACGTCGGCATGGCCAAGACCATCGGCGTAGCCACGCTCAGCCTCGCCGACTGCCTCGGCCAGATGCGCCCCGACCTGCTGCTGCTCATCGCCGACCGCTACGAGATGCTGGCGCCCGCTTCGGTCGCGCTTGCGCTGCGCATTCCCATCGCGCACATCGAGGGCGGCGAGATCAGCGAAGGCGCCATCGACGATGCCGTCCGCAACGCCCTCACCAAGATGGCCACATCCACTTCACCTCGACCGTTCGCCGCGCGTGACCGCGTCATCGCCCTCGGCGAAGAGGAATGGCGGGTGCACCGCGCCGGCGCGCCGTCCATCGACCACCTGCGGCGCGACACGCTGTACACGCGCGAGCAGCTCGAATCGCAGCTCAAGATCGACCTGAGTCAGCCGACGACCGTCGTCGCCTACCATCCTGTCACCATCGCCCGCGACACCACCCGCGAGGCCGACGAGCTATTCGCCGCCCTGCTGGAACTCCCCGGCCAGATCGTCTTCTGCTACCCCAACGCTGACGCCGGCAGTCGCGAACTGATCGAGCGCACGCAGGAGTTCGCAAGGCAGAAGCCCGGCACGCAGTCTTCATCAATCTTCCCGCGCTTACCTACTGGAGCCTCCTCCGAAACGTCGAGCCTCATGATCGGCAACTCCTCCAGCGGCATCATGGAGACGCCTTCCTTCGCGCTGCCCACCGTCAACATCGGCATGCGGCAGCAGGGAAGAGAACGCGCCCGCAACATCCTCGACGCCGCGCCCGAAAAGACCGACATCCTCGCCAAGGTCGCGATCGCGAGCAGCGAGCAGTTTCGCCAGTCTCTCGCGGGAATGCAGAACCCCTACGGCGACGGCCACGCCTCCGAGAAGATTGTTGGCGTGCTGACCTCAGTGCCATTGGGCGAAGCGCTCCTCGTCAAGAAGAGCCGATAGTCATCGGCAACACTCACCCATTCGCAACTCGCATTCCGTTCTCCGGTTTCTTAGCCGCAACGTAATGATCGGAACTAGGCTAGACTAATTTCCCGGAGCCAATATGGATCCCCGCATCGTCGCGATTTCCGGTCCCGCTCAAAGGGAAGGAGTTCCACTTCGATGGCGGTCGTGTGTCGATCGGGCGCGACGCTTCGAACACCATTGCGCCATCCGACTCCGCCGTCTCCCGCAAGCACTGTGTCGTCGAGTGGACCGACGATCACGCCCAGCTCACCGACCTGGAAAGCCACAATGGCACCTTCGTCAACGGCATTCCGGTCAGCCAGCGGGTCCTCGTCCACGGCGATGTGCTGCGCATCGGGCTTTGCGAACTCGTCTATCTCACGGAAGCACGTTTCGCCGTCCTCCATGGGCCAGGTGTATTCCGGCAAGACCGGATCGTCCGACATCCTCAAGACCGTCAAGCTGGGAGAATCGCGTACCTGGCTCAACAATCCCACCGACGTCGGCCGCATGGCGCGCGACCTGAACGCCCTGGTCAAGATCTCGCAGACCATCAATTCCATCCGCGACAGCGACGAGCTGCAACGTCGGCTGCTCGAATGCATTTTCGAAGTGGTTCCCGCAGAGGTTGGCGCGATTCTCCTCATCGACCAGCCGGAAGACGATCCGTCGTCGATCGTTGCTTGCAACCGCGACAACACCAACTCGCCCGCGGTGGCGGTCTCGCGCGAAATGGTGCAACGTGCTCTGTGGGAGCAATCCGCCGTAGTCTCCGAAGAAAGCGCCGGATCGCCGGCCCACAACGCCATCTGCGTGCCGCTGCTCGGAGTGCAGCGTACGGTTGGCGTGCTCTACCTTTCGTCGTCGGGAGAAGCGCAGAAGTTCGGCGACGACCATATTCACTTCCTGAACTCCGCCGCCAGCATCGCAGCCGTCACGCTCGAAAACCTTCTGGCACTCGAGTCGCTGAAGGCCGAAAACCGCCGCCTGCGTGCCGAACTCGACCCACTGCGAAGGCATGGTCGGCGACGGCAAAGCCATGCGGCAGCTCGGGGCCATGATCAACAAGGTCGCACTGGGCGACAGCACCGTGCTGATCCGCGGCGAAAGCGGCACGGGCAAGGAAGTGGTTTCGCGCGCCATTCATGCCGCCAGCCCTCGTGCCGAAAAGCCTTTTGTCGCCATCAACTGTGCCGCCATTCCTGACGCGCTGCTGGAGAGCGAACTCTTCGGCCACGAAAAAGGCTCGTTCACCGGCGCCGTGGCGATGAAGAAGGGCAAGCTCGAGGTCGCCGAAGACGGAACCATTCTGCTCGATGAAATCGGCGAACTCGCTCCCACCATGCAGGCGAAGTTGCTGCGCGTGTTGCAACAGCGCGAATTCGAGCGTGTCGGCGGAACCCGGCCGGTCAAGCTGCATGCTCGCGTACTGGCCGCCACCAACAAAGACCTCGAGGCCGCCATCAAGAGCGGCGAATTTCGCCAGGACCTGTTCTACCGCTTGAATGTCGTTTCGGTCGCCGTGCCCCCGCTGCGCAAGCACCGCGAAGACATTCCGCTGCTGGCGATTTACTTCGCCACCAAGTACGCGCAGAAGTGCAACCGTCCCTTCAAGGGAATTACAGCGGAAGCGCGGGCGCTGCTGATGAACTACGAATGGCCGGGCAACATTCGCGAGTTGGAGAACGCCATCGAGCACGCCATCGTGCTCGGCGCGTCCGACGAGATTCGCCCCGAAGACCTGCCGGAGGCGCTGCTCGAACAGCCTGCCGAGCAAGTCAGAGGGCACCAAGTACCATGCCGCCATCAGCGACCTGAAGAAGCGTCTCATCCGCGACGCCCTGGCCGAAGCCAACGGCAGCTACACCGAAGCGGCGAAAATCCTGGGCGTCCACCCCAACTACCTCCACCGCCTCATCCGCAATCTCGAAATGAAAGCCGAGCTGCGGGAAGCGGAAGACGACTGACAATCACAGTGAGATTTGTTTCTAGGCTAAACTACCGCTGCGCCACGGCCAGCTCTGGCACTTCCAGCGGAGCGTCCACGGTGCCGATCTGCTGGGTGGCGCGGTCCATGACGCCGATGCGCAGGTTGTAGCGTCCGGGTGGCAGCGAGATGAGCTGGTGCGCGGGAAGTCCGTAGGTCATGACGGCCGCGTAGGCGTTGGCCGGCAGCGTGGCGTCAAGCGTGTCGGAGGCGTGGGCCACTTCTTTGCCCGAGCTGTCGAAGGCGATCACCATGCAGTCAATCTGCGCCCGCTTCTTGTTGTCGGGCCCGTCGGTGAAGTCAATGCCATTGCTGTTGATGACGTAGTTGACCTGCACTTCCTTTCGCTTCTCGTTGGGCAACGCAAGCGAGGCGGTTAGCAGCATCGAAGTCGCCGGCGGCATGCCCGGCTGCAGGGCGGTGCGCAGCGCGGCCGTTCCTACTGCGCCCGAAGCCGTCACCGGAGGAATGCTGTAGTAGCCGCGCCGGTAAGCCAGCTTCCAATTCTTGTTCGGCACCTGCACCGACACCCTGTGATAGCCGCCCTCGTCTGCCTTCGGCGGAGTGTATGCCAGCGTGTAATAGGTGGACCCATCTTCGAGGCTGCGGTCGATGACGCGCTTCAGGTCGTTGGTATTGACGAAGGCCTCGCCGCCAGTCTGCTGGGCGATGTTCATCATGGTGGTGCGGTCGTTCATCTGGCCGACGGTCTGGGCGGAGATCGTGTTGCCCAGGCTGCTGGCCGACGGCGACACCACCCGTCGGCGCTGAGCCCGGCGCCGGATCGTTCATGAACTGCGTCTCGGATGCGGCCATGGTGATATCGATGCCCTTCGATTGCAGTCCGCGCACGTCGACCGGATACACCGCGACGCGCGAGGTCGCCAGCAGTGACGAGGTGGCGCGGATGTCGTCCTCAAAGTTGCGCACATTGCGGAAAGGATCGTCGGAAGCGGGGTCGGGCTCGATGTCGACCGGGAAGCTGCCCGACAGCCAGATCAGGTTCTTGCGCCCGGGATAGCCGGAGACCGCCCGCGCCATGCCTTTCATCGCGGCCAGCGTGAACAGCGCGCGGTCGGAGTTCTGGAACGCCTCGTGATCGTTGTAGTTCTGCGCGATGCGCGAGGCCTGGTCATAAGCGATGGAGCCGGTGTCGGCCGACGGCGCGCCCGCCACCGCTCCCGGGGCCGGAGCCGCTTGTTGTGCGGTGCTGACGATGCGCCCAATGTCGCGTTCCCGCTGCGCCATCGTGGTCAAGTCCTGCGACGTGCGAGGGTTGCAGCATTTCCGCCCGCTGGATCAATTCCTCGGGGTTCTGCGTGAAGCCCTGCACCATCTCGAGCTGGCGGGTGAGCACGAACAAGCGCCACCGGCTGGCCCTTCGGCAGCGACCGCAACAGTTGCAGCAACTGATTGCGCGCGTACGACTGGTCGGAGGCCGAAGTATTCAGCAGGTCGAACAGGACGACCGTCCAACTGCTTTGCGATGCGCTTCGCCGGCGCGTTGCTGAAGGAATTTGCAGCGGAAGTAGCTGCAGCGGCTTGTGGCGCCGGTGTCGTCTGCTCGGCCGAGGTTGCGAGCGCCTCCGGCGAATGCGGCTCGAACGCCGCGATGGACTGACGCTTTCCGTCCTGCAGCACCACGAAGTCTGCGGCCTTCAGGTCCTTTATCGGACGCCCTTGGGAGTCGGTGACGACCACGTCGAACTGCACCAGCCGTGTGCTGACCCGAATGGTCGTTCCGGGCGTTGGGTTAGCTGCTTGTTGCGCAACAGGGATCAGGGGCGGAGCGGTGTTGACGTTCGCCGCCACAGTCGCTGGAGCTATAGGAGGAGCTACAGGAGCAGCAATAGGAGGAGCTGGAGCAGATGCGGCTTGCGCGGGCGCGCTGGCTTCGGCGGGTTTCGCAACGGGTGGCGGCGGCTCCGCCTTGGCCACCTGCACTTCCGGCGCCGGATGCTTGCTCGCTCCGAGACCGCGATCGAGAAACAGCACATACACGCACAGCAGGTTGTAGGTCTGGTTGTATGCCGCGGGATCAAGGTTTGTCTTTAGCGGAGTACGTTCGCACGTTGGTTGCGGGAGGCTCGTGTCCGTTGCCCGGCAGCACGGTTTGTACTTTGGGGGCCGGCTCGGGCTCAGCGCCGTTCGACTCGTAGCCGAGCGAGTAAATCGTGATGGCGGGAACATGCGCGCGCTCAAAAAACGCCGCGTTGCTGTTGGGAACCGTCGTCGACTGGCTGCGGCTCCGGACGGTATTGCAAGGCGCGCGCGGCGGCGGGAAGCATGCGCGCCATGGCGGTGCCATTCGATGCAGGCGAGAAAGCCGCCCGGGTGCGTCCGAGATGGTCCAGGTCCACCATGCCGCGATACTCGCGGCGTTCGGCGTCGCTCAGGCTCTTCCAGAAAAATGCTGCGCCTGCTTGACTGCTGCCCGACAACGCGGCGAACACCATCGTGTGGCGATGGACGGTCGAGTTCATGGACTCGGCCAGCAAAGGCAGCATCGCGATGCCGCCCCAGCCTACCGGGCCTTCGTCGCCGCGCCCGTCGTAATCCAGTCGCGCCGTCACCAGGATGGTGCCGAACTCCGTGCCCGGCAGCGTGCAAATGACATTGGGCAACGCCTGATCGGGTACCGGCTGCACCTGAATGTCGCGCTTGGCGCATCCGGCCTTCTCAAACATGGTCTGCAACCGGGTGACGCGGTCTTCCGGTGTTTGCGGTGGTTGCTGAACGCGTTGTTCCACCACGGTCTTGTCAAGGCGCAGAAACGTTACGTTGTCTGCCAAGCTGGCGCAGGTGAGGAGAAACAAGGCAACCGGAAATGAGGCCAACGGAGCATAAGCATCCGTTCCGACGCCTTGAGGGTAGCACAAGCCAGGGGTGCCTGGAGGTGAGATGCGCCAACCTGCCGCGCTCTTTCCTCTTAGCGGAAAAACAAAAGACCCGTCTCCTGACGGGTCTTCTGAACTGTAATGCGCCCGGAACTCCGCTGGTTAGCGTCCCGCGCGGACGTGCGATGTTGCACTGCCGCAGTGCGCGCCTGCGCGCCCGCCCTCGCCGAGTTCGATACGCCATTCATCACTGGCGTGGCCGCGATCCGCGCAACCTGGACCACACGAGCCATGCCGACTCCCATGTGCGCGACCTGCGAGCGGCCACTGAACGTCTGCGCTGCACCCAGCGGAGCAACTTGCGACGGCGACATGCCAGCCCACAGGGCGGTGATGGCGACAGCGCCGGCTACTACCGCGCTGATGGTAAGGACCTGCTTGGTGGTGAGTCCGGAACCCGGGAATACCGGGAAACCCTGCGGAGCAGGAGGAGCCGGGGCCGGGGCCGGAGCAGCAGCGGCCGGAACCGAGCTCGAGGTGCCTGCATCCATTTCCGTCGTCTTGCCAGCATCGGTAACCATCAGGGCGCCGGTCTTGCTGGTGATGACAACATTGTTATTCGAGGCGCGCGATCTCGTAGGTCGCAGCCTTGTCCTTGGGGTCACGGTGACCTGGGCGGCCTGCGCCGGCAGGCCGTCGGTGGTGCTGACCGCCGCCGTGCCCTTCACCACGTTTACGCCAGCGCTCTCGTAACGCACTGCGGAATACGGGTTGACCGTTACCTTCGAACCGTCGGAGCTCACCGCAGTCGCGGTAGCGCCGGCCGTCTCAATCTTGTCGCCGGTGGCGACGGAGGCCGAGCGGGACTACTTCCTTGCCGTTCAGCATTACGTTGCCCGACGCATAGAGCATGGTGTTGCCGGTCTCAGCCATAAGCATTGCTGCCGGTGTGAGTAGCATCATCGCAATGCTCAGGAATTTGGTTGCGAAACTGGTACGCATAGTTCGTTGGCCTCCAAAGCCTTAGTTCTTGCTAACCCAACTCAAATTGATACGACCGTCCAGCGGCTCCCCATTGCATCCCGGAACGCCCGACTTCACTTCCAGCACGCGGACGGCAATCATTCCCGCTTAAGATTTTTGCCATACAGCCAGTGCACGGCAAAATCGATATCGCTAGTGCCTAACCAGCTTATACCAAAAAACAGGTTGACAATGCGAGAAGCAATTGTAACGTACCGCCGGAACTCCGGCCAGCACATTTCTCTAGTAACTTTCTGGTTACGATACAGCCTCTTCCTTAACTTGGCCCCGCCAGACGGTTGGGGGCTGTCTCTCACTACGACATTTCCCGCCTACGAGTTTCCAGCTTTTCGGGCGCTCGCTTCGGGCGTAGAATCCGGCACGGCGGTGTCTGTCGCTGCGATATATTGGCATTGCTCCAGTTGCGGCGAAAACACGGTGCCGCATTCCCATCTCCCCGGAGGTTGGCCATGAAACGGATTTCCCAGATACTGGCTCTGTTACTGGTGGCCGTGACGATGTTTGCCCTGGTTGGATGTTCCCGTCACGACAACAACGAACGCTACATCCTGGTTACGGTGAATTCCAAGCTGCCCTATTGGCAGACCGCTGCTGCCGGGCTCGCCAAGGCGGGCGCGCAGTACGGCGTCAAGGTCGACATGCGCGGACCCGACACCTACGATCCGCAAGCTGAGGTGAAGGACTTCCGCGAGGCTGCCGCGCTGAAGCCGGCCGGCATCCTGATCTCGGTGGCTGACACCGCCTCCATGCAGCCGGCCATCAACGACGCCATTGACGCCGGCATTCCGGTCATCACCGTCGATTCCGACGCGCCCGCCAGTAAGCGCCTGTACTTTATCGGCACCAACAACCTGCAGGCTGGACGACTCGGCGGACAGCGCATCGTCGACAAGCTTCACGGCAAGGGCAACATTGTGTTCTACACCATGCCGCAAACCAACCTCGACGAGCGGCTTAAGGGCTACAAAGACGTCTTCGCCGACCATCCCGGCATCAAGGTGGTCGAGGTCTTCAACATCAAGGGCGATTCCGGCAACGCCTTCGATCGCACCCAGCACTGGCTCACCGAGAAGGGTGTAGACCACGTCGATGCCTTCGTTTGCTTGGAAGCGTCGGCGGGCAAGGACGTCGCCGAAGCCGTCAAGCGCAACAACGCCACTGACCGCCTCATCATCGCCATGGACACAGATGAAGCCACGCTGAACCTGGTGAAGGCCGGAGTCGTCGACTCCACCATCGCCCAGAAGCCTTTCACCATGACGTTCTTTGGGCTCAAGGCGCTGGACGATATCCATCATTATCCTGTCGATCTTAAGAAGGACTACGGGACCGATTCCTTCTCGCCGTTCCCCCGGTTTGTGGATACGGGTGTGTCGTTGGTCGACAAGGTCAACGTGGACCAGTTCCTGTCGGGCCAGCAGCAGGCGCAGTCGAAGTGAGAAAAGGCAGTTAGCGCTTGGCACTTGGCCATGAGTGCTCAAGTGAAGTCACAAAGGCCCTCGGAAGGAGAATCTATATGAAGGATTTTCGGGGGCTAAGTGTCTGGCAAAAGGCCCACGCGGTTACGTTAGAGATTTACCGCGCAACTCGCAGCTTTCCTCGCGAAGAGACCTACGGATTCACTTCGCAGATGAAACGCTGCAGTTCGTCGGTTGCAGCGAACATCGCCGAGGGCTGCGGGCGTCGTGGGAATACCGAATTCGCTAGATTCCTTGGAATGGCAATGGGTTCGGCAAGTGAACTGGAATACTTTCTTTTGCTTGCGCGTGACCTGGGCTATCTGGAGTGCGAGGTGTATACCTCGCTGGCCGGAGAGGTGGTCGCAATGAGACGAATGCTAAACGGACTCATCTCGAAGGTCCGCCAAGAGCACTCGTTAGGCTAAGTGCCAAGTGCTAAATGCTAATCGCGCCGGTTCTTCGGCCCCGGCGCTAAATCACAAGGAGTTCGCCGCATGCTGCGGATGATCGCACTGGTAGCGATTGGATGGATTGTTGGATTGTCGGCGCGCCTCTTAATGCCCGGCAAAGGTCCAACCGGCTTCTGGGCCACCACCGGAGTGGGAGTCGGCGGAGCTTTGATCGCCGTGGTGATCGGCCACTTTGCCGGTTGGTATCATCCCGGCGACGCCCCGGGATTCATCCTTTCAGTGTTGGCCGCGATAATGCTGCTGGCGCTCTATCGGGTGCTGAAGGGAAAAACCAGCGATGACCAGCGCGCTAATCGGTGACCGGCGGCGGACGTGTTCATGTCGCGCGTGCGAGATTATCTGCGGGTTGCTGGGTCCTGCCGCGACGCGAGGATCGTTCTGGCCACTATCCACTAACCACTATCCACTGTTTTATTGCTGTCCACCCTGTTGGGCCCTCGGCTCAATCGGCTCCGGCTCGGTCGGAATCGCCGCCGTTTCCGATAGCGTTTCATGACCGGAATCGTCCAGGGCCGGCCGCACGCTCACATCGACCGACAGCCTCTGTCCAGCGTGTCCCTTATACACGCCGCGCACCGGGGCCACGTCCGAATAGTCGCGGCCGTAGGCGATTCGCACGTGCCGCATCCCTACCGGGTTGCCCAGCGTGGGATCCAGCGGCATCCAATCGGCGTCGGGAATGTAAGCCTCGGCCCAGGCATGCGAAGCCTGGCCGCCAATGACCTCTTGCAGCTTGGCCGCCGGATTGTTCTCGTTCTGCGGCACCAGGTATCCCGAAACGTAACGTGCCGGAATGCCGCGCTTGCGCAGCACGCCGAGCAACAGGTGGGCGAAATCCTGGCACACCCCGGCGCCCATCTTCAGCGAATCGGCGATGGACGAGTTCACGTGGGTCGCGCCCTTCACGTACTCAAACCGCTGGTGAATCAGGTCGGAAGCGCTCTGCGCGAACCCTGCTACGGTGCCGTCGGACATCGATTCAGCGGCGGAAATCAGCGGAGTCAGCTCGGGAAGGTGCGGTACGAACGTGCTCTCTGCCAGCATGTCGTAGAACTCTTCCTGCAAATCCTCATGCCGCGCTTGCAGCTCGCTCAACAGCATCCCACTGCTGATGGGCGCCATGTCATGTGTCAGCACCACCGACTCGGCCTGCACGCGGAGTTTGCTGTGCTCCGGCAGCACGTTGACCTGGTGTACCCAGTTGCCCAGCGCGTCGCGGTACGAAAACGCCGGCGCAGCGGGATGGGTCGTTAACCGGAACGACAGGCAGCTCTGGTTGTCGTCGTGCATCGGACGCAGCCGGACCTCGTTGTAGCTCTCAGAAACCGGCCCGTCATACACAAATTCCGTCACGTGCAGCAAGTGAAAGCGGTTCATGAGCCGGCCCCATAGTAGAAGTAGCTGCGAGCAATGTCTTCGCCGATGACGCGGCAATTTCCCAGCAGGTCGGCGAGATAGCTGTGCAATCCCTGGCGGAAGACGTCCTGCACCGTGTCGTACCGCAGCCCTTCCAGCACTCGGCCCGTCAGTCGCTCGGCTTCGTTGGCGTAGGTGCCCGGTCCGCTGCCGCTGATGGCGCGCAGACCAATCTGCAACTCGGTGATGCTGAACCGTATCGACCGCGGATGCTTGGAATGCAAGATCAGCAACTCCGCCACCCGCTCCGGCTCGATCGGCGAGTGATACTGCCGCCGGTAGGCCTCGTACGCTCCCACCGATTTCAGTACCGCCATCCACTGGTGATTGTCGGCCGTGGCCGAGAGCAGCGGTGTTTCCAGCAGCGACTGGAACTGCAAGTCCACCAGCCGCGCCGTCATCTCCGCCCGCTCCAGCGACCAGCCAATCTTCAGGAAGTCCCATCCCTCATCGTGCGGCAGGGTGGCGTCGGTCACGCCGAAAAAGCGGTGGCTGCCGAACTTTACCGCGTCGCAGAAACGGTGCGGCCCGCTGGAAATCTGTTCCGCCGGATCGAACCGCGTGACCGAGTGGTACAGGCCGTTGATGTCTTCCCACATTTCGCGCGAGATGCGGTCGCGAATGGTGCGCGCGTTCTCCCGCGCCTTGGTGATGCATTGCACAATCGAGTTGGGGTTGTCCGGGCGAAAGGCGAGGAACTCATACACGGTCTGCGCATTCGCTTCCTTGTAAAACTGGTTGAAGCGCTCCTGCTCGCCCGCCATGACGATGAGCGGGTCCCAGCGCAGCCGGTAGGGAGTGGCCGTCTGCTCCAGCAGCATGTGGTAATTCACGTCGAGGATGCGCGCCGTGTCCTCGGCCCGCTCCATGTAGCGCGCCAGCCAGAACAGCGAGTCCGCAATGCGCGACAGCATGACGTTGGTCATGCTTCCTCCCGCAGGACCCAGGTGTCTTTACTGCCGCCGCCTTGCGACGAGTTCACCACCAGCGAGCCCGGTTGCAGCGCCACCCGCGTCAGACCGCCCGGAATGATGGTCACCGACTGCCCGTCGTACAGGCAGTAGGGACGCAGGTCCACGTGCCTTCCCGCCATCTTCTTCGATTCCACGTCATACGACGGCACGCGCGACAGTCCCACCACCGGCTGCGCGATGTAGTTGCGCGGGTCTTCCTGTATCTTCTGCCGGAAAATCTCGATCGTCTTCTTGTCTGACGCCGGTCCGATCAACATCCCGTAGCCGCCCGACTCGCCCACCGCCTTCACCACCATTTCCGGCAGGTGCTCGAGCACGTACCGCAGGTCGTCAGGGCGCGAGCACAGGTACGTTTCCACCGTGCCCAGAATCGGCTCTTCGCCGAGGTAATAGCGGATGAAGTCAGGCACGTAGGCGCACACCGCTTTGTCGTCGGCCACGCCATTGCCCACGGCGTTGGCCAGCGCCACGTTGCCGCCTCGATAGGCGCCCATCAGTCCGGGGATGCCCATCAGCGAATCGGGCCGGAACACCAGCGGATCGAGGTATTCGTCGTCCACCCGGCGATAGATCACGTCCACCCGCTGCAGTCCGTGGATGGTCTTCATGTACACCACGCCGGCATCGACGATGAGGTCGCGGCCTTCCACCAGCTCCACGCCCATCTGCTGCGCCAGGAAGCTGTGCTCGAAGTACGCGCTGTTGTAGATGCCCGGCGTGAGCAGCACCACCTGCGCGTGGGCTTCGCCGCGTGGCGACAGCGTGCGCAAAATGCGGCACAACTCCGTCGGATAGTGGTGCACCGGCCGCACTTCATACGACTGGAACGCCTCGGGAAACGTGCGCATCATGACCTGCCGGTTCTCCAGCACGTAGGACACGCCGCTGGGCGTGCGAACGTTGTCCTCCAGCACCAGGAACTCTCCCGTCTTCGAGTCCCGCACCAGGTCGATGCCGCAAATGTGGGTGTGAATGCCGCGCGCCACTTCGACCCCGATCATCTCGCGGTGAAAGTGTTTGCACGAGTAGATCAGGGAGCGCGGGATCTTCCTTTCTTTCAGGATGCGCTGTTGCCCGTAGACGTCCTGTAGAAACAGGTTCAGCGCCATCACCCGCTGCGACAGTCCCCGCTCGACCCGGCTCCAATCCGAGTGCGGCAGGATGCGCGGAATCAGGTCGAACGGAAACAGCCGCTCCGTCCCGCTGCCGTCGCTGTACACGGTAAAGGTGATGCCCTGCAGCAGGAACGCGATGTCGGCCAGATTGCGCCGGTCTTCGAAGTGCGCCGGCGGCATCGAGGCAAGCATCTGAAACAGCTTGGCGTAGTGCGGCCGCGGCTCGCCCGACGGCAGAAACATCTCGTCGAAGAACGCACCCGGGTCATAGCCTTCAAACAGGCTGCGGAGCCCGGCTTCGGTCGGTGCGCTATTCATGGGTTTCTTACCGTAACAGTTCCCATGGGACGAATGCTAATAAGAACTTTGGATGAGGTCTATCAGGATTTTCACGGTTGCCAAGTTGCTGATTTCGGGGTCGATTCCTTTGGGTGCCCCATCCTTTGCGAAGCAAGGGGTGGGGTATGCCTGTTGCGCCTGCCCACAATTGCCTGCCTCTGGCAATTGCGGGATTCGCGGCCTCATGCCATCTCCGGCACCCCACCCTCATCGACCATTGTTTCGCAACTCAATCTGGTGTATTTTCCTTCGGATGCCGTCGCCCAAACCGCCCCCGGACCGGCCTGTTACAAATGTTTCTGTTTCGTGCCAATTTGTCACGTCCGGGCGTGATAGCGGTCACGGCGGAGAAATCCCGACGGGGCGAACAATACTCTGTTCGCCGGGCGTTTGCCTGGCGAAGTCGTGCGCCGAGACTCTCAGCCTCGTGCAGTGTTCAGAAACAAATGAAGCACAGTTCCAGGAGGAACATTTATGACAGTAGGAATAATGCAGTCCGGGATTAAGACTCCGGGCGACTACATCAACGACGTTATGGGCCTGGTGAAAGCGAAGAACCCGGCCGAGCCAGAATTCCACCAGGCCGTTCAGGAAGTCATGGAGTCGTTACGTCTTGTGTTGGAGAGACACCCCGAGTACATCTCGGAGCGGATTCTCGAGCGCATCACGGAACCCGAGCGCGTCCTTATGTTCCGCGTTCCCGTGGTTTGACGATCACGGCAACATCCAGGTCAATCGCGGTTTCCGCATCGAGATGAACAGCGCCATCGGCCCCTACAAGGGCGGCCTGCGCTTCCATCCTTCGGTCAACCTCGGCATCCTGAAGTTCCTGGCCTTCGAACAGGTCTTCAAGAACTCGCTCACCACGCTGCCCATGGGCGGCGGCAAGGGCGGCAGCGATTTCGATCCCAAGGGCAAGAGTGACAACGAAGTCATGCGCTTCTGCCAGAGCTTCATGACCGAGCTCAGCCGCCACATCGGCCCCGACACCGACGTTCCCGCCGGCGACATCGGCGTGGGCGGACGCGAGATCGGCTTCCTGTTCGGCCAGTACAAGCGGCTGCGCAATGAATTCGCCGGCGTGCTCACCGGCAAGGGCCTGGCCTGGGGCGGCTCGCTGATTCGTCCCGAAGCCACCGGCTACGGCTGCGTGTATTTCGCCAACGAGATGCTGAAGTCGCGCAAAGACACGCTCGAAGGCAAGCTCTGCCTGGTTTCCGGCAGCGGCAACGTCTCGCAGTACACCGTCGAGAAGCTGCTTGATTTCGGCGCCAAGCCGGTCACGTTCTCCGACTCCGACGGCGTGGTGTACGATCCCGACGGCATCGACCGCGAGAAGCTGGCCTATGTCATGGACCTGAAGAACCTGCGCCGTGGCCGCATCCGCGACTATACGGACCAGTACAAGAAGGCCATCTTCATGCCGACCGACATGAAGCTCGGCTACAACCCGCTGTGGAACATCAAGGCCGATTGCGCGTTCCCGAGCGCCACGCAGAACGAAATCAACGCCAAGGATGCCGCGAACCTCATCAACAACGGCTGCAAGCTGGTTGCCGAGGGCGCGAACATGCCGAGCACGCTCGAAGCCACCAAGCTGTTCCTCGAAGCCGGACTGCTCTATGGCCCGGCCAAGGCAGCCAATGCCGGCGGCGTCGCCACCTCAGGTCTGGAAATGTCGCAGAACAGCATGCGGCTGAGCTGGACCCGCGAGGAAGTGGACGATCGTCTGCACAAGATCATGATCGCCATCCACAAAAACTGCTACGAGACGGCCGAGATGTACGGCACGCCCGGCAACCTCGTGAACGGCGCCAACATCGGCGGCTTCCTGAAGGTCGCGAACGCGATGCTGGACCAGGGGCTGGTGTAGTTGATTTAACGGTAGAGCGGGCCGTGGGACCCGCGTACCCGGTGTCTTATTGATTTGATTCGAAGCGGGGTGGGCGCAAGCCCACCCCGAAGCTTTAACTTCACGTTACTAAGTGACGAGTCTCTGTGGCTGAGGTGCTGCGTCGGCACTTCAACAAACCGTTGGCTAGTCACGGATCTTTGGAGTCAATAGCATGAACTCATTTGCTAAAGCAGTTGTTCTATGTGCCGTCTCATGCTTCGTTGCTGTTTGCTCCTTCAGTCAAGAACTTTTGAAGGCTGCCCCATTCGGAAAGCCTTTGATGGTGACGGATGAAATGGGAAACTGGTCTGTGGCTATCTCTGTATACTCGGATGCGGATCGAGAATACTTCATTCCCGATGTTACGAAGTCGGGCTGGATCGCATGGCACGCGGGGCAATTTAGAGCGACGGGCGTTTTTACGACCACGATAATTACGTGGTTCAAAACCGAGCGCGGCTGCCTGAAGATGTACTCGCCCGAAAAGCGGGACGACCTCGGCATCGAAGCGGCATGTAAGGAATTTAAGTATTCGCTGCGGACAGTCGCTATAAACGCTCGTACAAACGAAACCTTGGTACACGACGTGATAATCATGACGGATAACGCGCTCTATGACCCGTCTTTACAACATCCCGTGCTCAAGAAGGAGAAATTTTCAGACACGCCGAATCCTAGTGCGTACTCCCGTATCGTGCAGATAGTATCGAGCGCAGTTGCCAATTACAAAGGGCCCACATCACAGCAAGTCTTGGAAAACAACCGTAAGGTTACGGCAAATATGGCTATGCAGGGTATGACCCCAAACAATCAACAGGGTTGCCCAAATTCTACGAAGGAGCAATTGCAGAACTGGCACAATACTGGATGCCCGCCGCCAGCTCCGGCGCCAGCCGCTCATTGAATCGCGGGTGGCCCACCCCGTCAACTTATTGTTACGAATGAACTTACACGAGAGGGTGCCCCATCCCGCCTTCGTTTGGCGGGGTGGGTCTTTTTTCACGTCTCACTCAAGCGACGCTCCGCACTCTCACCTTTACGTCCACCCGCGAGCCGAGCCGATTCAACGCAGAAATTAGCCGGTCCACCGTGAAGCGGCCGAGGTCAGCATGGCGGATGCGGGAGAAGTCAGCCGCAGCGATACCGGTGCGGGTGTGCGCTGCGCGCACGGTCAGACGTTCCCGGTTGAGGGCCTTGATGATCTCAGCGGCAAGGATCGCCTTGAATTGCTCCGCGTCCGCGCTCTTGTGCCCAGCGTCGCGGAACGCATTCCCGCTGCCCCGTACCACTTCCAGCTTCTCACCCTTCACCGCAACATCTCCCTCAATCGCTTCTCAAGCTCCTCTTCAATCCGCCAAATACCGATTGTAAACATTACTGATCCAGGGTCACCGCATCGATTTTCCGGAGCATTTCCTGAATCTCCGGCGTCACAAGGCGCTTCTCATATCAAGGTATTCTGGGCCCCTTTTAGCCGCGCCCCATTCCACTAAAACGCGCACGACGAAAAATAAAGGAGAAACTCATGAGTTCATTGAAATCGGAGTCGTCAACCGACGGCGTACAAATTGAATACAAGAGCTATGAGATGCCCCCGCGCGAGGGGATCAGCATCGCGCAGTTTCTCACCGTCGCCGACATCGAGCGATCGGCTCGCTACTACGAAAAGGTCTTCGGCGCTCGCATTCTGACCCTGGGTGACGGCAACGCGCCTGCGTACCTTCTGCTTGCGAATATCTGGATGATTCTGAACGTTGGGGGCGGGCCGACCCCGGATAAGCCGACGGTAACGCTCAGCGTCCCCGACCCGAATCACATCAACAGCTTTATGAATTTCCGCGTGGCTGACATTCAAGCGTGCTATGAACTATGGAAAAGTCGAGGAGCCGAGTTCATCACCGAGCCGATCCCCAAGTACGGCGAGATTCGCTGCTACATCCGCGATCCTGACGGTTACATTATCGAGGTCGGACAGAGCACCGCCCTCAAGTACGGTTAACAGTCGGCGCGGACGGGATGCGTGTTTAAACGCATGCGAATGTCCGACCACCTTGCGACACCTCGCACCAGCCGAAGTACAAGGGAAGGAGCTGCCGATGAATCGCGTGGTCTATCGCACCATCCAGATCGACGGCCTATCAATTTTCTACCGGGAAGCTGGGGCGAAGAATGCAGAAACGCTTCTGCTGCTGCACGGACTTCCGTCATCGTCGCGCATGTTTGAGCCGCTTTTCGAACGGCTATCCGATCGCTATCGCTTAATAGCGCCTGATTATCCCG
The DNA here is from genome assembly GCA_963751155.1 of uncultured Acidobacteriaceae bacterium. GTDB lineage: Bacteria > Acidobacteriota > Terriglobia > Terriglobales > Acidobacteriaceae > DASRAA01. Next base: position 126,988 of record CAVVTL010000018.1, on the reverse strand, counting down.
GTTTCGGTCACAGTGACTGGCCAGACCCGAAGAAGTTCGCGTATACGTTCGACCACTACGCCGAGATCATGAACCATTTCACCGAGGCGCTGGGACTCTCGCGCTACTCCGTGTATATGCAGGACTACGGTGGCCCCGTCGGCTTTCGCATGATACTAGCGCATCCGGAGCGAGTGGAGGCGCTCATTGTGCAGGACGCCGTCGCCCACAACGAAGGCCTGGGAGCAAATTGGAAAACGCGCCGGGCGTTCTGGGCCGATCGTGCTGCCAATGAGAGCGCATTGCGCACCAACCTCTTGTCGCTCGAGGCCGCGCGAGCGCGACACGTCGGAAACGATCCTGACGTAGAACACCACGATCCTGACCTCTGGACCGATGAGTTCTATTTTCTGAATCGGCCCGGGCAGGCCGAGATCCAGAGCGATCTTTTCTATGACTACCGAACAAATGTGGAGTCCTATCCGAAGTGGCAGACGTGGATGCGCGAAAAGCAACCGCGCCTGCTCGTGATCTGGGGCAAATACGAATCGTCGTTTGACCCTAGTGAGCCGGAGAGCTACCGCAAGGACGTTTCGAACGCCGAAATTCACATCGTTGACGGTGGGCACTTCGCTCTGGACACGGCTGCCGATGAGATCGCCGCCTTAGTGAACGGCTTTATGGTGTCTTCCCGGAAATGATGGGTCGGCGTGCTTTCGTGCAGCGGATGGCAGGAGCTGTTCGCACTTCGGAGGAAGAGCTAGCTCATATCCAGGAGAACGGAATTCGATTTCAAAGAGGAGAACAAAATGACAACCAAAGGAAAAGTATTGGTACTAGTCTCGAGCGGTCACGGCTTGCCCTTGAAAGATGGCAAGGTATACGCCGGAGCTGGCTACTACCTCAACGAGCTGACAGTTCCGGTTCGCGCCCTGATGAAGGAGGGCTACGAAATCACCTTCGCCAATCCCAAAGGCAACACGCCGCAATTGGATGTCAATTCAGCTATTGCCCAGTTCTTCGCTGGAGACGAGGCTAAGCTTCAGGACTATCTAAAATTCCGCGACAGCCTGACTGGGCTCAAAAATCCAACTCGCATCTCGGATGTCATCGCATCGGGCCTGGATCAATATGACGCCGTTTTCGTCCCCGGCGGCCATGGCCCGATGATGGACCTGCTCGATGATCCCGACGCCGGCACCGTGATGAGACACTTTCATGAAACATCCAAGCCTACGGCAGTGCTCTGCCATGGCCCGATTTCACTACTCTCGGCTCTTCCGAATTCGACGGAGGTGGTCGCCGCGCTGGCGGCGGGCGATGCCGCCGGAGCACACGCAAAGGCTCAAGGCTGGATCTATTCCGGATATAAGATGACGATCTTTTCGACAGCGGAAGAGCAGCAGCGCGAGCCGCTTGAGATTGGTGGTAAGGTTCTCTTCTACCCGGACTTCGCCTTAAGTACGGCGGGCGGTGACGTGAGTGTGCTCGCTCCATGGACGAGCTACGTCCTTCAAGATCGCGAGTTGATTTCAGGCCAGAACCCGTTCTCGGATGAAGCGCTTCTGAAACTTCTTCTACCGGCGCTCGATGCGAAGAAGAAGTCGGTTTCAGCGGCATAAGAATCGGGGACACTCAGAAAGAGCTGATTGAGTGATAGGGCGCGGACTTAAGCGCTGACGGGTGCGGATCGAAGCTCTAAGTTATTAGGATCGTCGCCGGCCATGTGCATTTGCTGCGACGAACGAAATCCGTGTGACATCAGGTCGTCGCAGCACATTCTCCGATGGAGGAACAAGGTATGGATTGGAAACAATTGGTCCAGTTTGCGCTGCTCGGTAGCAGTGACTTGGAACAATATGCCATCCTGCTGGTACGCGTTTCGATCGGGCTATTTTTCGCCATCTCCGGTGCAAACAAATTGTTTGTCGCCGGTGGCACGAAACCTGTTTACGAAACGCTCGTTAAGGCCAAGGTCCCGTTTCCCCGCCAGACGGCTTATTTTGTAGCAGGGGTCGAGTTCATTTGCGGATCGCTACTGACCGTCGGGTTTCTTTCGAGCCCGGCCTGCGTGGCTTTGTTGATCGATATGATTGTCGCCACCCTGACCAGCGCGATTTCCACCTTGCCGAAAGGACTCTCGCCTCTTAGCTGGCTCGACGACCTCCTCTACCTTCCTGAAGTCCTGTACGTGCTCTTCTTCATCTGGCTGATCTGCTCCGGCCCGGGAAAATTCAGTGTCGATTCCTGGCTGGCCGGCATGTTACCGAGGTGATCAATCGACGAATCAGCTTGTTACCTGACACGGCGGGTGGCCCACCCCGTCAACTTATTGTTACGAATGAACTTGCCCGAGAGGGTGGCCCATCCCGCCTTCTTTTGGCGGGGTGGGGTCTTTCCGCGCATCGACCAAAGGCCGCCCCATGTCACGTCCTACGCTCCTAGTCTCGACTCTAGGGCCGTGGCTTCGGCGCGACGCACCCTCACCTTCACCTCCACGCGAGCCCAGTCGATTCAAAACAGAAATCAGGCGGTCCACCGTAAAGCGCCCGAGGTCGGCATTGCGGATGCGGGAGAAGTCGGCCGCGGCGATACCCGTGCGGGCATGCGCCGCGCGCACGGTCAGCTGTTCCCGTTCGAGCGCCTTGATAATCTCGGCGGCCAGGATGGCCTTGAACTGTTCCGCGTCGGCACTCTTGTGCCCAAGGTCGCGAAACGCATTGCCGCTCCCCCGCACCACTTCTAGCTTCTCGCCTTTCATCGCGGCATTCCCTTCGTAAGCATCCCGTTTCGACGTTGTCATAACTGACAACGACTGTCAACGGACTCCACGTCAGGGTGCCCCATTCAAGCGGCCCGGTTTTGGCCGCTTGAATGGGGATTTTCGTTTGCACCACAACTCAGAAACGGTAAAGTCCCAAGCCGGTCATCCGCGCAATTCTGGAGAAGTCCTGGTCGAGCGTAAACACGCTTGCGCCGTGCTCCAGCGCAATGGCTGCCATGAGGGTGTCAATGGTCGTGAGCGAAACCCCTCGCGCGCGGGCGGCTCGGTAAATTGCGGCTGCTTGGCGATAAGTTTCGAATCCCTGCGGCTCCAGCATGTCCCACTGCGCCAGAAAGCCTTCGATGGGGCCGGCATCGCGCGTTAATCCCTGCAGGACTTCAGCCACTACCACCCCCGTCAGGGCAAACGGTTCATTTTCCTCGATCATGCGGCGCAACTCCGCGCCGCCTCGTCCGGGTTTGGAGCTGAAGAAGTCAATCCACACGGAGCTGTCCACCAGGATCAAACTCGATCTCTCCGCGACGCCTTCAAATCACCTTTCCATATCCCGGTCCCGTAGTAGCGGAGGATGCCCTTTCGGCTCTCCGACCGCACCAGCAATTCCAGCGCCCGGTCCACGATTTGCCGCTTGGTCTTGAGCCGGGTGAGTTTCCGCGCCTTGCGGATCAAATCCTCGTCAATCTCAATGTTGGTTCTGCTCATGGGACCAAGGATACACCATTTCGTCAAAAACTGGTGTATGGCAGGTGGCCCACCCCGTCAACTTGTTGTTACGAATGAACTTACACGAGAGGGCGGCTCATCCCGCCGTCTTTTGGCGGGGTGAGTCTTTTCCTCACCTCACGTCAACCGAACGCCGCATCGCGCTCCGCCATCCCCCGAGTCCGCAGGGCATCAGCCGGAAAAATGTCGGCGCCCGGCCCAGCCTTCAGCTCGCGATGGTGCGAGCCCGCAGGGCGCCATTTGCGTGAGCCTTGGGCGTAAGACCCTCGTGGAATCCCCAGAGCCTGCTTCAGAGGTCGGCACTCACCGTACGGGTCGCCCCCGGTCGCTAAGCCGTGTCGTACAATGTCGCCCAGCGGCGCTTCTGCGCCGGACGCAGCACACGGGAAGCCATGGGACCAGAAAGCCGCACCGCTTTTTTCAGTTACAGCCGTGAAGACGGCGAATTCGCCAAAAAACTTGCCGCCGACCTCAAATCCGCGGGTGCTAACGTCTGGATGGACCAGCTCGACATCGAGCCTGGCATGCGTTGGGACGACGCCATCTCGCAAGCCCTGGAGAGTTCGCCGCGCGTTCTGGTCATTCTCTCGCCCGCCTCAGCCAAGTCCGAGAATGTAAGCGATGAAGTCAGCTTCGCGCTGAGCAAGACGAAACAAATCATTCCCGTGCTTTTTCGCGACTGCGATGTCCCCTTCCGGATCGCTCGCTTGCAGCACGTCGATTTTCGCAACGACTACAACACCGGATTGCAGCTATTGCTGCAGACTTTGTCGCTCCAGACGCCCGTGCCCCAGGCCGTTGCTCCCGAGCCGCCGCGTTCTGCGGTCGAAGTTGCCGCGACGGCCTCACGAAAACCCACACCCGTACCCACCGAACCTGCAACGAGTTCCGCTGGAATGAACAAAGTCCTGCTGATCGGCATCCCCGTTTTGCTCGTTGCCGTCATCATTGGCTACTTCGCTCTGAAGCCCAGCGGCTTCGACGTCACCATCCTCGCCCCCACCGGCTTCAAGGCGCTGCGTTTCTCCATCGACGGCAAGACCTATCCCATCGAGGGGCAGGCTGTGCATCTTAAGCTAGCACCCGGAGATCACAAGTACCTGTTCCCGGCAAATAATTGCGGTGGTACCTTCGTTGTCTCGCAGGACAAAATGACGTTCTTGCCCCGAGCCGCCGCAACTGGGGAATGTGCGCTCCAGCCCGTGGGCAACTGACTCGCCGCACCTCCGCAAGCGGACGGCCCACCCCGTCAGCTTTTTGTTACGAATGAACTTACACGAGAGGGTGCCCCATCCCGCCTTCTTTTGGCGGGGTGGGGATTTTCGGCGTATCAACCAACGGCCGCCCCATGTCCAGCTCTACGCTCCCACACGCATATCTTGCACGGAGGTTGTAGCGCGCCGCACCTTCACCTTAACTTCCACCCGCGAGCCGAGCCGATTCAACACAGAAATCAGCCGGTCCACCGTGAAGCGCCCCAGGTCGGCGTTGCGGATACGAGAGAAGTCCGCCGCGGCGATGCCCGTGCGGGCATGCGCCGCGCGCACCGTCAGACGCTCGCGGTCAAGCACCTTGATGATCTCAGCGGCCAGAATGGCCTTGAACTGCGCCGCATCGGCATCCGGACGCCCCAGGTCCCGGAACACATTCCCGCTTCCGCGTACGACTTCCAACTCCTCGCGCTTCATCGCAGCATCTCCTTCACTCGCTTCAGCCGATCTTTGATCAACTCAATCTCACGTTGCGGCGTCTTGATTCCTTGCGTCGACTTCTTCTGGAACGCATGCACCACCCAAACTTCATCGCCGAGCTGCACCGCGTAAACGACGCGATACGCGTTGCCTCGGAACGGCAGCGCAATCTCCAACACGCCCGGTCCCAGCCCATGCAGCGGCTTGACAATGTCCGCCTTGCCACCTTCCGCTGCGATGGTCAGCGCGTTGAAACAAACCGACTGCGCTCCCTCGGGGAACTTCTCGAATTCCTTCAGCGCCGCCTTGATCCACGAGATGGGCCTTGCCGGTCGGGTCATACTCTCCCGGCATCTACCGGAACGTCCGTTTTATGTTGTCAGTTGTGACAACGACTGTCAATCGAGGAATGCGGGGTGGTTTTTCGTCCCCAATTGCCTATCCTTCCCTTACCCCATTCAGCGTTACGCCAACTAGCGTAACATCTTCATTTGCGTATTACGCCACTTAGCGTTACGCTATCTAGCATAATATGAGCGCCCACGAGAACCCCTTCATCTTCGGCGAAATCATCGACGACGAGAATTTCGTCAACCGCACGGCGGAACTCCGCCAACTCGTCCGCGACCTCGCCGACGGCCAAAAGGTGTTTCTGCTGTCCCCCCGCCGATTTGGCAAGAGTTCGCTGGTCGCCATGGCGCTGCTCAAGCTGAAGAAGCGGCACATCCGTACCGTCAGCCTCACCGTGAGCAGCTACTCCAGCTACGCGCAGTTCCTGGAAAAGTTTGCCGAGAAGGTCTTGCGCGCCGCCGGTCCCTGGGACCGCGTCAAGGATTGGGTCACCCGCTTCGGCCGCCAGGTGAAGCCCGACGTCAACTACAACATCACGACCGGTGAAGTCAGCCTGTCGCTGGGCAAAGGGGCAGGCTTTGATCCCGCGCCCATCGCGCCGGAAATCTTCGCCCTCCCAGGAGAACTCACCCGCAACGGCGGCTTTCGTATGGCGATCTGCCTCGATGAGTTCCAGCAGATTACGCAGTTCAATGGAGGCTCCGTCGAAAGCGTCATCCGCAACCAGGTGCAGGAGCAGCGCGGCGTCGGCTACGTGTTTGCCGGTTCCCAGCCCTCTCTGATGCAGGAAATGCTCACCGCCAGCCGTCCTTTTCATAAGGCGGGCCCCCAGATGTTCCTCGACAAGATCGCCGCGGCCGACTGGAAGGAGTTCATGACCACCCAGTTCCACAAGCGCGGTCGCGCCCTCGACGACCAGGCGATCGACGCTATTCTCACCGCTGCCGACCTCATCCCCTACGACGTGCAACGCATTGCGCACGAACTGTGGGACACAGCCGAGTTGCAGAAGAAGTCGCAACTCACCGCCGCCGATGTCGAGTCCGTGATCAGCGCCCTGGTCAGCGGACAATCCACCTACTATGAGCTCTTATGGGAACAGCTCGCGGCCCGTCAGCGCGCAGCGTTGCAGGCAATGGCCGTGCGAGGTCCCGCGGAAATCTACTCCCAGGGAGTGCGGGAAGAGTTTCGACTGGGCCCCGCCTCGACGGTGCAGAAAGCCTTGCAATCCCTCGATTCCAGGGACATCCTCGATCGCTACCAAGGCAACTATTTCTTCCTCGATCCGATTCTTCCGCTTTGGATCAAGAAAAAGGGCGCTTAATACGCTATTTGGCATAACGCCAATCAGCGTAGTCTGGACGGTTGCGGCCGGGTGGCCCGATCGACCCTCCTTTTAGCTCAAGAATCTTCACGAAGGTGCCCAATTCAAGCGGACTGGTTTTGGCCGCTTGAGTGGGGGTTTTCGTTTCCACCACGACTCAGAAACGGTAAAGTCCCAGTCCGGTAATCCGCGCGATTCTGGAGAAGTCCTGATCGATTGTAAACACGCTGGCGCCGTGCTCCAGGGCAATGGCTGCAATGAGGGTGTCAATGGTCGTGAGTGAAATTCCTCGCGCGCGGGCGGCTCGGTACATGGCCGCGGCTTGGCGATAGGTTTCAAATCCCTGCGGTTCCAACATGTCCCACTGTGACAGGAACCCCTCGATGCGCCTGGCATCGCGGGTCAGTCCCGGCAGGACTTCCGCCACCACCACTCCCGTCAGGGCGAAGGGCTCGCTTTCCTCGATTATGCGGCGCAACTCCGCGCCGCCGCGTCCGGGTTTGGAACTGAAGAAGTCGATCCATACCGAGCTGTCCACCAGGATCAAACTCGATCTCTCCGCGACGCCTTCAAATCACCTTTCCATATTCCGGTTCCGTAGTAGCGGAGAATACCCTTTCGGCTCTCCGAGCGGACCAGCAATTCCAGCGCCCGGTCCACGATTTGGCGCTTCGTCTTGAGGTGGGTGAGTTTCCGCGCTTTGCGAATCAAATCCTCGTTAAGCTCAATGTTGGTTCTACCCATGATGGTTACAATACACCAAAGTTTAGAATAATGGTGTATCGAGTGGTGGCCCACATATCCCGTGGCCCCTATCTGCCTTCCGCTGGCAGATGTGGGGCTTTTGCCCACGGTCAACTGACACGACTCGCATTTATGCGCCGCCTGAGCGAAGAGCGAAAGGCGACGGGCGAAAGGCGTCTTCTCATCACACGCCACCGTGACCCACGTCCTTGCGCATCCCCCTCCCGTGCGCGAACCATGGATGCGAGGAGAGGGATTGGTGTCTCTTGCCTCGGTCCGCGCCCAGTCCGCGGACCGGAATCGGCTCATTGACAGTCCGGCGTCCCACTGCAGCGGTCAATTCCATTGTCATATTTGTATGGAATGTATGACAAAATTCTGTCATACTTATATGGAATGTATGGCAATTTGCTGTATGATTTGTATGTATTGTATGATAATTTGGGTCTTAGAAAACACTTGAAATCGCATCTAAACCATTACGGCTCAAATGGATACGTATAAGTCGTCTGAAATCAATTGCTTGCGAATAATTTCTGGCTAACCCGCTGATTCTAAAGAGGCGTGAATAAAAGATGAAAGACAAAGCACCCAAAACCCCGAGAAATCTGCTGCAGGTTCGCCTTTCCGAAAACGAAAAGCGCAACATCAAGATGATCGCCGCAGGCCAGGGCTTGACTCTGAGGGAAGCGACCCTGGCGGCATTTACCGCCTGGGCGGAAAAACTTCGGGCCCAGGCGTCCGCCGCCAAATCGGCGAAAGCCGCTGGGGGCAGATAGGGCCGATGGCCGCCCGGCTCGCTCAACCCTCCGCCTAACATCAGCCGCCGAGCGTTAGCGGTCCAATCGGCCCGACGATCTTTGCCCACAGGTGGGCTGCCTTGCCCCGGGCGACTTCGACGTCGATTCCGAGCGTCTGAAACTCAGCCGCAATCGCCGGCTGCTCGGGAGTGACCACTGCGAAGCTCTCCAGTATGCAGCCTTTGGGAGCATCGACCGACGGATGCACCGTCTCTGCACCCCACTGGATGAAGAACGGAATCAGTCCCTTGTGGTCGTCTTCCACGTTGAGCGTTTGCCAGTGCAGCATCTTGCCGTCGGGACGCGCGCGCGACCCCGGAGTCGGTCCCGGAGAAAGCCAAGCCCGCTTTTCTCCAGCGCTCGGCTACTCCCACAATGTCAGATGTGTGTACCGCCCAGTCCACCAGCGTCGGTGACGTGAGTTTCTTCAACATCGCGGGCAATTCGGCCCGCATTTTGGGAACTTCGGTCTGCGCCGGATCGGGCGCGATGATCTCCAGGTAATGCAGAGGTCCCAGCGCGAGCAACGCATTCCTCGTGCCTCGCCCGGGATGAACGCCGCCGACGGCCGCGCGAACGCCTGTGTGCTTCTCGACGAACGCGATGCCCTCATCGAGATCGCTGCAGCCCAGCAGAAGATGATCGAGCATGGTTGGAACCTTTTCTGCGGCGAACAAATTGGGCCCGATTGCTGCCGCGGCCGCTGCGAGGATGACGAACTCCCGCCGCGAAATCATGCCTTGCCTAAACTCGCCAGCAGCTTCTGCATCGCTTCTCCCGGATCCTGTGCCGCAAGGTTCTCGTCGAGAACGACGAACATGATCGCTGGATCGATTTCGTGCAGCACCTGCTGTGTCTCTCGGCTGTCGCCCGATTCGACGTGAGCCGACAGAACCACCGTCTTCGGCCTTCATGGCTTTCAGCAGGATCTTCGCATCCTCGACCTTTGCGGTGACCACGGCATTGTATCCGGCGCTGAACAGCACTTCGCGGATCAGCGCGCGCACGTCGCCCGAATCAACCAGGCAAAGCACTCGCGGCCGCGTGTCGCCCTCTTTGCCTTTCGAGTAGCGCGAGCCCAGATAAGCTGCGGTGATGGCCTCTTCCAACGAGTCGTACAACTCGAACAACGTGAGAAGGTTGGTCATCTGCAGGACCTTGCGGACGCTCTCCGGCGCGCCGCACAGCTTCAGGTCGCCGTGCTTGGTGCGCGACGTGTGCATCAACCGCACCAGCGCGCCCAATCCGCTGCTGTCGATGAATTCCACCTGATTGAGTTGCATTACGACGTCAGCGTACTTCGAGCGCGTGTCGCCAAAATAGGCGTGCAGGGCGTTCACTTCGCTGCCGTTCACAATGCGCCCGTGACACTGCACCACCAGCACATCGCCCACCGGACGACTTTCGATCCGCAACGCCATTGCGCCTCCAGCTCCTTGCGGCCAGCGTTCACTTTGGAGTCGCTGGGTCACGGCAGTTTACACCAACCCCGCCGGTCAAGTCAGACCGAGCCGGTTTTATACTCGTGATGCCCATGGACAACGGATACACCGACCTGCCGCCGGGAAAGATCGCCGCTGTCGTGACCTATCTCGAGATGCGCCAGCCGACCATGCTGCCGACTCCCACAGCGTCCGAGTTCGTGGTGCGTCGCGTCAAGCATCCCGACCTCGACTGGTATCGTGCGCTCTATCGGCGCATTGGCGAGCCGTGGCTGTGGTTCAGCCGTCTGCGAGCGTCCGATGAAGAACTGCGAGCCACTCTCGACGATCCGGCCATCGATATCTTCGTGCTCGTCGCACGCGGGAGAGGAAGACGGTCTGCTGGAATTCGACCGCCGTTCCATGCCCGACATCGAGATTGCATTCTTCGGCGTCACGCCCGAGATGATCGGCAAAGGCGCGGGCCGCGCGCTTGCTGGCTCACTGTCTTCCGCTGGCCTGGGAGCACAAGCCGCAGCGAGTGTGGCTGCACACCTGCACTTCGGACCATCCGTCGGCGCTGGCGTTCTACCGGAAGATGGGGTTCGTGCCGTACAAGCGCGCCATCGAGATCGATGACGACCCACGGGTGACGGGCGATATGCCGCGTTCTGCAGCGCCGCACGTGCCGATCCTGTGAGAGCGGATCTACGGCTTCACGTACACCGTTCCGCCCTTCATCACGAAGTTGACCTTTTCCAATTGGTGCATATCGCTCATCGGGATCGCCCGGAACGGCGACAATGTCGGCGAACTTGCCGGCTTCCACCGAGCCGATCTTGTCCTGCATGCCGAGCAACTCAGCCGCGGTCATGTTGGCCGAGCGCAGTGCTTGCGCCGGCGTCATGCCAGACTTCACCATCAGGGGAAATTCCTTCGCCGGATTGATCTTCCAGTCGAAGCCGCCGGCATCGGTGCCGAAGGCGATCTTCACGCCCGCCTTCAGTGCACGGTTGAACGTCTCCTCGTGGATCTTGATCATGTCCACCCAGACCTTGGCGCCTTCAGCAGCGCGACCCTCGGCGACGTACTCTCCGACAAACAGCGTCGGCACGTAGTACATTCCGTGGGCGACCATGGTCTTCAGGTCGGCATCGGCTGATGTACATGCCGTGCTCGATGGAATCCACGCCCGCCTCGACTGAATTGTGGACACCATTCAGCGCCGCAGCATGCGATGCGACCTTGTGGCGCTCGCGATGCGCCTCGTCGACGATGGCCTTCAATTCGTCGAGAGTGAAAGTCGGAATGTCGTCGAGCACGCCGTCGGGCCGCACGAAATAGCTGCGGTCGCTGTACACCTTGATCCAGTCCACGCCGTTGTGAGATCTGTTCGCGCACCGCCTTGCGACCGTCCGTCGGCGCCATCGACTTCCTGCACGCCCTTGGGCATCTTCAGCTCCCAGGAATATCCCAGCAGCGGATACGCGCCGGTCACGTCCATGGCGCGGCCAGCCACCTGCATGCGCGGTCCGGGAATGACGCCGGCGTTGATGGCCTTCTTGATGTCGACGTCGGCGTAACCAGCGCCTTCGGTCTCCAGGTCGCGGATGGTGGTGAAGCCGTACTCGAGCGCGCGCCGCGCCGACACCGTGTCCCAAGGATGGTGCGATACGGCGTCGACGACTTCAGCAACTGGACGTCGTAGTCTTCGGCGGTGATATCGCCCTGCAAGAGCACGTGAGTGTGGGTATCGATCAGGCCCGGCAAGCAGACCTCGTCGACTCAGGTCGATGACTTCGGCGCCAGCTTCTGGAGAGCCCGCGCTGACCGCCTCGATCTTCTCGCCCGCGACACGCACCGTAACGTTTCGCTGCGGCGCGTCGCTCTTGCCGTCGTAGAGTGTTCCGCAGCGCAGATACGTGATCTTTGCGGGTGACGGCGTCGCAGTTTGTGCCGTTACGAGCGAACTCATCAGCATCACGATTGCAACCAAGAGTTTCATAATTCGCTCCTCGGTATCTCCGGGAATCTGGTAACCATTGGCGACCGCGAACCTACGGCTGGCTCGGAACTGGCCGGGTCTTGCAACCCAGCGTCTCCACAGCACCAGCTACGTTCTTGTATTCCGGCGATGCTTTCACGTTCTCGTTGCACCGTGAGGTAGGTGCGCATCAGCAGCGGACAGGCTTCGGTTACTCCCAACCGGGTCACGACCTCGACTGCGAATGGGCTGGGAAACGAAGTGTTCAACCCGTATACCTTTTCCAGGACCACGCCTAGTTCCGGCTTGTGCTTGCGCAGGGTTTCGTCCAGCGAAGTTTGCAGCTCCTTTTCCTTTTCCGACAGGCCGGGCTCAGGAATCGGTGCCGTTTCCTCCGCCGGCCGGTCGCCTCGCCACATGCGTTCCTCGAAATACAGGACGTTGCGCACGCAGTCCACCGAGCAACCAGTCTGGTAGATGGCATTGGCCAGGGCCTGTCGCATGGGCAAGCTCTCGGACGGAAGCATCAGCTCCGACAGCCGAGATACATGAGCGGCATCTTTGCGGTTGACGAGCGCCTGCAGTGCGGCCAGGCGGACCTCGCGGCACTTGCGCGCCCGCCGTCGACTACGGCCAGCAAGTCCGCGGAGCGCTGCCCTGAATAGCGAGCCAGTCGCTGCACGGTGCTCACGTCGCCTTTCTTGTCGAGCGCCGAGCGCGCCAGCGCGTCGATGCGCGCATTGCGCCAGGTGGTGTAAGCAGTTCCCGCCAAGCAGAATGAGAATGATGGCGATGCCGATGCGCGCGGGCCGGAATCCGAAATCGTCGAGCAGTGACATGATCTGCCTCTACGGTATCAGAGACGCCTCGGTTCGCAGCGTCCTCGCGGGAGCTTGGTCGGGCAGAAACAAGGCCCCCGGCGTGGTTCTGGCCAAACCAGCCGAGGGCCGCAAATGAGTTGATATCTATCTGGCCCGAATCTAAGATCCGCAACCTTAATCCAAGCTGAACTTGTGCCACGTCACTGCCGGGCGTTCACCGCGCACAGCCACGAATTCCGCCCGGGGATTACTATTTCTCCATGAGTTCCAACCCCGCCGTTGAAGCCGCCATGGAGCGTGAAAAGGTCTTCGAAGCCTTCGAAAACCTCATGCCCTACCGGGTGCAGGACATCCTGCTGGTCTCGAGCCTTTACGACTCCTTCATCCTGCGCGAAGACGGCCGGCTCAACGAGCTGCTCATCGGCGAGTCTTACGAGCTCAACCTGCAGCATGTGCCGCGTATCACGCACGTCAAGACCGGCGCCGAAGCGCTGAAACTGGCGCGTTCCGATTCTCGCTTCAACCTGATTGTCACCAACCTCGAAGTCGAGGACATGAGCGCCGCGGAAATCGCCACCGAAGTCAAGCGCGTCGGGACTCGACGTGCCGGTGGTGGTGCTGGCCTACGACTACAGCGAAGTCAAGAACTTCGTCGCCCGCGTGCCCCATAGTCCCATCGAACGCATCTTTCTGTGGCAAGGCAATGCCCGCATCCTGATCTCCATCATCAAGTACATCGAAGACAAGATGAACGCCGAGCACGACACCGACGTGATGGACGTGCCAGTCATGCTGGTGGTGGAAGACAACATCCGCTACTACTCGTCGTTCCTGCCGGTCATCTACACGGAACTCATCAGCCAGGCCCGCCGGCTGATCAGCGAAGGCCTGAACGTAGCGCACAAGCTGGTGCGTATGAGGGCGCGCCCCAAGATTCTGCTGGCCTCAGACTTCGAGAGCGGTGCGGAGTTGGCGTTGCGCTACCGGCAGAACCTGCTGGGCGTGGTGCTGGATGTGGAATTTCCCCGACGCGGACAACTCATGCCGGAAGCCGGATTTGACCTGGCGAGGATGATCCGCAGCGTAGTGCCCGACGTGCCTATTGTGCTGCAGTCGGGCCGTACCGAGTTCATCGCGACAAGGCATACGCCGAGGAGTTTGCCTTCCTGCAGAAGCACTCGCCGACGCTACTGGGTGACTTGCGCACCTGGTTGATCGACCAGGTGGGCTTCGGCGATTTCGTATTCCGCCTGCCCGACCGCAAGACTGAAGTGGCGCGCGCCAGCAATCTGGGCGAACTCGAACAGGCGCTGCGAACGGTTCCGGCCGAGAGCATCTCGTACCACGCGGGGCGCAACCACTTCTCGCACTGGCTGATGGCGCGAACCGAATTTGCCGTCGCGCAGAAGCTGAGGCCGCGCAAGGTTTCGGACTTCGCCAGCATCGAAGTGCTGCGCCGCGACCTGATCGAAGCCATCGTCAGCTACCGGCGCGAGCAGAGCCAGACGCTGGTGGGTGACTTCCACCCCGAGATGTTCCAGCCGCAGGATACCTACTTCCTGCGCATCGGCGACGGCTCGCTCGGCGGCAAGGCCCGCGGACTGGCCTTCGCCCGCCATCTGCTGCAACCGAAGCACATGCCCCGGCGTTTTTCCGGCGTGCGCATCTCCGTGCCGCGAACCGTGGTGCTGGCGACTGACACCTTCGACCGCTTCATCGCCGAGAATGATCTGCACGATTTTGCCATGCGATGCAACAGCGACGAAGAAATCGTCACGCGCTTTCTGGCTTCGCCCTTGCCGGCCGACGTGCTGGCCCACCTGCGCGCGTTTCTGGAGAAAGTGACATTTCCATTGGCGGTGCGCTCGTCGAGCCTGCTGGAAGACTCGCAATACCAGCCGTTCTCCGGTGTGTACGACACGTTCATGCTGGGCAATCAAGACCAGACCTTGAGGTTCGCCTGAGGCAACTCAACGAGGCGATCAAGCGTGTGTACGCCTCCACCTTCAGCCAGCACTCGAAGGCGTACGTGCGTGCCACGCCGTACCGCCTTGAGGAAGAGAAGATGGCGGTGATGATCCAGCAGGTGGTGGGTGTCGCCGCACGGGCAACGTTACTATCCGGAGTTCTCCGGCGTGGTGCGCTCGCGCAACTTCTACCCGATGGAACCGCAGACGCCGAAAGACGGCTTCGCCGCCGTCGCTCTCGGCATGGGGCGCGCGGTGGTCGGCGGAGGGAAGTGCCTCACGTTCAGCCCGCGATATCCGCGCCACCTGGTGCAGTTCTCGTCGGTGGAAGACATCCTGGCTAACTCGCAGACCGAGTTCTGGGCGCTGGAGCTGACGCCGCGCGTACATCACGAAGATCCGGCCGACGATCTTCGTGAAACTTGCGTTCCCGATTCGTGCCGCCGAAGCCGATGGCACGCTGCACATGGTGGCGTCGACCTACTCGGTTGAGAACCACGCGGTGTATGACGGGCTGAGCCGTCCGGGTGCGCGCATCATCAGCTTTGCGCCGATCCTCAAGCACGGTCTGTTCCCGCTGCCGCAGATCCTCGATCAACTCATGACCATCGGCGAAGACGCCATGGGGCGTCCGGTGGAAATCGAGTTTGCGGTGCAGATTGCCGAAGGCGCCCCGGCGAAGACGCCGAGTTCGGGTTCCTGCAGATGCGTCCGCTGGTGATGTCGCGAGAGGGAGAAGAGCTAAAGATGGGCGAGGTGGAAGCATCGCGCCTCATCTGCCAGAGCGCCAAGGTGCTGGGACACGGCCGAATCGCCGATCTGCGCGACGTCGATCGTCGTGGACTTCAACCGCTTCGAACGCGCCCGCAGCCACGACGTGGCGCAGAGCGTGGCCCACTTCAACGCGCAACTAAGCGCCGAAGGGAAGCCGTATCTGCTGATCGGCGTCGGTCGGTGGGGATCGAACGAACCGTGGCTCGGGATTCCCGTGACGTTGGGACCAGATCGCAGGGGCGCGCGTGATCGTGGAGTCGGGTTTCAAGGACTTTCGCGTCACGCCTTCGCAGGGCAGCCATTTCTTCCAGAACCTGACGGCCTTCCGCGTCGGGTACTTTCACGGTGAACCCCGACGCCGGCGAAGGCTTCGTCGATTGGGACTGGCTGGCGGAACAATCCGGCACAGAAGATCACGGCTGCGTGCGGCTGCTTCACTTCGAGCGGCCGATCTCCGTGCTGATGGACGGCAAGACCGGCCAGGGAATGATCTTTAAGCCGGAGACGTAACTTGGTGTGAGAAGTTGGGGTGCGGGGCAGCAAGGGGCCGCCGGCGTTACTCGTCTCCGATTACCGTCATCCACTTCCGCACTCGCCACGACTTTACAAGTCCGTGCCGCACGTAGGGGTCGGCTTGCGCGAAGGCTTCTGCGGCGACGGGCGAATCCCCGCGAAATACAATGATGGCGGTATCCACTGGGTCGGCGAGCGCTCCACCCATCATCATTTCGCCGCGCGCCTGCGACTGCCGGGCCAGCTCAAGATGCTCGGCCCGCAACGGCTCTCGACGCTCCACATATTCTTCAACTACGTCATAAAACAGGATGTGATGCATTCCCCACCTCGCATCGCAAGCATAACAATTGGCCGTTTTGCTGCGGAAAAGCGCAATTTCGAAAAGCCCACGTCTCGGTTTACACTGAGAAGAGTCGAGGTTCGCAGCGCGCCGTTGTACGCAACGGCAGTGCCAACATTCTGACGGCGCTGCGCCAGCAATCTTACACTCCAATCGGGAACGGACACTTCGAGCTAGATGTGTGGCATCGCCGGATTTACACAGCTTCGTAAGCCCCTGCCAGCCGACGTGCTGAACAACGCGGTCGACGCCATCACCCATCGCGGTCCCAATCAGAAGGCCTATTTCGAATGCGAAGAGGTTTCGCTCGGGGCGACTCGACTTGCCATCCTTGACATCGCCGGAGGCGACCAGCCTGTCTTTAGCGCCGACCGCGACGCCGTAATTGTTTACAACGGCGAGGTATTCAACTTCCTCGATCTGCGTCAGGATCTGGAGCGCGAAGGCGTCGTCTTCCACTCTCATTGCGACACCGAGGTCATACTGCAAGCCTACCTGCGCTGGGGCGACGCCTCGTTCGCGCGTCTGCGCGGAATGTTTGCCATCGCCATCTGGGTGCAGTCGCGTGGCCGCCTGGTGCTGGCGCGCGACCGCATGGGCATCAAGCCGCTCTACTACTTCCAGCAGGACGGCGAAGTCTATTTCGGCTCCGAGCTGAAGTGCATCTTCGCCAATCCCAACGTGCCGCGCCGCATCTGTCTCGACGGCCTGAACTGTTACCTGAGCCTCAACTACGTTCCTGCGCCGTACACGCTGGTCGACGGCATCGTGAAGCTGCTGCCGGGCCACATGCTGGAGTGGAAGGACGGCGTGTGCTCGACCCGCCCGTACTTGCCGCCGAAAGAAAAGCTATCCGCGCCCGCTTCGATCGAGGCCGCCTGCGAGCAACTCGACGATCTGCTGCAAAAGTCGGTGAGAGAGGAGTTGATCTCTGACGTTCCGCTGGGCGTGTGGCTGAGCGGCGGCCTCGATTCATCGACTGTCCTTCATTACGCCACTCACGCCAGCCCGAACCGCATTCACACCTTTGGCGTGACGTTTCAGGGGCGCTCGTTCGACGAGGGCCGCTACATTCGCGAGGTCAGCCGCCACTTCGGCACTGAGCACACGGAGTTCGACCTGAACCCGGAAGCCGAACTCACCGACGCCATACAGCAGATTGCTTACTACTCCGACGAGCCCAGCGCCGATGCGGGCGCGGTGCCGCTCTGGTTTCTGGCCAAGATGACGGCGCGCGACGTTACGGTGATTCTCACCGGCGAAGGCGGCGACGAACTCTTCGCCGGATACCTTACTTACAAGGCCAATCGTTATAGCGACCTGGCGCGCAAGTTTCCGTCGGGATTGTTGAAGGCTGGGCTTGCCGCCGCCCGTCTGCTGCCGGTCTCCGACGACAAGATCAGCTTTGAGTACAAGGTGAAGCGCTTTCTGCAGGGCTCGTTGATGGATCCGGGCCGGGCGCACCTGTTCTGGAACGGCACGTTTTCGGACGAAGAGAAAGACGAGCTCTTCCGCTATGCCGACCCTAAGCCGCTTGCTGATGTGCTCGGCAACCTGCGACCAGGGCGGGACCTGGGCCGCTTCCTCGAATTCGATCAGCGCTACTATCTGGCCGACGACATTCTCTATAAGGTGGATCGCATCAGCATGGCGCACTCGCTGGAAGTGCGGCCGCCATTTCTCGACGACCGCATCGTCGATTTCGCCAACAGTCTGCCTGATGACTTTCGACTGCATGGTTCGGAGTCGAAATTCGTTCTACGGCGCCTGATGCAGGACAAGCTGCCCCACTCCGTGCTTCATCGCCCCAAGATCGGCTTCGATATCCCCATCCACGAGTGGTTTCGCGGTGTGCTGCGCCCGCTACTTCTGCAGACGCTCTCGGAAGAAGCGGTTACCGCCAGCGGGCTCTTCGACTGGCCCAGCGTCCGCCGCTTGGTCGACGAACATTTGGAGCGCCGTGCCAACACGGGCTATCACTTATGGGGGCTGCTGGTCCTTTTCCTTTGGATGAAACGTTGGAACATCGAAACGGCAGTGGGGAAACCGTGAGCGGCTGTGCTTGCGAGCACGGTGCTTTCTCGCCGGTGTACTTTTACGCTGAACGAGATACGCAGGCGCTGTCGTAAAATCTCCACTTGCCCGCTTCTGCCGAACTCGATCGGTTGCGGATTGTGCTGGTCGGCACGCGCAACCCCCTCAATCTCGGCGCCGCTGCGCGCGCCATGAGCAACTTCGGAGTGCTGCACCTTCGTGTGGTGAATCCGTTTGAGCCGTCGTTTCGCGAGGCGCGCAGCGCCGTCGGTCCTGCGGCTGAAATCCTGCAGCGGGCCGAACTATTCGAGACTCTTGCTGACGCCGTCGCCGACTGTTCGCTGGTTGTCGGCACCACGGCGATCCAGCATCGCGAGTTGCAGCATCCGATGGTTCTACTCGAGGCGTCGGCTGCGGAAATTCGCAGTCGGCTGGCCAAGTCCAATGCCGCCATTGTCTTCGGTTCCGAAAAGACCGGACTTAGCAACGAAGACCTTAGTCACTGTCACTTGCTCGTGCATATTCCCGCGCGAGACGAGCATCTCTCGATGAATCTCGGACAGGCGGTGGCGGTTACGCTCTACGAATTGTCGCGAGAGCTCAAGCCCTTACTGCCGGTCGAAACGCAAGACGCTGCGATGGCCGCTGAACTCGAGCGTGTTACCTCCGCGCTGGTGGAAGTCCTGCAGGACAGCGGATACACGACGCCCGCCACCCTCGCTGCCACGGAAGAGAAAACCCGCCGCATGGTTCGCCGCATGAGTATCAACTCCCAGGATGCGGAGGTGCTGCTGGGAATGCTGCGGCAGATCTTGTGGAAGCTCCGAGGCTAGCGCGGTTTAGCAATTCCTCCAGCGTTTTCTGAAGTAGGACTGCCAAGGAACCCTTCCTGAAAACCGGATTGGTTCGAGGGCGTTTCTTCGTGCGCACCCGGCTCCATTTCGATCAAAATGCCTTCAAAATTTTGTGTTATGCGTAACTATTACAGTATGTCTCATGCAATATACTATTTATTGTCAATATATTGCGAAAAATATAAAATTTTTAAAATCCGTGATAGATCACCAATTAACTACGTAAGGAGTTCTATATACCAGTAATCAGCGCAGCCGGAATCGGAGCGGGGCAGACTGCTAGAAGCCCATGGAGGGTCTGGTTGTCAAAGATCTCGGGACTGTGGGCGCACTGGGCGCCGGTCAGGGAGGCACACCACTCCCTCGCCTCACAGCTATGGTCTATCGCGGCGTGACAGAAACGTCCAGAGGAATTTTGGTACTGGGAAAACTAAAGTAACCGTTGGGTTCCGAAACGGGAATCGGGACCACCCGTGATCGACGGCGCTGGCCGGCGACAGACGTTGCGAAAAAGTCATCTTGAAAGTGGGCAAGAAAAACTCAGAGGCTAAAGCCGGACGTATTTTTTGCGTCGTACGGCACGACTTCAGAGGCTGCTGAAAAAAGCGCTTACTTTGGTTGCAGTTTCTCTCTGTGCTCATTTTTCGCGAGTTGAGCGGCCCTTCGGCATTGCTCTTCCGCTTCTGCAGGTGCCGTTTTTCGCCCTGCAGACACACTACTCCCTCGGCTTACTGCGCCGGAATTAGCTTCCGCAGCTTCACCATGCGCACCAGATTGTTGGCCGTCGCCAGCAATCGGAACAGCCAGTCCACCCGCTTCGCCCCCTGCAACTTGAGCTTGCGCATGATGCTGTCTCCCTTGCCCCAGCCAAACACCATCTCCACCAACTTGCGCTTCTTCTGGCTGATGCTCCTGCCGGGATCGTTGCGTTCCGCCGCGGTTAAAAAGTTGGGCCAGTGGGTCGAAGGCTTTTCGTATTCCGCCACGTGCGGGGCGATGTGGCGTTCGCGCAGTGCCGCGATAAACTTCTGCTCCTGATAGTGTTTGTCAGCCCCCAGCGTGATGGGCTTCGGGCTGGTCGTTGTGCACCCGCCTGCCCTCTGCATCTCGTCCAGCATGGCCAGCGCCGCCTCCCGCTCCGCCGTCGCACTCGACTGCGTGGCGCAGGCCGCCACCACCAGCCCGTTGCGGTTCTCGATGATGACATGTCCCAGATAGCTCGGCTTGGACTCCCCCGCCTTGCTCTTCTTATACAAGCGCGCATCCGGGTCCGTACTCGACTCATGGGTGTCGCGCAGCAACTTCCTGCCCCTGGCTCCCGTGCCCTGCGCCGGCGGCGGATCCTTGGGCGCGAAACTGTCGCGATTCGCCCACGCCTCCAGCAGCGTTCCGTCCACCGTGAAGTGTTCCTCGCTCAGCAAGTTCTGCGCCCGCGCCTGTTCCACCACCGCCGCCAGCAATCGTTGCGATACCTCGCCCGCCAGCAAACGGTCGCGGTTCTTCGTGAACACGGTCGGGTCCCACACCTGCTCATCCATCCCCAGTCCCACAAACCAGCGGTACAGCAGGTTGAAATCGATCTGCTCCATCAGTTGCCGCTCGCTGCGCAGCGAATACAGCGCCTGTAACAGCAAGGCCCGCAACAGTTGCTCGGGAGGAATCGAAGGCCGCCCCCGGCGGGCATACAGCGCGTCAAAGTGCACCGACAAGCCGGCCAAAGCCTGATCCACCATCGGCCGGATCGCTCGCAACGGGTGCTCGGCGGGCACCCGCTGTTCCAGGTCGATGTAGCTGAACATCACAGGTTGCTGCTTCTCGTCTCCACGCATACTGCTTACTTACCCTACTGGCTTGTGGAAAGCCTCGTACCTCGTCAGGTACATCCGCTTTTTTCAGCAGCCTCTGAAGTCGTGCCCTGACGCGAATCAGTCGCAGGAACAAGTTTCCAAGCGGCCCCGAAATCCAGATTCCAAACTTAGCCTGTAATGTAAGATTCACGATGATTCGCCGGAGGAATTCCAGGAATGTTTCGTAGACGCATTGGGCAGCTTCTCGCTTTCATCGCAGTTCTCACCTGCACGTTTGCAGCAGTCGCACAACAGCCCGACGCCGAGTCGGAAAGCCAGTTTCGATTCCGCTTCGTGGGCCCAAAGGTTGGAAATCGCATCGCCGCGGTTGCAGGCATACCAGGGGACCCCAGTACCTACTACGCGGGCGCCGCATCGGGCGGCGTCTGGAAATCCACGGACGGCGGGAATCGCTGGACGCCAATTTTTGACAAGCAGCCCGTCGCCGCCATCGGCGCGTTGGCGGTAGCGCCGTCCGATCCCAGCACGGTGTGGGCGGGAACCGGCGAGGCCTGGGTCATACGTGACAGCGACGTGATGGGCAACGGCATCTACAAGTCCACCGACGCGGGCAAGACCTGGACGAATATGGGGCTGCCGGAGTCCGGACGCATTGGACGCATCGTCATCCATCCGACGAATCCCGACATCGTGTTTGCCTGCGTGCTGGGTCGCACGACTGGCCCGCAACAGGAGCGAGGAGTGTACCGCACCACCGACGGAGGCCAGCATTGGGAGCGGGTGCTTTTCGCTGGAGAGAATGTCGGCTGCTCGGGGCTGTCGATGGACGCAAAGAACCCTCGCACGCTGTTTGCGGGGATGTGGCAGGTCGAGATGCACACCTGGGTTGAGTTAAGCGGCGGCCCCGGCAGCGGGGTTTACGTGTCGCACGACGGCGGAACCAAGTGGACCCGCATCGAAGAACACGGCCTGCCAAAATCGCCGCTGGGGAAGATCGATGTCGCAGTGGCGCCGACCAACTCCAACCGGGTCTTCGCGCTGATCCAGACCAAAGACCAGGGCTCGCTCTGGAGGTCCGACGACGGCGGCGATCAGTGGAAGGCGGTTAACTACCAGCGCGCCCTTACCGGCCGCGCCGGCTATTACATTCGAATCGCAGTTTCGCCCGGTAGTGACAACGAAGTTCTTGTGGCCAACAGTTCCTTCCACCAGTCGCTTGACGGTGGCGAGAACTTTCACGAAGTCCGCTGGGGCGGCGACACCCACGACATCTGGTTCGACCCCACCAATCCCGACCGTTTCGTGATTACCGATGACGCCGGCATGATCATCACCACGGTCCATGGCCGCGGCTTCCATCGCGTCACCTTGCCCATCGGGCAGATGTATCACGTCGCGGTCGATAACCAGGTCCCCTACTACTTCTACAGCAACATGCAGGACGACGGAAACATGCGCGGCCCGAGTGTTCCCTTCGATCAACCGGAGGGCGGATGGGACCGCGAGATGGGCGGCTGCGAGTCGGGCTTCACTATTCCCGATACCGTCGATACGAACATCGTGTGGGCGACCTGCTATGGCGACACGGTCACTCGCTGGGACGCCCGCATCAGGCAAGCGCGCTCAGTCAGCCCTTGGATGCATACCCTGGACTCGCCTCCCAATGGGCTCAAGTATCGCTGCCATTGGACGCCGCCACTGGCTGTCGATCCGTTCGACCACAACTCCGTTTATTACGGTTGCCAGGTGATTTTCAAGACCAGCAACGCGGGCGACAGTTGGTCGGTCATCAGCCCTGATCTTTCGACGCAGGACCCGGCGCACCTGCTTCCATCGGGAGGGATCGTCGGCGACAATCTGGGGCAGTTCTATGGCGAAGTCGTCTTCGCCATCGCACCGTCGAAAATCCAGAAGGGACTCATCTGGGCCGGTACCAACGATGGCCAGGTCTGGTACACCAAAGACGCGGGTGCGAACTGGAACAATGTCACCAAGAACATCACCGGGACTGCCGCCGTGGGGAACGGTGACCAGCATCGCGCCATCGGCCTTCGACGCCGGCACGGCGTATATTAGCGTCGATTTCCATCTCGTGGACAACCGCGATCCGTTTATTTACAAGACCACCGACATGGGCAAGACGTGGACGTCGGTCGTCGGCAACCTGCCCAAGGATGCCTTGTCGTACGTCAAGACGGTTACCGAAGATCCGAATGCTGCCGGCCTGTTATTCGCCGGCACCGGCAATGCGCTGTATTACTCGACGGATGACGGTGGGCACTGGACCCCATTGCAGGAGGGTCTGCCTCACTCGCCCGTAACCTGGGCTGTGGTGCAGAAAGACTTCCACGACCTCGTGGTTTCCACGTACGGTCGCGGACTCTACATTCTCGACGACATCACCCCGCTGGAGCATCTCGCCGCGAAACACTCGGATGCGGCGGTTGTGCTGTTCGAGCCGCGCTCGACGTATCGCTTCGTGCGCGCCCCTCAGGCGATGCTCAACTTCTCACTGAAGGCCAAGCCCAAAGATCCGATCGAGCTCGAGGTTCTCGACGCGAACGGCACTGTGATTCGGAAGCTGGAGGCCAAAGGCCAGCCCGGACTGAACCGCGTGAAGTGGGACATGCGCTACGAGTCGCCTCGGCTGGTTGCCCTGCGCACGGCGGCGCCCGACAATCCGCACATCTGGGACGAGCCACGCTTCCGCGATACCGACTCGCGTCCTATTACGCACTGGGGAAGCCGTCCGGCGGAAGTCGGGCCGATCGTGGCTCCGGGAAAGTACACCGTACGCCTGAAGGTTGACGGCCAGTCGTACACGCAGCCGTTGATGGTGGTGCGCGATCCCAAGGCCCCGGGCACAGACGCGGACATCGACCAGTCGGTCAAGACGCTGCTGCAAATCTGCGACAACATCAGCCGCGTCTCCGACACCGTCAACCAGATCGAGTGGCTGCGCAAGCAACTCGAGGTGATCCAGTCGATGCTGCGTCCGCCGAAGAAACATGACCAGGCGAAAGCTGCCCTCGCCGAGGAAGGCGACGACTATGACGCGGAGCCCTCATCCGCTGCTCCGCATTCGTTGAAGGAAGGTCAGGCCAAACAGCAGGCGCAACTGCTGCAGGCTGCCGCAGCGATGGACAAAAAGCTGACTTGCCATCGAGCACCGTTTGGTTTCGCAGGCGCTTCTGAATAGCGATGACAAGTATTTCGTCGAGCCGTATGGACTCTATCTCAACCTGATCTGGCTGAATGCCGAGGTCGGCACCGGCGGCGGCGATGTGGCCGGGGGCGCCGACTTCGCACCCACGGAAACTCAGATGGGTCTGCTGAAGACGTATGAGGCCGAACTGAATGCGGTTGAGTCAGACTATCGGAAGCTCCTTGCGGAGGACCTTCCGGGGTTCAATCATGCGCTGGAGGCCAGTAATCTTATGCCTCTTGCTGCTGGCGCCGCGGGTGGAAAGAAGGAATGAGCTAAGGCCGCCAGATCGGTTTTTGACGTAGTCGCAAGGTAGTGCTTGTGTCGCTGGTTGAAGCCGGCTCACGCATCAAAAAAAGTGTGGACGCCGAGCTGAAGCTCGGCTCTACCCGTCCGCACCATGGCTGCAGAATTTCTTAATCAGGTCTCAGAATGCGGTGATTCGCGCCGTGAACTGAAACTGCCGGGCGCTCCCCATGTGATTGGTGTCGGGAGCAAACTGCGCTTGTCCTGCGGTGAACACAGGCGATGATGTATTTCCAAACAAGCTGACCGCGTCCGGGCCGAAATTGCGATTGCCTGCGCCGATGATGTTGAAGATGTCCATGAACAGGTCAAGGTGACGTCCTTCGCCGCGTAGTGCGAAGTCCTTTACAAAGCGCAGGTCAAGGTTAAAAAACGCGGGCTGGCGGTAGCTGTTGCGCGCCACCACCGCATTGTTGACGATGGCGCGGTCGTTCCAGTCATTGCCGTCGTTCTGCGTGTCGAAGCCGATGATGGGCGTGTACGGCGCTCCCGAGCGAGCGATGAAAATCGGATTGATCTTAAAGCCGTGGGGCAGATTGGTGATGGCACTGAGGTTGAAGCTGTTGCGCACGTCAAACGACGAGTCCGATGCGTCGGCCGACAGGTTGTAAGGATTGAGTCCTGGCACGAGCGTAAAAGGCCCGAGGTTGGAATTGTTATCGCGGGCACGTGCGAGCGTGTAATTGGCCACCAGCTGCGAACGGTGCGGAAGCTGGAAATTCGCCGTTACTGTCATGCCGTCGTACGAGGAATGTGCCGACGATTGATTCATCAGCAGTTGGCCGATGTTGGGATCGGGCCGTTGCGCCGGAAAAATCGGCATTCCGCTCGCGTCATAGGTGGGTGTAAACAAATTCCGGCTGACCATTTGCTGCAGGTCCCAGGTGCTGTTGTGAACGTACCCTGCCGACAGCGAAATCTTCGCGTTCAGTTGCTGCTCGAAGCTTCCTGCCGCCTGAAAAGACCGCGGATTACGAAACGACGGGTTGATTCCCACCACCAACGCCGCCGGTGTCGTGAGCCCAACAGGCGGCGCAGGTAGTGGGTTGCCGTTCGCCACCAGCGCCAGAATCTGGGGATCGTAGTAGCTGTCAGCCACCACCGTATTCAGCCCATTGTCGGTGAACACGCGCTGAAAGTAGGTTGCTGGAGTGGGCGCGTCATAGAGCCCCGCCGACAGCCGTACGACGGTATTGACCGCGGGATTCCACGCCACGCCCAACCGCGGCTGCCATTGGTTCACGTCATTGGGGATGTACGTCGTCGATGGGACTGCCGCATTGGGATGCGTTGGCTGCGGGTTCCATTGCGCGTCCCAGCGCAGTCCGGCGGTGATCGTCAGCTTCTTCGTGACGGTAAACTTCGCGTCGGCATACAGCCCCAGCGACTTTACTGCTGCATCGTAATATCCGTCGCCGGTGACGAAGGTTTGCTGATACCGCCTGGGATCGTTAGCCTCAAAATCGGTCAGCGAATCGAAGCCGAACTGGCCATTCAGGTTCGCCTCATGACGCTGCCGCGCCGGGTCGTAGGCGAAGCTGCCTCCAATGTGGACCGTTGCGCGTCCCCGGATGATCGCTACATCGTCGCTGAAGCGGCTGATGTTCGAGGTGTAGGCCCAGTTGGAAAGGCTGCTGCCGCCAAGCACGCCGAAGCCGTTGATGACGTATTCGGGCGCGGTCGACGTCGGAGTCATGGTGCGCTGGTCTTGCGCCCACTGAGCCAGCACCTGGTTCACCATCTGCCCGCCGAACACGGTCGTCAGATTGCTGCGGACCCAGTAGCTGGTTCCCGTCAAGGCCGAACTGTTGTCATACGTTGCGATGCTGCGAGTGGAGCCGTCGTCTACATTCGTGGCGTGGAGGCGGTTGTAGTCGAACTGCAGGTTGAGAGTGTTGTTCTGGTTGAGCAGCACGTCGGTCCGCGCAAACACCGCTGTCGGATTGCTCTTGCCAACGATTTGCTGTTGCAGCGCCGTCAGCGAAGCAGGGACGGCCACGCCTGGCGCTTGCGTTTCGAACTGAGTCCAGTAGGGGACATCGAGGTAGTCCTGCTCCATGCCGGCGTAAAAGAACGCGCGGTTCTTGCGGATGGGCCCGCCAATCGATCCGCCAAATTCGTTCTGGGTGCTCTCGAGCGAATGGCCGAAGGTGTCAGGCGAGGTGAACGCCGATGGACGGCCAATGTAGAACGCCTCGCCGCGATATTTGTTGCTGCCTTCCTTGGTGGCGATGTTGATGAACCCGGCATTGGTGCCGCCGACTTCCGCCGAGGCTCCCGCGTGCACGATCTGGAATTCGCGCACGATGGTCTGCGGAAAGAAGAATGCGCCGTCGCCGGCGCCGCGCTGGCCACCCTGCAGCGGGTCGGAAAAATCGGCCCCGTCCACGGCCACCGCCAGCGAGTTCGGGCGCTGTCCGTCCACCACGAGCCCGGAATTCACCAGCGTCGGCTGCACTCCCGCGGCGAGTTGTCCGAACTGGCTGAAATCGCGATCACGGTTCGGCAGGTACGTTACGGTTAGTCCAGCCAGAGTGTTGCTTACCTCCGGCGCCTGTTTGTTGATGGCGGGCGGCAAGGTGTTTCCTTCCACCGTGGGTCCGTGGGCTGTCACGGTCACACCCTGCGAAACTGCCGCCACGCCCATCCGCACGTTGACCTCGACGCTCGCACCAACGTTCAGCGTCATGCGGGCCGGCTTTTTCAGCGTGAAACCCTGTGCCTTCACCTCAACCGTGTAAGTACCGGGTGTAAGCATGGTGGCGGTAAACGCGCCATTCTCATTGGTATCCAGGATGCGCGAAGAGCTGAAGTCCACGTTGCGGACCGTGACCTGCGCTCCAGCAACGGCATCCCCCTGTGGGTCTGTCACCGTGCCAGAAATGCTGCCCTTTGCGGCTGCTGATTGCGCTACGGCCGCGGCCGCGCACAGCAACATCATCAGGCATGCCAGCGTGCCCGCGCGAGCGAGAGGGGGTTTCATCTGCAATATCGTTCGTCGCATCTTAAGTCTTTGAATTACACCTGAACGCTCAGAAGGCTGCGCGTTCTCGTCCGGCTCACCGCAACGAGAACGCGCAGCCGAGTTTCCCAGCTTTTAGAACTGGATGCGCGCCGAGAACTGCATCTGGCGCGGCGGTCCGATGTTGGCCAATCCACCCACCGGCTGTCCGAAGGTAGCTACTGGTGTGGCAGTATTGCCGTAGACTCCGTTCCGGCTGAACGTGTTCAGGTGGTTGAAGGTGTTGAACGATTCGGCGCGCAGGTTCAGGTTCAACTGTTCGCCGATCTTGAACCCTTTCGCCAGTGCGAAGTCGAAGTCGTACAGCGCAGGCGCCCGTCCCCAATCGCGGGGAACGACGACGCCGTTTATCACGGGCCGATCCGAGGTATTGCCGTCGCCATTGTTGTCGACGCCGGTTGTGACGTTGTAGGGGAAGCCGGAACCCATCTCCGCCACGGCGGAGAACATGATCTGCCACGGGAACATGTAAGTGCCGCTTAGTGCTGCACGGTTGGTCTGGTTCAGCAGGCTCGTCGCCTTTTCGCAGACCACCAGGCAAGAGTAGTCGTTCGGGTTCTGGCCGGTGCCGTCCCACTCCACGGTGTTGATGTCGTGCGACCAGGTGTAGCTCAGCAACATTGATAGACGGCTGGTCAGCTGCTTGTTGAGCTTTACTTGCAGCCCGTCATAGAACGCGGAGCCGGCGTTGGTGTAGGCGAGCACCTGGCGATAGCCGTTGTTTGCCGGCACGATGGGACGGGTCGCGTTGGCCGCTGCCACCGAGCGCGTCTGGCCCGGCGCCGTGCGCGTGAACCCGGAAGGTGAATTCAAGTCGACTGGCTGCTCGATGTGAATTGTGTGCGAGCCGATGTAGTCCATCGAGAACAGCCAGCCATGTCCGAAGTCGTGCTCGATGCCAAGGTTCCACTGCTGGGTGTACGGGTTGTAGAAGGTATTCGGACAGTAACGCAGCTGGCTGACAGGCAGGAACTGGTTCAGGTAATTGCACTGGCCCGCGAGAATGGTGATATCGCGCGCCGGCAAGGCCACTCCCGGAGGAAATTCGGAGATCGGCGCGAACGAGGTCGGAAAGCCATAACCTCCGGGCGCCACGGTATAAGTGAACGCGCCCTGAGGACCGCCCAGCGCCGCCGAGGCTTCCAAGTTCGCGCGCTCTTCCGAATAATAGATTCCGTAACCTGCGCGCAACACCGTGTTTGGCTGGATTTGCCATGCTGCCCCAATTCGCGGCGAGAACATAGCGTACTGGTTGGTAAACGTCTGGCCCTCGTACCGCAGACCAAGGTTGAGCGTTAGGTTGGGACGCACTGTCCAGTTGTCCTGTACGAACATCCCGTAGAGCGTCTCCTTCACGTTATAGGTCGCGTTACCGAACGATTGCGTGAAACTGCTGGCGATCGGAGGCGATCCCTTCGGATAGCCCGGAGGCGCCAGAGACGGATTGTAAGTCAGCAGGGTCGCTATCGGAATGGTCTCGTATTTCGCATTAATCTGGAATCTTCCGTCGATGTAGCCGCTGCCGAATTCCTGCCCATAGCCGCCGGACGAAGAGTAAATCACGTTAAAGCCGGTCCGGATCTGGTGATGCCCCTTGGACCAGCTCAGGGTGTCACCCCACTCGTACTGGTGATTGAGCAGGTTGGCCCAACGCGACTCACCGTTCGTGTAATAGCCCGACACGAATTCCTGCGGCGCAGAAACCACCGGGATGAACTGCGTGATCGGCGATGCCACCAGCAGTTGGAAGCGGAAGTCGTTCACCATCGTCGGCGACAGCGTCCAGTCGTCGGTGAGAGCTGCCTGGTAGGTGTTGCGAGTGAAGACCCGCGCCGCGGTCGGCAGCGTTGCGCCGCTCACCGCGTCTGACGGATTAGTGTCCTGAAAGCGATCAAGGTTGCCTCGCAGCGTCAGACGGTTGTTGTTCCCAATCATCTGGTCAAGCCGGAAAAGGCCGAGCCACTGGCTGAAATTGCCCTCGTATACCGCTCCCGGCGTCACCGGAGACGTGATGACGGCCGCGCGCTGCTGGCTACTGTACTGAGCCGAGGCCAGGAAGAACGTCTTGTCTTTCACGATCGGCCCGGATACCGTTCCGCTGCCCTGCGCCATGACGTTGTCCGCCGGATGCGTGGCCAGCGGCGTGTTCGCCTGCGTGCCGGCTGGCCGTCCCATCCCGAGGAAGTCTCCATGCCAGTCGTTGGTGCCCGATTTCGTAACGACATTCACAGCAGTGCCCGCGTTCCTGCCCCATTCGGCCGAGGTTGCGTTGGTGTAAACCGTGAATTCCTGCACGACGGGGAAAGGAACTGCGGCGAACATCGTCTGCCGTCCCCAGCTGTCGTCCGCGTCGGTGTCGTCCAACTGATAGGTCGTCTGGCGGCGTCCGTTGCCGTTGATGACATAGAGCGTCTCGTTCATGAACAGGTCGCCCGTCGTCTGCGCCGGGCGGACCGACGAATTCAGCAGCGGCAAACTCGATACCTTGTTGCTCAGGACTGGCGTGTCTTCAATTTTCTGCAGGTCGAATCGCGTTGACACCTGGTTCGACTCGGTGGGCAGCGAACCGGGCGTGCCAAAGACGTTGATTACGGCCTTCTCGCCGGAGACATTCAGCGCGAAATTCAAGGTCGCGACGCTCCCTGCTCGTAGCTGAACGTCATCTTGCTGCGCCGCCTTAAACTGTGCCGCGGCTACGCTGACTGTGTATTGCCCGGTCAAAGGAACACCGACGAACGAATAATCGCCGGAGCCATCGGTTTGCGCGTTCCGTTCCCACGAAGTAGCAGGATTACGGACGGTTACTGCGGCACTCGCAATCGCGCTGCCGCTCTGATCTTGAACGTGGACACGAATGGCGCCCAGGTCGGTTTGCGCGGCTAATGGAAGGGTTAGTGACTGGGAAACTAGTAACACCAGTGATACAAAGAACAGAACTCGGGAAATAATGCACTTTTCGGCCATGCCCTACACGGTAAGTGCTGGAAGCGCCCTACTACTAGAGGTAGTTGTCACTTTTGTGGAGTACCGGTAGGCGGCAGTTAATCCCCGGATAATGCTGATCGCTTCATTTCGCCACGAAATCGGCCGCCATTTCCCGGGAGGCGATGAGTTTTGTTATGGCGGGCAGCAAGGTTGCTGGGGTGTGCAAAACTCCGAGTCATCGAAAAACCCTAGGTTGTAGCAGAAGCTGTGGAGGCGCGGGTGGGAATCGAACCCACGCGTAAAGGTTTTGCAGACCTCTCCCTTACCACTTGGGTACCGCGCCTCAACCGATTCACCCTAGCGTGTTCCGGGGCGAAAATCCACCGCTTCGGCGGGATCGCAGCAACTTGCTAAACTCCATCTGACCCGCTATCGTCAGAATCCGCCACCGGCAGCACCTGTGGCTGAACTGATTCCGCAGGAGGAACGAATGTCCGCAGTCAAACTAGAAGACGCGCGCCGCATCATCGCCGCCGCTGAGAAAAAGGCCCACGAGATAGGCCAACCCATGAATATTGCAGTGGCCGATGAAGGCGGCAACCTCGTTGCCCACGTCCGCATGGACGGCGCCTGGATCGGCTCGATCGACATCTCGCAGAAGAAGGCCTACACTTCGCGCGCTTTCAATATTGCCACGAAGGACCTCGCCACCCACTCGCAGTCGGGCGGACAGTTCTTCGGCATTCATGCCTCCAACAACGGCAAGATCATGATCTTCGCCGGGGGCATTCCCTTGAAGCGCGACGGCAAGGTGGTGGGCGCCATCGGCGTGAGCGGAGGCTCGGGCGAGCAGGACCACGCGGTCGCCGAAGCCGGCGCAGCTGCTTACTAGCCGGTTAATCAGCCTTGACCGGTACGCGAAGGCGCCGCAAGATGGCGACGGCCTTCGCGATTTCAGCACGCTCGGCAGCCGACTTCTCATGCAGCATACGGGCGAGCGCTTCTACCCTTCGCTTGCGCGCCTTGAGCATCATGGCCCGACCTCTCGTGGTGGCCGCAATGCGGACTTTTCGCGCGTCATGCTGGTCGGTGCGGCTGGTGGCCAGTTCGTCCGCAACCAGTGCCTGAACGATTCGAACCATTGTGGGTGGGCGGACCTGCTCGATCGCGGCCAGTTGCTTGAGCGACATCGCACCTCCGAAAACCAGCACCGAGAGTGCCGATAATTGCGCCGGGCCGATGCCCGAAGCGCGGTCCAGGATCCGCAACTGCCGTAAAAGGTGGATGGCTGTCGAGTGCAACCCATCCGCCAAGTCCAATACGTCGAGAGAGACTTTTTTTGCCATTGCCATCGGGCCTGATGTGTTGTACTGTATCGCGAGACACATTCATTAGCAATGCTAATTAATTAGGAGGAGCCCCAATGTCCCAGGAATTCTTCGCTGCGATTCACGACAACGATCTCGTCCGCGTGGAGCAGATGCTTGCCGTCGATCCCGCGCTGGCGCGTGCCCATAACGCAACCGGCGCTTCCGCCATCATGCAGGCACGCTACGAAGGGCGTCACGAGCTGATCGCCTTGCTGCGCGCGAAGGCCGGGGAGCTCGATGTCTTCGAGGCCGCCACGCTGGGCGACCTACCCAGACTGCGCTCGCTGCTGGAGCGGGACGTCAGCCTCGCGAAGGGCTTCAGCGGCGACGGATTTACCGCCCTCCACCTGGCCACGTTCTTCGGTCAGCCTGAGACAGCGGAGGAGTTGCTGCGCCACGGGGCCGACCCTAACGCTGTGGCCACAAATGCGATGAAGGTCGCGGTCATTAACAGCGCGGCTGCTTCCGGCCGCGCCGACCTGGTGAAGCTGGTGCTGCGCGCCGGAGCCAACCCTAACGCCCGCCAGATGATGGGCTATACCGCCCTTCATGCCGCCGCTGCTCGCGACAGTGTGGAGATGGTGCAAGCGCTGCTGGATGCGGGGGCCGATCCGTCGCTCGAGAATGACGAGGGGCAGACGGCGAAAGACAAGGCTGGACCGGCGGTGGCGGCGCTGTTGACGAAGAGGACTTAAGCGAAGCGCGCTAGGTTCACGATAATGTCCGCATCGACGTGAGACCGGTGCCGCCGCTCCACGGCTCGAGGACTTCTCGCGCTTCACCGCGGGCTTACGCCCACGGCTCATACAAATTCCGCCGCTGCGCGGCTGTGCGGCCAGCGAGGCGGGAATAGTCTCTCACCACGCTGTCGAGAATCAAGGTCTCAAGCACACGCTGAAGCCGTGCCCTTTCCCAAGCAAATTGAGAGACCAGTTCTAGTCGGCGTTGACGGACTCGGCGGCGAGGCGGCGGGAGTGGGTGCGCAGGATAACGATGCCGACCAGCACAGCACACGAGAGCAGCATGACACGAAACACTCCGGCGTGGAGGGCTGGGTCGCCCAAAAGAATGCGAACTAATCCGAAGGCGGCGCTGGTGGCGCAGAGTGCAAAGTAGAGGCGCTCGCTCCGGTGAGTGGCGTGGCGCAGAAGAATCAAGAGCACCGTGGTCACGACGGTGTAAATGCTCAGCAGGACAATTCCGCCGACAACTTTATCGCCGTGGAGTGAAAAGGCCTTAGCGTGCGACAACGCGGTCTGGAATGCCGCGACGCCGAGAAAGATGATGGTGTGGATGAGCGCGATGATGGCACGCTTGCGGCTGTTCAGGATGGAGAACGAGTGCATGAGGTACTTCTTTAACTAAATTATGCGCCAGGCGCAAAAACCGTGGCAGTGACGGAAGTCACAGCTGACTCCAGGGAAATTCAAAGGCAAAATCGGCCGCGGATTTACACGGATCAACACGGATCTATTTTGAGATGCCAGTGATCAGAAGGACGAAAGCGAACCGGAGAGGATACGGATGAGGTCGCGCGCGGCTACATTGTGCTGAGCGGGAGTTACCAGCCGAGGAGCTTTCTCAATTCCACTTCGAAGTCGTCGGCCATTTGCTGCTGCTGGGGTTTGTCGGGATGGGCGTCGCAGGTGCTGCCGGGGAAGGGGCGGGAGGCGAACCAGACTACGCGCGGGTCATTGGCTTTCGTTACGGTGGCCTGTACGTATTCGGCGAGCTTCGGATCGCTAACGATGGAGCCCTGGGTGAGGATGATCCAGGTTTTGGGATAGTGTTTGCGAACGTCGCTGACCAGGCCGAGGTAGTTGGTGACGAAGTCGTCCTGCGAGAGCGGGACGGACTTCTGCAGGTTCCAATCGTTGGTGCCGAGGGAGATGATGACGGCGTCGGGAGTCCAGCCGTCGTCGATCCATTTGGCGCGTTGGGCGGGGTCGTCGGAAGGGATGGAGTATTCGAAGAACTGCTGCGCTTGCATGTCGCGGTGGCCGAGGTAGTCGCGCACGACGCCGCGGCCACCGTAGCAGACGAGTTCCGATTGCGCGTCGAGACGGCGGCCCAACACCATGCCGTAAACGTCGTAGGCGTTGGCGCTGCGGTGAACGTCTCCGGGACAGACAGGGTAGTTGTCGATGCCCTCACCGCAGGTGACGGAGTCGCCGATGAAGAGCAGCTTGCGCGCGGGCAGTGGCGGCGGCGCGACGAGGGACGCGCCCGTGCCGAAGCGAAGTCCGTCGAAAGTGGTGATGCCTTGCCAGGAGCCGTTGCGTTTCACGATGGTGACGGTGTGAGGCCCGGGGCCGAGGTCGGCGGCGGAGATGGCGATTTCATTCGCGCCTTTTGCGAGGCGATGAACCTGAGGGTTGGTGCCTTCGACGATGGTGGTGACGTAACCGTCGTCGGAATCGCTCGTCAGTTGCACGACGGCGAGGTCTCCGGTGAAGCGGAAGCGCACGGTGATGCCGGGATACATCATGCGCACGTGCGAAGGGTCGGTGCGATCGACGCGGCCGATGATCTGGACGCGGGGATCGGAGGGAGAGATGGTGTCAGGGGTGGCGGCGAATGCCTGGATGGTGGCAAGGAAGAGGAGAGTACAGCCGAGCATACGAAGTGTGGGTTTCATGGGGATCGCCGGAAACAAGATTATGGCAGGTTCCAGGGCAGCTTAAGTCAACGGCAA
Organism: uncultured Acidobacteriaceae bacterium; assembly: GCA_963751155.1. Classification (GTDB taxonomy): domain Bacteria; phylum Acidobacteriota; class Terriglobia; order Terriglobales; family Acidobacteriaceae; genus DASRAA01. Next base: position 92,549 of record CAVVTL010000018.1, on the reverse strand, counting down.
AATGAACCCCGGATTTGCGCGAATGACCGCGGATCGGGCACAGACAAGAACCAAAAGCAACCACGCACGAACATGGATTGGAAGGCGGATCTCCCACCCTACCGCCCAAGGCGGGCGGTAGGATGGGGCACCCGTTTACTTGAGTCCCTTCACGACAAAGGCTTCCGAGAGCAATTGCACGTAGATGTAGACGTAGGCTTTGCCGTCAGCGGAGTAGGTCGGACCGCTCACGGCGGTGATACCAGATCCAATGTGCTCGCCAAAGGTCTTAAAGTAGTCCATCTTGCCGGTCGTGACGTTGACGAGGTAAACCTTGGCCTGGGTCTCCTTCTGCAAGCTCGACAGCGCATACACCGACAAGCCATCGGGAGTCCATCCGCTGATGTAGTACTTGTTGGAATCCAGGCCCGGAATGGGGCGAACGCTATTTGTGTCGAGGGACCAAATTCCCCACTTTGCTTCACGATCGACGACGAGGAAACTGCGACCGTCGGGCGACAAGATTGAGCCGGTTGTGCCTTCGGGGGTGAGCGGCGTGGAGTTGCCGTTGCTCAAGTCGATGAGGTAATCGCGGGCGCCGTGGCCGGTCTCGATGCCAGTGGCGAGCAGACGCTTACCATCGGGCATATAGCGAACGTGGGTGTACCGGATTTTGTCGTGGGTGAGCTCTCGGGCTTCACCAGCGCCAGCCGGGACGAGCCGCAACACACCCTGCTCTATGGGTTGAGTAACGACCCACTTATTGTCGGGCGAAATCGCCTCGGCGCGGCCCTCGCCGATACGAACGGGGGGGGAGCCGTCGGTGTCGCGGAGGAAGACGGTGTAGTTGGGGCCGCCGCCCTCACCTTCTTCTTCGAAGAGAACTTTCTTGCCGTCGCGGCTGAAATCGCGTGGAATCGACCAACCGAACCAACCTAAATCACGTTCCTCGGTTGCACCCGGGGCGAGCCCGCGGATACCGATGCGCTGCTGGTGGGTAACAGTGAGCGCGAGGCCGTTGCGGATGTCCTGCAGCCACATGCCACCGGGAACGTTGGTGATGTCGCGAAGTTTTCCCGAAAGAGTAACGCCGCGAAGGTTTTCGGCCGAACCGGTCTTGGTGGACGCGAACCAGATCTCATCGCCGGAGGGCGACCAGCAAATGCCTTCGATGGAGATCCAGCCCGTCGAAAGGATCTTCTCTTTGCCGTCGGGACCGATGACGGCGATAGAACCTTCGTCGTCACCAGTGGAGTTCTGGTGGTCAGCGAAGGCGACCGACTTGCCATCGGATGAGATTTTGGGAGTACTGATCCAGTTGATGCCGTCGAGCAGGGCTTTGCCGACGGGATACTCGAGGCGCCAATGGCGGTTTTCGGGCACAAAGCGGACGACGGCCATGGACTGGCCGTCGGGCGCCCAGTCGGCGTCCTGCACGTTCTCGAGGACTTCGCGCGGAGTACCTCCGCTGAGCGGTACACGCGCGAGGGTGCCAGAACGTGCGTATCCTGCCATTCCGACGGTATCGAGACGAATGGCGAGTTCGCCGGTTTTGGAAATCGCGAGCAATTCCGCATCTTTCAATCCGAGCTCGCGCGAGCCATACTCGCCAGTTCGAGCCAGGTAGAGTTGGCCCGGGGTGCCGTCCCAAGCGGCCTGATAGACGACACTGCCGTCAGGGGTGAAGCGTGCATTGCCAATGGAACCCGTGCGGAAGGTGATCTGCTGATACTCGGGCGGAGCGGTGTAAGCGGTGCTGCGGCCGAGCCACCAGCCGAGGCCGAGGATGGCGGCGGCGACGACGAGTGCGAGCGCGCCTGCGAGAAGCCGGCGGCGCGAGTCGGCAGCGCGAACTTGCAGCGCCGCGGCCTGCATGCCTGACTTGCTGGAGGTGATGTCGGCCATGGCGTCGAGATCAAAGGCCAGGTCGCCCGCGGAGTGGAAGCGCTGCGCCGGGTTCTTTTCCAGGCAGTGGCGCACAATGCGCTCGAGGCCGGAGGGAACATTGCGGGCGGTCTCGGTGAGGTCGGGCGGCTCTTCGTGGAGGATGGCGCTCATGGTGTCGGCAGCGCTTTCGCGGTGAAAGGCGCGCTTGCCGGAGACCATCTCGTAGAGGATTGCGCCAAAGGCAAAGATGTCAGACTCGGGGACGGCCGGTTTGCCGCGCACCTGTTCCGGCGACATGTAGCCGACGGTTCCCATCACCATGCCGGCTTCGGTGGCAACCTGCACGGTCATGGCGTCATCGGTGTCGGTCGCGCCCGGCTGGCGAGTCATCTTGGCGAGACCGAAGTCGAGGATCTTGACGCGGTCGTCGTTGGTGAGGAAGAGGTTCTCGGGCTTGAGGTCGCGATGGATGATGCCCTTGTCGTGGGCAGCAGCCAGTCCGTGGGCCATTTGCATGGCGTAGTTGATGGCTTTGCGCAAGGGAACAGGGCGCTTTTGACAGGCGCGCGCGCAGGGTCTCGCCTTCGAGCAACTCGGAGACGACGTAGGTGGTGCCGTCGGCTTCACCGATGTCGAAGATGGAGAGAATGTTGGGATGATTTAGAGCAGCGGCGGCGCGGGCTTCCTGCGCGAAACGCTGCAAACGATCGTGATCGCTGGCGAACGACGGTGGAAGAATTTTGATGGCGACAGTGCGGTCAAGGCGGGAGTCGTGGGCGCGATAGACTTCGCCCATTCCGCCGGCGCCGATGGGCGCGAGAATTTCGTATGGTCCGAGACGAGTACCCGTGGCAAGAGGCATATGCGGTTGGACGATTCTACCGTACTTGGTTGACAAGAGACGGGATTTGGCGAAGTAAGGCTGAATTCCTGTGTAACGGGCGAGCCAGTTCGCCCTTTGGCCATACCCGAATTATTGTGCCGTCCTTGCTCGACCTTTCCACCTAGTGAAGGTACTTGACGTCCACTCTATTATCTCTATAGAGTAATAAGGTAGGCGCCGGAGGTTTTATCGCATATGAAAGACCTGGATACCAAGAACGAGACGAAGCAGCAATTCTCGCAGACTACAGATCCTGTCCTGTTGATGCTAGGGGTAGGAAAACAGTTGTGGGAACGAGAAGGCGGCGATGAATTCGTCGAACGACTTCGTTCGGAGAACCAGCCGATCTCGGGATTCGAGGCTCAACACAACGATCCAGCGGAGGACGGGATGGAAGCAGTTTGGCATCGCATCGAAGGCCATCAGGGCGAGGAATTCAAAACGGCGACGCGGTTACCGTTCGTCTACGAGGTAGTGGGGGGCGGGATTTGGTTCTTCCGAAACGGAAAGCGCATTAATCGAAAGCTATCGCGGGCGCAGGTTGAGAAGGCGATTTCGCGCTGTCCTCTGGCGAGTACAACTGAGATCAAAGACTTAATGGATTACGCGTATCTGTTTGGATTGTTAATGGACGCACGAATCCGTGCCCAGGCTTGGTGAGACGATGGCCCGCGTCTTTTGGGACACCAATCTCTTCATCTATCTGTTCGAGCACAACCCGCAATGGTCAGCCCGGGTGTTGGAGTTCCGGCAGCGAATGCTGGTGCGCGGAGACGAACTGTTAACGAGCCACCTGACTGTCGGGGAAGCGCTCACGAAGCCGCGAGAGAAGGGCAACGCAGTTCTGGAGAAGAGTTACCTCAACTTCTTTACCAAGGGGCCCATCGAACTGATCGCGTTTGAGCTGGAAGCCGCGAGGCGATATGCGGAAATTCGCAGCCGTGAGAACATTCGGCCTGCCGACGCCATTCAGCTCGCATGTGCATCAGCCGCGCGGGCAGATCTCTTTGTCACCAATGACGGTCGACTCTCTGGGATGACGGTTGCGGGCATTACCTTTATCACCGGGATTGAGCGGATACCGTACTAAACTAGGTTTTGGAGGCGCGGGTGGGAATCGAACCCACGCATAAAGGTTTTGCAGACCTCTCCCTTACCACTTGGGTACCGCGCCGTATTGTGGAGGTTACAGCTAAAACCCTCGCCCGTGGCGAGGGTGGAAAAATCTGGAGCGGGAGACGGGAGTCGGACCCGCGACTTCGACCTTGGCAAGGTCGCACTCTACCACTGAGTTACTCCCGCTCAGCTTTTTCATTATAACGAAAGTGGGAATCCGGCGGCAAATCGGGGGCGGTCAGTCGTGCTGCGCGCCGGTCCACTGGGGGTCGCGGTCGGGGGTGACGATAGCGCCGTCGCGCATGTGGATGATGCGGTCGCCATACTCGGCGGCCTCGGGGTTGTGGGTAATCATCAGCACGGTCTGGCCGAGCTCTTTGTTGGACTGGCGCAGCATCTTGAGCACGATCTCCGAATTCTGGGAGTCGAGATTGCCGGTGGGCTCGTCGGCCAGCACGATGGCGGGCTTGTTCACGAGCGCGCGGGCCAGTGCGACGCGCTGCTGCTCGCCTCCGCTCAATTCCGATGGACGATGGTTCATGCGCTTGTCGATGCCCAGCAGCCGGGTGATGCGCTCGATGTGCGCGGTGTCATGAACGGCGGAGGCGCCGGCGATGTCCTGAGCGATGTCGATGTTGCCCTGGGCCGACAGCGTGGGCAGGAGGTTGAACTTCTGGAAGACAAAGCCAATCTTTTGTTTGCGCATGCGTGTGCGGTCGGCATCGGACAGTGAGGTAAAGTCAACGCCGTCGATCGCAACGCGCCCGGTGTCGGCGTGGGTAAGTCCGCCCAGGATGTAGAAAAGGGTGGACTTGCCGCTGCCGGAGGGGCCGACGATGCTGACGAACTCGCCCTGCTCGACCTGCAGTGAAACGCCGCGCAATGCCGCCACATCAACCTTGCCGATGCGGTAGGTCTTGTGGACATTCTCTGCTTGAATCATTACGGCCATGCGAATCTTTAATCCTACACGATTCGCCTTGGCATGAAGCCGCTCGGTACGGCGAAACAATCAGGGCGCAAGTGGGGCGAGCTCGCCGTCTTTGATGGACCGCAACTGGCAGTAGATAATCGCCCACGCGACGGAATAGAAAGCCAGCGGAAGCACTGCAACAAGTTCATCAATGACGGCCAGTGAAAGACTCGTGGCTGATTGTCCCAAGGCCCTGACCCAAACCATCTCCACGATCTGGTTCAACACGACGCTGATGATCCCGAATTCCACCCCCAAGCCAAAAATCTGCCAGCGATGGAAGCGCGTCAGTCCAGCGCTTTGCGAGAGGCTCTCACGCGGGCCAGTTTCTTGCACGGCGCATGCGGCGACCGCGACCGAGTAGACCGTCATCACGATGAACGCGGGGATGATGAGCAACACGAAGCCGGCAAACACAGCCACACCGACGAACAGCGCGGTGAACAGCAGGGGCACCGCCCGCGAGACAACGCGCTGTAGATTGGCGCTTATCGTCGCTGGTTGCCGGTGACATTTCTGAAAGACACACAGCGTCAACAATGCCTGGCACAGCACACCAATGAGGATCATCCAGGTTATCGAGAGGACAATGGTAGAGATTCTCGGCGGGTGCCCGTGGTCCAAAAGAAAGTGGAACAACGCCCAGTTGGATGGCATGATCAACGCAGTTTCGACAAGCACGATCGAAACAAATAGCCGGGAGTTTTGACTAAACATCTTCCAGGCAGCGCTCCAAACGCTTGACATTTGGAGCTTCGGGATTTCGCGCCAAGACACGCCGAGACCTGAGTTTGTGGTGATCATAAACCCTCCCTGTCTCACCCCGGATCGTGTCGTGAGCCGAACGCTGTCGGATGGTATCTACAGAATACGGTGAATGTCAGTGATGGTTCTCACGGTCGTCGGCGTGTCATGGGTAAGGTTGCGGGAGTGGCTAATCCATGCGCAGGCCCATGAACTCGCGGACGCTGCCGACTACATCTTCGGCGGATGGCGGATCGTAGTTCGACAGGACGACGAGGGTATAGCCGCCCGGCATGTCGGCTTCCAGCACACCGTTGACGCCCGGCGAGCCTCCGGCAATGCCAATGCCGCGCATGATGGCGAATGGCTTGCCCGGAGCCACGGGCGCGCCTGCCTCGAACGCGGGGTTGAGGATTTTGCGCTCATCCACGGCGTTGGCGAACTTGAGCAGATCATGAGTGGTGGAGTAGCCGCCGCCGGCCGACGAGCCGCGGGCGGGCTGGAGTTCAACGTTCTCCCGCCATGCCACCGACTCCACGGAGCCACGTTTGGTGTAGCCTGTCGCCCGGTTGCTGACGACCTCATCCATCTCGGAGAAATCGGTGTTGTCCATGCCGAGCGGCTGGAAAATGTTCTCGCGGACGTAGTCGTAATAGCTCTTGCCGGTGATCTTTTCGATCACCGCGCCCAGCACGATGTATCCGCCGTTGGAGTACTGGCGCTTGGTGCCCGGCTCGAACTGCAGCGGCTCGTTGGCGAACAGCGGCAGATAATCGGAGATGGTGCGGTACTGATCCTTCGCCGACTTTTCAAATTTCGGCCCAAAGAAGTCGCCGATGCCAGACTGCATGGTGAGGATTTGTCGCAGCGTGATCTTTTCCGCGGCCTCTTTGTTGGGATACTCGGGCAGATACTTGATGAGCTTGTCGTCCACCGAGGCGATCTTGCCTTGCTGGATGAGTTGGCCGATTGCGATCTTGGTGAAGATCTTGTCGATGGAGCCGAGGTTGAATTTCGTGTCGGTACGGTTGGCAGCGGCGTAACTCTTGCTCGCCAGCCCGTACGCTTTCTCAAAGATGGGCTTGCCGTCTTTGGCAAGAAGCACCGAGCCGGAAAACCTGTCTTCGGCGACGAGCTGATCCATGGTTTTGGCGAGGTGGGCGACCAGATCGGCCTGGTTCACCGGTTTCGGTGGAGTGCCGGGCCCCGGATCCAATTGCACTTGCGCGGACAATAGCGTGCACAAAACAAACCACAGCGCAGCCACCTTACAGGCCAATTGCATGATCGTTCCTCGAATTCAGGAGAATGGTAAAGCCCGACTGAGCGATTGGACGCCGTGGCGACGGCAGGGTGAGCAATGGATCGGCCGACCACGAGTATTTTGGCCGTCGGCGGGGTTTCTTCGTCTAGCCGCGTGAAACCTGCATGATCGTAAGCTCGGTTTCCGCGCCAACTTCGGAGGACGCCTCTTGGGCCCAAGCTCTCTCGCCACGCAAAACCTTTACGCAGAAAGTGTGAATCCGCAGTGGGTGCGGCTGCTCGAACTGCTGGGCATGAACGTGCGCTACCAGCGCTGCGAAGGCTGCGAGCTTTTCGCCGAAGACGGCACCCGGTATCTCGATTTCCTCTCGGGCTATTGTGTGCACAACACGGGGCACAATCATCCGTACATCATCGAAGCGCTGAAGCAGGAGCTCGACCGCTCAGGTCCGGCGATGTTGCAGAGCCACGTTCCGGAGCTGGCGGGCGAACTGGCGCAGCGGCTGTGTAAGCTGGCCGGCGGGGGACTGACGCGCGCGTTCTTCTGCAGCTCGGGCAGCGAGGGCGTGGAGGCGGCGATCAAGTTCTCGCGCGCGGCGACAAAGCGCGATGCGCTTCTGTTCTGCGAAGGCGCATTTCACGGATTGACGTGCGGCGCGCTCTCGCTGATGGACAACCCATTCTGGAGCGAGGGCTTCGGCCCCATGCTCGCCGGGACAAAGGCGGTTCCATTCAACGACCTGACCACGCTGGAGGAGCAGCTCAAGACGCGCAAGTACGCGGCGTTCTTCGTCGAGCCAGTGCAGTCGGAGGCCGGCATACGCGTGGCCGCCTCCGGATATCTGCGCGAGGCGCAGCAGTTGTGCCGGCGCTACGGCACGCTGCTGGTGCTCGACGAAGTGCAGACCGGCATGTACCGCACCGGACGATTCCTGGCGGCGCATCACTTCGAGGTGCAGCCTGACATTGTGGTACTGGCCAAGGCGCTGAGCGGCGGACTCATTCCCGTGGGCGCGGTGTTGATGAAGGAAGAAATTTGCGACGCCGTGTACAGCACGCTGCAGCGGGCCATCGTGCACACCTCGACGTTCAGCGAAAACGCGTTGGCGATGCGCGCCGGCCTGGCCACGCTCGAGGTGCTCGAACATGAAGACTTGGGCACCCGCTGTGTTCAGCTCGGCAACCAGTTGCGCGAACGCCTTAACGCGGCGCTCGGCCAGTACGAGATGTTTGCCGGGACGCCGGGACTTGGACTATTGAGCGGAATCGAGTTCCGTACGCCGGATAAACTCGCGCTGCGCCTGTCATTGCAGGCGTTTCGCGCCATTCATCCCGCGATGTTCGGACAGGTGCTGGTGATGCGGCTGTTCCGCGAGGAACACATCCTGACGCAGATGTGCGGCAACAACTTCATGGTGCTGAAAACTGCGCCGCCGCTGGTGGCCAACGAGGCGACTTTACAGACGTTTGTGGATGCTGCCACCCATGTCGTCGACGAGATGCATCACTCGACGGCTTTCTGGACGGAGTCGTTGACGCTGGCGCGGCGTGCGGTCAACATCGGCTGAGTTGATGGCAGGGGTGGGTCGCTAATTCGCGGGCTGCAAGTCGCCGACGGCCGTAATGCTGATCTGCACTGTGTTCGAGACTTTCAGGAAGAGCGTGCTGGGGTTCTTCATGCCCCACTGCTCGTAAGGGACGTCGAACTGGGTGTGTCCCTCGAGGTGAGAACCCTTCAGCGTGATGGGAAGCGTCAACGTCAGCGGATGCGTGGCGCCATGAATGGTGAAGTCGCCCGCCAATTGCACCGTATCGTTTTCTTTACCCGCTACGTAGCCGCCGACGTGCTTGGGCGTGAATACGATCTCCGGATACTTTGCACTTTCCAGAACGTCTTTCTTCATTTTGGAGTCGCGCATACCGTTGCCGCTGTTGCCACTGGCGGCGTCAACGATTACTTGTCCGCTGGCCTGGCCGGTCTGCGGGTCGAACGTGATAGTGCCTGATTTCAACACGAACGTTCCCTCGACAGTGTGCAGCACGTCGCCCAGAGTCCAGGCCACGCGAGTCTTTGCCGGATCGAGCTTGAGCTGCAGTTGTTGCGCCTGCGCTGCGGCGCAGGCGACGAAAAGTACGATTGCAGCCAGCACGAATTGCTTGCGTTTCATGATCTCCCCTGGGTCAGGCGTGCAGAAAGTTCCATCCCAGGCGCAAGGCCTGTGCGACGCCAAAGTCGAGCGGCGATTTCGCTCCGGTGTGGATGGCGAGCATGCTCTCGAAGGCCTCGTGCTGGCGCTCGAGAGCGCAAATCACCCGATGGCGGAAGCGCTCGCGCCCGTCCAGCATCAGCAGCAGCCGAGCCATGTTGCGGGGCGTGCGGGTGATCCGGTTATGTGCCGCTTCGTATTGGTCCATGCGGTTGCGGCGCATGGACGACGCCAGGGCCAACGCCTGGCGAAACGCGATGGACAAACCTTCGCCGGTGATGGCGTCGACCGAACCCGCAGCCTCGCCGATCAAGGCGACGTGGCCGTTGTATACGTGGCGCATGCGGCGCGTGGCGGTCACCGCTCCGATGGTGGTGCCTGCAATCTCTGCCCCGTGAAATCGCGCTGCAAGTTTCGGGAAATGCGGCAGCGCCGCGTCGAAGCGCGCGCTCGGATCGCGGGTGATGAAGGCCACGCATACCTCGTCGGCGGCGATGGGGGTCACGTACATCTGGCCGCACTCGGCCCAATAGACTTCGACAAATTCCGCCCACGGAGCGATTTTGTAATGGCGGCGAAACCCGTAGCGCATCTGCACGGCGGGAGTAGGGAAGAGCCCGCTCTTGCGGCGGAGCAGGGAATTCTGTCCGTCGGCGCATACCAGCCAGCGAAACGGGACGCGCACACCATCCACTTCGATGGCATCGCCCGAGGCTCCGGTGACGCGCGCGCCCCAGTTCAGCTCCACGCCGAGTTCGATCGCATGTGTCACCAGCAGGTTCGTGCAGCACCAAGCGCCGCACGCCATAGCCCGTGCCTGCGTCGGCGAAGGTCGCCTCCACCGAATGGTCCGCGTCCAGAAACCGGATACCGCGAAACGCGAAGGCCTGGTCATGGGGAATCGACACCCCCAGACGCGCCAACGCCTCCAGCCCGTCGGGCATGATGCCTTCGCCGCAGGCCTTGTCGATGGGAGGATGGGCGCAGTCGAACACGCTGACGTTCAGTCCAGCCTGGCGGGCTGCAATGGCGGCGGCGAGTCCCGCCGGCCCTCCTCCGGCCACAATCACTTCACGCATAAATTGCTCAATTCCACAGCATCACCAGCGCAGCAGCACGAGCTCGGCGCAAAAGCCCGGGCCCATGGCTGCCAGCACACTGTAACTTCCGGCCGGCGGACGCCGCCGGTTCATGAATTCCTCCAGCACCATCAACACCGACGCTGACGAAAGATTGCCGGCACGCGCCAGGCAGTCCCACGAGACCTGCAGAGCGCCGTCAGGCAGATTGAGAGCTTCGGCGGTTGCTTCCAGTACCTTGGGACCGCCGGTGTGCATGATCCAGGTGCCGATGTCGTCGCGCGTCAGGCGGTGCTCGGCGAGAAAGCCGTCCACATCGTGGGCCAGATGCTTGCGCACCATCTCGGGTACTTCCATGGAGAGCACGACGCTGAAGCCGTCAGACGAAATGTCCCATCCCATCACGTCTTCGGTACCGCGATAGAACGACGAGCAGGTGGCCAGTACCGCGGGGCCGCAGGCCTCGCGCGCCGCGCCGCTAAGGATTACCGCTGCCGCGCCGTCACCGAAGAGGCTGGTGGAAATCAGGTTGGCCGCCGATTGGTCGTTGCTCTGCCAGGTCAGGGAACACAACTCGACCGAGACCAGCACCGCGTTGTGCTCGGGGAAGCCGCGCACATAGTCGGCGGCGCGCGCGATGCCCGCAGCCCCGGCGACGCAGCCGAGGCCGAAGATGGGGACGCGCTTGATATCGGGACGCAGGTTCATGCGGTTAATGAGGCGCGCATCGATCGAAGGTGCGGCGATGCCGGTTACCGATACGAAGAAGATAGCGTCGAGATCGGCTTCGCTCAGCCCGGCGCGCGTCAGAGCACGGCAGATGGACTGCTCCGCCAGGTCCTCGGCTACTTCAATCCAGAGATTATTGCGGTCGCCCCAGTCGGTGAGCGCGGCATAGCGGTCAAGGTCGAGGGCCAGGTGACGGCCTTCGACGCCAACCCGCGCCAGGAAGCGGCCAAGGTACTCAGGGCGTTCCATGGTGCCGGACCAATGATCCTGCAGGGCGGTGGCGATTTCTTGCTGAGGATAGTAATTCGGCGGAAATGCGCTGGCGACACCGGCAATTCGCATTTTAGGATGAGCGCCCTTTCCGTGCCTTGCTGTGTTGTAACACGGATATGCGTATGGAGTTGCAAACAGATTGTAAACGTTAGGCGTATCCGGGCGCTCGGATTCGCGGCGCGAAGCCAGAGCTCATGGCCGGGGCTTTCGCAGGCACTCCCCAGCGGCGCCGTTTCGCGCTACAACGGAGACATGCCGAAATCGCCCGCGGCCCTTCACGCGCAACTCATTGAGCGCGCAATCGAGTGGCTGCGCCGCTCGTACAAGTGCGGCATTATTCTGTCAGAGCAGTATTGTGCAACGGGAGAAGTTCCCGACGTCATCGCCTGGAAGGGCGTCTGCAAGTCAGTGCTGGTGGAGTGCAAGGTGTCGCGCGCTGACTTTGTCGCCGACGCCGGCAAACCTTTCCGACAAAAGCCCGAAGAAGGCATGGGCAGCCAACGGTTCTACATGGCTCCAGCGGGAATGATCCGCACGGACGAACTGCCTAAACACTGGGGGCTGCTCGAACTGCGTGGCCGCGAGGTGGGCATGACGGTGAAGCCTGGGCGCGTCGATCTCCGCACGGAAGCTGGCCTGATGAAAGAGATGAACCTGCTGCTGGCGAGCTTGCGCCGGGTCGAAGTGCGCATCGAACCGCAGAGCATAACCGATTTCCTGAAGTGGAAGAACCGGCTCGCGGAATACAACGGGGGACAGCTACCTGAAGGAGTCACCGCCATCGATAGCGAACCGAACCCACACCTGGCAGTCTAACCACTCGCCACGATCCGCCATCTGATTATTCTCACTTGCACTTCATTACCTGTCCCGGCTGGCCGCGCGTGAGCACGTACTCGCCCATGCCGTCGCTCTGGGAGCCCGCGGAGATCGTCAGCTTGAGCGTGTCTCCAGTGAGAGTTCCGGAATAGGTGGCCGCCGCAGACTGGTTGCCGTCTCGCATGACCGGCCCCGGGCGTTCACGAGTGAACGTGCCCTTAGCCTTGAAGTTACCCTGCGCGTCCATCGTAAGCGGCAGGGCGACGGTTCCGCTGGCGCAATCGAAGTCAAAAGTTGCTCCTTCTGGGGTTACTTCGAGTTCAACATGGTCTCCACCCCAAACCGTGCCAGTTGGACCCAGGGACTTGGCTGAACTCTGCGCTTGGATGGTGAGACTCATTGCCCCGACTAGCGCCAAAGTGATGGTCGTCAGCGCGCGCCGCCAGACCGTCCTGCCTTGCATCATAAGCGATTTCTCCCTGACAGAGGTTATACGTTCAGCGCGGAAGGAAGATAGCAACGCAAGATCTAATGCCGCATTATGGCATCTTGGTGGTGCAGTAGAGTGCCATCTGCATCATATTGCAGAATTCACAAATTTTTTCTTTGGTAATCTACTGCGATTCGAGTACTATCGGCTTCGGTTAGCCAAAGCCTCATTATCAATATGGTTATACGTCGCACGCTGGGGGCGGCCTTTTTTTGTGTTCCCTCGAGTTGTGTCTGACTTGGGCGCGTCGATCTGCAACGCCCCGGGCTGAGCGTTTGGCTTAAGGTAACCAACTTCAATTTGATCGCGCCACCAAGGCACAAGAGAGAGGAAACCATGAAGCGAGTCTCCCTGCTTCTGCGGTTCGCGCTAGTGGTGCCGATCGTCCTGCGCCATCCCTGACCGGGCACGATGCTGTTGCTCGGCTCCGGCGGCATCGCGCTGTTTGGAGCGCTGCGCCGCAAACTGGTGTAGTCCGACTGCTTCGTCAGTTGTTCGGACGAATCTCACTCTCCGGTGGCCGCAAGGCGCCGGGGAGTTTTTTGTGGTTGGACAAACTTGGGGGGCGTGCTTTCGGCTACTGGTTTTGTGAAATCTCATCTCCAGTCTGCTGTCATCCTTCGCCGGGCCAAGGTTGGCGAGAGCTGATGGGTCAGTGACAGCCGCAGGGTTTGCCCCGCATGGCTTCGCGGCCCTCCCATACAACCAGGGGGACGATGACGAGAGCCGCTACCGGGTCGGCCCAGTGGGCATGCCAGATGCGGTTCGCTGCCAATCCCGCCAGAGCTATTACCGCCAGATAGGCGCACACTCCCGATTGTGCGGCATCGGCCCGCAGGACCGTGCTTCCGGTGGCCGCAGAGAGTTTGCGTTTTTCGTGCGCAAGCCAGGGCATCAGAATAGCGGCTGCTCCCAGAATGCCCATCCCCAGCAGTGTCGGCCGGGGCTCACCGTAGCCGAGCAGGCTTGCAACCGAGACGGTGGTGACGTAAGCAGCCAAAGCGAACAGAAGGCTGCCGGCAATTTGAGATGAGCGTGGCTTCGCACCAGACCGGAATGTCCACAACACGACCAGCGCCGAAGCCAATTCAATAGCGCTGTCCCCGCCAAATGCAAGCAGCGCCGGACTCTGTGCCCGCCAGGACGCGAACAGGGCCACTGAAGCCTCCAGCACCATCCATCCGATGGTGATGTGCTGCAGCCTGTGGACTCGGCGGAGCTGGTGATCAGCCAGCGCTCTCGAAATGGAAGCCACGCAGGGAATTATCCCACTCCACCGGCAGCTGCGAATCACTTCCGAAGCAAAGATGTTTGTTTTCGTGAGCAACCTGAATCGGTGGCAAACAGAACGGCCGCAAACCGAAGTTTGCGGCCGACAAGAAAACGGCAAGCGACTGCCTATGCGGCGTGCTTCCTTGGCGTGCCTTTGATCGCAAAGAACATGATGTACAGGTAGCAGATCGCCGGCAGGATGAAGGCATGGTGGATGCCGATGCGGTCAGCGATGATGCCCTGCACCCAGGGGATGATCGCACCGCCGACAATGGCGGTGTTGAGCATGCCGGAACCTTCGCCCGTCAGCGGACCCAGCCCTTCGATGCCCAAAGTGAAGATGGTCGGGAACATGATGGAGTTGAAGAAGCCGATGGCCAAGATACTGACCATGGCAACGTGACCGGTGGACGCCATCGAGAGGCAAACCAGCGCAGCGGCGATGAAGGCGTTCGCGGCCAGCACCCTGCGTGGTGGCAAGTAGCGGAGCACCACGGAGCCAATGAAGCGGCCCACCATTGCACCAAGCCAATAGACCGAAAGCACTTTGGCAGCGGTTTCCAAAGTCAGGCCGCCGATATTCGGTTCGTGCAGATAGTTCACCAAGAAGCTGCCAATGGCCACTTCGGCGCCGACATAAGTAAAGATGCCGATTGCGCCCAAGACCAGGTTGGGGTGCTTCCAGATGCTGTCGTCTTTAACGACAGTGTGTCCACCTTCAGCGCTGGTGATATGGGGCAGCTTGAAGAGGCCGATAACGACAGCCAAAAGTGCGAGGGCCACCGCAATTCCGATGTAGGGAACCTTCACTGACGAAGCCTGTTCGATGCGATATTGCTGCAATTCCGCAGGCAGCATCTGTGCGATCGCTGCTGCCGTCTGCGGCGCGGTGGCCAGAATGAGGATGCCGCCGAACCACGGCGCGATTGCTGTTCCAAGCGAGTTGAATGCTTGTGTCAGAGTCAAACGCGCGGACGCCGTCCTAGCCGGTCCCAGTAGCGCCACATACGGATTGGCGGCCACCTGCAGCACCGTGATACCGGCCGCCAGGATGATCAGCGCCGCCAGGAACAATGGGAACGAGGGCACATTGGCGGCGGGGATAAACAGCAGCGCGCCCACAGCCATGGTTAGCAACCCTGCGACCATCATCGGTTTGTAGCCGACCCGTTCGGTGATGAAGCCTGCCGGAATCGAAAACACCGCGTAGGCCCCGAAGAAAGCCATCTGTACCAGCATGACTTGGGCATAATTCAGGTCGAAGATCGCCTTGAGATGGGGGATCAGGATGTCGTTCAGGCAGGTCAGGAATCCCCACATGAAGAAGAGCGTGGTCACCATGATCAACGGGCCGCGATAGCTCTGCCCGCTGTCGGTGGCGGTGTAGGTCTGCGAAGATTGCTGTGTTCCGATGGCCATGTTCACCTGTGTGCTGGAGATGTCCGGCACGCCCGCGCGCGTGCCTGTTGTTGCGTTACGGAGTCCGTGAATCGTCGTGCGCCGGCGCTTTGCGGCGCCGGCTACTGCAAGCGTCCGAATCTTATCAGGAATTTCGCGTGCAACCGAGCTTCCCCTGCTGGCGCTTTCGTTGCCGGCGCGGGTACGAAGACCCAATCCCGAATGCTAGTCGAGGGCGCAAGCAGAAGCAACCGCCAAATCGGTTCTTTTCAGGGTTCCCCGGGCAGGTTTTCAGCGAAGCAGGGAGGCCAGCAGGATCATGTAAACAGCGCCGAGCACCAGCACGATGATCTCTACCACGAGGACTACCCGCCTGGTGCGGCGACTGGCCTTGGAGAGCCGCACGGCTGCGCCGATTACGACGGCAATGGCCAATACCGCGATAGTGGCGTCGGTGCGCTGACGGTCTTCGCTGCGCGAGAGGACTAGACGACAGTCGTCCGAATCGATAGGCTGCTGGCGCTGGGGCTCTCCCGTCACAGCGTCAGTGGATGGGGTAAAACAGTTGCGGGATTCGTAGGCGGTGACAGCAAAGTGAACCACGGCGCCTGCGAATATCAAAGCCGCAAGCACCACCACAACGCGCGCTGCAGGCCTGGTTAGCAAATGCTCCCGGTGATGGCTTGCGTGGCCCATGCTTGCATTTTCTCACTTCCAGGTTCGGCGCAGCGGATGGGCCTCGGTGTTGAACACGACTTTATTGAGGTCAAGTGTCGTTTTGGGAGCATAGAGCAGGTAGAGGTACTTCAGCGTTTCCGCGAGGAAGAAGCTCTCCATCGCGTCTTTCTTTTCCATGGTGATTACGCTGCTGAGCGCCGCGAAACCTGCATCGGTGCGGCAGTTCTTTACCAGCGCGTCGTAATAGGTCTGCCCCATCTGCAGGTCCTGCGGATTGCCGGTGAAGAAATAGAGATAGTAGGTGGACTCGATGATCTCGGGCCGCAATTCGTACTTGGGGATAATTGCCTTCATTGTGGGGTAGTCGAAACTCTCCGGCTCAATGCCATAGGCAGTCCACATTTTGTAGCAGGAATCGAGCAGCTTTTCGGCGCGTGGCAAATCGCCTGAGAGCGCCAGTACCGCTGGGAAGAAGGCATCCAGTGCGCCGAACTCCGTTGCCGTTCGCTTGCCCGTGTTCATGTCGGCGTGGCCGTACCACAGGCCGTTGTGAGATTCGTCGGCAAGATATTGATTGATGCTGGTGATGCTCGCCTTCCACATGCGCAGGCACTCCTCGTCGCCGAACAGCCGCCACGCCTTGAACAGGTATTCATAGTAGGAGTCGATGCCGCCACTGATGTGCGAGTCAGTATCGGTCCATTTGCCGGTCTCGACATTGATGCCGCCGCCGACCAGACCGATGGCCGAGCGACGGTTGTAAACCTCCACCAGCGCGCGTTTGGCCTTGTCGTAATACACGGGCTTGCCGGTCAGCTTGCTCAGGGTGCCGAACTCCAGCAGAAGCGTGCCGGCCTCGGCGGGATTGGTATCAACCCCGCGCACTGCGCCGGTCTTGAGATTCACGAACACGTAGGGCAAGCCCGTCGGTGAGTTGAACGCGGGCAGCAGCCGCTTGCCCAGGTCGTCGGCCAACGCCAGCAAGCGCCTGTCGCCGGTGAGCTGGTAGCTGCTGAGCAGCCCGCCCAGCATACGGATCGTGATCTCGAAGTTCTTGACGTAAATGTCCTGGTCGAACGAAAGGTTCTTTGCGATGAGCTCGCGCGCCTGGTCGGCCTGCTCGGTCAGCCCCATCAGGACGAGGGTGTCGAGCGCATCGACCGGCGTCATGTAGAGCGAGGTGCCGTACCAGTCCTTGAAACCTTTGCTCAGCGGACGCAGTTCGTCGTGTCCCCAGGCATATTGCCGGTAGCCCTGCCAGGCGTGCAGCAGTTGGCCGCGCACGTTGGCCGCCATCTTGGCCTTGCGGGCATCGGTCCAAGCAGGAGAAGCCGCAGCGGTCTGGGTTGCTTTCGAGGCCGGCGTGGTCGTCGCTGATTGCGCCCGCAAACCGAGGGCAGCGAGGACGAGCACGCAGACTGCCAGCGGAATTCCTCG
Source organism: uncultured Acidobacteriaceae bacterium (assembly GCA_963751155.1). Taxonomy (GTDB): domain Bacteria; phylum Acidobacteriota; class Terriglobia; order Terriglobales; family Acidobacteriaceae; genus DASRAA01. The sequence continues at coordinate 75,322 of CAVVTL010000018.1, read as the reverse complement.
ATTGCCGCGCTTGCTCATAGTCGTCTATTTCTCGGTTTCGCCGATGGAATCGAGAGTCTCGCGCATGCGCCGCACCGCTTCGCGGTCCACACACTCGTACGAAGGCGACGGCACCCCCGGAATGCTGCCGAAGCGGATGGGCGAATTCGACATCGACGGGTCGCAGAGCGCCGAGAACGCGGTGAGGTGCACCTGCGTGCAGCCCGTTGCAGCCAGCAATTGTTCGACGTTGTGAGCGCGAACCCCTCCGCCGGGCAGGATTTCGATGCGGCCCGCGGCCCGCGCCAGCAATTCTTCCAGCCGTTCCCGTCCATCCAGGGCGGTCTTTTTTTGTCCGGCGGTGAGCACCCGTGTGAAGCCGAGTTCGATGAGCGAATCGAGCGCAGCCGCGGCGTCAGGTACGGCGTCAAACGCGCGATGGAACACTGTCTGCTTGCCGTCAGCGATCTCCACCAGCTTGCGGCAGCGGGCCGTATCCACGCTGCCGTCGGCGTGCAGGCATCCGAAGACGATGCCGTCGGCCCCGTGCTCCACAAAAAGCGCAGCATCGCGGCGCATGGTGGCGAATTCCTCGTCGGAATAGCAGAATCCACCGGCGCGCGGGCGCACCATCGCCATCAGCGGAATGCGGACATGCTTCCTGGCCTCGATCAGCGTACCCAGCGACGGCGTCAGTCCGCCGGTGGTGATGGCCGCGCACAACTCGACGCGATCGGCGCCGCCGGCCTCGGCGGCCAGGCAGTCGGTCACGGTTGAGGCGATGATCTCCAGCAGAATGCGGGCCATGCGTGCTCCTCGTCGCCATTTACGATAGACCCTGGAGGGGGCGGCGTCGAGTGCGACGAGCGAGAAATCACGCACCTCGTTCCCCCAGGTGTTAGGCTGGCGACGATGAAAAAGCTGCTGACGGTCGTGGTTGTTCTGGGCCTGCTGGTCATGGCCGCTCGCCTGGTAGGACCGTCCATTCTGGATCGCTCGCAGAACCATACGTTGCAATCCGGGCCGTACCATGTTTCCGCCGAAGCCGAGGCGCTGCACAAAACACTGCTGGTCGCCGACATGCACGCCGACTCGCTTTTGTGGGGGCGTGACTTGCTTAAGGCCAGCAACGAGGGTCACATCGATTTGCCGCGCCTGATCTGGGGCAACGTCGGCATTCAGGCGTTCACCGTATTTTCCACCATTCCGCGCGGCATCAACATCGACCGCAACGACGACACCACCGACCTGGTGCCCTACATCGGCATACTGCAGGGATGGCCGCTCAAAACACTCGGCAGCCCCAAGCAGGTCGCGCTCTACCAGGCGGGGCGGTTGCAGAAATTCGTGGAACTATCCAACGGCCAGATGATGCTGCTGCGTACCCGCGGCGATCTGGCGAACTTTCTGAAGCAACGCCAGCAGGGCTCCCACATTGTGGCAGCGTTACTGGGCACCGAAGGCGCGCAACCACTGGAAGGGAAGATCGAGAACCTCGATGCGCTCTACAACGCCGGCTTTCGCATGATGTCGCCCGCACACTTCACCGACACTGCCGTGGGCGGTTCGGCCGCTGGAGCGGCCAAGGGCGGCCTCACTCCGCTGGGTCGCGAGTGGGTCAAACAGATGGAAGCCCGTGGCATGCTGATCGACGTGTCGCACTCCTCGGCCGACACGCTTCGCGACGTGACCGCGATGGCCACCAAGCCGATCGTCGTGTCGCACACCGGCGTGAAGGGCGTGTGCAACAACAACCGCAATCTCACCGACGATCAGCTTCGCGCCGTGGCCGCCACCGGAGGCGTGATCGGCGTCGGCTTTTGGGACGTTGCCTCCTGCGGCACCGACGCCGCTGCCATCGCGCGCGCCATCCGCTACACCGTTGGCGTAGTCGGCGCCGAGCACGTCGGGCTGGGTTCCGACTTCGACGGCGCGGTGACCGAGCCGTTTGATTCCAGTGGCATGGCCCTGATTACCGAAGCGCTGCTGCAGCAGGGCATGTCGGAACATGACATTCGGCTGGTCATGGGTGAAAACGTGGCGAGGGTGCTGTCGCAGGTGCTGCCCGAATAAAGGTCAATTGCCGTCCGCCACCGCCGTGCCTCGCGGTGTGCGACTGCGTGCCTTGATCTCGTCCCACCGCACCCACGCGATGTACGCGACCACCATGATGTTGATGAGCAGGACCGCCCAATGTATGGCCGTGGGCCGTCGCACGAGCTTGTACGCCTCGTACGGAAGGTAAATTGCGCCCGATACGATGGCCAGCCACTCCGCCCACACCCGTTGCCGCCAAAGGCCGTAGGATTCGATAAAGCGAAGGCTCGAATAGACCGTTGCGATCGTCAGCACGGTCAGAACATTGGCATCCATCATTCTTCCCGCCAGGCGCATTACCACATGCGAAATACGCAGTTCGGGATTGACGTGGAAAAAATACAGCAGGTTTCCCGCGACGACGTCCAGATCGATGTTGTGGCGAATGATCTCGAGAAAGCCAAAGGCTGCCAACAGGACAAGCACGCCCTTGGTGGCCTCAAGGATGGCCACGGTTCGTAGGCCGCGATGGTGGTCGCGGTGCCCGGGCTGTACTCCGACGTTGTGGGAGCTGGTCATCTCGGCGGACGCAGCGCGCTCATGCTGTCCAGCGGCGCGGCCTGTTGAAGAGTCTAACCCGAAACTGCATTGGGCTTGGGTGGAATTCTGACTGACATGGTCACGCCCAAACTGCTGCGGCGCGATCAGTGCAATTTCACGTACTCGTAATCCACCGGGTTGTTGTTGATGCCGCGATCGGGAGGCGCGATCCATGCCGCCATCTTGCCGGGCTGATGTACGCCCTGCATCAGGCTCATGATGTACGCCTGATCGCTGTCGCTGGGCAGCCACTCCTGCTTGTGCGTTTGCAAACTGCTCGGCGGTGATGGGCACGCCCTCGGGAGTGGTCGGCACGCCCGCCCAATTGCCGATGCTGCGGCGGAAGCGCGTGCTCGGCAGCGACAGCCGGAACGTGTGCCCCGCCTTCTCAATGACGCGGTTCCAGCGCTTCACGCCGATCTCGCAGTCGCGCACGTACGAGCTGCGCGTGACCTCGTTCATGGCATTGCGCATCGGGATCTGTTCGCTCTTGGTGCCGCCGCTGCCGTCGGGCAATTCCAGCGTGTATGACTGCTCGACGGCGACGTGGTCTTCGTACTGCGCCTCGTCGGGACGCCCCTTCAATCCGTTGGCGAAGTACGATGCGGCGTTCGATGACGTCTCCGAGCCGAACAGGTCGAGCGACGACGTGAACCAGAAGTTCAGGTAGCGCTGCACCGTCGGCAAGTCAATCGCTCCGGCGTTGCGGATCGCCTGCGGATCGTCGGTATTCAGCTCTTTCATGACTTCAAGCGAGCGCCGCACCACGCGATTGATGCCGGTGTCGCCGACAAACATGTGGTGCGCTTCTTCGGTCAGCATGAACTGGCAGGTGCGTGCCAGCGGATCGAAGCTCGACTCAGCCAGCGACTTAAGCTGGAACTTGCCGTCGCGGTCCGTGAAGTAGGTGAACATGAAAAAGCTGAGCCAGTCGCGGATGGGCTCGTTGAACGTGCCCAGAATGCGCGGCTTGTTGGCGTCGCCCGAGTGCCGCTCCAGCAACTCCTCGGCTTCCTCGCGGCCGTCGCGACCGAAGTAGGCGTGCAGCAGATACACCATCGCCCACAGGTGTCGGCCCTCTTCCACGTTCACCTGAAACAAATTGCGCAGGTCATACAGCGACGGCGCGGTGTGCCCCAGCATGCGCTGCTGCTCGACGGAAGCAGGCTCGGTGTCGCCCTGGGTGACGATCAGGCGCCGCAGCGTCGCGCGGTATTCGCCGGGAATCTGCTGCCACACTTCCTGCCCGAAGCTGTCGCCGAAGCCGATCCGCCGGTTCGGGTCGCGCTCGTTCAGAAAGATGCCCCAGCGATATTCCGGCATGCGAACGTAGCCGTACGTCGCCCAGCCCTTCGCGTCCACCGAAGTCGCGGTACGCAGGTACACGTCGGCCACCTGAAAATCTTTCGGGCCGAGCTCTTCCCACCACTTGAGAAACTCCGGTTGCCAGTGCTCCAGCGCGCGCTGCAAGGTACGGTTTGAGCCGAGATCAACATTGTTCGGTATGCGGTCCTGATAATTAATGCTCATTACACTCTCTCCCAGTTGAACCGCGCCTTCGAGCCACTTCCGAACAGCTTCAGCGCGCCGTGTTCGCCGGTGGAATTCGGCCGGATGAACACCCAGTTCTGCCACGCCGAAAGTCGGCCGAAGACTTTTGTCTCCAGCGTCTCCTCGCCCGCAAAGCGCAGGCTGGCCTCCATGCCGGTGAGCGCGTCGGGCGAAAGCGACGCTCGCTCCTCGATAGCAATGCGCACCTCATCTTCCCAATCGAGGTCGTCGGGAGCGAACGTGACGAGGCCAAGTGCGAGCGCCTCTTGGGGGCCAAGCAATGTATTTTTCTTTTTCAACAGGGCATCGAGCATCTCGGCGTTGCCGTCAAAGCGCGTTTCCAGACGGTAGCTGTCATTCACCGCGGGCAGCAAGCCGAAGTTGAATTCGTCGAGCGCAGAGCTTTGGCGACTCGTCCGCCTCCGGCAGCGCCAGCATGTAGCTGCGATCGGCCGCCAGCGCCAGCTCGAACAGCACCCCGGCGAAGCACGAGCCCGGCTCGATGAATGGCGTACATACTGCGCGACGTAACGTCGAGCCGCGCCAGCGTCCGCCGCAGCATGGCCGATGGTTTCGCGCACCAGCCAGTCGTGGCGATGCTGCAACATCACCGCATCGCTCGCCAGCACGGCCTCAATACTGCCGGTCGTTTTCAGCAGCACACAGTCCGAGTTCCAGCTCGTTCGTCCGCAGCATCAGGATGGCGTCATCGAGCTCGCGCGCCATTTGCAGCGGCCACCAGCGGTCGCCTGCGCTGTGAATTTCTTCAATGGTTGCGGGCTGCTTGACCCTCGGGGGCCCGTACCGTCAGCGTTGCCGTACGCGCCGCGCGATCGAACGATGCATCGACATACTGGTAGTGATAACCGCCGTCGTCGATCGTGCGCTGCAGCGGATTGAGCTTGATCCCCTTTGCATCCGCAGCGCGCGACGAACTCGTCACCAGTTTCTCGCGCCCGCGCGCGTACCAACTCGGCGAACTTCGCCGGAGGCGCAATCTCGTCGACCAGTCCCCACTGCTTCGCGCGCTCGCCCTTCACGCCGTCCGGATTGGTGCAGAACACGTCCGCAAGATCGCGCCGGACTTTGCGCTTGTCCACCAGCCGGGTCAGCCCACCGGTGCCGGGCAGCACGCCGAGCAGCGGAACCTCAGGCAAGCTCACCGCGCTGGAGCGGTCATCGACGAGCAGGACTTCATCGCACGCCAGCGCAAGTTCGTAGCCGCCACCGGCGCAAGTTCCGTTGACCGCAGCCAGAAACTTCAACCCGTCGTGAAGGCTGGAGTCCTCCATGCCGTTGCGAGTTTCATTGGTGAATTTGCAGAAGTTCACCTTCCACGCATGCGACGACGTGCCCAGCATATAGATGTTGGCGCCCGCGCAGAACATGCGCTCGCGCGCGCTGGTGAGCACGACGCACGCCACCTCAGGATGCTCGAAGCGGATGCGCTGCAAAATGTCGTGCAGTTCGATGTCCACGCCGAGGTCGTAGGAGTTGAGCTTGAGCTTGTAGCCGGGACGCATCCCGCCCTCTTCGTCCACATTCATGGCTAACGTAGCCACGCGGCCGTCAAACGTGAGCCGCCAGTGCCGATATTCTCCGTCGGCCACGTCAAACGTGACACACTCCGAATCATTCACTTTGAGCATGTGTAACAACTCTCCTCAGACGAGCGGCTCGGGGCGCCTCGCGGCTCAGTTTGGATTACGGAACCCAAGACAATTTAGTTGCATTATAATGCATTTAACCAGAACGGAGTGGCCGTATTTTGCAAATTCCTAAGCAATGGCGGCGGCCGCCAGCAGTGCCGCCAATTGCGTCACGCTCTCGTCCACTCCTGCCCCACTGGTTTCAAGCACGGCATCGGCTTTGCCATACAGCGAGTGGCGCGCCTCGAGGATGCGTCGCAGGTCTTCCATCGCCTCTTGGTTGTCAGCCATGGGACGCATGTCGCCTTGCGCGACCACACGCTGCATGTGGTCCTCGGGAGTGGCTTTGAGCCACACGGTATAGCAGGTCGTGAGCAGGCGTTCAAAGGTTGCAGGCTCCGACACCAGGCTACCGCCAGTGGCCAGAACAAAGCGCGGATGCTGCTCGATGACGGCCTCGAGGCAGCGTCTTTCCAGGCGGCGAAATCCGCTCTGGCCATAGAGATCGAAGATGGTGCTCAGCGAAATCCCCGCCTCCTGCTCGATCTGCCGGCGAAGTTCAAAAAACGGCACCCCGAGGCGTTCGGCCAGCTTCGCGCCCAAAGTCGATTTGCCCGCACCGCGCAGCCCGATAAGCGCGATCCGCTCACGCCGTACCGCCTGGTCCACGCCGGCAAACTGCTGTACTAGCAGTTGCCTGGCCTGCAACAGATCGGCCGCCGAGAGCCGACGGAGAAATTCCGTGGTATGTACGAAGTCGACCGAAGGCTCAGGGCCGTCGAGGATGAACGCCTCCAGCCGGATGTCGAGCGCGCCGGCGATGTCACGCAGCAACAAGATAGAGATGTTGCCCTGGCCGCTCTCGAGTTGTGCTAGGTAGCGCTCCGAGACGCCGGAGTCGCGCGCCAGGATTTTGCGCGTCATGCCGCGGCTGGCACGGACCGCGCGTACACGATCCCCAAGTCTCTTGAGAAAGCCGGCATCAGCGGCGGCATCGTGACTGTCGGTCAAGCGCGAGGGAGTTTCGTTTTCACCTGACATGACGGGCCACACTACTCTTCATGCTGCCAACAACGATACCTAGAGTTGGAGAATTATACTTCCTCTCCGGCCCGTATAATACGGCGAATGCGTGGTGGCAGATGAGGAGCACTTTGGTGGCCGGATTGATCCGAACCGTGGGACACGTGGCGTGGCGTTGAACCTGACTATTCTCGTTGGCACCATGACCGGTACCGCCGAAATGGTGGCGCAGGAAGTGCAGACTGCGCTGGAAGCAGCGGGTCATGCGGCCAGCATCCGCATGATGGATGACCTCGACGCCTCCGTTTTCGCGGAAGGCGGCGTGTTCCTGATTTGCACATCTACCTACGGACAGGGGGACGTTCCGGACAATGCGCAGGAGTTTATCGCCAGCCTGGAGGGGGAGCGGCCTGACTTGGCAGGCGTGACCTACGGCTTGATTGCCTTGGGTGACCGGACGTATAAAGAAACATTTTGCGAAGGCGGCATCCGCTTCGACACGCTTCTGACCGAGTTGGGCGCGAGGCGCGTGGGCGAAATCCTGAAGCATGACGCCAGCTCGGGCACGCTGCCGGAGGAGGTGGCCGCGCAGTGGATCGTGCCCTGGGCGGAGTCGGTGGAAGGGGCCGGTCAACCGCAATGACCACTATCATCAACAGCGAACTCTCCGAAGTGATCGTTGACGGCCATCGCCTCGAAACGCTCTGGCTTGTGCCTCGTGACCCGAACGCGCCAACCATCGTTATGCTGCACGAGGGACTGGGCTCCGTCGCGCTGTGGAAGGACTTTCCCCACGCACTGGCCGAGCGCACCGGCTGCGGCGTCTTGCTGTATTCGCGCTACGGACATGGCGCCTCGGAGAAGCAAGCAGAGAAGCGCCCGGTCGGCTTCATGCATAGCGAGGGCGAGGTCGTGCTGCCCGAACTACTCGACAAGATGGAAGTCGCGCAGCCAATTCTGCTCGGACACAGCGACGGTGGCTCCATTGCATTAATTTTCGCGGGCACATATCCCAAGCGTACGAAGGGTTTGATCCTCGAGGCGCCGCATGTGTTCGTCGAAGAGTTCGGTTTGGCCAGCATTCGCGCGGCGAAGGTCGCATTCGAAAACACCGACTTCCGCGCCAAGCTCGGCCGCTACCACGCGCACGTGGACGAGACTTTTTGGGCGTGGAACGACATCTGGCTCGACCCAGAGTTTCCCGCCTGGAACATCGAGTCGTACCTCGACTCGATTTGCTGCCCGGTGCTGTGCATCCAAGGCGAAGACGACGAGTACGGCACGCGCGCACAAGTGGACACGATTGTTGCCAAGGTACCGGCTGCGGAACTCGTGATGCTCCCCGACTGCGGGCACTCTCCGCACCGTGACCAGCGCGAGTTGACGCTGGCGGCGATGGCCGAGTTCGTGGGAAGGATCAAAACCAAGCCGCAGATTGCCATGCATGACACCGATCCGTTGTTGATTTCTGAAAGCTGACGGCTGATAGCGAAGAGCGGAATGCGAACAGCGAGGAGCGAACATGTCGGAGTGGGTAAACACCTTTAAGGGCGCGGTGCTGGCCTCGGAGTACGACTTCACCAGCCACATGAATTCGCAGATGTACGTCTCGCGCTTCGACCAGGCGACGTGGTTCCTGCTGCGCGCCATCGGCGTGACGCCCGGTGTCGATCAAACAGGAAAACTTGCGCATCGCCATCGTGCGCCAGAACTATCAATACCTCGAAGAACTGCGCGGCGGCGAACTGGTCGAGATCAAGAGCGGCTTCGTGGCCGTCGGCGAAAAGTACTTTCGCTTCCTGCATCAGATGTTCAACGCCGAGGGCGGGCGCATGATCGCCACCTGCGACAGCGTGGCCGTGCTCGCCAGCCTCGAAACCGGCAAGAGCGTGCTGCTGCCGCCGGAGTTACAGGAAAAAGCCAAGCAATACCTCGTTACGCCGAACGCGCCGCTGGACGAGGGAATTGCATAACCTGCCCGGCGAAACTAGCGCATTGACCGCGTGCCCGTCAATTCCGCATAATCATCGCATGGGTGTTGGAGTTCACCCTTAACCGCCCCGGCAATAGCATTGGGGAAGATGACTCCTACCAGGGTTCGCTTGGGGGAGTCGTGCCTGCCGTAACCCTCATCCGTTCCCGACAAATCTGCAGATCTTTGGGTGCTTCATCCTTTTCGCCCGCCTTTGGCGAAGGGGGTGGGAAGACGAACGGACAGGAACAACACTGTGCACAAATACCTTTTGGTTGGTGCAGGCGGTTTCGCGGGAGCCATCGCGCGTTACTGGGTGAACACCATGGTCACCCAGCGCCTGGGCCTGCGCTTCCCCTACGGCACGTTTCTCATCAACGTTAGCGGATGCTTCCTCATCGGCTTCTTCATGTACCTGCTGGCCGAGCGCGGCGTGCTCGACGCGCACTGGCTCTACATCATCGTCATCGGATTCATCGGAGCCTACACGACCTTTTCCACGTTCGAATACGAGACCATGCGCGTCGCTGCAGGACGGCCAGCTTCGGCATCGGCCTGTTGTATCTGGGATCCAGCATTCTGGTGGGCTTCGTAATGGTGTGGGTCGGAGCCGAGGCGGCGAAGCTCCTGCCGTAGAACGGAATGCTGCGGACTTTCCACCGCGGCACTTGGGCGCTAAGATTGCATCATGCCCGAAGAGAGCAAGACATCCGCCCCCGAAGCCGCCGAGCATATTGCCGAAGCAAAGCGCCGCCTCACCGCCTTGCAGAAAGAACTCGACAAGCATCCTGACCTGGAAGCCGCCATCGAGCGCCTCGAGCTGGCGCTGAGCGTCCTCACTACCAAGACCGGCGGGATGCTGTAGCTAGCTGAACAGCAACTCTTTCGCACGCTGCGAGGCCTTCACCACGGCCTTGATCAGCGTGACGCGCAGGCCGCCTTCTTCCAACTCGAGAATTCCATCCACCGTGCAGCCGGCTGGCGTCGCCACCGCGTCTTTCAGCAGCGCTGGATGGTCGCCGGTCTCCAGCATCATCTTGGCCGAGCCCAGTCACGGTCTGGCCTGCGAGTCTCATGGCGATGTCACGCGGCAGGCCAACCTTCACGCCGCCTTCGGCCAGCGATTCCAGAGACCATGAAGATGTACGCCGGGCCGCTGGCCGAGAGGCCCGTGACCGCGTCCATGTGCTTCTCGTCCACGCGAATCGTCTCGCCTACGGTGTCGAACAGTCGATGCACGATTTCCAGGTCGCTCGGCTTCACCGCCGTACCGCAGCAGAACGCCGTCATGCCCGCGCCCACGCGCGAAGGCGTGTTAGGCATGGCGCGCACCACTGGAATCTTCGGCCGCAATGCGCTGCTCGATGTACGACGTCGGCACCGACGCGGCGATCGAGATAATAAGCTGGTCCTCGCGTAGCTCCGGCCTGATCTCCTCCACCACCTCGCCCAACACCTGCGGCTTGATGCACAGCAGGATCACGTCCGCGTTCTTGCACCGCCGCGCGGTTGTCGGTGGTCACATACGACGCCAAACTTCGCGGCGAGCGCATCCACGCGCTCCGCGTGGTTCACCGTGGCGACAATGTCTTCAGGCTTGGCGACATTCTGGCTGCAAAACGCCTGCAGCAGGATGCTGCCCATCTTGCCGAGTCCGAGAATGGCAAGGCGCGGTGGCTGGTTGGAAGAGGGCACGGTGCACGTCCCGGTGAAGAGAATTCCGGCCGTCCGGTATAAAAGCGATTGTAAATTGCGCTGCTCACAATGCGAAACGCCTGCCGTAAACTGGAGTTTCAAGCATTCGACAAAAAAGGAGTTTTCATGAGGGCCGTAGTTCGCTCGCTTGCCGTCGTTCTCACCATCTACTCTGCCGCCTGCCTTGCACAGGAGCCGGCAACCTCCGTCAAGGACCCCAAAGCGCAAGCCTGGTCGGTTCTTTACACCGGGCTCGCCGATGGCAGCGTAGACAAACGCGTTACCGCTGTGCAGGTGCTCGGCCTGTTGCCCGGCGACACGAAAGCGCAACTGGCGGCTGTCCTCGCTCTGAAGGACGAGAAGCCCGAGGTGCGTGCGGCTGCGGCCCAGGCGCTAGGCGACATGAAGGACAAGGGCGCCATCCCCCGGCTCATGGATCTAGTGAACGACAAGGATGCCGGCGTCATCATGGCCGCCGCGCACTCCCTCATTGCGCTCGGCGATAACCGCGGCTATAACGTGTACTATGCCATCCTTACTGGAGAGAAGAAGAGCGGCACCAGCCTCATGGACGAGCAGAAGAAGATGCTCAGCGACCCCAAGAAGATGGCGCAATTCGGCTTCGAGCAGGGCATTGGCTTCATCCCCTTCGCCGGTCTTGGCTACGGCGCATTCAAGATGGTGACCAAAGACACCACCTCTCCCGTGCTCGCCGCAGCCGCGATCACACTTGCCAAAGACCCCGATCCCAAGAGCGGCCAGGCATTGGCCGATACCGCGAGCACCAATAAAAGCTGGATCGTGCGCGCAGCAGCACTGAACGCCATCGCGCTGCGGGGCGAGACCTCGCTGCTGCCTTCCGCCGAATCGCAACTGCAGGACCCGAAGGACGAAGTTCAGTACTCGGCCGCAGCGGCCGTGATTCGCCTGACCGACTTGAGCGCGCGCCGCGCGCCCGCGCACAAGGCCGCGGCGAAGCCAGTTCCTATAAAGAGGTAACTCGATGTTGAGCAGCAAACACCGCAGCGCCGCCGTATTTCTGCTGGCGGCGCTGTTTTCCGGAATCGCCGCCGCCCAGCAATTTCCGTATTTGCAGGAAGAAAACCTGGCGGGCGCGCAGGTCACCCTGCCAGACTCCGTCGCTGGCAAAGTCGCAGTGCTGGTATTGGGCTTCTCGCATGCATCCAGCAAGCCGACGGGCGCGTGGGCGAAGCGCGTGCACGACGACTTCGGCAACCGCCCCGGCTTCGTGCTCTACCAACTCGCCGTCATCGAAGCCGCGCCCCGATTCATGCGGGGCATGATCATCTCGGGCATGAAGAAGGGTACTGCCGACTCTGAGCTAGTGTCCGTCGTCCCCGTGGTGCACCAGGAAGACGCGCTCAAGAAGCTGGTGAACTTCAACGCCTCCGACGACGCCTACATCGTGGTCCTCGACCGCAGCGGCAACGTGATTTACCAGACCCACGGCGAGTCGCCCGATTCCGGCTACGCCCAGTTGCATGCCAAGCTGGCGGCGTTGTTGCAGTAACACTACGATTCGCCCCATCCGCCTCACACAAAAAGGCGAGTTACGCGCTTCGCGTCGTGCTATATAATCCCCCCCTTGCACCGTTCCAGCTCGTTCTGCGAAATCTGAAACACCTAATTCCGGAGGTCTCCCGTTGACCCGCCAACTGGCTGTCGCTGCTCTCACGCTTGCCTTGCTGCAACCCGGCTTCGCCGCCAACTCCGCGTCCGCCAATCTTGACGGCTATTCCCCCGCGCACTCTGCCGCCGAACGCGACTGGGAGTCGAAGTTCCGCGCCATTCCTGACCCCAAACTCCTGCGCGACAACATGCAGCGCCTCAGCGCGCGCCCCCACAATGTCGGCTCGCCGTACGACAAAGACAACGCCGAGTGGATGCTCGCCAAGTTCAAAGAGTTCGGCTTCGACGCGCACATCGAAACCTTCTACGTGCTCTTCCCCACGCCCAAAGAGCGCAAGCTCGAGATGCTGGAGCCGACCAATTTCACCGCCAAGCTGCAGGAGCCGCCGATCGCCGTCGATCCCACGTCGTCGCAGACCGCCGAGCAGTTGCCCACCTACAACGCCTACTCCAAAGACGGCGACGTGACCGGCCCGCTCGTCTATGTGAACTACGGCATTCGCGAAGACTACGAGCAGCTCGAGCGCATGGGAGTCTCGGTCAAGGGAGCCATCGTCATTGCCCGCTACGGCGGCGCGTGGCGCGGCATCAAGCCCAAGGTCGCTGCCGAACACGGTGCGGTCGGCTGCATCATCTATTCCGATCCGCGCGATGACGGCTACTTCGAAGGCCAGCATTATCCCGACGGCCCGTTCCGTCCTGCCGACGGCGTGCAGCGCGGCAGCGTCATGGACACCGACTATCCCGGCGATCCGCTCACCCCCGGCATCGGCGCCACCAAAGATGCTAAGCGCCTCGACATCACCGAAGCCAAGACCATCACCACCATTCCCGTGCTGCCCATTTCCTACGGCGACGCGCAGCCGCTGCTGGTGGCGCTGACCGGTCAGGTCGTGCCCGAAGGCTGGCGCGGCGCGCTGCCCATCACGTATCACGTCGGCCCCGGTCCCGCGAAGGTCCATTTGGTGATGAAGTCGAACTGGGACATCAAGCCCATCTACGACGTCATCGCCAAAATCCCCGGCAGCGATACGCCCGACGAATGGATCATTCGCGGCAACCATCACGACGCCTGGGTCAACGGCGCCGAAGACCCCATCTCCGGCATGACGGCAGTGCTGGAAGAAGCGCGCGGGCTCGGCGAACTGGTGAAACAGGGATGGAAGCCGAAGCGCACCATCATCTACTGTGCGTGGGACGGCGAAGAGCCTGGCTTGCTCGGTTCGACCGAATTTGTCGAGGAGCACGGCGCGGAGCTGAACCAGCACGCTGTGGTGTACATCAACTCCGACTCGAGCGCGCGCGGCTTTCTGTTCGCGTCGGGCTCGCATACGCTGGAGCCGATGGTCAACGCCGTGGCCCGCGATGTGCTCGACCCCGAGACCAAGCTCAGCGTGCAGCGCCGCGCCCAGTTGCGCCGCATCGCCGGCGCTCAGAAGCCCGAAGACCGCGAGTCCGCCCGTGGCAATGACCTGCGCATTGGCGCGCTCGGTGACGGCAGCGACTACGCTTCCTTCCTCGACCACGCCGGAGTGGCCTCGCTCAACATCGGCTTCGGAGGCGAGTCGCAGGGCGGCATCTATCACTCCATCTACGACGACTTCTACTGGTACACCCACTTCGGAGATCCCGACTTCGTCTACGAACGTGCCCTCTCGCAACTCGGCGGCACCATGGTCATGCGCATGGCCGACGCCGACCTGCTGCCCTTCGATCCCGCCGCGTCTGCCGACACGGTGAAGCGCTACGTCGGCGAGCTGAAGGCCGAGCTGAAAGAGAAGCAGGACAAAGTTCGCGAGCGCAATCGCGAGGTCGAAGAAGGCGTGTTCACCGCCACCGCCGATCCGACGAAGAAATACGTGCCGCCGGCGAAAGCAGCAGATGCCGCCGTTCCTCAACTTCGCGCCGCTGGAGAACGGCATGGCCGCCTACGAGCGCGCGGCCGCCCGCTATAAGACGGCCTACGGCAAGCTGGCGCAGGCCAATCCCACAGTGTGGGACTCGCCCGAATTGAAGGCTGTCAACCAGCAGCTCATCCAGACCGAGCGCACCTTCATGACCGCCGAGGGACTGAAAGAGCGCCCCTGGTTCAAGCATCAGATTTACGCCCCCGGCGCCTACACCGGCTACGGCGTCAAGACCATCCCCGCCGTCCGCGAAATGATGGAAGAAGACAAGTGGGCCGACGCCGATAACGGCTCCGTCATCGCCGGCGGCGTGCTGATGAAAGCAGGCCGCGCTGGTAGACTCCATCGCCGCGGAGTTGGAGAAAGTAGTCGGCCAAGCACCCGCCCGCGACCAAGACGGCGAAGAAACACGGACGGGCAGAAGAGGCCTCAGTCGGCGGGAGATAGAAAGGGCGAAACTCACTTTTGGAGGATAATAGTGGCATGACTGGAATTCAGTTCGTCACTAACGCCAAGGGCCGCAGGGTCGCCGTCTTGATTGACCTAAAGAAGCACGGCGCCAGGCTCGAAGATTTGTGGGACGGCATGGTCTCGGAATCGCGCCGAAAGGAAAAGGGCATTCCGCTGGCGAAGGTCAAGGCGGATCTCATCAAGCGCGGACGGCTTCGTGGGTAGTTACGCCGTCGAGATCAAGCCTTCCGCCCGGAAGGAGCTCGATGCGCTACCCAACCACGTGCTTTCGCGCGTAGTCCGCAAGATACAGTCTCTGAGCGACAATCCAAGACCCGCTGGTTGCAAAAAGCTGAAGGGATACAAGGACCTTTGGCGTATTCGGGTAGGCGACTGGCGCGTGGTGTATATCATCGATGACGCAATGAGGATCGCCAGTGTGACCCGAATCGCCCACCGTAGCGACGTATACGAATAAGAGAGCCGTGAATGCCTAAGCTACTGTTTCTCGTAAAAGTACGACGCGTGGGTCTTCTTCTTCTTCTTGCCATCCGCGACGAAGAAGGTCATTTCCAGAGTTCGGCTCTTGCCGTCTTTGGCCATCTTAATCTTGCCATTACTCACCGTCTTATCGCCCTTCATGTTGGCCAGCAACAAAAGGTGGTTCTTGGTCTTATAGGCGCGGAAGTCCGCATTCGGATCGCCCGTGACCGGATACGGTTTCGCGTCGAACTTGCCAGTCCACTCGGTGTGCGCCGGCTGGCCCGAGGCGTCCACGCCATCGGTAGTGATCTTGATGTCGCTACCTTCAGCTGAATACACCACAGTCGTGTTCTTCCCGACTCCCGAGGGAATCGTGGACTTGGCTTCATTGAGCTTCCATGTGCCCATGCTGGAGTTCTGGGCAAAGCTGACAGTGAGGGCGAGAACACAGAGCGCAGGGACATCAGAGCGAGGGAGCGGATCTTCATGGAGTTCTCCTGGAGAGCTCGAGAAACAGGATTCGCGACAAAGGAGTACGGCGTCAATGCACGTCGTGCGACCTGAGAAGACTTGACGGCACCTACTCTCCCGTCAGCGCCTTGTACTGCGCCTTCGTCAGCGGCACGACCGAGAGCCTCCCGATCTTCACCAGCGGCGACTCGGCAAAAAGCTTGTTCGCCTTGATCTGTTCCAGCGAAACCGGCTTCGCGAGCGCCTTGCCGGCCTTGATCTTCACCACCGGCTTCTTGGGATCGGCAGCATCCACCGACACGACCGACGCAGTGCCGACCGCGATACTCCTCCCACCGGTTTCGTAGATGACCAGCCGCGCGCCCGCCTGCATTTCGCGCAGGTGTTTCACGGCCGTGGGATTGCTAACGCCGTCCCATGAAGTCGTCTTATCGCGCTGCAAGTCTTCGAACGAGTATTCCGAGGGTTCCGTCTTGAGCAGGTAGTCGATGGCCATGCGCTATGGTCGCATGACCGTCGCAGAACAAAGAGCCCCCACCCCGTCCGCAAAAGGCGCGGACAGGGATGGGTTCCCGTGGAGCGTACGAGCGTGCTATTTGTAGGTTGCGTTGCTACGCAGCAGTACGTCGCGGTGCGTTGTGTAGTCGATCATCGAACCCATGGCGGGTCCACGCAGCGGGTTGGCCTTCGCGGTCTCGCGCAGCGCGGCGTTGACTTTGTCGAGGCCCTCGGCGTTCGAGCACAGGTAGTAGACCATGAACATTCCCGGCGCTTCGGTGTGGATGGCCTCGGTATCGATCTCCCATTCATAGATCGTGCCGTCGGCTAGCAATTTCTCCATCAGCGGGCCGACAACGTTCTTTGAGATCGTGGCGACCGCGTCATCGGGCGCGTCGGCCTTCAATCGGTACAGGGAGCCATGTCCATACAGCCCCTTCCATGTGCCCGGCTTCCAGTTGTAATACCGGCTGACGTAAACGTTGTCCCAGTGTTTGGTGGCGCTGTCGAGCACCGAGGACGTGGAGTTCCCCGACTTGTAGAACTCGTCGAGTACGTTCATTAGTCCGGCCATCGACATCGACGACCACCAGTCGTCATGCGTCTCGCCGTCGCCCTGATGGACGAGGATCACGGTCGTCACCGTAGCCGATCAGGGTTCCAGACGCCACGGCCTTGTCCAGGATCGGCACGTCGGCTGCATAGGACTTGTTCATCTCGCCCCACTGCGCCCGCGGGATGGCCCAGTTCGAGACGTACGAGTACATCGGGGGCTTTTCTTTTACCTCGGTCTGGGCGCTCAATGGCATCGCCAAAGCCCCAACCATCGCCAGCACGCAAACTACGACCACCATTCTCACTGTTTTGTTTCCCATTCGTTGAATCCTCCATGGATAGTTTGAATCCGCCGTTTCGATCCGCACGTGCTGTGATGGGCGCACACTTCTCCATTGCAGTGCGTCATTCGTACCGCATGTTTCAGTATCAAGGTTGCAGGATGGTGCAGTATGCGTTGAATCGAGTCAGAAAGCAATCAGCGCAAGGTGGCCGCTAGCACGCCCACCTCGGTGCCATTGCAATATTTGGCGAAACTCGCCGCACATCCTGCGCACGATCAGCGCCGCCATCTATCCGCCTACCGGTCGAATCCATGCCATGCGGTGAAGACCTCGGCGCCGAACGCGGCGGCCAGCGCGGTCACATGCGGGCCAGGGTAGCCGTAGACTTCCATGCGGACGGGAGTGGCGCACAGAATCAATTCGCGGCACGTACTGGGTTACCGCCGGTCCGTCGAAGTGTGCGGCGATGGCGGACATGTCGGTATAGCCCTCAACCAGGCGGCAGCGCTTGCGGTCAGCGCTGAGCACAAAGTGGTAGGCCAGCGTGCCGGGCTCCTGCTCGCTCACGGAGACCATCTGTTGCGCGACAGCTTCGAATTCGGCCAGCTTTCCTTCGTGGATCTCGAAGTCCACCAGCAATCGAATGCGGTCCGTGCTCATTGCTGTCTCCTTGGTTGGATATGCGGCATGAAATGAACGACCCGTTCAGGCCCGTTTTTCGCGCTTGAACGGGATGCCCCCGCACTCTACAGCCTGGCGAATTCTTATTCCTTGTCGTATACAAACTTGGCGTGAACCTTCTTACCGGCGGCGTCGGCGTTGTCGGTTTCCAGGGTGCGGCTCTTGCCGTCCTTGGCTATTTCGACTTTCGCGGTGCCGACGGACTTTCCGTCCTTCATGTTGACGATCTCCAGCGTGCGGTCGCCCTTGGCGGTGACGGCGCGCGAGTCCACGGCCGGCGATCCTGTGACCGGATACGGCTTACCGTCAAACTTTCCGGTCCACTCCGTGTGCGCCGGCTTTCCGGAGCCGTCCACGCCGTCGGTGGTGACCTTGATCATGTCGCCTGCGGGAGCGTAGACCACGGTGGTGTACTTAACCACTCCGGCCGGGATCTTCGACTTGGCTTCGTTCAGTTTCCACGTGCCCATAGTGGGGCTGGTGGCGGCAGAGACCGCATTAGCGAGGACGAGCAGGCAGAGCACGGTTGCGAGTGAGACGGAACGGTTCTTCATGAAATTCTCCCGATTGGATTGAGAAACGGATTGCCGGGCCGGAGGGTGCGACGTCAGCATAGCCGACGTGGTCAGGGCATGCAAGGCAATTCTTTGCCGGGAGTATCATAAATGTGGCCTTTTGCTCTTGAGCCTTCAGGTGCGGCAGGCAATTTCATAAAGACAGTCTTAAGCGGGAGAGACACATGAAAAAGGTGGCGCGAATTGTCGTCCGGGTTGTGCCGTTGGTCATCCTTGCGGTCGTGTTTGGAGCAACCGCCGTTGGCCAGGCGGCGGCTCCCTCAGCCGCCCCGGCGGCACAGCCGTCGCAGTTCGACAACCGCATTTTTGCCGAGTTCGACAAGCTGGTGCACGTGAAGCGAGTGAAGGTGGGCGACGCTGTGACAGCGCACCTCACGGCCCCGGCGAAGTTGCGCGACGGCACCGAGTTGCCGAAAGGCAGCAAGCTGATTGGCACCATCACCGAAATCAAGGTCAAGTCCGACAAGGAAGGGCCCTCCAAGTTGGGACTGCTGTTCGACAAGGCATTGCCCAAAGACGGCAAAGAGATCCCGGTGCAACTGGCGCTGGTGACGGTCGCCCCGCACAACCAGCAGAACAGTATCGACACGCTGTCAGGTGGAAATCCGATGTCGAGTACCAACCGCGTGTCCGCCGGCACCGCGAACGCGACGTTGAACCAAAAGACTACCGAAGGCGAGGCACTGAGTCGCGGCCTCGGTGCGCGTGCCCCTGCCTCCACCACAAATGTAAACGAGGCCGCGCTTGAGCCGGGCAAGTCCTATCTGCCCGACGTCGTGCTGGCCTCGTACTCAATGGGCGCGCCAGGAACCATCCTGGAGTCCAAGTCGGGCTCGGTTTACATCGATTCCGGCGTGCGGATGATGTTCCTCCAGCCCTAACCACGGCGCAAAAAAACAGGCCGGAGCGGAAGCTCCGGCCTGTTCTGTCCCACGTTGTGGGAGATTGGGTTAGACGTTGAACTTACGCCGGGCGACGCCGACCAAACCCAGCAAGCCAGATCCGAACATGACCAGCGTACCGGGCTCTGGCGTCGCAGATCCGGCGTTAAAGGTCGTAACCAGCGCACCCAAGGACGGCGCCAAAGCAGCCGCTGCCGGTGAGGCAATAGGCGCGGGCTGTGTCAGCGCCAGTGTAGTCAGCCTCGTTGAAGCCATTTCCCGATCCGTTGGGAACGATGTCCTGGGTGTCAACCACGATCTCCAGAATCAGGTCGCCCTGTGACGGGTCGTAGGTGAAATTGACCCCCGAAAGTGTGAGCACCGGGCCGTAAGTGACGCCGCCGGCAGGAACCGTGGCGGTCCCAAGGAACGTCGATGGGCCATTGTAGTTGCTGGCGAGGTTGCCTGTGAGACCGAGGCCGACGGCCGAATAGCCCCAGTAGAAGCTATAGTTTCCGCCAAGGATCGTGTCATTGCCACCGAACACCGAAGCGAAGTACCAGGAGATGGTACTGATGTTCAAGGGTCCGCTGAACTTCGCGGAGTTATACGCCTGCTGGTAGTCGATGGACACGCCCGTGCTGGTGCCGCTGTCGTTGCACATGAACGGGTAGCAGTTGCCACTGTCATAGTTGCCGACCGTGACACTCGCGTGCAGCATCAGCGTCATCGACAACAGCGCGACTAAAGTAATCAGTTTCAAAGTGGTCTTCAATTCATCCTCCGAATGGAAATGGTGCCGGTTAACAGGTGCAGCTGGGAGGCCGCAGGACGGGTCACGAACTTAGCGCCTCGAATAAAAAGCCGAGGCATGCGGGATAGTGCGTGCACGTTGAGCTCCATTTGATAATTGGATTTAGGATAATGTTTTCATTGAGTTATATACATGGGATGATTTCCCATGTGCAGAAACTTGCACATGTTACCCAATGCTTTCCCAAATTGGTTTGGTATATAGCTCCAAAGTGCTACCCCCGAGCAAGCAGCTACGTGTCGCCTCCGCTCCGGCCCGTTTCTCGTCCCATTCAGTCGGACACCTGGTTCTCCGCCAGAGCCGATGTAGGAATCGGAAACAAGGCGGATCATCACGATGCCCACTCGATTCCTGCGTGACTGCAATCCAGCGAATTGTCGCGAAGGCCGGTCCGGACCGCGTGCGGAATCAATGGGGGCACGGCCTTGCCCGTCCCACGTTGTGGGAGATCGAGCAGCGTAGGCAGGTCAATCCGACAAGGCAATGACGTCGATTTCCACCAGCACGTCTTTGGGCAGGCGTGCCACCTCGACGGTGGATCGGGCAGGCGGCTCGGCGGAGAAGTGCCGTCCGTACACTTCGTTCATGGCCGCGAAATCGTTCATGCTTTTCAGGAAGACCGTAGTCTTTACGACGCGAGACAAGGATGTCCCAGCGGCCTCCAAAATCGCCGAAATGTTTTGCAATACCCGTTCCGTCTGGGCGGCGACCTCACCCGATATGAGCTGTTGCGTGGCGGGGTCCAGCGGAATCTGGCCAGAGAGAAACACCAACCCATTGGCCTTGATGGCCTGGGAGTAAGGACCAATAGCCTTGGGTCCGCGGTCGGTAGCAATGACAGTGCGCATGACATCTCCTAAGGTTGAAAGTGAGATTGTCGCACACGGCGGCCTACGGGTACTGCGGGCTTTGGGCCTAGAGCGAGAGTAGTACTATCACTGTCTAAATATGGAGGGAAGTTTTTACAGGTCAATATTTTTAAATACAACAACTATGTAGAAGCCCCTGAAAGCGCAGACGAAACAACTCCTAAAAGTGGTATCGAAATATGGCCCCAATATGCTAATTTCAGATTTCAAGTTGCAGAATGGGAACCCGTAGGGCGGCCTGCTCAGAAAATGGACCTGCCCATGTACCGGGGTTTTGCGGTTTTCGGTAGCCCGTTCCGCATTCGGACCCAAGCAACGGCGCAAGCGGAAAAACTGGCAGATATCTCACTGCTCGAGATTGTAATGAGCCGGTTAACATTGCTTGGCTTGTTGCGCCAGCGTGGAAATGGTGAACTGTAGAATGGCCTGTGGGGCCGACGAAGGCCCTCCAGGGGCACTGCCAAGCATGGACATGACGTGGGTGACCGAGCAAATCGCCGTCGGCGGAGGCATCTGGAACGAGCGAAACATGATCGAGGTAGTGGCGGCGGGAATTACCCACATCATCGACATGCAGATCGAATTTGACGATACCCGCCTGGCGGAACCTTACGGGCTGAAGGTCCTGTGGAACCCGACCGACGATGATTTTCAGCCGAAACCAGCAGAAATGTTCCGGCGGGGCGTGGATTTCGCACTGGATGCACTGCAGGCTGCGAATGGCAAAATATTCATTCATTGTGCTGCCGGAGTCCACCGAGCGCCGATGATGGCGCTGGCTGTGTTGCGAGCATCGGGATTTTCGTTGGAAGATGCGATGCAGCGAATCGAAGAACGGCGCGCCGTGGTCGACTTCGCCGATGTGTACGTGCGAAGCGTGGAAACGTTCATGGAAATCTACGGTCAGCGGGCCGCCGGTAGACGGTAACCCGTGGGCGGTGGAGTCTTGCCTACGGCGCAGGTAGGATGAAGAACGGCAATGGGGGAGGCCGGGGGAGTCCGGCGTGGAACAAGGAAAAAGAAAGGTACACGATATGCGCAACGCATTCCGCCCGGTGGGGCGGTTTTTTTGTTTGATGGCATGGATGGCGGCGTGGGCGATGGCGCAGACGAGTGGTCCGGCGATGACGCAAGTGACGGACACCGTATATAGAGCGGATGGAACGGTGGCGAAGGGCACGGTGCTGATTTCGTGGCCAGGGTTCACCACGGCTGACGGGAAGGCCGTCGCAGCGGGCGCGCTGAGTGTGCAACTGGGCAGCGGCGGCGCGTTTACGGCGAGTCTGGCTCCGAACACCGGGGCGCAGCCCGCGGGCGTGTACTACAAGATCATTTACCAGTTGGCCGGACAGGAACCTTCTACTGAGTACTGGGTAGTTCCGGCTACGGGATCGACGACGATTGGCGCGGTGCGGGCCAAGCTGCAGCCACCGACGATAGCCGCGCAGGTGCTTACGCGAGATGTGGCGGACACGAATTACGTGCACGTCAACGGCGACCAGACGATGAAGGGCGTGGTAACGTTCGCGAGTTCGCCGTCGGTACCGACACCACAGAATCCCAGCGACGCGGCGAACAAAGGGTACGTGGACTCGGTCGCGGCCGGCATCGGCAACTTTGCTTCTCCACCACCAATCGGTGGAACTACGCCGAATGCAGGAACGTTTACCACGCTGAACAAGGTCATCAACCCAACGGCGTACGCGGGAAACGACCTTGGGATGAAGGTGAATGCGGCCATCGCAGCTAACAACTGCGGAAACGGGATTGTCTCGTGTTCGCTGGAATTGCCGCCGGGTGCGCAGATGTCTTACTCAACAACGATTGCGCTTCCCCAGGACACGCGGTTGGCATGCACCCCCAAAGCGCAGAACTCGCAGTATGCGACGCTGAACTACACAGGGAACGGCCACGCGATCGATTTGACGGGAGAGTCGGCGTCCATCGACGGCTGCGACTGGAACATCGGCGCATCGGCTACCGAGGGCATCCACCAGGCGTCTTTCTATACGCGGGTAGACAACGTATCGCTCAACGGCGGGGAAGAGGCACGATCATGCACCACATCACGGGGTCGAATATCGCCTACGTGTCTAACGAGAAGATATGGAACCTTACGGGCATCGGCGCGCAGGTGGACAACAGCATCGACGTCTATCTCAGGACCATGAGCGTGTACGGTGCGATTGCCAATGGACTGACCGAGCAAACGTCGCAGTCGCTGGTGGTTGAATCCGGTGTTGGCGGCTTGCAAGTGACCGATTGGTCAGGTGGCGGGGCGGGACTTCATGGGTTGGTAATTCGAAATACCGTGAACCCCGGCGCGGGGGTTCCGACGTGGCTTAACTTCTACAACTTTGTATCTGATTGTTCGGCTGGCGGCGACGGCTGGTTGTTTGACTCCAGCCTGGGAGCGAATCAAATCGGGGCCACGTTCGTGGATTCGTGGTCGGCTGGCGCGGGACAGGACTGCAGCCAAACGACGATGACCGACGCGAATGCGGTTGGCGTCCACATTTCCGGAGGCAGCGGTATCCACATTGTCGGTGGTGGAAAGATTCGCGCCAACGCGAGTCATGGAGTTTTGATTGACGGAGCGGGGCTGAAGGACATCGAGATTGCGGACAACCAATTCACAGCCAATGGCTTCGCCGCGGACTTTCAAACCAGTCGCGGCTACTCTTTATTGAACAGCTATATAAGGCCGCAGACCAACAACGCAGGAAGCTATCTTTATAAACTGACGAGCGCAGGAACATCTGGGGCCTCCGCGCCGGCCTGGTGTCAGACGCTAAATTGCGCCACGTCGACCGGGACAACGACCTGGCAGAACATCGGAACGGCGGCCGAGGCCGACGGAATCTACGTTCCCAACTATGTTGTCCAACTCAACATTCATGACAACAAAGTCGGCAACACACCTGAATCGGGCGGCATCCTGCAGTGGGGTGTCCGAGTTGACCGCGACGACCCTGGATCCCTGATTCACGACAACACCGTTAACGATACGGCGCAAGGCGCGGTAAAGACTCCCGCGGGCATCCTGAGTTACCTTGCCGTTCACGATAACGCCAATGCCGCGGTCAACCAAGTCACTCAACAGTTTTCCATTGGCCCGCTGTCTTGGAAGCTACCAACGGGTTCAAGCCAGGGGCCTTCCGTCATTCCCAACACCACCGGGTCCGGTTCCTACATTATGGGATTCGGCAATAACGTCAGCTGGAACGGAACGAATTTTACGACCCTTACGGACACGGCGAGCAACGGCGCGAGCTTAATGGGGATGAATTACGGTTCGGGGACATTCTCGTTTTACGTGGTTCCGACCAACACGCCATCCTCGGGGCAGACGATTCCGCCGTCGTCAATGAGCAGCTATCTCAGGGCGACGATTGACTCGAACGGAATCAATGGCACGCTGGGAGCCACGACGCCTTTCAATGCGACGGTGAACAACCTGACGGTGAACGGAAACTGCACGGGGTGCGGGAGTGGGGGGACTGTGAACCTGGGAGCGCCGCCGGCGATTGGCAACGTGACGCCGAATGCGGGCAACTTCACGACGCTGCGCGCCAGCGACACGGCCGCGACGTTGTTTCCTGAGATCGATGTGCGGGCACTGGGAGCAGTAGGAGACGGGCAAATCGCCGGCCCGGGCTGCGCGATGGCGGCGGGAAGTCATACGCTCACGTGCACCAGCGGGACGTTTGCAGCCGTCGATGTGGGGAAGGCGATCTGGGTGGAAGGAGCGGGGGCGGCGACGGGTTGCGGACTTCACGTCACTTGTCCGCTGCTGAGCACGATTTCCGGCTACAGCAGCAGCGCGACGGTAACGGTGACGGCGGCGGCCACGACTGCAATCGCCAGCGGATACATTGAGTGGGGAACGGACAACACGGCGGCCATTCAAGCGGCAGTCGATCTTGCCATCGCTCCCAGCGCACTGCAGCATGCGGTCTACTTCCCGCATGTACTGGGGCAAGCGAACAACCGATTCGGGTGCTACGCGATCACGGGAACAATCCAGCTTCCGGAGAGCACGGTTTCGCGCAACAAGTTCGTCACGCTACATGGGGACGGCAACCTGGCATCGGCGATCTGTGAGCTGCGGCTGGGGACGCCGATCATTACGGACACTTTCCTCCATCAGGCAGGGACGGGAACCATTGTGCGAGGGCTGGGATTTGTCGGCCCGCCCGACTACGCGGATGTGATGGGAAGCGCGATTGAGTGCAACTACTGCATCTTTATTCAAGTGGAACATAACTGGTTCACCGGCTGGACAAACTCCATCAACATGGACGTGCAGGGCGCGGGAAGCGTGACGGGCGGGGAGCTGATCTACACCTTCAATGTTTGTGAGGAAAGCATAACGTGCATCCGGTGGCACGGCACAGGGGCCAACCCGGGGACGACGCTGGTGGCCACACATAACACCTTCGATCAGATGTACAACGGCAGCGGGTTCGTGCTTGACCTGCAATACGTGACGGGAATCCAAGAAGGCTATAACACCTACGGGCCGAACATCGGCCTGGGGATCAAGTGCGACCACTGCAGTTCGTTCAACTTCGGCAACGACGACTTTTCGCAACAAGCGTGGGGGATAACGTCGCAGAACGTATATCTCAGCAACAGCTCGAACGGCGTGGTGCACGGCAACACATTCCATGCGGTGGCGACGGAGGCGGTGGACCTGGCGGGAGGCAACAGCTCGATCCTGTTCGAGGGCAACACGTTCGGCTACGTAGGAGCGACGGCGCGACCCTATATGGCGTGGACGGCGGGGAACGGGCCGAACACGGGAATCACAGTCAGCAATGAAACCATCGACTCGTGCGCCTCGCCGTGCATCAACGTGGCGAGCGGGGCGATGTCGAATTCGGCGATCTCGCGGAACTATTTTGCCGCCTCCATCGCGACTCCAATCACAGTGACGGGCGGAGTGCCGGCGGGAAGCTGCGTGGCTACAGGCAGTCACGATGTTTGCGCGCCGGGAAGCATATCGGCACAGACCCTCAGCGCCAGCGGAGCGGTGACGGTGGGCGGCGAGCTTGAGCGTGCGCGACATTGCCGGGCATGAGTACTTCGTGAGCAAGTATGCGAGTATCCAGGCGGCGATTGACGCGGCCTATAACAACGGCAAGCGTGCTGGGCAAGGTGATTGACGACCGCACAGCGGCCTATAGCGGGGCGGGATTCTATCATTCCGGATTCGGTGACGGTGGAGCTGGCGCCGGTGCCTTATACGTTCACAGGAACGGTGACGCACAACAACGGTAATAACAATGTGACGGCGGCGATCGTGGTGGAGCAGGGCGCGCACCTCGATGGGACGCAGCACGTCGAGCAATCACGGAACGGTGGTTGGCGTGTCGCAGGGTTCGCGGGCGACATTATTGCGACGACCAGCGAGGGCACGGGCATCGGCACGACGGCGCAGTGGTGGCACTGGGGATCGATCGAGAACCTTAATATAAGCGGCGCGAACCAGACGTCGGGGCGGTGCCTGGTGGTGGAGAACATGGGCGAGACGTCGCGGGTGGAGAACATCGAGGCGCGGTCGTGTTACGGCAACAACATCGAGATCATCGGGGCGTCGGCGACGCAGTCGTCGATACGGAACATAACAACGATGCGCTCGCAGACGGCGAGCGGCATGCGCTTCACGAACCTGGCGGGGGTGGGCAAGGTGGATGGACTGAGCGGCGATTGCAATCCGACGTCGCTGGTGTCGGTGCAGGAAAATGCGGCGGGATCGCTGACGATTCTGGGGCTGAAGGCGGAGGGCGAGGCGTCGATCTGTACGGGCCAGGTGCAGGACCCGGTGGTGCTGCTGGATGGGGTGGCGGGTTCAACGATCATGTGCGGATCATCGGAGGGTATGCGTTTGGAACGGCGCAGGCGAATTTCGCGAAGTTCGTCAACGCGGGCAACGCGATCCTGGAGACCGAGGGCCTGTACATCACCGGCTACACCAATATGTTGAACGATACGGTGCGGTCGGTGACGGTGCCGCTTTCGAGCAGCACGAGCAAGCAACCTTTTTATTACGAGCCGGGCGGCACGACGTTTGCGAACCAGGCGTTCACGTTTACGCCGGGGACGTTTATTCAGGGCGGGAGTTCGGCGCTGACGGAAATTTTCGGGTCGAGCACGGACGGGAGCAGCATGATCGCGGCGCAGGGCAACGGCGACGGGACGAGCTACTTCACGGGCGGACTGAAGATCGGGATCCCGAACCGGACACAGTTCGGGCAGCCTCCGGAGATGATGGCGAGGATGGGGTCGCGGTTCCTGGGCGCGGGGCAACGGATACGACACGAATACGTGGGTGTTTGTGCCCATCTGGAAGACGGGCGACAGCAGCAACCGATGGATCGGAGAGCCGAACCAGAGATGGCCGGAGGTATACGCGGCGGACGTGAATGCGACAACGGCGACGGTGGGGACGCTGAACGTGACGAATTGCGTGGGGTGCGGGAGCGCATCGGCGTGGGGCAGTATCGGCGGTACGTTGAGCAGTCAGGCGGACCTGCAGACGGCGCTCGCAGGAAAGCAGAATGCGCTGGGGTACACGCCGCTGAATCCGGCGAACAACCTTTCGGATGTAGCGAATTTGGCGACGGCAAAGTCCAACTTGGGCGTGCCGGGGGCGGCTTCCACGGTGCCCGTGATGGACGGCACGGGCGCCGTGGGAGCGAGTGCGAACTATGCGCGGGCGGACCACGTGCATCCGACGGACACGTCGCGGGTGGCAACGAGCACGACGGTGAATGGGCATCCGTTGACGGGGAACGTGACCGTGACAGCGAGTGACGTGGGAGCGCCGCACAGCATATCGATACAAGGGCCGACGACGGCGGTGACAGGGACAGGTTCGATGACGGCGCTGTACAGCGTGACGATTCCGGCGGGAACGTTCTCGGTGGGGACGGGGTTGCGGTGCGTGGCGCGGTCGCGGCACACCACGGGGAGCGGGAGCGTGAGCATGGCCTGGAAGCTGGGCAGCACGACCTACACCTATCCGAGCACCTACACGACGGGCTCGACGGGGGGCGATGCGTCGATCGAGATCTTCACGTTCTCGTCGCTGACGGCGGAGACGGTGAACATTCCGTGGGCATCGTTTGGGGGAACGACGGAGAGTCCGTACACGGGGCTGGCGTGGAGTGAGAATGTGAGCGGGGCGACGACGCTGCAGTTCCAGTTCAGCGTGGCGAACACGGACAAGTTGACGGGGGACAGTTTTTATTGCGGGACCGTGCAGTGAGACGTAATTGGTAATTGGCAGGGCGGTGACTGGTAGCTGGTCACTGGTGACTGGTGGGGGCTGCACTGCAAGTCCTTCGACTACGGCGGGTCGCCGCGGCGACCCGCCTCCGCTCAAGGTGACACGGAAAAGAAAGATCAATCAGCACAGGTGTAGTAAGGGCGCGCGTGACGGAGAGTTTCACCTAGTCTGACATTGTGAGAAGCTGGTACCCACCCTACCGCCAAAAGACGGCGGTAGGATGGGGCACCCAGTTTCCTGTCATGTCTGACAGAGTGAGACCCAGAGTAGATTGCGCGTGCAATTGGCCGTCGGGACTTTGAGTTCCCACATATCCCAAAACCGGGGATATGTGGGCCACCCAAGGAGCTGGCGGTTTTGTTGTATTTGCGGGGCGCCCAAGGCGGGTGCTGCCCCAACTTCGAAGAAAGTGGCTAGTGGCTAGTGGATAGTGGATAGTGCCTGAGACCAGGCCATCCACTGGCACAAGAGTCGCCCACGGGCGGAATTCCGGGGCTTCGCAGGAATCGGAAGGTACGGGGTTTCCGAGTTCGGAGGGATGGCCAGTCCCCGCAGTGTGGCGCCCATTTTTCAGGGGTGAAGGATGAGCGCGACAGAAACAGTTGAGATGGAACTGGGCAGAACAGGGGGGAATGAAGAAGTGGTCAGTTGTCAGTGGTCAGTGGTCAGGAAGACAGTGGCCAGTCGTCAGTTGTCAGTGGTCAGTCGGCTCAGGAGGGCAGGTTCCCTCAGGGGCTAAAGCCCGAGCGTGAGTTCGAGGGTAGCGGCACGGCTGAAGCCGTGCCCCTTCAAAGCGAGGACGGTGCGACACCAGCGGCAAAACGGGGCGACGGAAGGCGATAAAAGAGCCGGAGCCGTCGGACGGAGCAATCAAAGAACTCATCGCATTCATATCGCAGACGAAGGAGCCAGGAAGCGCAGACGGCGAGAGAAAAGCGGCTGGCGAAGCAGCAGAGAGAAGATCGAAGATCAATCGAGTTCTATGGCAGTGGGGCGACGCTACTTGAATCGTTGAGCAACCGAATTTCCGAATCCGGGAGGGAGGACGAACGTATCGGGTTGCCGCCGCGAGAGTACCTGATGGGGGACATGCTGAAGATCAGGAACAAGAACGGGACGGTTGGAGTCGTTGAAGGTGAACGCGGTGCAGCGGGATTACGCGGAGAACGCGGCGAAGCGGAGCATCGTGCTGAAGGCGCGGCAACTGGGGATCACGACCTACGTGGCCGCGCGATTTTTTTTGAACTGCATCACGCGGCCGGGAACGATGTGCGTGCAGGTGGCGCACGACCAGCGGTCGGCGGAGGAGATTTTCCGCATTGTGCACCGGCTGCTGGCGAACCTGCCGGAGGTATTGCGGAAGGGAGCGCTGGCGACGTCGCACGCGAACAAGACGGTAGATCATCTTTCCGCACCTGGATCAGCCAGTACCGGGTGGAGGCGGCGGACGAGAATGCGGGACGCGGGTTGACGATCCAGTATCTGCACTGCTCGGAGGTTTCGCGATGGCCGGGCGACGCGGCGGCGACACTGGCGGCGCTGCGGGCGGCGGTGCCTCCGGACGGGGAGATCGTGCTGGAGTCAACGGCGAACGGAGCGTGCGGGCTGCTTCTACGAAGAGTGGCAGCGAGCGGAGCAGATGGGCTACTCGCGGCACTTCTATCCGTGGTGGTGGGAGCCGAGCTACAAGCGCGAGGTGGAGATCGTGGAGTTCACGGAAGAAGAGCTGGAGCTGATGCAGAAGTACAAGCTGACGGCGGAACAGATCGGGTTCCGGCGTGAGATGCAGGGCGAACTTCGGGCGACCGGGCGAAGGAAGAGTTCGCGGAAGATGCGGAGAGCTGCTTCCTGGCGTCGGGTGAGTGCATTTTCGACGTGGATGCGATCGAAAAGCGGTTGCACGAAGAATTGCCGGTGATCGGGACGCAGACAGACGGCGGACGGATGATTGACGTTCTTGCCGCCACAGCCGGGGAAGGAATACATCATCGGAGTGGATCCGGCGGGAGGCGGGTCGGAAGGCGACTACTCGTGCGCGCAAGTGATTGACCGGGCCAGCGGCATGCAGTGCGCGGAACTGCGGGGACATCTGACTCCGGAGGAAATGGCGGCGCGCGTGGCGATGCTGGCTCGACAGTACAACAAGGCACTGGTGGCGGTGGAACGGAACAATCACGGCCATGCGGTGCTGGGGTACCTTTCGATGGTGCACGCGGATGTGCCGCGTTATCACGTGAAAGGGCAGGAGGGGTGGCTGACGATCGACGGCCACGCGTCCGATGATGCTGCGGAACCTGGTGGGGGTGCTGGCGGCGGCGCCGCACCTGTTCAACAGCGCGCGGCTGCTGGAAGAGTGCAAGACGTTTGTGACGGCGTCCGGATGGTACGACGGCGGCGGCGAACGGAGCGCACGACGACACGGTGATGGCGATGGCCATTGCGCTGGCGTGCGGGCGGAGGTGGTGGGACATGGCTTCGGCGAAGGCGCGAGTGGAGGTGGGAACGCTGTAGGAAGTGGATAGTGGCTGAGTGGATAGTGGATAGTCAGGACCCCAGGTTCGCGCCGAGAAGCAGGGCGCGAACCTGGGGCACCTATTTGGGGTGGCAGTTTCCGCGGCGGGGTGGTTTCCCGAATTGGGAAGGGATTTGGTTACTAAAGTTTCGATGCGAGGTGAAAGGGAATCGCGAAAGTACAGCTTCGGAGCAGGTACGGCTCGGATGAGGGTCTGTCCTACTGCAAAGAGACGGCGGTAGAACGGGATGCCCGCAATAAGGTTGATGCTTGCTGATTAACGCGGTGCAACACGTAAGAAGGATGCGGGGCGGAGCGCAGAGCCACATGATGCGCTGCGCGGACGGCAACTATTACGTGGTCAAGTTTCAGAACAATCCGCAGCACACGCGGGTGCTGGTGAATGACTGGCTGGGCACGCGGCTGGGCGAGATGATTGGGCTGCCGATGCCGGCGGTGGCGGTGGTGGATGTGCATCCGTGGCTGGTGGAACACACGCCGGAGCTGCGGTTGGGAATTGTGCGGGCAGCGGAAGATGATGACGGCGGGGCTGTCGTTTGGATCGCGGTACGTGGTGGCTCCGACGGAGGGGCAGGTTTTTGATTACCTGCCGGAGACGGCGATGGCGCAGGTGCGGAACGTGCGGGATTTTGCGGGGGCGCTGGCGCTGGATAAGTGGACGTGCAATGCGAATGGGCGGCAGGTGGCGTTCTGGAAGAAGGGACGCGAGCGGAAGTTTACGGTGAGCTTTATCGACCAGGGATATTGCTTTAATGCAGGGGAGTGGAGCTTTCCGGATGCTCCGCTGCGGGGGGTGTTTGGGCGGAACGATGTGTATGCGAGCGTGACGGGGTGGGAGTCGTTTGAGCCGTGGCTGAGCCGGATTGAGACGTTTCCGGAGAGTTCGGTGTGGGCGCTGGCGGAGGAGATTCCTCCGGAGTGGTATGGGGGAGAGGCGGAGGAGTTGGAGCAGCTTGCTGCGGAAGTTGCTGGAGCGGAGGGGGCGAGTGCGGGAGTTGATCGAGTCGTTTCGGGTGTCGTCGAGGAATCCGTTTGGGAATTGGAGAGAAGTGGTGAATTAGGTAGACTGGTAACTGGTAACTGGTGAAAGCAAATGGGAATGAGAGATTTTCGGCAACTCGAGGTTTGGGCGGTTGCACATCAGTTGGTATTGCGGGTCTATAGGGTGACGCAAAAATTTCCCAAACATGAGTTGTACGGGCTCACCAGCCAGATGCCGACGATGCAGTGCGTCGATTGCGGCCAACATTGCTGAAGGATGCGGACGGACCGGAGATGGCGACTTACATAGATTTCTAGACATGGCGATGGGTTCCGCCGTCGAGTTGGAGTATTTTCTGCTGTTGTCGCAGGGATCTTGGGCTGATGAATTGTATACGTACGAAGAGTTGAATGAGCGCGCGCAGCGCCTTCAGCGGATGCTGGCATCGTTGATTCGAAAGGTGGAGGCGGCACGGGGGCGGAGTTGATACTGCAGCATCGTTAATCACCAATTACTAATTACTCGAATGGCTGAGTACAGACAGTGCGAGTTTTATCTGCTGCGGTATGTGCCGGACGCGGTGAAGGACGAGTTCGTCAACCTGGGCGTGGTGCTGCTGGAGACGGGAGAGGGTGACGCGACGTGTTTACGGATGTGCGGTTTACGCGGGACTGGCGGCGGGTGCGGTGTCTGGATCCCGAGGCGGACGTGGAGTTGCTGGAGTCGTTCGAGGGCGAGTTGCGGCGGATGCTGCAGTCGCGGGCGGCGGAGGTCATTAATTATCGCGGGCCGATGTCGCGGCGGGATTGGTTGCTGCGGCTGCTGGAAGAAGGGATGTCGGGCGCGTTGCAGATTACGCCGGCGAAGGCGGTGCTGACGGAGAATCCGTCGGTGGAGTTGGGTAAGTCTGGCGCAGATGTATCTGGAGTCGGAGGGTCGCCGCGGCGACCGGCGGGCAGTGAGCGGACGGCGGGTGATTTATGCGGCGATGCGGGAGGCGTTTGAGGGCGCGGGAGTGTGGGCGCTGGGGCGTCGGGATATTGCGCTGGCGAATTATGGAGCGAAGGGCGATCCGCTGAAGATTGATTTTGGGTACAGGCCGAATGGAGTGATCAAGATGTTCCAGGCGGTGTCGCTGGAGACGGATGTGGATGCGGCGAAGGTGCTGGCGTTCAGCTATCCGGCGCTGAGGGAAGGATTGCGGCGGGCGGAGAATGCGGGCAGCGAGTTGACGGCGGTGGTCGAAGACGGGTTGAAGCGCGGCGATGAGGCGATTGGGTTTGCGCTGGCGACGCTGGCGGCGAGCGAGATTCGGGTGGCGGCGGTGAGCGAGATGCCGGCGTATGCGGAGCGGGCGAGGGTGGAGATGCAGTCGATAGTGGCTAGTGGCTAGAAAAGTCGCGTAGAACAAAGGTGATTCAGCAGGCGCTCCGCGAGGGGCGCTTTTCTATTGGAAGAGAGAACTCATGGACATGCAGAAAAGGTTGGAGCGGCGCGATGCGCCGGGTGGCGGAACGGTTGTCAGTTGTCGGTGGGCAGTTGTCAGAGGACGGAGAAACCCCACTCAAGCGGCCAAACGACGGTCGCTTGAATGGGGCACCCTGCGTCGGATGACAGGTTAGCGGCCAAAATCGGGCCGCGAACCTGGGGCACCCCGATGCGAAGATACAAGCGGATGCGGGGAGTGAGACTGCACGTAGGACGGTGCCTCTGCCATCCATTCTGACTTCGGGGGCACCCACGCTGATGCGTGCCGGAGTCATGCCCAAACCGACGCCGGCGAATTTGCGGCGGTTTGCGGAGATGCCGATTGCGCGGCGGGCGATCAACACGATCAAGGACCGCGTGGCGGGGATGCAGTGGAGGATTGAGCCGCGGAGAGGGAGGTTGATGGGATACGAGGATCCCAGCCTATCGCCAAAGAACGGCGATAAGGGTGGGGCACCTGAAGATTCCGGATCCCACCCTTTCGCAAAGAACGCGAAAGGATGGGGCACCCGAGATTCGGGATCCCACATATCCCAAAGAAGCGGATATGTGGGCCACCCTGCTGATTCCCACATATCCCAAAAGAAGGGATATGTGGGCCACCCATCTGAATATGCGCTGAGCATGGACGAGCGGATTGCGGTGCTGACGGAGAACTTCGAGCGCCGAATCCGGACGACTCGTTCCGGTCGATGATCGAGCAGGTGCTGGAAGACGTGCTGGTGGGCGGGTTCGGCGCGATCGAGCTGGATCTGACGGGTGACGAGCGGCGTCCGCTGGTGCTGTGGCCGGTGGATGGGGCGAGCATCCGCATCAAGAGTGATTGGGATGGGAATCCGGCGTCGCCGCGGTATGTGCAGGCGACGGGACAGTTCATGCCGAATGCGGAGATCACGCTGGCGGATGAGGAGCTGTCGTACATAAGGCTGAATCCGCGGACGCACACGCCGTTTGGGCTGGGCAAGTTGGAGGTGGCGTTCGAGACGATTCATGAGTTCCTGGGAGCGCACCGGTATGCGGCGCGGCTGGCGAGCAACACGGTGGTGCAGTACGCGCTGTGGTTGCAGAACATGACTCCGCAACATCACGAGCGGCTGATTCGCTGGTGGCAGGACGAGATCGAGGGGACGGGGAAGGTCCCGATTCTGTCGGTGGAGTCGAAGCCGGAGGTGCTGCGGTTTGGCGCGGGCACGGATGCGGACCTGCGGCTGCAGTGGCAGGAGTTCCTGATTCGCATGATTGCGGATGCGTTTGATCTGCCTCCGATGATGCTGGGGCTGGAGCGCGATGTGAACCGCAACACAGCTACCACAAGTAGTGACGAGGCGTTTCGCACGGCGGTGGTTCCGGTGGCGCGGCTGGTCGCCGAGCACCTGACGCGGGACGTGATCAGCAAGCGGCTGGGATGGAGCGATCTGCAATTTGTGTTCACGGATGTGGATGCTCCGAATGAACTGGAGCAGGCGCAGATTCAGCAGATCCTGATGGGGTGCGGCGTGCTGACGGTGAATGAAGTGCGGCGGATGAAGGGGCTGCCGCCGCTGGAAGCAGTGGTCAGTAGCCAGTAGTCAGTGGCCAGTGAGAGATCGAACGGCCAGGGATGGAGTGAGCAGGTCCTCGACTGCAAGTCGCGCAGCGGCGGACTTGCTCGGGGCGACCAGCGAAGCTGAGAGTCGATTGAGAAGAGGAGTTGCGCAAGTTATGAACATGAACTGGAAGCGATGGCGCTGGCGATGCCGGAGGTGGAGGGGCATCCGAACCGGCTGCCGTTTGAAGGGGTGCTGACGCTGGTGGGGGTTCCGTCGCGGCGAGCGCCGAGCGGGGCGGAGTCACATCGGGTGATGCTGACGCGGACGGGCGACGGAGGCGGCGCTGCCGTCGTTGCTGGGGATGGCGCTGGATTACGCTCCGGCGCTGAATGCGCACGATCGGCGGAGAAAGATCGGAGTGATTACCGAGGCGGAGATGGTTCCGCTGAAGCCCGGGAGCGCGGACCCGGCGGCGCAGGTCACGGTGAGCGGGTTTCTGTATGAGCACGACTTTCCCGACGTCGTGGAGGAGTTGCGGGCCGGCGCAGGAGAGGCTGGGGATGTCGTACGAGATCACGGCCGTCGAAGATGGTGGGGAAGACCTCGCCGATCTGGATGGTGACGTAGTTTACGTTTACCGGGCGCGGCGGTGCTGCGGCGGGACAAGGCGGCGTATCCGGAGACGAGGTTTGCGGTTGGGTAAGGTGACTGGTAGCAGGTAACTGGCAACTAGCAATTAGCGATTAGCAGCACACTAGCAACAGCGAAGACGGAGCATCCCAGATGCGGTAGCAGGCAAGTACAAGGAGTCGACAGACTTCGAAGTTTAACGGCTGAGAGCCAGCCAACGTGAAGGAGAGGAGAAGCATGGAGCAGGCAAGCGAGACAAACACTGCAGCGATGCCGGACATTGCGGGAAAGCTGGCGGAAGCCACGCAGGCAATGGCGGAGGCGCTGCACAACATCAACGCGCAGTTTGAAGGGCTGCACGCCAAGATCGACCGCATCGTAGCGGCGGTGGAGGACGACGAGTCACGAAGACGGCGCAGGAGGACGCGTCGCTGCAGGGCAAGCTGGCGAGCGCCGAGAAGGCCAACACCGACCTGAAGGCGCAGGCGGCACAGGCGCGGCGGAAGACGCTGTCGCCGATGGTAACGACACTGCTGGCGAAGGAGGGCGTGGAGGGAGATGCGCTGATTGAGACTCCGGTGCTGGAGAAGGCGCTGGGCGGGTTGAGCATCGAGCAGCGGATTGCCGTGAAGGCGGAGCTGGCGAGGGCGGGAATCCTGGTGTAGTGGCCAGACCCACCCTAGTTCGCGTATCGCGAACCAGGATGGGGCACCCGGCTGAGGGACTCCCGAGGTTAGCGCCGAAAAGCACGGCGCGAACCTGGGGCACCTGCTAGTTCGGTATCGCGAATCCAGGATGGGGTACCCGGCAGAAGCATGGGCAGGTTGCAGGAAGCAAGCTGGCAAGGAGTTAAGACACGAAGGCGATGTCGGCGGCGAGTAGTCTGACATTGTAAGACAATAACAATTGAACCAAATGGCGGTCCCGCTGGGCGGGACCGCCATTTCCTTTGGAAAGGACAACATGAAAGCACAATTTGTGAACTTGCAGGCGGCCGCCGACTTTATGGGGCCGGGGGCGATCGAGGTCGACCGCTACCAGACGGAAATCACCGACATCGTGCGGCGGCGCGGGGTGTTCGGGCAGCGCGTCAAGAGCGTACCGGCGACGGGGCATCCGTCACGGTTCTTCGAGGAGACGGCGATTCCATCGCCGACGGCGGCCAATGCGTTCGTCGATCCGCGGGCGATCGTGCCGACGCTGGTGGCGCCGACGCGAGTGGAACGCAGCGTTCCGCTGAAGTGCCTGGTGAGCCAGATCAACTACAACCTGTTCGACCTCGAGGTGGGGGCGCAGCAGAGCCAGTTCGCGTACCTGCAGGCGAAGGACCTGGCGGACTCGGTGGAAGGCCTGATGCGCACGCACGACGTTGCGCTGTGGAATGGCAACGACACGTCGCTGAGCTCGCCGACGACCACGCAGTATTACGGCGCGGCGCAGCAGATCAATGACGGCGGCAACCTGCTGACCATCCACACGACCGACAGCATCGTGGACGGATTGAAGTCGACGGTCGCGCAGATGGTGTCGAACTCGAGCTTCGAGGTGCGGCCGACTGCGATCTACGCCAACCCGGTGCTGCTCGACCTGATCGACCGGGAGATGAAGCAGGAGTTCAACGTGGTGCTGTCGAGCACGGAAGTGTCGGCGGGGCTGAAGGTGAAGTCGCTGTCGACGCAGGCGGGCGAGCTGCCGCTGATTCCGGAGTGGTCGCTGCCGTACACCGGGATTCCGGGGAGCGGGTCGGCGGTGCTGCCGTGCTACATCGTGTCGGAAGACATGATCGAGTACCACTGGCTGACCAGCCCGACGCCGCGAGTGTTCCAGCTGGGCACGCCGAGCTCGCTGGCGTCGCAGATGGTGGTGGTGAAGTTCGGCGGCGTAGTGGTGAAGGGCGCGAGCTACGCACACTACAAGGTGGTGGTGAACCGGTAGCAGTGGCCAGTGGTTAGTGGCTAGCGGTGAGAGGCTGTCCCGCTCGATCGCGCAGGGAAAGTGGTTTGAGCGGGGCACCACGCCCAGGTTAGCGCCCAAAAGAGGGGCACGACCTTGGGGCACCGTGGGGCATCGCGTGCGACCAGGTTGCGAATGATCCCTGTATTCGCTGCGAAGTGCCCGCAGGCCAGAAGTGTGCGAGGGGACGGTGGAGGCCGTCCCCTAATAACTTTTAGCCGTCAGCTCTTAGCTATCACCTGGCAAGTGTGAGCTGTTCGCGCTGCGGCGGTCTAAGACGACAGAAGGTTGGCAGGAAACAATCATGAACTATCTAGCGGCTGAGGAATACGAGAATTACGGCATCGAGGCGAGCACTCCGGCGTCGTGGGTGGCGGCGGCTTCGTCGATGATCGACGCGCACTGCCGGCGAGCGACGCTGGGTGCGTCACAGTACACGGAGCGACTGCGGTTGACGCCGGGGCGCAACAGCGTGCAGCTCACTTACCTGCCGCTGACGACGCTGCAGGGGCAGAACTCACCGATCGTATCGGCGCGGGGGCGGTATGCGACGCCGCGCAGGGGCGATGATCTGACAACGTGGGACATGGCACAGGAAGTGGCGGCGGCGTTCGCGCTGCCGGGGACCTGGGTCGATCTGGACGTAAGCCAGATGGACTGCATTGCGCCGAGACGGGCGAAGTGTCGTGGATGGGCAATCCGCTGGGGCTGCAATTCCAGGAGGTCGAAATCACCTATACGGCCGGGCTGGGCACGATTCCCGACCCGGTGAAGTTTGCGTGCGCGCAGATCGTGCGCAATGCGCAGGCGACGCCGGCGCTGAACGTGCGGGCCACCACATTGAACTCAATGCACCTTGAATACTTCGCGGAGCACGCTGGTGGACGGGAGCGTGCAGGCGATGCTGGCGCCCTACGTGGCGCAGAAAGTTGGTTGATATGGCAACGGTAGCAGCCCCACTAGGGCCGATCGCCGGACGCGAGATGGTGGCACAGCGCGCGGCAGAAGCAATGTTGCGCTCGCTGGGCGCAACCCGGATCACGGTGCGAGTGGCGGGTCCGACAGCAGATAGCACCGCCAGCGAGCTGGGCCTGGCAAGCGCGGGATTCGAAGACGTGACGCTGTATCCCGTGGTGGTGCGAAGCACGGCGATGGCGGCGAACGAGACCGTCAAGGTCGAGGTGCTGGTGAGCGCGACGGCGGCGTTGGCTGCGGCGACAGCACGCGGGATCGACGATGTTGCGACGTGGCTGCTGGAAGGTCAGGGCGTGCTTTACCGCAACAAGCTACTTCACATCGACAGCGTCGTCGTCGACCACTTTGCGGGGTCGGAATACCTGTACCACATTCTCGCTTCGGAGTAATAGACCTATGCAAGCAGCCAAGGACAGTTTTTATCTGACATTGCGGGACCGGCTGGCGGCGTCGTATCCGGACCGAACGATCACGGTGGGCGCGGGAACGCGGCCGGCGATTGTGGTGGTGGAGAACGATAAGCCGAGTGTGACGGCGCGCCAGCACGAGGCGTTCTACGTCGAATGGGGCGAAGCGCGACCGGTGAGTCCGGCCATCAGCACACTTGATGGCAATGACCTGCACGTTTTCGTACGCGAGCGCGGGGACGGAGCAGAACGGCGGGCTTGACCGCGGGCGAGTGCTGGGAGACCTGGATTCCGAGATGCTCGGCATTTGTTCGCCGGCAGTGGCGCGCAAGAGCGACAACACCGGCGCGGATCCAGTGGATCTCGGGTCCAACATCTTCTGGTCGGCACCGGTAATTCGTGCGCAGAAGG
This sequence comes from uncultured Acidobacteriaceae bacterium, assembly GCA_963751155.1. Taxonomy (GTDB): domain Bacteria; phylum Acidobacteriota; class Terriglobia; order Terriglobales; family Acidobacteriaceae; genus DASRAA01. The sequence goes on along the minus strand of CAVVTL010000018.1, from coordinate 36,496 downwards.
CCGCGCCGAACTGCGTGGCGCACGAGGCAAGTCTCACGGTCTATTTCTATCCCGAGGTGAACCAGGCATGAGCAGCAATCCTTATGCAAAGCAGTCGCAGATGTGGCCGCTGGCAGAAGCGGTGCGCGCGTATGTTGCGCCGGTCAACCGGAACACCGAAAGCAGCGTGCCGTTTGATCCTGCGTCACAAGGCGAGTTTGATCTGGACCTGCCGCCGCAGCCGTTTTTGGACCTGGGTTGGATCGAGAACTTTCGGCGGACGTCGGCGACCCAGTACCAGACGCTGCGAACCGGGCCGGACAGCAAGCTGACGACGCAGTTCCGAGCAGACTTTGATGCGGGTGTGGAGTTCGACCTTCCGAATTGGGGGAAGCTGCAGATGGCGGTCGCGGGGGGAGGGCAACAAATCAATGTGCTGGCAACCTCGATTGCGAGCGCTCCGCAGAGTTCAGGGGGAACACCGATTCCGGCGGTCTATGTGCAGGACGGCGGCTCGGTGATCGAGTTGCCCCTGGCGGCCGACGCGTTAGCGAACTTCCAAGTTGGCGACATGGTGGCAGTGGATTGGGACTACAGCGGACAGACGGGTTACATCGGATCGGGCCCGGCGGGAGCTTTCCTGGCATCGGCGCTTGATGCGCCCTCGCATGTGGACCTGGTGCGACGAGTGACTTTCAATGTTTCGCGAGTGTCGAACAAATCCGCGACGTCGCTGATGCTGGGGCAGAAACTAATTGGCGGACTGGAGACCGGCATGGGCGTGCAGAAAATCTCGGCCCTGCTGGACCGCGAAGGCGGGAGCTACTTCCAAGAGTGGGCAGCGCTGTTTGTGGTGGTGGGCGGCACCGGCGGAAGAGCCTGCTACTACTATCCGAGGCTGCAGGCGGCGGCCAGCGCGGGCGAGACGCAGAAAAACCTGGAGGGCCCGCTGTTCTCGAACATGCTGCATGCGAAGCTACGCGCGATGCCGAGCACCGATCCCAATGATGGGGACACGGTGCTGTGCTACCGAAGCTATTTTCCCGCGAGGAATGCCAAGGTGTAGTGCCAGCGGGTTGCGGTCGGTAAGCGACTGGCAACTAGCAATTAGCAATAAGCAACTAGCTAAAGCGAGGCGGTTGAGAGCAGCCGATTCCTCGCCAGCGAACGGCCGATCGGGAAACCAACAAAAACAGAAAAGGTCGAGTACGGCACGGCGGAAGCCGTGCCCCCTTCAAATCCAATGAAACTTTATATCGACAATCACGACGGGTTGGGAGCGCAGGACTACAGCGCCAATCTTGATGCGGCAAACCTGCCGGCGGTGAAACGACGGCTGAACATGGCAGCGGAGATGCGGATCGGCTTAGCTTCTGCGGATGCTGCATTTCGCGTGCCTGCGAGCGGAGCGCGAGTAATGCTGCAGCGGGACGATGGCGGCAAGCTGTTCACCGGTTATCTCACGGCTGCGCCAGTGCGAGACTTTCTGGGTAAGGGGCAGGCGGGCGCGGTGTGGCGATATTCGCTGACCGCGCTGGATGATAGCTGGCTACTGAACCACAACGCGCCGACCCCGCGGATTCCATTTTCGTATCGCACGGCCGGCGATGCACTGCGTACCATCACCAGCGATGTGCTGCCGGGAGTACTGGACGTGTCGGGAGTGCAAGACCTCGGATATGTACATCAATATGTAGCGAGCTCACAGCGTACGTGGACGGAGCACGCGCAGGAACTGGCGATTCGGGAGCGAGCGCGCTATCGGGCGCATGACGGGAAGCTGGTGTTTGAGCCCGTCGGACCGCAGGGGTTTGTGGTGGACGAACAGGATACGCGGTTCTCGCCGGCAGGGCTCACGTTGTCGCAACCCGACCGACTGAATAATGACGTGACCGTGGTCGGGGAGCTGGAACCTACGACCTACGTGCGCGACTACTTCATCGGGGACAACACAACGCTCGGGTTCTACCTGTCGCGGACGCCGTTTGCGCGGGCGACTGTGACGCTAGTTGAGGAAGAGTATTCCGGGCCAGGTCTATCTCCCACATTGTGGTACATCAACGACGCGAACGGGAAAGTGGCAGTATCGGGCGGGCAATTGCATATCAATGGTGGTTCGGCCGAGGTCGGCCTGGCCGAAACGATCGAACTGGCCGGCGGCTTGCGCATCCAACACGGACAAGTGACGTTCGCAGCGGCCTCGAGTGGCACTCTGGGCGGAATCTATAACGGAACGGTGAGCGATGGGAACTGCGTTGCGGGGTTCCGTGTCACGCCGAACGGCAGCAACAGCAATATCCAGGCCCTGATCAACGGGGCGGCGGCCGGGACTGCCGTGACGACACAAGCGGGGCACCAATACGCGCTGTCGACGCAGTTGTTCGTGAATGAGGCGCACCGAGTGCACGAGGGGTATTGTTCGTCAGTCAACGCCGGAGGGCACGGACGCGGCGGGGACACGATCGCGGCGACGATGCGCGTGGTGCTGACCGTGCACGATGTCGATCCGAACAGCCCGGGGACGCTGGCGTTGCCTGCGACCGTGCTGTTCGACGACGTACTGGCGACGACCCCAGCCTTTGCGCGGTATGCACTGGCCAGCGGGGCAAACCTGCAGATCCAGATTGCGTACACCCGCCTTGAGCAGATGGCGGACGTCGAGGTGCGGAGCATGATTCCCGGACAGGCGTTTCGCACGCGACTTGCGGGGGCGCTGAGCGATGGCGGCGAGTGCTACATCTCAACGGCGGGCGAATTGCACTTCTATCCTCCGTATCCGCCGCAGGCGAATGAGCAAATTGTGGTGTCGTACCGGGCGAGCGCACGCGCCATTGCGCGGGTGCAGGACACGAACAGCATCGCGTCGCACAACTCGGGAGCGGACAAGGGACGGAGAAGCGTGGTGCGGCGGATGAGCGTGCCATCGGCGCCAACGTCAATCGACTGCGAAAACGCAGCGCTGGCGCTACTGGACGACACGACCCAGCAGGCTTGGGAGGGGGAATACCGGGTCGGCAGCGAGTGTTTGACGGCCGACGATGTGTGGCCCGGTGATTCGGTGCAGGTGGCGGCGCCGTCGCGGAGCGCCAGTTTCACGGCGATCGTGCGCGAAGTCGACATACAAGTGGCATCAGCGGCCGAGGACGTCTCGGAATACCGAATCGGCTTTGCCAACGATGCAGCGGGGCTGCTGGGATCGCGGTTCGCGAAGATGACGCTGCCCGATCCGTTGCCGACGGCGCTGACGACGAGTGGTCCGTCCACGGCAATGTACTTGCCATCTCTGACTGGCGTGACGGTCACAGATGTGATCGCCACGGAAATCACGGTGGACACGGGCACGGCCCCGCCAATGGGCGGTGGGTTCGAGGTCCGACGTTCGGATGGCGGATGGGGGGCGTCGGGTGACGGGAACCTGGTGGGGCGATACACGACGCAAAGCATCGTGCTGCCACGGCTATCTCGAGTGCAGGAGTATGCGCTCCGGCAATTCGACAATTCTGCGCCGGCAAAATACTCGAGACAAACGGCGCTGGTACATGTGGACTATCCGCTGTAGGTGAAGAAGGACGCAGCGGGCGGGCACGATTCATTTAACTTCGTTAATCCAAACATAAGAGGAGGAGACAATGAACTTTTTTACGAAACTGTTGCAGGGAATCGCATTTGTGCCTGCCATCGTGAATGGCGTAGAGGGTTTGTTCGGCAAGAAGTCGGGTGCGGACAAGAAGAATGCCGCCTTGACGTTGGCGCTGAACAGCATCCAGGCGACGGATGCGATCGCGGGGAAGGACATCGTGGATGCAGGCAAGTTCCAGGATGGACTGGGGAAGGTGATCGACGGCGTAGTGGCGTGCCTGAATGCGTCGTCGTGGGCGAAGACGAAAACGCCGTAAGGAGGGGACCTCCCAGGTTAGCGCCCATAACGGGCGCGAACCTGGGGCACCCAAAGTTGCTGGTTGAGGACCGCGGGAGCCATGTCGTATCGTGAGGTATCGAGGTAAGAAGCGGGATGAGACGGGTTTTGATATTGGTCCTGTGCGCGGCCAGCTTGGGTGCGGGACTATTGGCGCAGGGGGGCGCGCCGCCCCCCGCGGCGACCAAGGGCACCACCGTGATTGGCTGTTTGAGCGGGCCGGATGGCGACAACCTCTACACCCTGAGCAGCATGCAGCACCGGCTCGGGGTCGAGGTGGTGGGCGGAGATGAACTGAAGAAAGGGCGCGGGCGCGAAGGTGAAGTTGACCGGCTCGTGGGAACCGCTGCCCGGCTCGGAAGGGAAGAAGGGCGACGCGGCACGGCGGTTCAAAGCGACGGACATGACGGTGATGGAGGAGAAATGCCAGGTGCCGGCCGCGGTCACTCCAGAAAACAAGAAGAAGCAGGAGATTAAGCAGCAGCAACAACAACAGCAAAAACAGTAGCAAAAAATAGCAGCAGCCACACTAACGCCGCTTGGAGCGACGATCTGCGGCAATCCAACCATCTCTTGCATCGGTTGATGAACGGTGCCTTGACGAGGACGTCCACCGCGATGGGCGCCCTCGCTGCGGATAGAAGTGTCAGTCCGTCGACGCTATTTTCCAGCCAGCAGCTGCTGCGACAGGTAGGGGCCGAGGCCCAGCTCCTTGATGGAATGGATTTGGGCTTCGAGGAAGTCGGCGTGGCGCTCTTCGTCGTGCAGCAGGCTCTCAAACAAGTCCTTGGATCCGGCATCGCCCGCCTCGCTGCAAATTTTGGACGAATCGTTGTACATCTTGATGGCGCCGTCTTCGTCGCCCAAATCGATCTCCAACTGCTGTTGTACGTTAACGCCGATTTTCGGCTTCAGGGGGACGGTGACATCGGGCATGGCGTCGAGGAAAATGACGCGCTCGATCAGGCGCTCGGCATGGCGCATTTCCTCGATGGCACGAGCCTTGGTTAGCACCGCCAAACGATGGTATCCCCAGCTCTCGCACATTTCAGCCTGCACCATGTATTGCACGGCGGCGGACATTTCGTCGCTCAGCGCGGAGTTGAGTAGTTCGATGACTTTTGCGTTACCTTTCATGCGGTTCTCCTCGTAGATACCTAGGCTCGCCTACCAAGGGGCAGATTGCAGCGAGATGCGTCACAGGCGTCGGTGATTAGGCAGCGCGAACGCGCTACAGCGAGGCAGACGTCTCTTCGGCCATGGCAAGCAGCTTGTTTACGGTGTTCCAGTTGCGGGCGGTGGCGGGCATCTTGAGGGTGCGCTCGAGGACCGGGGGCAGCTTGGATTTACCCTGGCCGTCGGGGAAGTAGATGTAGAGTTCGCGGCCATCGACCTGTATTTCCTCGCTGCCGACATTGATAGCCATTACCTTGTTGCTGACCTCCGGGTGCGGCGGCGTTGCCATAAAGAACACGACGAACTTTCCGGGGTGAATGTTTTCGCGGCCGGTGTAGGGGTTTCGCGCCACTACGTCACGCATCTCGGCGGCGGTGCGGAGCATCACGCTAGGACGGAACCCGCAGCGCTTCTCGATGGCGGTCTCAAGCCGCGCCGCGAGTTTCGCAGGGTGGGTCTCCGGCGAGCGAAAAACGACGTTGCCGCTCTGGATGTAGGTTCGCGGGTTGCGCAGCTTCAGCGACGCGCAGATGTCGCGCAGCAATTCCATGCTGATCATATTGCGGCCCGTGACATTGACTCCGCGCAGAAGCGCGATCCAGGAGTTCATGCATGCCTCACTTCGGCAGCGGCAGCGCGACGGTCTTGCCGGTCGCAGCCGAGGTGCGGGCGGCATCGAGAATCTCGGTCGCAATGAGATTGGTTTCGAGAGAGGTGAGTCCGTCTGGTTTTGCGCCCTCCAGAACTACCGCGCGCAACTCGCTCAGCGAGTCATCATAAGGCGGAGGTATGTCTTTAGCCTTGAGCTTCTCTTCTTCAGCAGCCGGGCGACGCACGCGCAGGTCGTCACGCGCTACAGTGATGACGTATCCCTTCTGGCCGTACACTTCCATGTCCTTGCGATCGAACGGCCAATTCCACGAGGCCTGAATGATCGAAACCGCGTTGAGATATTTCAGGACGATCACCGCCTCGTCATCGACCTTGGGATAGATCTCAGGCTTAATGGTCTGCGTCACCGCCGTGACCGACAGTGGGCGCTCGCCGTTCATCAGCCAGGTGGAGAGGTCGGCGCCGTAGCAGCCGAAATCGAAGAGCGCGCCCGCACCGTCGAGTTTGGGGTCGGTGAGCCAGGCGAGGAACTCGGGCTGTACGTCAATCTCCTTCGGCCCGCGATGGCCGTCGTGAACGACTATCTTGCGGACATCACCGATCGCGCCCTCGCGCACCAGATTGTAGGCGGCATGATTGCTGCGATACCAGGTGGTCTCGTAATTCACGAGCACATGGATCTTGCCGAGCTTCGCGGCGGCTGCGATGGCGAGGGCATCGGCGTAACTGACGGCGAGCGGCTTTTCCATCATGACGTGGATGCCGCGTTTGGCACAGGCTTCGACCACGGTGCGGTGATCGTAGGTCGAGGTGTAAACCAGTACGGCCTGGGGATGCGACTTTTCCAGCATTTCGTCGAGGCCGGCGGAATACAACTTGGGGTCGAGGTTGAACTGCTTGGCATACTTCTCAAAGAGCGCGCGACTTGGATCGGAGATGCCGACGATCTGTACGTCGGTTCGCTGCAGGTTGTGTTGAAAGAAGCCTTCGACGTGGCCGTGGACGAGGCCGACGACGGCAACACGCAGGGGGGCAGCGGTGGCGGGCGCAGCAGAAACGTTGAGAACCAGGAAGCAAACCAGGAGGGATGCGAGCAACAGTCGGAACACCGGAGGACCTCCCATGACGTGGCTATTAAGATACGACACTTGGAAGGTCCAGTCGGCCCACCGTGCATTCCCGCTCAGGTTGCGATATTCTGCTGCGTCGCCGCTTATCTTGCGGAACGCCGCTCGTGGCGAGTGTGGCAAGTGGTTCCTGGAGGATGTCCGTGGCAGAGTTCACCGTTAATGCACAGCGCTTTGATCCCTACAAGAACTTCAAATTCCGGGTGAAGTGGGACGGCAAGTATGTCGCCGGCGTCTCGAAGGTAAGTCCACTGAAACGCAGCACCGAGGTTGTCAAGCACCGTGAAGGCGGAGATCCCAGCACAACGCGCAAATCGCCGGGCCGCACCGAGTACGAAGCGATCACGCTGGAGCGTGGCGTCACCCACGATGTTGCTTTCGAGCAGTGGGCCAACAAGGTCTGGGACTACGGCGCCGGACTGGGCGCAGAGGTTTCGCTCAAGGACTTCCGTAAGGACATCATCCTCGAGCTCTACAACGAGGCGGGGCAACTGGTGATGGCGTATAAAATTTTCCGCTGCTGGGTATCGGAGTATGAGGCGCTGCCCGACCTCGACGCCAACGCGGCGGCAGTGGCCATCCAGCACATCAAGCTGGAAAACGAAGGCTGGGAGCGCGACCTGTCGGTAACCGAGCCGCAGGAACCTTCCTTCAACAATCCGCCGTCGTAGCCGAGGACGCTGAAACATGGGAACCGCTCCGGGACCATTGAAGCTGGTGAAGGCAGGGTTTGTCCTCTTGGACGGCGCTACGGGCGTCGTGCAAAAAGTCATTGTCTTCCAGTACAACCCCGAGACGCTGGTGAGGCGGCTGGAGGCGGCGAGCCCTTCGAGCGCTTCGAACGCTGGAACAGGGCTAGGCATTTCCAAGGCCGGCGGTGCTGTGCCGACCGCAGCGCCGGCCCCAACCGAAACCGTCAGCTTCACGATTGCGCTCGATGCCGCCGACAAGTTGCAGATTGGTGATCCTGTCACCCTACAGAACGGACTGCTGCCCATGATCTCCGCGCTCGAGCTGCTGCTGTACGCGGCGCCCGCTTCGCTCATCGTGTGGGTGTCGGGGAACAAGCGCATTCTGCCGGTGCGCATCACAAGTCTCGTAGTCAACGAACAGGCATTCGATCCCGCGCTGAATCCCATTCGCGCGGAAGTATCGGTCAGCCTTCAGGTGCTTAAAGACGCCGATCTTGCCGCCAACCCGCGCGCGCGGGCGATCTGGGATGCACACTACGCTCAACTGCAACAGTTGGCTAACACGCTTGCGGCCGGCAATCTCAGCTCGCTGGGACTCAGCGGAATCTAGCCGGGCCAGGCTATTTTTGTTTGGCGATCCACTCGGTCACTCGCGCGTGCAGCACTTCCAGCGGCAGAGGGCCGGCGCTTAGCACTTCATCGTGAAACGCCTTGATGTCGTACTTCGCGCCGAGTTCTTTCTTTGCCTGCTCGCGCAACGAGAGAATCTCCATCTGCCCCATCTTGTAGCTCAGTGCCTGGCCCGGCCACGCGATGTAGCGGTCCACTTCGGTCTGGATGTTGGGCTCGTCCATCGCTGTGTGGGCGCGGAAGTAGTCCACCATCTGCTCGCGCGTCCAGTGCTTGTAGTGCACGCCGGTATCGACCACCAGTCGGATGGAGCGCCACATCTCGTTGCCCAATCGTCCGTATTCGCTGTAGGGGTCCTGGTAGAAGCCGACATCTTTGCCCAGCCGCTCCGAGTAGAGCGCCCAACCCTCGGAAAACGCGGGGAACCACGAGTACTTGCGGAACGGCGGGATGGTCGTGAGTTCCGACGAGATGGAGTACTCGAGGTGATGCCCTGGTACGCCCTCGTGATAGGCGATGGCCTCGAGGTTGAGCAGCAGCCGGTGCTCGGGATCATATTCGTTGACGTTGATGCGCCCGGGACGCGAGCCGTCGGCGGTGCCGGGAGAGTAGTCGGCCGGAGGCGAACTCGCCTGGCGGAAAGCCTCCATTGGCGTCACAACCAGCTTGTTCTTCGGCAGACGGCCGAACAACTGCGGCAGCTTGGTGTACATCTGGTCGGTGTAGTTCTGGTAGAGACCGAGGATTTGCTCTCCTGAAGTGCCGTGTAATTTGGGGTCCTGGCGGATGTGCTCGTTGAAGCTCTTGAGGTCGGCGTAGCCCTGCGCCTTGGCGATGGCCAGCATCTGCGCGTCAATCTCGGCCACCTGCTGCACGCCCATCTGGTAGATCTGTTCGGGCGTGAGGTTGGTGGTGGTCAACGACTTCACCGCGAAGGCGTAGCGGGCGTCGCCGTTGGGCAGCGACCAGACTCCCATCTCGGTGCGGCCTTTGGGAGCATAGTCGTCCTTCACGAAAGCGGCGAACTTGGCGTAAGCCGGGTTGATTTCCGTCTTGACTGACTTGGTCACTTCGTCGCGGATGCGCTTCTGGTCGGCAGCGGAAATGCCGGCGGGAAACTTCTCGAGCGGCTGAGCGAATGGGCTCTTGTCATCGGTGGCGTCAGCAATGTTCTGGGCCTGCACCGTGACTTTTTCCAGCAGGTACTTCGGCGGCATAAGCTTGTTGGCCATGCCCAGCTTCATGTTGGCCGTGATCTGCTCGAGCGCCTTCGGGACGCTGGTGCAGCCGCGCGATGTAGTTGTCGTAATCCTTGACCGAGGTGAAGGGCATCTGCGAGGGCATCGACGCCAAGCCCAGGTGCTCTCCGCCGAACTGGTTCACCGGCATTTGCCAGTCGTTGAACTGCGCGCCCTCGATGCTCTCGTGCAGGTCGCGCACCATGAGCTTCTGGTTCAGCGCCTCATCGTCGGGAAATCCGGTGGTGTCGATGGCTTCAAACAGTTTGAGCTGCTGCTTGGCGTGCCCGAGGTCCCGGGCCTCGGCCTCCGCCGAGTAGTCGCCCAGCCGGTCGTTGTAGCGTGGGTCGCCGACATAGGTGGCCATCTGGGGATGCGTGCGGAGGTTGTACTCCCACTCGGCCTGCAGAGCGTCGCGAAGCTGGGCGCGGCGGGTGTCGAGGGTCTTGCTGCCTTGGGCGGAAAGAGTAGCGGTGCAGATGATCGCGAGAGTAAGGGCGACAAGAAACTTCATCAGTACGGGACCTCCAAAGGTCGAAACACGGCAATTTCGTCGGAGCAGAAATGTATGCAAGATCGCTAACGAATATACACCGCGATTGCAGGTAAACTGACAGCGCAGCGAGGAGCTATGCCATGAAACACACCATCCTGGGAGCGGGCGCCATCGGCGGACTGATGGCCACGGCGCTGAGTTCGCTCGGCGAAGATGTAACTGTCGTCGTTCGGGCTGAGAAGCTGGCGGAACATCCGACCACGCTGTCGCTCGAGCATCCTGCAGGTACCATGACTGCGCCCGTCAAAGTCGCGTCCCGCGTCAGCGCGCCTGTGGATGTGCTGTGGATCGCCACCAAGACCTATCAGCTCGAAGATGCGCTGGCGTTGGTTGATGCCATGCCGGGGATTGTCGTTCCACTGCTCAACGGGGTGGATCACGTCGCCGTGCTGCGGGCGCGCTTCGGGCACGATCGCGTTGTGCCGGGCACCATCGCGGCCGAGGCCGAGCGCAGCGCCGCGGGACGGTTTGTGCTGCGTTCGGCGGCGCGTCTCAATTTAGCGGCCAGCGGAGAGCCAGTGCTCAAGGGTTGCGTCGAAGGACTTCGTGGTTTGGGCTGGACGTGCAACTTCATCGCCAGCGAGCCAACGTTGCTATGGAGCAAGGTCTGCTTCCTCGAGCCGTTTGCGCTGGTGACCTCTGCGTCGGGCAAGAACAATGGCGAGATCCTCGCCGATGCCGAATGGAAGGGAAAGATGGATTCCGCGGTCCACGAGGCCTGTGCAGTCGCAACGGCGGAAGGCGCGCAAGTCGATCCTGACAGGTGGGCTCCGGCATTTGCAGGCATGCCTGCCACCATGCGGGCGTCGATGGCGAAAGACCTCGACGCGGGACGCAAGCTGGAACTCGACGGCATTGCCGGGCCGGTGCTGCGGGGCGGCGTGAAGCACGGGATTCCGACGCCCACGACGGCCAGCCTGGTTGCGGCGATCGAAGCGAAAGAAGGGCCTAAAGGCCGGTAATTGGGGGTAAGTTCGTTCCGAAAAAAGTCGACTTCCGGCTATTCTGATGCCGTGGACTTTGTACTCGTGTCGTCGTTCTTGGGAACGATAGCTTCTTCTTCCGCTGCGACAATTACTTCCACCTGCGCGCCGGGCTTCAGGGCGACTTCCTCACCATCTTCATTGATGAGTGTGTTGTCGATGCGAATCTCTCGATACAAATGATCGGCGCCTTCGACGGTGATCTGCGCCTTTTCTGGAACTTCTGGGTCAGGCGACTTGATGACTTTTTCCACTGTCCCCGGCAGAGTCGTATTAGCGTTTGTGGTCATTTTTCCCTCGAAAGGCGTGCTGAGAATTCCATTAGCTTATCAAATAACGGGCCCTGGCCTGATAGTTCCGCATCTTCGCGTCGCGGGATTCCCGCCGTATAATTGTGAGATGCCCATTCGCCGAAATTGCGTTCTGTGAGGCTTGCGGACAACTTTGTTCGCGAAACTGAGTGGGGCGAGCATCCATGGATTTCAAGCTAGCCAGTTCGTACCAACCTGCGGGCGACCAGCCCAAGGCCATTGAATCGCTCACCCGTGGCCTTTACGACGGCGAGAAGCACCAGGTGCTGCTCGGCGTCACCGGTTCGGGCAAGACCTATACGATGGCGAAGGTCATCGAGCAGATGAACCGCCCGGCGCTGGTCATGGCGCATAACAAGACGCTGGCCGCGCAGCTCTATCACGAGTTCAAGCAGTTTTTCCCGCACAATGCGGTCGAGTATTTCGTTTCGTATTACGACTACTACCAACCCGAAGCCTACATCCCGGCGGGCGATATTTACATCGAGAAAGAATCGACGGTCAACGACGAGCTCGACAAGCTGCGGCTGGCCGCGACGCGTTCGCTGTTCGAGCGCCGCGACTGCATCATTGTCGCGTCGGTGAGCTGCATCTACGGTCTGGGCTCGCCGGAAGCCTATTACGGCATGCTGCTGTTCCTGGAGAAGGGACAGAAGATCAAGCGCCAGGACATCGTGCGCAAGCTGGTGGAGATCCTCTACGAGCGCACCGAAGGCGACTTCAAGCGCGGCACGTTTCGCGTGCGCGGCGACATCATCGAACTCTTTCCCACCTACGACGACAACGCCTATCGCATCGAGATGTTCGGCGATGAAGTGGAGTCGCTGTCGCAGATCGACCCGCTGTTCGGCACGGTGAAGCAGAAGTATGCGCGGCTGCCGATCTATCCCAAGTCGCATTACGTGATGCAGCCCGAGCGCAAGAATTCGGCCATCGACACCATTCTGGAAGAGCTCAAGTGGTGGGAAGCCGAACTGGAGAAGCAGGGCCGCAATATGGAGGCGGCGCGCATTCACCAGCGCACGCGCTTCGACCTTGAAATGATTAAGGAAATGGGCTACTGCCACGGCATCGAGAACTACTCGCGTCACTTCACGGGACGCCTGCCGGGTGAGCCGCCCCCGACGCTGCTGGACTACGTGCCGCGCGATTACTTGCTCTTCATCGACGAGGCGCACCAGACGGTCCCGCAGGTGCGCGGCATGTGGCACGGCGACCGCTCGCGCAAGCAGAACCTCATCGAATATGGATTCCGGCTGCCCAGCGCGCTGGATAATCGGCCCCTGACATTTGAGGAGTTCGAACACCGCGTCAACCAGGCGATCTATGTTTCGGCGACGCCGGGGCCGTATGAACTCACGAAATCCGCGGGCGTTGTGGTCGAGCAGATCATCCGCCCGACGGGACTGATCGACCCTGAAGTGGAAGTTCGCCCGGTGAAAGGCCAGATTGACGACCTGCTGCACGAAATCCGGGAACGCGCGAAGAAGAACGAGCGCGTGCTGGTGACCACTCTCACGAAGCGCATGGCCGAAGACCTCGCCGAGTACTACAGCGAGGTCGGCGTGCGCTGCCGCTACATGCACTCGGAGATCGAGACGCTGGAGCGTATTAAAATCCTCCGCGACTTACGCAAAGGCGAGTTTGACGTGCTCATCGGCATCAACCTGCTGCGCGAGGGTCTCGACCTGCCCGAGGTTTCACTCGTCGCAATCCTCGACGCCGACAAGGAAGGCTTTCTGCGTTCGGCAGGTTCGCTCATTCAAACTATCGGCCGCTGCGCCCGCAATTTGGAAGGGCGGGCGATTCTTTACGCCGACAACATGACCGATTCAATGCGGCAGGCCATCGATGAGACCTATCGGCGACGTGCGATCCAGGCGGCCTACAACGAGGAGAACGGCATCACACCGGAGTCGATCGTTCGCCCGCTGGATATGTCGCTGGTGGCCGTCGCGGCTGCCGATTACGTTGACCTGACCAGCGATGCGGAAGGCATGCCCGAGTTTCAGTCGCAGGCCGAACTGGACGGCTACATCGCGAAGCTGGAAAGCGATATGCGCGAAGCCGCCAAACGTTTCGAGTTCGAGCACGCTGCAAAGCTGCGCGACCAGATAAGGGACCTGCGCAGTAAGGAGTTCATGGTTAGCTAGCGCTCAACAACCACGAGCAAATAAATAAGGCCGGATGCGGTGTGCATCCGGCCTTTTGATCTTGGGACCTAACTATTCCGTCATGATCATTACCGGGCGCTGCAGGGGACAGGTCGAGGCCTTGGGATCGCAATTCAGGTCCTGTTGCGGCGCTGGCATGTTGAGCACGACGGTGTTGTCCGACGTCTGTATGATGCTGACGTTGCCGCTGCCCTGGTTGGCGGTATAGATCTTGGTGGACGAAGGCTCGGAGGCTATGAAAATGGGGTTGTTGCCCACCGGAACCGTGTTCACCACTCCGAAACTGCTTGAACTCACCACGCTTACCGTGTCAGAGGCTGAGTTGGCCACGTAAAAGGCGAGTCCGTTGGGCAGGGCTGCAACGGAAACCGGCGCCGAGCCGACATTAGTCGTCGCCAGTACCCGGATGGGCGGGTTGACTCCGAGCGCGACGCTGGTCGCGTCCAACACGGTCACGCTGTTGCCGGCGGTGTTGGCAACGTAGAGCCGATTCAGATGGGTGTCGAGTGTAATCGCGGTAGGACCCAGTCCAACCTGGACAGAGCCGCCGATGGTGTCATTGGCGGTGTTGATGATGTCGACCGTGCCGGGCGCAGTGCCGTTGCCCTGCGTCACCACGAACACATAGGCGGCGTCGGTGCTCGCCACCATCGCCACGGGATTCAAGTGGAGCCCATTGGCTTGCGTGATGGTTGACGTGACACTCTGGGTCGTGGGGTTGTACACCGAAATCGTGTTATCGCCCTTGTTGGCGATATATACCTTGTTGTTCGTGATGGTGGTGCCGTTGCTGCTGGTGGCGTTGGGCAGTTGCACGATCGGTCCCGGATTCGTGCCCACGCACACGGTGCTAGTCGCAACCAGGGAGCCGGTATCGATTGTGCTCATCGAGCCGGTGTTGGGACAGACCGCGTTGGTGCCCGAGTTCGTCACGTACATCGCCGTCGAAACCCGGGAGGCCAGGCCGACAGGACGCGATCCGGGATACAGCGAGATATTGATGACGCTGGTGGTGCCGATGAGACTGAACTGGCTGACGGAATCGCTGTCGCGGTTGGCGATAAAGATCGCGCCCAGTATCCCGCCCTGAAAAGACTCATAGACGGACCCGTTAGCCGCGGAAAGCACCTGCAGATTGGTGTCGCCGGAGACGTCGATCTTCGTGCTGGAACCCGCGCCCACCGGGTTGTAGTTCAGCACCCAGGCCGTATAGACGTTCTGCGGTTGGCCGCCATGAGAAAGGATGGGGTTGGCCACCGGGCGGTATTGATCGCCGCACCCGAGTTCAAATGCAAGAAATAAGAGGCAGGCTAAGAGAGCCGTGGTTTTACACAAAAACTTCATCCAGATCCAGTCTTCCTAGTGGAGATTCGTCCGGCCGGAACGGCCCGAGCAAACCTTTATTGTATAGGCAGCATGCGGGCCGGGTACAGCGCCCGGATTTGTTTGGCTACATTGGAAACCCCGAATTGAGCGTTGCGTTGCGCGCCCGTCGAGTTGTCCATCGCACAGCAAGAGGCCCTGTCCGCAGACAGGGCCTCTTGAACAAACTTGCGAGAATCGTTAGACGCTGAACGAGGAGCCGCAGCCGCAGGTGCTCTTCACGTTCGGGTTCTCGAACTTGAAGCCGGCACCCTCGAGGCTCTCGACGTAATCCACGGTAACGCCCTTGAGGTACATCAGCGAGGTGGCGTCCACGAAAACCTTGAGGTCGTCGAAGCTGAAGGTCTTGTCCATCATGCCGGCGCCGTTCTCGAACGACATGGAGTACTGAAAGCCGGAGCAGCCTCCGCCCACCACACCTACGCGCAATCCAGCCGGGACCGGACTCTGCTGTGCCATCACTTCCTTGACTTTGGCGATGGCGGTCGGGGTGAAGTTCAGTGGCTTAGTCTCGACGCTAGGTACTGTGGTGACTGGTGCGGTGGTAGTGGTTGCCATCTCTCGTCTCCTATGGAACGCTCCCCGGATTATAACAAACTAGCCGCAGGCGGGAAGCGGACACGTCCCCATGGCCGGCGCAATCGTGAACAGGAGCCAATAGTTTAGATGTCGGTGGCCAAGCTGGGATGCAATCTTGCGAGCGTAGCCGGTCGGCCGGGGGTGACACAGTCGTGCAACCCCATAGTACGGAAATACTTGCAGACCGCGATGGACATCAGGCATATAATGTCGCGGTGAGGGCCCCGGCAATTGGTGGGCAAGAACGAGAGACCCACCCCACACAAGAGGGGCCGGTTCAACGGAACCGAGGTGGCAGATGTCCACGATGATGATGTTGAGCATTCTCTGGGCGGTCATCACCGCCGGGCTGGTCATAGTTTTGATTTATCGCAGCACCCTTAGCATGCATGAAGATGACCAGCTATTCCTGGATGAATCGACGGCCAACATACGTGCTGAGCAGGAAGCGCTGCTCAAGCGCATGAACCAGATCACGCCCCTGGTCCGCATCCTGGCAGCCCTTTCGACCGTGCTGGCTCTGGTCATCGCTGGAATGTGGGTGTATGCGCAGATGAATCGCTCGTTCTAGGGTCGAAGGCCGGTGCCGTTGCTGCCGGCCGATGCACCCAGGGAGATTCTCGCCAATTCTGCCTTGTTCCGATTCGCCCAGCCCGGCGTGTCTGCTAAAATCAATATAACTTTTGAGAGCTCTTTTCGTGGGGAATCAGTACTGATCCATGTAACGGCGGGCATAGGTTCATGTCCGTTAGCAGCCCATAGGAAGGGGCATGAAGATTGTCCCGAGGGCAACTGAGACCTGATGGGTGCCGGATTGCGGGAGGCGCAGAAAAATGCAGCGCTCCCATCGCCAGAGCATCCTAGATAAAGTGGAGTAGGCTTTTCAACAAAACCGATTTTTTGCCCTGGGCCTTCGCCGTGTACCTTGCCCGGCGAGCCTGACGGGCAGATCCTTGAGGTCATCGTGGCACTGCACAAATCAATGAACCCCGTGATTGAGTTTCCAGTGAAGCCGGAAGCGGACTACCAACAAGAAGTCGCCGAATGGTTGGAAGCCTTCGACCAGGTGGTGGACGATGAGGGCCCCAACAAGGGCGCCGAGTTGATCGGTGCTTTGGTGGGCCGGGCGCGGACGACCGGCGTCGATGTACCAGTGCAGCTCAACACGCCCTACCTGAACACCATCCCCGCGGCCGAGGAAGTTACTTATCCCGGTGATCGCCAACTGGAGCGGCGGCTCAAAAGCCTGATCCGCTGGAACGCGATGGCCATGGTGCATCGCCAAAACAAAAAGGATCCCGGCATCGGCGGACACATTTCAACGTATTCCTCGCTGGCGACGCTGCTGGAAGTCGGCTTCAACCACTTCTTTCACGCCAGCTACGGCGATGAGCCGGGCGACCTGATTTACTTTCAGGGCCACGCTTCTCCGGGCGTATACTCGCGCGCGTTTCTCGAAGGCCGGCTGAGCGAAGAGCAACTGAAGAATTTCCGTCACGAACTGCGCGACACGCCGGGCTTGTCATCGTATCCGCACCCCTGGCTGATGCCCGATTTCTGGCGTTTCCCCACCGTTTCGATGGGGTTGGGCCCGCTGAATGCGATTTACCAGGCGCGCTTCATGCGCTACCTCGAGAACCGTGGGCTGATTGCCAAGACTCCGCGCAAAATTTGGGCGTTCGTGGGTGACGGTGAAACCGACGAGCCCGAAACCCTCGGCTCGCTGTCGCTGGGTTCACGCGAAAAGCTCGACAACCTGATCTTCGTGGTCAACTGCAACTTACAGCGGCTTGACGGCCCGGTGCGCGGCAACGGCAAAATCGTCAACGAGCTGGAAGCCAACTTCCGCGGCTCCGGCTGGAACGTCATCAAGGTCATGTGGGGCTCGGATTGGGACCCGCTACTTGAAGCCGACGAAACCGGCTTGCTGGTCAAGCGCATGGAAGAGTGCGTTGACGGCGAGCTGCAAAGCTTCAAGGCCAAGGGTGGCGCCTACATTCGCAAGGAATTCTTCGGCAAATATCCGGAACTGCTCCAACTGGTGGAGCACATGAGCGACGACGAACTGCATCGCCTCACTCGCGGCGGCCACGATCCGCAGAAGGTCTACAACGCGTACCTGCGGGCCACGCAGCACACTGGTGGGCCGACGGTGATCCTGGCGCAGACGGTGAAGGGCTACGGACTGGGCTCGGCCGAGGCCCGCAACGCCACTCACTCCGAGAAGAAGCTGGCCGACCAGGCGCTCTCGGCTTTTCGCACGCGCTTTGATATTCCGATTCCTGAATCAGCGGCCCGTGATGGCTTGCTGTACCGTCCGGCCGACGACAGCGAAGAGTTGAAGTACATGCGCGAGCGGCGGCGCTTATTGGGCGGCTACATGCCGACACGCGAAATCAAGCTGCCGAAATTCGAGGGACCGGCTCTGGAGGAGTTTTCCGAATCGCTTGCCGGCTCGAAGGGCCGTGCTGTGTCAACCACGATGGGTTATGTCAGCATGCTGCGGCAGTTGCTGAAAGACCCCAAGATCGGCCATGCGATTGTGCCCATCATCCCTGACGAAGGACGCACCTTCGGCATGGAATCGATCATCCGCCAGGTGGGCATTTACGCCAGCCAGGGACAGCTTTACAAACCGCACGATCAGGACATGCTGCTCTACTACCGCGAAGAGAAAAGCGGGCAGATTCTGGAAGAGGGAATTACCGAAGCCGGCTCCATGGCTTCATTTACCGCGTCAGGCACTTCGTACTCGAACTACAACGTCATCACCATTCCGTTCTTCACTTACTACTCGATGTTCGGCTTCCAGCGCATCGGCGACATGGTGTGGGCGTTTGCCGATGCCCGAGGCAAGGGCTTCCTGGTCGGCGCTACCGCGGGTAGGACAACGCTATCGGGTGAAGGCCTGCAGCACCAGGACGGCCACAGTCTGGTACTGGCCAGTACGGTTCCGACCTGCCACGCCTATGACCCGGCTTACGTGTACGAGATCGCGGTGATCGTGAAAGACGGCATGCATCGCATGTACGAACTGAACGAAGACCGCTTCTACTACATCACGCTGTACAACGAAGACTATCCAATGCCGGAGATGCCGCAGGGCTGCGAAGAAGGCATTTTGCGCGGCATCTATAAATATCGCGCGGCGAGCGGCGAAGCTAAAGCCGTCGTACAGCTTTTCGGAAGCGGCCCCATCCTGATCGAAGCGTTACGCGCGCAGGAGATTCTTGCCGACAAATACGGCGTCGCCGCCGACGTGTGGAGTGTGACCAGCTACAACGAACTGCGGCGCGACGCCCTTTCGGTGGAGCGCTGGAACCGGCTGCATCCGGCCGAGGCCGAGAAGAAACCGTACATCCTGACTGCAATCGAAGGCGCGGAAGGCCCCATTGTCGCCGCCACCGACTACATGAAGATTGTGCCTGACCAGCTTTCGCCGTGGCTCAACGACCGGCTGGAAACGCTTGGGACTGACGGTTTCGGGCGCAGCGACAACCGCCAGCACTTGCGGAGGCACTTCGAAGTGAATGCCGAGTCGATTGCGACGGCTGCTTTGTCGCGCCTGGCGCGGGAAGGCAAGTTTGACGCCCACAGAGCCCAAAAGGCGTTTGAAGATCTGGACGTGGCTACGGAGAAGCAAGACCCGGCGCATGCGTAGTCCGGCTTCCGTTAGATGACCAGCACCGCGGCGCCGTCGATGGCGTCGCGCTTCACCGCCAGCAGCGCCTCGTTGGCGTCGTCAAGCCTGAACGCCGTTGTTTTCGGCTTCATTCCAATTTCGGCTGCGATCTTGAGGAAGTCACGCCCGTCGGCGCGAGTCATATTGGCGACGCTGCGGAGCTGCCGCTCTCCCCACAACAAACTGTCATAGTCAAACTGCGGCACGCGGTCGAGATGGATGGCATTGATCGCCACGATGCCGCCCTTGCGCAAACTGCTGAGCGCGGCCACCACCACATCGCCGCTCGGCGCAAAAGTTACCGCACGGTCCAGTTCGACTGGAGGCTTGTCGATCTCGCTGCCGACCCACTTTGCCCCTAGCGACTCCGCCAGCTTGCGATGCGACTCTCCCCGCGTCGACACGTACACCTCGCACTTCCACGCATGGAGGACATCAATCGCGAGGCTTGCGGAAGCGCCGAAGCCGAAGAGTCCCACCCTTTCGCCGGGCTGGACTTCAGCCACCCGCAAGCTGCGAAAGCCGATGATGCCCGCACAGAGCAGCGGTGCAGCATGTAGGTCGTCGAGCGCCGCCGGTAGCGGAAATACGAAGTCGGCACGGGCGGCAGCGAATTCAGCGTAGCCGCCGTCCACCGTATATCCCGTGAACGTTGGCGCGTCGCAGAGGTTTTCTTTGTCGTGCTGACAGTACCAGCAGGAGCCGTCCGTGCCTCCCACCCACGACACGCCAACACGCGTACCCAGGGGTAGTTCGGGCGTTGCGCCGCCGGCGACTTCTCCGACAATCTGGTGGCCGGGAATCAGCGGCGACCGCCGGCGCGGCAGCTCTCCTTCTGTGATGTGAAGATCGGTGCGGCATACGCCGCAGGCGCGGACTTTTAGCAGCAATTGCCCAGCGGCGACCACGGGTCGCGCGATCTCTTCAATCAGCAGAGGACGGTCAGCGATCGGGGCGGGCTTGGCGAGGACAGCGGCTTTCACGACGCAACTCCCTCCGCCATGATTGTAGAAGCTCGCTAGGCAGTGTTGTGCGCAATCGGACGTCACAAGCAGGCGTGACTTACTTCCTTGAGTTCGCTGTCCCGAAAGGGAGACTATGGCACATAAGTGGTTGTACCGCCGGAGGCGACGTTGCAGCCGATTAGGAGCGATATATGCAGATTATTCCTTCACGTCACGCCCGCTGGCTCGCACCCTTGATCGGGTTCGTGCTGCTTGCTGCCATTGTGCTTCTCTCGTCCTTTTCCAATACCAAGAAAGTAGAGGTGAATGCCGATGCGCTCAGCATGTTCGCCGCGCTGCCGGCAGAGATGGCTTCGTCCGACAACCCGGTGACCGATGCCAAGGTGAAGCTGGGACGAATGCTGTACTACGATCCACGACTCTCCGCCAACCAGAAAATCTCGTGCAACACCTGCCATCCGCTGGCCGACTATGGCGTCGAGCATACGCCGGTATCGACGGGATTTCATGGCCAGAAGGGCAGTCGCAATGCACCGACGGTGTACAACGCCGCGGGACACTTCGTGCAATTCTGGGACGGTCGTGCGCCCACCGTCGAAGAACAAGCCAAGGGCCCCATCACCAACCCGGTCGAGATGGCGATGCCTTCCGGCTCGGTTGCCGTGCAAGTGCTGAAGTCCATGCCCGACTATGTGGCGTTGTTCGAGCAGTCCTTCCCCAGCGAGAAAGACCCCATCACGTACAACAACATGGCGGACGCCATCGGGGCCTTCGAGCGCGGTTTGGTCACTCCGGCACGGTGGGATGCGTTCCTCAAAGGCGACCACTCTGCGCTGTCGGATGCCGAGAAATCGGGCTTCAACACCTTTGCGGCCGTGGGATGCCAGTGGTGCCACAACGGCCCTTACGTTGGGGGCAGCGCGTACCAGAAGCTTGGAGTGATGAAGCCGTGGCCGAATCAGAAGGACACGGGACGCTACCAGGTGACAAAAGACGAAGTAGACATGATGGTGTTCAAGGTGCCGTCGCTGCGCAACATCCAGAAGACCGGACCTTACTTTCACGACGGATCGGTCGCGACGCTCGATGAGGCCGTGCGCAATATGGGCGCTCACCAACGCGGCGTCGTGCTGACTCCGGCGCAGGTGAAGTCAATTGAAGCCTGGATGAATGCGCTGACGGGACCGATTCCAACCAGCTACATTCAGCCGCCGGAGTTGCCCAAGAGCACGCCCCAGACGCCTCTCGCACAGGGCAAGTAGCCCGCGCCAGAGCACGCCATCTGGACTTCGAGAGACCTCCTGAATATGGCCCGGGCAGCTTGCCTGGGCCGTTTTTCCTGCCGTCCGGGAACCTAGCCGGAAACACTGTTGCCGGCAGGTACCGTCTTGCCGGCGTGGTGCGGTGGGATTGCAAAGAAGCCAGCCAACACAAGGTTGATCAGTAAGCTGGCCGGAATACTGATCCACGCCAGCGCAATCGCGAACGCGTATGCCAGCGGGCCGTAGCTGTATTCCTTCATGATCTTGTCGACGGCCTCGCGGTTCACGTCAGCTGCCAGCAGGTGTCCGTTGCGCGAGGCAGCATAGCGCCACAGCAAAAAAAAGGCCGCCCCAATCCCGAAATACGCAGCGTTATAGATGACCACCGCTGTGCGCGCGCCCGGATGTCCCAGGTGGGCGGCCAGCAGCGCCGTCGTAAACGGGATGACGCACACCCCGAACATCAACAGCAGGTTCAACAGAAGCAGTATGTCGTCGGTCTTCCTGATGTGGGTGAAGAGCCGGTGGTGGTTGAGCCACATGATGCCGATGAAGGCGAAGCTGATGAAGAAGGCCAGAAATGAAGGCCACTGGCGCGAGAGTTCCGCGGCAAGTCCGGCCGTGTCGGCGCTGGGGACCTTGATTTCGAGGATCAGCAGAGTAATGGCGATGGCGAAAACGCCGTCGGAGAAAGCCTCCAGGCGCGCAGTTTCGGTAGTCAATGTGAGTCTCCCACTTTGCAGTGATGATAGCGTGTGCCAGCGAGTCATTCGCGCCCGCCCGCTTCATTACAGGAATTCGGTAGTATACTCATCCGAACTTCGCAGTCATTTCTCGCATTTCGCCTTCACTTAGGAGCGCAACTTGCAATCTGATTCTTCATCGGGCGGGCCCTTAACGCCGGCTATTGTTTTTGAACTCTTGCAGGCCCACCAGAAAACCGCCGCGCTCCGAGCGGCGATTGAGCTCGATATCTTCCGCGCGATTGGCCAGGGGCCCGGCGATGTCGTCTCCCTTGCCCGTCACGCCAAGGCCTCCGAGCGCGGCATTCGCATCCTGTGCGACTTCCTCGTGGTTTCGGGGCTGCTGGTGAAGCAAGACGGCCGCTATCTGCACACGCCGTCGAGCGCCGCGTTTCTCGATCCCGTCTCGCCTTCCTGCCTGTCGACCGTTGCGCGCTTCCTGGCGCTGCCTGAGATGCTGCAAACCTACGAGCATCTCACCGACGTCGTTCGCAACGGACGAACCGCTCTTCCCGGCGACGGCACCGTGGAGCCCGAGAATCCGGTGTGGGTCGAATTTGCCGAGAGCATGGCGCCGATGATGGCCCCCACGACCGGCCCCTTGGGCGTAATCGTGCTGGAGGGACGAAGCGGTCCGATGCGTGTGCTCGACATTGCCGCCGGCCACGGTTTGTTCGGTATTGAAATCGCGAAACAAAACCCCAACGCCCATGTGACGGGCCTTGACTGGGCTCCGGTGCTGCGCGTGGCGCTCGACAATGCCAAGAAGGCCGGGGTTCAGGACCGCTACTCCATGCTGCCGGGCAGCGCTTTCGACGTGGATTTTGGCGATCCGTATGACGCAGTACTGTTGACCAACTTCCTGCACCATTTTGATGTCGAAACTTGCGTTGGACTCCTGAAAAAAGTCCGCGCCTCGCTCAAGCCTGGAGGAATCGCCGCCACCCTGGAGTTCGTGCCCAATCCGGACCGCGTCTCGCCTCCCGTGCCGGCGGCGTTCGCCCTGACGATGCTCGCCTCCACCGTATCGGGCGACGCCTATACGTTTGCCGAGCTGGCTGACATGCACAAACAGGCAGGATACCGCGAAGTGACCGCTCATCCCGTACCGAGGAGCCCGCATACCGTCGTAAAAGCTAGCGCCTAGGCTGCGGTGACCTTGGTGTGGCTCAGGTGAACTTGGAATGCTATGATGCGTCTACGCGTGACAGGTCTCGATTGCGCGCCATTTGCGCCGCAGGCCATAAAACCTCAAAGGGGCGATCCTTAGAACGTGCCGAGCGAAAAACAGGTCAGGTGGTCGCAACTCCGGGTTGGGCTGACGGTTATTTTTGCCTGCATCACGCTGGCTGTCTTGATCTTCGTCATGACCGGTACCACCGGCCTGTTCACCAAGAAAATCATGGTCCGCGCCTATGTCGATAACGCCGGCGGCCTGCGCGTTGGCGCGCCCGTACGGCTGGAGGGCGTTGACATCGGCAACGTGACCCACATCCGCGTGGTCCGCGATGCGAAACGCAGTCTCGCGCCCGTCGAAGTAAACATGAAGATCACCACCAAGTACGAGGAGACCATGCGTTCCGACTGCCTCGCCTCGCTGAACACCGCGGGCGTGCTGGGTGAAGTCTTCGTCGACATCGATTGCCGACAGGTGAAGGGCGGTCCCCTGTTGAACGGCGCTGAACTTCCGACGGCCGATGTCGCACAGCTGCAAGACGTTGTCCGCGCCAGCCAGGGCACGCTGCAGAACGTAGATACCCTCGTCAAACGCCTGGACAATATCCTGACTTTCATCCAGAGTGGGCAGGGCTCGATCGGTAAGGTCATCTACGACCCGTCCCTCTTCGACCGCGCCAACGACATGTTGGCCCAGATGCAGCACATCGTGGCCCAGGCCAACTCGCAGCAGGGTAGCATCGGCAAGCTACTCAACAGCGACGAGCTCTACAACAAGGCCAACGCCGTTGTCGATAACCTGAACAAGGTCGTTGACGAGATCAACAAGGGTAATGGCACCGCGGGCAAGTTCATCAAGGACCCGGCGCTCTACGACAACGCCAACCAGACCCTGGCCAAGGCCAATCAGCTCATGACCGACATCAACGCCGGCAAGGGTACCCTCGGCAAGCTGGCCAAAGACCAGGAGCTGGCGAACAAGCTCGACGTCACTGTGACCCGGCTCAACTCTATCCTCGACCGCTTGGATAAGGGCGAAGGCACCGCCGGCAAGCTAATGGTCGATCCTTCTCTCTACAACAATGCCGACGCAACGCTGGCTTCCGCCCATAACCTGATCGAGGCCATCCGCAAAGACCCCAAGACGTACCTAACCATCCACCTGAAAGTCTTCTGACTAGACTCTGAGCCGTAGTCCGATATTCGGATGGCACAGACAGGTCCGAGTTCGATTATTTCCATCACTCTTTAGTGCCATAAAGAATTCCAGAGTTCCTTGAAACTACCCAAAAGTTGCAAGACTTTGCATTCATTAAGCGTTCCCCTGCACATCCGAGTGCCTTTATGTTGATGATTATTTTCGACTAGGCGTGTTTCACTACGGCATTCTGATTGGCATCGTACGTGCCTATCGTCAACGTGCGCTGACGGGATACGCCTGTCGGCCATCCAACCTAGTAACACACCACTTTTTGAGGGAGAACCGATGAAGAAAACGCTCACTCGTTGTGGCCATAGCGGTCTGCTTGATGCTGCCCTTGGCCATGTTTGCCGCCACACCCGCCGGCGGGTCCGCTGGTAAATTCGCCGCGTCCGGCGCCCAGTCCTCCGCGGTCCATGGTGGTTCATCCAGCGCCGCCTGGGAATGGAGCACTACAGGCACCGATTTTACCAACGGAAATTGGACCTTTGGACAGGTCTTCACCCCTACCACCAACCTCACTGTCGACTTCCTCGGCTACTTCAATGACGGCACGATGGTGGACAACCACCCGGTTAGCATCTGGAATGGAACCACGGGAGCGCTGGTTGCTTCCTCGACCATTACCTCTGCTTCTGGTTACACTACAGCCCATTTCCTCTACAACCCGATCTCCCCCGTCACCCTGCAGGCGGGTCAGATTTACGAAATCACCGGCGTCAGCGGTGTTGACAATTACGCCTATGGCGACACTGGCTGGACCTTGTATGCTCCCGTAACCTACTGGGGCTACAACTACTGCCTCGGCTGCGGAGACGTCTACACCGGGACCGGCACGACCGATCTTGGCGTCGGCGATGCCTTCTGGGGTCCGAACTTCGGTTGGACTCAGAGTACGACGCCTGAGCCGGGTAGCCTGATTCTGCTGGGCACGGGAGTTCTGGGCTTGGCTGGCGCAATCCGCCGCAAGATCAACCTGTAAGCCACGCTGTTTCTTTGCTGCACACAAGCCGGGGCCTCGCGCCCCGGCTTTTTGCTGGAATCGCCGCTGGACCGGCTTCTGTGCCTCCACTGAGGTCGCTACTTACCTCCCACCAATTTCCCAGCTCTGTGGCTTTGTAGTAGTGTGATGGGTTGGAGATTGACATTGCACCGTCTCCTTCCGGGCGTCCGCCGCCCCAGTCGACTCATCGCGTCCTGCGCTGGCTCCTCGCTTGTCGCCCGACGATAATTCATGATCCGAGGCCTTCTCATGCCGTTCCGAATTTTCTCCGTTGTTATCCTCCTTTCTGCCGCGATCGTATCAGCCCAAACTTCCGCGACTGCACCGGCTCCCAAACCCATCGTCAGTTTTGACTTGACCGCGATCGACAAGACCATCGACCCCTGCGTAGACTTCTACCTCTATTCCTGTGGCAACTGGATGAAGAACAATCCTGTCCCGCCCGACAAGTCGCGTTGGGGCCGCTTTGACGGTCTTGCCGAACAGAACCTCTACGTACTTCGCGACATTCTGGTGCAGGCGCAGGCTCCCGGCAAACACACCCCCACCGAGAAGAAAGTCGGCGATTTCTACGCCGCCTGCATGGACGAAGCCACTATCGAAACCAAGGGCACAACCCCGCTGGCGCCGGAGCTGGCTCGTATCGACAGCATCAAGACCAAGCAGGATCTGGTGAAGCAAATAGCCTACATGCACCAGCACGCGATGCCCGCTTTGTTCGCTTTCTACGGGCAGCCCGACATGCACGACTCCAACGTCACCATCGCTTACCTCGACCAGGGCGGAATAACGCTGCCTGACCGCGACTACTACATTAAGGACGACCCCAAGTCGACAGAGACGCGCCAGAAGTATCTGGAGCACGTGCAGAAGATGTTCGAACTCGCCGGCGACAAGCCCGACGTCGCCTCCGCCGAAGCCAAGACCGTGCTGACCGTCGAGACCGGTCTCGCCCAGGCTTCCATGGACCGCACCGCGCGACGCGATCCCAAGACCCGCGACCACAAGATGACCGTCGCCGAAATCAGCGCCGCCGCTCCCAACTTCGATCTGACGGAGTACCTTGCCGGCAACGGTTCGCCAAAGTTCAGCACGCTCAACGTCGGCAACCCCGACTTCTTCAAGCAGGTCAACGCCCAGCTTGACAGCGTTTCGCTCGCCGACTGGAAGACTTACCTGCGCTGGAAGGTCATCAACAGCCACTCTCAAGTTCTGACCAAGGCGTTCTTCGACGAGTCGTTCCAGTTCAACGGAAAGTACATGTCAGGCCAGCAGGAGCCCGAGCCGCGCTGGAAGCGTTGCGTAAAGGCCACCGACCAGAGTCTGGGCATGGCGCTGGGCCAGCTCTACGTTGACAAGACCTTCGGCCCCGAGGGCAAGGCGCGCACCCTGAAGATGGTGCAGGCCATCGAAAAGGCGATGCAGCAGGACATCGGTGACCTGACCTGGATGTCCGACACTACCAAGAAGCAGGCCTACGTAAAGCTGAACACCATCGTCAACAACATCGGGTATCCCGACCAGTGGCGCGATTACAGCAGCGTCACCATCGTCTCCGACGACTACGCCGGCAACACGGCGCGCGCCGGGGCGTTTGAGGTCAAGCGCCAGTACGCCAAGATCGACAAGCCCACCGACCGCAAGGACTGGAGCATGACTCCGCCGACGGTCAATGCCTACTACCGTCCGCCGATGAACGACATCAACTTTCCCGCCGGAATCCTGCAGCCGCCGTTCTATGGGGCGGGCATGGACGACGCCGTAAACTATGGCGCAATCGGCGTAGTCATCGGCCACGAGTTGACCCACGGCTTCGACGACCAGGGACGCAAGTACGACGCGCAGGGCAATTTCGTTGACTGGTGGACGCCCGAGGATGGCAAGGAATTCGAGAAGCGCGCCGGCTGTACCGCCGACGAATATTCCAGCTTCGTCGCCGTGAAAGACGACAAGGGCGAAGTGAAGCTCAACGGCAAGCTCACCCTCGGCGAGAACACCGCCGACAACGGCGGCCTTAAGCTCGCCTACATGGCGCTGACCGAAATCATCGGCAACACTCCGGTGAAGCCCATTGACGGCTATACCCCCCAACAGCGTTACTTCCTCGCCTACGGTCAGGTGTGGTGCCAGAACGTGACATCGCAGGAAGCCCGCAAGCGCGTGCTGACCGATCCGCATTCGCCGGGTGAGTGGCGCGTCAACGGCGCCGTACAGAATTCCGCTGCCTTCCAGAAAGCTTGGGGCTGCAAGGAAGGCCAGCCCATGGTCAGCGCCAACGCCTGCCGGGTCTGGTAACACCGTGAATTTGAGCGCAAGGCAATCTGGGGCAGGTTGTACCAGACCGGCTCTGCCTGGATCGTGCCGGCAGTATCGAAAACGACTATTGAACTGCGGAGGCTGTCGCCGCGTATCCCATTTGTGTGCAGCGGGAGATTTCCGCTTACTTTCGAAGTGAGGTATCCATGAAACGAATTCTTGCAATGGCTGGCATGATTTTATTTGCCGCGATTTTTTCCGTGGCGCAAAACGCCGCCAGTTCTTCCGTCAAGGCTCCGGCGAGCTTCGACCTGACCGCGATCGACAAGTCGGTCGATCCTTGCGATGACTTCTACCATTACGCCTGTGGCACGTGGCTGAAGAACAACCCCATCCCGGCCGACCAATCGAGCTGGGGACGCTTCAACGAACTCCACGAACGCAACCAGACCATCCTCCGCGGCATTCTCGAGAAGCAGTCGGCTGACAACGCCAGCCGCAGCCCCGTCAACCAGAAGATCGGCGACTACTACGCCTCCTGCATGGACGAAGCCGCCATCGAAGCCAAGGGCACCGCTCCCTTGAAGCCTTACATGGCGAGCATCGACGGCATCAAGGCCAAGTCTGACGTTCCCGCCGTACTCGCCGGTCTGCACAAGAGCGGAGTGAACGCCTTCTTTAACTTCGGCTCCGAGCCTGACTTCAAAGACTCCAAGGTCGACATCGCCACCGCCGACCAGGGCGGGCTGTCTCTTCCTGACAAGGACTACTACTTCAAGGACGACCCGAAGTCGGTCGAACTCCGCCAGAAGCTCGAGCAGCACATCGCGAAGATGTTCGAACTCTACGGCGAGCCGCCGGCCAAGGCCGCTGCCGACGCAAAAACCGTCATGAAACTCGAAACCGACCTCGCCAAGGCCTCGCTCAATCGCACCGAGCAGCGCGATCCCACGAAGATCTACCACAAGATGACGGTGGCCGAACTCCAAACGATGACCCCGGCCTTCGCCTGGAACCAGTACATCGCCGCCATTCAGCCGCCCTCGTTCGACAACGTCAACGTCGCCGTCCCCGACTATGTGAAGGGCATGAACAAGCTCATCACCGACAACGATCTGGATGCAGTGAAGACCTACATGCGCTGGCAGACCCTGCGCAGCGCTGCTCCCATGCTGCCCAAGGCGTTTGTCGAAGAGAATTTCAACTTCTACAGCAAGACGCTTCGCGGCGCCAAGGAACTCCGTCCGCGATGGAAGCGCTGTGTGCAGTTCACCGACAACGACCTCGGCGAGGCTGTGGGCCAGGCTTATGTGGCCGAGACCTTCCCGCCCGAAGCCAAGGCCAATACCCTGAAGATGGTCCACGAACTGGAAGCGGCCCTCAAGACCGACATCACCGAGCTTTCCTGGATGACTCCCGAGACCAAGAAGCAGGCGCTCGAGAAGCTGTCGCGCATCGACAACAAAATCGGCTATCCCGACAAGTGGCGCGATTACAGCTCGTTGAACGTCGTCCGCGGCGACGCCCTGGGCAACTCCGTCCGGGCCAACCAGTTCGAGTTCAACCGCCAGCTCAAGAAGATCGGCCAGCCCGTCGACCGCACCGAGTGGGGCATGACTCCGCCCACCGTAAATGCCTACTACAATCCGCTGGAAAACAACGTGAATTTCCCCGCCGGAATTCTCCAGCCTCCTTTCTATGACTACAAGGCCGATGCCTCCACCAACTTCGGTAGCATCGGCGTCGTCATCGGTCACGAACTTACCCACGGTTTCGACGACGAGGGCAGCCAGTTCGACGCCGAAGGAAACTTGAAAGACTGGTGGACCCCGAAGGACAAGGAACAGTTCAACAAACTGGAAGAGTGCTTCGTCAACGAATACGACGGCTTCGTCGTGGTCGATGACGTTCACATCAAGGGCAAACTCACGCTGGGTGAGAACACCGCCGACAACGGAGGCTTGCGCATCGCGCAAATGGCTCTGCTCGACGTGCTGGCCAACCATCCGGAGAAGACGGTCGAGGGCTTCACTCCCGACCAGCGCTTCTTCCTTGGGTACGCGCAAATTTGGTGCGCAAATCAGACTCCGGAGGCCATGCGCCTGCAGGCGCTGTCGAATGAACACTCGGCGCCGCAGTACCGCGTAAACGGCGTGGTCTCGAATTCTGAGAATTTCGCCAAGGCCTTCGGCTGCAAGGCGGGCTCTCCCATGATCCGCAAACCTGCCTGCCGGGTTTGGTAGTCGCTTGATCTGTACTTTTGCGATCCCTCGCGGGCTTCAGCCCGCGGGGGATTTGCTTTTTCGCTTCGCTTCCTCAGTGTCCTCTGTGCCTCTGTGGTAGATTTTGCCTTTCCCCGCATCACGCTTGCCACTATCTCCACCTTCCATGCCTCTCCTGCGCCTGCGTTATAGTGAAATGTCGTGCTGTTGAACTTTTCCCGCCCGAATCTCTTCCGAATCCTGACGGCCCTCGCGGCGATTCTGCTGCTGGCCGTCCCCGCCTGCAAGCGCGGCAAGATCGTCACCCAGCACGAATACATGTACGTCTCCGCGCCTGAGTCCAGTCTGCGCGATCGCGTCGCCACCATGTACAACAAGGTCTCCACGGTGCACAACGGCGACCGCGTCGAGGTCCTCGAGCGGGTCCGGCGTTTCGTTCGCGTCCGCACTGACCAGGGTGCCGAGGGATGGATCGAACAGCGCAGCCTCGTCTCGCAGGAGGTCTTTGACGGCTTCCAGAAGCTGGTCGCCGACAGCCGCGACCAGGCCGTGCAGGGTCACGGAACCACTCGGGCCGAGCTGAACATGCACCTTACGCCTTCCCGCGATGGCGAGCACCTCTACCAGCTCAAGGAAGGCGAGAAGGTCGAGGTCCTCAAGCGCGCGACTACCGACAAGAACGCTCCCAAAGCCGCCCAAACCGATCAGCCCACCGAAGACGACCCCTGGCGAAGCCGAAGGACGAAAAGCCGGCAAAGGCGGAATCCGCATTGCCTCCGTCGCCATCCTCTCCGAGCGCGCCTCCGATTGAAAAGACGCCAAAGCCTGAGCCTGCAATCGGCGACAATGCCAAACCAGCCGAGCCACCCAAACCAGTGATGGAAGACTGGTACCTGGTTCGCAATTCCGTCGGGCAGGTCGGCTGGGTCCTGATGCGCATGGTCGATCTCGACGTCCCGCTCGACATCGCGCAATATGCCGAAGGCCAACGCATCGTCGCTTACTTTGTGCTCAACACCGTGCAAGAGACCATCGACGATAAGCCGACGGAGGAACCGCAATACCTCGTCCTGCTGAACCAGCCCAAAGACGGATTGCCCTTCGACTACAACCAGATCCGCGTCTTCACTCGCAATCGCAGCAAGCACCGCTACGAAACCGCTTACCGCGAACGCGACATGGAAGGCTACCTGCCGGCAAAGGTCGGGCACGCCGACTTTCGACAAAGAGGGCGACCTGCCCACCTTCACCATTCGCAAGATGAACGCCGACCGGCCAGATCGTGGATGAGACCTACAAGATGAACGGCCCCATCGTGCGCCGCGTGCTCACTCCGGAAGAGATGGCTGACCAGAAGGCCAGGAAAGAGGCCGACCTCGCCGCCCGCAAGAAGGCCCGTGCCGACGCCAAAGCCCAGAAGCCCGCGTCCAAAAAGAAGAAACACCACTGAGTTGGGTCTGTTGGCGAATTCCTACGCGGTGTTGGTACGCTGCTCGGGCGCGGGAGTCGCTGATACCGCCTCCTTTTTCATGGTTTCGATCTCTTTCATAAGCTGCTGACGCTTCTGCTCGGTGTAGTCACGGAGCTGGTGGCGCAGATCGTTGATTTGCAGGCGCATCATCTGATAGGTCTCATCGCGGAAAAGACGATAGGCGGGAGAGCCTGGGCGTACGCCGGGCGGAGGTTCGGGAAGGGATTCGACGCGGCGCAACTGCACTTCTTCGTCAGCCTTTTGCACGACGGCGTCGATGACAACATCGAGATCGAGGCCCGGCGGGAGACCGAGTTTTTCCTCAAAGTCGGGAAATTCCTGGATGCGGGAGCGGTCGTCGTCGTGTGAACCCAGGTTAGCGCCCAAATGAGGGGCGCGAACCTGGGGCACCGATTCTTTAGCCGCGTCTTTGGCGGCTTCGGCTTCCATCTTTTCGATGCGACGGTTGGTGGAGTTGGCCAACTGGATGGCATAGAGAAGCTTGCCGGCGACGCGCGGGTCGAGCTGGCCGGAGGCGAGAGCCTGCGCGATTTCGGAGAGGGCGGTACGGACGGCGTAGAGGTTGTCGAGGGGCGGGATTTCGAGCCGGTAAGGCTGGTTATCGCGCAGGGCGCGGGCGCGACGCAAGCGGCGGGCGCGCTCCATGAGGTGGTAGTAGCAATATTTGCGGTCCCGCAGGGCGGGCGAGCCGCAGTAGGCTCCGTCGGGGTGGATATGGCGACAGGATTCGGATTGCATGATTCCAGATTTCCTTTCGGTGATGCGGTACCCCCCCCTGCTCCAGCTTGAAAACAAAGGATTTATTGCGTGATTGGCTGTAAGTTCTAGAAAACACAAAGACTTACATGCAAAGTACTAGAAACAAAGGAGTTACCGCCTACAGTTGATAAAGAACAAAAACCCTCGGGGCGGCCGCGAATCGGCGCGGCACCGCGAGGGTCCCGATTTACGTAAGCAGGAGAAATCCGAGCGGGGAATGGGGGCAAGAAAAAAGCGGAGGGCGAGAAAACTTTAGTAACCAAAATTCCCGGAATGGGAAAGAGGCAGTAGCCAGTCGCCAGGTGTCAGTGAAAGTCAAAAGACCCACCCGGCCAAAATCAGGCCGGATGGGGCACCCGGCAAGGACCCACCCGACTCGGAATGAATTCCTCGCGGAAAAATGTCGTCCCCGAGGGGACTCGGGACATTTATTTCACTCCTACCCACCGTTGAAGAGGCTATTACGAAACTCGCGGTGTTTGATCGTTTTTAAAAAACCATCGCGTTTAAATTCGATTTGAGCGTTCGGTTACAAATTTTCGACCAATTGTCATCATCAAATGTTCGGGGCAAACGAGTTTCGTAACAGCCTCTGAAACGGTGGGTTCTCTTATGCCGTCCCGCGCAGCGGGGCTGGAGAGTCGCTGGTTTGAGCAACGTAGCGAACCCACAATTGCGAAACGCAATTGTGGGCCACCCGCGAGTGCCGAGACCGAAGGAGCGTGCGGCCGACACGGTGCGAAGGACGCCGCTCCGCGGCTGGGGTTTCGTGAGGGGAAACGGAGCGCGGCCTTACGGCCACGCCTAAAAGGTCGTCGGCGCTGCCGCGCCTGTGGAGGCAGTTGTCAGTTGCCGGTGGCCAGGTGTCAGTGAAAGTCAAAAGACCCACCCGGCCAAAATCAGGCCGGATGAGGCACCCGGCAATTAGCAACTAGCAATTAGCAACTAGCAAAAGCCCTACACCAGCCAATAGCGGCCTGTGTGGAGCACCCGGCGGGACGGAGCACCCGCGACTTTTGGAAAAAAGCCCCACATTTGCCAACGGAAGGCAAATATGGGCCACGGGATATGTGGGCCACCAGCCAAAGGAAGGCCGGATGGGGCACCCGGGCGTAATCGGGATCGATTTCGCAAGTCCCAGTACGGGAAGGATGCGAAAAAAACATCGCTGCAAGTGAGCCGCTTCGCCGCGTTGAACTCATACTTGGTTCGTTAGTTTCACCCTGCTCCCAGGTCAGGCTCGAACTGCATGAGTCTGAATGAGTTGAACCACTGCGCAATCCCCGAATGCCCCGGGCATTCCTTAAGAGAGAGCCAAATATGATGCACTCATTTCTTCTGTTGATCGCCTTCAGCATGTTGACGCTCAGTGCGGTTGGACAAGACCAACCCGCTGCGCTTATTCCGTCGCATGATACCGCTCGTGAGGCCGCTGCCGTGCAGGTCGCGCCCGATCTTAATGTACCCGCCCCATACGTCCTGGTCGCCTGGACCGAGTTGGGCATGCACTGTATTGACGGCAAGGACTACTCGATTTTTTCCGTGCTTCCTCCCTTCAACGTGATTCATGCCCAGTTGATACAAAAGACAGAACCACCGTTGCTGATCAACACCAGCGTCAGGATCACTTACCAGGCCTACATGGACAGTAGCGGGTCCATCAACACCTCCAGCGCCAACAAAACCAACTTCTGGAACAACGTCCGCGCTTTGTTTCTAAATAGTGTCCCGCCCGAGACCGGCCTGGCAGGATACAAGACGCAAAGCAATACTCCACAGCCAATGGCCTACAACGCCACAATAGGCTACTGGGAAGCGGTGGGGATTCCGACTGTTAGCTACGACGACCAGATGAAGGCCAAGCCTTTTTCGATGGCGCAATTGGTCGCCAAGGACTTGAATGGGAAGCAGCTAGCCACGACTACCCTTGTGCTCTCGGTGAGCGACGAGATGAGCTGCGGCGTCTGTCATGCTTCCAACAGCGACGTCAACGCCAAACCTGCTGCCGGCTGGGTCAATAACACTGATCCCGCCAAAGACGTCAAACTGAACATCCTCCGCAAGCACGATGATCGCTGGCCGATTTCACAGTATCTGAGCCAGCTACAGAGCAACGGTTATACCTACCAGGCTAAGCTGTACGACACGGCGATGTCCGGGACGCCGATTCTCTGTGCGGCCTGCCACTCCGACAACGCGCTCGGCCTGCCGGGGATCACGGGAATCAAGTCTCTGACCGCAGACGTGCACACGCTGCACGGCACGCAGATTCTGCTTTCAACCGGAAAAACCCTGGATGCAAACAGTGCTGCCAGCGACCTGAACTCCTGTTATCTCTGCCACCCCGGTCCGAAGACACTTTGCAAGCGTGGCGCAATGAACCCACAGCTTTGCTCCGCATGTCATGGCAACTTGTCTACGGTAGGCCTTGCCACGCGGACCGGCTGGCTTGATGTGCCCTCTTGCCAGATGTGTCACAACAGCAGCTTGCGCTATTCCACCACGTTTACCAGCAAGGGTATCTGGCGGCAAACCAACGATATGACCTTCGCCACAACCCCCAATGTCCCGCAGGCTGGAAAGAGCCTGTATCGCTACAGCTCAGGACATGGGGCGGTGTTTTGCTCCGCGTGTCACGGCTCCCCGCATGCCGAGTACCCGACCCTGCAAACCAACGACAATGTGTATCCCACCAAGTTGCAGGGCTACGCGGCAAAAATCACGGAATGCTCGGTCTGTCATAGCAACCTGCCGGTGAGTGCCACCAGCGGTCCGCATGGCGTTCACACCCTGGGACAGGGATGGGTCAACGAGGGTGGCCACCAGAACTATGTCGATAGCTACGGATATCAGTCCTGCGCGTACTGTCATGGCGTGAAGTTCAATGGATCATTCCTCTCGCAGGCCAAGGTGCAACGGACGTTCACGATTGAGGACGGCCAGCAAAAAGTCTTTGGCGCTCTCCATCAGTTCACCTGTTACGACTGCCATAACGGCCCGAACGGAGGTTAGAGAAATCCTTCGCTCGCAATCAGTTCGTTAAAATAACGGCCGGAGCTCCAGGGCTCCGGCCGTTGAACCCTGGTTCATTCGACCGCGATCACTGCATCGGGTCGCATTCGGCAGCTTGACCGGCCAAACAGGCTGCGGAAAAACTCATTTCCTGCGCAAAAGCGACTTCTTCAGCCGCCGCTGAAGCGGTGCTCCACCCATCGCCGTGAAAACCAAAATGCTCTGAAGCGTGGTGCCTCCACCCTGGAATGTGCTATCGGCTGTAGAACTCGGCAATCGCCCCGACCACCCGCGCCTGCTCGTCTTCCCGTAGTTCGGGGAAGATAGGCAGAGCCAGAGCTTCTCGGGCGGCGCGCTCGGATTCGGGGAAGTCTCCGGCCTTGTAGCCGAGGTAGGCGAAGCTCTGCTGCAGGTGCAGCGGCACCGGGTAATAAATCTCGCTGCCGATGCCGTGCTGGCTGAGGAAGCCGCGCAGCTCCTCCCGCCTCTCCGCTCGCACGACGTACTGGTGGTAGATATGGAAGGCCTCCGGCCGCGTTTGCAGCAGCGCCACCGGCGCCTGTGCCGAGACGGTCGTCGCCCCGATCTTTACTAACCCGGTCGAGCCGAAGAGCGCGTCGTACCTTGCTGCAACCGCACGCCGATCGAGGTTCCACTCGTCGATGTGCTTGAGCTTGATGCGCAACACGGCCGCCTGGATCGCGTCGAGCCGGCTGTTCCAGCCGATCTCCTCGTGGTAGTAGCGCTGGCGGCTTCCGTGATTACGCAGCCGGCGAACATGGTCGGCAAGTTCGGGGTCGTCGGTCGAAACGGCCCCGCCATCGCCGAAGGCGCTGAGGTTCTTGGTGGGATAGAAGCTGAAGGCGGCCGCGGTGCCGAGCGTTCCAGCTTTGCGTGCCGCGCCAGCTTGCGCCGAACGCCTGGGCCGCGTCTTCGATGATGTCCAGCGCCGTATTGCTTGGCGATTGCAGCGAAAGTCATCCATGTCGGCGCACTGGCCGTAGAGGTGGACCGGCATGATGGCCGCGACCTTGCCCGCTTCGCGAAGGCACCTTTGCACCGCGGCAGGATCGAGGTTGAAGGTCGCAGGCTTCGACGTCGGCAAACACCGGCGTCGCTCCGCAGCGCGCGATGGAGCTGGCGGAGGCGAAGAAACGTAAACGGCGAAGTGAGCACACGGTCGCCGGGCTTGACGCCCGCGGCGGCCATCGCGAGCCACAGCGCGTCGGTGCCGGAAGCGCAGCCCAGCAGGCCCTCGCGCCGAGATACGCGGCCGACTCTTTCTCGAAGGCATCGAGTTCCGGCCCGCCGATGAGGTATTGCGAAGTCAGAACGCGTTCGATGGCAAGCGCTGAAACGCTGCCGAT
>CAVVTL010000017.1:0-210872 GCA_963751155.1 uncultured Acidobacteriaceae bacterium | reverse complement strand
GAAGAGACAGGTCGGAATCGTGAAGTAACTCAGACGACGGTACGGATGAAGGAATCTCTCCTTCAGCACGAGCAGGCGCGGTGGCGGATGACTTAGACATGCCAAGATACATTTTCG
Organism: uncultured Acidobacteriaceae bacterium; assembly: GCA_963751155.1. GTDB lineage: Bacteria > Acidobacteriota > Terriglobia > Terriglobales > Acidobacteriaceae > DASRAA01. The sequence goes on along the minus strand of CAVVTL010000017.1, from coordinate 210,755 downwards.
GACGGGGGGAGGATGCAAAATCCGTGCTGGAGATTCGCTTGCAAGTGAATGTTATGAAAGGTGAGTAGGTGTGTCAAGGTGAATTGCAAACAAGTTCCCATACACCGCAAAAGATTGCTTAAGTTACCAGACAGGTTCGACTCGCCGTTTGTTGTTGCGATCCAAAAGAGATCTGCGTAAACGTAAGACACCGTAAAAGTTACTTAGGTATTGTGCTGTGGTAATCCGGCCCGGGCAGTTTGGCCATCAGTGTGCGCGGGTGAGGCAGGAACAATGTCTACAGCTGCAAAAAAGGCCGCCGAACGTAGAAAGCACCAGCGGCTCCCGCTCTCCATTCCTGTCTTCGTCAGAGGTGTCGACGAAAACGGGAAGGAGTTTCTTGAGTTTGCGACGGCTCTTAATATAAGCGCTGGCGGAATACTTCTAGCTACGCGCCGGAGCCTGCCAAAATCCGCAGGCCTTTCCCTCGAAATACCAGTTGCACCCCTCCCAGCCGATGCATTTTCAAATCAGTCAGTGCGAAGCCTTAAAGCCAAATTGGTTCGAATTACGCACGGGGAAAAGTACCATCTCTTGGGACTGCGGTTCACTCGTCCTATCCAAGCGTAGTTCTTCTGAAGTTTGACCCGACAAAGTGAACAAGTTTTTCTCAAGTGTGAAAGTGTTTTCACATATGGTGGTTACTTTCGTTCATGTTCATGAACGAGTTCGAGACGGCTCACGGCTGCAGAACCAGCTGAAAAGCAAAGCTTTCTTACTGATTCTGAAGCCAGTTTCAAACAAGGGCGGCGATCACTCGTCGGTATGAGGAATGGCTGATAAGGTGCAAAAGGTACTCACAAGTGAATCAGTGGACTCTCCCATAGGACGTGCAATGGCAGCCAGCCCCGCGACAAACTCCAGTTTTCTTCGAAGTAACGGTGCGATGCCGCCAGAAGCGGTGATATTTGGCCACTCACACCGGATGATGTCGATTCGCGGCAGGATCGAGAAGATTGCCGTTGCCAACGTGCCGGTATTGATCCAAGGCGAGAGTGGGACCGGAAAAGACATCATCGCTCGACTGATCCATCGGCTGTCGCCATGGGAGTCGGGACCTTTCGTTAAAGTGAACTGCCCGGCGATTCCTGGCACCCTGTTGGAGAGTGAGCTCTTCGGATACGAGAAGGGCGCATTCACCGGTGCTTTGGGATCAAAACCCGGGCGAGTCGAAATGGCGCACCGCGGGACGCTATTCCTCGACGAAATCTCCGAAATGGAGATGGCGCTGCAGTCGAAGCTCCTACAACTCCTGCAGGATGGCCAGTTCTGCCGAATCGGCGCCCAGGACGACAAAAAAGTCGAAGCGCGGGTGGTTTGTGCCACGAACCGCGTCCTGGAGAATGAGGTCGAGAGCGGCCGGTTCCGACAGGATCTCTTCTATCGAATCAATGTTGTGAACGTCCACGTTCCGCCGCTTCGAGAGCGGGCGATGGATATTCCGCTGCTGGTTGAATACTTCCTCGATATTTACAACGACAAGTACAACTGCCATGCGCCTATGCTGTCGTCTCCAATGTTGCAGCGGATGCAGCGCTATCACTGGCCGGGAAACATTCGTGAATTAGAGAACTTGATGCGCCGCTACGTGATCCTGGGTTCGGAAGAAGCAATCCTCGGGGAGATGGCGGCTAAGCGGGCGGATACGCTTGACCTCGAACTTCCCATGGAAGGTCCGATCTCACTGAAGAAGATCACTCGGCAAGCGGTGCGCGAGCTTGAGCGCAAGCTCATTGTTCGGGTTCTGGAAGCGAACAACTGGAATCGAAAAAAGGCAGCGCGTGCGCTTGGAATCAGCTACCGAGCGCTGCTATACAAGATCCGCGAGGCTGGACTGCCAAGTTCGCACTCGAAACAGGTTCCATCTGACCTGGAAGCCATTTAGATTCTATCAACTATTTTAGAACTCTCAGTTGCAACCGTCCTTGCAACCTCGGGTATGAAGTAGTCGAGGGACAACTTCAGCCCAGTAGCAAGATCGATTTTGGGTTCCAACCCAGCAGCGCGTGGGCTTTTGTGGTGTCCGGGCGACGCTGCTTGGATCGCCTTGTGGGAGCGGTTCGAACCGCGATTTTGCTCGCTGATCCAGTACTTCCAGAACTTTCTCCGCTCACTCGAGCATAGGTGAACGCGAACCAATGTTAGTCGGTTCGTGTTCGTCGGACCGACAGGATTCACCTTCCCCAGTTGTCGATCGCGATCACTTTATTCCCCTCACCAACAGAGCTTCACAGAGATGAGCCGAGAAATCCTGCGTCTCCCGTCACCAGATCGCGCTAAACCGCCCTTCCCGAGGACGCTGCGACCATCTTTACTGATCTTTCGATCTGTTGCTTGGGCTGAGCATCGGGACGCCCAACGCTGTAGTACAGGAAACCAGAGCTCGACATCGAGGAAGGTTGATAAAGGTTGCGCCCATCAACAATGATGGGATAAGAGAGTGCGGAGCGCAGCGCATCCAGATCGAGGTTCGCGAACTCCTTCCAGTCAGTCAGGATCAGCAGGGCGTCGGCGTTCCTTGCAGCGCTGTACGGGGTGTCGTGATAGGAAATGCCGCGTGTGGGAAGCACCTCTCTAGCTCGTTCAGCAGCAGCTGGATCATAGGCGCGAATTTCGCAACCTTCTTTCAGCAAGCTCTTCACGATTTCAATAGCGGGAGATTCTCCGGATGTCATCCGTGCCTCCCTTGAACGCCAGCCCGAGAACTGCGAGTTTTTTACCCTTCAACGTCCAAAGCGCGGTGCGTACTTTACGCAAGAAGCGAGCACGTTGCTCTTCGTTGATAGCGATTACTGCGGAGAGCAGGCTGAAATCGTAGCCATTCTCACGGGCGACTGCCGGAAGGCTTTCAGGTCTTTCGGGAAGCACGAGCCGCCATAGCCAATTCCAGGATTCAGGAATCGGCTTCCAATACGCGCGTCCGAACCAATACCTTCGCATACTTCTTTTACGTCGGCTCCCACCGACTCGCAAATGTTGGAGACAGCGTTAATGAAAGAGATCTTTGTCGCGAGAAAAGCGTTTGATGCGTGCTTGATGATCTCGGCACTCTTGGTGCTGGTCGCGATCAGACGCGCAGGTCCCGACCAATTCGCCGGAACAGGTATCGACTGCGCGATCGGTTCGTTTGTAGTACGAGCCGTCAGTAAGCGGTTGGTAGATCTCGCGAAGCAAATCCGAGCAGCGACTGGTATCCGAGCCGGTCACGATTCGGTCGGGGTATAGGAAATCGACGACCGCCGTCCCCTCACGTAAGAACTCCGGGTTGGATGCCACATCGAACATATCGGCAGGAGCGCCGTCGAGTAGCATTACCTTGCGAATCCAATGGCTCGTAAATACCGGTACGGTGCTCTTTTCGACGACGATCTTATAATCATCAATCGCGGCAGCAACGGCCCGCGACACAGATTCGACGTAGGAGAGATCCGCATCTCCCTCTTCGGTCGAGGGCGTACCAACCGGCGATGAAAATGGCGGAGCTCTGGCGCACGGCTCCCGCGAGATCGGTAGAGAAACTTAGTCTCTTGCCGGAATGACGCTCAAGAAGTTCAGGAAGATATTCCTCATGAATGGGAACTTCTCCCAGTTGCAACCGGGTAATCTTCTGCGCGTCATTGTCGATGGAAATGACTTGGTGGCCGAGTTCGGCAAAGCAGGCCGCGGCTACTAACCCTACATATCCAGAACCTACGACAGCGATTTTCAAAGTAGCTCCTCCATCATTTCGATCGGCCCGAGATGCTTTCGCGTCTTCGGTCGCGGTTTGCTAACTCTGTCCCAATTGTCTCAGTGCCTCTTTAGCTGATGCTGCCTGAGAAAATTTCGGGTCGACTGCCAAAGCTTTAGCCAAGTGCTTCCTGGCCTCGGTAGAGTTTCCATTCTGTTGGTACGCCAGCCCCAAGTGATATTCGAACGTCGCATTCGGGGGAGATTTCTTAATCGCGTCCTGCAATAGATCTATCGCTGATCCGTAGACCTTCTTCTGCATATAGGCGAGCGCGAGGGTGTCGGCCGAGTTCGGATTGTCCGGAAGACCTCGGCGGGCAGCCTGGGCGAGTGACAAGGCGACGTCGGGATTGCCGCCATGCATCCAACATGGAATAAGCAAGGTCGTTGGCGGCGGGAGGAAAATCGGGTTTCGCCTCAAGGGCCTTTTGATAGTACTCCTGCGCCTTCTGCCAATTATTCCGAGAGTCCTCGAGCTGGCCGAGCAGCCATGCAGGATTCGGATTACGAGGATCTCTCGCCATCCACGAGTTCCACTGCTGGGCTGCCTTATCTAAATCTCCCTGTGCCATATTGAGCCGGCCTAACTGAAACAAGGCAGGGAAGTTTCCACTGTTGAGCTCAATTGCCTTCTGGAACGACGTACTGGCGGCACCGAGATCATGATTGCCAAGTTGCAGCCCGCCCAACGTGTAGTAAAAGCCGCTATTGTTCGGATACTTCGCGATTTGGGCATTCACCGCTGCGATCGCTTTGACCGGTTGTTTCAGAGTGACGTAGGCTTGCGCGAGTCCGGCGAGAGCTTCCGCTGAGTCAGGTTCGCGATCAAGAGCCAGCTGAAAATTGGCTACAGCATCGTCGAGCTTCCGCTGGGATAGTCTAAGCTTCGCGAGCGCGAGGTAGCCCGAACTCGACTGCGGGGCAACACGAATGGCCGTAGCGATATCGGTTTCGGCTTTATCCGGCTGCTGCCGGGCGCTTTCGGCGCTTGCTCGATATAAATAACCGTTCGGCAATGCGGGTTGAACTTGATCAGTTGTTCAGCAGCACCGGTCAACAAGTCAAGGTTTCCAGTTCGAAGAGCAAGCTTCGCCATGGCTTCGTGCGCAGCGACCATGTCCGGTCGAAGGCGAACCGCTTCGTGCCATTCCCTCTCAGCGTCATCTGCTTTTCCAGACCGGTCGAATGCGATTCCGAGCAAATAATGCGCCCGCGCGTTGTCCTGGTCACGCTTCAATAACGATTGCAGTGTCTGTAATTGCCTCGTCCGTTTTGCCGGTCCGTAAATCGATGTCCGCAGCGAGCGTGTTCGCCACTGGATCTTTTGAGTTTAGTTTTAGGATTTCACCATTCAGGCGTTTAGCCTGATCGATCTGGTTAGCTTCTAGAAGCAGTTCAATATAAGACTTCTTGGCTTCGATATCCTTTGGATATCGCTGGCTAGAGGGATGCATATTCGCTAAGTGCCTTATCCTTTTCTCCCACTCCGAGATAGTAATCAGCAGCAAGCCGAAACCCGCCGGATCGTCCCCCAGAGCTTGTTTTCCGTCCAGAATAATGTGTTCCGCCGTGCTCCGGTCGCCTCGAGACAGGTAGAACCTGGCGAATGCTACCCGGGCGGACACACTCTTCGGCTCCAGTTCAATCGCTTTACGATATTCTGATTCGGCTGCAGCGATATTCTGTTGCTGCTGAAATAGGCCGGCCAAATTGACATGGTTGCGAGCAGACCCTGGCTCCAGTTCGATCGTCTTCTTCAGGCTGAGTTCTGCGGCAGGAAACTGCTTTTGATGAGCCTGGATGAGAGCCAGATTGGTGTAGAGTTGCGCATTACTTGGAGCGATCGCAATGGCTTTGTTGATCTGTTCAACTGCATCGCCGAATCGATTGTTTGCGGCAAGAACATTTGCCTTTAAGGCCAAGGCTTCTGTGTTGGTGGAATCTTTCCGAGCGCGATTTCCGCCTGTTGGCCTGCTTGATCGAGATTGCGAGCGGCAAGCAGCAGATTTCCGAGTTCAATGTGAGCGGTTACGTTATCCGGTTGTAGATCGACGCAGCGCATCAGTTCCGCATAAGCGCCCTTCCAGACTCCGAGCTTCACGTAGGTTTGTGCCAACTCGTAGTGGGCTTCCGCAAACTGCGGATCAATCTGAATTGCGTTCAGGTAGGCAATGGCGGCCGCCTGATAATTTGCATGAGCGAAATAGTTCTTGCCGCTCGCAAAGAATTTCTGCTTCTTTACATTAGGGTCGCGGGAACAACTCAAAAGGAAAATAGATAGCGTTAGCAAAGCTAGCAACAGTTGGGGACGGAGTCTCATATTGTTCCCTTGGTTCAAGCAAGGCCCACTTATCGGTTGGATACACGCTTCCAACCGACATCAACAAGAGAATGCTGTGCAATTGGGATGCCAGCGCTATTCAAATGTAAAGCACTCCATTGACGTTAAGCGGACGTAAGGCGAGGAATGTAGTTACCACTCTCGAGAGAAAATGATTTCCACTTTTGCAAAATGGAATCGAAGCTCTTGAGCGGGGGCGGAAAACTGTAGACAAATACCGCGTATGTCATTTGAGTCAATCACTTGGGCACGATATGTGCAATGTTAACTATGTCTTAATTGAGGCGGAAATAGGCTGTTGTCCTTCATATGTTCCCTTTCGCTCAGGTGTATCGTTTTCGGGGTCACCAGAATGTTTGAGGAGGTGATCTGTCTGATTCTGAACGAGTTCAGGCTAAGCGTGGGCGGTATTGCGGGTATGGCACCTGCTTTGCAAAAGAGTTCCTGAGTTCTTCTGCTCAATGGCGACCATCGACAACAACTTAATTGATCCGGAAGTTGGCGTAGATTGCGCGTGTGGACCGGAGATCTTTGTTAGCATCAGCCCGGCTATGAGGGCCCTGAAGAAAGCCATGGAAAAAGTGGCTTCCTCAGAGGTCCCGGTCTTGATTCTGGGCGAGCCTGGTACCGGCAAACGAGCATTAGCATTTCAGATACACCAACAGTCAGAACGCTCCCACGAAACCTTCTCGGAGGTGGAGTGCGGTGGCCTGGGGCCGGAGTTCTTTTACGGTGGAAACGATGCGGAATCTGTATTTTCAGAGTTCGCTTCCGGAACCATTGTCCTGCATGAAATCGTCCCTATTGAGTCCCGAATGTCAAGTCGCGTTACAGGAACTGTTGGTCAAGAGGTTTCAGACGGAAGAGGCGACAAAACGAGGACCACGGCTGATCTTCACAACTCACGCCAATCTTGAACAAGAGATTCGGCTAGGGCGGTTCCGCGAAGATCTCTACTACCGGATAAGTGGCTGCTGCCTCAGGGTTCCACCGCTTCGCCACCGAAAAGAAGACATAAGCGGTCTTGCCGAGACATTCCTGAGCAAGTATGCGATCCGGTTGCAGTGTACGAAGCCCAATATCAGCGAGTTTACTCGCCGATTTCTCGCTGAGTATGGCTGGCCAGGGAACGTTCGGGAGTTGGAAGAAGCGACGCGAACGATTGCTGCAGTCGGCGATGAGAAACTCGCGCTGGCTGCCTTGAAGTCGGCACACCGTGGGGTGCGTCGGCAGCCGGAAAGAGGTTTGGCACTGTCATTGAAGGAGACTTCGAAGGCTGCCTCGCGTGCAGCGGAGAAGGATTTGATTCTGAAAGTTTTATCTCGTACCAGATGGAACCGAAAGCGGGCGGCCGCCGAACTGAAGATTAGTTATAAAGCACTCCTTTACAAGCTTAAACAGATGGGCGTACAGAATCCAAACGCGAACTCTCAGGGAGAGGCGTGATGAAAAGAAACACCTTTGTACTGACTGATATCAATCCTTTGTTTTTTGTGTGCAGCACAGTCGCAGCAAAAGGCTAACAACGCTGTCGTCGCCACTCAAACAGCGACGCCGCCGGCAAATGACAGCACCTACATTATCGGGCCAGAGGATGTACTGACCGTAGACGTCTGGAACGAAAAGGAACTGTCTGGACCGGTTCCCGTTAGGCCTGACGGCAAGATCTCTGTGCCGCTGTTGAATGATGTGCAGGCGGCGGGTCTGACGCCGATGCAACTGATGAGTAGCTTGAGTGAGAAGCTGAAAAAGTTCGTCAGCGATCCAACGGTGACGGTCACGGTTACGACCGTGAATAGCAGAAAGGTCTACATACTTGGAGAAGTAACCCGCCCTGGGGCATTTCCCCTGGTGCCGGATATGACGGTTCTGCAGGCGCTCACGACGGCGGGTGGTCCGACGCCGTATGCGAAGACTTCGAAGATCTATATCCTCCGGACGCAGAACGGCATGCAAAACAAACTGGCATTCAACTACAAGCAGGTCGTAAGGGGCGGTAGTTCGGAACAGAATATCTTGCTTAAATCTGGAGATACGGTCGTTGTTCCGTAGGAGGGCAGTCGTGAGGCGAAAACAACCAGTTCTCATAGTGGGGATCGTTCTTACCGCGGCCCTGGTTTGCTGGGGGCAAACTGCGGGAAACAGTGCGCGGACCTCAGGTCCGTCTGATCCGACCACCGAGAGCTCGGCAAATGTAACCACCCAGGCGACAACCTCCGACAACAGACCTCCGTCGGGTGCACAGCCGGTTGGATTAGGAATCGGCGGGAACAATACGCTCAACATCAGCTTGAACGCGAACCAGGCCTGGGACTCGGATCCTCCCGTCGTGGTGAGTTCCCCGAACAGTTGGCAACCAGAGACATCCTTGGGCGGAACGTTGCAACTGAGCTTCGATACGGTCAAGAGCCAGACTCGTTTGAACTACAACGGAAGTGCGATTGTCTACCCAAACGGAAGTCCCGGGTGGCGGTCATATCAAGATTTCGGTTTTTCTCAGGACCTGAAGACTGGACGTTGGACTCTGACTGCGGCAGACATGCTTAACTACACGCCAAACTCTCCTTTTGGGGGGTATGGCTACGGTTTGGCGCCGGCTGGCCTAACGTCGACCACCACGCCTGTCGTGAATCCTCAATACGTACCAAATCAGTCTGTGCTGACGCCGTTCGCGGCGAGCTACTTCAACACCGTTGTGGGGCAAGTTGAATACGGGCTGAGCCGCCGCTCTTCGTGGACGGCAAGCGGATCGTACGGCATCGTTCGATATCCAGATTCCGATTTGTACAACACGAACCAACTGATCGCGTCGACCGGTTACAACCGTTCTCTAACCGCAAAAGACTCAGTCTTTGGTACCTACAACTATAGCCAATTCAGCTACTTAGCATACAACTCGAACTTTACTAGCCAGAATGTGCAGTTCGGTTACGCTCGAAAGGTAACGGGAAGAATGTCGTTCCGGGTGACCGCGGGGCCGGAGTTTACGAACGCGATCGCTCTTGGAGCCAACCAAAAACAGATCCAGTTTTCAGGTTCCGCCAATTTGGCATATAGCAGAGGTTACACAAACATCGGGTTGTCGTATTTTGCTGGTGCGACTGGCGGTTCTGGGGTCATGACAGGTGCTCAAACCCAGAACGTCCAAGTCACGATTGGCCATTCTTTTTCCCGAACATGGACCACGAGTTTCTCTGCGGGATATTCGAACAACAGCGGATTGGTACAACAGCAATCTTACAATTCGGTTTACTTCTCTCCCGCTATTCGCCGATCGATCAATCGTAATTTGGGACTCTCCTTTAATTACGCCTACCAAAAGCAACTTACTCAGTCGAGCTGTGTGGGGCTCGTCTGCGGGAATTTCTCTCGGAATTTCGTGAGCGCTGGAATCGACTATCGATTCCGGCCGATCCGATTGGAGTAGACGAGAGCACAATGGACGAAAGCGATGAGTGAATTCGAAGAGCGCAGCAGCAGGCAACTCACAGTAGGCGAGTATCTCGCGATACTGCGTCGACGAATATGGTGGATCATCGTGCCCGCGGTGCTCGGGCCTATCATCGGCTACGGCATTTCTTTGAAGCTTCCGAGTAGGTATACGTCGCAAACGCTCGTGCTTGTGGAAGAACAGAAAGTGCCCGAGAGTTTTGTAAAACCAGTAATTACCGACCTTCTGGAACAGCGCCTGGCGACGATGCAGGAACAGATCCTGAGCAGAAGCAGACTCCAACCTATTGTTGAAAGATTTGGACTTTACGCGGATCAACCCAGACTTTCCATCGACGACAAAATAGAACTGACTCGGAAGGCTACAGAAATAAAGCCAGTGCGACCGGATTTTGGTAGCCCGGGAATCGAAGGATTCTACGTCAGCTTTACTGCCCAAAACGCCAGACTCGCGCAACAAGTTTGTGGCGAACTCACCTCCATGTTCATGGAAGAGAATCTCGGGTCCGTGAGCAGCGCGCGCAAGGAACGACAGATTTTCTGGGCAGTCAGCTTGAAGATGCAAAGCGTGGCCTCGATGAACAAGATGCGAAGCTGGCCACTTTCAAACGGAAATACATCGGTCAGCTGCCAGGCGAAGATCAGGGCAATTTCAATATGCTCAACAGCCTGAACAGTCAGTTGGATGCGGCTACTCAGGCTCTCAACCAATTGCAACAAAATCGAACGTACACGGAGTCGATGCTGAGCACGCAGTTGCAGAGCTGGCAGAATCTGCAGGCGAGCAATGGGAACTCAGCGACGCCGGAGACGCTTGATCAACAATTGGCTAAAGATCAGGAACAGTTATCGGCGCTTGAATCGAAATACACCGAAACACACCCTGACGTAGTTCGTCTCAAAAATGACATCGCGCAACTGAAGAAGAAGATCCAGGAGCAGGGCGCCACAGCGAAAGCTCCGCCCAAGGAACAACCGAGGACTGGACCGGAACCGGCGCAAGTGCAACAGCTGCGGGCACAGCTGGTCGGCATGCAGCAGGCAATTCGCGACAAAGAGAAAGAGCAGGCCAGAATCCAGCAGCAGATTCAGGTCTATCAGGCCAGAATCCAACTGAGCCCTGTGGTCGAGGAAGAGTACAAGCAATTGACACGCGACCACGAAAGTGCGCTGGAGTTTTACAACGATCTGCTCAAGAAAAAGAATCAGTCGGAAATGGCGACCGATCTGGAGAAGCGGCAGGAAGGCGAACAGTTTCGAGTGCTAGACCCCCCGAACCTTCCTGAAAGGCCCACATTCCCGAAGCGCCCGCTATTTGCGGCAGGTGGTCTAGGCGCCGGGTTCGCTCTTGGATTAGTGATAGTTTTCCTTCTCGAGTTCACGAAGAAATCGATTCGCAACGAGAAGGACGTCTTGTTCTACCTGCAATTGCCCACGCTCGCTACAATTCCTGATTTGGATTCGGATTCAGGTAGGGATCACGGCAAGAGGTCAGGCCGGACCAGGGAAAAAACCGAGAAGAGCCCAGAGCCAGAGGCTGTGAGGACGAATGTATAAGAGCTTCTTCGGCCTGAAGGCGAATCCGTTTAATGTGAATCCGGACCCGCGTTTTCTGTTTGTCACGCAGCATACGCGGGAGGCCCTGGCCTGCCTCGCATACGGAATCCAAAATCGAAAAGGTTTCATGCTGCTGACCGGCGAGGTTGGCACCGGTAAGACAACCATTCTGAATAAGCTGCTGGAGTGGTTGCATACACAACGTATCAGTAGTGCATTCATTTTTAATCCGCGGTTGGAAGTGATTCAGTTCTTTGATTTTATGCTTGCCGACTTTGGCATCCCTTGCAGATCAAGAGATAAGAGCCAATTTCTCTTGAAGTTGAATCAATGGCTGTTGGAACGTTACCGAGCCAGAGAAGCAGCGGTGCTCATAGTTGACGAAGCGCAGAACTTGTCTGCAGACATGTTGGAAGAGATTCGATTGCTCACCAACCTGGAAACCTCGACGGAGAAACTGTTGCAAATTGTTCTTTCGGGGCAACCTGAACTCGAACAGAAACTAAAACTTCCCGAACTCAGGCAGTTGCGTCAAGTTTCGAGCGCATGGGAGAGAACGGCAACGAGAAGCCGGCGCTCATCATCGTGGACTTGAACAACCTGAACGTGAAGCCGCTCACCGTCATTCCCAAGCTCAAGAGCAAGCTGAAGAAGGAAACCAACATCATTGGCTTCGTCTCGCACGTGCAGGGTGAATTGAAGATGAAGGCGACAGAGGCCGGTTGCGACATGGTGCTCCCGCGTTCCGCGTTCTCGCAGAATCTGGCGCAATTGATGCGTCGTCATACTGCGCAGGAAGAAGACCTGTCGGATCATCCGCAGCCGAACTAGGGGCCAGCAGAACATTGCCAAGCTGTCGCAATCGGTGGAGGATTTCCCGACTGGCTCCTCTTGCGGTTGCTGCGTGCTTCGTATTTTCAGCCAGCGTTGCGGCACAAACCGCCTCTCCGCATCCGGCGCATAAGCCGACGTTCTACCGCGATGTTCTGCCGATCTTGCAGGAGCACTGCCAGGTCTGCCACCGCCCTGGCCAGATGGCTCCCATGCCACTGGTGACTTATCAGGACGCCAAGCCCTGGGCGGCCGCTATAAACATGGCCGTCACCTCGAAAGACATGCCGCCTTGGTTCGCTGATCCTCGCTACGGCAAGTTCTCCAACGATCCCTCGCTAACACCGCGGCAGATCAAACTAGTCTCCGATTGGGTAAGCGGAGGTGCGGCTGCGGGTTCGCCCAAAGATGCACCGCCGCCGAAGCAGTGGACCAAGGGATGGAACATTCCCGAGCCCGACAAGATTGTGCAGATGCCAGTGGCGGTTCCGATTCCTGCACACGGTGATATCGAATACACCTACGAGATCGTGCCCACCGGATTCACGGAGGACAAGTGGGCGCAGTTCTCCGAGATTCGACCGTCGAGCCCACAGTATGTCCATCATGCAGTGGTGTATGTGCGGCCGCCGAACTCGACATGGTTGAGGTCCGCTCCCGTCGGAGTGCCGTTTGCCGCGTCGAGCTTCAGCGATCCGAAGCTGCGCGCTGAAGCCCATGAGACGACTACCGACATGCTGCTGGTGTACGCTCCCGGCAGCGCGCCCGATCGCTGGCCTGATGGCGTGGCAAAGTTCATACCGGCGGGATCCGATCTGGTGTTCCAGATGCACTACACCTCGAATGGTGCGGCGGGTGCGGACCAAACCAGTGTCGGCATGGTCTTCGCGAAGCAGCCACCGAAGCAGCGCGTGTTGACTCTGCAGCTTACGAATCACACATTCATCATTCCGCCGCGTACTAAGGATTACCGGGTGGATGTCTGGGGAACGTTGCCCAACGACTGCACGCTGCTGAGCTTCTTCCCGCACATGCACCTGCGTGGACAGTCGTTCGAGTACAACATTCTGCACTCCGACGGCACGGTTGAGACGCTGCTGCGCCTGAACCGCTATCACTTTCACTGGCAACTCAGTTATCGCCTGGAGGAGCCGCGCTTCCTGAAGGCTGGAACCAAGCTGCAGGCCGTTGGATGGTTTGACAACACAGAAGACAACCCGCACAATCCTGATCCGAACGTGGAAGTGCGATGGGGCGGGCAGACCTACGAAGAGATGATGGTCGGCTTCTTCGATGTGGCCGTGCCTGCGAACATGGATAAAGAGCAGTTCTTCGTACGGCACCCGAGCGTAAAGTAGCCCCGATGCTCCCACTCAAGCCTCGTGACCAGCGCGTGTTCCGCCAATCGTTACTCGATTGGTACGACTTGCATCGCCGCGACTTACCGTGGCGGCGCGAATCGAATCCCTACAGCACGTGGGTCTCCGAAATCATGTTGCAGCAGACGCGCGTGGCCGCCGTGCTCGACCACTACGCACGCTGGATGGCGCGATTTCCTACGGTCCATAGTCTGGCGAAGGCTCGCGAACAATCGGTACTCGCCTTGTGGAGCGGGCTGGGCTACTACCACCGCGCACGACGGTTGCATCAGGCCGCGAAGGTGGTCGTGCGCGAGTACAACGGAGAATTTCCGACATCGGCAGAGGCCTGGCGCGAAATGCCCGGGATAGGGCGCTACACTGCCGCGGCCATTGCCAGCATTGCGTTCGACGAGCCGATTGCCGTGGTGGACGGCAACGTCGAGCGCGTGCTGAACCGCCTCTTCGGCCCGTCCATGAATCGAGAAAGGCACTGGCGGTGCGCCGAGGCGCTGCTCGACCGCGCGCGCCCCGGCGACTTCAACCAGGCCATGATGGAACTCGGTGCGACTGTCTGCACGCCGCGCGCGCCGCAATGCCTCGTCTGCCCACTGATAACCTGGTGCGCCACCCGCGGTGTCGAGGCTCCCAAACCGCAGCCCGCGCGCAAACGCAGGCAGGTGCAATACGCGTTCGCTTGTAAAGGTGACGCTGTCTTGCTCGTTCAGCGCCCGAGCGATGCCAAACGCATGGCCGGCATGTGGGAGCTACCTGAGCTGGTCGCCGCTTCGAAAGAAGTACCTCTAGCGCAGTTTCGTCATTCTATTACCGACACTGACTACGAGGTGTCGGTTGTGCCGGCTGCAAATCCGTTAGTACGTTCCCTCGACGGCACAGCGCGCTGGTATACCGCTAAGCAGCGGCAAAAGCTTGCGCTTACCGGACTGGCGCGAAAGATCCTGCGCAAACTGGCGCCTGCGACCTGAACCCAGCCGTGGGAATCTAAATAAACGCAAACAGTTGGAGGCATCGTCTTTATGGCTGCGTTAGTAACCGGCAAGCTCGCTCCTGACTTTACCTTGACTACAACCGATGGGAATTCCGTCGAGCTGCAAGAACTTTTGCATCACGGCCCCGTTGTGCTGTCCTTCTTCAAGGTGAGTTGCCCCGTGTGCCAGTTCGCCTTTCCTCTTTACGAACGCATGGCGCGCGCTCACAAGAACTCTGGTGCGACCTTCCTGGGTATTTCGCAGAACAAACCCGCTGAAGCCAAGACCTTTGCCCGGGAATATGGTGTCACCTTTCCGATCGCCGTCGACGATGACGCCAACCATTACGCTGTCTCTAACGCCTACGGGCTGACGAACGTCCCGACGCTGTTCTACATCGCGCCGGGCGGCGAGATTGAAGTCTCGTCGGTTGGGTGGTCAAAGGCCGATGTGGATGAAGTCAGCAAGAAGCTCGCTGCATTGCATCAGCAACAACCGCCCGCACTTTGGAGCAAGGGCGAAGACGTGCCTGCCTTTCGCGCCGGTTGAGGGTCAAAAAACTGATCCGCGGTCGCGGATCGCTTCAACCGGCGGTTGAGCAGTGGACGCTTCCGCTCACGTACAATGAAGGGTTTGGCGCGAGCCTTTGTAGCTCACGGGAGCCCCGAATGTACAAATCTATCTGCGTTTTACTGCTTCTCTCCGCTAGTGTGGCAATTTCACAATCCGCCAAGTCGGCAACCAGCCCGATGCCCCCTGTTCCCAAAGTCGCGGCGCTACCGCCTGCGGCTGAGCAGGCAATGGCTGCCATCAATCCGGAAAACATCCGCTGGCACGTTAAATTCTTGGCGGACGACCTGCTCGAAGGCCGTGGCACTGGCCAGCGCGGCGGAGACATCGCTGCTGAGTACATTGCCACGCAGTTTGCGCTCTATGGCCTCAAGCCCGCGGGCGACAACGGCACCTACATGCAGAAGGTGCCCATGATGGGCATCATCACGCAGCCCGACAGCACATACTCGCTCGATCCTGCCAAGGGAGACGCCATCGTCCTGCGCAACAAGGAAGACATCGTCGCCATGGATGAAACCGGCGATACCTCCACCACCATTGACGCGCCCATCGTCTGGATCGGATATGGCATCGACGCGCCCGAGTTCAACTGGAACGATTACAAAGACGTGGACGTCAAGGGCAAGGTCCTGCTCATGATGGTGAACGAGCCGCCTTCCAACGACCCGAAATTCTTCAGTGGCCCTGCCCTCACCTACTATGGCCGCTGGACCTACAAGTTCGAGCAGGCGGCGCGCATGGGCGCGGTCGGTGTGCTGCTCATCCACAAGACCGACATGGCCAGCTACGGCTGGGACGTGGTGCGTAACTCGTGGTCGGGTGAGCGCTCCTACTTGCGCAACGATCCGGCGCCCAAGCTCAAGCTCGCCTCATGGATCCAGCTCGACGTCGCGCGCAAGCTGATGCAGGACTGCGGTAAAGATCTCGACGCGGAGATGGCCGCGGCGGCCAAGCCCGGATTCAAGGCCCAGGTGATCTCGGCAATGTTCAAAGCACACATCGTCAGCAAAGTTCGGCCCTTTGACGTAAACAATGTGGTGGCGATGCTGCCCGGCTCCGACCCCAAGCTGAAAGACCAGGGTGTCATGTACTCGGCACACTATGATCACCTGGGCATTGTGCCAGGCATGCCCGGCGACAACATCTACAACGGTGCGCAAGACAACGCCACCGGAGTGGGCATTCTGCTGGAGATGGCTCGCGTGTTCGGCGAGACCAAATCGCCGCCCAAGCGCACGGTGTACTTCGTCTCCGTCACCGCGGAAGAACAGGGATTGCGCGGCTCCGAGTATTACGGCAAGCATCCGCCTGTTCCCGCCAAGCAGCTCTCGCTCGACCTGAACTTCGACGACGTGCCGCCGCTGGGTATTCCGCAGGAAGTCACCGTCTCGGGCGCCGAGCGAACCAGCTTCTATCCCGCGGTCGAGAGCACGGCCAAAGCCTTTGGGCTGGCGATCATTCCCGATCCCAACCCCGGCGCAGGACACTACTACCGTTCCGACCACTTCAGCCTCGCGCGCGTTGGCGTGCCCGCGTTCTCAATCGGCACTGGCGTCCTGTTCCAGGGACACGACAAGCAGTGGGGCATGCAGAAGATGAAAGACTTTGTGACCAACGACTATCACCATCCCAGCGACGAGTACCATCCCGAGATGGACTTCGCAAGCGATGGCGTCATGGCGCGTTTCGGCGTGGCGTTGGGCTGGCAGGCTGCGAACCAGGCTGCCGCAGTCGGCTGGCAGAAGGGCGACGAATTCGAGAAAGCCCGCATGGCCAGCGGAGCGAAGTAGCCGCGGAAAAGCCGTGTTACGAGGTTCTATCGCATCGGATGGTGCTTGCGGAACGGAATCATGCACCACCGCTTCCAGCTCCACCGGATCGCCGGCCTTGGTGCCGGGGCGGAACTGCCAGCGCGACAGCGCCTTGGCGGCGGCTTCATCCAAGCGGGGGTCGACGCTGTTCAGCACCTTGATGCCGCTTACGGTGCCATCGGTATGGATTACAGCGTAGAGCGTGACCGTGCCCTCCACGTTGTCGCGCATAGCGTCGGCAGGGTAGGCGGGATCGACCTTTGACACCGCGACTGGCGCAGCGATGGCGACTTTGTTGTCGGACTGTTTCAGTTCGGCGAACCGTATGATCCAGCTTCCTGAGGCCGAAGTCAGGTTGGGCATGTTCAGCACCAGCGAGTAGTACTTCTTGGTGCCGAAGACCTGCCGCTCGATGGCATCCGCATCGGTATCTGACATTGTGGGAGGAGGCGGGGCGACGGGAGGGCGGCTCACGCTTGGGATGTTCGGCCGCATCGCCGCCGCAATGAGCCTTTTGTTTTCCTCTTTCTGTGCATCGCTTGGCGACTTGCCCGGTGCTCCCGCAACCGCGGCGACCGACGTTCCCGGAGGCGCCGCGCCCACGCTGATTCCCGGCGGCGCACTGCCATTACCGCCATTTCCCGAGCCGCTGCCCTTGCCTGCCTCCGGCGCCGCTGTTCGTCGCTCCCGGAGTGCCTGCAACGCTCGGCGTACCCGGAGCGTCTGGCTTTCCGCCCGGCGACGCGTGAAACTCGCCGCTGCGATTGCCGCTGGGCAATCTCCACCGGTCCGCGGACCTCTGCCGGACTCAGGCTCAGTGCAATGATCTGCCCCTGGCCTTTCGATGATTTCAACCCCTGCAAGCTGGGTTGCGCTGGTACGTTCTTGTCCCCATTGCTGACCGCGGCACCAGCCTCGCCGACTCCGGCGGCGCGCTGCGCTGGAACCGGTAGCTTGGGCGCTTCCACCTGCGGGGTCAGTTGCGCCATGTTGATCTCGCCGCGCTTTAGCTTTAACTGGTCGGGTGACAGCGGCGGTTCCACCACAGAAGGCTGCGCCAGCACCGGCATGGTCAGCTTCGCCTTCAATTGCGAGACATCCGCTTTTGGCTCTACCACGGCCTGCTGGTCGAGCGACGTCACCTTGTTGCGCGCCTTCAGCTTGGAGACGTCAGCGGCCGGTTCCACGACTTGGGGCGCGAACTGCGGTAGCTTGAGCTGCGACAACTCGCGTTGCGACGCCGCAATCGGCTGCCCTGGCAGATGTTGGTCCAAGCCACGATGTTGGGCAGCGGAACGTCATGATTCAGCTTCACATTCGGCGGAGTCACGATGGTCTGATGGGTGTTGTCGGGATTCGGCGGGACCGACAGTATCTCTTGTTTCGCCAGCTTGGGCGCGCCCTTGCGCGGCTTGGCCTGGCCTCGCGGCCCAGTGTTGATGGGCGGCAAATACTCGCTCAGGGCGTAGTGATCCACCGCGGTGTTGGCGAAGGGTGAATCGAGCTTCACGGGACGGTTGAACCAAGCCGAGGTCGATGCCACGTAGATGATCACGACCAGCGCGACGTGGTAGCCGTACGATTCCAGGTAGTGCCGTGGCCCCAGACCGGTGGCGATCCACTTTTCCTCAGGGATGGGGACCGGTTGCGGACGTGGTTTCGAACGGGTTCAGGCTCGCGCCGTTGAATCAGGTCGGTGAGGTTCCGCCAGAAGACACGCAGCCTCGGCTCCAGCTCAAAGTGCAGGACCGGCGCATCGTGCAATGCGTCATCGCTTTGGGGCTGCGTCGCGGTTACGTCTGACATCCTCCCCTACCGTGGTGCGCGTAGTTCTGGATTATAGCGAAAATCTGTCAGGCCACATTCGCCTGTAAGTGTGGTGGCAGTTTCCCCATTTCGCTTACGCGTGCAATGATTGTGCTTCAGGAGATTGCGAATGTCACGTCGTCTGCCGGCCCTTGCGGTTTGTATGGTTTGGATGTCTTGCATCGTCACCGCGCAAGCGCCACTTTCGGTTACCCACCAGGACCAGGCAACATTCTTCCCCGCCCAATCCAAGCCTAACGATCAGGCGGAGGTCTCTGGCATGTACACGTTCCTGCGCGAAGGCGAATTCGTGCAGCTCACCTTGGAAGACGGCCAGCTTTCCGGCTTTGTTTCGCGCTTCGGCGACACCGACAGCGACAAGGGCGAGTTCATCGACCAGTTTTTCGACAAGGCTTCTCTTCAGGGCAATCAGCTTTCGTTCAAGACCAAGACGGTACATGCCGTCTGGTATGAGTTTGATGGCACCGTGACCACGGCGGCAGGCAAGCAGAAGGGCGAAGAAGGCTACCACGTGCTTCGCGGCAAGCTCACGCAGCACACGCTGGACGCGACGGGCAAAGATCAGGCCAGTGAACGGACAGTCGAGTTCAAGTCGTTTCCCGACATGGGCCACATGAAGGGCTAGACGTGCCACCGACAGATGAACGGAGCGCCAGATGAAATCTGGTTACACATCCTTCACGGTTGCCGACTCAGTGGACCTCTTTGACCCCGCTAGCGGAAGACGTCGCCATCATGCCCTGGAGGTAAGTCACGTGGCTGTCTTCCATGGTGGCCAGCTCGCCATACAGGCGGCGCAGCGCTTCGTCCTCAGTCCGATTCGCCAATTGCGCATAGAACTCCTGGGCGCTCTTTTCGGCATCGAGCGCTACCCGCAAAGCCCGATGCCGCGGTCCGGCCAGGACGGAGTCCACGGTCTCGAAGATGTCGCTGCCTTCCAGTTTGGGTACCTCGATCAATTCGCGCAGGTCTTCCTCGGTGAGCGGGCAACCTGTGTCGCCGTAGCGCTCGCGGTACTTCCCCTGCAGCATGCAGCTGTGCCGTTTTTCCTCGATCGACATGTCCCAGAAGACATTGCTGATCTCGAGAGACTCAGCATCGCCAAACTCGGCTGAACATCTCGGCGAACCGTTGGTAGATGCCGGCATTGCGCTCTTCGACGAAGATGGCTGCGTGCAAGGCTTCCTGCGGATTGAGAGACGAAAATGTCCGGGTCATCGCGACTCCTAGAGCGGTTGTTCCCTGAATTGTAGCTGTGGAGAAACCGCAGACTCTCCGCTGGGCGGCAGACAAATCCTCGTTCCAGTTCCAATTTGGAACTACTTCTGCGACAGGCTTGGACTGGTCGCCCGCCTATCCAACCTGCTCTTTGACCTGCTCCGCCTGCTTTCTCTTTGGCCCGTTCTGCTTCAATCCTGGCGATGGTGCGCTTCAGCCAGTGCTTTACGTTCTCCCGAAGCTCTTCTTCGGTCTGCGGGGTAACGATGGTATCGCCCTGCTTATTTAGCGGAATATGATGACAGGGAACGTCTTCCGTGCGATATTGCTCGGGCACAAAGTCGTAGAGCAGGCACTCATGGCAGGCGTGGGGGCGCGTCGGGTCCCCGTGATTCGGACAAGTCAGCGAATCCTGGAAGATCGATGCCGGGCCCCAAGGCGTGCTATACCAATTTCCATAGCCTCCCTGCTCGATGAAATTCAGCTCGTAGCGCAGAACTTCCAGTACGTCACGCTTATCTTCAGACATTCCTGCCTCCCCGGGGAGCTTCGGTTCTGGCGCTTCGCTCCCTTTGCTGCCTTGAATTCTGGTCGAATGCAAACGCCGCGGCTGTGACGTAGCTCACGAGGTGATGTGACCGTTGCCCGTATCTCGAACACGCCCAAGAGACTTGGCGATTATTTTCGCGTTCCTCGTGACTATCGTCACATACGCCGCCCCTTGCCTCTGCGATGGTAGTGCTGACAAAGACCATTGTCGGGAAGCGGAGGCGTCATGCGCGGCAACTTCAATTTCGACGAGCGGCCATTCGTCGCCATCTGGGAAACCACCCAGGCCTGCGATCTGGCCTGTGTCCACTGCCGGGCCTGCGCCCAGCCCCTGCGTAACTCCCAGGAACTGACCACCGGCTGAGGCCAAATGCCTCATCGACGAGATCGCCGCCATGGAAGTGCCGGTCTTCGTCCTCACCGGCGGCGACCCGCTCAAGCGTCCCGACATTTTCGAGCTGGTGCAGTACGCCACCGAGCGCAGCGTCCGCATCTCGCTGACGCCGAGCGCCACACCGCTGCTGACCCGCGACAGCATCGTGCGACTCAAAGACCGCCGGATCTGGCTCGACTCGCCGTTTCGCTTGACGGTCCCACCGCCGCCATCCACGATGCCTTTCGCGGTGTGCCGGGCTCCTACCAGTGGACGCTCGACGCAGTACGCTGGGCGCGCGAAATCGGGCTTGCCGGTGCAAATCAACACCACCATCACCCGCCACAACCTGGCGATGCTGGACGACATCATCGCTCTGCTCGAGTCCCTCGACATCACGCTGTGGAGCGTGTTCTTTCTGGTGCCGACTGGCCGCGGATCGGACATCGATCTCATCTCGGCGGAAGAGTTCGAGCAGGTGTTCGACAAGCTCTACCATACCTCGCAGCGTGTGCTGTTCGACATCAAGAGCACAGAAGCGCAGCACTATCGCCGCTACCTCCTGCAGCGCAGAACCGAGGCTCGGCGGCTCGGCCAGAGCAGCCGGCCGAGACCTTCCCGCGCATTCCGCAGTTCTCGCCGATGCCGGATGGGCATGGAAACGCCCGACGGTATCGGCCGTGCTCCGCGGGGCATCAACGACGGCAAGGGCTTCGTTTTTATCTCGCACGTCGGCGAGGTGTATCCCAGCGGATTCCTGCCGCTGTCGGGCGGCAATGTGCGGAAGCAATCGCTGGCCGATATCTACCGCAACTCACCGCTCTTTCGGTCGCTGCGCGACAGCAAGAACCTGGAAGGGAAGTGCGGTGCTTGCGAGTACCGGGAAATCTGCGGCGGTTCGCGTGCGCGCTCCTACGCCATGACCGGCAACCTGTTCGCCGAAGAGCCGTGCTGCGTGTTACGAGCCGAAGGCCGTACTCCGGCGCTCGTAGATCCGGCTTATTTAGGCAGTTTGTGACATCGAAACGACCGAGCCCGCGATTCCTGCTGCACAGAAACCGGAACTTATAGGACAATAGGGTTTGTGAACTATCACACCTTCGGTGGACCCATGGCGTTCTTGAAAAATCGTGACAGTAATCAGGCAGCTGAGCTTCGTCCCGTTGACCGTTTGACGCTGGGCTTGGTCGGAATGGCGGTAATCTTCGCGTCTCTCGGACTTGGTGAGGCCGTCTACCGTCTCTTATTCTTCGATTTCGATGGAGCCACCGATCGGCTTCCGATTGAGATGATGTTCGGGCTTGGCGTTTGCCTGGATCGTTATGAAGCTGGCGAAGCGGATTTACCAGCAACGACTGCTCACTTCGGCGAAGATCAACCAGGTTTGGGACCGCAACTACAAGATTCGTCACGCCGTCGAGGCCATTCCGCCGGTGCCGTTTCCCGCTCATCAGCAGGCCATCCGGGTCATTCGCGACGAAGTCGATCGCATCGAATGGGCGCTCGCCGACATTCAGTCTCGCTAATCGCAGCGCAGGGCGTCATCTCGCAATGACGCCCCTCACGCAACCTTTTCGTCGGCCTACATCTTCCGGATAGCCGATCGAATCTTCCTTGTTCGCGCGGTGAACGCAGTTTGTTCACGCCGCTTCCGACGAGTGCCGACAGGGCGAACAGATTTCCCGCGGTAACGCCGGGCAACACCCGGTAATGCCCGACCGCCGCCAGGCCCATGCTGGCGATGCAGCCGCACTGCGAGCAGTCAGGCGTGCCTCCAAACTGGCAGGGCGTAATTTTGGTCTTCAGGTCCGCAGAAAACGTCAGCGTCGTGCGGGCAAAGATGCAGTCCTTCGGCGACGCCGGAGGATTCCGGAACTCCTCGATCATGCGCTTGTGCATATCAATCCAGGGATAGCGCTGCCCGCAATTCCATCAATTCTTCAATCGACCCGTCTGCGCTGATCTGGTGTCAGAATTTCCGGAGCAACCGCGCCTTGCTGGGGAGTGAAAAGGCTGAACCAGATTCGCTTGGTCTCACCGCGCGCACTCCAGAATCGCGCGAACTCTTCCAGGTATCCGGGCCGATCCATCATCTGTCCGGTGACCGTGCAGTGAATCGTCACCTTGGTTCCAGCGATGCTCTTCAGGATCCGCTCATACGTCGCCGGCTTGCGCCGCACATCATGTTCCGGTTGCAGTCCGTCGATGGAGACCACCACGTTGAGACGTGAAAGTGCATTCCAGTGCGCGGGAATCTGGCGGAAAGCGCTGGTTACCAACTGCACGTGAATTCCCCGGCGGTCCAACTCAGGCAGCAGCTCTTCGAGTTCGCGGTAACGAACCAGTCGGGTCGCCGCCAACAAGCGACACATGCAGCGGGCGGTGTTCGTCAACCAGGCGGAGAGTGCCTTGCACCAATTCGCTTCCCTTAAAATCCGCCAACTGGCGAAGCGTAACTCCTGGCGTGCCCAGATGCTCATCTTCGTAGGCGTAGCATCCGGGGCATCGCAACGGACACTCGCGGGTGAGTTCGATGGAAATCGACGGACTGCGGCCAGCTAAAATGCGGCCCCACGCTTGCAAAACTTCAGAGACTCTCACTTGTTCTCCCGGCTCATGCCTGTCTATAGATAGACGGTTTCAAAGCGAATAGGTTGCACCGCAACGGAAATAAAGTGCTCGTTCTTCGCCCAGTAAGTCCTGTGATTTGAAGCATATTGGGCAAAACTGGAACGCGAACGCTACACGTGACGAAACACCAGCGTTGCGTTCAACCCGCCAAACGCAAACGAATTGGACATCGCATATTCGACTTCCGCCGGACGAGCTTGATTCGCGATGACGTCCAACTGGCATCGCCGGGTCCAGCTCCGTGAAATTCGCCGTCGGCGGCAAGACGTTATGATGCAGCGCGAGCACGGTGGCTGCCGCTTCCATCGCAGCCGCTGCGCCGAGTGCGTGGCCATGCATCGATTTCGTCGAGCTCACCGCGATATTGTCCGTGTGGCTTCCGAACACTTGCCGGATCGCTGCAGCCTCGGTCACGTCATTCACATCCGTGGCTGTGCCGTGGGCATTGATGTAGCCCACCTGCGACGGATCGACATCCGCGTCGTTCAGCGCCCGCTGCATCGACAGCGACGGGCCTTCGGTGGAAGGATGTGTGATGTGGCTGGCATCCGACGACATGCCAAAGCCCACCAACTCCGCGTAGATTCTTGCGCCGCGCGCCTGTGCTGCCTCCAGTGGCTCCAGCACCAGCATCGCGCCGCCTTCACCCAGGATCATTCCGTTGCGGTCACGGCAAAACGGACGGCAAGTAGTGGGAGACACCACGCGCATCGCCTCCCACGCTTTCAGCAAGCCGAGGCTGAACGGCGCCTCGCTGCCGCCGGTAATTGCGATGGGTGCGCCGCCCGAGCGCACCATCCAGAAGGCGAGCCCGATGGCATGTGCTGCTGAGGCACAAGCGGTCGAAAGGTTGAACCCTGGGCCAGTTAGTCCCAGTTCCATCGAGATGTGGCTGGCCCCGGCGTTGGCCATGATGCGCGGAATCGTCAGCGGATGACAGCGGCCGCGTTCCTTGCGGTACAACTCCACGAACTCCGCGTCTTCTCTGGTCTGGCCGCCGATGCAAGCGCCGGTGATGACTGCGCCGCCTGCTTTCATCTCCGGTGTGAACTCGAGTGCGGCATCGCGCACGGCTTCGCGGGCGGCGATGACGGCAAACTCGGCAAAGCGGTCCATCAACTGCGCCTGCTTCTCGTCGAAATAGTCGCTGGTGTTGTAGTCGGGAACTTCGGCGCCATTGCGGAAACGCAGATTGGTGCACTCTGGCGTTTCAATGGGGCGGATGCCGCTACGGCCGTGTTGCAGCGAGTCCCAGAATTCGGGAGTGCTTTTGCCGATGGCCGAAATGACGCCGACGCCGGTGATGGCGACCCGGATCATGTGGTGGGAGGAGTTGCCTCTGGCGTTGGCCTTCTTGCGCTCCAGCAGGGTCTCGATTCCTTCGATCATCTGCGGAACCGACGTGATGGATTTTGCGTCGCGGTCGTCGATCGAGATGTCGAACTCGTCTTCGACCTCGAACAGCAGGTTGACGCTGTCGAGCGAGTCCATGCCGAGTTGCTCGAAGGTGGCGTCGAGCGGGACCTGCTCGACCGGCACCCGCAGGTGCTTGGCGATGACGTTTCGGGTTCGTTCCGCGATCTGAGGATTCATGACGCTCAAGTTGACGAAAAGCCATAGTGCCTCAGCGAGGCAGTGTGTGGCAAGGACAGCAATCGGCGCTACTTGAAGTTCATGCCTGTGGATGTTGCAGATCGCGACTTATGCGATGGAGGTACTGTCGGAAACTGCGGCCGATGAGCGGCGACAGTTCCAAAATGGGAATTGCGACAACTGGTTAGCCCCCTCCCCCTCGACCGTGAAATTCCTTGTTTTCATTGGGATACGAAGAATTTCCGCGCAAATTCGTCTGCCCAAAGGAGTTATACGTAAATTCCTCTGCCGTAAGGAGTTGCGCGATGGTTTTTCGGAAAAGGAAAGCGATGGGTGCGGCGAATATCCGGCGCGGCAGGACATAAAAGCCTCCAATCGAGTAACAAGCAATCAGGCCGCGTACCAGTACCAGCGGCGGAATGAAACAGCGTCCCGGCGGGCGCGGCGCGCCCACTCGGAAAGCGTGGCAGGGGAGAGGAAAGTTGTCAACTTACGAAAGTACCCAATGGAGGAGAACTTTCGTAACCCATGATTTTTCACGACAAAGGTGCAGAGGGACCGAGGAATCCAGGATGCGACGTCAAAAGTTGGGAGCGATGGATGTAAACCCACGATTGCCGACCGCGGCCGATTCTTGCCCCCATCCTGGGTTGTAAGGATGTCGGAGCAAGGAAATTAGAACCCCGCTCGAGGCCGCTTCGGGTCTTTGAACGGATCGCGCTTCTTGGCCGCATTGCACGGCAGATGTTCGCTTGTCACAGCGCGATGTGACGAACATCGCATGGGGTCCGGCGACGACCTGCTAATTCTGAAAACATCCGCTATTTTAACCAAGCTTCATCCAATGTCAGGAGTCTTAATGGCTGTTCAACAAAACCTTTCTAAACAGACCAAGATGGCCATGGCGTCGCAGTTTCTCGGGTTCATGCTCGACGCCTACGACATGGCTATGGTTCTCGTGATGGCGCCGATCCTGGTGAAAGTCTTCGCGTCCCCCAAAGGCAGTGCGGCGTGGCAGTACATTACGATCGTATTCACCTACGCGATCACGATGGCGGCGCGGCCAGTTGGCTCTGCCATCTTCGGCCACTACGCCGATAAGATCGGCAGACGTTTGCTGCTGGTGCTTACTATCGGCGGCGTCGGAGTGATGTCTCTCCTCGGCGGCTTTCTTCCTACCTACGCCCAGATAGGTGTCTGGTCGTATGTGATTTTCTGTGTTCTGCGTTTTGTAATGGGATGTTTCTTTGGTGGCGAGTACGCAGTCGGACATACCTTCGCCATCGAAAACGCGCCCCAACCGCGCCGCGGAGCCATCGGCGGCTTTATTCAGTCGGGTTTCCCGCTGGGATATGTGCTGGCTTCCCTGGTCTTCGCACTGATCTCGGCTGTGACCACGAAAGCTGCGATGGCACAGTACGGGTGGCGTATCGCCTTTATGACGGGCGTTATTCCAGTATTTTTGGCACTGTGGATTCGCCGTAACCTGCATGAGTCGCCCGAATTCGAAAAAGCGAAGGCTACCGGCAAGATCGAGAAAGCGCCGTTCTTCAGTTTGTTCAAACCGCCGCAATTGTGGGACTTCCTGCAGGTGTTCTTCTTCATGACAGGACTATTCCTGACCGACTACTCCGTCTATGGCTTCCTGCCGAGGATCCTGACACTGGATGGCCGCGGCTTCGATACCACAACCTACAGCCTGATTTATGGATTCGCGCTTTTCCTGTCCTTCCTTGGCTACAACCTTTATGGTTGGGTCTCAGACCGAAGCGGCCGCAAAATTCTCACCCAGTGGTACTGCGTCTTTCTGGTTATTTTTGGCGTGCCGGTGTACTACGTCCTGTATCACGCGGCCCTGGAGAGAAATATCAAGTTGGCCATTTTAGGCACCTGCATGGCAGGCATGCTGAAACTGGCGTGGGGAATTGTTCCGGCATATTTGTGCGAGCGCTTTCCCACGAAACGCCGCGCTACCGGAGTGGGCTTCGGGTATTCCTCAGGCGCACTGCTGGGAGCGTGGTTCGGAGTGTATGTCTGGTGGGCGCACAAGATTCCTTTCATTGCGTCCATTGAAAAGCAGGACCTGTGGCTTTCACCGGCCGTGGTGCTTACGATTGGCGCAGTGATGACGTTTGTTAGCCTGCTGTATTCGCCGGAAACCAAGTCGTTCCATCTTGACGAAGTCGGAGCTCGCGAAAGGGAGGCTTTGGCGACAGCAGGTGCCCTCCTTGAGCAGCCCATGGCAGCTGATTAGTAAGCTCTCTTTACCATCTGATTGGCTTCCGTTCATCGGCCGCGGCGATGCGATCGATCGCTCCGCGGCCGAGTTTGCCTGCGGTCGTGAACGGCGGCACACCCCTGGGCTTGTGGGACCGCGGGAGAACTGGCAGTAATGTCGGTGTCAGAATCCCGACAAATGATGGCGACTGTGGCGGTGGTGTCGCTTAGCGAAGTGGTCGAAGCACTCGATCTCCAAAGTGATGAGATGCGGACTCCCTTCGATCCGAACTCGCGCGAGATTGTTACTTTCAGCGACAAAGAGGCCGGTATCGCCGAGAGTGACGATTGGAGGTCCCAGGAATCAGCCTCCCCCGTATTGTTGACGCGAGAACGATCCCCGCTGACGAGATGATTCTTGTTGCGCGGCGTTCGTTTAACGGCTAACTTAGTGCAACCAGCTTCCCGGGGAAATGCAAACAGAGGTATTGAAGGAGCGCTTGTGGCAACCATTGCCGAACAGGGAATTCTCGCGTCGAAAGAAGCCAATCGTGGTTTGACGCGGTTCAAGATGTTCTTGAGCAAGTACTTCTATTTCTGCATGTCGCTGGCGATGGCGGCTCTGGTGGTGGCGGGCTTCAGCCGCACGGTCGGTGACAATCTCCTGCACGCAACCCCGCCGCGGCCGCTGCTGCTGTGGATTCATGGCGCCGCATTTTCAACGTGGATGATCTTCTTCATTGCGCAGTCAGCGCTCGTGCGGGTGCACAAGGTCAGCGTGCATCGGCTGCTCGGTTGGTTTGGAGCGGGGCTGGCTATCGTGATGGTTCCGCTGGGCTTCACGATTGCCGTCATCATGGCCCGGTTTGACACGTTTGTGCTCAAACAGACTGGCGCCAATGCGTTCATGGCGATCCCGTTTTATGACATGGTCGCATTCGGCGTGTGCATCGCGCTGGCCATCTATTGGCGGAAGAGGCCGGAATACCATCGGCGGCTGGTGTTCATCGCAAGCTGCGGGCTGATGGATGCGGCGGTCGGACGCTTCGAATTCATCTTCAACAACAGCCTTTTCTTCCCTTGTCTTGACTTGCTGATTCTGCTCGGCGCCGGGCGCGACCTGGTGGTTGATGGACGCGTCAACAAGGTGTATCTGTATGCGCTGCCCGCGTTGATCGTGGGACAGAGCTTTGCGGTTTACCTGTGGAGGGCGAATCCGGCGTGGTGGCAAGGGATCACGCACGCGATCCTCACTTAGCATTTGGGAAGTGCCTGCCACGTTAGTATTCTGAAACGTGACCTCCAGGCCGATTAAGTCCGCCAAGACCCACCGTTGGAAGAAGGACCTATGGGCGTTTGCGCGATGGGTTGTCGCAATGGCGCTGGTTCTTTGGTTGGACGCCGCGGTGTTGCTGCTGGCGGCGCGCTGGATCGATCCACCGACTACCGCGGTGCAGATCGAGCGCCGGATGCAGGCATGGATCCATGACAAGCCTTATCAGAAACGCTATCAATTTGTCCCGCTGAACCAGGTCTCGGCCAATCTGCAGCACGCGGTGATCGCGGCGGAGGATGGGCGCTTCTTCCAGCACCACGGATTTGACTGGCACCAGATGCAAATCGCCGCCCAGGAAGACATGGAAGGCGAACGGACTCGTGGAGCCTCGACGCTGACACAGCAACTGGTGAAAAACCTGTTCTTCGGAACCGGCCGGTCGATCGTCCGCAAAGGAGCAGAGGCCACGCTGGTGCCAGTGGCCGAAGCCGTGCTCGGCAAGCAGCGCATCCTGGAGCTCTACCTGAACGTCGTCGAGTGGGGCCCCGGAATCTACGGTGCAGAGTCCGCGTGCCGCGTTTACTACCGGACGCCGGCGCGGAGTATCGGGCGGGAAGAGGCGGCGCGACTGGCGGCGGTGCTGCCCGGTCCGCTGAAACGACGGCCCGAGCGCATGAATTGGTATAGCGGGATCATCCTGGGTCGGATGCAGAAGATGGGGTGGTAGCCGCGAAAGAACAGCGCGGCCTCCCCCTCGCCCCATCGTGAAAACCAAGGGCTAAACGCGCGACAAGCGGCTTATTGAGTATTGAATAATATAGTGACATTTCTGTAATTCCATGCTATGTTGTGGGCATGGGAAACCCGGCGGGAGTTCGCAGAGATTTCGCGGCATTAGAGCAGCGGCGCATGCACGCCGCGCGGCTGCTGGAGAAGGGGTACAGTCAGTCAGAAGTGGCCCGGCGCGTGGGAGCGCACCGCCAGTCGGTGAGTAAGTGGGCAGCGGAGTTGGCCGCCAAAGGCCGCGCCGGATTGAAGAAGGCGGGCCGGGCTGGCCGCAAGCCACGCTTGAGCGCGGAGGATCTCGGCAAGATCGAGCAGGGACTCAAACGCGGTCCGGAAACTCTGGGCTACGAGACCAGTTTGTGGACCACCAACCGTGTCGCCCATCTGATCGAGCAGGAATGTGGGGTTTCCTACCATCCCTCGCAGGCTTGGCGCATCCTGCGGCAGTTGGGCTGGAGTTGTCAGCGTCCCACGGGCCGCGCCTTGGAGCGCGACGAAGACAAGATCCGGCGGTGGAAGCAGAAGCGCTGGCCGGAGTTAAAAAAAAGGCCAAAAACGAAGGCCGCACCATCGTCTTCATCGACGAGAGCGGACTGAGCGAGCGTCCCCACCGCTGCCGTACCTGGGCACCACGCGGACAGACGCCGGTGCTGCAATACCACTTCAACTGGAAGACGTTGTCGGCGATCGCGGGCGTGACCTGGTGGAACTTTTACTTCCGCCTGTTTCCGGGAGCGATCCGTAGTCCCGCAGATCATCCAGTTCCTCGCGCATCTGCTGCGCCACATTCCCGGCAAGCTGCTGATCGTTTGGGACGGACTGCCCGGTCACCGTAGCCGTGCGGTATGGCAGTTCGTACAGCAACAGAGAGGGCGTTTGTGGCTGGAATATCTTCCCGGCTACGCTCCCGAACTGAACCCAGTGGAGTATCTGTGGTCGCACTGGAAGCAGCACGAACTACCCAACTTCTGCCCCACCACCTTTGGACAGTTGAGCGATTCCGCACGCCGAGCGCTGCGTCGGATGCGCCGTCGGCCCACCTTGGTCTGCGCCTTCTGGGAACAAGCGGAACTCTTTCCGCTGTAACTATATTATGCAAAGGTCAATAGGTGTAAACTGTTCGGCATTCCAGGGCCAAAATCGAGATTCTTGACTCACTCATGGAGGCTGAAAATGGAACCGATCAATTGGAAGTCCCTCAGTTGGACGCGTCTGGTAATCGCTGTTTGCGTTCTCGGCGTGACCGGCATGCTCGCCGGATGCGGCGTCCAGGGCTACCAGACCGTAGTGAACAGGGCCGTGGTGCCGGGTGGCGCAACCCAAAGCGTGCATGCGAGCTGCCCGGCGGGCAAGAAGGTGCTGGGCGGAGGTTTCGACATCGAAACGCCAGACGAAGTGAAAGTGTATTCCTCAGAGCCCACCGACGGACATGGCAACGTGATTGATAACGGCTGGGACGTGATGGTCCACAACATAGACACGCAAGGCCGGCAAACCACCGCGATCGCGATTTGCGCGCAGTGAGTTGCGGGTAGTTCTGACGTTGGAGAGCTAAACGCGGGGTCTTTTCGTGTTCGGCCCGAGGATTCTTGGTTAACCGAAACGAGAAGCCCCACCTCGCCAAAAGAAAGCGGGATGGGTCACCCTCTCGTGTAAGTTTATTTCTATCAATAGTTTGACGGGGCGGACCACCTGACTGTTGCCAAAAGTCCCGCTTTTGCCCAAAGACTGCAAATATGGGCCCCGGGATGTATGGGCAACCAGCCAATCTTCCGCAAAGAAACGAACAGAAATTGCTTGTCCCTCGATAAAAAAGCGCAGACAATCATAGAGCGCCGAACCAAATCGGACGTCCCGGCCCACGAAGTCGCGCCGTAATTCCGCAGGGGCACAAACTTTGGTACTTCGTCACGGAAGATGAGCGTTTGTGACTATTCGAGCAAAGTTGGCCAAACGCTTGGCCCCGATGGTGATGAAGCACCCTTCGCTCAGACGGGCAGTGGACTTTCTAGATCTCTACTCGGACCTAGCAAAGCATGCAGGTGCGGTCGCGCTACCCCAATTGATCGAACCGGATCCCCGGGAGATCTACCTGACACTCACTGCAGACTGCAACTTGCGGTGCATTGGCTGCCGGTATGGTCGTGATTTCATGCCGGCGCACGGCTTTCCTTCCCCATCATTCGCGACCTTTTGGACGATTGCAAGAGGTTGGGCATCAAGAATATTCGCCGGTACGGAGGTGAGCCGTTACTTCACAAGGACCTTGTTCACATGGTTGAACATTCTGTGGGCCTGGGCCTGCACACCTTGGTCACGACGAACGGGATATTGCTCAAAGAGAAGATCGACGACCTGTACCAAGCGGGTTTGCGGAACTTGGGGATTGGTTTCTATGGCACTGGAGAAGAGTACAACCTCTACGTGCAGCGACCCGAGCAGTTCGCCCGTATGGAGAGAGGTGTGGCCTACACGCGGGAGCGGTACGGAATGGAGATCGACCTGCGGCTGGGATGGGTGTTGATGCGGCCCACTTGCAATCTGAAAGCTGTCCGGGAGATGTGGCAGTTTGCCGAACGGTATCACGCGCCCGTTGGAGTCAGTCTGATCCACTACTCTCTGCCATATTTCACAGAGGGCCCGAACCGGGAACTGCAATTCAGGCCACAAGACCGGGATGATATCGACAAAGTTGTCGAGGCGTTAATAGGTCTCAAGAAGCTCAACCCAACGCTTGTGCCGCAATCGGAGATTGCATTGCGGTCCATCCCCGATTGGTTGCTCCTGGGACCTGATATGAAGGTTCCTTGCGACAAGTACCGGTTGCTGTGGGTGGGGGCAGATGGAACGGTACAACTCTGCTACGTAACCTTCCGAATGGGGAATCTGCACGAAATGCGGCTACGAGACATGCTGTTCACTCCTGAGCACACGAAAGCCGCGCGCGATGCCTTTGCCTTGAGATGCCCTAATTGCCATTGCGGTTTTCACACCCGAATCGATAGGAACCTAACGGCTCGGGTTCGATACTCGTGGCCAGTTTATTCGCGAACAAAGGGACAGAATGAACTCGATTTGCCAACCCCAGAACCTGCAAGAGGGGACCAAGAGGTTTAGTTAGCTCTGTTAGGGCCGAAGAGACATGGATGTTGCCAACGAGCGATCAGATTCCATCCCATGTCACTGCTGTCCGGT
Source organism: uncultured Acidobacteriaceae bacterium (assembly GCA_963751155.1). GTDB lineage: Bacteria > Acidobacteriota > Terriglobia > Terriglobales > Acidobacteriaceae > DASRAA01. The sequence goes on along the minus strand of CAVVTL010000017.1, from coordinate 178,412 downwards.
TAACTGACAGGGCGGTGGTTGCAAGTAATAGCTGCGCAATAAGTTAGAGCCATTTCTGGGTTGCCGCGATTTGAACGCGAGGAGAGCCGACAATGGCTCATGAATCAGGGCCGCACCGTCTTCTCGCAATTGATCAGTTTTCTTCCCGACCGCGAGTTCCGTCGTTGCGTCGCGCGTTATCAGGGTGACCTCCGGCTGCGAGGCTTCACCTGTTGGGATCAGTATCTAGCGATGGCTTTCGCCCAGTTGACCTATCGCGAGAGCCTGCGCGACATCGAAGCCTGTCTGGGTTCGTTGCAGGGCAAGCTGTATCACCTGGGATTCCGTGCCAAGGTGGCGCGCGCCACGCTGGCCGACGCCAATGAATCGCGCGACTGGCGCATCTTCGCCGACTTCGCGCAGCGGCTGATTGCCACCGCGCGCCGACTGTACGTCCGAGAGCCCATGGGTGTCGATTTGGACGAGAGCCTGTATGCGCTGGATTCGACCACCATCGATCTGTGTCTGGCGCTGTTTCCCTGGGCCCGGTTCCGGCGGCGCAAAGCCGCTATCAAAATGCATACCTTGCTGGACCTGCACGGCAACCTTCCCACGTTTATCCGCGTCACCAGCGGGGCCGTGCATGATGTGAACCTCCTCGACGAGATCATGCCCGAGGCCGGGGCTTTCTACGTGATGGACCGGGCCTACATTGATTTTCAGAGGCTCTTCGTCTTTACGCTCAGCTCGGCCTTCTTCGTGGTGCGCACCAAGTCCAACGTGCGATTGCAACGGCGCTACTCGCATCCGGTGGATAAGAGCACGGGCGTCTGCTCGGACCAGATCGTGATTCTGTCTTCCTTCGAGTCGGCCTCAGTGTACCCAGACGCGTTACGAAAGGTGAGCTACTGCGATGCTGAAACCGGCAAGCGGCTGCAATTCCTGACCAACAACTTCACCCTCCCCGCGCTGACGATCGCACAGATCTACAAGCAGCGTTGGCAGGTGGAACTGTTCTTCAAATGGATCAAACAGCACCTGCGAATCAAAGCCTTCTACGGCACCAGCGAGAACGCGGTGAAGACCCAGATCTGGATTGCGGTGTCGGTCTATGTGCTGGTAGCGATCGTGCGCAAGCGGTTGGGACTGGAGGCCAGCCTGTACCAAATTCTACAGATTCTGAGCCTCACGCTTTTCGAGAAAGCGCCCATTTTATGGGCCCTTCAGAGCATCGAACAGGACGCCAGTTTCGCCGAAAACCCCAACCAACTGATTCTGTTCGACTTTTAACCGGACAGCAGTGATCCCATGTATAGATGGGAGCATGTCGGGCGCTCATCGGCAGTGTCGGATACCAGAATTTTTCATCGTGGGGGCCCCACGTTGCGGCACAACTGCCCTTTACACTTACCTCCGGGAACACCCAGAGATTTTCATGCCGGCACTTAAAGAGCCGAATTTCTTTGCCGACTTTCTGGGTGAAAGCCGTCGCATCCAGACTTGGCCTGACTACCTGGCGTGTTTTACCGGGGCCCATGAGGAAAAAAGAGTTGGCGAAGCTTCGGTTGCCTATTTGAGCTCTCGGACCTCGGCCTTGGCTCTCAGGGAGTTTAATTCGCAAGCATCAATCATCATCATGCTGAGGAATCCAGTCGAGGTAATGCATTCCTTGTATTGCCTGCGCAAGCTCGAAAATCTTGAGGACGAACCAACCTTCGAGGCCGCCTTGCGCGCCGACGCTAATGGCCGGAGCGTCGCCGAACTCTCGTATCGAGAAAGGGTTCGATTCGCAGAGCAAGTAGAAAGATATCTACTTGCCTTCGGCCGAGAGAAGATACACTTCATCATCTACGACGACTTTAAGAGAAATACCGCAGAGGTCTACCAGAATGTGTTGCGATTCTTGGGCGTCGGCAGTGATATTGAGAGGGAATTCCCTGTGATCAACGGTAGCCGTCGTGCTCGAAACAAGTCATTGTGGACCCTACTCAGACGACCGCCGATGTTGCTGCGAAGGATCGTTCACCCCATAACGTCTAGTGCATTTAGAGTGTCCGTAGGCTCACTACTGTTTCGTCTGAACACGGCTGCAGAATCCAGGCCCCAGCTTGACCCCAAAGTGAGGGACAATCTGTGTGCGGTACTTGAATCAGAAATCCACCGGTTGAGCGAGCTTGTGGGTCGGGACCTAAGTTTCTGGTGCGACGCAGGCTCCGATCCAGCTTAGAGAGCCTTAACAACGCAAGGTTCGACGGATGGCCGGACCAGCGCACGCGAGATCCTGATATCGAATCAATACGCGAGACCCTCCCGTTCCGTTTGAGACAATACATCGAACTTTGAGTTGGGGTGCCCACCACTCCTATTGAGTATTGAATAATATAGTGACATTTTCTTAGTTTCATGCTATGTTGTGGGCATGGGAAATCCGGCGGGAGTTCGTAGAGATTTCGCGGCATTGGAGCGGCGGCGGATGCAAGCCGCGCGGCTTCTGGAGAAGGGATACAGCCAGTCGGAAGTGGCCCGGCGGGTCGGGGCGCACCGGCAGTCGGTGAGTCAGTGGGCGGTCGAGTTACGCGACAAAGGCCGCGCCGGACTGAAGAAGGCGGGCCGTGCTGGCCGCAAGCCACGCTTGAACGCGGAGGATCTCGGCAAGATTGAGCAAGGACTCAAACGCGGTCCGGAGACTCTGGGCTACGAGACCGGTTTGTGGACCACCAGCCGTGTCGCCCATTTGATCGAGCAAGAATGTGGGGTTTCCTACCATCCCTCGCAGGCTTGGCGCATCCTGCGGCAGTTGGGCTGGAGTTGTCAGCGTCCCACGGGCCGCGCCTTGGAGCGGGACGAAGACAAGATCCGACGGTGGAAGCAGAAACGCTGGCCGGAGTTAAAAAAAAGGCCAAAAACGAGGGCCGCACCATCGTCTTCATCGACGAGAGCGGGCTGAGCGAGCGGCCCCACCGCTGCCGCACCTGGGCCCCACGCGGACAGACGCCGGTGCTGCAATATCACTTCAACTGGAAGACGTTGTCGGCGATCGCGGGCGTGACCTGGTGGAACTTTTACTTCCGCCTGTTTCCGGGAGCGATCCGTAGCCCGCAGATCATCGAGTTTCTGGCGCATCTGCTGCGCCACATTCCCGGCAAGTTGCTGATCGTTTGGGACGGACTGCCCGGTCACCGCAGCCGTGCGGTATGGCAGTTCGTACAGCAACAGCGAGGACGTCTGTGGTTGGAGTATCTTCCCGGCTACGCTCCCGAACTGAACCCCGTGGAGTATCTGTGGTCACACTGGAAGCAGCACGAACTACCCAACTTCTGCCCCACTACCTTCGGACAGTTGAGCGCTTCCGCACGCCAAGCGCTGCGTCGCATGCGCCGTCGACCGACCTTGGTCTGCGCCTTCTGGGAACAAGCGGAACTCTTTCCACTGTAACTATATTATGCAAAGGTCAATAATTAGCTCAGGGCCAGCTCTTGTCAGCGGTGATTGCAGACACGGTGGGCGCGGCATTGAGCGGCATGGGAGGATTGTCTTCGACGCCATGGGGAGGATGGGGCGGCGAACGACTAGGTAGGTTGATCTGACGGCCATGGCTTTTTTCGGGGTCTGGATGTGGGTGTCGTCGTGGGGGGCGCTGAATCCCCCACCGCGTCAAGGACCAATGACGCCCAGCGCCCGAGCCGTTTGATTGGGACAAGGACTTTCGTAGGTATTCTGAAGGTCCACCGTAGGGTTTCCACCTGATACTCCTCGCTACGCGCCATTCCATAGACTGGGCTGGCGGAGAGGAGGCCAAAGATGCCGCTGATTCAGGTGTTGATTGTGCTGATTGTGGTCGGTGTGCTGCTGTGGCTGGTGAACACCTACATTCCCATGCAGGGCGCGATCAAGTCGATTCTGAACGGAGTGGTAGTGATTGTTGTGGTGCTTTGGCTGTTGAACGTCTTCGGCGTGTTGAGCTCGCTAACCAATCTTCGCGTGGGTCGCTGACAAACCGGCGGCAATCTCTCGCACGATATTTTTCCGTGCCTCGGTCGCAATACAGTACCGACCGGAGCCCTTTGGGCGGGCTAGCAACGATTATTGCAGTTGCCGCTCAAACGCAACGAGGAAGGTTGCGTTGAGCGCGAACAGCAGAATGCCACGCATTATAAAAGGGCGCCCCTTTCGAAGCGGGTTTAAGGTTGCTGTGCTGAAGCAGTAACCAAACCTGAGGAAAGGAACACCCGATGAATAGCATCAAGTATGTCGGACTGGATGTCCACCGCGACACTATCTCGGTGGCGGTGCTGAACGCTGAGGGCAAGCTGGTGATGGAGTTAGTCATCGCCACGCAGGCCACCGCGATTCTGGATTTTCTGCGTGGACTGCGCGGGACACTCCACGTCACCTTCGAAGAAGGCCCGCACTCCGCCTGGCTCTACGATCTGCTGGTGAGACGAGTGGCTTATTTATTGGTTTGCAATCCACGCAAGAACGCGCTGCTGAAGGCAGGCAGCAAGAGCGACGCGATCGACGCGCGCAAGTTGGCCGAGTTGCTGCGGGCAGGGATGTCGTCGCCGGTCTATCACGGGCAGAACAGCACGGCGGCGGTAAAGCATCTGGGGCGCAGTTATGCGGCGCTGACGGAAGACACCACGCGCATCATGGGGCGGTTGAAGGCGCTGTATCGCAGCCAGGCGATTGCCTGTGCCGGTAAGAAGCTTTACGGAGCACGGCATCGGGAAGAGTGGTTGGTGCAGTTGCGCGACAGCGGGCTGCAGCGGCGGGCGCGACGGCTGTATCAGGAGCTCGATCTGCTGCAGCAGTTGCGGCGCGAGGCAAAGCAGGACCTCATGGTGGAGTGTCGCAAGCATGGCGAGGCCAAGCTGCTGCGCACGGTGCCGTGGCTGGGCCCGATACGCGTGGCGCTGCTGATCGGACGGGTGCAGACGCCGGATCGCTTCCGCACTAAGCGGCAGTTCTGGGCCTACTGCGGGCTGGCGCTGGAGACGCGCGACAGCGGCGAGTATCGCGTGGTCAACGGACAGATCGAGCGCAAGAAGAAGCCGGTGTTCATTCGCGGGCTTGAACCGGAACCACAACCACGATCTGAAGAACCTGTTCAAGAGCGCGGCGACCACGGCTGGAGGCAGCGAAGGTGTGTTCGGCGCATTCTACGAAAACCTTCTGAAAAAGGGGATGCGGCCGGAGATGGCGCGGCTGACGCTGGCGCGCAAGATCGCCGCGATTACGTTGCATGTGTGGAAGAAAGGAGAGGCGTTCGACGCCGAGTATGTGAAGCCACAAGCCGCTTGAGCGCGCGGCGTCTCAGGAGAAAGGGGAGTTTCACTCCGCGTTTTTCTGTTCGGGCTGCGAGCTCGGGTTCGAGGGTAAGTATCTTTCGGCGGGTTAGGCTGCGTGCGCCGCTGGCGCCAAGTCTCATGGGCCACCGTATGCTCCCTCGGATAACCCAACAAAGCCATAGTGCCGCCCGCCACGGCGGGCGAGTCTCAGATAGAACCATGGTTGGCCCGCTGGAGCGGGACCACCGTCAGGCTTGTGCAGCTTCAGCTAGCGAAGGATGCCGTAGGGCGGAGATGAAAACGACCCAAGAACTGCGCCTCGCCGCCACCAAGCGCGACCCGAAGGGGCTGGATGCCAGAGAACTACCTCGGCTCCCGCGATGGGAGAAGTGTTTTCTCTTGACATCCCCTTTTATAGAACCGGCCCAAAAGCCCGACATCTGCGAAAAGATGGCAGATATGGGCCACGGGAGATGTGGGCCACCAGCCGACTCCAGGTTGGCCATGCGGTAGAAGATGGTGTATTCGTCGGCGATACCGTTGCCGCCGAGGATGTCGCGTCCCATGCGGGCGCACTCTATCGAATTACATGCACCGGCACTTCAAGCTTAAGCTTTTTCCAGGCTTGTTCGGTGGTATAGACGGGAGCTTTGAGGGTGAGAGCCAGGGCGAGGCAGGCACGGTCGCCCAACGACAGACCGAGTGTGCGAGTGTAGGTAATCAGATCGCCCGCGAGACGAGCTTGCGGCGAGTCGAAGGGGACTACTTCCTGGGACGGGCTGAAGGCGTCTTCCCAAGCTTCATCCAGAGACCAGCCCCGGCTCACCAGCTTGCCATGCACCTCGGCCAGGTTAACGGCGCTGCAAAGCGAGTTGCTAAGTATCTCTGGAGTGAGCTTTTCGCTACCAGACTCGCCTTGAATGAAGGCGAGAATTGCCGAAGCATCCAGCACGACCCTACTCATGCCGCGAAGCCTCGCGGCGCTCGGCGAGCAACTCTTTCGACAAGGAAACGCCCTTTGGCAAATACTTGCGGGCGCGTTCGCGGGCGCGCTGAATACGCTGCTGCGGCGTCGTGATGCGCAGTTCGTCCTGTTTCAGCTCCAGCACAACTTCGTCGCCGACCTCGATCCCGAGGGCTTTGCGAAACGAGGCAGGGATGACCACCCGTCCATTCTCGCTAACACGTAGTCGGGTTTGCTGATCCATGGCAGAAGTTTATCATTCTGTCAGATAGTTGTAAATCTGCTATTTCGTAGAGGAAGTGCACACCGATGGTGATGCCCCTTCGCGTGGTTGAACGATGTCCATTCAAGTTGATTTCGTCGGAGTGGGTGGACCACCAAGCCGTGGTTTTTGGGGCGTACGAACGAAAAGCCCCACATCTGCCCGCCGCGGCGGGCAGATATGGGCCACATGAGATGTGGGCCACCAGCCACGGGGAAATGTGGGCCACCAGCGGGCTTCAACAAGTAAGAGCAGATCCTGAGCATCAGTTCAAGGTTTCAGCGGCTAACCGAATTCTAGAAATCCAGCTAGAACCGGGTACGACGACGCCATGCTACCTCCCCGAAAACGCGTCTGATTGCACTCTCAGACGTGTCGTGCAATTCTGCCTTTCACGCAAGCCAGATAAGCAAAGAACACGCATCATGACTCTAAGTGGCAGCGTTGCCTAGCACTTATCACTCGCACGTGGTGACCCGGGTCACTGCGCGGCTGAGTGCCCGCCGGAGAAACTATGGGTTCGACTCCTCTCGTAATCAGTGCAGCGGTTTGGAAGGGCGATTGCAATTCAAGGATCAGGCTGGAAGAAGTAGTGCCAGCCGCAAAGTTCGATCTGCAGCAAGAAAGAGGATCCAGAATGGTGTCCCTGGCCCTTCGTCACCGCTTCTGGCGAAGCATTTCCGTATCGCTAGTTCTTTTCGTAGCTGTCAGTTTCGGGAATCAGGTCTACGCGCAATCAGATGCGACCTTAACCGCCGCGCAAGCCCACAGCACTTCGGAAGACCCTGACGAGGGCCTGCTCAAAGCTATTCAGAATCCCGTAGCGGACCTTATCAGCGTTCCCATCCAAAACAATACGAACTTTGGTCTTGGCCAGTACGGCCGTACCCAGAACGGCGTCAGTTTGCAGCCGGTCATTCCCTGGAACATGACTGAGAACTGGATGCTGGTGACCCGCGTCATTCTGCCGATCAATTGGCAGCCGTATCCGGACCAGAAGACGGGCGGACAGTTCGGCCTGGGCGACATGAATCCGTCGTTCTTTCTGGCACCGCGCAATCCCGGAAGCGTGATTTGGGGCGTTGGCCCTACGATGGTGATCCCCACAGCGACCTGCAACATTTGCGGGATGGGCAAGTTCAGTCTTGGCCCGTCGGCTGTGGTGCTGGCGCAGCCAGGACAGTGGACATTGGGGGCGCTGGTCAGCAACGCGTGGTCGGTCGCGGGCTCAGGCAGCCGTCCTCCAATAAACCGAATGAGCCTGCAGTACTTCGTGGTCTACAACCTGAAACACGATTGGTATGTAACGGCTGCGCCGGTGATTCTGGCGGATTGGCGGGAGAGCGCGGGCAATCGATGGATCGTTCCGGCGGGTGGGGGAGTTGGCAAGCTGGTGATGTTTGGCTCCCGGCCAGTCGATTTCGCTGGGACCTTTTACGGCAACGTCGTAACGCCTACGGGTGGACCGAAGTGGCAGATGAGCTTGCAGATGACGTTGTTGTTCCCGCAGGCGAAATGAGTGGAGCACACGCCCGAATTGTGAGCCCAACTGCGTGCTGGAGAACAAGGTCGGCGCGGGTGTGGACACAATTTGTTTTTTTGGCTTGAGCGCGAAGGTGTCCAGAGGAGCCGTCATGAAACGTCGAGAATTCTTACAAAATTGCGCAATCGGAGCAGGGATTGTTGCCCTATCGCCACAATCGCTGTTTGCCAAAGCTCCTTCACCAAACGATGGAAAAGCCGATTGGATTTACAAAAGCGGCCTGATCTATACGGTCGATCCTGCTCAACCGACGGCGGAGGCGGTTGCGGTGCGTGGTGATCGGATTGTCTTTGTCGGGAGTTCGAAGGATGTTGGGGCGTGGCTAGGTCCGAACACTCGCACCGTGAACATGGATGGAGGCATGCTCATGCCGGGTTTTGTGGATGCTCACGCGCATCCCGAACTAGGCATTACGAAGATGGGTTTGGACCTCACGGGTGTCAAGGACAAGGATGTGATCCTGAGTCGCGTGCGGGAGTACGTGGAAAAGAACCCCGGGACAGGCGTGCTTACGGGGTTTGGCTTTAATCCCAGTGAGATTAAACCTACCCGGGACTGGCTGGATCCCATCACGGGCGACCGGCCCATGTACGTGCTTTCGTTCGACGCCCATGACATATGGTTCAACACCGCGGCCATGAAGGCCGTCGGCATCGGGGCAAACACGCCCGACCCCGACCCGGGTTCGCAGTACTTCGAGCGCGGAGCCGATGGCGTACCCACGGGTTATGGCGTTGAAACTGCCGCGACGATGCTAGTCGCCGTTCCGCTCGGGCTGGTCAGCCCGGAAAACGTGCACGCATCACAAGCTCGGATGTTGACTCCCGCGCCTTCCTGGGGAATCACAAGTCTGTTCGACGCAGGCATAGTTCTCGGTGCCCGCTGCCAGGACGGCGAATGGGTCTATGAAGAGTTGGTCGCGCGCGACAAGGCTGGCAGTCTGCCTCTGCGCATCACCGGCTGCGCATGGACTCGCGAAGGCTCCAACGATCCGAAGATGATCGCTGACCAGCTGACCTCGTGGAACAAAAAGTTTAAGTCGGAGCACGTAAAAATCGACGTCTGCAAGATGTGGTCCGATGGAACGGTGCTCTCGGGTGGCGCGCTGCTGCTCGAGCCATTGGAAGGCACCAAGAATGATTACGGCCGGATGACTTTCACGCAGGCTCAAATCGCCGCCCAATCCCTTGAGGTGCAAAAGGCCGGATTCGACATGCACATTCACGTGGATGCCGACGGGTCGGCGCGGACCGTGTTGAATTCGCTGGAGGAAGTGCAAAGGCAACTGGGCCAAGGCGGTCGTCGGCACGTGATCTGCCACAACTCCACTGTGAGTCCCTCGGACATCCCCCGCTACAAGCAGTTGCACATCATAGCCAACTGCACGCCGATGTGGGGAACCAACTACAACGGCGACTACATCGAGTCATTCACCAAAGCCTTGGGTGCACGCCGGGTCGAGGAAGAGATATTCCCCTACGGCGACTTGGTGCGTTCGGGAGCCATCGTGACGTATGGGTCGGACGTTCCCGGCATCGAGATACTCGATATGCCTCCTCTTATGACGCTCGAAGCGGCGGTCACGCGCAAGCGTCCCGGGTATCCGAACGACCCGACATTCGTGGCTCGTCAGAAGGTCACGTTGGCTCAAGCGATTCAGTGCTACACCTACAACGGTGCCTACCAGATGCGCATGGAAGATCAGGTGGGATCGATAACCGTGGGCAAGAAGGCGGACTTGGTGTTCCTGGAAAAGGACCTCTTCAAACTGTCTCCCGACGCGATCCACTCTACCAAGGTGATACAGACCATGATGGATGGGCGCGTCACGCATGGCGAGGGTGTGTAGAGGACGCTATGAACTGTGCCAAATGCAAGCAGCCTTTTCGCAACGACTCTGACGATAGCTTCAGGTTGCGCGACGGCACGCTCGTCCACACATGGTGCCGAACGACGCAGGAGTTCTTTGAAGCCGTCTTCGACTATCCGTTAGAAGACATCCTGTCAGAACAGACGAGGCAAGACCGTGAATCAGCGGAGACTTCCCCGCCCGATGGGAACTAAGAAAGAATAAGCGACCGGAGTTGAGCATGAACTGGATTTATTTGGTGATGGCGGGATTGCTGGAAATCGGTTGGCCGATCGGCATAAAGCTGGCGGAGAACCCTGTACGGCGTATTCACGGCATCGTTACCGCCGTATTTTTCATGGCTGCCAGCGGCACGTTTCTCTGGCTTGCCCAGAAGCAGATTCCCATGGGAACGGCTTATGCGGTCTGGACCGGCATCGGCGCGGTAGGCACGCTGCTGGTCGGAATTTTGGTTTATGGCGAACCGGCGAATGCCATGCGTCTCGGCTCCGCCTTTCTCATCGTCGCAGGTATTGTCGGATTGAAGTTAGCCCACGGATGAACGCCACCGTGGCGTAGTAGACATTCCAGGACAGCAGGAAGAAAAATGAAATCTACTTATAAGCTCGCTTGCTACTTCGTATTTATCGCAGCTGTTCTCGGCATGGCAGCTCTCCCCAGTTTCGCTGGCCAGCAAGCCGACTACGTTTTCAAGAACGGCGCAGTCTACACCATCGACAGCAAGAATCCCACGGCACAGGCAATTGCCATTACGGGCAAGCATATTTCCTACGTCGGGAGCAACGACGGCGTGAAGCCGTTCATCGGCGACAAGACGCAGGTCATCGATCTCAAAGGGCAGATGCTGCTGCCGGGGTTCGTCGATTCGCATATTCACCCGATGCTGGCGATGTTCGCGGGAGGCGCCGATTTGCAGTACGACTCCATCGAAGAGGTGCTGGCATCCGTGAAGAAATGGGCCGATGCCCATCCTGATGCCAAGGTGATTCGCGGCTATGGGTGGCGCTATACCCTTTTCCCCACCACTGGCCCGACCAAAGCCGATCTGGACAAACTGTTTCCCGACCGCCCTGTGCTCCTGGTTGCCATTGATGTGCACAGCGCTTGGATCAACAGCAAGGCGATGGAGCTTGCGGGTGTGAACGCCAAAGACTCCAGACCCTGTGCCCGGCTTCAGTTACTTCCAGAAGGATCCCAAGACCGGCGAACCTACCGGTTGGGTGGTTGAGACTCCAGCGGAACAAGCCGTGCTCGCCAAACTAACGCCTCCTACACCCGAGGCCCAGATTGCTGAGACGGCAGAGTTGTTGCCAAAGTTGTCGGCGGCAGGCATCACGGCAGTGTTTGAAGCCGGAATCGCAACCATGCCCACCGAGACGGGATACGACGGCTACCAGCAACTCGAGAAAGAAAACAAGCTGCCGGTGAGGGTGGTAGGCACCTACTACTGGAACAATCCCGAGGAAAAGGATCCCGTCGAACCCGTGCTGAAACTCCGGGACAAGTACAACTCGGAACTGGTACAGGTTAAGACGCTAAAAATCATGATGGATGGCGGCGAGGCCCAGCACACCGCGGTTCTGCTCAAACCTTATTACGACCGCCCAGGTTTCAATGCGCAATATCAGCTCAGTCCCGAGCGTGTAGAGGCCGCTGTCCTGAAAGCACAGCAGAACGGGGTGGACACCCACTGTCACTGTTACGGGGATGCCGCCATTCGCACTTACCTGGACATCGTGGCCAAAGCCGAGAAGCAATATCCCAACAGCCCTTCGCGGCACACCATCGCGCATTCGCTGCTGATCACCGATCAGGACGTACCGCGCTTTAAAGAACTCAACGTCACGATGCAGACTTCGCCGCAGTGGCTCACGCCTGACCCGTATAGCGAAAAAGTCACACAGATTCTCGGAAACGAGGTCGTCAACACCGAATGGGCGCGCATGAACTCGGTATCGAAGGCGGGAGGCCGTCTGGCGTTCGGGTCCGACTGGCCGGCCGCAGGCTATTTCTCAAGTTATCGTCCCCTGGACGCAATCCAGGTAGCTTTGACACGCGCCATTCTGCCGCAATACGAGAAAATTCAGTTCGCGCCCGTCATGCCGCCCGCGAACGAGGTCGTCACCATGGACCAGGCGCTCAAAGCCTATACGCTTGGCTCGGCTTACGTGCTGGATTTGGAGAAGCAGATTGGCTCCCTGGAAGTTGGAAAGCTGGCCGACATCGTTGTGCTGGAAAAAGACCTGTACAAGATTCCACCGAGCGACATCAGCACAACGAAAGTGAAGCTGACGATGATGAATGGGAAGGTGACGTACCGGGCAGACTGAGCACTTGGATCGCACCGAGTACCCAGCCTCGGACGGCGACCGAGCTCTCCGTTCCGAGCTACTGGGACAACTCGGTCCTGGCTAGAACGCCGCAATCCCCGTGATGTGCTCGCCGATGATCAGCGTATGGATGTCGTGGGTGCCTTCGTAGGTTTTGACCGACTCCAGGTTGGCCATGTGGCGGAAGATGGGGTACTCGTCGGCGATGCCGTTGCCGCCGAGGATGTCGCGTCCCATGCGGGCGCACTCCAGGGCCATCCAGACGTTGTTACGCTTCAGCATAGAAATATGGTAGGGCTTCACCTTGCCTGCGTCTTTCAATCTACCTACCTGTAGTGCGAGTAGTTGGGCCTTGGTTATTTCACTAATCATCCAGACTAGTTTCTCTTGTACAAGCTGGTGTCCGGCGATGGGCATGTCGTGGAACTGCTTGCGGAACTGCGCGTATTGCAGGGCGCAGTCGTAGCAGGCCATGGCGGCGCCGATGGCTCCCCATCCGATGCCGTAGCGCGCCTGGTTGAGGCAACTGAGGGGCGAGCCGAGTCCTTTGGAGAGGGGCAGGAGGCAGTCGGCGGGGATGCGGACGTCTTGCAGCGAGAGGCTGGAGGTGACGGAGGCGCGCAACGACCACTTGCCGTGGACGTCGGCGGCCTTGAAGCCGGGGGTGTCGGTGGGGACGATGAAGCCGCGGACGCGGTCGTCTTCGTCGGTGACCTTGGCCCAGATGATGGCGATGTCGGCGATGGAGCCGGAGGTGATCCACATTTTCTCGCCGTTGAGGATGTAGTGGTCGCCGTCTTTGCGGGCGCGGGTGCGCATGGCTCCGGGGTTGGATCCGGCGTCGGGTTCGGTGAGGCCGAAGCAGCCGAGAATTTCGCCAAGCGCCATCTTGGGGAGGTACTTCTCTTTCTGTTCTTCGCTGCCGAAGGCGTAGATGGGGTACATGCAGAGGCCGGACTGCACGCTGACGAAAGAACGCACGCCACTGTCGCCGCGCTCGAGTTCCTGGGTCATGAGGCCGTATTCGACGGCGGACATGCCGGCGCAGCCGTAGCCGGTGAGGGAGGCTCCGTAGAAACCGAGCTCGCCCATGGGCTTGATGAGCTCTTTGGGGAAGCGTCCGTCGCGGTTGCACTGCTCGATGATGGGGACGAGGTTCTCTTCGATGAAGAGGCGGGTATTGTCGCGCACCAGGCGCTCGTCGTCGGAGAGGAGTGAGTCGATTTCGAGGAAGTCGACGCCTTTGAATTTGATGGCCATTTTCGTGATTCCTATGTCGCCGGTTGAAACCGGCTCGATTAATCATTTTTGCGCTTCACCGCGGGCTGACGCTCACGGCTCACACAAATGACGCCGCAGAGCGGCTGAAATTATCGTCTGGCGCGAACCTATGAAGCTATCAGGGCGGAAATGCGATGGTCAAACCGATGAGGGCACGGCGAAAGATGATCTAGCCGCCAATGTCGGGCGTCTTTAGCTCGGCAATCCTCTGGAACTCCTGCGATCTCTGATACGCCTCTCGCACCAATTGTGAGGCTTCATCGCTGAGGTGGAGGTCACCCCGGGTCAACAAGGTTTGTAGCGTCGAGTGAAGCATCAGTCCCTGGTTACCGCACTCCTGTTGGACGCGCCGCAGCGTCTCGGCGATTTGCCGGAACTGGCGCTCGCGGCGGTTGCGTTGCCAGAGCACCCAGCCTAACGCCAGGCCCAAGACGATAAAGATGGCTCGATAGAACAACATGCCGGGATGTTCCGTCACTTCGTCCATCAGACTGTTGCCAACGGTGGAGGCGTCCATGGCGGTGTCGAGGACGAAGGCACCGATTCCGAAAGCAAGTCCGAAGATAATTTCTTTGTACTTCTGGAACATGTGCGAATACCACTCCTCAAGGTTGCTTCAAGTATCGCATCCTGAGGAGCCCTCCCAACATTACTCGGCGGTGGTGGGGTCGATGACGGCCTTAACTTCGGCAACGCGGTTGGCGGGGAAGCCGCCTTGCGATGCGTGTTCGCGGACCATTTCTTCATTGGGGGCGTTGTAGATGCAGTATATTTCGTCGCCGGTAAGGCAGCTCTGGATCCACTGTATCTTTGGGCCCATGTTGCTCAGCACGCCGCAGGACTTCTGCGAGATGGCCTCCAGTTCTGCGGGCATCAGGTTGCCGACTCCGGGGTGTTGCGCGCAATAACGTATTTGGGCACGGCGGGGAGTTTACAGCAGATTCCGGCAAAGAATCTATGCGATGGAGCTAAGCCCAAACGGGTTCAAGGAGGCGCGTTCCCACGCTGTCCGCAAAGTCGTTGGACAAGGGTGGAGGACATCCTGGGGAAGTATGCTGGGAATCGTGTAGAATTTAAGACGTACCGGCGAAATGAGAGTGGCGCCCCCGTCACCCCGCGGACCGCAGAATCGGCGTTCATCGGGGACCCCGGACTCGGCGTCCGCCTGCAGTCGAAGCCGTCCGCCGTGGCGGATGTGAGCTTGAGACGTGTGCATCTCGTGAGCTTTAGACAGGTGTCCGCCACGGCGGACGCTGGCCCTTCAAGTTAGGCCTTCACGCGTTGCTCCCTGAATCAAGCCAGAGGTTGAGAAAACGCAGGAGAAGTCTGTCCGGAAGAATTTTTTAGGAGAGAACAATGGCTAAGATCGCAAAAACCGCTGACCGCAAGAAGGTCATGGACACCACCAAGAGCACGGATTGCCCGAAGTGCGGCAAGCCAACACGCATCGTGAAGCGGGTGAAAGACCGCGAGCGCGACGTTCCGGGCGGGATCTACATCTCGTGCTCGGCGTGCGAGTTTTACGAGAAGCTGTAACATCTGTAATCATGTTTGTCGGCGGGCGCGGAGAAATCCGCGCTCGTGCTGTGTGAGGGAATGCGCATGTTCTACAGAGTCTTGTATCCCCCGTATTTCGTGGGATGGGGAACGCTGGCGCTGATCAACGCAGGCCTGGCGCAAGCCAAGCAGAAAAGCGGGCTGCTGTGGTTTCTGCTGTCGCTGCTTCTGGGCCCGCTGGCTACGTTGATCCTGGTGTTGCTGCCGAAAGGGTAGCGCCGCTCGAAGCGTCTGCAGATTGCGCCCGCAATCCAGTGCGAGCGCGACGCTCCTTACGCCGAGTTAATTGCTGAGTCGAGCGCCGAACGGTATTCCGCGACGAGATTTTCTTTCCACGATGGCTTCCACAGGTTGCGTTTCTTCATGTAGTGCTCCATTTGTTGGAGCGGGTCGTGCTCGCGGGTCGCTTTTGGCAGACGGCCGCTTGAGGCAGAGGTGTCAGATTCGGCATGCCAGCGCCAGGTGCGGCACTCGATGAGCGTGGGGCCGGCGCCGTTGCGGGCGCGATGGATGGATTCCTGAGTGACGCGCCAGACCGCGACGATGTCGTTGCCGTCGACCGTGATGCCGGGGAAGCCGTAGGCCTCGGCGCGGTCGCGGAGGTCATCGTCAGACTGGACCGTGCCGAATCCGCTGGGGTGCGATTGCGCACAGTTCTCCACCATGAAGACCAACGGCAGGCGATAGCGCGAGGCGAGGCTGGCGGCTTCATGCCAGAAGCCCAGGGCGGCAAGTCCGTCGTCAGCGAGGGCCACGACGACGTTGGGCTTGGCGAGGTTGCGATAGGTGAGGGCGATGCCGGCAGCGATGTCAAGTTGTCCGGTGAGCGAAGCAGCTTGCGGAACAACGCTCATGGCACTGGCGGAACCTTCCGGCGGGGTGGCTACAGGTCCGGCGTCACGGCGCAGAAGCTGAGCGAAGACGCGGTCGAGGGGTGTGCCGCTTACGACGTAGCAGGCCAGTTTGGGATGCGAGGACGAGAAGCTGTCATCGGGCTGCAGGCCGATGCAAGCGCCGACTTCGGTGGCTTCGCCGCCGAGAACGGGGACCGCGGTACCGGGGAGTCTGCCGGCACGGAGCAAGGTGAGCACCTGTTCCTCGAGCATGCGGGTCTTGAGCAGTGCGGCGTAAAGCGCGCGCAAGACATCGGGGTTGGAAGGCGAGGCGTCGCCTGCCAGCGTTGAAGGCGCGGTCAAAGGTGCAGGGATCTCGCCGGAAGAAGCAGTGGGCTTAGACTTCACTGGGGACATGCAGGCTGGTCTCCGAAGAGGTTCATTGTATCGTACACGTTGCGCAGGCCGTGCAATGCGTCGCGCGCGAATTCATCGACAGATTTCAACACGAATGTGAATAAGCGTGTGGAAAACGCGCTCAGAGCTGACGCAAGTTGCTCGCAATGCAACGCATCGCACGGTCTGCACCGAATAGAGTGCTACGCGCGAGTGAAGCGCGATTCATTTTGGCTCGAGCGAGCGGAGTGGCGGTAGGATCAGACGGAATGCGAGACTGATGGAATGAAGACGCGGCTCGACAAGTTGGTACTGCAGCGCGGGCTGGCGCCGTCGCGCGAGCGCGCGCAAGCGCTGGTGCTGGCGGGACGCGTGCTGGTGAACGAGCAGAAGATCGAAAAGGCCGGCGCGAACTGTGGACGACGACGCGGCGTTGCGGATACTGGGCGATGAGATGCCGTATGTGAGCCGCGGCGGGCTGAAACTGGCGAAAGCGATGGAGCATTGGCAGATCGATGTGCGCGGCGAGGTGTGCCTGGACGTTGGGGCGTCCACGGGAGGGTTTACCGACTGCATGTTGCAGAGCGGCGCGGCACAGGTGATTGCAGTCGATACCGGGTACGGACAGATTGACGCCAAGTTACGCAACGACCCGCGGGTGCGCCTGCTGGAGAAGACCAATGCGCGGTACCTGACGCCGCAGCAACTGTGGCCGGACGCGGAGGAGCGGCGGCCGATTGGCTTGATTGCGATGGACGTGTCGTTTATCTCGGCCACGTTGGTGCTCCCGGCGGTGATTGCCTCGGCGAAGGGCAGCGGCGGGCTGGAAGTTGGTGGTGCTGGTGAAGCCGCAATTTGAAGTCGGGCGGGAGAACGTGGGCAAGGGCGGCATCGTGCGGGATGCCGAAGCGCAACAGGGGGCGGTTGAGTCGAGTTCGACAGGCGGTCGGCGGCGCTGGGGGGTGCCGACATCGAAGTCATCGAGTCGCCGATCCTGGGAGCGGAAGGGAACCGCGAGTTTCTGCTGCACGCGCGATTCGCATAGGCCACCACGTTCAGCGTTCGTGCGCTAAACTGACAAGGACTTTCCAACCAACATGAAATCTGTCGCTATCGTCTCGAAACCGTGGAAGCAGGAACTTGCTGGACTCCTGCCGGAATTGCTGAGCTGGTTTCACCAACGCCAATACACCATTTACATGGACGAGGAGACGGCGCGCTATACGAACGGCGAGAAGGTGGTGCCGCGGCAGGAAATCGGCGCGTATCAGCCTGACTTTGTGCTGGTGCTGGGCGGCGATGGAACGCTGCTGTCGGCGGCCCGGGCGGTGGCGGTGCTGGGAGTGCCGATCCTGGCGGTGAACCTGGGTTCGCTGGGGTTTCTGACGGAGATTCCGCTCAACGAAATTTATGTGGCGCTGGAGTCGGTGGACCGGGGGCAGTGTCCCGTGGAGCTGCGGTCGGTGCTCGACTGCCGCCTGATGCGCGGCGCCGAGTGCATCTCGCACCACTTTGCGCTCAATGACGTGGTGGTGAACAAGAGCGCCATCTCGCGACTGGTGGAGTTCGACCTGTTCATCGACGGCAATATCGTGTTTCGGTACAAGGCGGATGGAGTGATCATCGCGACTCCGACCGGGTCAACGGCGTACTCGCTGGCGGCGGGCGGTCCGGTGCTAATGCCGTCGGTGGACGCGTTCGTGGTGACGCCGGTGTGTCCGCACTCGCTGACGCATCGCCCGCTGGTGGTCACGGAGAGGTCGCAGATCGAACTGCGCATCGAGACCGGTGAAGAGCAAGCGTTCCTGAGCATCGACGGGCAGATTGGCGTTCCCGTGCAACAAGGTGACCAGGTCATTTGCCAGCGCGCGGCGCATAAGGTAAAGCTGCTGCGCGTGCGGCGTACGTTTTTCGAGGTGTTGAGCACCAAGCTGAAGTGGGGACAACGATAAGGCAGTGGATAGTGATTAGTGAATAGTGGATAGGAAAAGATGGAAATGAGGGGTGAGGGCGCGGCGCATAGGCCGCGCCCTTTGATTTGGTCGCTTGAATTATTCGGTTGCGGGTTTCAGGTTATCGGACAGCCAAAAGCGCGCCTCGATTTCGCACTTCTTGGAGCAGAACGTGTGTCCTTCGCGCGCGCGACTGGTGCTCCGTAGGTACTGGGAGTAACACCAGAGACAGACGGCAGTCGAGGTTGCAGCGTCGTATTGATTGGGTTGCATTGGGTGTCTCCAATGGGTAGCGAGGATAGGACATGCGGCGCTGAAACGCAATCAACAAATTGCGAGGTAATTCAGAAGTTAACTGACCCAAAAGACGCAAGCCAGTTAGAGGCGCTCGGAAGCGAGGAGGTCGTGCAGGGTTTCCCGGCGGCGGATGAGACGGGCGCGGCGGCCGTCTACGAGAACCTCGGCGGCGCGAGGGCGGGTGTTGTAGTTCGACGAAAGCGACATGCCGTAGGCACCGGCGTCGAGGATGGCGAGCAAATCGCCTTCGGCGACCTCGGGCATTTCGCGATGGCGGGCGAAGAAGTCTCCGGTTTCACAGACCGGGCCGACGACATCGAACTTCGCGAATCCGGCTTTCACCGGATCGAGGATGACGGGCACGATCTCGTGATGGGCGCCGTAAAGCGAGGGACGCATGAGGTCGTTCATAGCCGCATCGACGATGAGAAACTGCTTGCCATCGTTGTGCTTGCGGTAGGTAACACGAGTCAGCAAAAGCCCTGCAGGACCGATGATTGAGCGCCCTGGTTCAAGTAATACATGAACTCCGAGGCGGTGCAGCGGGCGGATGATTGCCGAGGCGTAGGCTTTCACCCGAGAGGGGAAGTCCCCGCGGGGACTTTTGGCGTAAGAGATGCCGAGGCCGCCGCCGGCATCGACGTAGCGAATGTCGTGCCCGTCGGCCCGGAGACCTTTTACCAGCGAGGCGACGCGTTGCATGGCTTCGCGAAAGGGAACCGACGTCGGTAATCTGCGAGCCGATGTGAACGCTCACGCCTGACGCGTCGAGGTGGCGCGATTCGGCGCCCTCGCGGTAAAGCGCAGGTGCTTCGCGCATGGGGACGCCGAATTTGTGCTCATGCAGCCCGGTCGAGATATAGGGATGGGTCTGGGCATCGACGTCGGGGTTTACGCGAACGGCAAAGCGGGCCGTCTTGCGGAGATGCGTGGCACGGGCCCGCAGGAGTTGCAGTTCGCTCGGGCTCTCGACGTTGAACAGCAGTATTCCCGATTGGAGAGCGAGGTCGATTTCGCTGGCCAGTTTGCCGACTCCGGAGAACACGACATTGGCGGCGGATTTGCGGCCGGCTTGCAGCACGCGGTGGAGCTCGCCGCCAGAGACGATGTCGAAGCCGGCGCCGAGCGCGGCGAGCAACTTTAGGATCGACAGGTTCGAGTTCGCCTTCACCGAGTAACAAATAGTGTGCTCGCAGGCGGCGAAGGCTTCGTCGAATTGCTGATAGCGCTGGCGAATGGTAGTGGCGGAATAAACGTACAGCGGCGTGCCGTAGCGCCGCGCGAGTTGAGCGAGCGGCACCGCGTCGGCCTGCAGTTCGCGCGGTTCGCCGTCGCGAGCACTGGAGGCGGGACGGTAGGTGAAGGCCGGGGGACGTTCCTGCGGTTGCGAGTCGCTCACTTCTTGGCCGGGCTTCCTTTCACTTTGAGCACCACGATGGTCTGGTCGTCGAAGGCGTCGACGCCCTTGGCATGATCGGAGACGGCGCTGAAGATGGCTTGGGCAATGTCGTCGGCGCTGCCCTCGGCGACTTTGCCGACGACTTTCTCGAGGCGGCCGCGTCCGAACATGTTGCCCTTGGAACTGGTGGCGTCGGTGATTCCGTCGCTGATAAACAGGAAGACGTCGCCGGGCTTGGCGCGCAAGGTGCGCTCTTCGTATTCGGCGCTGGAGAAGAGTCCGACGGGCAGTCCGGTGACATCGATTTCTGCGAACTTGCCGTCGCGCAGGTGAAGCGGGCGCGGCAGGCCTGAATTCGCCACCTGCAAGGTGCGTTCGTTGTCGTTCCAGACGGCATAGATCATGGAAACGTACTGACCATCGATGGGCCGCTCGGCGAGTGAGAGATTTACCGCCTCGAGCATGCCGGCGGCAGAGGGTTCTTCGACGGCATGAGAGCGGGTGATGCCGCTGACCAGCGCGGCATAGATGGCGGCGGGCGCGCCCTTGCCGCTCACGTCTCCGATGGCCAGGGCGATAATGCCGCGGCCGCTGTACTTGAGGAAGTCGTAGAGGTCGCCGCCGATCTGGCGGGCGGGAGAGAAGCGCGCGGCGACTTCGGCGTGCTTCAAGGTCGGACGCTTCTGGGGCAAGAGACGAAACTGCAACTCGCGGGCGAGGGCGAAATCGTGTTCGAGCCGCTTTTCCTGGCCGGCGATACGCTCATAAAGCCGGGCGTTCTCGATGGCGATGGCCACCTGCGCCGCCATTGTGGTCATGATGCGGACGTGCTGATCGTCGAAATATCCGCGCCGGGTGTGCTCGATGTCGAGCACGCCGATGACCTGCTCCTTGTAGATGAGCGGCACGCACAATTCCGAACGGGTTTCCGGGTTGGCCATGATGTAGCGCGGGTCTTTGGAGACATCGGGAACCAGAGACTGCCTGTCCGCTCTGTGCCGCGGCACCCACCAGGCCTTGTCCGATGGGGACCTCATGCTTGAGATGCACGCTTTCGTTGAAGCGCAGGGAGAAGCGGTGCTGCAGGAGCTGGCCCGTCGGATCAAGCAAGAGGATGGAAAACATCTGGAAGTCGATGATGCGGGTGACCAGGTCGGCCACGCGCTTCAGCAATTGATCGAGGTTGAGAATCGAGGTGAGCTCGCGGCTGATCTCGGTGAGCAGCGTGAGTTGGCGGGCCTGCCGCGCCACGCGGGTATAGAGGCGAGCGTTCTCGATGCCGATGGCGATGCGCGAGGCGAAGAGCGTAAGCAGGCGCTTGTGCTCTTCGTTGAAAGCGCCGGGTTGGGCGGCCTCGACGTCGAGTACGCCGATGACCTTGTTCTTGGCAATGAGTGGGACGGCCAGCTCGGAGTGAACACCGGGAGTGTAGTTGATGGCATTCTGCTCAGCGGTCAGGTCGTTGACCAGCACGGCTTCGCGGCGCTGCACGGCCTGTCCGGTGACGCCCTGGCCGACCTTGATGCGGATGCGCTCGGCGACCTCCGGAGGGTGCCCGACCTGGAAGCGAATGCGCAGGTCCTGGGTTTTTTCGTTCAGCAGCAGAATGGCAAAAATTTCGTAGTCGATGATGCGCTTGAGCATCTCGGCCACACGCTGCAGCAGCGTGTTAAGGTCCAGCGTGGTGTTCACCGCGTTGGCGACTTCGAGCAGATAGCTGTCGCTGACGCTCGGAACAGGCTGTGGATTGTTTGTGGCCATCACCCAAATGCTCAGCAGACATGATAGCAGCGAGTGGCGTGGAAACCGCGTGCGGATCGAATTGGAGATGGAGAGGAAAACAGTTTCGCGGGCCGGTTGCAGCGCAGGTGGACAATCAATAGAATTCTTCACGCCGCAGGAGGACAGGGGACCAATGATTCACAATCCGGACTTCGTAAGAATAGTGGATGAGGCGCGGGCGCAGGTGCAGGAGATTCGGCCTCCTGATGTAAAGCGCATGTTGGACAGCAACGAAGATTTTGTGCTGATCGACGTGCGCGAGGCCGACGAGCACGCGAAGGGAATCATTCCGGGTGCGGTGAAGCTCCCGCGCGGCATTCTTGAGCGCGACATCGCCCAGGTAACAACCGACAAGGACCGCAAGATCGTGCTGTATTGCGGCGGCGGATACCGCTCAGCGCTGGCGGCGGTAAACCTCCAGAAGATGGGCTACCGGAACGTCATCTCCATGGATGGCGGTTGGAAGGGCTGGCAGGAACTACCGAAATAAGTGAGGCAATCATGGAACTGAAGGGCAACAAGATTACATGGCTGGGACATGCAACGTTTCGTATTGAGACCGCAGAGGGCAAAACGATCTATGTCGATCCGTGGGTGATGAGTAATCCCCTGTGCCCGCAGGCTGAGAAAGACGTGAAGAAAGCCGATGCGCTGGTGATTACGCATGGGCACTTCGACCACATCGCCGACGCGGTAAAGATTGGCAAGGAACTGAAGCCGACTGCAGTGGGCATCTTTGAGCTGTGCATGTGGCTGAAGAAGAAGGGTGTGGAGACTATCTCGCCGATGAACAAAGGCGGCACGCAGGCGGTGGCGGGAGTGAAAGTCACCATGACGCACGCGATGCACTCGTGCGGCATTCAAGAGGATGACGGAAGCATCGTCTACGGCGGCGAGGCGTGCGGGTATGTGCTGGAGTTGCCGGGTGGCGTGAAGGTGTACCACGCTGGTGATACGGGACCGTTCAGCGACATGGCGATCATACGAGAGTTGTATGCGCCGGAGATTGCCATGCTGCCCATCGGCGATCACTTCACCATGGGGCCGCGCGAAGCTGCGCACGCCTGCAAGCTGCTGCAGCCGAAGTACGTCATTCCGATTCACTTTGGGACATTTCCGATGCTGGTGGGGCGGCCGTCGCAATTGAAAGAGTTGCTGGGAACGAGCGGGCCGGAGGTGGTGGAGATGCAGGCGGGAGAAACACTAAGCTAGATTGGCGAGGGTTTGCTTGAGAGAGATCGATCACAGAATCACCAATCCCAAAGTAGACAACTACCTCTATGCCATGCTGCCGGAACGCGGCGCGGTGCTGCAGGAGATTGAGCAGCATGCGACGGAACGCGATATTCCAATCGTCGGTCCGGCGGTGGGACGGCTGCTGTATCAGTACGCGCGGCTGATCGGCGCGAAGACCGTGTTTGAGATGGGGTCGGCGGTGGGGTACTCGACCATCTGGTGGGCCATGGCGGTGGGCGATGGCGGCAAGGTGCACTACACCGACGGCAGCCGCAAGAATGCCGACGAGGCGCGCGGGTACTTCGCGCGGGCGGGCGTGGCTGACCGCATTCAGATCCATGTGGGCGATGCGATCGAAATTCTGTCGGAGCGCAAGGAGCAATTCGACGTGCTCTTCTGCGACATCGACAAGCACGATTATCCGCGGGCGGCGCGCATGGCGCCGGAGCGCGTGCGGCCGGGAGGCCTGTTCATCACCGACAACACGCTGTGGCGTGGAGATGTGGTTTACGCGGCGGGGAATCCTGATTTCAAGCCCGAGCATGCGCCCGACCAGAAGCTGCAGGCCATCGTGGAATTCAACGAACTGCTTTACCAGTCGCCGGACTGGTACACGACGATCGTTCCGCTGAGGGATGGGGTGACGGTGGCGATGAGGGTGTAGCGCCGATGTCAGAAGCAGCTTCGCCATCCTACATTTATGGCGGACCGCAATGAAAAATATTGCTCAACACAAGCAGCGGAAGTATGATGGCTCACGCTGGGTAGCCATATGAACGTAGGTCCTGCTGCCGCTCCTACCGTCGATCCAAATGGCTCAGCGCTGCAAGTCGTACTGAAGGAGTACGAAATGCTCCGCTTGGAAATCAACATCTTCAATCAATACCGGCAGCAACTGATGTACGTCTCCGGCGTGATAATTGTCGCGGTTGTGGCTGCGGCGGCTACGGTTGCCGGGGGCGCACTTCAGGCCCAAGGCACGCCAGAGGGCCAGCAGTTCCTATCTTCGCTTCTTAGCAAAATTGAAAAGTTTAGCGGAAAATACTGGCTCATATGTATTGTTCTGTCTCTATTGTTCTCGCTTGGGGGTCTGTTGTTTGCGGAGCTTCGCCTTCGGATCTACAGGGTCGCGACATATGTCGACAATGAACTGCGTCCTCTAATTATTCAGGTTTGTCCCGGTTTTAACCTTCTCGATTGGGAGGGCTTTATCCTCAAGAGAGATCCATATCGAAAGATGAGATATTGGATTGTCGAAGATATAGGGTGGTTGATGTTCATCTGTCCCGCGTTGGTAAGTGGAGCCTTTGGCGCGAGTCAGCTCTGGAGGACGGTGAGTCCAAGCTACTGGAAGTTGGGTGGCATCATTCTTCTCGTTGCAACGGGTCCGCTGTATACCACCTACGTGTTCTGGAGGTTGCCTCGCGAACGAAGCAAATCGCGTGAGGAAGCTGAAAAAGTTCTTCAGTCAAAGTCGTTGGAACCGCCGCCGCCTATAGTAAATCCAGGTCCGTCCGTGCCTTGGGTCATTCGGTGGCCTAAGACGCGTCGGAAAAGCCACCCGTGATCAAATCGACTGCACCGGCACTAGTCGCAAATCCTCTACCAGCCCAACCTCTTTCTGGAAGAACGGCTCGCCGTACTTTACGCCGGCCATCATGCCGTAGAAGTGCGCCATCGACGCCACGCGCTCGCGAATTTCGCCGTGGGCAGGGAAGTCTTTGCTGCCGGCGGACTGGTCGGCGAACTGCTCTTTGTAGGCGTAGATGGATTCGAGCTTGGCTTCGAACTCGGCGGTGATGTCCACGACAAACGTGGGGCGCACGTCGTAATAAAGCGTGGCGTACACGATCTTGAACGGACGAAAGGGCTCGTGATTGCGCAGGCGATGGACCTCAAACGGCTCAACGTCGGCGGTGGCGGCAGTGTGGCCGAGGCGACGCAGCCCGGCGAGAAAGCAAGCTTCGTAGCCGAGCGTGGCGCAAGTGTAGTGGTCGGGATGGCGGCCCTTCCAGTAGGGAAGAATCACAACTCGCGGGCGTTGCTCGCGAATCACGCGGGCGATCTTGATGCGGTTGGCGTAGGTGTTCTCGACGCGGCCGTCGGGGATGTCGAGCGCTTCGCGCCAGGCAACCTGGAGGATGCGGGCAGCGTCGGCGGCCTCGGTGGCTCGGCTTTCGGCGGAGCCCCGCGATCCTAGTTCTCCCTGCGTAAGGTCGAGGACACCGGTGCGCGCTCCGGTGCGAGCCATCTTCAGTAGTGTGCCGCCGCAGGTTTGCTCTACATCGTCGCGGTGGGCGGCGATGGCGAGTACGTCGAGCGTGGGATTCATTTCTGTTTCCGCAGCACTTCGCGGTCATGGACTTCATCGCGCGACAGATACTTGCCATCGGAGTTAAGAAAAGGCCTCCGCGCGAGCGCGCGTCGCATTGCGCGTTCGTAGGCTTTCTGTTGTGACTCCTGCCGCTTTCGCATTGTCATAGTCTACTTTTTTCTCTCCACCAAGAATGCAGCGATCTCGCGAAGATTTCCGCCGCGGTCACCGAAGCGATCCAGCGCGGTGTTGGCCTTCTGGATCAGCTCGTCGGCTTTCTTCAAAGAGGCATCAATGCCGAACAGCGATGGGTACGTCGATTTCTCGGTGGCGGTGTCTTTGCCGGCGGTCTTGCCGAGTTGTTCGGAGGTCTGGGTCACGTCGAGCACGTCATCCACGATCTGGAAGGCCAGTCCGATGTTCATGCCGAAGTCGCGCAGGCTCTGGATTTGCGCGGCATCGCCACCTGCGTACATGCCGCCGGTGACCACGCTGGCCGTGAGCAGCGCGCCGGTCTTGGAGCGGTGAATGTACTCGAGTGTCCCGGCGTCGGCATGCTGGTGTTCGGCTTCGAGGTCCATGACCTGGCCGCCGATCATGCCATCAACGGTGCCGGTGGCGTGGGCGATTTCACGGATGATTTCGACCCGCGCTTCGGGGGAGCATTGCAGCTGGGCGAGCACTTCGTAGGCGTAGGTTTGCAGTCCGTCACCGGCGAGAATGGCGATCGCCTCGCCAAATGCCTTGTGACACGTAGGCCGCCCGCGGCGCAGGTCGTCATTGTCGAGCGCGGGCAAGTCGTCATGGATGAGCGAGTAGGTGTGCAGCATCTCCAGCGCGGAGCTCAGGTCTTCGACGCCCACCGGAAGGCCGCCGGCGATGACGCGCGAGGCCTCCATGCAGAGTATGGGCCGCAGGCGCTTGCCTCCGGCGAAGACGCTGTGCCGCATGGCCTGATGAATCGATGTGGGGTATAGCGTAGTCGGCGGGAGAAGCCGCTCCAGAGCCTGATCGGCGATAACGCGACCTTGTTGGAGGATTTCTTTCAGCATAAAGAGGGAAGTATAACAAGGCAGCGATTAGCAGTTAGCAATTAGCCAAAAGCGAAAAGCCAAGGGCGAAAAGCGCGCAGCGGTCAATTGGTCTTGGCAGCGGGCGACTTGTCTTTCCCCGCAGCGGCCAGCTTGGCTTCGCGCTCGGCGTCGGCGGTGCGGCCGAGCTTGCGGTAGGCTGCCGCAAGTTCCGCGTGAACACCGTCAAGGGTGGGGCTGATCTTTTCTGCCACTTCCAAATGCGGCAAAGCTTCTTTCGCTTTGCCCTGTTCCAGCAGCGTTTTGCCTAGTTGATATTGCGCTTCGGCGTCATTGGCGTTGAGCTTCAATTCGGCCTCAAACTCGGCGATGGCTTTTGCGGGCTGCTTTAGCTTGAGCTGCGCCATGCCGGCGTAATAGTGCGCGCGCGGCAGCGACGGGTTGGCCTGCAACACCTTCTGGAAGGTATCGAGCGCCTGCTGAGGTTGGCCTATTTCGCTGTAGGCCTGCCCCACGAGAAGCATACCGTCGGGCGGAAGCGGCTGTTGAGCCATGCGGGCCACGACGGCGGCAGCCTTGTCTTTCTGGTTGGTGTGCGCCAGCGAAGTGGCGTAGGCATAGGCAACCCGCGGGTCTCCGTAGGCGGCATCGCCCATTTGCTCGAACGCCTTGACGGCCTCGGCATACTGGTCGCTGGAGAACAGCGACATGGCCAGCATGGGCAGAATCATTTTGTCGCCCGGATCTTGCTGTTCGGCAATTTGCAGCGCGCGGGCGGCTTCGGCGTGCTGGCTGGCGCGAAAGGCGGCGAACCCGACATTACGCATCAGGTGAGGAATGGCCGGATTCCAGCGTTCGGCCTGCTGGAAATTGGCCAGGGCTTCGGAATATTCCTTATGGCGAGCTTCGGACGTACCCAGATCGTTGTAGGCGTCACCGAGGACGGCGCTCAGTCGCTGTTCGGCCGCGGCAACTTCCTTTTTTTGCTGCGTCGTCAGTTGGGGCGTCGATTCGCCCATCTGTGCAGTTGGGTCGAGCATGGCCGAGGTTGGGACGGAAGGCATGGCCGCCATCCCGGAGCCCATGGTCCCCTGAGTCTTTGATGCGGGGCTGGCGGCGCGGCTCTCGTCTTCGGTCTTCTGCTGCATTTCGGAGAAGATCTTTGTGTACTTCGCAGCCTCGTCTTTGCGGTCAGTCTGGTAACAGATGCGCCCCAGCACGTAGTAGGCGCGGCGAATCTGGTAGTTGTTGCGCGCGTTGTCGTCGCCGGTAAACTGAACGGCCTTGCGCAGCAGTTCCTCCGCCTTCGGGTTGTCGTGCTTCGCAAAGGCATTCAGGCCCATGTAGAGGTAGGGCTCGGGCCAGTCCGGCTGAGCCAGTGCGGCGGTCTTGAGGTAACGATCCGAGTCGTCGTAGAGCTTGTCCGCATTGTCAATGTAGCCGAGAAAGAAGTTGCCGAAGAAATCCTGGGGATTGAGTTTCACCTCTTCGGCGAACTGCTCGCGCGCCGCGGGTGTCGCCACCCACTCGTTTTGCGACAGATAGAGCAGGCCGAGGAAATAATGGGCGCGTGAGCCTTTGGCGTCGAGCGCCGCGGCGCGATTGAACTCGCGCGCGGATTCGTCCACTTTGCCGGCATTCTGATAGGCGCGGCCGATCATGATGTGGGCGCTGGCGCTGTCGCCGGCGGCATCGGCGATCTGCTTGAAGATGGCTTCCGCCTTGGCCGTATCGTTCAGATTGAGAAACGCCGTGGCAAGTGCGTAGGCCACCAGCGGGTTACCCTGCAACTCCAGCGAGCGGGCCAGGGCCTCGGCCGCGTCGGCATAGCTTTTCTTGTCCATCAGCAGCTTGCCCTGCACGTTCCAGGCATCGGCGTCCTTCGGATCGGACTTGGTGACGGGTTCGATCTGGGCCAGAGCTTCGTCGATGCGGTGGGCGCGCATATAGGTCAGCGCCAAGGAAATGTGGGTCTGTGGGGTGTCTTCGAAGGCCAGCGAGCGCTGATACAAATCGATTGCCTGCTTGGTGTCGCCCTGCGCTAGTTTCAGTTCGGCCATCGCGCGCAGCCCGACGGCAATCAGGGCGCGGTTGGCAGCGGCGATCTTGGCGACATCTCCGGTTTGCTGCGCCGTGGCGGCGGCCTGCATGCGGGCGGGCAACTCCTCCATGGCTGAGGCGGTGAGCTTACTGGGGGCGGCCTGCCCGGATGGCGCCTGCGCGACGGCTGCTGGGGTGGCAGCAATCAGGACGCAAAGCGTGGCGACAAGACTGGCAAAGCGTGAGTGCAAGAGAGTTTCGAAGAATAGCCCGATACGCATCAAAGAAGGCAAACCTGAAGACAACCTTCCACGCTAAACGCACGTACAGCGCACGTCAAGGACGGGCCACACTACGGTGCGTGCAGGTTTGCGATGGGGAGACGAAGGGTGGCCTAGGACTTGCCCGGGCTGCCGGCGTGGGCTTCCGCTTCAAAGGCCTCAGGCTGGAGCTTGCCGTTGCGCTTGAGCAGAATCTCCACTTTGCCTTCGGCTTCCTCGAGTTCCTTGCGGCAGGAGCCGGAGAGCTTCATGCCCTCATCGAACAGCTCCAGTGCGCGGTCCAGCGCCACGTCGCCCTTCTCCAGCTCGGTCACGATCGTTTCCAGCCGCTGTAATGACTCTTCGAACTTAGCCAAAGCGTAACTCCTCGGGCAATTGTAGTACCGTCCATGTCACTTGAGCGTCAAGAATCCATAAAATTATTTGGCCAAAAGGTCGAGTACGGCGGCGGTCATGACTAGCACTCCGGTGCGAATGGTAGGCTCTGGGGCCGGGACAAACAGGGCCGAATGCAACGAGGGGAGGGGCTTCCCGCTGGCCTGGCTCTCGGCGTACCTCTCCGCTGAGACGGCGCCCAGCCGCATCATGACCGTTGGTATCTGGTGGCCTTCGAGACCGAACAGGCCGAAATCCTCGCTTACCATTTCGGGATGCATTGTTACGACATTTGCCGCTCCAACGGTCTTGACGCACACAGCGCGTAATCGGTCTGCGAGTTCCGGATTGTTGTAAGTTACGGGCGAGCTCTCGGGAAGAATGGTGACCACCGGGCTGCGGTCAGATGGCACGCCTCCAGCCAGCGCGATGCCATCGGCTGTGCGCTTCAGGTCGGCGAGGATCTGCTTCTGTACTTCGTCGCTGAACGACCGGACCGTTAGGCTCATGTTCACTTCGTCGGGAATGATGTTGCGCCGGGTACCTCCGCGAATGACACCCACCGTCACTACCGCCGGATCAACCGGCGGAATCTGGCGGCTGACGATGGTCTGTATGGCCATGACATACTCGGCTGCCATCACCACCGGGTCTTTGCTGAGCTCGGGCTTCGCACCGTGCGAGCCGACGCCGCGTATGGTCACGTCCACCGAATTGACCGCGGCCAGTGTTGGGCCCGAGACCACACCGACCTTGCCTGCCTCCAGGCTGCCGTCATCGTGCCACGCTACGACGTAGTCAGGGCGCCCGAAACGCGCATAGAGGTTGTCGTTGAGCATGGCGCGCGCGCCGTCCACCGACTCTTCCGACGGCTGGCCGACAAGCATCACGGTGCCGCGCCATTTGTCTTTGAGTTGCGCCAGGGTCTCGCCCACGCCGATGAGCGTGCTCATGTGGATGTCGTGTCCACAGGCATGCATCACGCCAACCTCTTCACCGGCCGGGTTCTTGGCGCGCACATGGCTGGCGTAGGGAAGCCCGGTTTTTTCCTCGACCGGAAGGGCGTCCATGTCGCTGCGGATGAGGACGGTCGGACCTGCTCCGTTCTTCATTAGCGCCACCATGCCGTAGGCGGACGTGCCGTCGTCGTACTTGCCCACGTGCTCGGTGACGGTGTAGCCAGCCTTGCGCAGCGCTTCGGCAACGATGGCCGAACTTTGCTTCTCCTGATGCGAGAGCTCCGGGTTCTGATGAAGCTGCTTGTAGGTCGAGACCAGTTGCGGTAACTCGGTGGTCACCAGCGAGGGTATGTCCTGCGCGAACGCGAGGCTGGCGAGGAAGGGCAACAGCACGACGAATCGCTTCATCGGAAGCTCCTTATGAGGTAGCGAGAGAAGGCCGGTTATTTGTCTTCGACCGGCGGGCGCGAGCTGCCTAACACTTCCAGTACGTCCATGGCCGTCGAGTAGCGTCCCATGGGAGCGCTGATCTGCGCGCCTTGCACGACGTTCCGCACGGCCGAGAGCATCTCGCGGGCGATGGCAACACCTTCCGCGCGCGCTGCTTCAGCGGTTGCGGCGCGCGCCATGCGCTCAATGATCTCGTCCGGCACTGACACCCGCAGCTCGTTCTTCATGAATTCCGCGTTGCGCGCGCTCACCAGCGGCCAGATGCCGGCAATGAGAGGGATGCGGCAGTGCTCAATGCGCTTGAGAAATTCCTCCAGCAATTTCAGATCGAACACTGGCTGGGTGACGACATACTCGGCGCCAGCTTGTACCTTGTACTCAAAACGGCGGATTTCCTCGTCGATGTTGGGTACGCCCGGATTGGCGCCCACGCCGATGACGAACTTGGTGCCCGATCCCATCGGGTTGCTGCCGATGTCGAGCCCGTGGTTCAGATTGTGCACGATGTTGACCAGCCCGATCGAGTCCACGTCGAACACCGCCGTGGCATCGGGATAGTCTCCCATCTTGGGCGGGTCGCCGGTGATGCAAATCAGGTTGCGGATGCCCAGTGCGCTGGCGCCCAACAGGTCCGATTGAATGCCCAGCACATTGCGGTCGCGGCAGGTGTAGTGCAGGATGGGCTCGATTCCAACCTGCTGCGCCACCAGCAGGCATAGCGCCTGGTTGCTGAGGCGCGCCGAGGCCCGCGGACTGTCGGGAATGTTCACCGCATCTACGCCCACGGATTTCAGGTAGCGCGAGCCTTCAATCTCGCGCGTGCCGTCGGTGCCTTTCGGCGGGACGACCTCAACCATTACGACGAATTCGCCGGTGGCAATCTTGCGGCCAAGTTGCGAGCGCTCGGCCATCGGAGGCGGCTCAATCGCGCGCACGGTGGGTGTCGCTTTGGGAATCACAACGGGCGCGGGCCCCGGCCTCATTTTCAGGCGGCCCTTCATTTCATGAATGTGACGGGGCGTGGTGCCGCAGCAACCACCCACCAGGCGAACGCCGACGTCCACAAATTGCGGGACGAAATTCGCCATGTATTCGGGAGAGGACAGGAAGATGGTCCGGCCATCTACCGACCGCGGCATGCCGGCGTTGGGCTGCGCAGAAAGTGGAACCGACGTGACGGCGCGCACCCGTTCCAAGGCGTCGAGGACCGGCACTGGGCCCACGCTGCAATTGATGCCGACAACGTCGGCCCCCCAGGACTCCAGTTGTGGCCCGTAATTCTCCGGGCTGGAGCCGTCGAGGCAGTTGCC
The DNA here is from genome assembly GCA_963751155.1 of uncultured Acidobacteriaceae bacterium. Lineage (GTDB taxonomy): Bacteria > Acidobacteriota > Terriglobia > Terriglobales > Acidobacteriaceae > DASRAA01. Next base: position 146,683 of record CAVVTL010000017.1, on the reverse strand, counting down.
GTCTTCGTCAATGGTGACCTGCGCCACCACCGGCAGTTCGGGGTTGACCTCGCGCACGGCCAGAATCGCTTGGTGCAGCTCCTCCAGATAGCCAAACGTCTCAAGGACGATCAGGTCCACGCCCTCCTCGTTCAGGGCAGCGATTTGCTCGCGGAAGGCTTCGCGGGCTTCGGCCAGCGATATCTTGCCGAGCGGTTCAATGCGGACCCCAAGCGGGCCAACGGCACCGGCTACCAGGGCTCCAAAGCTCTTGGCGGCCTCTCTTGCCAGGCGGACGCCGCGGCGGTTGATCTCCGCCAACTTATCCACACATCCGTGCTTCGACAGGCGAAACGAATTGGCGCCAAAGGTGTTTGTTTCAATGACGTCGGCGCCCGCCTGCAGATACTCCTGGTGGATGCCGCGAATCAGGTCGGGGTTTGACAGATTCAGCTCGTCGTAGCAGCGGTCAATGAAGATACCTTTGGACAGCAGTAGCGTGCCCATGGCGCCGTCACAAAGCAGAGCCCCTTTTTGCAGTCGAGTTTTCAGGTCAGTCGGCATTTTTGCTATATGAACTCAGTGCAGCGTGAATGTAATTTGAACTCTACCGTAAACCGTACCGTATGACCACCGACACAGCAGTTTCGGCACCCTCGGACGGGTTTGGTATAATCGGTTGGAAACAAGCCAACTTACGTCTTATCAACAGCATGAACGAGGTACGCGTTTGAAGCGGGTTGCACTCCTTCTGGTTTCTTCCGCAGCACTCCTATTGGTGGCTTCGTGTGGCGGCAGCGGCACCAGCACCACAGGTCCTAACGGTAACGTCACCGTGAACGCGCCCAGCAAGCTCACCAACCGGGCGTTCATCACGAATGCGTATTCTGGCAACATCCAGGTGGTCGACAGCCAGAACGACACTACGGCCTATTACACCGTGGATTTTAATAACAATACGGGAATCACCACAACGGGCGGCGCACCCTCCTCGGCCGTGTCCATCTCCGTGGGCGGGTCCCTTACCTGGTCGCTGCTCGCACCTAACGACCTGGAGACGATGGTTTATAGCTCGAGCACCAATACGCTGACCTTTATCACGAATTCGACGGAGGTCTCGAGTGGCAGTGCGAATCTGGCCAGTTATGCCGTGATGGGGGTGTACTCGGCAGACTCGAATTACGTCTACCTGCCGGTACCTACCGCCGCCGTTACAAATTCGAGGCCGGGGGCAGTGCAGGTCGTTGCCACCAGTTCCAATACCACCTACGGTTCCTCTAATTCCTCCGGCGGCTACACTGCCAGGATTGCCGCCAGCATTCCCGTCCCGGGAGCCCGTTACGCCGCAATTAGTCCCGACGGGAATACGCTGCTGGTTTTCGCCAACAACAGCGATACCATGTACCTCGTTACTCCCAAGGCAACTCCGCCCACTGTGGTGGCGATTCCGGGCTTCGCGGGCCCGGTCAACGCGTTTTTCAGCAGCGACAGTTCGACGGCGTATGTGATCAATTGCGGGCCGGAATGCGGCTCGACCGCAGGCCCGCCCTCTGTGATGAGATTCAATCTGGCTTCGCAAACTGTCACCGCAACCGTTCCCGTGGGTGGCGCCAGCGTGGGACTGCTTAAGGGTTCGACGTTGTACGTTGCCGGCTATCCCGGCGGCTCAACGGGAACTTTTGACGTCGTGGACGTCGGCGCCATGACGCGTACCACTGCGAATCCGGTGGCGATCGGCGATGGCCACCATACCCTCATGGCCATGAGCAACAACAGCAAGCTGTACATTGGCGCGGTCGGTTGCGTGAACCAGTCTGTTGGCTGTCTTTCGATCGTGGACTTGGGGAAGGTTTCCCTGGATGGCGTCAGCCAGCCGCTGGGCGGAGTGACCGGTTTGCAGTCCATCCCCAACCGCAACACGATGTATGCGGTCGAAGGCGGCGTCCTGTATATCTACGACACCACGACTGGCCAGCTTCAGGCGACTCAAATCGCCTTCCTGGGCGCGCTGTATGACGTGGTACAAGTCGATCCGTAGAGCAGGGTTCTCGCAAATTAAATGACAGGGCGGCCTCATGGCCGCCCGTTGTTTTGCCCGTTAATCAGTCCGATCGGATTACTGCGGCACCAGCTGCAGGCGATGCTGCGTCGCCTGTTCGACTGCCTCGCGCGAGAAGGGCAGCGGGAATGTGCGGCCGTGATAGTACGCATCCCACTGGTCGTTATAGTGTTCGTCAAACAGGTTGCCGGATTCGCCGTTGACGATGTTCAACGTCGAGTTGTCGAGGTTGGCAAGGTCGGCGGTGTACCGTTCCGACGGGCCAAACCTTTGCCCGGCAGCCTTGATGGTCAGCGAGTCGCCCGAGAGCGGATGCGGCCCCGTTCCAGCGCCCCGCTTGAGCACGGGGAAGTTGCTCCAGAACGGATGCTTGAGGTCGATCTGGTGCACCCGGCCCCAGGTCCACATGCTGAGCGTGCGCGGCGTCTTGGAGTCGGTGACCGCGGCTTCCACCGCCGCCGTCAGCAGCTCGTCGTAGTTGGCATAACCGGCGGGCAGCCACTCCGGCGACTGATGTGAAACGGTGTTTTCCAGCCACACCGGAGCCATGAACCAACGGGTGTATTCCTTCCATTGATCGCCGAACTTGGGCCGCAGCAGCAGTTCGTCGAGCTTGCCGCGCGCGTAGAACGCAATCGACGGGGCCACTGAGTCTACCGCCATGTTGCCGTCCCAGCCACGCATCAGTTCGGCGGCAGCCTTCGCGCGCTCAGAGGCTTTGGGTGTGTGGTCGATGGCGTACACGAAGCGCTCGGCGCAAAAACGGTCCAGTTCCGAGACCGTGTCCATCTCGATGTCCAACATGTCAGCCGCCGTGTATTTCTTCGGTTTGCTCAGCAGCTTGTAAATGCGCTCGGTGCGGTAGGGCGAGTCCCATTCAAAACTAATCGGATATGGATAGCCGTCAGGGGTGATGCGCCCGTTGGCCGTGGCGAGAATGCCCGACGGCGGATCAAATGACCGCGGCATTTCGTCGAACGGAATGAAGCCTTTCCACTCGTAGGTGTCGGTTTCTCCCGGCACTGGCAGCGAGCCGTCGCCAGCCGCGCGGATCGGCACCAAGCCCGTGGCCTGGTAACCGATATGACCGTCTACGTCGGCATAGACCACGTTTTGTCCGGGTCCCCCGAACTGGGAGAACGCAGCGCGAAACTCGTCCCAGTTCTTCGCCGAGTTCACGTCGAAGAAGGGAATGCGTGTGCTGCCCGGCTTGTAGATGATCCACTGCAACGCAAGCTGGCGGGTTTCGCCCGGAACCAGCGACGTAATGATCGGCCCGTGGCGCGTGATCATCACATCGAGGCTCACTTCGGGCTTGCCCTTGACCCGGATTATTTCCTGGCGGTGCTCGGGCTGCACCCAGCCCTGCGGCGTCAGGTATTCGCCCTTTTCGTTGAACTTCTCGATGAAGACGTCTTCTACCGCCGGCCCGACATTGGTGAAGCCCCAAGCCACGTAACGGTTGTGCCCAACGATAACGTACGGCAGGCCGGGCAGCGTCACTCCCACAACGTCGTAGTCGCCGCAAATCAGGTGCGCCTCGTACCAGTTGTTGGGCAGGCGCAACTCCAGGTGCATGTCATTCGACAGCAGCGGCTTGCCCGTCGCCGTGTGTGCGCCGGAGACCACCCAGTCATTCGATCCGACAGGGAAGCGAGCTTCGGGAGACATGTTGCTCGACGGATTACCAAATGGCAGCAACCACGAGTGATGCACCGGCTTCTTCGCCGGCGGAGGTGTCGCTTCTTCATCGGGCGTCAGGTCCTTCGGGGGCTCATTAGCCAGCGACTGGCTCTCCGCACCCGGGGGATGATCGCGCCACGACGAATTGACGAACAGCTCGGCAGTCAACTCCGGCCCAAGTTTGGCGAGGGCCTTCTCCTTGTTTAACTCCTCGCGATAATAGCCGTGATTGAGGAACTCAGTCATCGACAGCCCGACCAGCAGCGAATCTTCCACCGTCCACACATGCGGGGCGTATGTCAGGAACCGAAACTCCAGCGGGAGGGTCTTGGTGTGCTCCGCGATGTAGATGTTCACGCCGTCGGCATAAGCCTGGAATTGCTCCCGCTGCGCCGGGTCCATGGCCGCCGCCGCCCGCTCGGCCACCTGGCGCAGCCCGAGGATGCGCTGCTCGCGGTCGACTGCCACGAAATCAGGGCCGAGGATCACGGCCAGGTCGCCGGACGCGAAGCGCCGCGTCATGTCCATTTGCCACAGCCGCTCCTGGGCGGTGAGGTATCCCTGGGCGAAAAACAAGTCGTGCAGCGTGGACGCGTTGATGGTCGGCACGCCGTGGACGTCAAAGGCCACCGTGACCGGTTGCGACAGGCCACGCAACGCCAGCGATCCCTCGTACTGCGGCAGCGAGGCTTGTACCGCGCGATAGAACCACACGTCAAAACCAAGGAAAACAACCAGGGCCAGAACCAGCAGCCCGATAACAACCCGGATTGCCACACGCGCATTCGAAGTACGGCCAGTAGAGGAGACGGTCGATGTAGGCATAAGAAACCTTGATTATATGAGACTCGCGCGATTGAATACGGGCCGTGATCGGGCGAAGTAGTGGCGCTCAAATCCCAATCTCCGCGATGTTATGCTGATGCACAGGACGGACCGGCGTGCCAACTAAGGGATCCAAGCGGGAGAGCAGCCAGAAACGGGTGGATGATCAGCCTTCGATCTCCCCTCAGATGGTGCGCGAGGCCGAGGCTATCTTTCACGATCATTTGCGCCGCGTGGGACTCAAACACACCGGCCAGCGCGATACCATCTTGGGTGCGTTCCTCGACACCCGCGACCACCTTTCCACCGATGAGCTTTATCGCTTGGTCCGCAAGAAGGACGAGCGCATCGGATTCACCACCGTATATCGCACCCTGAAACTCCTGGTGGAATGCGGCCTGGCTAGCGAGGTGGCATTCAACGACGGCATCGCCCGCTATGAACACCAGTACAATCGCCGCGACCACCATCACATGGTATGTACCGAGTGCGACGGCTCGGTTGAGTTTTTTTCCCCGGAGATTGAGCGCATCGAGCACGAGATCGGCCGCAAACACAAATACCTCACCACCCGCCATAGCTTCCAGATTTATGGTGTTTGCGACAACTGCCAGAAGAAACGCAAGCGGCCGGTTGGGTAGATGTACACCCTGGCCGAGGCCTCGATCCTGCTGCACGCACGCCGACTGTCGTCGGTCGAGCTAACCCAACACTGCCTTGAAAACATCGAGCGGCTGAATCCCGCGCTCAACGCCTACATCACGGTAACGGCCGATTCGGCGCTGGAGCAGGCGAAGCGAGCAGACGCGGAGCTTGCGGCAGGGAATGACCGGGGACCGCTGCACGGAATTCCCATCGCGCTCAAAGACCTGATCGATGTTGCTGCTACTCGTACGACAGCCGCCAGTAACCAGTTTCGCGATCACGTCCCAACCGAAGACGCCGAAATCGTGATTCAACTCAACCACGCCGGTGCCGTGCTTCTCGGCAAGACCAACCTCCACGAATTCGCTTTCGGCGGCAGCGGCATGGTGAGCGCCTATGGGCCGGCTCGCAATCCGTGGGACGTCACGCGCATCACCGGCGGCTCGTCGTCGGGCTCGGCAGCAGCGGTTGCGGCCGGAATGTGCGTTGCCGCCATCGGCACCGATACCGCGGGCTCGGTGCGGACGCCCGCCGCGTTGTGCGGCATCGTCGGCCATCGCCCCAGCGCAGGCGTCTTAAGTCTCAAGGGCATCATTCCATTGCGCCCATCCTTTGACACCGCAGGGCCGATGACGCGAACGGTTGAAGACGTTCGTCTGCTGCTCCACGCGCTGGCCACAAAATTCCCTAGCCGATTCGGCTTCACCCGGCAGCGTGCGGGTTGGCGTCGCCCGCGAAGGGTTCTTCGACAATCTCGACGCTGACGTTGCCGCCAGCATGAACCACGCTTTGGACGTGCTCGCATCGTTGTTCGGCCGCGTGAGCGACGCGGTGGTGAAAATCGATACGCGATGGACCAGCTTCGACGTCGAAATTCTGGACTATCACCAGAGAATGCTCGAAGCCTCGCCCGAACTGTACCAGCCGGGAACGCTCGCGCGATTGCGGACATGCGCCACACTCTCTAAGACTGCTTACGAAGCGGCGAAGGCCGGTTTGGACGCAGCCCGCCGGGAGTGCGAACGCATCTTCAACGAAGTGGATGTCGTGGTGACGCCGACCTGCGTCGTGCGCGGCGCCCAGCATTGCCGAGCTGCAGAACTTATCGCGCGGCGGACCTGCGCGCTTATGAGGTGAACTACCTGCTTCGCAACACCGCCCCGTTCAGCCTGCTGTTCTGGCCGTCGGTGTCAGTTCCGTGCGGATTCACATCGCAGGGCTTGCCCGTCGGACTGCAGATTTCCGCCGCTCCCGGCCGCGACGACCTCGCGTTGCAAGTGGCCGCAAGCCTACGAGCAGGCAACCGCGTGGCACAAGCGCCTGCCGCCGATTGCAGTTTAAAAGCCCAGAAACACCGGCTCTGGTTGAAGGTGAATTCCAAACTCGGCCAGCACCCGCGACTGTATCTCGTCCTTCAACGCGACAATCTCCGCCGCCGTCGCACCGCCGCGATTCACGATGGCGAGTGCATGTTTGCTCGAAATCCCCACCGCGCCGCGCCCATAGCCCTTATGAAATCCGGCCTGGTCCACCAGCCATGCGGCCGAAAGCTTGCGCCATCCGTCACCCGCTGGATAACTCGGTATCACCCAACCACGTGTACACAGCCTTCTATCAAGCGCCTCGAACATGTCTTGTAGTACCACCGGATTCCTGAAGAACGATCCCGCACTCCGCGAATTCTCATCGCCAGTGTCCAGCACCATCGACTTGCTTCGTCGAATCGCCAGCACCGCCTCGCGCACCTGTCGCAAAGAAGGCTTTGCTTCACTAGTAAACGTCCTGTGCAAATCCGTATAACGAAGTATTGGTTCGCCATCCCGCCTGAGAAGGAACTCGACCCAGAGAATCACATGACGCCGCGTTTCCGAAGAATTGAACCAGCTCGTGCGGTAACCAAAGGCGCACTCCACCCGATTGAATGGCCTCAACTGGAGCGAATACCGGTCAATCGTTTTGACCTCGACAATCGTCTCGGCCACTTCCTGCCCGTACGCCCCGACGTTTTGCACCGGCGTTGCGCCCACGGTGCCAGGAATCCCGCTCAAGCACTCGATGCCTGCACAGCCTTCCTCGACCGCGCGCGCGACGAATCCGTCCCAGTCCTCGCCCGCCGCCACCCGGTACAAGCGAAACTTGCCGTGATTGTGACTCTCGATGCCGTGCAGGGAGATCTTAAGCGTCAAGCCAGGATAGCCCGCGTCCGCCACCACGACGTTGCTGCCTGCGCCCAGAACAAAAAGCGGCAACTCGCGGTCCAGCGCAAACCCCAGTGCCTCGCGTACCTCAGCCTCGCTGGTCGCCTCGACAAAATATCGCGCCAGGCCTCCAACTCCTAGCGTTGTCAACGGTGCCAGCGGAATGTTCTCCTGCAATTTCATGCGGAATAGTCACTATAAATGGTCAGTTACTGCGTCCTTCGTCGCTCTTCGCGCATCCATTGAACACACCCGCTATTTCAGGAGAGCCGATGTACCCAGAAATTCTCATTATTCCCATGCGCGAAGAGCTCACCAAGGCCGGCGCCCAGGAACTTCGCACTGCCGCCGACGTGGACGCCGCGCTCGCTGACAAGAACGGAACCGCGTTGATTGTGGTGAACTCCGTGTGCGGATGCGCTGCCGGCAAGATGCGTCCTGGAGTCCGCCGCGCCCTGCAGAGCGCCTCGCGTCCCGACCGCGTGTACGCCGTTTTTGCCGGACAGGACAAGGAAGCCACCGAGCGGGCCCGTCAGCATTTTGGGGCAGTTCCGCCGTCGTCGCCCAGCCTGGCGCTGTACCGCAACGGCGAACTGGTACACTTCGTGCCGCGCAGCGAAATTGAGAGCCGCACCGCCGACGACATCGCGCAGCGGCTGTCCGCTGCATTCGAGCAGTTCTGCGCCAAGCCGGTTGCGGCCAACGACTAAACGCCAATCGCGCCGGCCGCAAGAAAGGAATGTGCAGTGACGATGCATGCCGAAGGCACATTTGAGGTTAAGCTGCTCCCCCTCGCCGATGCCCATGCGGAGGCTGCTGGTCTGGGCCGCATGTCGATTGACAAGCAGTTCCACGGTGATCTCGAAGCTTCGAGTCAGGGACAGATGACGTCTGCCATGAGCAGCGTCAAGGGATCGGCCGGCTATGTCGCGATGGAGCGGGTGACGGGAACTCTGGCGGGCCGTAAAGGTTCGTTTGTTCTGCAGCACAACGGAACCATGAACCGCGGAACTCCGACCCTCACAGTCACAGTTGTTCCGGATTCAGGTACTGGCGAACTGGAAGGATTGTCGGGCACGCTTACGATCATCATCGCTGACGGCAAGCATTCCTACGACTTCGAGTACTCACTTCCCGAAAGCTCGTGACGGCGATTACTTCCCGCCGCTCTTGAATGCCTTGATGACAATGTCATTCGGCTGGTTGCCGACAGGAATGACGGTGACCAGCGCCCGAGCGGCGCTGATCTTCGAGTTATCGCTCGTCTTTACCGTGCGCACCACCGCCACGTCGCCCGACTTGGTGTCCACCACCAACAGGTGCTCTTCGTTGGGTGTCAGCGCCAGCCCATCAGGATGACTGCCCACCGGAACCGAGCCAATCACGCGGCCTTCGTCGATGGCATACACACTGACGTTGTCTGACCCGAAGTTGCTGACGTACAGCAGCGAGTTGTCCGACGACACCAGTCCCCGCACCGGATTGTTCCCAATCAAGTAGCTGCCGCTGATCTCGTTGCTGTAGGCCTCGACGATGGAAAAGCTATTGGCGTCGAAGTTGCTCACGAAGATTTCGCCGCCGTCAGGCTTGAGCGCCAGATGGATCGGCAGCTTGCCGGCATCGAGCAGCGCCAGCACGCTGGTCCGTCTTGAGGTCAATCGACGCCAACTGGTTCGACCCAGGGCAAGCCACGTACAGCTTGCTGCTGTCGGGCAGGATGACCATGTCCTGCGGCTGCTGGCACACCGGCAACGTATTGCGGACGGCCAGCTTCTGCGTGTCAATCAGCGAGACCGTATTCGCCCCGCGATTGCTCACTGCAACCACACTTCCGTCAGGCGACACTCGCGCCAGTCCCGGTGCATTGCCCACGGGAATCGTTGCAATCACCGAACGCTTTTCCAGATCGATGACCGAGACATTCCACGAGCCGGAATTGGCGACGTATGCCCGCTTGCCGTCTTTGGAAACCGAAACGAAGTAGGGCGCGCGATGCACTCCAATGGTCGCCACCACCTGGTTGCTCTCGGCGTCGATGATGCTGATGTTGTTTGACTCGGTATTGGCGACGTAGATTTCGTTGCGCGCCGGATTGGCGGCCACTCCGGTGGGGTCCTTGCCAACCGCGATGGTCTTCACGTTGCGCAGCGCCAGCGTATCGATCACGCTGACCGAATCGCTTCCGCCATTACTGACGTATGCGAACTCGTGATACGCGGGGTCAACGTCCGCGCGCGAGTGGCAGCCCGCCAGCCCAGTTAGCAATACCGCAAGCCCGAGCGCCGTGATCCACGCGATGAGTGCCCAACGTCCAATGCGCAGGCGGTGAATCGAATTGTTCATGAGTAACGCGGCTTTGAAGGGGCACGGCTTTAGCCGTGCCGCTACGGCGTTTCTATTTCTATTTTCCGAGCCGGCTTTAGCCCGCATCGGTACTTTATCAGCTAACTCCCCTGCAGCCTCATCAGTCGGCGGCCACGTCCGCGTGACGCCGCACCGTGGGTTCGGCGACCGTTTCCGCAACCGAGCGCCCGAGAACTACTGCAATCTGGCGTACTTGATCCATCAATGCGTCGAACTGGTCGGGATAGAGCGACTGTGCTCCATCGCTAAGCGCCTTGTCAGGGTCAGGGTGTACTTCAATGATCAATCCGTCAGCGCCCACTGCCACCGCCGCGCGCGAAAGCGGCGTTACCTTGTTGCGCTTGCCCGTGCCGTGGCTGGGATCGACAAGGATCGGCAGATGGCTCAGTCGCTGCACCGCCGGCACTACGCTCAGGTCGAGGGTGTTGCGCGTGTGGTCGGCAAATGTCCGAACCCCGCGCTCGCACAGGATGACGTTGTAATTGCCTTCGCTCATGATGTACTCAGCTGCCATCAGGAACTCTTCTAGCGTGGCCGACATGCCGCGTTTCAGCAGCACCGGCTTGCGGGCGCGCCCGGCGCGCTTCAGCAGCGAAAAGTTCTGCATGTTGCGTGCGCCAATCTGGATGACGTCGGCGTACTGGTCCACCAGCGCCAGCGACTCGTGGTCCACGGCTTCAGTGACGATAAGCAGCCCAAAGCGCTCGCGCACCTCGGCCATGATCTGCAAGCCCAGCTCGCCCAGGCCCTGGAAGGCGTAAGGCGAAGTGCGCGGCTTGTAGGCGCCTCCGCGGAAGAACCTCGCGCCTGCCTTCGCCACACGCTCAGCCGCGGCAAACGCCTGCTCGCGCGACTCAATGCCGCACGGCCCCGCAACGACAGCAAGTTCCTTGCCGCCAATCGTGGCTTCGGAATCGGGAAAACGCACCACCGTGTTCTCTTCCTTGAGTTCACGGCTCACCAGCTTGTAGGGCTTGCTGACCCGAATGACTTCCTGCACGCACTCGAAGGCTTCGATCGCCGCGGGCTCTACTTCGCCGCGGTTTCCCGTGATCCCGATGGCGGTGCGCTGTGCTCCGGGGATGGCGTGTGCGCGCAGCCCCAGGCTCTCAATTTTCTGGCAAACTGCCTTTACATCGTTTTCCGATGCGTTGGCTTTTAAGACAACAAGCATGACCAACCCCTTGTGACTAGACAGTTTACAGTTCAGCAGTGTGCCGTAGCAATCAATTCGATTGGCAGGCTGGTGCCTTTTGAGGCACAATGACGGGCTATGCGCGCAAGCAAACTATTCCTCACGTCGGTGCTTTTTCTGGTTATCGGGCTGGTCTCACTCTGGTCCAAGTGGGATGGCTCGGCCGGGATCAGCGCCGGAGATACCGTTAGTGCGTGGGCGGTGACCTTTAACGGTTCCGTGCACGGCTGGCCTGCCATGATTGGCGTGATCGCGCTGCTTGCGGCAATCATCGTTTTTCTCTGGGCGCTGATTCGATTGCTCATGGCGCAAACCAGCTCCTAGTTCTCGCAAGTCCTAAGTTCCTCGCCCTACAATCGAATCAATGCCTCATAAGCCTGTTCCCAAAGAAAAAGAGAAAGACATCCTCAAGCTGCTGGCCCCGCCCGCCAAGCCGCCCAAGCTGACGGCCCGCCGCATCGGTATTCACACCTCTACCGCCGGAGGCGTCCACAACGCCGCCGAGCGCGCTTACCGCCTCGGCTGCAACACGCTGCAAATTTTCTCCTCCAGCCCTCGCCAGTGGCAGCCCTACGAAATCAAACCCGAAGACGTGACGGAGATGCTCCCACTGCGCGCCAAGTATGACCTGCGTCCGCTGGTGATTCACGCCAATTATCTGGTCAATCTCGCCGGAGGCAACCCCGAGTTCCACGCTAAATCCGTCGCCGCCTTTCGCGGCGAAATCGAGCGCGCGCTGGCCTTGCGAGCCGAATACCTCGTCCTCCACCCCGGCTCCTTCCGGGGTAGCACTCGAGAAGAAGGCTTACAGCGCGCCGCCTCGGGCATCGCCCAGGCCGCCCACGGCCTCGACCTGCGCGCCGGCAACCTCCGCATCCTCATCGAAAACACCGCCGGCTCGGAGTTCTCCCTCGGCGGCAGTTTCGAACAGGTCGCCGAACTGATTCACCTGTTACGGCAGCACGTCCCGTGCGGCGCCTGCATCGACACCTGCCACACTCACGTCGCCGGATACGACATTGTCACCGCCCCCGGCTACGCCGCCACCCTCGACCAACTCGATCGCACCGTCGGTCTCAAGACCGTCCACGTCTGGCACTGCAACGACGCCAAGGCCGCCTGGGGCTCTCACCTCGACCGCCATCAGAACATCGGGAAGGGAACCATCGGCCTCGCGCCCTTCCGCCGTCTGCTCAACGACCCGCGCCTCGCCCACGCGGCCTTCATCGCCGAAACACCCATCGACGAACCGCTCGACGACCTCGCCAACGTCAACGCGCTCAAGAAGCTGGTGAAACGGGTGGGATAGAAACTAGCGGGGCTGCTGGGGCAACCCCGCCGCGATTCAACTTACAGTCTCACTCCGCCGCCAACCGGCAGCACTTCTCCGGTCATCCATGCCGAATCGTCCGACGCCAGGAAAACCGCAACCTTGGCGATGTCGTCCGGCACTCCCACGCGTCCCAGCGGCGTACGCGAAACTGCATAGTCCTTGAATTGGCCTTCGGAATTGCCTGAGGTGCGTGTGCCTTCCGTCTCGACCAGCCCCGGCGCCAGCGAGTTCACGCGAATGTTTCGCGGCCCCAGTTCCTGCGCCAGCGACCGCGTAATCACGTCCACCGCGCCTTTGGTAGCGCTGTACAACGAGCCTGTCGGCGGCGGCGTCAGCGACGCAACCGAGCTCAGGTTGATGATCGAGCCGCCATTGCCGTTCATGGTCTTGATCGCCGCCTGCGTGCTCAGCACCGTTCCCAGCACGTTCAGGTCGAACATCCTGCGATAGCTGGCCTCCGTGACCTGCTCGATCGGCGCGAATTCGTACACCCCCGCGTTGTTCACCAGGATGTCCACCGTGCCGAACGTCTTCTTCGTCTCCGCAAACAGCCGGTCTACGTCGGCCTGTTTCGATACGTCGGCCTGGACTGTAATCGCCTTACCGCCGGCGCTCTGGATCTCCGCCGCCACCTTATCAGCATCTGCTTTGCTGCTGGCGTAATTCACCACCACATTGGCGCCTTCGTTGGCGAACGCCTTTGCAATTCCTGCACCGATGCCCTTCGACGCTCCGGTCACCACTGCCGTCTTACCTGAAAGTTTTCCCATGGTACTCCTCCTCAAAACTCACGTTTCGAATGTCAACTTCGACACTTCGATAACTGTCTAATTGATGAGGTGTCGGTAGGAAGGATTCACGCCTTCAGAGAATTCACAGTTCCGTGAGTTTCGATAGGTAAGATTTCCACACCTCTCGCCGAAAGGTGGGGTAAGCGAACTTGCCCTCGCGTGGAATGGAGATCAGTCCCGCTGACTCCAGTTCCTTGAGATGGTGTGACATCGTGGCCGCGCTGATGGGAAACGCCTCGCGCAGTTCCACGCACGTGCATTCCCGGTCGGCGGCAATCTTCCGCAGGATCTCGTAGCGGCGCGGATCCGACAGCGCCTTGCTGATGGCGCGAAACTCGCGCCCTGTCAACTCCTTGTCCGCCTTGCCTTGTCTTTTGCCGGCCATGCGCTTATTAGACGCTCATTCCCACTGCAAAGATTGAGCCACGTCTCTCCGTGGCGCACTCTGTATCGCTTACCATTGTAAAATCAAGGTTTACCCTCACGCACTCATCGAGCACATATATGCCTGACTCCAAAGCCGAAAACGCCAATCCGTCGCAAGTAGAACCCCGTCCCGAGCGCTACGACCCCCAATCCATCGAACAAAAGTGGACCGACCGCTGGGCCAACGACCCCACGCTCTACGCCGCCGAGCCCGCCTCCTCCGCGCGCAAGAAGTACTACGTGCTCGAGATGCTGCCCTATCCCTCCGGCGCGCTCCACATGGGACACGTGCGCAACTACTCCATCGGCGACGCCCTCGCCCGCTACATGTGGATGCAGGGCTACAACGTTCTCCATCCCATGGGTTGGGACGCCTTCGGCCTGCCCGCCGAGAACGCCGCCATCAAGAACCAGACGCCGCCCCGCGAGTGGACCCTGCACAACATCAGCGCCATGAAGGTGCAGATGAAGCGCCTCGGCTTCGCCTACGACTGGTCGAAGGAGCTCGCCACCTGCCTGCCCGACTACTACCGCTGGAACCAGTGGTTCTTCCTCAAGCTCTACGAGAAGGGCCTGGCCTATCGCAAGAACGCCAAGGTCAACTGGTGTCCCGAGTGCGCCACCGTGCTCGCCAACGAGCAGGTCCTCGCCAACGGCTGCTGCTGGCGTCACGAATCCACGCCTGTCGTCCAGCGCGAGCTGGAGCAGTGGTTCGTCCGCATCACCGACTACGCCGACGAACTGCTCGCAGACCTCGACTCCCTCCCCGGCTGGCCCGAGCGCGTCGTTTCGCAGCAACGCCACTGGATCGGCCGCAGCGAAGGCACCCTCGTTGACTTCCAGCTCGACGGCCCCTGCGGCCTTGCGGGCGGAAAAATCACCGTCTTCACCACCCGCGTGGACACCATCTACGGCGCGACCTCGCTGCAACTCGCGCCCGAGCACCCGCTGGTCGCCGATCTCGTCGCCCAGAACCCCGGCCTCCGTGCCAAGGTGGACGAAATGCTCGCCGAGCAGGTCAAGGCGAAAGAAACCGGCGAAGTCGGCGCCATCGAGAAGCACGGCATCGACACCGAGCGTTTCGCCCTCAATCCATTCAACAACGAGCGTGTGCCCATCTGGGTCGCCAACTACGTCCTCATGGACTACGGCACTGGCGCCATCATGTCCGTCCCCGCGCACGACGAGCGCGACTACGAGTTCGCCAAAAAGTACGGGCTCGACATCCGCGTGGTCATCATGCCGCGCCGCGAAGGCGACTCCGCCAACGGCGACTCTCAACCCGAAAACATTCCCTTCGTCGAAACCAACAGCCTGCTGATGAACTCCGGCGAGTTCAGCGGCCTCTCTTGCACCCAGGCCATCGCCAAAATGTCGAAGTACGCCGAAGACCACGGCTTCGGCAAAGCCACCGTCACCTTCAAGCTGCGCGACTGGGGCATCAGCCGCCAGCGCTACTGGGGCACGCCCATCCCCATGGTCTATTGCCAAAAAGACGGCGTCGTCCCCGTGCCCGAAAAAGACCTGCCCGTCGTCCTGCCCGACAACGTCAAGATCACCCTCGCCGGCGGCTCGCCCCTCGGCGGCCTGCCCGAGTTCGTCAACACCACCTGCCCCCGCTGCGGAGGCCCCGCCCGCCGCGACACCGATACCATGGACACCTTCGTCGATTCGTCCTGGTACTTCTATCGCTACACCGACCCGTCGGTCACGACCGGCCCGTTCGACGTGAACGCCGTGAACTACTGGTTCCCCATCGACCAGTACATCGGCGGAGCCGAGCACGCCATCCTGCACCTCATCTACTCGCGCTTCTGGACCAAGTTCATGCGCGACATTGGCCTGGTGAAAAACTCCGAGCCCGCCGAACGCCTGTTCACGCAGGGCATGGTCATCAAGGGCGGCTTCAAGATGTCGAAGAACCGCGGCAACGTGGTCTCGCCCGACGACATGGTCGCCCGCTACGGCGCCGACTCCACCCGCATGTACACCCTCTTCGCCGCGCCTCCCGACCGCGACCTCGACTGGCAAGACGCCGGCGTCGAAGGCGTCAGCCGCTTCCTCTCCCGCGTCTACCGCTACGTGATGCGCAACGCATCGGGAGCAACTACCGCTTCTAATAACGGTGTCATCCTGAGCGGAGCCGCGCTTCGCGGCGGAGTCGAAGGACCTGCTGTTTCTTCGGGAGCGGAATCACTGTCTCCAGGAGCAAGAAAAATCCAGCGCAAGCTCCACCAGACCATCCGCCGCATCACCGAAGACTTCGGCGGACGCTGGCACTTCAACACCTCCATCGCCGCCATCATGGAGCTGGTCAACGAGCTCTACGCCCACGAAGAGAACGTGCAGAAGGGCACCGAACCGCCCGCGCCCGCATCCTGATGTTCGACGTGCAGCGCGACCTGGTCCTGATGCTCGCCCCCTTCGCGCCCTACCTCGCCGCCGAGTTGTGGGAGACCCTCGGCCAAACCTCCAACCTGCTGCGCGAATCCTGGCCCAAGTTCGACCCCGCGCTCGCCAAAGAAGACGAGGTCGAGATGGCCGTCCAGGTCAACGGCAAAATCCGCGCCCGCATCACCGTCCCCGCCGACGCCGACGAAGAGCAAATCAAAGCCGTCGCTCTGGCCGACGAAAAGGTCCAAGCCGCCATCGACGGCAAAGAGATCGTCAAGGTGCTGGTGGTGAAGGGAAGACTGGTCAATATCGTCGTGAAGTAGGGCTCCCAACGGTGGCGAGTTTCAGCTTTGAAGGGGCGCGGCCTCACAAGCTGCGCAACAACTTTGGTCCGACCGGCCTCATCAGGGCGGGGCTTCAGCCGCGCCGCAAAGTACTCTTTATCGTATTGTCATCCCTCGCGGACTTTTCCGCGGGGATGCGCTGTCTTGGCGTTTCCATCTGGGCCAGAGGGCCGCTTGCAGCGTCGAGGGGCGTGTTCCTAACGCCACTTGAATGGCTGATTAAATAGCTGCATGAGGCTTGCGCCATGTTCCGTTCGGGTGTAATGTGGTGCAACACTCTGTACCGAAAGGGGGTGACAAATCGTTAACGCTAGAGTGTTGCGATGCGGCTCAGAAATCTACCGCGTGGCGATGATGTTGTGTCATCGACCAGCGGCGTTCCTTGGTTTGGTGTCATAAGTTGGATTGATGGACGGCTCATGACTGTGCGAATAGTCTGCGAGCTCAAACTACAGGGTCATTAGCAGTTGCGCGGGTCTTAGGCCACTACCTACTATTCACCGTGCGGCTACGGCTAACCCTAGCAATCCCTCCGAGCCCGACGACGCTGCCCGGCTCGGTGTGGTGGCGACCGTGCCGTTCAGCGCGAAGGCCAGATCACTCGGGATGGCATTACACGTGCCAAAGAAGCACTGGTCAGGCTGCACCATCACCACCCGTAGCCGTCTCCCAGCCCCACTGCGGCGGGAAGCCCAGGTCGGGAACGATCGAGACCCAGTACTCAGTCCCGGCGTGGGCGGTGAACCCCGACCCACGATCCGCAGTAGCTGTACGTCGAGGAACGCCGGGTACGACTTGTCGAGGCTAACGGAGACCGTCCCATTGAAATTGCCCTGAAAAGGACCGAGGCTTGCCACAAGATTGCTCCTGGCGCGCCGGCGGCATTGGACGTAGAACGTCAGCGTGAACGCCGTGATGTTTCCCTGAGCAGGCGGGTTGAAGTACGCAACCGACCCATTGGAATTCGTCGATGTTGTAAGTTCCGCCGAGGGTGAAGTTGTCATACGAGGTGGCAAAGTTGCCAAAGCCGTGTGGTGTCGTTCTGGGAAGGAATAGGCCCCGTTGAGGAATTGGGGTCCTGGGCGTAGATGATCGGTGACTTCAAACCAGGCCGGTCGCAAACGGTGTGACCGAGCAGTTGAAGCATACGGGCGGGTTTGCCGCGACTCCGACGTGCGAGACCGCAGTCGAAGCGAATCCTGGCAGGCTCAGCGCTAGCGACAACACGACCAGAGCGGCTACCGTGACGTGGCGAGAATTCAGGTGCATGCTTTTTCCTCCTGTGATGCGCAGTGAACTTCGTTTGGTTAAGTTGAACCTTCTTTGTGGACTTACAGGTAAGGCAAGTTACCCCGCCGAGACGGGGTCTGGCAAGAAAAAATTACTGTTTGGGGCCTTTTTACATACCTTTAATGGCCGGGCGCCGGGGGGCCCGGGTGAGCGTCTCTAATCCGAAAAACCCTCAATCGGGTGCCCCATTCAAGGGCGCGTAGCGACCTTGAGTGGGGGTTTTCGTGTCGAGGCCCGCTGAACTCCCATGACCACTAGAATCCCCAGCCCGCACGGCGCCCCAATCGTAGCCTAGGGTGCAGCGGGGTCCCCGATTCGCCCCTCTTTTGGGCGAATTGGGGAGGCGGAACCCTGGGTAAGCTGTTTTATGACTCGCGAGTCCCTTTAGCGACAGCACTCTCTCGCGACGGCTTGTGTGCCGGAGCGCTCCGTCCCGTCCGCGTCCGAGTCCAATCCTTCTCGCCCCTGCGGCACGGTGTCGTCGCGCTCGTCGAGAAAATCCGGCGGGATCGCGATCCTCTCACCAGATCGAAAAACTCCTGCCACGAGTTGCTGTGTTTCGTTACCAATCTGAAGAACTGCCTTCCTCTCGTCACATCTTAGCGCACGGAACGACGTTCATCTCTCACTGCCAGTGCCCATCCCACCTTCCCTCGACGGGGCTTTTCGCCCCATAACCCTTTGTACCTCGCTAGCGCGCAAAATCGAAAAGCGTCGGAGCCTTCATTTGAATTTTGGTGGTTACCAAAGTTTCCGCCCCTTGGGTACTTTCGTAAGTTGACCAACCTCTGCACCCGTGTCACTATCCACTCTAGGACGCTGTACGACTTGATTACCCGTTGTTTTGGCTGACCACCGACAACTGGTAACTGATAACTGTTTTTGGAGGTGATATGTCCGTTCCCACCTGTACCTATCTCAAGCCAGACGGGGCCGTCTGTAACTCTCCCGCCCTTCGCGGCCACCGCCTCTGCTATTTCCACCTCGATCCTGACGCCCGCCGCTTGAAAGCTGCCTGGGACCGTGCCTTTTGCGTCCTCCGGGTGGCCCGGGAACGCCAGCGCGCCACGCGCCGTCGCTCGATCACACGCAAACTCGTAAGCTCGTGAGTGCCAGCTAACTCCAATGAAATCAGGAACTAACCAGCAACTCCTTTGGATTGAATATTTTAGCGGGAATCGTGTCGGCAAGTCCCATGTTTTCAGTAACTTGCAATTGACATGGGGGGAGGGGGGTACTACTCAAATTCGCGCAGCTCTTTCGGGTGCCGCTTCAACTGCCAGCGCCAGAAGGCATAGAACGGCGCGCCCAGGAAGACGATGCCGATTCCGACCAGCGTCTCTTTCGGACGGGAATAGACCGAGTTCAGCGCCCACGCTCCTGCCATCAGCAGGTACAGCGCCGGCAGATACGGATATCCGGTGCAAAGATACGGTCGAGCAACATCCGGACGCTTGCGCCGCAAAACGAACAGCGCGGCGACTGCGGCAACGTACGACAGCACCATCATGAACATGACGTACGTGTAGAGCTGGTCGTAGCTGCCGCTGAGCGCGAGCACGATCGACCAGGCGCCGAGCGCGATCAGGCTGAACGCAGGCGTTCGGTACTTGGGATGAACGCGTCCCATGGCGTGAAAAAAAGCGCCGTCGCGCGCCATGGCATACGACACGCGCGCGCTGCACAAAATCGCGCTCGACGCCGCGCCGAAGCACGACAGCGCAATCGTCGCGCCCAGCCACTTGGCGGCGTTCGACGAAAACAGCGCAACCGCCGCGGCTTGCGCGATGGTGGTTTCGTTCGCGACCTGCGTGATCGGCAGCGCGTACAAGTACACGACGTTGACGCTCATGTAGATGACGCCGACCAGCAGAATTCCCAGCAGCATTGCGCGCGGCAAAACTTTCTGCGGATTCTTGATCTCGCCCGAAACCCAAGTGACGTAAACCCATCCGTCGAAGGCCCAGAACACCGCGATCAGCGCAACGCCGAAGCCTGAAATGACGTGCGACAGCGAAGCTGGCTGATCGAGCGGCAAGCTGACCGCGTAGTTCGACCACGAGCCTTTGCCGATCGCGAGTCCGAGCAGAACGAAGATGCCCATCGCCGCGAACTTGGCCCACGTCGCGACGTTGATCAGCGCCGAGCCGCGCTTCAGGCCGAGGACGTTGATGATGGTCAGCAGGATGATCGCGCCGGTCGCCACGAGATTGCCGCGCGTCAGCGTCCAGCCGAGAATCGTCAGCGACCGGCTTGTGCGCCGAAGCGAAGGGCAGAATCGCGCCGAAGTATTCGGCGAACCCAACCGCGAGCGCAGCGATGGTTCCGCTCTGCCCGACGGTGAAGATCATCCAGCCGTAGAGAAACGCAGGAAACTCGCCGTAGGCTTCGCGCAGGAAGACGTATTGTCCTCCGGCTTCGGGATACATCGCCGCCATCTCGGCGAAGGCGAAGCAGGCCAGCAGCGAGATCAGTCCGCCGACGAGCCACACGCCGAGAAAGTAGAGCGGCTTGTGGACCGCGGTGGCGATTTGTCCGGCGGTGAGAAAGATGCCCGAGCCGATGATGCCGCCGACCATCAGCATGACGGAGTCCATCAGCGAGAGGCCGCGAACGAGCGTCGGGCCGTGTTGGCTGATTGCTGCGAGGAGTTTGCACGGATTGCGCCATGCTCAGCCGATCCCCAGGTCTTCCGGCAGTTCCAGCGGCGTGCCGCAGACGCGGCAGATGACGGCAGAACAGTCGCCGCAGGTGAGCGGATCGTCCACTTCACGCGCGCAGTTGGGACAATAGAGCAGCGATGGCAGTTTGGTGGAGCCGTTGGAGGGTTCGTCCGGGGTTTGAGCCATGCGATTCCGAGACTGTAGCATAGAGGTACGAAATCCGCGAGGAAACGATGAGCGATAGCAAACTGAACGCCGAACGAGCAGGTACGCGACGAGTTCAACCAGTGGGCCGTCCGAAGGCAAGGGCGAGGAGATGGAAGCCCACCACATCAGCATCACCGAGCAGACGCTGGCGATGATGGACCTGAAGCCCGGCGAGCGCGTGCTCGACCTCGGCTGCGGCACTGGCTGGACCAGCCGCATGATGGCGAAGGCCGTCGCCAACGGCGACAAGCCCGGACAAGTCGTCGGGCTCGACGTCGCCGACGAGATGATTCGCCGCGCGCGCGCCGCTTCGATCGATCACGACAACGTGATGTTCATCGTCGGCTCGGCGCTGCAGATTCCGTGGGAAGAGAACCACTTCGACAAGGTGCTGTCGGTCGAGTCCTTCTACTATTACGCCGACCAGGAGCGCGCGCTGGCGGAGTTGTTCCGCGTGCTGGCGCCGAAGGGCGAGCTGTACATCCTGATCAACCTGTACCGCGACAATCACTACTCGCTGCGCTGGGTCGAAGAGCTGAAG
This sequence comes from uncultured Acidobacteriaceae bacterium, assembly GCA_963751155.1. Classification (GTDB taxonomy): domain Bacteria; phylum Acidobacteriota; class Terriglobia; order Terriglobales; family Acidobacteriaceae; genus DASRAA01. The sequence continues at coordinate 125,746 of CAVVTL010000017.1, read as the reverse complement.
GTTCCGGTGCAGGTGCGCTCGGAGCAGGAATACGTCGAGATGCTGAAGCGCCACACCTACGAGGATGTGCGCGCGGTCGAGTGCCCGACCTTACGCCGACTCCCGAAGAGTACAGCGGCCGCTGGTTCGCCAATGCCGAGGAACTGCGGGACTTCAAGCGCATCGGCGCGCTGCTGCTGATCGCGCGCAAGCCCGACATCGAAGTTCCGCCGCCGGCGTATCAGGTGTACTGATGAACGACTAACCCACAAATCCCAAAATCAGGGATTTGTGGGCCACCCAGAGTTACAGATTGCCTTCGCCGGGAGCGATGTGGACGCTGCCGTTCACGTTGCTGATGTCGATGTGAGTGCCGCCGTTGCCGAGTTTGCCGTCGATGTGCTTGCCGATGAACTTGCCTTGCACCTGCAGCGGGAAGTCGGTGGTAATGCCGCCATTCATCGTGGAGACGCTCACGTCAGCGTTCGGCGACGAAGGCAGTCCGAGTCGCAACGACCCGTTGACCGTCTTCAGATGGATTGAGCTGCACGTTCTGGAGCGACTTGTAATAGGCATTGATCTTGCCGTTCACAGACGATAGATCTGCGCTTGCCGGCAAGATCGTGAATCTTCGGCGCTTCCGTTCACCAGGCTCGGCGTCGACTTCGCCGGAAACCCCGGAGACATCGAGCGAGCCATTCACCAGATTGATGCCGTCGAGCCGTGCGGCGCGAGGCACGTGCAGCTCGTAAGTCACGCGTCGCGGGATTGTTGTTGGTGTGGTGATCTGGATATTTGGTCCTGATGTGCACCGAATCGCCGCTGGTCTCGACCTCGATACGGGCTTCGTTGAGCCTCTCCTGATCGCGGGCCTTCTTGACGGCGTCGATCTGGACCTCGTTGCGATCCCATCCGGTGATGGTGACGTTGCCGTTGATGTTGTCGAGCGAAACGCGGCCGTTGGCAGAAAGTGGAACCGTGCGGTGGAACTCCTCGGTGACTTGAGCGTTGGCGCAAAGGGTCAATGCGAACGCCATCAGCGCCCCCAGCGAAATGGCCCAAATCAGAGATGGCCTGCGGGAATGATGCATACGTCCTCCTGTCGTTGTTTAGACGATGGGTAGTACGCAGGGTTTGGGGTGTTGGTTCAATATCGTAAGGCCAGCGAGCAACTAATCTTTAAAGCGATAACGAATGAGGTCGTAGAGCGCCTTGTAACCGTCGTGCCAGGTGATTTTCTTGCCCTCGGCGAAGGTGCGGCCGTGGTAGACGATGGGCACTTCGTAGATCCGGACGCCAAGCTTGGCCACTTTTACGGTCATTTCGGTTTCGACGCTGAAGCGGTCCGAGTGCAGGTGCATGCGTTCGATCACATCGCGGCAAAAGACCTTGTAGCAGGCGGTGACGTCGTGGATAGCGAGGCCGGTAAGCAGGTTGCAGATGATGGAGAAGAGCCGATTTACCAGGAAGCGGTAATAGCGCTGCACGCGGTGTGAGCCGCTGTGAAAGCGGTTGCCGAAGACGGCGTCGGCGTGGCCTTCAAGGATGGGCTTGAGCAACTCAGGATAGTCGCCAGGATCGTATTCGAGGTCGGCATCCTGGATGAGCACGATTTCACCGGTGGCCTGCGCCAGGCCTGTGCGGACGCCCGCTCCCTTGCCCATGTTCTTCTCGTGCAGCGCCAACTTGACGATGTTCGCACCACTGTTACCCAGTTCCGCCTGCAAGTCAGTCCGCTGCAGGAACTCGCGGGTGCCGTCGGTGGAGAAGTCGTCAACGAGGATTAGTTCTTTGCGCAGGGCGAGAGGTTGATTCGCCACCTGCTTAAGCAATTGCATTACGGTCTTCCGCTCGTTGAATACCGGAATAATTATGGAAAGGGTGTGGAAGTGCGGTGTACCTGCTTCGTTAGTCGGCATGGAGAGGCTGTCAGGCATCTTTTGGCCAGTCGCTGCGCGGGCTGGCCTGGGTGAACAAATAAACCGCAAGAATCGTCAGTATCGGCTCAATTGGGTGCCGGTAGCGTGGAAGCGGGAAACTCACATAGTAAACCAGAGGATAGAACACCATGACGCAGACGAAAAGAAAGACGGCGTGTACCCGGTTGCGAATGGCGAAGAAAAGGCCACCAAACGCCAGCAGCGAAGTGGCGAGGAAGAGCGATGTCCGGGCCTGCTCCAGCGCCTGAATGACGGAGTTTCGCGGCGACCCATCCGAGTAGAAGATTAGCGGCCAGAAGACCCGCGCCGCCCAATTGCGTGGATGGAGCTGCATCCACTCCGCGGTGTTAGACGAACGTGGCACACCGTTCCAGAAAAATACAATTCGTCGGAAGGTGATTACGGCGTATTTTTGTGGGTTGGCGGCGATCCATTGCTTGGCGAGTTGGGCCTGTTCAACCGAGTAGGCAGCTTCACCCATCTTCAGATACCGCTCGTACAAAATCGGGTTTTGGCTGGGATGGTACATTCCGACCCAGATACCTTCGGCCAGAGGGTTATTGCCGCAGCGGAGCTCGACTCCCACGTTGTCGCGCACGAAGACGGGCTTGTGGAAAACCTCGTAGTTGCGAACGAGCCATGGGAGCATGGTCATCCAAAACGTGATTGCACCGACGACCGCGGGTAACAGGAAGGGCCTGCCGCGGCGGATGAGCCGGTACGCCAGCCAGCATCCGGCGAAGGGTAGAAATGCCAGGCAGGAAGGATTGGTGAGGCCGATCACGCCCCACAGCGCACCAAAACCCATCCATGAAGTCAGCCGGCTGTCACCGTCCATCTCAATCGTGAGCATGAATGCGAGGCTGAAGAGGAGTGCGGTGAGGCTGGTCTCCCAGACCTGACGGACCGACCAGTAAATGATGTAGGGCAATAAGGCCCAGACCCAGCCAGACCAAAGGGCGACGGTTTCGCCAAAAATACGACGAGCGATGCGGTTAACGGGCCAGCAGGTCAGGGCGGCGCAAAAGCTGTTAAACGTCAACAGGGCGAACGACGCGGCGAGCGTATAAGAGCCGAAAACGCGAAAGGCGATAGAGACGATGAACGGATAGACGGGCGCGGTCCATGCGGATGGGCCGGTGTCGCCGCCAAAGGGCGAACTGAAGCCATGCCCGTTGGCCAGGGAATAAGCGATGCGGCCGATTTCCCATCCGAAGCTGAAGTTAGCGTCAGTGGTGCGGAACTTGTACGAGTGCGCCAGCAGGATGTAGAGCACGCGCACAAGGAAGCCGACGAGCACCATCCATCCGGGCGAACGTAGGATGTGCTGCCATCGGGAGTTGGGCGCCAGTTGAGACGATGTAGTTGTCGGCGATGGCTGCGCCGGTTGGGGTGTCAGGGGCATGCGGGCAAAGGAAAATTGTATCCTACAGGCGATTCGCGAAAGTCTGACGACTGCGATATGTCCGCTTGTATGCGCTCGCGCTAGGGCCTAGACTCGGGGCAACAGACTAGGGCCGCTTGTGATCGGTATCACAGCACCGCCGGGCGGCTCTCGGCGAAGATTAAAAGGTCAGTAGCCTCGCTGGAAAGAGGATTGCATGGGTTGGGTCAACAATCGGTTTGAGAAAAATTTCCTGGTGACGACGGTCGATTACGTCTTCAACTGGGCGCGCAAGTCGGCGATCTGGCCGATGACGTTTGGTTTGGCGTGCTGCGCCATTGAGATGATTGCCGCTTCGACTTCGCGGTTCGACATTGCCCGGTTTGGTTCGGAGGTGTTTCGTCCCAGCCCGCGGCAGAGCGACCTGATGATCGTCAGTGGCACCGTGACGCTGAAGATGGCACCAGTAGTGAAGCGCATTTACGATCAGATGCCGGAGCCCAAGTGGGTGATGTCGATGGGCGCTTGTTCGTCAGTGGGTGGACCGTTCAACACCTACGCTGTTCTGCAAGGCGTGGACCGCATCGTACCGGTGGATGTGTACGTGGTGGGTTGCCCGCCGCGGCCCGAGAATCTGTTTTACGGCTTGCTGCGTTTGCAGGACAAGATTGACCAGATGAGCATCGCCAAGAAGCCCACCGAAGTACGTCTGAAGGAAGACATGGCGGAGAACTTCAAAGAGCAGATTCGGATTGCACAGGCGAACTTTGCCAATCCTGAGCAGTTGGTGCAGCCAGTGGAGACAAAGATCAGCTTGTAGGCCAGATTGTTCGCTGAGCAGGGCGCGCCGGGTGCGCGCCCTTTGTGTTACACGGAGATTACAGCGTCCGAAAATTAGTGCAAAATACAACAATGGTCATCTACTTCCTGCGACACGCAAACGCAGGCTTGAAACACTTCAGCGACCCAGCCAAGGACGAAAAGCGGCCCATCGACAAGGTTGGGGAAGAGCAGTCCCACGTTGTGGGACGTTCGTTGGCGTTTATCGGAGTTACAGCGAACGTCATCATTTCCAGCCCTCTGACGCGGGCGCTGCAGACCGCTAGCATCGTGGCGCAGCAGATTGGGTACGAAGAAAAGATCGTGCTCGACGAAGCGTTGCGTCCAGAAGCGACGTTCGAGCAGTTCAAGGCGCTGCTCAATCGACACAAAGACAAGGCCTCCGTAATGGTCGTCGGGCACGACCCCAGCATGACGGAGTTCGTGAACCGCGTGTTATCGGGGGGAGCACCGCTGGCCGCCATCGAGATGAAAAAGGGCGGCGTGGCCAAGGTAGAAAAGGAACTGCGCCGTCCGGCGATACTGCGCTGGCTGTTCACGCCCAAAGTTGTGCAACGGATTCAGCGCAGTTCAGCCAAAAGGTCGCGGCCAAAGACCGACTCGAAGTAACTCCGTTCGTGTTCGATCGCCCATAACTCAAGCTCCACACCCTCCAGTGACGCAGGCGTGAGACTCAGTTTGACCGGCCCGTCCTGCTTGACGCGGACGTGCAACTCGCTCACCGCGCCGCGCCGTGCCTGGTCCAGCGCGCGTGCCAACCGCAACAAGGCGACCGCCTTCGGAATCTGCGCCTGATCGGCACGAGGCACCATTTGCAGCACCAGGTCGCCGGAGGCGGGCAGGGAATTACCCACGTAGCGCGCGATGGCGGCGATGACTCGGCGCTGCAGCGGCGTGTATCCGAAGAGCTCGGAGTTGGCGATGATGTAATGGGTGTGACGGCGGCGTCCGGAGCGGTTGATGTAGGCGCCCACCTCATGCAACATGGCCGCGGCTTCCAGCCATCCGGCGTATTCCGGTGGCAGGCGATGCACGGATTTCAGCCGGTGAAACAACTGCATGGTGAAGTCGCGGATGCGCTGGGCAAAGACTAGGTTGGCTTGGTAGTGCTTCACCACCGCTAGTATGGCGTCGCGCCGCTCGGACTCGACCCGCTCCTTCATAGCAGGGCTCTGGCTGTAATCGGCCAGCATTTGGGCCAGCAGGCCGTCGCGCAGGCCGAGGGGCAAATAGCGGAAAGCGGGTAGCGAGCACAAGTCCATCAACTCGGCAAAGACCATGGCTCCGGCGATGATGATCTCAGCCCGGCGAGGGCCGATGCCCGGCAAGGCGCGACGTTCCTCGAGGCTTCGCTTGGAGAGCTCCTTCAGGACTTTGGCTACTCCCTCATGCGGCACGGTATGGGGACTGGACTCGTCGACCTTGGCTTGATAAAGCCCCGCGAGCGCGGCGGGGGTGCCCGAGGTGGCAATTGCGGTCTGGACTTTGGCGATGCGTATGCGCTTCTGGATGCGCGCGATTTCACGCTGCACCAGGCCGCGCATCTGCTCCAGTTCATTTTTCTTGGGTGGGTCGTGGTGCAGAAAGGTCTGCGTCAGGCGGACGGCGCCGATGGGCAGACTAACCATGTCGTCAATATGGCCGGAAATGGATATCGTCAGCTCGCAACTGCCACCGCCGAGGTCGATGAGCAACGCGCGCTTACGGGCGATGCGTGCGTTGGAAACAATGCCAAGATGGATGAGGCGGCCTTCTTCCAGTCCGGTGATCACCTCGGCTTTCCAGCCTGTGGCAGAGCGTACCCAGTCGAGGAACGCACGGCTGTTGCGTGAGTCGCGCAAGGCAGCGGTAGCGACCACGCGAACCCGGTCGGCGGCGTGATCTTGCACCGCGCGGTGAAAGCGCTTTAGCACGCGGATAGTGAGCGCCATCGCCTCGGGGTCAAGCGCTCCGTTCGCGAAGACGCTTTCACCGAGCCGGGTGACTTCGCGGTCTTCATGCAGCGTCCGTAGGCGCCCTTTCACAACTTTGGCGATCTTCAGACGGCAGGAGTTGGAGCCGATGTCTACGGCGGCAAATGTGGGCATGGGGCGAATGGCCTGCCGCACGAGGTTAGATTCGCGCGACGCGTTCGTTAGCACCATAACTGCCGCGCATGAGAATGGCAATCCCGCAAGGCCAAACAAGCCGCGGACGTTTTCCCGTATCCTCTAAGAGGCGCTGCCCTGTACACCGGAGAAGGCAGGCGCGTCGGTCTGGCACAGGGCATCCAATCTAGCTATGGCTCAATTTGACGACGCAGGCACGGAGCTAAAGGCGCTCGAATCCGACGTGGCTGAGGTGAGGGCGGAATTCACAACTCCGGCCTCGCCGCGTTCGCGATTTGCAACGGCTGTACGCGCGATGCGTCACCGCAATTTTCAGTTGTTCTTTGCCGGACAGTTGATTTCCTTGATCGGGACCTGGATGCAAACGGTGGCCCAGTCGTGGCTGGTGTATCGAATCACAGGATCGACGCTGCTCCTGGGCACGGTTGGTTTTGCCAGCCAGATTCCAGTGTTTCTCATCGCGCCGATCGGCGGCACGGTGGCCGACCGCTCCAACCGGCACCGAGTGGTGATCGCGACCCAAGTGACGTCGATGCTGCTGGCGTTCGTGCTGGCGGTGCTTACGCTGACTCATCGCATCCAGGTCTGGCAGATCATGGTGCTCGCCGCCGGACTGGGCGTCGTCAATGCCTTCGATATCCCGGCGCGGCAGGCATTCCTGATGGACATGGTCGGCCGCGATGACTTGATGAACGCCATCGCGCTGAATTCCTCGATGTTCAACGGCGCGCGCATCGTGGGACCCGGCGGTGGCCGGGGTGCTGGTGGCATGGGTGGGCGAGGGATGGTGCTTCTTCGCCAACGCGGTGAGTTACATCGCGGTCATTGCCGGGCTGCTGATGATGAAGCTCCAGCATCCGGTGAATTTGGCCTCGGAGAGTTCGCCGATCGAGCACATCCTCGAAGGATTTCGCTTCGTGGTCAAGGCTGCGCCCATCCGGGCCATACTCCTGCTGCTGGGAGTGGTGAGCCTGGTCGGCATGCCGTATTCGGTGCTGATGCCGGTATTTGCGCGCCAGATCCTGCACGGCGGCGCCAAAGAGTTAGGCTGGCTGATGGGAGCCACCGGCATCGGGGCCCTGCTGGGGGCGCTGAGCCTGGCCACGCGCGCCGGCCTGCGGGGTCTGGGCAAGCTGATCGCGCTTTGCGCGGGGGGCTTCGGCGTCAGCTTGATTCTGTTTGCGGCCTCCAAGATGTTCTGGCTCTCGCTCATTTTGCTACTGCCCGTGGGGTTTACCATGATGGTTCAGATGGCCTCCACCAACACGCTGCTACAGTCCATGGTGCCGGACCAGATGCGGGGCCGAGTGATAGCGGTGTACTCGATGATGTTTATGGGGATGGCACCATTCGGGGCGTTTTTTGCCGGAGCGATGGCTGACCGCATCGGAGCGCCGTGGACCGTTGCAATAGGCGGAGTAGCGTGCATCACAGGGGCGGCGGTCTTCGGGATGGTCCTGCCGACATTCCGAGTGCAGGCGCGGGAAATGGTGCTCGCGCAAGGGATGGTAGGCGGCGCTCCAGCCGAAGAGATGACCAGACAGGGTTTGTCGTAGAGAACCGCAGAGATGCAGCCCCCAAATACGGCGCGCGAACCGAAGTCCGCGCGAATCCTTCGCCACTCAACCTATTGAACGTCTGCACGGCTGGGTACTAACGCCCTTTATTTCGGTTTTTTCGCAGGCGGCGCGGAGCTCATTCCCGGCACTCCCAAGCGCTTCAGCCGCTCGCGGGCCTGGGCTGCCTCGGGCGAACGCGGATAGCGCGCGATGAGGCTGTTCAGTTCGCGCACGCCAGCCTCGCGTTGTCCAAGCTCCAGTAGCGCATAGCCCTTCTTGAGCTGTGCAGCGGGCGCCTTCGCGCCGCCGGGATACTGCTCCAGCACCTTGTCATAGTCCTTCACCGCACTCTCGAAATTTCCCTGGCGATATTCGATGTCGGCAAGGTAGTACTGGGCGTCGCCGGCGCGGTCGGTGCTGCCGTAGTACTTGAGATAATCACCAAATTCTTGAGACGAAAGGTCGTATTTACCGGAGTTGTAGTCGCGCAGTGCATTCTGGTAGAGCACATCGGCAGGAGGTGCGGCTGCGGCCTGCGAGGCGCCCGGCTGAGTGCCACCCGGAAGTGCGCCACCCGGAACGGCTGTCATCGAGGACTGTCCAGGAGCGAGGTTCTGGCCACTTTGTTGCATCTCGTCGAGCTGCTTGGTGATTTTCGCCAGCCGCGCCTTGAGCTCATCGACGGTGTCGTGCAGAGACTGGATCTGGCCGGAGACCTGTTCGAGTTTCGAGCTGGAGTCAGAGGCCTCCGCCTGGGACTTTCGCTGCATGTCGGTGACGACAACGCTCATCTTGTTGACGGAGTCGGTGCTCTGCTCGACAAGGTTCTTCAGGACGCCCATGCGCTCGTCCATGGACTGCTGCAGGCGTGCAACTTGATCGGAGAGCGTTTGCACCTGCGTCTGTAGCTGGATCATTTCTTTGCTGACGGCAAAGGCAGGGGTGACGTTGGCGCAAATCAGGGCGGCGACGGCCAGCCCGGCGAGGTGATTTCGAAATCGCATAAGTGTAGATCCTATTGCCGCGGTTGGATGTGCGAGTGCTGCCGCTGCGCGGCTTCAGTGTACTGACAACTGCACCGCGGGCTCACGCCCGCGGTGAACACAAACGAGGCCCTACGGCCCGGTGCCGAGCCGGGCTACTTGGAGAACACGAAGTGCGCGCGGCGGTTCTTCTGCCAGCAGGCTTCGGTGCTCTCGTTGCAAAACGGTTTTTCTTTGCCTAAGCTGAGGGTGCTCATCCGAGCGGCCGAGACGCCTTGGGCCACCAGTGCCTGCTTGGCGGCGTTGGCGCGGTACTCACCAAGCGCTATGTTGTACTCGATGGAGCCGCGCTCGTCGCAGTGGCCCTCGATGATGAACGCCATGCCGGGATGCTGCTGCAGGAACTTCGCGTCCGATTGAATCGCAGCCTCACCCTCCGACGTGAGTTCGTAGCTGTCGTAGCCGAAGAACACGTCTTTCATGCTCTGCGAAAACAGGCGAGAATCGCTGTCATTCGTTGTCGAACTGGCAACCGGTGGCGCGGAAGCGGCCTCCGTTACGGTGATGCGCGCGGTGGCTTCCTTCATGCCGCTGTCGTTCTTCGCTACCAGACGATACGTGGTTGACTCTGTGGGGGTCACCTTCAAGGAGCCGCTTGGATCGACCTTGCCGATGCCGTCAATGCTGACGTCACTGGAAAAGTCAGTTGTCCACGTCAGGGTAGAGGCCTGCCCAGGGGAGATTGTGTTGGGGTTCGCCGTCAACACTGCCGTCGGAGCCGGCGCGGGCGGGGGCGGCACCGGCGTAGGAGCCGGCGGTTTCTTCTTGGAACAGGCCGAAACCGCCAGAATGATCGCCAACGCTGAGATGAGCTTGAGCCACTGAATCCGCTGAAGTTTCAAATTCGTTTCTCCCATCGCGAGAGCACTCGCATCAGTTCTTGCCAAGGGCGAAAGGTGCTCCTTCCGCTCATTCGAGAGATAAAGCCATCCTACTTAAAACTCCAGTTCGGCTGGGTATTTTCCCCGCTGTTGGTCAACTGGCGCGCTTGGCTGCCGTCGGCCAGCATGCTCCAGATCTGGGTTTTCCCACTGCGGTTCGACTGAAACACAACATGCCGCCCATCCGGCGACCACGACGGAAAATCATTGCGTCCGCCGTCGTGCGTGAGCTGCACCCACTGTTTGCTGGCCACGTCCATGACGTAGATATCGCTGGCGCCGGGTGCGCCGGGACCGTAATTACGGATCCACGCGAACGCCAAAAACTGCCCATTCGGAGACCACGACGGCGATACCGCGTAGCCCTGGTCGGTCATGCGCGCAACGTTAGTGCCGTCGGAAGCCATAGTGTAAATCTGTGGCAAGCCGGTGCGCCCGCTGACCCATGCAATCTGAGCGTTCGTCTTTGGGTTCCACGTAGGCGAGACGTCAGGCCCTTTGCTGCTGGTAAGGCGGTGCAAGTCCCCGCCGGCCACGTCGACCGCGTAGATCTCGGCATCACCGGAACGCGACGAAGAAAAGGCCAGTAGCTTGCCGTCTGAAGACCATGCCGGCGAGAGGTTCGCTCCCTGATATCGCGGAAAGGTCACCATTCGATTCAGCTCCAGCGAATACATCAGGATTTCCCACTCTGCATTCGATACGCTGGAAAAGGCCACACGCGATCCGTCAGGCGAAACATGCGGCGACAGGGCCATGGTACTGACGTGCGTCAGCTGCTTTTGGTTAGCGCCGTCGTAGTCCATCTGCCAAATTTCTTTCGCGCCGCCCCGGGTGCTGACGAAGTAAATCTTCGATTCCGCAATGCCCTGAATGCCTCCGCCGAGCCGGAAGATGACCTCGTCGGCGAAACGATGGGCGATGAGGCGGGCGTTTTCCTCGGTTGCCGACTCGCGATACTGCTTGCCCAACACCTGCGGTGACTGCGGATTCTTCACGTCATACAGCCAACCCTGCACCGCGAGGGAACCAGACTGCACCATCGCATTGCCGAATGTCAGCATGTTGGCGTTCGGCGGAGGGTCGCTCCACTTCGAGAGGTCCACTTCTTGCGGTGTGCCCGGCTGTCCCAGCGGATAAAAGCTGGGCGAGACCATGTCGAAGATGCCGGCGGCCTGCAGATCGTTCCACAGCGTGACACTGAAAGCGGTGGTGAGGCGCTTGCTTTCGGCATCGGTGGCTCCCGCCTTGAAGTCAGGCACGGCGAGGCGGATTTTCTCTACGCCGAGGCCGGTGCCGGTGCGGATCCAATCTTGCGCGACAACCGGCGCCGCGAATGCGAGCGCCACAACTGCGAGAACTAGAATGGTTGCGAATCGTTTCATGCAATAGCCCAGAATAACCCTTCCTTGTCGAAGCGACATTGCTATGCCGCGTGAATCGCCTCAACGGCGATAATCAAACCAGAACTCCACCGAAACATAGCTTCCCGAATAACCCGACGGAAGCGGCCCGAACGTGTCAATACGTTGCAGCGCCCGCACCGCCGACTGGTCGAGCGAGGGGATACCGCTCGATTGCTCCACGTGAATATTCGTGGGCTGCCCGGAGCGATTGATGTCGAAATCGATATAAACCCGGCGGGCATCGGAGATGCGCGGGTCGACCTCGTATTTCAACCAGTTATCCGAAACCTTGCGACGCACAATGTCGACGTAATAGGCGAAGCGGCTGCCAAAGTCACCCTGGCCTCCCTGAAATCCGAACCCACCCTTGGTCGCGCCCGAAGTAAACGCGCCATACGGACCGCTGACCGGGCCCCCTTGTCCGTAGGGCACGACGTTCTCGGGCTCGGCCTTCGCGACTTGCTTGGGAGGTTCCTTCTTCGCTGCCGACTCATGTTGGCCCTTCACCTTCGCGTCCTTCGCCGGAATCGGAATAGCGTTCGGCTCTTCTTTGGGGGTCTCCTTGGGCTTCGACTGCGAAAGGCCCTTCGACTCATTGGCCAGCACGTTCTGCGCTTCCGGTTGCGCATTCGGCAGAGGGATGCTGTTGACTAGTGTAGCGCTCATCGCGCCGCCTCCGCCTTCGGTGCCTCCCCAGTTTTCACCACGACTGCTGGGAATGAGATAGCCGAACAGCGCCAGCGCGAACAACGCCGAATGCAGCACGACCGACCCCGTCCACGACACGCGGGACGAGTGTTCTTCCGGAAAGATGTCACCGTTGGCTGCCATTCTTCTCCAGCGGCTGAGTCACGATGCTTACGTTGGTGATGCCCGACTGCTTCACGGCGTCCATGACAGTGGCAAAAGCGCCAAACGGGACGTCCTGATCGGCTCGAATGAAAATCGACTGCCCCTGCGGGTCGCGAATGCGCTTGTGCAGCTGCATCCCGATCTGGTTGATGTTGATGGGATCGTTGTTGAGAAATACCTTCTGCTGGCGGTCGATGGTGATGACCAGCCGCTCTTCGGTGATCTCCTTCACCGTCTTAGTGTGCGGCACTTCGACCTCAATGCCCGACTGCAGCACCGGCGCCGTCACCATGAAGATAATGAGCAGCACCAGCACCACGTCCACCAGCGGCGTGACGTTGATGTCGGAGAGCGACGACTGGGTGCGGCCTTGATTGTTGGTGAAGGCCATTAGCGCCCCACGTTTTCCGGCACGCGGCTGACCTTGCTCTGGGCACGCTCGACTTCGTTGACCAGCTCGAGGCCGAAATCGTCCATGCGCGCGCCGAACTCGCGGATGTGCTGCGTGAACATGTTGTAAGCGATGACGGCTGGGATGGCGGCGAAGAGCCCGGCGGCGGTGGTAATCAACGCTTCCGAGATGCCGGGCGCAACCGCGCGCAAGGTGGCCGCGCCGGCGGTGCCGAGTCCGTGAAAGGCGTCGATGATGCCCCAGACAGTGCCGAACAATCCGATGAACGGAGTGACGGCGCCGGTTGTGGCCAGCCACGGCAAGCGGCTCTCCAGATGGGTCAGCTCTTCCGAGGCGGCAACCTGGATGGCGCGTTGCAGCGCGCTGACGCGTATCGGCTGCGGGGCCTGCTTGCGCAACTCGTTGTACGCGCCCTCGAAAACAGCGATCAGCGGGCTCGGCTTGAACTGCTCGGCCACGGCGGCCACGTCCTGAAGGCGCTCGGACTTGCGGAACATCCGCATGAAGCGGTTGCTCTGGGCGCGGGCGCGGCGAAATAGTCCCCACTTGCTGAAAATGATGGCCCAAGAGAGCAGGCTGAAGACAAGTAGAATGACCAGCACGGCCTTGGCGACCAGGCCGCTGGTCTCGATGAGACCGGAGATTTCACCGCCGATGGCGGCTGCAAGAAACGTACAAATGAGGTTCATTGATAGGTGTCTGCCTCGTGTTCACTTGCTGCCATTATAGGTGTTGGACGCAGCGGCACCCACTTTGGTGCGCGGGGTTCCTTCGGAGTAACGGCGGTGAAATATTACTTGCATACATCGGCGCAAAGCCATTGCCTTTCGGCAGTAGCTCGTCGCCCGACTTCTAACAACTGGCGACTGGTTACTGGCAACTGTTTTTCCTGCTACACTGCGGATTAATTTCCGCGCGTCGAGAACGCACTGTGCTGCTGGAATTGCGGGTTGAAAACTACGCGGTCATCGACAACGTCGCCGTCGAGTTTGCCCCCGGTCTCAACCTCCTGACCGGCGAAACCGGCGCTGGAAAATCCATTCTCATCGATGCGTTGGCCCTGCTGCTGGGCGACAAAGCCTCAGCCGATGCGGTGCGTCATGGCACCGATAAGGCCGTTGTGGCCGCAGTCTTCGAGGCCGATTCGAAGGCACTCGACGCGGTGCTGGAGGCGAACGGCATCGACGCGAACGACTCTCAGCTCATACTGCGGCGCGAGATCGCGGCAGGCGGCAAGAACAGGGTCTTCATTAACAACCAGCCCGCGACAGTCGCTGTCCTGCGCCAACTTGCGTCGCACCTGGCGGTTATCCACGCGCAGAACGAAGCAGTAATGGCGTTCGATGCGGCATCGCGTTTGTCTCTGCTTGACAGTTTTGCGGGCTCCGACCTGGCGCTTGTGGCCGAGGCGTTCGCGTCGTGGAACGAAATTCGTAGCCGCATCGCCGACTTGGAGCGGGACGAGCAGGACCGCGTGCGCTTGCTCGACCTGTGGAGTTTCCAGTGCAAGGAAATCGCCGGAGCGAATCTTCACACCAGCGAAGACGCCAAGCTCGAGGCCGAGAAGCGGGTGCTGGCAAATTCCGAGCGCATCCTGGCGGCGGCCATGGGCGCCTACGACGCGCTGTATGAGGGCAACGTTTCGGCGTCGGCGCTGATTCGCTCGGCCGCCCGCCAACTCGAAGAGCTGGCTCGCATCGACGAGAAATTCCGTGAGTCTCTGGTGCAACTGGACTCGGCGCGCATCACCGTCGAAGACATCGGCCAGACCCTGCGCGATTACGCCGAGGACGTAGAAGCCTCGCCCGACCGCCTTGCCGAAGTGGAAGACCGGCTGGCCGCGCTCGATCGACTGAAGCGAAAGTACGGGCCGACGCTCGATGAGGTCATAACGACCGGCGAAGAACTCGAACGCAAGCTCAACGAGATGGAGAACAAAGACGAGGTCGCTGCGTAAATTGCGGGCGGAACTCGCACGGGCCGCCGAACGATATTTGGAAGCCGCTCGTGCCCTGTCACGACACCGTTACGAGTCAGCCCACAAGTTGGAGAAGCAGGTCGAGAGCGAAGTCAACGAATTGGCGATGAAGGCTCGCTTCACGGTCGAAGTCAGCGGTTCGGACGAGGAAGCGAACTGGTCGTCAAAAGGCTTCGACGCGGTGCAATACCTGATCTCCGCGAATCCTGGCGAGCCGCTGGGACCAGTTGAGGAAATCGCTTCCGGCGGAGAACTCTCGCGCGTAATGTTGGCGCTGAAAACCACCATCGAGACTGGAATGCCGGGCCGGAAGCGTGCTCACGCGGCGCAAGGCGGCGGTCAGCGCACGCTAGTGTTCGACGAGATTGACAGCGGAATCGGAGGCCGTGCAGCCGAGGCTGTCGGCAAGAAACTCAAGCAACTGGCTGCCACCAAGCAGGTGCTCTGCATCACCCACCTGCCGCAGATCGCGTCGTTCGCCGACCAGCACTTTCTCATCGAGAAGAAAGAATCGGCGGGAAGGACGAAGACATCGGTGCGCTCGCTCGACACTGACGAACGCACCAAAGAGCTGGCCCGCATGATCAGCGGCGCCAAGCTGACAGACACGTCACTTGCGCACGCCGAGCAGATGCTGAAGGCGAACAGGTGACCCCAGTTATTTGATTGCCGATTCTTTCCCCACCAGCCGCCGCACGAGCCCGATCTGCCCGTTGTGGTAGCCCTCGTGGTAACACAACCGAGCCAGCGCGTCGCCCACTGAGCCGGTCAGTGGAGGCCGCTTGAACTTCTCCGGTACGTCTGCCGCCAAGGCTTCGTCGCTCAGTCCCTGCAGGGCCGGAATCAGCTTCTTCTGCGATTCGTCTAACGCAACTTTCAGCCTCTCCAGGTCAATTCCCTGGTCGCCCGATTTCATCGCAGCCGAGCCCCGCTGCGAACACCGCCGCCTCGGCTTCGCTGAACAGGGGAGCACCGGCACCCGTCAGCAGCAGCATCATGCCGCGGGCCGAGATCACGTGGCCGAGCACCCAATTGATGCAGTTGCCCGACGGCTCAGGGATGAAGACGCTGTCTTCGTGGGTCAGGTCATTGAGGTTGCGGTTGATGGCGAAGTAGCTGAATTCATACATACTTGCGAGATCGTTGCCGGTCATGACAAGGAGTCCTCGCCAAGGATTGTACTCGGCCGGAAGTGGGCGCTACGGGCAAGGTCACTCCGTTGACTGCCGAAAAAGCGCCGCAGACTGCTAAATCTCGCCGTTTCTTGACGTTATGTTGGTGGTTCCTGCGCTGTTAAAATAGAGTATCTGTGGGGAATCTGCGGGTTCATACCCATACCAGACGACAAGGATTTCATGACTCAGACCGACGCCAAGACTCTGCTTTTGCTCAAGCCGCGTGGCTTTTGTGCCGGGGTGGTTCGCGCCATCGACATCGTTCGCATTGCCCTGGAAACCTTCGGCGCGCCGATCTACGTGCGCAAGGAGATTGTTCACAACCGCTACGTAGTGGACGAACTGACCGCCAAAGGGCGCCATCTTCGTCGATAGCGTCGAGGAAGTTCCGGCCGGTGAGCGCGTAATCTACAGCGCGCACGGCGTGGCTCCGGAAGTGCGCGAAGCCAGCAAGCTGCGCGAGCTGCGCGTGATCGACGCCACCTGCCCGCTGGTGACCAAGGTCCACGTCGAGGCGGTGAAGTTCGCGCGCGAGGGCTACTCGCTGGTCCTCATCGGCCACCACGACCACGATGAGGTAATCGGCACGCTGGGCGAAGCTCCGGCGGTGACCCAGGTCGTGGACGAGCCTGAGGACATCGAGAACCTGCACGTCGCCGATCCCGATCGCGTGGCCTATCTGACACAGACCACGCTGAGCCTCGATGAAACCACGCACGTGATCGAGGCGCTGCGCAAGAAGTTCCCCAACATTCAGGGTCCGCACGCGCAGGACATCTGCTATGCGACCGAGAACCGCCAGACTGCGGTGAAAGACGTCGCCAACGAGTGCGACCTGCTGCTGGTGGTCGGCTCCGACAATAGTTCCAATTCGAATCGCCTGGTAGAAGTGGCCCGCAACATGGGCCGCCAGTCGCACCTCATCGAGAACTATCGCTCGATTAAGCCGGAATGGCTGGAGGGCGTGAAGACAGTTGCGCTGACGGCGGGAGCCTCGGCGCCGGAGATCCTGGTGCAGGAAGCCGTGACATTCCTGCAGGAGCAGGGTTTCACCAATCTGCAGGAGGTGGAAGTGATGCCGGAGAATGTGCGCTTCGGCCTGCCTCCGGAAATCGTGGAAGCAATCGGGGCCGCGCCGGCCCTGGCGGAGTAAGAAACAAGAATGGAAGAAGCGTTACCCCCCAATCCCGGTGAAATGCGGTTCGGGAAGTTAGACGACGTCAAAGCCCGGGTCGCTGCCGCGATCGACGCCTCTCGCAAATACCTGTTCTCGCTGCAACACGCCGAGGAAGGGTATTGGTGCGGAGAACTGGGCGCCGATACCACGCTGGAATCCGACTACATCCTGCTGCACCGCCTGCTGGGCACCGAAGAGCGCACAGCGCACCCAGAAGTGTGCCAACGAAATTCTGTCGCACCAGAACGCCGACGGCGGCTGGCCCATCTTCAATGGCGGGCCGTCGAACATCAGCGCCTCGGTGAAGGCGTATTTCGCGCTCAAGATGGCAGGCTACAGCCCCGATCATCCGGCGTTGGCGAAGGCGCGCGAACGCATCCTGGCGATGGGTGGTGTGACCGAGGTCAACACCTTCACCAAGATTTACCTGTGCTTCCTCGGCCAGTACGACTATGACGCGGTGCCGGCGATTCCGCCCGAGATCGTGCTGTTCCCCAACTGGTTCTGGTTCAACATCTACGAGATTTCGTCGTGGTCGCGCGCCATCCTGGTGCCGCTGTCGATTGCCTACGCGAAGAAGCCGTTCAAGAAGATTCCTGACGAGCAGGGAATCGAAGAGTTGTTCGTCGGTGGCCGCAGCAAGGCCAACCTGCGCCTGAAGTGGGCCAAGAAGCTGGTGAGCTGGCGCAACTTCTTCCTGGTGCTCGACCGCCTGACGCACTTCCTGGAAAAGGTGCACATCCGCCCGCTGCGCTCGATCGCCATCAAGAAGGCCGAGCAGTGGATGCTCGAGCGCATGGAAATGAGCGATGGTCTGGGCGCGATCTATCCCGGCATTATGAATTCGATCATCGCGATGCGCTGCCTGGGATATTCGCTCGACGATCCGCAGGTCATCCGCGCGATGGACGAATTCGAGAAGCTCGGCATCGAGGAAGAGACGACCTTCCGCATGCAGCCGTGCATGTCTCCGGTGTGGGACACGGCCTATGCCATCTTTGCCCTGGCCGAGAGCGGAGTCTCCGCCACCGATCAGCGCCTGGTGCAGCCCTCCGAGTGGATGCTGAAGAAGCAGGTCACCCGACGCGGCGACTGGTGCGTGAAGAACCGCAAGGCTGCGCCCGGCCGGCTGGTACTTCGAGTTTAACAATGAGTTTTACCCGGATGTCGATGATTCTGCGATGGTTCTGCTTGCCCTGAGCAAGGTCAAGACCACGCAACGAAAGCTATCACGACAAGTCCGTCCAGCGCGCCATTGACTGGATCCTGTCGATGCAGTGCAAGAACGGCGGCTGGGCGTCGTTCGACAAAGACAACGACCGCATGGTGTTCCAGCAGATTCCGTTTGCCGACCACAACGCCATGCTCGATCCGGCGACGGTCGACATCACCGGCCGCGTGCTGGAGTGTCTGGCGACCTACGGCTACTCCATGAAGGACCAGCCGGTGCGACGTGCGGTGGAGTTCCTCAAGCGCGAGCAGGAGCAGGACGGTTCGTGGTTCGGCCGCTGGGGCGTCAACTACATCTACGGCACCATGCTGGTGCTGCGCGGACTCGAAGCCATCGGCATGGACCATCACGAGCCTTGCGTACAGAATGCCGCGGAGTGGCTGCGCATGATGCAGAACCCCGATGGCGGATGGGGCGAAACCTGCGGCTCCTACGACGATCCGAACATCAAGGGCGTGGGTCCGAGCACGGCATCGCAAACCGCATGGGCCGTCATGGGATTGCTGGCGGCCAACGACCTGCGCAGCGATTCGGTAGAGCGCGGCATTGCCTACCTGCTGAAGACGCAGCGGCGTGACGGTTCCTGGGACGAACAGTGGTACACCGGCACCGGCTTCCCGCGCGTCTTCTATCTCATGTACTACATGTACCGTCAGTATTTCCCGCTGATCGCGCTGACGGCGTACAGCAAGGCTACGGCTGATCGGCACAGAAGAACAGTTGAGGGCCTCGCGCATCGAACGGGCGAGCAGCTAGCCGCCGGCCGATGAGACTCGAAAGCGCGGAATTTGCAGTCAGGGCGTGCGTCGTCGCGTCTTCTGCAGTCAATCGTGGCTGCAATGAATGTTTTGTCACAGGCGCAACCGGCTTCCTCGGGAGCCACGTAGCGCGTTGCTTGCCGCCGGGCGCCGATTTGCGCCTGCTGACGCGCTCGACCAGTCGGACTGACAACATCGCCGACTTGCCCGCCGAGCGCGTGGTCGGCGACCTGCGCGATATCGAGTCGCTCAAGCGCGGAATGGCAGGCTGCGAAGTGGTGTTTCACGTTGCCGCCGACTACCGTCTGTGGGCGCGCGATGGGCAGGAGCTTTATCACTCCAACGTTGACGGCACGCGCAACATTCTTGCAGGCGGCGAGAGAGTCGGGCGTGCGGCGGGTTGTCTATACCAGTAGCGTCGCCACCATGGGGTTTGGCAACAACGGCCACATGACCGACGAAAGCTCTCCGGTCAGCCTGGCGAACATGATCGGCGACTACAAGCGAAGCAAGTTCATGGCCGAGCAGTTGGTGCTGGAAGCAGCCGCGCGGGACAGGACGTGGTGCTGGTGAATCCCACGACTCCGATTGGCGAGCGCGACATCAAGCCCACGCCCACTGGTCAGATCGTGGTGGACTTCCTGAAGCGCAAGTTTCCCGCCTACGTGGAGACCGGCCTGAACCTCGTGGACGTCAGCGATTGCGCGCAGGGTCATCTGCTGGCGATGGAGAAAGCCGTTCCGGGCGAGCGCTACATCCTCGGCGGCGAGAACCTGACGCTGAAGCAGATTCTCGACAAGCTGGCCGCGATCACGGGCCTGCCGTCGCCGAGCATCAAGCTTGCCCTACGCCGTAGCGTATGCGACGGGCGTCGTGGACACCCTGGTCACCGGCAAAATCCGCGGGCGTGAGCCGCGCGTGACCCTGGATTCCGTGCGCATGGGACGCAAGAAGATGTTTGTGACGAGCGCCAAGGCCGAGCGTGACCTTGGGATGGAATCCCGGTCCGGTGGACGGCGCGTTGCAGCGAGCGGTTGAGTGGTTTCGGGCGAATGGCTATGCCCCATAAGCCAGTCGCGATTGTCGTGGCGATGCGGCGGGAAGTGGCGCCATTGCTGCGTCGGATCGCGTCCGAGCAGAGGACGGAGTAGAGTTTTTCGAGCTGCGAATGCTGTGATTGCGGTCGGCGGAATCGGCCGTGACGGCGGCACAGCGAGCAGCGGAAGCGTTGTCGCGAAGTACTCGCCGAGCGTGTTGGTGTCGGCAGGAATTGCCGGAGCACTGACGGACGCGCTGAAAGTTGGAGACGTGATTCGCGCGCGCGAAGTCGTTGATGCCGATTCGGGTGAGCGATTTGCCGCCGACGGCGGTGAAGGGACGGTTGTCACGGTCTCGTCGGTGAGTGGATCCGCAGAGAAGCGAGCTGCTTGGCAACGAGTGGGAGCGCCGACGTGGTGGACATGGAAGCTTCCGCCGTTGCGCAGGTTGCGCAAGCAAACGGCATCGAGTTCGCCGCCATCAAGGCGATCTCGGACGAACTGGATTTTGAGATGCCGCCGGTCGGTCGGTTTGTGAATGATGCCGGAAAGTTCGAGACCCTGCGCTTTGCGATGTTTTTGGCGATACACCCACAGTGGTGGAGCGCAGTGCGAGCAACTCAATGCCAACAGCCGCATCGCGGCGGTGAACCTGAGCGATAGCGTTGCAACATCTAATTGACCGGTGGTCGCACATTGATTGGAAACGGAGTAAGGTCGAGGCTAGGTAGTCGAATCAAGCTATGTCGATTGCAACACAAATGAGAGGGACGTTGGGCGAGGCGACCGATCCCTGCGATCATGCAGGCTGCCGTCTATCGCGGCGTCAACGATGTTCGCCTCGAAGAAGTGCCCGTTCCCGCGATCGGCCGCGGGCGAACTGCTGATTCGGGTCCACACCTGCGGTATCTGCGGCACCGACCTGAAGAAGATTTCCACCGGATCGCACTCTGCGCCGCGCATTTTCGGCCATGAAACCACCGGAGTTGTCGTCGCGGCGGGCAGCCGGTGTTGCAGAAGTACAAAATCGGCGACCGGGTGATGGTGTTCCACCACATTCCCTGCGGCGACTGCTACTACTGCAAGCACAAAGTATTTGCCCAGTGCCCGACCTACAAGAAAGTGGGCGCGACCGCGGGTTACGAGCCCAGCGGCGGCGGCTTTGCCGAGTACGTGCGCGTCATGGACTGGATCGTCAGCCGCGGCGGAGTGGTGCGCATTCCCGATGGCGTGTCGTTCGAGCAGGCCTCCTTCATCGAGCCTGTGAACACCTGCATGAAAGGCATTGAAACGCTGCGGCTGATGGCGGGCGAAACCGTCCTGGTGATCGGTCAGGGGCCGATCGGCATTATTTTGTCGGTATTGGCGCGAAGGTGCGGGGCGAGAGTAATCACTTCCGATTTGTTTCCGCAAAGGCTTACAATTGCTAAGACGTTCGGTCTGAACGAGAACATCGACGCCTCGACCTCCGACACCGTCACAGACAATCAAGGAAAAGACGGAAGGCCGAGGGGCTGACGCCGTCATACTGGCCGTGGCAGGCAACGGCCTTATTCGTCCCGCCATGGAAGCAACCCGTCCGGGCGGGCGAGTCCTGCTATTTGCGCAGACGCAGCACGGGGAAGCGATTATCGATCCCGCGGGCGTTTGCGTAGATGAAAAGAGTCTTTTGGGTTCATACAGCGCATCGGTCGATTTGCAGGATGAATCAGCACGATTTGTGCTGGGCGGCGAGATGGACTTGACGCGACTGATCAGCCATCGTTTTCCGCTGACCGAATCAATTGATGCGCTGCATTTGGCTGCCCATCCCAAACCGGACTCGATGAAGGTGGTTATTCAGCCGGGCAGCTTATGGAAGGACTCTAGAGTGAACGGACATATGACAGCGGCGGTCCTCTACGGCAAAGAGGACGTAAAGATCGAGCAGGTTCCGATCCCGAAGCTGGGCGAAGGCGAAGTGCTGGTCAAGGTGCAGGTTGCCCTGACCTGCGGTACGGACCTGAAGGTGTATCAGCGCGGCTATCACGCCCGCATGATTGTGCCTCCGGCGCTGTTTGGCCATGAATTGGCTGGTGTCATCGAAGAGGTAGGCCCGAACGTCAAGGGATTCAAGAAGGGCATGCGCGTCGTGGCGCTCAATTCGGCGCCCTGCGGCATGTGTTTCTACTGTTCCAAGCACCAGGAAAATCTCTGCGAAGATCTGCTCTTTAACAACGGCGCCTACGCCGAGTACATTCACATTCCAAAGCGCATTGTTGAAACCAACATGCTGGCGATTCCCAAGCATGTGAGCTACGAAGAAGCTGCCATTACCGAGCCGCTGGCCTGTGTGCTGCGCGGCCTGCACGAAACCAAGATGGAGATTGGCGATTCGGTCGCCGTCATCGGCGCCGGGCCCATCGGCCTGATGTTCGTCCAGGTGGCGAAGCTCTCCGGTTGCAACGTGATTGCCGTGGTCAAGCGCGATTCGCAGGTGACTGCCGCGCTGCGCGCCGGGGCCGATCATGCCGTACAGATCGACAAGGTGGACGATCCGGTCAAGGCCGTGCGCCATCTGACCACCGACAACCGCGGTTGCGACGTGGTGATCGAAGCCGTAGGACGCCCGCAGGCGTGGGAGTGGTCGATCGACATGGTCCGCAAGGGTGGCACCGTCAACCTGTTCGGCGGATGTGCCAACGGTACCAAGGTCGCAGCTCGACACCCAGCGCCTGCATTACAACGAACTCACGCTGAAGGCGACCTTCCATCACACGCCTGAGACGGTGCGCAAGGCGTTTGCCCTGATCTCGGAGAAGAAGATCAAGGCCACCGACTACATCACCGGCGAGGCGCCGCTGTCGCGGCTGCAGCACGTGCTGCGTCACATGCTGAACCGCAACGGCGACATCAAGACGGCGATTATTCCGGGCCAGTAAGCGCCGGACCATCCAAACTTCATGTCCTCGGCACCGACTGACAACCGGATGCTGGCCGCTACAGCCGGGAGCGACCGCTCCCGGTTGGAGCGCTCTGCCGCCGGAATACGCCATTCCCGACGCAGCCCCTTCGCTCGCAGAGGCGCAACAGTATTGCGTTCGCCTGGCGACCTCGCACTACGAGAACTTTCCCGTCGTCACCTGGTTTCTGCCCAAGCACCTGCACCAGCACTTCTACAACGTGTATGCCTACTGCCGCATCTCCGACGATCTCGGCGACGAGGTCGGCGACAAGCAGCAGTCGCTGCTGCTGCTGGACCAGTGGGAAGCGGAGTTGGGGCAGTGCTACAGCGGCGAGCCGCGGCATCCCGGTGTTCGTCGCGCTTGCGCGAGACGGTGCGCGCAGTTCGATATTCCGCAGCATGAGTTCTCCGACCTGCTGCAGGCGTTTCGACAGGACCAGATCGTCACCCACTACCCGCGCTTCACCGATCTGCTGGGCTATTGCCAGTACTCGGCGAATCCCGTGGGCCATCTGGTGCTGTACCTGTGCGGCTATCGCGATGCCGAGCGGCAGAAGCTCTCTGACTTCACCTGCACCGCGCTGCAGCTGGCGAACTTCTGGCAAGACGTGGGCGCCGACTTCGAGAAGGGCCGGATCTACCTTCCGCTGGAAGACTTCGCCAAGTTCGGCGTCAGCGAGCAGCAGTTGGCCGAGAGGCGCGTCACGCCCGAATTTCTCGCCATGATGAAGTTCGAAGTGGAACGGGCGCGCGAGTGGTTCCAGCGCGGCCTGCCGCTGGCGAAGACGGTGGACCGGCGTCTGGCGCGCGACATCGAGCTCTTCAGCCGCGGCGGACTGGCCATTCTCCGCGCCATCGAGACGCAGAACTACGACGTGCTCACCTCGCGGCCCGTCATCTCCAGGCGGCGCAAGGTCCTGCTGCTCGCGCGCGCGGCCCTGGGAAACCTGTTGTGAGCGAGCACCCGCTGCAATTGCGGGCCGCCTACAGCGTCTGCCGTCACATCGCGCGCTCGGCGGCCAAGAATTTCTACTACGGCTTCCTGGTACTGCCCGCGCCCAAGCGCAACGCCCTCTGTGCCGTCTACGCCTTCATGCGTCGCGCCGACGACATTTCCGACGACCCATCCGATTCCTGCCGGGCAGCGCCGCGAAAAGCTGGCCGCCTGGATCGAAGGCCTGCGCCGCGTCATCGACGGCGAGCGCACCGACGATCCTGTGTTCATGGCGCTGGCCGACACGCAGAAGACCTTCAACATTCCGCTCGATCTGCTGGAAAAGCTGGTGCAGGGCACCGCGATGGACTTGCCCGACGCAGCCCTGCGATTGCCGCCGACGGCCGCCTGCACTACGAAACCTTCGACGAGCTCTACGACTACTGCTACCACGTCGCCTCGGTCGTTGGATTGGTCTGCATCCGCATCTTTGGCTATCGCGATCCCACGGCCGAAAAGCTGGCGGAGCAGACTGGCGTCGCCTTTCAGCTGACCAACATCATTCGCGACGTGAAGGAAGACAGCCAGCTGGGTCGCGTCTATCTGCCCTACGAAGACCTGCGGCGCTTCCACGTCGAAGCCAAAGCGCTCACCAACGGCGATGCCGCGGCCACGTCTTCCGCCCGGTGCTCGAGTTCGAGGCACAGCGCGCGCGCGAACTCTATCGCGCCGCCGACGAACTTCTTGCCGCTCATCGACGACGACAGCCAGCCCGCGCTCTGGACGCTGGTGCAGATCTACCATCGTCTGCTCGACCGCATCGCCGAGCGCAACTACGACGTATTCACCGAGAAGGTGCGGCTCAGCACCGCGGAGAAGGTCGGCATCCTGGCGAAGGGATTCCTCCGACGGCTGACATGAGTGCCGTCCACTTCCATCAAGAAGCCGAGCGTGGCCATAATCGGTGGCGGACTGGCCGGCCTCTCCGCCGGCTGCGCCCTCGCCGACGCCGGCTATCGCGTCGAACTGTTCGAGCGCCGTCCGTATCTCGGTGGCCGCGCGTCGTCCTACGAACTGCCCGCGACCGGCGAAGTCGTCGATAACTGCCAGCACGTCCTGCTCGGCTGCTGCACCAACCTTCATCGATCTCTATCGGCGCCTCGGCGTCGAAAACCAGATTCGCTGGTACGACGAAATCACCTTCATCTTGCCGGGAGGGAAGTCGTCGGTGCTTCGCGCCGAGCGCGCTTCCTGCGCCGATGCACACCAGCCTGTCCTTCCTGGCGTCGTCGGTGCTCGACCTCAAAGACAAGCTGGCGATCTCGCGCGCACTGCTGGCGCTGATGCCTTCGCTGCCAGCCGACAGCAACGAAGACTTTCAATCGTGGCTGCTGCGCCACGGCCAAACCAAGCAATCGATCGATCGCTTCTGGGCGCCGGTGCTCATCAGCGCGCTCAACGACGACCTCGACCAGGTTTCCGTGCGTTATGCCGCGCTGGTCTTCCGCGATTCGTTTCTCAAGTCCGCCGAAGCCGGACGCATGGGCCTGCCAGCCGTGCCGCTCTCCGACCTCTACGGAGTCGCAGCGTCGTACATCGAAGCGCGCGGCGGCCATGTTCATCTGCGTGCGTCGGTCGATTCCACTGCAGGCCGACGGCGACGGCGTGCGCATCTCCGTTGGTGGCGAAAAATTCCAAGCCGACTACGCGATCCTCGCCACGCCCTTCAACACCGTCGAGAAGCTGCTGCCCGACACGCCTGAGATGCAGCCGCTGCGCGAGCAGGCCGCGCACTTCGGCTCGGTTCCCATCACCGGCATCCACCTCTGGTTCGACCGCGAGATCACACCGCTCGAACACGCCGTCCTGCTCGAACGCACCATCCAGTGGATGTTCCAGAAGTCGAAAATCCTGAACACCCGCCGCGAGTCCGGCGAAACCGGCAGCTACCTCGAACTCGTCGTCAGCGCCTCGAAGTCGCTCGTCGACAAGCCGCGCCAGGAGATCATCGACCTCGCACTGCGCGAACTCGCCGAGTTCTTTCCCGCCGTGCGCGAAGCCAAGCTGACCAAGGCGACCGTCGTCAAAGAAGTCCACGCGACGTTCTCACCCGCCCCCGGCAGCGACGCATACCGCGCCTTCGCACGCCACGCCCTGGCCGCGCCTCTTCCTCGCCGGAGACTGGACGGCCACCGGCTGGCCTGCCACCATGGAAGGCGCAGTCCGTAGCGGCTACAGTGCCGCCGAAGCACTCGCCGCCGCGGCTGGCGCAGGGAGTCGATTCCTCGTTCCCGACCTCGCCGCGAAGGGCTTCATGCGCCTTTTCGGCGACTAATCCGTCTCCGCTCCCGGATTACAGCAGGTTGACTCTCATCCCCGGCGCGGCACCCCTCTGCCACCCCATTTAGAATCAATCGGTTGTGCAGGGTATCGCGCACAAGCCGATGATTCGATTCTTCTTTTCAGCAGTTAATAGATTCCAAAGGAGTTAGCTCAGCGCCGACGGTTAGGCGTGAATGAGGAGTTTCCATGGCACCCTCTCCCCATGCCTTCTTTTAGAATCAGTAGATTACGTGTGATATAGCAAGCAAACCGTTGAATCAAAGTGCCTTATTTCTACATGATAGATTTCAAAAGAGTTAGCCTTGGTTCTCGAGTCCAGCAGAGCGCAGGCCGACAGCACACGCAACGAACGTGTCGATATCAAAGAACTTCGTGAGAAGCGTGCTCGGCGCTGACAAGGCACACAACTCCCTTGCCTCACATCGGTTTTTTTATACCTTCCGAAGGGGGCGTGGAAGGGCGCAGAGCACACGGCAGTGTGACATGCGGCTGGCGATCGCATAAAGGTTGTAGGAACGGGTGCTCCAAGCTTAACGAGCGCTAGGCGGATTGCGAAGAGCTACCCAAACAGCGCCATCTGCACATCCTCCGCGCGGTACTCCGCCGACACCGTCTTCCTGTCCGTCACCTGCTTCTTCATCCCATATTTCTTTCGCAGCGCCGACATCACCGCCGACAGCCTTTCCCGGTATGCCTTACTCACGAAAGCATGGCCTTCATACCGCTTGCGATAACTCTCCACAAGCTCTGGAAACTCCTTCTCCAGGAACGGCAGAAACACACGCGCTGAGCACGGCTTTAGAAACAGCGCATTGGCGTACACATACTTCGCGCCTGCTTCTTTCGCAGCGCGTACGACTTTGTCCAGCGATGCAGTCGAATCGGTAATCCCCGGCAGCACCGGCGAGCAAATGACTCCCACATTCAGTCCCGCCTGCGCCAGCATCGACACCGCTTTCAGGCGCAAATCCGGACGCGGCGCCCTCGGCTCCAAAATCCGTGCCAGCTTGGCGTTTGTCGTCGTCACCGTCAGGCTGACATACAGGCTGTTGTGCCGCGATATTTCTCTCAGCAGGTCAATGTCGCGCACTACCAGGTCGGACTTGGTAACAATCCCCAACTCCAGCCCGCGATGCCGCGCCATCTCCTCCAGAATGCCCCGGGTGATCTCATACCGCTTTTCTGCCGGCTGATAAGGATCGGTGGCTGTGCCGATCGCAATCTGTTCCCCCGGCTTCACCCGTTTGAGCTCCTGCCGCAACAGCCATGCCGTCTGTTGCTTCACGTAGATTTTGCGCTCGAAGTCCATGCCGTCTCGCATCTCCATGAACTCGTGGGTGTAGCGCGCATAGCAGTACTTGCAGGCGAACTCGCATCCGCGATAGGGGTTGATCGTCCAGGTAAACGGCAACTTCATCCGCGACACGCAGCGATTCAGCAAGCTGCGCGCCGGCAGCGTGAAGTACTCCACGTCGTGTCCTTGGCGAATCGACTCACCCTGCGCCGCCAACCGGGCAATTCCGACGGGCTGGGTCGGAGATAAAAGCTTCGCAATTTGCACCAAAGAAGCCGTCATGGCAGTTACCAACTTTCGCTTTTTATTCGCCTACAATAGGCGCAAAGAGCTGCCATCGTCAAGCGATTTCTAAAAGATGGAACAAGGATTTCGACGGCCGCCACCGACGCCACGAAACCCGCACCAGCGGCGCTCTTCCCATCGTGGGAATGGCAGCACAAAAGTGGTAGAAATCTCTTGTTTAAACCCGGACATCCCCGGATACTTGCCAGTGTCAACCATTTGAATCGGAGCCGCAATGAAACTTCTATGTGTTGTGCTGTTGGCGACCGCAGTTTTGCTGCTGAGTTGCCAATTATGGGCCGGAAATACCGTTGTTTTTTTCGATGACTTCAACAACGGTGCATCGCCGATGTGGGGAAACCAGGTCGGCAACTGGACTGCCCAAAGCGGTGTGTATTACGCGCAGAACCCCTGGGGCGCGACCTATACCCTCCTGCCCTATAACCTGACCGACTTCACCATTAATGTGCACGTCAACGGTACCTCTGACGGTGGAATTTGGCTGCGTTCCGACGCCAATGCGGACACCGCCCTGGTGCTCATCATTGGAGGAGAAAGCCACTCGGGGACCGGTGTCTACTTCCACGACCGTCACAACGGCGATTGGTACCCTCCCATCAACATGGTGGGCGGGCTATTTAGCCAGGGTGACAATATTCATGTGACGGTCGTCGCGACTGGTGACCTCTTCGAGGTGTACCTGAACGGATCCAGCAGTCCCGTCGATTCCATCGTCTATAACCGCTTGACGAGCGGCTATGTCGGCTTGTACGACAACACCGGCCAGGGGCATTTCGCGCAGGACCAGTCATTCGACAATTTCGATTTGCAGGGAACGACAGCCGTGCCGGAACCGATGACGCTCTTGCTGGTCGGTGGAGGATTGATGGCCGGCTACGTTCGACGGAGAATGCGAGCTTAGCGGACGGTCTTTGCTGCCCTTGAAGACCGAGGCGTGATGCCTAGGGTGTGCCAGCACCCGCGGCGCACGCCTCTTTGTCTTCGTGGGTGGATTCGGACCACGCAGCCGCTACGGCTGTCCCGGCCCTTGCATTCCCATCTGCTCCATCAGTTCCTTGGGCGGCGGAGGAATCGCGATGTCCACCTTTGTCACCGGCCCAAGGCTGCTGAGCGGCTTATCGAACTCGCTGTCGTTCCCCACGACCAGCACCGCCAGCTTGTCTTTCTGCAGATACTTCTTCGCCACCGCTTGCACCTGCGCCGGCGTCACCTTCTCGATCTCTCCGCGATACTTTTCCAGGAAGTCCAGCGGGTAATGGTAGAACTCGTAGGTCATCTTCTCGCGCAGCACTTTTCCCGGCGTGTCGAAGCGGAAGATGAACGAGTTGAGGATCTGGTCCTTCGCCCGCTTCATCTCGTCGGCGTCCGGCGCGGCCGCGTGAATTTTCTCGATCTCCTCGTACAGCGCGTCGATGCCGGCCACGGTGGTGCCGCTCTTCGTCTGCATCTGGACGCGTGTCATCCCGGGATGGTCGAAGCTCGTCCCCACGCCTCCGCCGACGCTATAGGCGAGGCCTTTCGCGGCGCGCACATTGTTGAACAGCCGCGACGAAAACCCGCCGCCGAAGATCTCGTTCATCACCGACACCGCAAAGTAGTCGGGGTTGTTGCGCAGGATCCCGAGATCGACCATGGAGATCGAGCTCTGGTTAACGTCGGTTTTCTGTACGAAGTAGTAACCGGGCTTGGCGCCGGCAAATTTGATCTCCGGATCCTTCGCTTGCGGGCCCTTCGCCCACGACTCGAACGCCTTGCGCAGCGTCGCTTCCATCGCCTTGGGATCAAAGTCGCCACTCACGCCAATAATGATGTTGTTCGGATGCACGTACTGCTTGTGCCAGTTCACGAGGTCTTCGCGGGTAACGGCGGCGATGGTCGCGTACTCCTCTTCACGCGCCAAAGGATTGTCTTTGCCATAAGCCAGCGCAGCCGCCTCGCGCCCCACGATCGAGCCGACGTCGTCATTCCGCCGCGCGATGCCGGTGTAGGCCTGCTGCTTGGCCAGTTCAAGCTTGTCCGGCCGAAACTCCGGATTGCGCAGCAGGTCGAGGTACATCGCAAACACCGCGTCGAAGTCGCCCTTAAGGCAGTTCAACGAGATCGACGTGGATTCACCGCCGTCGCCGGTTTCGATCTTGGCGGCGCGGGCCTCGAGAAAGTCATCCATCTGGTCGCCGGTTTTGGTATTGGTACCGCCGGTGCGCCAAACGTCGCCGTAAAGCCCGACGAGGCCGGTCTTGCTCGCGGGCTCTGACACCGATCCGCCGCGAATCGTCGCCGACGCCGAGATCAGCGGCAGTTCGTGGTCCGGCTGCAGGAAGATGACCATGCCGTTCGCCAACTGAATCCGCGTGGGCTGCTGCGGCTGAAACGCCGGCAGCGGCGGAAACGTCAGCTTGTTCCACGGAGTCGGCTGCGTCTGCCCAAAGGCCGCCGACACCATCGTCGTCAACAACAGCAATCCCGCAATTCGCAAGCTCCGCGCGCGCATTAGTTGGCTCCTTTTGCCGCGGCTGGAGCGCTCACGGTCTCGATGCTGCCGACGGTCCGATTGCCTTCCACGAACACCTTGTTGGCCACGCGCTTGATGTCGGCCTTCGTGACCTTGTCCACTTTGTCGAGATACCGGAATAACTCGCGCCAGTCGCCGTAGCGCGTCTGGTAAATTGCCAGTTGTTGCGCCAATCCCGCATTGCTGGCCAGCCCGCGGATCAGGTCAGCCTTGGTGCGCGTCTTGAACATGGCCAGCTCTTCGTCGG
This sequence comes from uncultured Acidobacteriaceae bacterium, assembly GCA_963751155.1. GTDB lineage: Bacteria > Acidobacteriota > Terriglobia > Terriglobales > Acidobacteriaceae > DASRAA01. The sequence goes on along the minus strand of CAVVTL010000017.1, from coordinate 95,406 downwards.
TCACGTCTTCCGTCTTTAGCTTGGCGATCTGCTCCTGAATGCCTTTTTGCATTTCGGCATTGGTATGTCCGGGCAGCGGCACGCCGTAGAAGGCGAACAGGTGCGCATATTTCGTGCCGGGGAAGCCGGAGAACCCCGCGGCTGCGGCGGCAATCTTCTGATCGCGTACCATCGAGCGATACATGCGCGACGTGCGTCCGTTCGACATGATGTCAGTGATGGCGTCATACACCGCGTCATCCGGATCGAGATAGCTGGGCCGATGGTAGCCCTCCACGTAGAAGGGCTGCGCCATGTCTTGCATCTTCACTTCGCGCACCGAGTTCTGCGGAGGTTCCGCCGAGGTCAGCTCCGCCGGCTTCGGCTTGGCCGGCAACTGGTCGAAGTAGCGCTCCACAATCGGCATCGCGGTCGTCGGGTCGAGATCGCCCACCAGCGCGATGACCATGTTGCCGGGCAGGTAATAGCGGTGGAAAAAGTTCTCGGCATCGGTCGCGGAAAACGATTGCAGATCAGAGGCGTAGCCAATCGTCGGCCGATGGTACGGATTGGCCGCGAACGCCGTGCCCAGGAACTGCTCGATCATCCGGCCCACCGGCTCGCTGTCGGTGCTCATGCGGCGCTCTTCCATGACCACATTTCGCTCTTTGTAGAACTCGCGCATCACGGGATTGGAGAAGCGGTCGCTCTCGATCGCTGCCCACAACTCGATCATGTTCGAAGGCATGGAGTAGTGGTAGGCCGTCTCGTCATAGTTCGTGAAAGCGTTCATGCCCACGCCGCCATGGCTCTCGACGATTTCGCCAAACTGGTTTTTGACGACGAACTTGTCGGCTGCCTTGATCGCGTCCTGCCACTCCTTCTGAAGTTGCGCCAGCTTCTGCGGATCCTTGCCGACACGCTTGATACGTTCGGCTTCGTACGCCGCATACGTCTGTTCGACGTTCGCCAGCGCGACCTTCTCGTCGGCGTAGTTGGTGGTGCCGATGTCGGGCGTGCCCTTGAAGGCCATGTGCTCCATCATGTGCGCCAGTCCGGTCTTGTAGAGCGGGTCCTGCGCCGAGCCGGTGTCCACCATGGTGAAAAACGAAAACACCGGCGCCTCGGGACGGCGCAGGATCAGCACCGTCAGTCCGTTGGGCAGGGTCTTCACCGTAACGCGCTTCTCAAACGATGCCAGGTCCTGCGCCGCCAGCGGCAGCGTCAGGGCCAGCAAAAGGATCACGCAACACAGGCTTGTGACCCGGGCATAACTGCGTTTCATCGTGCCTCCGCGAAGTAAAGCTGGATCGAACAGAAACTACAGTGTACGACGTTGTTGCCGGTCAATGGGAAGCGCGGGGCGGATAGGTGTTTCAAGGAATGTGGGTGCCCCATCCTTTCGCGTTCTTTGCGAAAGGGTGGCGACCGAAGACCCTCCGTGTCCGTCTGCTGCTTACGCGTGTCGTATCCTAAATCCCTCGCATGCCCGACCACTTTTTCTTCTACGGCACCCTCATCCCGCAATACGCTCCCGACCACCTGCGGGAAATACTCGCTGGCTTGTTTCTCCTTGGCGAAGGCTCGTGCCCCGGATCGCTCTACGACTTTGGCAACTACCCCGGCGCGGTGTTCGACGAGGCCTCACCGTCGCGAGTCTTCGGTCGTGTCTATTGGGGGGCAGCGATGACCTCTTGCTCGCCGAACTCGACCGCTACGAAGGTTACGACCAGCTCTCGCCCGGCAGAGGGCGAATACATCCGTCAGCGTCGCAACGTCACCCTCGCCAACGGCGACGTGGTGGAATGTTGGATGTACGACTACAACTGGAGTACGGAGGGGTTCCCCATCGTCACGGGCGGTGGGCGGCGGACGAAGGCTAACGTTGAGACCGGCGGATAAGGTTCTCGCCCAATTGCTGGGCCCGAATGTGGTGGCAGATTGCCCTACCTATTCTTCTTCCCGCTCCCCTCGACCTGCCTCTACCCCTGACCCTTGGAGTGCGATCTGATTTACGGGCGACATTCCCTGCTCGATTTGATTCGGGTGTTGGGCGTCTGACTCTTGAGCTTTGGTACCGGACTTCAGATTCTGGCAGTTCGTCCATATTCTGATTTTCTCACTAATGCCTCAGGAGTCAATAGGGTGATTTCCAGATTTATCTTTTGGGATAAAGGCGGTATATGTGAGACTGCAGAACAAGTACGATCGCTAGTTGTTGGCAGTCTGGCTAGCCGACACACTGAATTTCACACTGGTTCTTGATCGGGGGATTCCCGGGTTCGCTCTAATTGGGTTCGTTGAAGAGTAATTGGGGTGCGGAGGAGGCGGTGACATGCGGAGTACGTTTACGGCCCTCGTCGTTATAACTATGCTCGCATTCTCAGGCGTCGCTGCGGGCCAATCGAATTCCCCGTCCAAGACAGTGAGCGTCTTCGTGCAGGGGGACACGAGTCGTCTCGCAGATTTCGTGGAGAGTTGTCAGCGTGAGTTTGCAGATCGCGGTCTAAAACTGCAATTGGTTTCGTTCGACGCGGAGTTCAAGTACAACGTAGTCATCGCGCAGGAATCGTCTGTGAGTGGCGCGGCTGCCGCAGTCGTTGCTTTGGACAGGAAAGGTATTTTCGTTGCGTCAGTTGTGCGCTCTGGGCGAATGTCAGGAAAGGGAGCACTGAACGCCTCAGCCAAGGAACTGGCAAAGAAACTCGCGATTCTCGCGTCGCAATGAGCCCAGAAGGTTACCAGTGGGAGACTTGAAGTCTCCGTGTGCCCCGGGTTCGCGCCCGTCCGTTGGGCGCTAACCCGGGAAACAACCGCTCCCTTTATAATCGCAGTCGCCCACTAACCTCACGAGAAAACCCATGCCACTCGCTGACTTTCGCTGCGTTACGCGCTTCCGTGTCCCGTACTCCGACATGGACATGTTGCGCCACGTGAATCACGCCTCGTACATCGTGTGGGCCGAAACCGCTCGTTGCGACTACTTCGCCGACGTGCTTGCAAGAGCCGCTCAACGGCGCCAACGGAATGATCCTGGCGCGTCTGCAGTTTGAATATGACCAGCCACTCGACTACCGCGAGGAAGTCGCCGTCGGGCTGTCGCATCTCCCGGTCTGGGACGCAAGTCGTTCGATTTCGCCTACGAAATTTGGAGCGAGACTCGCCAACTTCGCGCGGCGCACGGTGTTTCCTCAATGGTTGCGTACGACTACCAGGCGCAGACATCAATCGTAGTGCCCGAACGCTGGCGAGAACTCATCGCTGCCTACGAGGTCGTCGCGCCGACGCTAGGCAGTTAGAGTACTCACGGGTGCACAACGCAAATCCGCTTTTGCGTGTGGGGTCTTTTCGTAACCGACAACTTGGGATCTGGGTGGGAACACCGAACCTCTACCGATGAACGACCCGCCAACGAGAGCGAGCCCGCAGGGCGCAATTTGTTTTAGCCGTGGGCGTGAGCCCGCGGAAACCGTCTCCCATTAGACTCTAGAGCCGCGCAGCGGCGGCACTGCTTTAGAATCTCTACCGATGACGACGCCGCAAGATTCGCTCTACGTTGGCACTTCCGGTTGGGCGTATCCCGATCTGGAAGCCGCGGTTCTATCCGCAGGATCTGGCAGCGAAGAACTTCCTGAAGCACTATGCGACCAAACTCACAGCGGTCGAGGTGAATTACACCTTTCGCCGAATTCTCTCGGAGAAAGCCGCGCTCGCATGGCTGGCGGATGTGCCGACCGGACTTTCGGTTCGCTCCAAAAGCGAATTACTACATCACACACATCCGCCGGTTGAATGATATTGCCGAACCGTTTGCGCGTTTCTTCCCAACCCTTGAGCCCCTGCGCAAGCGAAAACAACTTGGGCCCGTACTCTTTCAGTTGCCGCCGAACTTCAAGGCAGATGTGCCTCTGCTGCGCGATTTTCTCGCGCTACTGCCGTGCAATATGCGTTTCGCCGTGGAATTTCGGCACGAGTCGTGGTTCACCGATGCAACCTATCGCACGCTAAAGCGTAAGAAAGTCGCGCTGTGTGTGGCTGAAACCGAAACGATTACGACTCCCGAGGAGCGAACGGCGCCGTTCATCTATTTTCGTTTTCGCCGGCCGGTTACAAGCCGCGCGAACGCAAAGTTCTCGCCGATCGCGTGGAGCGTTGCCTGGCCGATGGGTTGGAGACGTACGCGTTCTTCAAGCACGACGAAGATCCGCGCAGTCCGCTCAACGCCGTGGAGCTACTCAAGGCGGTGCGGAAGCGGCTCGCTACGGGTTAATATCTCCGCCGCATCCCAGGCGGGCGACCGCATGGGGAAAATTCTTCTCCGCGACTGCATCATCTTCAGCCAATTTGTCACCCTGTAACTGCTACTTTCAGACATTATAATAATTGTTATAAATAGCCGCTTGGTGGCAGCGGATTTCAGGAGCTGACCACTGGCGCCGCCTGAATCCGTTTGGTTATTCCCCGCCGCCTGATCTGCGGGGCATACTCAACTCGTGCAGAGTGTGGATCCCAACCTGCGGCTGGTGGCGTCGTTTCTCGACTATCTCAAAGTAGAGAAAGGACTTGCGCCGCTTAGCGTCTCGGCTTACAAGTCTGACCTGGAGCAGTTTTCGGAATTCTCTGTTGAGACGCAAGCGCGGGTTGCGTGACGCCAAGCGACAGGATCTAAAGGACTTCCTGAACTCGCTGCTGTCGAATGGAGTGGACGGGCGGAGCGTGGCGCGCAAGCTGTCGGCGCTGCGGCATTTCTACAAGTATCTGCTGCTGGATCGCTACATCCAGGTCGATCCGACGCTGAATATCGACACGCCGCGGCAGTGGAAGGTGCTGCCTAAGTCATTGGCAGCAGACGAGATAGAGCAGTGTGCTGCAAGGGCCGCCGAGGGCCAAAGACGACCGGATGTCGCAGGCGCTGGCCTTGCGCGACCGGGCGATGCTGGAGGTTTTCTACGCCGGGGCGCTGCGCGTGTCCGAAGTTATCACGCTTGAAAATAGAAGACTTAAAGCTGGAGATGGGCTACGTGCTGGTGCGCGGCAAAGGCGACAAGGAGCGCATCGTGCCCTTGGGGAAATCGGCGCAAGATATTGTGCAGCAATATCTTAGGGACGCGCGGCCAGTGCTGGCGGCAGGGAAGTCGGCGCCCGTGCTGTTCATCGCCCGTGGCGCTAAGTCCATTTCCCGTCAACGAGTTTGGCAGGTGGTCAATGCCGCTTCGGCGCAGTCGCGGCACGCCAGCCCGCACATGCTGCGCCACAGCTGTGCCACGCATATGGTTGAAAATGGGGCAGATCTGCGTACTGTCCAGACAATTCTGGGCCATGCCGACATCTCCACTACGCAGGTTTACACCCACCTGGCGCTGGATCGGCTGAATAAGGTGTACAAGCAGCACCACCCGCGCAGCAAGCGAGTCCGTAAGTACAACAAAATAATGACGAAAGCAGGGCACAACCACGGTCGAAAAGGCGGTTGCGAAGTTCATCCGGGCGCTGCAGGAGCGTAACGCCTCGGTGCATACCATCAAGGCGTATCGCACTGATTTGGAAGAGTTTAGCGCGTACGTCGGGCCGCAGGGTTGGGGCGACATCGACCATCGTGCTGATTCGCGGCTACCTGTCGAGTCTGTACGAGCGCGGACTGAGCAAAACCTCTGTAGCCAGGGCACTTGCGGCGCTTCGGTCGCTTTACAAGTGGCTGGCGCAGGAGGGGGTGGTGGACCAGAATCCGGCGAAGCTGGTGGCCACGCCGAAGTTGCCGAAGAAGTTACCCCGGGTGCCGACGATCGAAGAAGTCAACACGGTGCTTGATTCGCAAATGCCTGAATCTTCGGCATTTGCCGAGCGCGACCGGGCGATCCTGGAGTTGCTCTACGGCTGCGGGATTCGTAACTCGGAGCTCATCGGTATTAACTTGGATGACATCAGGTGGTCGAACGAGGTCGTGCTGGTGCGCGGCAAGGGCAAAAAAGAGCGGTACGTACCGTTTGGGGAGTCGGCGGCCGAGGCGGTGAAGGCGTATCTCCCACGGCGTCAACAAGTTCTGGGCGAAACGAAGGAACTACGGAGAAGGGCGCTGCTGGTGAATTTCCGGGGAGGCCGGCTGACGACCCGCAGCGTCGGCCGGATTGTGAAGCAAATTGCTGTATCGAAAGGACTTAGTCCCTGATGTACACCCCCACACCCTGCGCCACGCCTTCGGCACGCACATGCTGGAAGAGGGGGCGGACCTGCGGGCGATCCAGGAAATGCTTGGCCATGAACGACTTGCGACGACCCAGCGGTACACGCAGCTCACGGTTAAGCACGTGATGGAAGTCTACGACCGGACGCATCCGCACGCCAAGAAGTAGAAGTTATAACGGTAGTTATAATGTTTTTCGGGTCTGCGCAATTTTACTGCCAAACCATGCTAAGTAGCGTGTTTTCATTTCATTAGTGGCTGAGCGCGGGGCGGCAGAGAAATTTGGTTTTTTCGGGTTTTTGGAACAGTGGAGTGAGCCAGTTGGAGGCCAAAGGGAAGTCAGGTCACTCGCGAAGAAGCAGGGGTGGTTATAACAGAAGTTATAACTTTATCGTCAGGGGTGTTTTGCGCGTTGTTGCGTGCTTCGCGCAAGGGTGACGCCGTTCCGCAGGGCGGGACGGCTCGCGGATTTCGTATGGCTGCATGGCTCCCACCCCGTCCGCAAAGGGCGCGGACAAGGATGGGTCACCCCTCCTTGGAAGCGTTGACGGCAGCGAGGAATCGCCCTATGATCGGTCATTCTTTTCGAGTCACCTGGGCATGATTGGCACGACGGTTTCGCACTACCGCATCCTCGGAAAGCTGGGCGGAGGCGGCATGGGCGTCGTCTACAAAGCCGAAGACATGCGGCTGCACCGATTCGTCGCTCTCAAATTCCTGCCTGAAGACGTAGCGCAAAGCCCGCAAGCTTTGGAGAGATTTCGGCGTGAAGCGCAAGCGGCCTCGGCGCTGAACCATCCCAACATTTGTACGATTCATGACGTCGGCGAGGAAGATGGCCGGGCGTTCATCGCCATGGAGTTTCTGGATGGCATGACGCTGAAGCACCTGATCGCGGGCAGCCAGTCGACGCCGAGCAGCTTCTTGCCGCTCGCGATTGAGATTGCCGACGCGCTGGATGCTGCGCACAGCGAAGGCATCGTGCATCGCGATATTAAGCCGGCGAACATTTTTGTCACCAAGCGCGGGCACGCCAAGATTCTGGACTTTGGGCTGGCGAAGGTGACGGGCAATGCTGCCGCCAGCGCCGAAACGGCGACGATTGAATCCGATCCGCAAGCACCTGACCAGTCCGGGAGCGATGATGGGCACGGTGGCGTATATGTCGCCGGAGCAGGTGAAGGCCAAGGAGTTGGATGCGCGCACCGATCTGTTTTCGTTCGGCGCGGTGCTGTACGAGATGGCGACGGGCAAGATGCCGTTTTCAGGAGAAAGCTCTGGGGAACTTTGCGGAGCGATTTTGCGCGACGAACCATCACCGCCGTCCCAGTTGAATCCTCAAGTTTCGCCGGGGCTGGAAACGGTAATTGGGAAGTCGCTGGAGAAGGACCGGAGTCTGCGCTATCAGGGCGCGGCAGAGATGCGTGCGGACCTGCAGCGGCTCAAGCGCGATGAGGACAGTGGGCGCCACACAGCGCCAATTTCGCAGGGAAAGGGCACATCGCAGACATCGAGCGGGTCGTTTACCGTCGGGACGAAGCAGAGACGCTGGCCATTGTTGACCAGCATTGCTGTAGTGGTTGTCGCAGCGCTCATTGGAGGTGGAGTTTACTACCGCACTCGTCAGAGCAAGCAGCTTACCGACAAGGACACCATCGTCATCGCTGACTTCGACAACAAAACCGGCGACCCGGTCTTCGACGACACGCTGAAGACAGCTCTAACCTTGGACCTGAAACAGTCGCCCTTTCTGGACGTGATCTCGGAGCAGAAAGTTGCCGAGACGTTGCGACTCATGACTCGTCCACCGGGCACCAGGCTTACTGCGGAGGTGGCAGGGGAGCTATGCCTGCGGGCGGGAAGCAAGGCCTACATTGCCGGCTCGATTGCACCCCTGGGAAATGAGTATGTCGTAGGACTGAATGCTGTGAATTGCGAGAACGGCGAGCCGCTGGCCGGAGAACAAGAGGCGGCGGCAGGAAAAGAACAAGTCCTGAAGGCACTGGGCGAAGCCGTTAGGAGGCTGCGGGGTGGATTGGGCGAGTCGCTGGCCACAGTGAAGAAATTCGATGTTCCCATGGAACAGGCAACCACGACTTCGCTGGAGGCCCTGAAGGCTTATAGTGCGGCAAAGGCCCAGCAGATGGATAAGGGTTGGGCTGCGGGGATTCCGTTGCTGAAACGCGCGGTCGAGTTGGATCCCAACTTTGCCCTGGCTTATGCCGAGTTGGGAGGCTCCTACAGCGAAGTATTCGCCACAGAACTGTCCCGCCAGTACACGACGAAAGCCTTTGAAATGCGTGAGCACGCCAGCGAGCGTGAGAGATTCCGGATCGCCACCGATTACTACGACCTGGCTACCACGGAACTCGACAAAGGCTACGAGAATTCTCTGCAATGGGCGCAAAGTTACCCCCGCGATGCGCTTCCGCTGCATCGCCTTGGGGCCGAGGACATGTGGCTCGGACGCTTTCAGGACGCGGTTCAGCACTCGGCTGCCGCACTGGTTCTGCAACCGAATGACCCTACGGGCTTGTCGAACCTCGCAGGCAGCTACCGGTCAATCGAACGCTATGCCGAGGCGGAAGACACCGTGCGCAAGCTCGAGGACAAGTTTCCCCATTTTGAAGGGTCCCGTTATAGCGCGTACATGCTGGGATTCCTGCATCAGGACTGGGCGAATATGCAGCAACAGGTCGCATGGGCTGATGCTCACGACGGTAGTGACGACTCCGTACAGACCGTGTACTCGTACGCAGCCGACACAGAGGCGTATTACGGACGCGTGCGGGGATTCCGGGAGTTCTCCAACAAAACGATCGACGGCGCTAACAATGCAGGGGGAGAGGAAGCCTCAGCATTGTGGCTAGCTAAGAAAGCACAGTGGGAGGCTGAACTCGGGTTCAAGGATGAGGCGCGCCACGATGCCGACGCGGCGCTGGCGCGCGCCCGCACGCGCGATACCAAGAGCATGGCCGCGTTGGCGTTGGCCCGTGCCGGCGACAATAAACCCGCATTGCAGTTGGCCGACGAACTGGATCGGGAGTTTCCCGAAAGGTCTTTCATCCGCCTGTACTGGGTTACCACTGCGAGGGGTGCCGTCGAATTGAATAAAGGGAACGCTGCTCGTGCTATCTCGATACTTCAAGCTTCCGAGCCCTATGAGGCCAGCGCCGACACAATTCTGCAGGGAACGACGCTATATCCCGCCTACGTGCGCGGCGAGGCATATCTCGCGTTGGGTGATGGGAACAAGGCCACCAGCGAGTTTAAGAAATTCACTGATCACCCGGGGATGCTGGCGAATTGTCCTTTGGCGGCGCTGGCGCGGCTGGGGTTGGCGCGGGCGCACGCGATGCAGGGCGACAAGGCCAAGGCGCTGGCGGCGTACAAGGACTTCCTCACCCTCTGGAAAGATGCCGACCCGGAGATTCCCATCTACAAGCAGGCGAAGGCGGAGTATGCGAAGCTGCGGTGAAGCAGTGGTTAGTGGCAGTGGATAGCAAAAGGCAAACCCCCCACTCAAGGCCGCTGCGCGTCCTTGAATGGGGCACCCAGATTTCGTGCGGTGCCGACGAAAAGCAAATCCCTCGGTCGTCCGCCACGGCGGACGACCTCGTGATGACAGTTCCTTAAGATGGTGACTTCGTGGTGCTATTTTCGCGCGCGGAGGTCTTCGTAGGCATCTGCGATGCGGGAGCGGATTTCGGCGGTCATTTGGGCGTACTGCTGCTCGGGGTTGGGGTCGAGAGGCGGCGGGATACACGGGATCGAGGAAGCGGACCTGGAGCTTGGAGAATCCTTTGAAGCTTTCGCCGCGGGGCCAGGCTTCGTGGAAGCCGTCGATGGCGACGGGCACGACCGGGCATTGCTGGTGGATGGCGAGGATGGCCGCGCCTTTCTTGAAGAGCTTGGGCGGGCCGTCGATGGAGCGCTCGCCTTCGGGGAAGAGCACGAGGACGCCATGCTTGCGCAATCCGTAGGCTCCGGCGCGCATGGCGGGGACCAGGTTGGCGTCGGGATCGATCACGATGAGGCGGAAGGATTCGGCGATGCGGCGCATGAGGCGGCTGCCGAAGATTTCGCTGGTGCCGACGTAGAAGGCGTCGCGCATGGTTCGCCAGGGGAGACAGGCGACGACAACCGGGCCGTCGAGGAAGCTCTGATGGTTGGGCGAGAGGATGAATGGGCCCTCGGCCGGAATTTTGTCGACGCCCTCGACCTGGAGATGAAACAGGTCGCGACACAAGATTTGCCACAACCGGAGAATGACGAATGCGAACGGGGCGAGAAACGGGTGGGATTTGTCAATGGTGCGACGCTCCACCTCGCCGGGGTCTTCGCGGACGACTTCGTCCCATCCGGCGGAGGCGCGCTGGTTGTCGCCGCCAGTGTGGGCGAGGATGGCATCGACCAAGTCGCGCACGGTGTAGATTTCGGAGGCGACGGAATCGGGGACGCTGGAATTCATTTGCTGATCGAGAGAGACGAGAAGTTCAACGCGCTCCATAGAGTCGAGGCCGAGGTCGAGTTCGAGGTTGTCAGAGGGACGGGGCGTGTCTTTCTTAAGCTTCGATGCGGACTGAATGATGGCGAGCGCCTTGCTGACCGCGGGCTGCTGGATCCATTCGATTTCTTCGGGCGTGAGTTGGCGAGGAGCGTTGGTGGCGGCTTGCGTGCCTTCTCCGCGCTTGACGCGCTGTTCGACTTCGAAGCGCTTGATTTTGCGAGTGGAGGTACGGGGCAGGTCGTCCTGCCAGATTTCGTAGCTGAGGATGCGCTTGGTTGAGGGGACTTTTGCCGAGAGGCCCTCGATTTCAAAGCGCAGCATGTCACCGACGTTGACGATCTTGGCGCGGCGGAGGGCCTCGAAGTCGGGCACGATGACGCCATGAAGGCGCTCGGAGAAAGGTTCGCCGGGTGCGCTCTGGAGGCCGATGACGCAGACTTCCTTGATGTTGGGCGACTGCAGGTAGTGGGCTTCGATCTCTTCGGGGTAGATGTTCTTGCCGTTGCTGAGGACGATGACATCTTTCTTGCGTCCGGTGATGTAGAAGTTGCCGTTGGAGTCGGAGTAGCCGAGATCGCCGCTGAGGAGCCATCCGTCGCGATACATGGCGGCGGTGGCATCGGGGCGCTTGTAGTAGCCGGCCATGACGATGCCGCCGCGAAAAGCGACTTCGCCGACGCTGGCGCCGCCGTGTTCGGGCGAAGGCTCGCCGTCGAAGGTTTTCATGTCATTGCCCGGGAGCGGCTTGCCGACGGAACCCATGACTCGGGCGCGAGGCGGCGTGAGTGCGGCGGCGCCGCAGGTCTCGGTCATGCCATACCCCTGGAGCATGGTGAATCCCATGGCCTCAAACTGGCGACCGACGGCGGGATCAAAGCGCGAGCCTCCGGTGACGAGATAGCGCATGCGCGTGCCGAGCATGTGATGCACGCGTCCAAAAAAAACTTTGCCGAGATTGAGCCCGAAGCGGCGCGAGAACGCGGAGACGGCCAGCATGGCGCGGAAGATCGCACGGACGGCCGCGCCCTTCTGCTGCACTTCTTTCTGGATGCGATCGAGGATGAGATAGAAGAACTGGGGCACGCAGGCAAAGAAGGTGATGCCGCGCTCCTGCAGGGCGCGCAGCAGTTCGCTGGTGTTCATCGACTCGAGATAGACGACGCGCATGCCGGCGGACAGCGGCAACATGATGTTGGCCATCTGGGCGAGCGAATGGAAGAGCGGCAGGATGCCGAGGATGGCGTCTGTGGGGCCGACGTCAACGACTTGGAAAACGCCATCGGCTTCGGCGTCGAGGTTGCCGTGCGAGAGCATCACGCCCTTGGGATCGCCCGTGGTGCCCGAACTGTAGAGGATCATGGCGATGTCGTCGGCGGTGACAGGGATGGGCTGGAAGTTGGCGGGGCCTTGCGCAAAAATTCCGCGCAAATGCGGGATGCCGTCTTCGGTACCGTCGCCATCGATGAGGACGAGCTTGACGGGTGTGTCTTTTGCGGCTTCGCGGGCCATAGCGAGACGTTGGCGATCGGTGAAGAGCAGCACGGCGTCGGAATCGAGGAGGAGCTTGTGGACCTGGTCGGCGTGATAGGCGGTGTCGAGCGGAACGGCGGTGTTGGCGGAGGCGAGCACGCCGAGGTAAGCGGCCATCCAGAGCGGGTGATTGGCGGCGAGGAGAGCGCACTTGGAGCCGCCGGTAATGTTCGATTGCAGCAGCCAGTTGCCGACGGACGCGGCCATGTCGCGCAGTTGCGAGAAGGTGTAGCTTTCGAGCGGAGGCGCTCCGGCGGCGACGGCGGAGGATTCGCGCTGGAGTTCTACGGCGATGAGGTCAGGCCACTGACGTACCGATTCGGTGAAGCGGTCGTAGAACATGCGCGTATCTTACGCGATGGGTATTGGAAGGCGGAAACATTTACCACAGAGACACTGAGGCACAGAGAAAGAGAAGGATTGTAAGGGGGGTCGGCGGGGTAAGATTCGGGGATGGACACAGTGGAAGCACGGATACGAGGAATGCTTGCTGCTCAATTGAGAGTTGACGAGGAAGTCCTCACGAATGACTTCCGGTGGCTTGACGCGACGGGAAGCGAAGACGTGGAGTATTTCTTGGCAAGAATTAACGATGCCTCTGTCAGATTCCCGACAGGGTTCAGCGTTGGGAGCGGCAAACGACCCTTTGGCTTCGTTTCCGCTGAGACGCTGGAACAGATTGCAACTGTCGCGGGTCTGACGGCGCTGGTCGAACGGCACAGAGACGACACATGAACGTACCCTCAGTCTGTGCGGTGGACGTAGTGCCGATGGTCCGCACTCTTCACTTCGGCTTGCTGGATCGAGCCTTTCTTGAATGGTTCGGTTGGGCAGATCAAGAAATCGGCATACAGATCAACGAGCGAAATCGCGCTCGCGAACTTCACTTCGCGTTCGGTTATGCCTGCCTCAAGCCGACTTATGACGGCCTGCCAGGACGAGTCGTCGGGCTGAAACTCGTGGTGAGTTCCAATCTCCCAGATGCGCAGCCGGCCATCACCCCCATAGGAATGAGCACGCCCGTGAACGAGCCTGCATGGCTCAGTTGCGTGACCGGAGGCCTGTTCCTGAGCACGGGGCGCGGCGAGAGAGCCAGCGGCAATCGTTAGGCAAGCAATTATGCGACCGAGAATCCGCAGCACAGCGGTAGTTTATCCGGCTTTACCTGAGCAGGGCCGCAAGATTTTTTGAAGTCCCAATGTTTCCCAAAGTGCGACCGGGGCAGGTGGCCCGCATCCAATGTGTTAGCCTTTAAGGTGGCGGTGGTGTGCGTGAAACGTGCACTGAAACGCTGAAAATAAAGGCGAAACCCCGAGTTCCGCAAGGAAGATTGCATTGATCAACAAGTTAATGGCCAAGGTTTTTGGCACCAGCAACGAGCGCGAGGTCAAGCGCCTGATGCCGCTGGTGGAGCGCATCAACGCGCTCGAGCCGGAGACGCAGAAGCTCACGGACGAGCAGCTCCGGGCCAAGAGCGATGAGTTCCGCAAGCGCATCCACGAGCGCGTGGACACGATTGAAGACGCGGACGAAAAAGCTGCTGCGTTGAAGGAAGTTCTCGACGAGATCCTGCCGGAAGCGTTTGCGGTGTGCCGCGAGGGCGGATGGCGCGTGCTGAAGATGCGACACTTCGACGTGCAGCTGATCGGCGGCATCGTGCAGCACCAGGGCAAGATCTCGGAGATGAAGACCGGCGAAGGAAAAACGCTGGTTGCCACACTGCCGGTGTACTTGAATGCGCTGGCGGGCAATGGCGTTCACGTGGTCACGGTTAACGACTACCTCGCCAAGCGCGACTCGGAGTGGATGGGCAAGCTGTACACCTTCCTCGGGCTGACAGTGGGCGTGATCGTGCACGACCTCGATGATCGCGAGCGCAAAGAAGCTTATGCCGCCGACGTCACCTACGGAACGAACAACGAATTCGGCTTCGATTACCTGCGCGACAACATGAAGTTTGACCTGAACGATTGCGTGCAGCGCGGACATAACTTCGGCATCGTGGACGAAGTGGACTCGATCCTCATTGACGAAGCCAGGACGCCGCTGATTATCAGCGGCGCGAGCGAGGAGTCGACCGACAAGTATTACAAGGTGAACCGCATCATCTCGCAACTGGAGTTGGGCGAGGAAATCGACCGCGGCCCGAGCGAAGACAAGATCCTCACCGGCGACTACGTGGTAGACGAGAAACACCGCACCATCACGGTCACCGACAAGGGCTGGGAGAAGGTCGAGCGGCTGCTGGGCATCGGAAACATTGCCGATCCGGAAAACTGGGACCTCAAACACCACGTCGATACGGCAATCAAGGCGCATGCGCTGTATCGCCGCGACGTGGAGTACGTGGTGAAAGACGGCGAAGTGCTCATCGTGGATGAGTTCACCGGACGCCTGATGCCGGGGCGGCGCTGGTCGGATGGATTGCACCAGGCCGTGGAGGCGAAGGAGAATGTCAAGATCGAGCGCGAAAACCAGACGCTGGCTACGGTCACCTTCCAGAACTACTTCCGCATGTACAAGAAGCTGGCCGGCATGACCGGTACGGCGGAGACGGAAGCCGCCGAGTTCGACAAGATTTACAAGCTGGAAGTCGTGGTCATCCCGACGAATCGCGATCTAAAGCGTATTGAGAATCCCGATGTGGTTTACCGCACCGAGAAGGAAAAGTACTTCGCGGCGGCGGATGAAATCATGCGCCTCGCGGGGACCGGGCAGCCGGTGCTGGTGGGCACGACGTCGGTGGAGAAGTCGGAACGCCTGAGTGAGCTGCTGAAGAAAAAGGGCGTGAAGCACGTGGTGTTGAACGCCAAGTATCACGAGCGCGAAGCCGAGATCGTGGCGCAGGCGGGCCGCAAGGGCGCAATCACCATCGCCACCAACATGGCGGGCCGCGGCACCGATATTCTGCTGGGCGGCAACTCCGAATTCATGGCGAAGCAGGAGTGCATCAAGAAGGGAATCGCGCAGCAGCTGAAGGCCGCGGCGGGCGAGGTCACGGCCAAGCCTGACGATCCGAACCTTTCATACTTCTACTACGGCGGCAACGAGTACCAGGTGCCGACTGCGCAGTGGCAGGAGCTCAACGCCAAGTACAAAGCCGAGACCGACGTGGAGCACGAAGAAGTCATCGCCGCCGGCGGGCTGCTGATCCTCGGTACCGAGCGGCACGAGGCGCGGCGCATCGACAACCAGTTGCGTGGACGCGCGGGACGCCAGGGTGACCCGGGCGCGTCGCGGTTCTACCTTTCGCTCGAAGATGATTTGATGCGCATCTTCGCCAAGGAGTGGGTGTCGAACCTGCTGCAGCGCTTGGGCATGGAAGAGGGCATGCCGATCGAGTCGGGAATGATCACCCGGCGCATTGAGGCGGCGCAGAAGGCCGTGGAAGGACAGAATTTCGAAGCCCGCAAACACGTGCTCGAATACGACGACGTGATGAACAAGCAACGCCAGGCGGTGTACGGATTGCGCCGGCAACTGCTGGAAGGGCTCGACCAGAAGGAGCTGATCCTCGAAGATTATGTGCGCGATATCCTCGGCGGCCTGCTCGACAAGTACTGTGCCAAGGAAACCCATCCGGAAGATTGGGACATCAAGAACCTGAAGGCGCAAGTGTTCACGCGGTTTGGCGTGGACATCGAAGCGGAAGGCGTCGAGGCGGAAAAACTGAACCGTCAGGAGCTGGGCGACGCGATTTTCGAGAAGCTCAAGCAGCGCTACGACGCCAAAGAGCAGTTGATCGGCGCCGACGCCATGCGGCACCACGAGCGCATCCTGATGCTGAGCGTGCTTGACCAGCAGTGGAAGGACCACCTGCTGAGCATGGACCACCTGCGCGAAGGTATTGGACTGCGCGGGTATGGGCAGCACGATCCGCTGGTGGAGTACAAGCGCGAGTCGTTCGACATGTTTGAAGCGATGATGGAGCGCTTCGAAGAAGAGACCGTACGCTACCTCTACCTGTTGCAGGTCATCGAAGCGCCGGCGCGACAGGCGCCACAGCCAACGATTGCGGGTGGCGGGAACGGCGATGCGCCGGCCGCGCTGCATGCTGGGTCGCGCCGTGAGCGGCTGGCGACCACCATGGACGACATGGAAGAAGCTTTCCAGCGGCGCAAGAAGCGCGAACTGGATCAGGCGCGCATGGCAGGCGGAGGAGCCGAGGCCGTGCAACAGGTGAAGCGCGGCGACAAGGTGGGGCGCAACGATCTGTGCCCCTGCGGCAGCGGCAAGAAGTATAAGAAGTGCCACGGAGCGTGAGCTGAGCGACACGTTTGAATCTGGCCCGCCGCGGATGCGGCGGGTTGTTTTTTGCTAGGATGGCTGCGATGACGGGTGGTGCGAGTTGAGGATGCTGCTGTGTCCGTATTGCGCTGTGCAGTTGCCGCAGCAGGCGCTGTTTTGCCCACAGTGCGGCGGTACGATCGCACAGCCGCAAGCGCCTAGAGTGGTGACGGAGACCGCAATCGCAGCGCCCACGGAGCGAGTTGTGGAAGCGGAGCCGCCTGCACCGATAGAGGAAGTTCGCTCCAGCGCAACGGAGACAGACCCCGGTTCGCCGGACTTGCCGCTTCCGGAAAACATCGCGGCGGTGCTTTCCTTCCTGACGATCGTCCCGGCGGTGGCGTTTCTGTATGTCGATCCGTTTCGCCGCAACCGGTTCGTACGCTTTCATGCCATACAGCACCTGCTGCTGTTTGGCGCGGCGGTGGCGTTCGGGGTGGGCGCCGCCATCGTGTGGACCATACTGCAACTGCTGCCGTTCATGAGAGTGCTGGTGTTCCCGTTCGTGGGGCTGATCTCGCTGGGGTGGCTGTTTGTGTGGCTGTTGCTGGTCGTGAAGGCGTATCGCCACGAGAGGTTCAAGCTGCCGTGGATCGGGGAGTTTGCAGAGCAATGGAGCCGGAGCTAGTACGGTGGGGTGCCCTCTTCCTGCATGACGCAGCAATTCTAATTACCTTTCCTCGCTGGAAATCTGTATCCTGATGGATTCAGTTTTGCGTCATGCAGTTCGCTACAACAAGGAACGGACGCACCGGAAAGGGTCTGTGAAGCTCAGGGTCTTTTATCACGACAAATGTTTTGATGGGGCATGCTCGGCTGCGCTGTTTTCGCGCTTCTACCGCGAGCGCATTCGCCGCGACGTGGAGTTCGAGTACGTGGGGCTGGTGCATCGCGCCGGGGCGCTGTTCGACGAAGCCGATTTCACGGGCGATGAGAATGCCATCGTGGACTTCAAGTACTCGCCGTCGCCGCGGATTACCTGGTGGTTCGACCATCACCAGAGCGCGTTTCTCACACCGGAGGACGCCTCGCACTTCGAGCAGGACGCGAGCAACAAGAAGTTCTACGATCCGGATTATCGCTCGTGTACCAAATTCATCGCGATGATCGCCAAGGAGCACTTCGGCTTCAATCCCGAGCCGGTGGCCGAGGTGGTCGAGTGGGCCGACATCATCGACGGCGCGCTGTACGACTCGCCGCAGACGGCGGTGGAGATGCGCGAGCCGGCCATGAAGCTCACCATGGTGATCGAGTCGAACCAGCAGGCGGGGTTCATTCCGCGGCTGATCGAGATGCTGGCGTACCAGCCGCTGGCGGAGATCATCGCGACGCCGGAGATTGCCGGGCGACTGCCGGCGCTGATGGAGCGGCATCGCAAGTCGATCGAGATCATGCGCGGACGCACCGAGTGCAAGGACGGCACGGTGTTCTTCGACGTCACCGATCACGAGCTCGAGGGCTACAACAAGTTCGTGCCGTACTATCTGAATCCGAGCTGCACCTACAGTGTGGGACTCAGCAAGAGCAGCTTCCGGACCAAGGTGTCGGTGGGATCGAATCCGTGGGCGCCGGTCGAGCCGATGGTGAACCTGGCGAAGATCTGCGAGCGCTACGGCGGCGGCGGACATGCGCGGGTGGGAGCGATTTCGTTTCCTCCGGGACAGTTTGAGGTGGCGCGGCAGGCGGCGAAGGACATTGTGGCGGAGTTGAGGGCGAGCTATTCGGAGCAGACGGCTAGGTAGGGGCGTCTAAGGATCTCAAGATAAGGACAAGTTCGGTCACGCCTACTGTTTTAATTGAGGCCAAGTTCTCAATTCAATTTCCTGTTGTGTCCCCGCCGGAGGGATGGCCTTTGGATCCAATGCGACTATGTCTCCGTGCAAATCGAGGATCCCGTCGATGCTACATTTTTGCAACACGGGCAAGTTCTTACTCCTCTTGAAATCACCATGAACTAAGGCCGCCACTGCGCCCTTTTGATGAGATCGAAAATAAACGAGTTGGTTGAAATCGATCCTGCACTCCATTGCAACACCTGGGCTTGCTTCGCTGGTAATGAGGAAAAACCAGACCTTGGGCACGTCAGCATAATGGCCGATCACTGAGAACTGGCCACCGCTTGGAATCGCCCCGATCTCACCGAGTACGGTTAAGTGAGCCCCATCGGGCAGCGCTTTGAAGTCCTTCGGATCGTCGCCAAGTAGGAAGGGAAGGTATCGCCTTCCATTCCACTTTGCGCCAAACTGTCCGGCAAGACTCCAAACTTCGTTGACGCTGTAGACATAGTCGCGCGGTGCAGTGGCAGGGCTTGCTGGTTTCTGCGCGAATGAGACACAGACGCTTAGGATTACGACAAAGAGTACGATAGACAGGAGGGCCTTCACGTCACCAGAATGTTACTGAGTGGCGCAGAAGTCCAGCAAATTGTCGCGCGGCTAGCTCTTCGGCATGACGCGGACGACCTGGCGCAGCGTGACCGGCCAGCCGTGATGCAGGCGGTTGGCGACTTTGCTGCCGGTCTTGGCGGCGTGTTGCGCGAGCAGGGAACGCACCAGTTCCTGATCGCGTTCTTCGCAGGCGCCGAGCACTTCCACTCCGACGAAGTCGGGATGGTAGCGCTTCTCTTTCACGAACCTGTTGGTGGGGTCCCAGACGAACGCCAGGCCGCCGGTCATGCCTGCGCCGAAGTTGGTGCCGGTGGGGCCGAGCACGAGCACCGCGCCGCCGGTCATGTACTCGCAGGCGTGATCGCCGACGCCTTCGACGACGGCGGTAGCTCCGGAGTTGCGAATGGCGAAGCGCTCGCCTGCGCTGCCGACCGCGAAGAGCGAGCCGGCGGTCGCGCCGTAGAGCGCGACGTTGCCGACGATGACCTGTGCCGACTCGGCGCGCGCCAGCTTGCCGCGAGTGCGGATGACGAGTTCGCCGCCGGAGAGTCCTTTGCCGACGAAGTCGTTGGCCTGGCCTTCGAGCACGAGCTTCATGCCTTCGCCGGCGAAGGAGCCGAACGATTGTCCGGCGGTGCCGCGCAGGCGGAAGTGAATGTCGGGCTGCAAGTGCGGTTGCGCGGTGCGCAGCAGGGCGAGTTCGCCGGAGAGTCGCGCGCCGAGGCTGCGATCTTCGTTGCGCACGGTGGCGCTGAGTTCGAAGGGCTTGCCCGGCGGCGACCGCCGAGAGCGCGGGCTTGACCCAGGCATCGTCGATGGGCGGGCGCTCGTCGGGACGCATGTTGCGCACGCCTTGCCAACTGCAGCGGGCCGTCGCCGACTTGCGCCAGCATCGGCTGGAGATCGAGCTTGCCGTCGTGGCGTACCTGCTCGAGCAGATCGGTGCGGCCGATGGCGGCTTGCAAAGTGGGCAGGCCGAGCGCGGCGAGCAGGCGCTGCAGGTCTTCGGCGATGTTCATGAAGAAGCGCACGACGTGCTCGGGCTTGCCGCGGAACTTGGCGCGCAACTCGGGCTTCTGCGTGGCGATGCCCGTGGGACAGGTGTTGAGGTGGCATTGGCGCGCCATGTCGCATCCGAGGGCAGACCAGCACGGCGGTGCCGAAGGAGAATTCGTCGGCGCCGAGCAGCGCGGCGATGAGCACGTCGCGCGCGGTGGAGAGTCCGCCATCGGTGCGCAGGCGCACGCGGCCGCGCAGGCCGTTGGCGCGCAGAACCTGTTGTGCTTCGCTGAGGCCGAGCTCCCACGGATTGCCCGCGTGCTTGATGCTGCTGAGCGGAGAAGCGCCGGTGCCGCCGCTGTGTCCGGAGACGACGATGTAGTCGGCGTAGGCCTTGGCGACTCCGGCGGCGACGGTGCCGACGCCGATTTGCGAAACCAGCTTCACGCCAACGGGCGCGCGCGGATTGATGCGCTTGAGGTCGTAGATCAGTTGCGCCAGGTCTTCGATGCTGTAGATGTCGTGATGCGGCGGCGGGCTGATGAGCGAAACGCCGGGCTGCGCGTGACGCAAGCGCGCGATGAGCTCGCTGACCTTGTGTCCGGGAAGCTGGCCGCCTTCGCCGGGCTTGGAGCCCTGCGCGATCTTGATCTCGAGTTCGTCGGCGTGGATGAGATATTGCGCGGTCACGCCGAAGCGTCCGGAGGCAACCTGCTTGATCTTGTTGTTGAGCAGCGACACGACGCCGTGGTCGTTGCCGTCGGGCTTGTAGGCCGCGGGATCTTCGCCGCCCTCGCCGGTGTTGGAGCGCGCGCCCAGCTGGTTCATGGCGATGGTGATGGTCTGGTGCGCCTCGGGACTGAGCGAGCCCAGCGACATGGCGCTGGCGATGAAGCGCTTCACCAGGCTCGATGGCGGCTTCGACTTCCGCGAGATCGAGCGTGGGGCCGGCGGCGTTGATCTGCAGCAGGTCGCGCAGCACGGCGGGCTCGCCTTCATCGCCGGCGCGCGCGTAGGCCGACCACGCATCGGCCGGAGCCAGCGCGATTGCGGCCTGCGTGTTGGCGCGCGCTGCACCGACCGCGACCTGCAGATCGCGAGTGCGCTGCGGCTGCCAGGTGTGAGGCTCGGAGCGCTTCGGCGCGACGGAAGCGCACCCAGCCGTAATCGGGAAGCTCGGCGACTGTCGGGCTCGGCGGTCCATGACGATGCGAATTGCGGCTTCGATGTCGGCAAAATTCTGGCCGCCCATGGGCGACGCGGTGCCGGGGAAGCAGAGGTCGGTGATCTCGGCGTCGAGACCGAGGACGTCGAACAGTTGCGCAGCACGGTAACTGTCGAGCACCGAGATGCCCATCTTCGACATGATCTTGGCGAGGCCGGCGTCGAAGGCCTTCAGCAGCCGCGCCTCGCCTTCGTCGCCCGCGAGCGCGCGCGCGGTCTGCAGCGCGAGCCACGGGCAGACGGAACCCGCGCCGTAGCCGATCAGCACGGCGGCGTGATGCACGTCGCGGCAGTCGCCGGCTTCGAGCACGAGTCCGACCTTGGTGCGCAGGCCGGCCTTGACGAGCGCGTGATGCACCGCGCCGGTGGCCATCGCCATCGGAATCGGCAGCACATGGTCGCAGGCGGTGCGGTCGGTCATGAGCAGAATGCGAACGCCGCCGCTGACGAGCGCGACGGCGCGCTCCTGCAAGTCGAGCACTGCCTGCTTGAGCGTGGCGTCGTCGGCGAAAGTGCAGTTCAAGTGCGCGAGCGGAAACTTGCTCGCGCAGCGGATAGGTTCCCTCGTGCAGCGCCGCCATCTGTCCGAGCGAGAGAAACGGCGAAGGCAACGCGAGGCCGGGCACGGGCGCGTGCTTGTCGAGCAGATGCGGCCACGGGCCGAGGCGCGTGCGCAACGAGACGACGCAGGACTCGCGCAGGGAATCGATGGGCGGATTCGTGACCTGCGCGAAACGCTGGCGGAAGAATCCGTACAGCGGCCGCGGCGTGCGCGCGAGGGCCGCGATGGGCGTGTCGTCGCCCATGGACCACACGGCTTCCTTGCTCTCCAGCGCCATGGGGGCGACGACCATCTTCACTTCTTCGCGGGTGTAGCCGAAGCCGCGCTGCAGGCGCATCAGCTCGTCTTTTTCGAGCGTCGAGACCGGCGTCGCCGAAGGTTCGAGCAACACGTCGTCGATCAATTCCGAGAACGGCGCGAGATCGTCGAAGTAGCGGTCGAGTTCTTCGCCTTCGATCAGGCGGCTGCGCTCGAGGTCGAGCAGGATCATCTGGCCGGGGCCGAGGCGTCCGCTGCGAATGATGGTGTCGGTGTCGACGTCGGCGAGGCCGACTTCGGAGCCGGCGACGACGAGCCCGCTGTCGGTGATGACGAAGCGGCAGGGGCGAAGTCCGTTGCGATCGAGCGCTGCGCCGACCAGTCGGCCGTCGGTGAAGACGAGCGCGGAAGGGCCGTCCCAGGGCTCCATGATGTCGGCGTGGTAGCGATGGAAAGCCGACTCCTTGATGCCGACGGCCGGAGGCAGCATCATGCGCACGGCCTCGGCGATGTTGCGGTCGTAGTTGCAGAGCAGCTCGGCAACTTCGTCGAGGCTCATCGAGTCGGAGGCCATCGGGCGTGAACAACGGCTCGCATTCGCGCGGCAGCAGCGTGCTGCGGGCATCGACGTGAGCGCGATTGCTCCAGACGGTGTTGATCTCGCCGTTGTGCGCGACCATGCGCAGCGGCTGGGCGCGGTCCCACGAAGGCAAGACGTTGGTCGCGTAGCGCTGATGAAACACCGCGAAGTGCGTGGTGTACTGCTTGTTCTGCAGGTCGAGATAGAAATCGCTGCAGCGTGCGGCCGGTGCACATCGCCTTGTACACCAGCGTGCGGGTGGAGAGCGAGCAGACGTAGGTGGTAGTTCCGCCGCGCTCGAAAGCCTTGCGGGCCCGGAACAGCGGCGCTCGAGTTCGTTGGGGTCGCCGGTGAAATCGTCGGCGGTGGTCATGAGCGCCTGGCGAATTACCGGCAGGGTGCTGAGCGGCGATTTCGCCGAGCACTTCGCGCGCGACGGGAACATCGCGCCAGCCGAGCCACTCGAATCCCTGGGCGTAGATGCAAGCCTTGAAGCGCTGCGCGTCGCGCTGCGCCTGGTCCTCGTCCTGCGGGAAGAACAACATGCCCACGGCGAGCGGTTGCCCGGGACGCAGAAACATGCGCGTCTGGCTCAACAGGAAATTGCGCGGAACCGCGGTCTGGATGCCGACGCCGTCGCTGCTCTTGCCGTCAGCGGCAATGGCGCCGCGATGCGCGAGGCGGCCGAGAGCGGTCAGGGTAAGGCGAAGGATTTCGTGTTCGGAACGGCCGTGCAGGGTCGCAACGAAGCCGACTCCGCAGGATTCGTGCTCGAAGCGGGAGTCGAGGAGGTTCTTGCCACCAGAAGGAAAGCTGCTACAACCCATAGTCCACTATATATGGAGTCGGGCGAGGAAGTTGAAGAGGGAAGTTTTCCTCAGCCGCGAAAGTTGTAGAGACGCCTGCGGGATGCACCGGATCCTGTGGCAGAGTAGAGAGCAATGCCCGAGAACCCACCCGTGCGACGCGCAGTCGCTGGTAGCGTTCAGCTATCCCGACTTCACGCTGCTATCAACTGGCGCGGCTGTTCACGGTGATGGCGACGGAGATGCAATCGGTCGCGGTGGGCTGGCAGGTCTATGAAATCACCAAGCGGCCGCTGGACCTGGGCTACGTCGGACTGGCGCAGTTCTGGCCGACCATCGTGCTGTTTCTGGTCGCAGGACACGCCGCCGACCGCTTCAACCGGCGCAACATCGTTGCGTTTCTGTTACGCAGGATTGGGGCTGGCGTCGACGATGCTGTTTCTTGCTGACGATCAGCGGATCGCGCTCGGTGCATGCCATCTATGCGGCGCTGACGCTGGTGGGCGTGGTGCGGGCGTTCAACGGCGCGGCGGGTCAGTCGATGGTGCCGCAGCTGGTGCCGGAAGAGCATTTTCCCAACGCCGTGGCCTGGTCGCAGACGGTGTTCGAGGCGGCGGTGATCGTTGGCCCGGCGCTGGGCGGACTCATCTACGCGATCTTTCGCGGGCCGGCTGCGGTGTACGCGAGCTCGATGGTGGCGGCTGCGGTGTCGGTCGCTCGCCGTCAGCCGAATCA
Organism: uncultured Acidobacteriaceae bacterium; assembly: GCA_963751155.1. Classification (GTDB taxonomy): domain Bacteria; phylum Acidobacteriota; class Terriglobia; order Terriglobales; family Acidobacteriaceae; genus DASRAA01. The sequence continues at coordinate 71,368 of CAVVTL010000017.1, read as the reverse complement.
GACTGAATCCGGCGAAGCGCAAGCGCGAGCCGGTGAGCCTGGAAACGGTGTTCGCCGGGTTTCGCTTCATCTGGAGGAAGAAGCTGGTGCTCGGGACCATTTCGCTCGACCTGTTTGCCGTGCTGCTGGGTGGTGCGGTGGCGCTGCTGCCGGTGTATGCGCGCGACATCCTGCACACCGGGCCGTGGGGACTGGGTATGCTGCGCAGCGCTCCGGCGGTGGGCGCAGCGGCGATGGCGGTGTTGCTGGCGCATCGTCCGCTGCAACGGCATGCGGGCATGACCATGCTGTGGTGCGTGGCGGGATTCGGCGTGTTCACCATCGTGTTCGGGCTGTCGCGCAACCTGTACTTTCACTGGTGGCGTTGGTGCTGCTGGGCGCGTCAGACATGGTCAGCGTGATTATTCGCGGGACGCTGGTGCAGTTGTCCACGCCTGACGCGATGCGCGGGCGCGTGAGCGCGGTGAATTCGCTGTTCATCGGGACGTCGAACGAGTTCGGGCAGTTCGAATCGGGCGTCACCGCGCAATGGTTCGGCACCGTGCCGGCGGTGGTGATCGGCGGCGTGGGGACGCTGGTGGTGATCGCGCTGTGGGCGTGGCTGTTTCCGGAATTGCGCGGCGCCGACCGGCTGACCAGCAAACTGGCGATGGAAGCGGAGCACGAGACGCCATGACCGCCAACAGCGCCTATTACGCGTCGCAACTTCGTCTCGAATTGAGCCTGCGCAACCGCGCGTTTGCGCTGCAGCGGCAGCTGCCGCACGTCGAGAGCTACGGCGGCATGGCGGTGACGGTGTATCAGCCGCATCCCACGCGGCGGCGGCACGGCAACTTCTTCGACGAGAGTTACGCGGCCATGCTGGCGGTTCCGGAGTGGCGCAAGCGGATGGAGAAGGTGCACACGCAGGCCAAGACGTCATTGCCCCGCAGCGGACGAGGGTGGAAGGAGCTCGACTCGTCGATGAGCTCCGACGCGCTGCTGATGAACATCTTCTGCTGCCCGTACGTTGCGGACGATCCGCGGGTGCTGGGGTTGCTGGGTATCGATACCGCTGAACTTCCGGAGTTCGGATGGCGGGCGCGGGTGCCGCTGCAAGACGGGCCTGGCCGATCGCACCGAAGTCGACATGAAGCTCGGTGACATGCTGTTCGAGGCCAAGCTGACCGAGTCGGATTTCCAGTCGGCCGAGGCGTCGGTGCTGCGCGGCTATCGCGATTTCGAAGAGGTATTCGACGAGGAGGAACTGCCGCGCGAAGGCGAAAAGCTGGCTTCGTACCAGCTGATCCGCAACGTGCTCGCCGCGTACGCCAGCGATTGCGGATTTTGCGTGCTGGTGGACGCGCGGCGTCCCGACCTGATCGAGAGCTGGTACGCCATTCTGCGGTGCGTTCGTCCGGTTGAGCTGCGGGTTCGGTGCAAGGTATTGACCTGGCAGGAGTTGTGCGTCGGTTCTGCCAGAGCCGCTGTGCGAATTTCTGGATGCCAAGTACGGCATCGTCGCTCCCGGTCGGACTCCAGCTATCGTATTCAATGGAAAAGAGTTAGAGGTGGAAGAGTAGCCGGAGGGCGAGATTTCGTGGTGGATCCGAGCCGACCCATTAGTGCCTCTTATAAAGCTCATGGTACATAATTAGTAACTCTTACAGGTCGTTAAATATTTCTAATTTCCCTCGACGCAGCCGCCTCGAATTCGGTATAACACTCAAACAGCCATGACCGTTCCAGCCCAATCTCGAATCGAAGCGAACAACGGTTCGATCCTCGCGAACCGCGGCTGGTACTGGCTCTAGTACGCGCCCTAACGCTCCTACTCCTAGTCTGGTGTAGCGGGCAAACATGGAGGCGCGGGGACTTAGGCTAGCAGCACAAAGAGATTTCACAAAGCCACTTACCCCGCAAGGCGGAAAGTGGCTTTTGCTTTTATCCGCACAACTCAAACCAGAGCGAAGAGGAGCAGATGTCAGCAGACAGCGGCAAGTCGCACAGCAGGGCGATCACAGACGGACCGAACCGGGCCGTGCGCGCGCTCGATGTTCAAGGCGGTTGGTTTTACCGACGAAGACCTGAGCAAGCCCATCATCGGCATCGCCAATACCTGGACGGAAGTCGGGCCCTGCAACTACCACCTGCGCGAACTGGCCGCAGCGGTGAAAGAAGGCGTGCGCGCGGCGGGCGGCACGCCGATGGAGTTCAACACCATCGCCGTCTCCGACGGCATCACCATGGGCACGGAAGGCATGCGCGCTTCGCTGGTGAGCCGCGAGGTGATCGCCGACTCGATCGAACTGGTGGCGCGCGGCCACATGTTCGACGGACTGGTGGCGCTGTCGAGTTGCGACAAGACCATTCCCGGCACGGTGATGGCGCTGGCGCGGCTCGATATTCCCGGGCTGATGCTCTACGGCGGATCGATCGCGCCCGGCCACTATCAGGGCCGCGACGTCAGCATTCAGGACGTGTACGAGGCGATCGGCAAGTTCGGCCAGGGCAAGATGAGCGAGGCCGAGCTGAAGGACATGGAAGACCATGCCTGTCCGGGGCCGGGCGCGTGCGGCGGACAGTTTACGGCCAACACCATGTCCACCGCGTGCGAGTTCCTCGGTATCTCCCCTCTCGGCAGTAACGCAGTTCCCGCAACTCTCCCCTCTGAAAGCTGAAGTCGCGAAGAAGGCCGGCCAACTGGTGATGGAACTGGTGCGCCGCGACATTCGTCCGTCGCAGATCATCACCGACGCGGCGCTGAAGAACGCGATGACGTGCGTCGTGGCGTCGGGTGGATCGACCAACGCCGTGCTGCATCTGCCGGCCATCGCGAACGAGTTGGGACTGAACTTTCCGCTGGACGAGATCAACCACATCTGCGGGCGCACTCCGCTGCTGTGCGACCTGAAGCCGGGCGGCCGCTTCATGGCGACGGACTTCTTCCGCGCCGGCGGCACGAAGTTGCTGGGACACATTCTCGCCGAAGGAGAGCTGCTGAACAAAGACTGCCTCACGGTGACCGGCGAAGACGATCGGCGAAGAGACGGCCGAAGCGACCGAGCAGCCGGGGCAGGAAGTGATTCGTCCGATCGAGCGCTCGCTGAGCCCGACCGGTGGGCTGGCGATTCTGCGCGGCAACCTTGCGCCGGAAGGATGCGTGGTGAAGCTGGTGGGGCACGGACGCCGCGAGCATCGCGGGCCGGCGCGCGTCTTCGAGTGCGAAGAGGACGCGTTTGCCGCGGTGCAGAGTTCGCAGATCAAGGCGGGCGACGTGGTCGTGATTCGCAACGAAGGTCCGCGCGGCGGGCCGGGCATGCGCGAAATGCTGGCCGTCACCGCATCGTTGGCGGCGACGCCGCTGAGCGAGCATGTCGCGCTGCTGACCGACGGACGCTTCTCGGGCGCGACCCACGGCTTCATGATCGCGCACGTTGCGCCCGAAGCCGCTGTGGCGGTCCGATTGCGGCGGTGCAGGAAGGCGACACGATCACCATTGACGTGGCGCACGGGCGGTTGCAGCTGGAAGTCTCGGAAGCCGAGTTGAAGCGGCGGCTTGACGAAGTGGGTGGCCCCGGCTTTGCGCTACAAGACCGGAGTCTTCGCCAAGTACGCGCTCAGCGTGTCGTCGGCGTCGTTCGGTGCGGTCACGACGCCGAACCGGGGTAACGCTGACGCAGAAGCGGACGGGATTCGCGTTTCCGATTTTGCCGCCGCGGGAGCACGAGGGAGATGAGCAAGATGAAGTTGACGGGTGCAGAAATTGTCTGGAAGTGCCTGGAGCGCGAAGGCGTGGATACCGTCTTCGGCTATCCCGGCGGATGCGTTTTGCCGATGTACGACGCGCTGCAACACACGCCCAGCATTCATCACGTGCTGGTGCGGCACGAGCAGGGCGCGGCGCACATGGCTGACGGCTACTCGCGCGCCACCGGCAAGGTCGGCGTAGCGCTGGCGACGTCGGGCCCGGGTGCAACCAACCTGGTGACCGGCATCGCGACGGCCATGCTCGACTCCACGCCGATCGTCTGCATCACCGGGCAGGTGGGCAGCAAGTTCATCGGCACCGACGCCTTCCAGGAAATCGACATCACCGGCATCACCATGCCGATCACCAAGCACAACTACATGGTGACCGACGTGAACGACATCGCGCGCACGCTGCGCGAGGCGTTCATCATCGCGCGCTCAGGACGTCCGGGGCCGGTGCTGGTGGACATCACCAAGGACGCGCAGATGGCGTCGTGCGAGTTCGAGTGGGAGTTCAGTCGAGCCCCAATTGCGCAAGCTCGACAACTGGGGCGAGCCCGACTCCACGCAGATTGCCGCCGCCGCCGCGCTGATCAACAAGGCCGAGCGTCCGGTGATTCTTGCCGGACACGGCGTAATGCAGTCGGGAGCGATGCAGGACCTGCAGTTGCTGGCGGAGACCAGCGATATTCCGGTGGCGCTCACGCTGCTGGGACTGGGCGCGTTTCCGCACTTCCATCCGCTGTCGATGGGCATGATGGGCATGCACGGCGAAGCCTGGGTGAATCATGCGATTCAGACGGCCGACCTGCTGATTGCGCTCGGCATGCGCTTTGACGATCGCGTGACCGGCAAGCTCGACAGCTACGCGCAGAGCGCGAAGAAGATCCACGTGGACATCGACGCGTCGGAGATCCACAAGAACGTGCACGCCGACGTGGCGATCGTCGGCGACCTGAAGCAGGTGCTGCCCAAGCTGATTCCGCAGGTCACGCAGCAGAAGCGCACGGAATACTGGGCCGAGATCAACGGCGCCAAGGGCGAAGTCGCGGTGCGCGACATCCGCAACATGCCCGACACCGGGCACCTCTACGCGGCGCACGTCATCAACGACCTGTGGCGCGAGACCGAGGGCAAGGCGCTGATCGTGACCGACGTCGGCCAGCACCAGATGTGGGAGGCGCAGTATTACCACCACAGCGATCCGCGCTCGCTCATCACCTCCGGCGGACTGGGCACGATGGGCTTCGCGCTGCCAGCGGCCATCGGCGCGAAGTTCGCGCGGCCCGATGCCGATGTCTGGGTGATCGTCGGCGACGGCGGCTTCCAGATGACCATGGCCGAGCTGGCCACGATGGTGCAGGAAGGCATCAAGGTCAACATCGCCATCATCAACAACGGCTACCTCGGGATGGTGCGCCAGTGGCAGGAATTCTTCTACGAGCGCAACTATGCGGCCACGCCGCTGGTCAATCCTGACTTCACCAAGATCGCCGAGGCCTACGGCATTCTCACCTTCGCGGTGACGCATCGCGACGAAGTCGCGGCGACCGTGCGCAAGGCGCGCGAACACGAGGGCCCGGTGCTCATCGATTTCCGCGTGGAGCAGGAAGATTCGGTGTATCCCATGGTTCCGGCGGGCAAGGCGCTGCACGAGATGATTCGCCGCCCCAGCGCCATCGTGGAAACGGCGGCAGACGAGTAAATCTTATGAAGATGACCTATTTGTTGGACGTTGCAAACCATACCGGCGTGGTGACACGCATCTCGCTGATCTTCCGGCGGCACGGCGCGAACCTGCAGTCGCTGTCGACGGCGAAGACCGAGCATCCGGGGATCGTCCGCATCGTGATCACCTCGGAAATCGAGCGCCGCCCCGCCGAACGCATCAAGGGGCAGCTCGCGAAGCTGGTGGACATCTTCAAGGTTGACATGATCTCGCATGAAGAAGGCACGTTCCGCGCCTTCGGCATGATGAAGATCGCGTGCACCCTGCAGACCCGCCCGCAGATTCTGCAACTGCTGGACATCTTCAACGGCCGCGTGCTCGAGCTCACCACCGAGTGGATCCTGGTGGAGATGACCGGCACGCCCGAACAACTCGAAGGACTGCTGCACGTGCTGCAGCCCTACGGAATTCTCGAAGCGGTGGAGACCGGACCGATCGTCATTCGCCGCAATTCGCCGCGCCACGCCGCTCGTCCGCAGCCCACGTGGGAAGTGGTGCCGGGCGCGCTGGCCACAAGTTCAACATCCAATTCATCGCAGGAGGAGAAACGCAATGGCACAAATCTTTTATGACAAGGACGCTGATCTTTCGCTGGTGCAGGCCACGAAGGTCGCCATCATCGGATACGGATCGCAAGGCCATGCGCACGCGCTGAACCTGCGTGACAGCGGCGTGGAGGTCTGCATCGGCCTGTCATCCGGGCAGCCGTTCGAAAGAGCGCGCCGAAGCCGCCGGATTGAAGGTGCTCTCGGTGGCTGACGCCGCCGAGTGGGCCGACACCATCATGATCCTCGCGCCCGACACCGAGCAGGCGAAGATCTATCACCGCGACATTCAGCCCAACCTGAAGCCGGGCAAGACGCTGATGTTTGCCCACGGCTTCAACATTCGCTTCGGCACCATCCAGTGCCCGGCGGGCGTGGACGTCAGCATGATCGCGCCCAAGGCTCCCGGCCATCGCGTGCGCGAAGTGTTCGTCGAAGGCGGCGGAACGCCGTGCCTCATCGCCGTTGAGCAGGACGCATCCGGCAAGGCGTGGCAGTACGCGCTGTCGTATGCGAAGGGCATCGGCGGAACCCGCGCCGGCGTGCTCAAGACGACCTTCACCGAAGAGACCGAGACCGACCTGTTTGGCGAGCAGGCCGTGCTGTGCGGCGGCGCGAGCGCGCTGGTGAAGGCTGGCTTCGAGACGCTGGTGGATGCGGGCTATCAGCCTGAAGTCGCTTACTTCGAATGCCTGCACGAGCTCAAGCTGATCGTCGACCTGATGTATCGCGGCGGCCTCAGCTACATGCGCTACTCGGTGAGCGACACCGCCGAGCACGGCGACTACTACGCCGGCAAGCGCCTCATCACCGACGAGACGAAGAAAGAGATGAAGGCCGATTCTCGAAGACATTCGCAGCGGCAAGTTCGCCACGGAGTGGATCAAGGAGAACGAAACCGGCCGCCACAACTTCATCGCCGAGCGCCAGAAGCAGCGCCAGCACCTCATCGAGTCGCGTTGGCGAAGGTCTGCGCGACATGATGCCGTTCCTCAATCCGGTGAAGGTGAAGGACATCGAAGCTCCGGCGAAGAAGGAAGAGGCCGTCGGGACGACAGCGTAAGCGACTTGCTGCATCAATGCACCCCTCGCGGACTTTCATCCGCGAGGGCGTTTCAAAGGGGAACTCAGGATGTCGTTTTTTGCGCAAAGCAAATTCGTCTGGAAGAATGGCGAGATCATTCCGTGGGCAGACGCCACCATCCACATGTCGGCCCACGGACTGCACTACGGCACCGGCGTGTTCGAAGGCATTCGCTGCTACAACACGGTGCACGGTCCGGCGGTCTTTCGTCTCGACGCGCACCTGCGAGCGCATGTTCGAGTCGGCCAAGATCTATGGACTTCCGATTCCGTACTCGCAGGAAGAGCTGACGGCAGGGCGCACTCGACGTCGTCGAAGCTAACGGCTTCAACGACTGCTACCTGCGTCCGATCGCGTTCTACGGCAGCGGCAGCCTCGGCGTGCATCCGCGCAACTGTCCGGTCGACGTCGCGATTCTGGCGTGGCCGTGGGGAGCGTACCTCGGCGCTGACGCGCTGGAGAAGGGAATCCAGGTCACGGTGTCGCGCTGGAAGAAGTTCAGCTCGCTGGCGATGCCCGCGACGGCGAAGGCTTGCGGCCAGTATCTGAACTCGATGCTCGCCGTACAGGACGCCGTGCGCCGCGGCTTCGACGAGGCCCTGCTGGTGGACGAAGACGGCATCATCGCCGAAGGTTCCGGCGAAAACTTCTTCATGGTGCGCGACGGCAACGTGCTCACCAACGACGAGCGCGACCACGTGCTGATGGGCATCACGCGCGATTCGGTCATCACCCTGGCGCGCGACCTGGGCTACAAGGTCTATGTCGGCGAGATGCGGCTGGAAGAACTCGAAGTTGCCGACGAAGCGTTCTTCACCGGCACCGCCGCCGAGGTCACGCCGATTGCGGCGCTCGATCGCCGTCCGATTGGCAACGGCAAGCCCGGGCCGATCACGCTGGAGTTGCAGAAGGCGTACTTCGCTGCGACGTCAGGCCGCGATGCGAAGCATCAGGACTGGCTCACGCCGGTCGGGCGTGAAGGCCGAAGCGAAGCAGGAGGTTTAGCGCTCGGAGTACATCAGGTAGCGCGAGCCCGGGGCTTGCGACACCGCCCGACAGGTTTTGAGGAACGCTTGACCAGCATGAGACAGCACGGTGCCATTTCGATAGACCAGCCGCAGCTTGCGCTCCATGGCGAGCTCGGGGCAGGGAACGTGCACCAGTTCTCCGCTGGCGATTTCGTGTTCGACGGCGATCAGCGGCACCAGCGCGACTCCGTTTTCCATGCGAACGAATTGCTTGATGTCTTCGATGGTCGGCAACTCGACGTTCATGTGCAGCGGCGTGTGGTGTTTCTTGAACGCCTGGATGACTTTTTCGCGGTACGGGCTGAGCACGCTGTGGGCGACAAACGATTCGGCGCCGAGGTCTTTGATGCCGACGTCTTCGGCCTTTGGCCAGCGGATGCCGCGGGTAAACGATCAGCGCGAGTTCGTCGCGGTAAAGCATGTGCGAAGTGAGTTCGTTGTCGTCGGTGCGGAACGAGACCACGCCGAATTCGACGTCATGATTGAGCACTTGCCCGGGAACTTCGCGCGCCAGAGTGCGCATCACCTGGATGCGGATCATGGGGTGCATGCGGTGGAACATGTGCAGCACCGGCAGCAAGTAGCGCGCGGTGAATTCGTTGGCGGCGATGACCAGCTTGCCCTGGTGGAGCATGCGTAGCTCCTTCAGTGCTTCGGCGGCCTCTTCGCGGACGTTGAGCAGTTCTTTGGCATACGACTGCAGCACCTGGCCGGCGTCGGTGAGCGAGCCGTCGCGCGAAGAGCGGTCAAACAGGCGCTCGCCGAGCTCGTCTTCGAGCTTGGAGATGGTCTGGCTGACGGCGGACTGGGTGCGGTGCATGCGGGTCGCGGCCCGAGAGAAGCTTTTTTCCTCGGCCACGGCCAGAAAGGTTTCGAGTTGGAAGAGCTCCATTATTACCCCCGCTTCCGTTTTGGGAAGGAAAGGTTATTAAATCACATTTGCTAATGATGTGACAAGATAGATTAGTTTGACTAATCGGCACTAGTGTCGCTAACGTTAACACAGTACCACCTTGGAGGGAAACATGAAGCGTGACCGCGTATTAGTTTTCGATACGTCGCTCCGTGACGGCGAACAGGCCCCCGGCTGCAGCATGAACGGGGACGAGAAGCTCCTATTCGCCCGCAAGCTCCAAGCGCTGGGTGTGGACATCATCGAGGCCGGTTTCCCCATCGCCTCCGCCGGTGATGCCGAGGCGGTTCGCCGCATCTCGACCGAGATCCAGGGACCGACGATCGCGGCGCTGGCGCGCTGCGTCGAAAAGGACATTGCCGTTGCATGGGAAGCGGTGAGCCGCTCGATGCGGCCGCGCATTCACACCTTCCTGGCGACCTCTGACATTCACCTCGCCTTCAAGCTCAAGATTGGCCGCGACGAAGCGCTGAAGCAGGCGCGCCGCATGGTTGCCTATGCGCGTTCGCTCTGCACCGACGTGGAGTTCTCGCCCGAAGACGCGACCCGCTCTGACGTAGATTTCCTCTGCGAAGTGCTGCAGGCCGCAGTTGAGTCGGGCGCCACCACGCTGAACATTCCCGACACCGTTGGCTACACCACGCCCACCGAGTACGGCGAACTGATTCGCACCATCCGGCAGCGGGTGAAGGGAATCGAAAACGTTACTATCTCGGCACACTGCCACAACGATCTCGGACTCGCGGTTGCCAACTCGCTGGCCGCGGTCGAAGCCGGGGCGCGGCAGGTCGAGTGCACCATCAACGGCATCGGCGAGCGCGCCGGTAACGCTTCGCTGGAAGAGATCGCCATGGCGCTGCACGTTCGCGCCGATCGCTTCGGCATCGAAACCGGTATCAACCTTCCCGAAATCTACGGCGCCAGCCAGTTGCTGTCGGAGCTGATCGGCTTCGAAGTGCAGCCCAACAAGGCCATCGTGGGACGCAACGCGTTTGCCCACGAGGCTGGCATCCACCAGCACGGCGTGCTCAGCAATCCGTTGTGCTACGAGATCATGACGCCCGAGACGGTGGGCATTCCGGCCGAGCGCATCGTGCTGGGCAAGCACTCGGGCCGCCACGCGCTGGTGTACAAGTATCGCGAGCTGGGCCACGAACTGTCAGGCGATGAACTGAACCGCATCTATCACGAGTTCACCACGCCTGGCCGACCGCAAGAAGAACATCTACGAGCAGGACCTGATCGCCATGCTGTACGCCCAGCGCGCCGGCATGCGCGAGCCGCAGGGTCCGCAGGAGATGCGCCCCGTATGAAGTTGCGCATTACCGTACTGCCCGGCGATGGCATCGGCCCCGAAGTAACCAAACAGGCGGTAGCCGTGCTGTCGACTGTGTCCGACGTCTGCGGCTACGAATTTCGCTTTGAAATGCATCGCATCGGTGGAGCAGCCATTGAGCCGGACGGCAAGCCCCTGCCGGAGCGAACCCTTGCTGCCTGTCTTGAATCCGACGCCGTTCTGCTGGGCGCGGTGGGCGATCGCAGGTTCGACCATCTCACCGGTGAGAACCGATGCGAAGCCGGCTTGCTGGCATTGCGCCAGGCACTTGGCGGATTCGCCAACCTGCGGCCGGTGAAAGCCTACGAGCCTATTTCCGACTGCTCGCCCCTGCGCGAAGACGTCACCAAGGGCGCTGACATCCTCATCGTGCGCGAGTTGCTGGGCGGCCTGTATTTCGGCGAACCCCGCGAGCTGGCTGAAGATGGCAGTTCCGGCTACAACACCATGCGCTACCACAAGGACGAAGTGGAGCGCGTCTCGCACATCGCTTTCCAGGAAGCGCGCCGCCGCAAGAACCACGTCACTTCCGTGGACAAGGCCAACGTGCTGGAGACGTCGCAGCTCTGGCGTCGCACCGTGACCGAAGTTGGCAAGGAGTATCCCGACGTGCAACTCGATCACGGCTACGTCGATTCCTTCGCCATGCAATTGGTCACCACGCCCGCGCGCTACGACGTCGTGCTCACCGAGAACCTGTTCGGCGACATTCTCTCCGACGAAGCCGCCGTCATCAGCGGCTCGCTCGGCATGCTGGCGTCGGCCAGCGTCGGCGGCAAGGTCGAGCTCTACGAGCCGGTACACGGCTCGGCGCCCGACATCGCGGGCAAGAGCATGGCCAATCCTTTCGGAGCGATTCAGTCGGCAGCCATGTTGCTGCGCTACACCGCCGGTCTGTATCATGAGTCCGACAAGATCATGCAGGCGGTCGATCGCACGCTGGCGCGCGGCCTGGTCACGCCCGATCTGAGCGGACGCCGCAATCGTCCGACGGTGACGACCGAAGTCATCGGACAGGCCGTGGTCGAGTCCGTGACCGACCTGCTGCAAATGCAGATGGCCTACCACGCAGTCTAAAGTTTTGAAGGGGCGCGGCTTTAGCCGCGCCGATTAACGGCCGGATAACTGAGGGGCTTTAGCCCCTGAGGGAATCGCCCCATCATTGATGTCGAAACCGACAAACACTCTTCGAAAAAGTCTGGGACGCACACGTAGTGCGGGCCGCCGAAGGCGAGCCCACGCTGCTGTACATCGACTTGCACCTGGTGCACGAAGTCACCTCACCGCAGGCGTTCGAGGGCTTGCGTCTCGCGGGTCGCAAGGTACGGCGCACCGACCTCACCTTCGCGACCATCGACCACAACATTCCGACCACGACCGACGAACGCCTCGTCATTAAAGACCAAGTCGCCGCGCAGCAGATCGCCACGCTACGCAAGAATTGCGAAGCTTCGGGTATTCCGCTGTTTGATATTGGCTCAGGCAGGCAGGGAATTGTTCACGTGATCGGTCCTGAGCTTGGGCTGACACAGCCGGGCAAGACGATTGTCTGCGGCGACAGCCACACCAGCACCCACGGTGCATTCGGCGCGCTGGCGTTTGGAATTGGTACGTCGGAAGTCGAGCACGTGCTGGCCACGCAATGCGTTTCGCAGAAGAAGCCGCGCAGCATGCGCATCTCGGTCACCGGCTACGCTGCCCGAAGGCACGACTTCGAAGGACCTCATCCTCGACATCATCCGCCGCCTCGGCACCGACGGCGGCACCGGCTACGTCATCGAATATGCCGGACAAGCCGTGCGCGAGCTTTCGATGGAAGAGCGCATGACGGTGTGCAACATGAGCATCGAGTGCGGCGCGCGCGCCGGCATGATCGCTCCCGACGACACGACCTTTCGCTATCTCGAAGGTCGCCCCTTTGTTCCACAGCGTGGGGCGTGGGAAGAAGCTGTTGCGAACTGGCGGCAACTCGTCACCGATGAAGGCGCAACCTTCGACCGCGAGATCCCCCTCGATGGCACAAAGCTCGAGCCCATCGTGACATGGGGCACGAATCCCGGCATGTCAGTGCCGGTGACCTCGGCCATCCCAGGTCCGAAAGACGCGCGCGACGGGTCAGAGCGCGCGGCCATGCTCGCCGCCCTCGAATACATGGGACTGCAAGCCGGAACCCGCATTGAAGATGTCACGCTCGATAGGGTCTTCATCGGCTCCTGCACCAACGGACGTATCGAAGACCTGCGCGCTGCTGCGAAGCGTCATTGCGCGGACACAAAGTTCATTCCAGCGTCGACGTTCTCGTCGTGCCCGGCTCGGAAGCCGTGAAGATGACCGCCGAACGCGAAGGCCTCGACCGCATCTTCAAAGAAGCCGGCGCGCAGTGGCGCGAGCCCGGCTGCTCGATGTGCCTCGGGCATGAACCCCGACATTCTTGCGCCGAAACAGCGTTGCGCCTCCACCAGCAACCGCAACTTCGAAGGCCGCCAGGGACGCGACGGACGCACCCATCTCGTCAGTCCCGCCACCGCCGCCGCCGCCGCCGTCGCCGGCCGCTTCGTCGACGTGCGCGGCTGGGAGTACAGGAGCTAGCGATGGAACCGATTCGCCAACACCGAGGTGTCGTCGCTCCGCTGCATCGCGAGAACATCGACACCGATCAGATCATCCCCAAGCAACACCTGAAGCGCATTGAGCGCACGGGATTCGGACAGTTCCTGTTCTTTGACTGGCGTTACCACCCTGACGGACGCGATCGCGAAGACTTCGTGCTCAATCAGGAGCACTTTCGTAATGCGACGATGCTGGTCGCCGGCAAGAACTTTGGGTGCGGCTCGTCGCGCGAGCACGCTGCCTGGGCGCTCGGCGAATTCGGATTCCGCGTGATCCTCGCGCCGTCGTTTGCCGACATCTTCCGCAATAACGCATCCAACAACGGCATGCTGCTGATCGAACTTCCCGAAGCGACCATCGAGCGCATCGCCGAGCAGCCGACCAGCACAGGCCCTATCAGCTTTCCGTGGACCTCGAGCAACCAGACCATCACCGACGACTTCGGCCTGTCAGAGAAGTTCGAGATCGATCCCTTTCGCCGCCACCGCCTCCTCAATGGTCTCGACGAAATCGGTATGACACTGGCGCATGAAGCTGACATTGCGCGGTACGAAGCGCAAAAATGGGCAGACCGCCCGGCCTGACCATCTGCGTTTATTCTGACAGTTTCAGAAGAATTAAATGCACGATTAGCGAAGTTTATAATTCGCACGCGCTCATCGGGTTAAGCGATAGTGTTGCGATTTGCCAGGTTGACACGTAAAAAGTACACGGCCGCACAAAACCGTACTCTGACTCGATTTCAGTCATGCACCACCAGCGAGGGCGTCACCCCTCCGCCAGCACTTTGTGTATCAGATACACCGAGATCGATCCCTCGCCCACTGCTGACGCGACGCGTTTTACGTTTCCGGATCTGACATCGCCGGCGGCGAATACCCCGGGCAGACTCGTCTCCAGCAGATAGGGAGCGCGCGGCACCGTCCACTTTGATCCGTCGCCGTTGTTAATGTCGAGGTCGTTGCCGGTGATGATAAACCCCTTGTTGTCGAGCGCGAGGCAATCTTTCAGCCATGCGGTGTTGGGTGCAGCGCCAGTCATCAGAAACACATGACGGATGGGACAGGTCCTGGTTTCCCCTGTCTGCTTGTCGCGCCACTGTACCTTCTCCAGATGCCAGTCACCCTCGAGTCCGACAATTTCGGAGTTGTAGTGCACGGTGACCTTAGGATTATTCTCGATGCGGGCAATCAGATAGCGGGACATGGTGTCTGAAAGCTGGCTGGAGCGAACCAGCATGTGCACGTGTTTGGCGTAGCCTGACAAGAAGACTACCGCCTGTCCGGCCGAATTCGCGCCACCCACCACGACGATCTCTTCGTCTCCGCACAGAGCAGCCTCCATGTTGGTGGCGCCATAATAAACACCCATGCCTTCAAATTTCGCCCGGTTGGGCATGTCAGGTTTGTTGTACTGCGCGCCGGAGGCAATGACGACGGTGCGAGTGGTCAACTTCTGGCCGTTGTCGAGTTCGATCTGGTAGGGGCGGCGATCGCAGTGCAGGCGGACAACGTCACGGGCAATCTGCATCTCGGCGCCGAACTTTTGCGCCTGATTCAGCGCTCGAGTGGCCAACTCGAAGCCGGAGATGCCGGTGGGAAAGCCCAGATAGTTCTCTATCTTGGAGCTCGACCCGGCCTGGCCTCCGGGCGCACTGGTCTCAATTACCAGCACATTGAGCCCTTCGGAGGCGGCATAAACCGCGGCGGCCAATCCCGATGGACCGGCGCCCACCACGATCACATCACGAACCTGTGATTCATCCAGCGGATTGTTCAGGCCCAGGCAGTCGGCAACCTCCTGAGGTGTGGGATTGCGCAATATCTTCGTTCCCCGGCAGATGAGCACGGGAATCTCGTGGATGTTGACGTTGAAGCGGTCAAGAATGGCTTGCGCCTGCGTGTCAGTATCGAGATCAACGTAGGTGTAAGGGTGCCCATTTCGCGAAAGAAACTCGCGCAGCCGCAGCGTATGGCCGCAATGCATCGAGCCCAGCACAACCACGTCGCCAAAGCCCTTGGTGATGAGCACCAGGCGGCGCAGGATGAACGCTCGCATGAAGCTCTCGCTCAATTCAGCATCCTTGGCGATTAGCAGGCGCAGATTCTCCTGGCTCACTTCCAGAAAGTCTCCAGCTTCGGTTACACGCCCTTGCGCCAAACTGCGGCGACCGGAAATGAGACTGATTTCGCCGGTGAAGCTGCCCGACTCATGCGCGACAAGTTCGCGCTCACCGGAACACGTGGGCTGTACGACTTGCAACTTGCCCGACAGCAGAACGAACATCGGCATGTGCTCGTCCCCGACATTGAACACAATGTCTCCGGCGGAAACCGGCCTGAGCTTTCCATAAGGGCGGATGCGATCGATCTGTGCAGGGGTGAGGTGAGGGAAAGCCTGGGTCTGTTGATCGAGGGCGCTGGCGTTCGGTATGGGGAAGGTCGACATAGATATCGTAGATGCAGTATGGGGCCAAAAAGCAGCAAGGTTGAGAGGACGGGAGTTCCGCGCGGGTACGGAATGGCCAACGGGACAAAGGACAGAGAGCAACCGCGATTACGTGTGATATGGCCTGTTATCAACAGGTATTGTTGAACCTCTAGAGTGTAGAGTAGAGTTCTTGCCGTGGGTCGATTCGGCCATCTTGGGAACAACTACATGTGGCGAAGACTGTTGCTGCTGAGTGTCTGTCTCGTTGCTGCGGTTGGCTCTGCCCGGCTTGTTCCCCTCAAGAATTCTCTCGACGGAGTGCTCGACGCCAACATCGTAGTTATCGTGAAATCAGCTCCGACCCAATCAAGTTCATTCTTGGTTGATGAGGTCTTTCTTGGCGATGCTCGGGTTGGCGATCTTATAAAGCTGAAGGACTTCAGACTCGAGACTATCCAAGAGGACGGCCCACCGAAAATTGACCCGATAACTCCGGCTACGAAGATTCTCCTCTTTCTCCGACACTCGAAGAACCACGATACGGGCTGGGAAATCACCTACAGTACGTCAACTTATTGGAGCGACAAGCCACAGGAAATAGAACAGCTACGCGAACGCGCCAGACGTGCCGTTCAGGTGCGACGCGACTGGGAAGCGGCCGCGCAAATTGATGCACCAACGCTCCGAGTTGCCGCCCTTTGGCCGTATCTTTCGATGCGAAACTATGGTCTTGTTTTCTTCGAGTACACCAAAGCGGAATTAAAGAAGACGAGTCCGGCCGCCGGAGTCTACTTCGCCGAGCATTTCAAAGACATGTCGCACAACGAAAGGATGTCTTTGCTGCCAGATGCCGGTGATTTCGGTAGCAATCAACTGCGACAGACGATAAAGAAAGATATCGATGAGCAGCGGCACGTCTATGTGGCATTTGTCGATAGCCTTGGAAGGTTGCCAACGAATTCTGATTGGAACGGCACCGAGCCGCCCGCAAGAAATGCGACTGGGGAAATCTACTATGGCTTGGGGGGACTAGCAAAGTTCCGTAATCGAGAGGATCTTCCCTTCATAAGAGAGACCGCAGTTTGGGCGGTAAAGTACCACCAGGAACAGACAGCAGAAGCCGCGCTAAGTGCTTTCCAATTCATGCCAGATCCGGCGAACTTGCCGGCCATTGATCAAATTAGGCACGAGTTCAATACCGGGTCAGACAAGATCCTCATTCAGAACAACGTAGAGGCCGCAGTCTGTGCGCACGTCTATCCGGAAACTGCCGACTTTCGAGCGTCACATTGTCGATGAGCGTCTCGCAATATCCCTGTTCTCGCTGCTCAGGTCGTCTCCCGACGCTGCCGCGACAACCTCTTACTCTATGGGAGATCGGCCAAGGCGGGTGGCCCCGCCAAAACTCGCGCGGGTGCCCCGTCCAACCCGATTTTGGTTGGGCGGGGTTTTCGTTACGCATCACAGACTCGCTTTCCACTACAGGATTTTCGCGTTTTGGGATTACATGTGATATGGCCTGATTACGCTAACAAACTGCAAGTTATACGAAGTTCATCTCTAGGTAGACGCTGAGACCACTGCTAGCGCGCAATCCGTCCCGAGTGTCGCTCTGATTGCCCAGGCATTATCATTGACGGCGAATCAAGAAAATGACCATGGCTGATCACCTGTTTCGCTGGTTCGTCAACGCGCTGGTTCCCGCTGCTATATTTGTGGTCTTTGCACTGGCTCGTCGATACCTACCTGCACCCCCAAAGCTGGCTGATTCGGATGCTTCGTCTGATACGCAATCGGCTCGTTATCGAACTACACAATGGCTATTCGGGATCACAATGGTGTTAATAGGGCTTGGATTCGCCTGGTTGATCCACGCACTGCTTGTCTCGCTTAACCGTCATTACGCCACTTCGCAGGGTGAATGGGGGCTGAGCCTCTATCCTCAGACGGCGACCTGGTGGTTTCTCCCTGGATTTGGGGCCCTCGTTCTCTCGTATGAGGCAACGCTCCTGCTTTGGTCGATTCTGAGCGGACAGCGAAATGCAGATCTCTACGACAACTGGAGTAGTAACAAAGCTGGCTTTGACGGAAGGAAAATACTTCGCTGGATGTTCGTCGTGGTCGTACTGCCCATTGGCATCCTGAGCGCACTGGCCTTGCCGATGCACGCGACACTCGGGCGAGACGGCATCGTTGACTGTGGGTACGGCTTTTCTCCTTGCTCATACTACCGCTATGCTGATGCGCGTCGGATGACAGAAGTACAAGGTTTCAGAGGGCGCGATGGCAAGCTTACGAACAGAGCTGGGATAGTGCTGGATTTCTCTGACGGAAGGCGATGGTCATCATCTGAGTGGGGTGACTTCGAGCGAACCGTAGACCCCGAGCTGGTGAAGTTTCTTAAAGGCACGACGGGACTTCAACTCGAGCAAGCTGTCACCGAAGCTGATATACCCAGTTCTCCGATTCGAGGGATTTCACAGTAGTTGTCGTGAAATCGCCATGGCGTAGGTAGTCCGGCTGAGCGACCCGGTTTATGTTAGAGCACAAGACAGCCTAATTTATCCTATCAATCATGATTGAACGAGTCGCGTTCTTCCTTTGCGGGACCATCACTATCTTGGTTGGTCGTGTGTATAGCACATTGCCGAAGGGTGTGGCCCCACATCAAATTAGCTGGTCGCCGTTCGCTATTTCGTTAATCGCGATAGGCCTTCTTGCAGTGTCGCTCTCCCTAATGCCGAGAGCATGGCTCACCCGCAGTGCAGCGGACACTAGAAAACGCGTATCGTTCCGTCTAAAGTTTCTCTTGGGCTTTGCTGCCGTTGGTGCCCTGCTGGTAGTCGCACTTGGTCTGATACCGCCCGGTTCCTCTATCCCTGCGGCGGCACTTGTCTATTCGGTTTGTCCAGCTTGCGTGCTGACCATCACCGTTGACCCATCTTGGACTACGGTGCTTGTCGCCCTCGCGCCGTTAAACGCCCTCGTTTTCGGGGCATTTGGCGGTGTCCTTGGAACGGCACTCAGTTTCATTCGTATTAACTAACGGCAAATCGCCATGTCACAAGTAATCCGGGATTCCATGCTGTTGTCTTGGTTTGACACGCGCGGGGCAGGCGCCGGCGCGCCCGACGGGAAGATTCCGGGCTAAAGCCCAAGATGGTGAGACGCATGATCACCACGCCTTAGAGGTTGTTACGAAACGCTGCCGTGCCTCCGGGACTCCCGGAAATTCTCCCACTCTACCCAGCACTCCGCCTTCGGCTCCGTGCTGGGCTAAACTATGCCGCGCCTCCGGCGCTCACATTCGCCGCTTGTGTTCCACGCTACACAACCAGGGTCGCGTTTCGTCACAGCCTCTAAAGCGTGGTGCTTCGAGCAGAGGAAGCCCCACATTTGCCAACGTCAGGCAAATGTAGGCCACGCGTGGAACATACGAATTCCCACCCTTTCGCAAAGAGCGCGAAAGGATGGGGCAACCGGCCCCTGCCGCTGGCTGGGTTTCAAACGTTCGCTGATACACTTTCGTTCGGGAGGACGACGGATCCATGAAACCAGCATCGAACGTCAAGACGCCAGAGCAATACATCGCCTCACTCCCCGCCGACCGTGCGAAGACGATCGCGACGCTGCGCTCCTTCGTGAACAAGCACATTCCGCGCGGCTACGAGGAGTGCCTCGCCTGGGGCACGATCGGCTGGACGATCCCCCTGTCTCGATATCCAAACACTCACAACCAGCAGCCGATCTACTACGTCGGGGTCTCGTCGCAGAAGAACTACTGCTCGCTCTACCTGATGGGCGCGTACTGGAGTGCGAGCCAGCTTGAGCAGCTGAAGGCGGCGTTTAAGGCGGCGGGGAAGAAGCTCGACATGGGAGGGTGTTGCGTTCATTTCAAGTCGCCGGACGATTTGCCGCTCGCAGCGATTGGCAAGCTGATCTCGGCGACTTCGACCGAGCAGTGGATCGAGATGTACGAACAATCGCGCTTAATGACAAAAGCGGGGCAGGCGCGAAAGGCGAAGCAAGGCGCGGCATCGCCGAGCAAGGTGGCCGCCAGGCGCGCCGCCACAAAGCGTCGGCGGTAATGTGGGCCACGCGTGGAATGCCGTCCCGTTCAAAACAGCGCTTAATCAGCGGTTTCGTTACGGTTATCTGCTGATTGCTTTTGTCTTGTAACATGGCGCGAATGGCTTCTCATCGCCCACTCATTCGGTCGGTCTTGACCGACATTCACTTCTGGATCCCGGTGCTTGTTTTGCTGGGTGGACTGGCGGTGCTGCGTTGGATCAGCTGAACAGCGCAGGGCCTGAAGTGGTGGCCGGGGGGATTCACTCTACGATTGCGCCCGGCCGCCTTAGGCAACTGCAGTCGCTGGGCATCTTGTGTGGGTTCGGTGCGGGCGCGTGGCTGGGCGCGGCTGAGGCTCCCACCAAGCTGGTGACCGTGGGAATTTCGCCAGTGGTTGTTTCGTTGCTTATGGTCGCGGGCGTTTTCCTCGCCCGCTGGAGCGTGCCCGCGCTGGTTCGTGGCACCGGGCAGGTCGGATGGGATTTGCGCCAGGCCCCGCATCTCGTGGTGTGGGCCGTGCTCGCCGGATGCCTCTGGGCCGTCGCCAACACTCTCACCATCTTCGCTATTCGCGATGTTGGGCTCAGCATCGCCTTTCCGCTGTGGAACATGAACAGTCTCATCGGCATCTTCTGGGGTGTGACGCTGTTTAACGAACTGCGCAACGCCGGCGCGCGACGCTGGCTCACGGTGCTGGGCGGAGCGATGCTGATGTTCGCCGGGGCCACGTTCCTGGCGTATGCGTCGTCATCACAAACCACTCCACAACACGCGATGCGCGGCATCATCGCCGCACTGGCTGCCGGGGTCCTTTGGGGCACTATGTACGTTCCGTATCGGAAGGCGTACCTCACTGGGATGAATCCGCTTTCATTCGTGACGTTTTTCACTGTCGGCGAACTGGTCACCATGACAATCTTGGCGCTCACCTATAGCGGAGGTGTATCGGCGCTGCTGCTGCAACTGCGACAGGCGAAAGATGCGCTCTTCTGGCTGTTGCTGGGCGGCTTCGTGTGGGTCATTGGGGACCTGTTCCAGCAGTTCGCTGCGAAGTACGTTGGCATCAGCCGAGGCATTCCGTTGTCGAACACCAATCAACTGTGGGGGCTCGCCTGGGGCATCTTCGTGTTTGGAGAATTGCGCGGACGCGGCGCGTCGCTGTATGCCGAGGTCATCGGAGGGTCACTGCTGATGGCCGCGGGCGCAGGCGCGATTGCGCTGTCGTCGGTCACCGGCAAAGAGCACGGCCGCTGGCAGGAGGCGGCGCATCAGGAAGGCGAGAAGTACGGGGTCGCTACCGAGTATGTGCAGGCGGGTCTTGCTGGGCAGGACTCGTCGCGCTTGCAAAGGGTCGGCGGAAGGCGGTCCCTGCTGGATTGGGCAATCGTAGTGCTGACAACGGCGATCTTCATCGGGCTCGCGGCTGTGAGTCGCGTTCCCCACATAGCCCTCGACTGGAGCGGCTGTCGTTTTGCTCTCACTTGCGATGCTGGCGTTCCTGCTGGCCTGCGGGGTTGCACTGTGGAGGGCAACCCGGTTCTGCTAATGCGCTTGAGGCCTGCGATGACTGGCGCGAAACGCTGCGCCGCGCCGGGGGCTCAACGCGGGCTTACCTGTATTCCGGCTTGGGTTGAATCCACCACTCGTCCGCTGCGCCAGCGATCAACCAATTGCCACCACAGGTAGCGTTCCCACTCGCTGAGCGTTGTCTTGGCCCACTGTCGATCGGTCCACCAGCGGGTGCCGAAGTAATACGGGTCGGGAGCGGCGTAGAAGGAGAAATGATATTGGGGCAGCCTTGCCTGCAAGATCTCTCGGGCCCGGCGCGTGTGATACGGAGAAGTGACGACCAGGACTGACTTCGCTCCCGAGCGGACCAGGCATTTCTCCAGGTATCGCGCCTCGTCGTAGGTGGAATTCTCCTGTATCGGGCAGACCTGGGACTTTCCAGGGGTCGTCCCGTCCAGCAGTTCCTGCGCGAGGTCAGTGTCCATGTGTCCGAAGGTCTTTCGCTTGGCGAAGACATCCAGCATCAGGCGCGGCGCGTAGCCGTCGTGCATGAGCTTCACTCCGTTCCAGTAACGCAGATCGTTGTCGCCTCCGCCCAACACTACGATCAGGTCGGCATGTTCGGGGTCGTTCACAACGAGGTACGAAGCGGCGAACCGAAACAGCGAGATCAGGACCACTGCGATGAAGAACAGGACGACGAGGCGCTTCCACATGTTGGACTTGATTGTAGTCGAGCACTCTCAAGTTGCTGAGACGTCGCGAGAGATTGCAAGGGCTCTGGCCACAACATAAAAATAGGCCTTCACCGTGGTGGTCACAGTGAAGGCCCACGTTGAGCTTTACAAAGGCGCCTGCCGCTACTTCGGTACGTTCTTGCCGAAGCGGAACGTCGGCGAGGCCGACATACGCCACGTGTACTGCGGGTTCTTCAATAAATCGCTGAACAAACTGGTGTAAACCCAGTCCGACTGCAGGCGAATTCCAATGTGCTTCGACACGTTGAGGTCAAATCCGCCGCCGACTCCGTAGAATCCCACCCATTCACTCGTCGACATGCCGGGTCCCAGCAGGCCTTTCGCGATGCCAGCCATAAGCGGGCTCGTGGGTTGCACCTGAACGCTCTGGTGCATGGCGCCGATGTCGGGATGGATGAACAGAGTCACGTACTTGAAGTGGCGGTAATTGAACTGCGGTCCGCCGGTGATGGTATAGGTATTTGCGTGATAAGGCACGGCGAACCCGGCAGGTAGCAACGGCGCGTATGGCGCCAGTTTGGCAAGGGTTGCGTTGTTGAGCATGGGCAGAGTCAGTGAAGTGCCGCCGCCGAAATAGCTGGTATCAAATCCCAGCGCAACCCAGCGACGGTAGTTGTAGCCGAACTGCGCTTGCCAGCCGCGCTCATCCAGGTTCATGTTTGGAGTCGTCAGGTACGCAAATCCGAAGTACGCATCATACTGACCGACGTATTCCTGTTTTTGCGCAACACAGGTGATCAACGACAGGGAGAGAAAGAAGAGCAAAAATAATATGATGGAACGCCGCATAGGGCATCTCCTTGCGAACTTTTTAGATTGGGATCCTGTCTGGCTCACCGGCGCCTGGGTGCGCGCACGCGATTACAGGAACAACGCTTCCGTTGAGCCCGACTAGTTAGTGTCCAGCATGGGAGGGGTTGGTTAATAGCAAATTCGTGCTATTCGGACGCTCGATTCCCAAAATGGGAATTCTTCGACCATCCTCACACTTTGCAGAAAGTGCTTTTTGGCGAGGCACATACGCTGTAGGTCGCGGGACTACTTTGGAGGGACATGCGATTTCTCCCGGCGTCGCACGTCCGCCAGCCGGTTGGCGATGATGGTATAGGCCGCAGCATTGAATGAAAGTCCAATGTGCGTGCCATGAACTTCAAAATCGCAACCCTCGATTCCGGTGAGGCAGTAGTGCCAGTCGACGATGCCGTCGCTGCGCGTGTAGATCGCGGTTTCCAGAACTGGAAGCGGATACATCGCGCCGCAGCGAGTCCAGAAAGTTGCAGGTGCATTTTCCGGTGTAGCACGTGGGCATCACTTGCGAACCATGTTCGCGCAGGATGTGTCCCCGAACCGCTTCGGCTGCCCGCAACACCGAGCGGTGCGCGACGGTTCCGCGAAATGGCGAGGCCAGCGTGGTCACAGAAGCGATGGCGTCGGGCCGCTGCGAGGCTACAGAGCGCGCGATAATGCCGCCCAGGCTGTGGCCGATGACGTGGATCCTGCGGCCGGTCTCGGACAGAGCCTTCTCGATGCAAGCGTTCAGGCGGCGTTGGATGAGGATATTCGGGCATTCGGCGTTCACGCCGATACCGGAAAGATAAGGCCGGTATCCAATGCGTCCCAGCCACGTATTGAATTGGCTCAGATATGCATCCGTTCCGAGGAATCCGGGAATCACGATTACAGCCGATCCGTCGCCGTGCGGAATGCCCAGTCCGTAGTAGACCGGAGAAGAATGCAGCAGCAGGACATCGGCGGCAAATAGTGCCTCCTGCCAGATGGAAACGTTGGCTTCTGCGTGGTCTTCGCGGAAATCAGCTGGACGAGGGCCCGTTGCCAAAACCGAAATCTCCCGAGGGAAGCAGCAGCGAGTTCAGTCGCCCGCAATCGGCGGTGATGCCCCGCTCTCGCGACAGTCAGACTGTCGAGCGCCGTCCCCGGGGAGTAAGTGTATCTGTTTTGCGGTAAGTTGCAAAAACATTTTCGAGAGCCCCCGCGCGCTCCAGCGCGTGCACGCACGCAATCTCAAGCAGGCGCGCTCGGTCGGATTCTGTGGCAAGATAGAGACAGATTTGTGCACTGCAGCAAGGAGTCGCCAGCCATGAGCGCCAGCACCGTCGTCATCAAGAAGTATCCCAATCGCCGCCTCTACGACACCTCCGCCAGCAACTACATCAACCTTGAAGACATCGCGGCTTTCGTGCGCGAAGGTAAAGACGTGCAGGTGCTCGACGCACAATCCGGCGAAGACGTCACGCGCGTCACCCTCACCCAGATCATCATGGACGACGCCAAGCAGCAGCCCACAGGATTGCCCATCGAGCTTCTGCGCCAGCTCATCGTCTCTTCCGACCGCGTGGGCCGCGAGTTCATCATGTGGTATCTGAAGTCGGCGTACGAAGCCTATCAGTCGGTGCAGAGCAAGCTGCAAAGCGGCATGAGCGAGGTGCAGTCGGTGGCGACTTCGCCGCTCAACATGGTGAAGAGTTTTTTGCAGAACCAGAAGCCGCGCCACGCCGCAGGCGCAGCCTGAGGCCAGCGTGGAACTGCACCAACTGCGCCAGCGCATCGCAGAGTTGGAAGCGCGGGTGACCAAAGCCCGCGCCGAGCAAAGCTCTAGCGAAGCGCCGCCCGCCGGCCAAAAAGAAAGCCACAAAGGTGTCGAAGAAAAAGAAGTCCTAATGGGTTTGAAGAATCCAAGCAGGAATTCGCAGTTACCGGATTCCAGTGACCAGTCACCGCGCTACGCCGTCCGAGTCGCAGCAAGCTCTTCCGCCGCATCATCCCACGCCGTCTCGCGCTCCATCGGAATGAAGCTCATCG
The DNA here is from genome assembly GCA_963751155.1 of uncultured Acidobacteriaceae bacterium. Lineage (GTDB taxonomy): Bacteria > Acidobacteriota > Terriglobia > Terriglobales > Acidobacteriaceae > DASRAA01. Next base: position 46,803 of record CAVVTL010000017.1, on the reverse strand, counting down.
CGCGCTCGGTCAGCGCGGTGATCGTAAGGCTGGGGTTCACGCCGAGATTTGCCGCGACCACCGACCCATCGCACACGTACATGTTTTTGTAGCCGAACACACGGTTGCGCGCGTCGACCACGCCGTTGCTCGCGGTGAATCGGCCATCACGCAGCCGCCCAGGCAGTGCGCGGTGCCGGGAATGTCAAACAGAATTTCCGGGAGCATGCTCATGGGGCTGCCGCCAACCATCTTGGCGAACATGCTCGGCGAAATTGTTGGCCGCCGGAATGAACGTCGGAATCCGCTGTCCGCGGCTCGCCAGCACCTTGCGAAATGGCCAGAGCTACGAGCGTTCCCATCGCATGTCGATGTGACCATCGAGCGCCTGCATGCACAGCAGAATGACCGACTCGCGCGCCCAGCCAAACGGCTGCAAGCTGCGGAAGGTCCGTATGGGATGCAGCAATGTCGACACCAGCAGGTTCTTCATCCACAGCCCGACACGCGCCCGGTCCCGGCCTTCCGCCGGTCAAAATCGTGGTCCACGCCGACATCGAATCCGATCCCTTCGGATAGCGCACCGCCTCGATGTGTGTGTGTTCGTCGATATAAATTCCCGAGCCGATGGCGACGCCCTTCGACAGATCGTCGCTCGTGTCGGGCACGCGCACGCCGATCAGCGACTCCGAGTTGGTGCGCACGAACCGGCCGATCTTGTCGCTCAAGTTCGGCAGCGACTTCTTGTCCTTCAGCCTGAACAGCAGCTCCATGCTACCCAGGGCGGAGGCTGCCACCACGACGCCGCGGCAGGTGAAGGTCTGCCGGTTCTTCGCGAAAAACGATGTGGACTTCTCGGTCGATACTCGATAACCCTGACTGCCATCCCAGGCACCATCGAGCGGCACGATGTCGGTCACGCGGGTCTCGGCAAAAACCTGGCAACCGCGTTTTTCAGCCAGATACAGATAATTCATGTCGAGGGTGTTCTTGGCGTTGTGACGGCATCCCATCATGCAACCGCCGCAGCCTTCGCAAGTGGTGCGCTCTGGGCCTTCGCCGCCAAAGTAGGGATCGGGCATGGTCACGCCGCCCTGCACGCCCTCCGGCGCCTGGAAGATGGCCACGCTGGTGCGATAAAAGGTATCGCCCACTCCCGCCTGCTCAGCAACTTTCTTTAGAAGTTTGTCGGCGGGCCCGAGAATTTGGTTGGTCACCACTCCGAGCATCCGCGACGCTTCGTCGTAATGCTGAGGCATCTCCGCCTTCCAGTTGTCGAGGCCCTTCCACGAGCCGTTGTCCCACACCTTTTCCGGCGGCCGCAGCATGGTGCAGGCATACGTAATCGATCCGCCGCCCACGGCGCAGCCATGCATGATCGTGACGTGCCGGAAGAAACGCATGTTGAAGAAGCCGCGTAGCGCAATGCCAGGACGCCAGAACCAGCGATGCATTTCCCAGCTTGTTTTGGGCAAATTATCCGCTGTCCAGCGGCGGCCCATCTCCATCACGGCCACGCGATAGCCCTTCTCGGTCAGACGAAGCGCGCTGACGCTGCCGCCAAACCCCGAGCCCACCACGATGTAATCGAAGTCGAAATTTGCGTTTGGTCGTGCCATGTGAGGCCCCTTTACTTACGGACCATTGGTCGCGATGCGGCCTGCCTCTTTGCTAGTACTGCCGATGCCAGCACCTCGGCGGGTCTGAGGCATTCCCCGCCGCGAGTATCGTATCTTTCCATCTGGCCCAATCAGATAGACGGTGCGGTTCACCATGCCGCCATCGGAGTTATATAGCGCGGCGACCTTCTGGTCCGTATCTACCAGAAGCGGGAAAGGGAAGTGGTGGCGTTCTTTGAAGTCACGATGGCTCTCAGCGCTCTGGGGATTGACGCCGAAGATCACGATGTTCTGCCTGCGCACGTCGGGCCATGCATCGCGGAACTCGCACAGTTGCTGGCGGCAGATCAAGGTATCGTCGCCGGGATAGAACACCAGTACCACGTTCTTGCCCCGCAGAGCCGACAGCTTCACTTTCTTACCGGACTCGGTGGGTAAGGTGAAGTCAGGGGCTTTCGAACCAAGAGCCAGCGGATCTCGCGGCAACCAAGAAAACATTTTGGGGCCCAATTCCTAAGCGGAAATGCTACTTCTTCGCCGCCGCTTCGGCTTTCCGAATGGCCTTTTCGTGCAAATCGTAGGTCGCGAGTGCCTTGCGTGCTCCGTCGCGCGCCATGCCGACGCTGAGCTTCTTCTCCCCTTCGGCGAAGGTGTCTTCGGCGTCGAGCCGCATGGTCTCCGTCTCTTCGTCGGCCTCATACACACCTTTGGCGACGGCTAGGGCGTCAGCATCGAAATCCTTGGGCAAGGTCTTGCTCTTGCCGCCCTTCTTGCCTTTGGCCGAGTCGTCGTCGTTCTGCGTCGCGAGATGGTTATAAGCGCGCTTCAGGTCGTCGCTCCACGTGGCCTTCACCTTGTCTTCAGCGTCATTCAGCGCTTCGGTGGCGCGGTCAGCGATCTTGCGCACCTTCGGTTTTTCCAGCAGCCACTTGAATACGCCCCATTCCATGCCCAGGGTCATGATGGCGCGGGCTTCTTCCACAGCTTCCAGTTTCTTCATGGTCGTAAGAGTCCAAGTATTGGAGTCACAAACTAACGTGACATTGTAGGCTGCAGATTCGAAATAAGGATGTGACGTCAGACCGCCGTCGCAGTGATTCCCGCTTCGGGAAGGCAGAAAATTCACCACTGAGACACAGAGGAAATAAATTCGAAAGCCTCTGTGCCTCCGTGGTGACTGTGTGGTTTAGGCCAAATCCCGATAGGCCACGATGGTCAGAAATTCCTCGAACTCACCCTTGGACATCTCGGTAAACAACTGCGCAGCCCGGTCGAACTTGTGGTCCTTCGGAGTCGTCTCCGCAGCCTTCGAGCCGCGCCACTACGTCTGCCAGTATCTGGTCGAACATCTCCGGCGTGATGTTTCGCCCGTCGTTCATCTGCGACTGGTAGTGCAACCATTGCCACAGTTGCGAGCGTGAAATCTCCGCCGTGGCCGCATCTTCCATCAGGTCGTAAATCGGGACACAGCCATTGCCCCGCAGCCACGACTCCAGGTACTGCAAGCCCACGTCGATATTGCGCCGCAAGCCGCCTTCGGTGATGTTGCCTTTCGGCAGTTCCAGCAGATTCGCTGCCGTAATTGGTGATTTTGCACTTGCCGGAGGAGCAATCTGGTTGGGCTGGGGCATGTGCTCGTCGAAGATCGCTTTGGCGATCGGAACCAGTCCGGGATGGGCGACCCACGTACCGTCATGTCCAGCGCGCACCTCACGGAGCTTGTCTTGCCGCACGCGGTCCATCGCTTCCTGGTTCGCCTTGGGGTTGTTGCGAATGGGAATCTGCGCTGCCATGCCGCCCATGGCGTGAATGCCGCGGCGGTGGCAGATGTGAATCAGCAGCTCTACGTACGAGCGCAGGAACGGTTGCTGCATGGTGACGTCACCGCGGTCGGGCAGTACGTGGCTCTTGTGATTGCGGAACTTTTTAATGAAGCTGAAGATGTAATCCCATCGTCCGCAGTTCAGCCCCGCCGAGTGATCGCGCAGTTCGTAGAGGATCTCGTCCATCTCGAAGGCCGCCGTGATAGTTTCAATCAGCACGGTCGCGCGGATGGTGCTTCTTGGCACTCCGCAATATTCCTGAGCGAAGACAAACACGTCGTTCCATAGCCGGGCTTCCTCGTGCTTCTCCAGCTTGGGCAGGTAGAAGTAGGGCCCGGTGCCGGAGGCTATCTGCGCCTTGGCGTTGTGGAAAAAGAACAATCCGAAATCGAACAGCGAGCCGGAAATAGGAGTGCCATTCACCAGGAAGTGCTTTTCGTTGAGATGCCAGCCTCGCGGGCGAACAAACAGCACCGCGGGATTGGAGCTCAGCTTGTATTCCTTGCCTTCGGGCGACTTGAACTCGATGGTGCGCCGCACGGCGTCGTACAGGTTCTGCTGTCCCTCAATGCAGTTTTCCCAGGTGGGAGCGTTGGAGTCTTCGAAGTCGGCCATGAAGACCGAGGCGCCCGAGTTCAGGGCGTTGATGACCATCTTGCGGTCGGGTGGCCCGGTGATTTCCACTCGCCGGTCGCGCAGGTCCGCCGGAATCGGCGCTACCTTCCACTCGGCTTCGCGGGTGGCGCGGGTTGATTCCAGGAACTGCGGCTTCTCACCGGCGTCGAGCCGGGCCTGGCGCTCGACGCGCTCTTTGAGCCTTTGCTGCCGTACCGGCTCGAACCGCGCGTGCAGGGCAAGTAGAAATTCGATGGCCTCCGGGGTAAGAATTCGGGGTTGTGATTCGGTGGGCTGGCCGATGATGCGGAATGCTTCAGTCTGCGTCGTCATGCGTTTCCCTCGGTAGGATTGCGGAACGGCAGGGATGATTGCGCGACGCCATGCCATTCGATGCACTTGTCAATCGGCTGCCGCTATCGGTAGCTGCGGCGGATCGAGCGACGGATAGAAATGCGGCATGGGAGTGCGCTCTGTCGCTTCCCCGTCATTGTAGTCCACGGTGTCCAGTTCGGCGCGCGGCGGCAGCGTTTCGCGCTCGGGTTAGCAGGAGCGAAGGGCGCATGGATCCAGAATCGCATGGGCTCAGCGGCGGGCGTAGAAGATGTTGAGCATGAGACCGAGCTGGTTGTACAGCTGGTTGGGGCTTTTGCCGGTCTGGTTCTGGTGTTCGTAGTAAGGGTTGAGTTCGAAGTGCTTGCCGATGGGGAAGAAGCATCCGGCGGAGAGGGCGGTATCGGCCCACTTGGAATACAGGCTCTCGTAATAGGCCTCGGCGCTGACGTAGGGCGAGAGATGATAGGAGCGGATTGCCCAAGTGCGCTGCAATTGCAGACGATTGCGGTAGCGCCAGGTGAATCCGCCGTTCTGCCAGTCGAGATCGAAGCGATTGCGGTCAGAGACGAGTACCTTGAGGTGGGGTGTGGGCAGGTTGAACGTGACGATGGGTTCCATACGGTTGGTAGGGGGCGCGTCGGGGTAAGGCAGATAGCGGTAGCCAAAGGAAATGATGACGGGACGGGACTTGGAGTCGTCGTTGTCGAAGTTGGTGATGGCGGTGAGGAGAGGCACAGACTTGAGGTAGAAGTCGAGACTGGGGCCGAATTCGGCGGTGACGGGGGCGCCGGCTTCGGAGGTCTCCTTGGCCTGGAGCCAGAGGCGGAGGTTGTCCTGAGCCTTATAGTAGGCATCGATTTCGGGGAGGAATTCGCCGGTCTGGGCAAGTGCTGAGGCGGAGAGGGCCAGCAGAATTAATAGCCAGAAGCAGTTTCGAAAGTCTAGTCGAGGTCGCATCCGTTACGATGATGGACGAACCGGTGCATGGATGTCCACGCAGTGGCGGCGGGCGGGGGAGAGAACCCCCGCTCAAGGCCGCTGCGCGTCCATGAATGGGGCACCCGCACCGGGACCAAGACTGAGGCAGGTTAGGCATGAAGCTGCGTTTGGTAATGACTTGTTTGCTGCTGTGGGCGGCGACGGCGATGGCGCGCGAGAGTACCGACGTCATCGTCATGAAGAACGGCGATCACCTGACGGGAGAGATCAAGGGGATGTCGCAGGGCGTGCTGTACATCAGCATGAGCTACATCCTGGGGACGAGCGACGTGCAATGGTCGAAGGTGGACCACATCGAGAGCAAACAGCTGTTCCTGGTGAAGACGGAGAGTGGAACGGTGTACACGGGGACGCTGTCAACCGCGGAGATGGAGCAGGGCCAGCCGATGACGATCGAGGTGGCCGAATCGTCGAGCAAGCAAACGACGCTGGAGCGGCGGACGGTGGTGGAGATGGACCAGACGTCGGAACGTTTCTGGCAGCGGTTCAACGGGCAGATCAATACCGGCATCACGTACACCAAGGGAAACCAGTCGACGCAGTACAACCTCAGCTCGGAGGTGGCGTATCCGCGGGAGAGGTGGGAGGCGAGCGCGTCGCTTAACTCGACGCTTTCGACCAGTACGGGCGTGTCGGCGACGACGCGTAACCAACTCGAGCTGGGAGCACAGCACCTGCTGCCGTGGCAGAACTGGTTTTATGCGGGCACGGGCGGACTGCTGCAGAGCTCGGAGCAGGGGATTAATCAGCAGGGAAGTATCGGCGGAGGCGTTGGGCGCTATCTGAAGAACAGCAACCGCTGCAAGATTTACGTGCTGGGCGGGTTCGGTTATCAGTCTACGAACTATGCGCCTTCAGTTTACGTTAGCTCGCCGCAGAACGTGGCGACCGGGCTGGTATCGGGTGGGCTGAAGTTTTACCGATTCAATAAGACCACCATCGAATTTACGGGCAGTGTCTTTCCGGCGATCTCGCAACCCGGGCGGGTCTATACGAACGTCAATGCGTCGTATTACATCAAGGTGTCGGGGAGCCTGTCGTGGAATTTCTCGTTCTACGGGAACTGGGACAACCAGCCTCCGCCGACATTTTCGGGGAGCGATTACGGGACGAGCTCGGGGTTGAGTATTACGTGGGGGAATCGGTGAGAAGAAGTGGGTAGTGGGTAGTGGATAGTGGGTAGTGGATAGCAAGGAGCGACTGGCTTTGCCTCGTCGTTGCCGCCGGCGGCGGGGGTTTGGGGAGCGCGGCACAGCGGAGAGCGATTGCCGTCCTGTATGATTTGCATTTGAAAAATCGATACTGTTGCGGCTGGTAGCCGGGTGAGTAGGTGAGCCCGGCGGCGGCTGCGATCTGAGGGACCATGCATCGTTCCGACCCGTTTTCCTCCCGCCTGTTTGTTCTCCTTCTCTTGGTTAGTTTGTGCGCAGGGTTGAGCCTGAGCGCGCAGATTGTTCCTACCAACGATCCTCCGGTGTATGGGCCGTATAACGTGACCAGCGCGCAGGGCGGGGACGGCGTTCACAAAAAGATGGTGGAGAAGGACACGGTGCTGCGGGCCGAGTCTCCTTGGACGATGTATGCGTGGGTGCAGACCGACGGCGCGGTTACGGCTCCGACACTGGTGGCGGGGTATGGCGACGTGTCGGGCGAGTACTCGCGGTACCTGGGACTAGAGCCGGGGAGGTTGATGCTGTGGGCGGGGCCGGACAACAGTTTGAGCGCGGCGGCGACGGTGATGCCGGGCAAGTGGCAGATGGTTGCGGCGACGTTCGATGGGCAGTCGGTTTTCCGGCTGTACAGCGATGGGGCGCAGGTAGGACAGGGCGTGCTGACGCTGGGACGCGTTGCGCCGATCGTGCAGATTGCGCCGCCGTTGCCGATGGCGGCGCCGGGGATGCCGACGTTTCAGGGACAGCACTTTGGGGGGAAGGTGGCTGACTTCACCATTGTGCGCAAGGCACTGACGGCAGAGCAGATCAAGAAGCTGGCAGCGAGTCCTCCGAATTTTGGATTGATTGTGTTCGAGGAAGGCGCGAAGCCCTGGCCAGTGCAGACGCGCGGGCAGGCGGGGTATCGGGCTCCGCAGGATCCGGCAACATATCCACACAGCCGCGCGCCGTATCCGGCCGCAGTGGCGAAGCCGTTGCCGACTGGGCCGGAGATCGTGGCGAACGGCGACAACCAGTGGACGCTGGCGGGCGGATGGCGCTTGGCGGCGGCTCCGACGGTGAAGGGCAACGCGGCGGAGATCGCGAAGGCCGGATTCGATACCACGGGCTGGCTGGTAGCGACGGTGCCGGGCACGGCGCTGACCACGATGATCGATCGCGGGGTTTATCCGGACTCGGATTACGGGCTCAACAACCTGGTGATTCCCGAGAGCCTTAACAAACAGGATTACTGGTACCGCGATGAGTTCAAGGCGCCGAAGAGCGGGGCAAAACGGTTCACTCTGACGTTCGAGGGGATCAACTATGCGGCGGAAGTCTGGCTGAACGGCAAACCACTGGGCAACATTAAGGGCGCATTCATCCGGGGCATCTTTGACGTGACCGACGAGTTGAAGCCGGGGCAGACGAACGTGTTGCTGGTGCGAGTGTCGCCGCCGCCGCATCCGGGGATTCCGCACGAGCAATCGATACTGGGCGGGCCGGGGGAAAACGGTGGCGCGATGGTGCTGGATGGCCCGACGTTCATGGCGACGGAGGGCTGGGACTGGATTCCGGCGATTCGCGATCGCGATACGGGGATATGGCAGCCAGTGACGCTGACGGCGTCGGGTGTAGTGAAGATTGGCGACGTGCAGGTAATCACCAAGTTGCCGCTGCCGGACACGAGCAAGGCGGATGTCGAAGTCAATGTGCCGCTGGAGAATGCGTCGGACAAACCGGTGAAGGGCACGCTGCAGGTGGTGATCGAGAGCGTGACCGTCACGAAGGACGTGACGGTGGCGCCGGGGAAGAGCGAGGTGAAGCTAACTCCGGCGGAGTTCGCGCAGTTGACGCTGCAGCATCCGCGATTGTGGTGGCCGAACGGCTACGGCAAGGCGGAGTTGTACACGGCGAAGGTGGAGTTCAGCGAGGACAGTGTGGCCAGCGAAACGAAGAACGTTCGTTTCGGCGTGCGCGAAGTGACCTATGAGCTGGGACTGCTGGACAGCAAGGGACAAATGCGGCGGGTGGAAGTTTCTCCGACGGCGGCGCGGGCGCGAGGCGAGCAAGTGGTGAACGTGACGCATGAGGGCATACGGCAGATTCCGGCGCCGGACCCGTTCCCGGAGATGTTGCCGAAAGAGTGGAAGGACTACTGGCTGGCGTGGGCGGCGTCGCTGACGCCGGCGGGGGAGACGTCGCCTGCTGTGGTGCCGGTGAACGACAGCGCGATGGGTCATTACCTGGTGCTGAAGGTGAACGGGGTGCGCATTGCGGCGCGCGGCGGAGCCTGGGGCATGGACGACTCGCGCAAGCGTGTATCGCGGGAAAAGCTAGAGCCGTACTTCCGGCTGCACCGCGAGGCCAACGTGAACATCATTCGCAACTGGATGGGGCAGGACACGGAGGAGACGTTCTACGAGCTGGCCGACGAGTACGGCATGATGGTGTGGAACGACTTCTGGACGACCACGCAGGACTACAACACCGAGCCGCTGGATATTGACTTGTTTCTCGCCAACACGAAGGACACAGTGCTGCGGTTTCGCAATCATCCGTCGATTGTGATGTGGTGCGGGCGGAATGAGGGCGTGCCGTCGCCGATTTTGAACAAGGGGATCATTGAGCTGCTCGACAAGTACGACGGCACGCGGTACTACTCGCCGAGTTCGAACCAGGTGAATCTGCAGAACAGCGGGCCGTACAAGTATCAGGACCCGCGGCTGTACTTCACGCTGTGGAACCACGGATTCTCGGTGGAGACGGGCACTGTGTCGCTGTCAACGCTGGAGTCGTTCGAGGCGTGGATTCCGAAGGAAGACCAGTGGCCGATTGGCGATGCGTGGGCCTACCACGACTGGCATCAGAGCGGGAACGGCGAGATTGAGCCGTTCATGAAGGAAGTGGAGACGGAGTTTGGAGCGGGGACGAGCCTCGTGGATTTCGAGCGCAAGGCGCAGATGCTGCAGTATGTGACGCATCGCGCGATCTTCGAGGGCATGGACCAGCACTTGTGGGCGCCGAACAGCGGGCCGCATGCTGTGGATGACGCAGCCGGCGTGGCCGAGCAACATGTGGCAGATATTGAGTTCGGACTATGACACGCAGGCTTCGTTTTACGGGGTGAAGAAGGCGTGCGAGCCGGTGCACGTGCAGCTGGATTTGTCGGACTACAGCGTGGCGGTGGTGAATACCACGACCACGGCGCAGCCGGGCATGACGGTCAACGGCGACAGTGTACGGGCTGGACAACAAGCAACTGCTGCAGCACGCGGAGAAAAAGGATGTAGCGGCGAATGACGTGACGGCTGGCTTCAAGCTGGACCTCGGCGCCGGTGATGGGAACGAACGTGGTGCTGGTGAAGCTGGAGCTGCGGAACGCCGCGGGGCAAGTGGTATCGGATAACTTGTATTGGCTAGCGGCGGCAAGCGAGTTCTATCGGCAGTTGAATCATCTGCCAGCGGCGATGCTGGCGACGTCGGCGACGATGGCCGGTCCGGGCAAGATCAGGGTGCAATTGCAGAACAAGGGCGCGGCTGTGGCGCTGCAGAACAAGCTGACGCTGTTGAAGGCAGACGGTTCGCGGATTCTGCCGGCGTATTACAGCGACAACTACGTGTCGCTGCTGCCGGGAGAGACGCGCGAGGTCGAAATTGAGTATCCGGCTGGCGCGGCGAAGGGAGCGCCGTCAGGTGAAGCTCAGGGGATGGAGTTTGGCGGAGACGAGTGTCGCGGTGAAGTAGCGATTAGAAGCTAGCAAGCAGATTCCCACCCGATCGCCAAAAGACGGCGATAAGGGTGGGACATCCGAATTGCTTTAGTCCGGTAGAGAGCGTTCGCCGGTGATCATGAACTGGGACTGCAGGACGTTTGCGCCGGGGAGGGGCTGGCCTCCGCCGAGGCTGAGCCGGTAAGAGCCAGATGCCACAATGTGGTACCCCGCCTGGTTAACCATGCTCAGGTCGCGATCCTTCAGTGTCAGGGTGACGTGCTGGGATCCACCGGGCGCGAGATGCACGCGAGTGAAGCCGCGTAGCGCGCGGATAGGGGCTCCTGTGACGTTGGGAAATTCCAGATACACCTGAACGACTTCGTCACCAGCGAGTTTGCTGGCGTTTGTGACGTCGGCTTCGACGGTCAGGGGATCACCAGCATTCAACTTCGTTGATGAGAGCTTGAGGTTCTTGTAGGTGAAGGTGGAGTAGCTGAGGCCGTAGCCGAAGGGGTAGAGCGGCTGCTGCTCGAAGTAGCGGTAGGTGCGTCCCTTCATGGAATAGTCTTCGAAGGCGGGGAGTTGGCCGATGCCGGTGTAGAAGGTGACGGGCAACCGTCCCGCGGGATTGTTGGCGCCAGCGAGCGTTTCAGCGATGGCGGTGCCTCCTTCTTCGCCGGAATACCAGGCCTCGAGGATTGCGTTGGCGTTCTGTTGCGCCCAGTTCACAGAGAGGGCGCTGCCGTTCATCAGTACGACGACGAGCGGCTTGCCGGTGGCCTTCACCGCTTTCAGAAGATTCTCTTCTTCGGCCGGCAGATCGAGGCTGGTGCGGTCGCCGCCATTGAAGCCGGGGATTTCGACCTTCATCTCTTCGCCTTCAAGGTCGGAGGTAATGCCGACCACGGCGATGACGACATCGGAGGTGTTGGCGGCGGCGACGGCTTTGGCCTTGCTGTCGTTGTCCTGCGGTGACCAGATGAGCTTAGCTACCGCGCCACCGCCACCCTGGAAGTACTCGAGCTTGATGGCGTAGTGATGGCCCTTCTCAAGCTTTAAGGCGGCGGTCTTGGTTTCCGGGGAGTGGCTGCTCCAGTCTTCAACGACCATCTTGCCGTCGAGCCATAGGCGGAAGCCGTCATCGCCGATGACGCCGATTTGATAAGTGCCTGACTCGGCGGCGGTGAGGAAGCCGATCCAGCGGACGGAGAAGTTTTCGTTTGTGAGGCCGGGAGCCGGAGCGCCGCCGAATTCATTGTCCACGCTGGTGTCGATGCGGGTTTGCACCGGAGCCCCTTGAAGTTCGGTACCGCGGAAGTACTCGGCTCGAAGGCCGGGTTTGCCGTCGGGCGTGGTGAGCGCGGCGGTCGGGATGGGGCTGCCGCCGCGGAGAAAGTCAGTGCCGGGAGCGAAGGTGACTTGCGCGTTCTTGAATTGGGCGCGGATGCCCTCGAGTGCCGTGGTGGCGCGTGAAGGCGTGCCGTTGTAGTTGCCTTCGAGTACGCGAACCTGATCGGCGAGCGGGCCGACGACGGCGATCTTCTTTACCGAGGGCTTGAGCGGCAGCGTGCCGTCGTTCTTGAGCAGCACCATGGTTTCTCGCGCGGCTTGCAGTGCGAGTTGCCGGTGGGCTTCGGAATCGTTTTCGCTGAAGGGGATCCGGGCGTACTGCACCATGGACGGAGAGTCGAACATGCCGAGTTTGAATCGCGCATCGAAGAGGCGAGTGCAGTGCGGTGTCGATGTCTTTCTCGGGCAGGAGACCTTGCTTCACTGCGTTGACGTATCGCACGTAGTCGGCGGCGCTTCCGGAGCACTCCAAGTCCATGCCTGCCTTGATGGCCGTGGCAACTTCTTGCTCCGGAGTTTTGGAGTAGTGGTGTCCATTCAGGAAGTCGGAAATGGCACCGCAGTCGGAGACGACGTAGCCCTGGAACTTCCAGGCATCTCGCAGCGTGGTCTTCAGCAGAAAGTCGTTGGCGCAGGCGGGCTGGCCGTTCACGCGGTTGTAGGCGCACATGACGGAGGCGGCGCTGGACTTCGACGACGGTGGCGCGAAATGCGGGCAAGTAGGTGTCTTCCATATCGTGGCGCGAGACTAGGGCGTCGAACGAGTGGCGCAGCGGCTCGGGGCCGCTGTGCACGGCATAATGCTTGGGGGTTGCGACCACGCGCAAGATACTTGGGATCGTCTCCCTGCATTCCTTCGACGAAGGCGACGCCCATGCGCGCAGTGAGGAACGGGTCCTCGCCGTAGGTTTCCTGTCCGCGGCCCCAGCGCGGGTCGCGAAAGATGTTGACGTTGGGCGACCAGAAGGTGAGGCCGTACATTATGGCGCGCTTGCCCTCGCGCACGGCCTGGTGGTGCTTGGCGCGGGCTTCGGTGCTGATGACAGTGGCCATCTCGTGAATGAGAGGCGTGTCGAAGGTCGCCGCCAGTCCGATGGGCTCGGGGAAGACCGTGGCAGTGCCGGCGAACGCGACTCCGTGCAGACCTTCGCTCCACCAGTTGTATTCGGGGACGTTCAGGCGAGGGATTCCGGCAGCGGGATGGACGAGTTGCTGGGCTTTTTCGTCAAGCGTCATCTGGAAGATCAGGTCGTGGATGCGCTCAGCGGTGGGGACGGCAGGGTTCAGATAGGCGGGAGTCTGGGCGTGAATCGAAGTTACGGCGATGGCGATGAGTACCACGAGGCCCAACGAATGAGCCGATTTGCAGCGGGACGGAATTGTGAAAGTCATCATCAGGATTGCCCCTTGCAAAGAAGTTAAGTTGCACAACATAATCTGTCGTCGTCAACGAGAGACAATTTACACGAAGGGAGTCGCTGCGGCATGTTCGTTGGTCATCTGGCGGTAGGCTTTGCGGGAAAACGATTGGCACCGAAAACCTCGTTGGGCACTCTCCTGCTGGCGGCACAGTTGCCGGACATGATGTGGTCGGGGCTCATATTGAGCGGCGTCGAGCACGCGCGAATCGTGCCCGGGATCACCGCCGCGAGTCCGTTGGAGTTGTACGACTTCCCCATCAGTCACAGCCTGTTGCTGGATGTGGTGTGGGCAGGCCTGTTCGCTGCGATCTATTTTGTGTTGCGGCGATATGCGCGGGGAGCCTGGGTGCTGGGGGCGGCGGTGGTGAGCCATTGGGTGCTCGATTGGCTGAGCCATCGTCCGGATATGCCACTGGCGCCGGGAGTGGCTGGACGATACGGAGTTGGCGTGTGGGATTCGATACCGCTTACCTACGCGGTCGAGGGAAGTCTATGGCTGCTTGGGATCGCCGTCTATCTGAATTCAACGAGGGCCCGTGATGGTATCGGCTCGTACGCATTCTGGCTGATGATTGTGTTGCTTTCCGCCATTTGGGTCGCCAGCATTGGCGGGCCACCGCCGCCGGGTATCGGTGTCGTGGCGCTGGGGAATCTCGTATCGGTGGTAGTGTTTGCATGGGGCTACTGGATCGACGGGCATCGTCCGGTCCGGCCAGTCCCAGTGGGTGACTAGGCGATCAGCGCATTCCGTTCAAAGTCATCCGGTTCTCGGTTGAGGGCGGGCACGCCGGAATAGGAGACCATCCAGCGCGGCATATAGCTTGGTGAGGATGACCATGCGCCAAACGGGCTCCGACAGGTCCACGAACGTCACCGTGCGCCGGCGCTCCTCCCGGGCCCAAACCTGTAATTCCACGAGCAAACCCAGACCCGACGCGTCAATGCGGTCGATGCCCGAGAGGTTGATGCGGATATGTTCTTCTCTCCGGCTCTGCACCATCGAGCGCAGGGTCTCCACTTCCATTCCAAAGATCAGGCTCCCCGAACAGGAGAGCGTTGTCACCGTGCTGAGCGAGTAAGTATCAATATGAAGCATTCTGAATTCCCATTCCTAATTCCTGCACTCGTTCGCAGGCGCTTGCTGATTGTTCCGCCAAGGAACACCCAGGAGTTCCAGTAATCCATACCGATGATGAACGATTCCGTTGGCCTTTGGGTCAACGCCGTGCTAATTCATAGACGTAATCAAGTAGGTAATCGTTTCAAGAGATGAGCAGTTCATGAATTTTTAACGTTTGAGTCGCGGTATGAGTGGCGCAGGGAGAACGATTGCACGCATAATGCAAGAGTGCCACGTGCGGACCAATTCGACGAGGAAGACCCGCTGCTTGAACCAATTTCAGCGGAAGGGAGTCCCGTCGTGGACGTTGCAATTCTTGTTCCCCTTACCGTCGATACCGAAGTGACGGAGCCGTGTCGCAAGGAATTTGATTTTCCCGGTGTGCTGGATTTGGTACCGGAGAACCGCGAGCAAGTGATGGAATTCGTGGCGCAGCATTGTCCGGACGAAGAAGCCCAGATCGACTTACTCGTCGCAGTACAAGAAGCGCTGGCGAACGCGGCGTTGCACGGATGTCATGACGACCCGGCGAAGCGGATTCGCTGCGTGGTGACGGCCGACGCGGGGGAAATTACCATCGCGGTGCGCGATCCCGGGCCGGGATTTGACCTGCGACTCGCGGATCCCGAGAAGTATCAGGTGACGAAGTTGACGCCACGGCAGGGGCATTTGCCTGATACGCAGCCTGGTGACGGAAGTCACGTTTGCGCACCAGGGCGCGGAGATCGTGATGCGCAAACGCCTGTAGTCTGCGCACGAATGAGGTCGGGCTCACCCTGAAGTTGTAGGGGTCGCGGGTATTTTGCACCGTGATTGCAGCATTTCTACGTCATAAATTCCATCAATGTCGCCCATTAGCGCTTTTAATTGGCGGTGGGAATTCTCCATCCATTAACCTCAAGGTGATCGCCAACAAGCCTGAATTCGCAGTGGCGGTTCCCAATCCCGAACCCGAGGAGATTCATGTCGAACGAACTTCGTAATTTTCTGGCAATTCCGTACGACGAGCTGGAAGAGCTGAATCTGCAGGCCAAGGAGCAGCGCCTGAAGCGGGTGGCCGCCGCACAAGATTCAGGAAGAGCGGCTGAAGTATCTGACCGACGAGAAGCGCATCAAGGCCGTGACCGTCCTGTTCAGCGACCTCGAAGGCCGCCTGCACATGCTCGACTACGACAAGAAGTTCCTGGTCAAGAGCTACGACAACCTGACGTTCGACGGCTCGTCGATTCGCGGCTTTACGGCGCAGCGCGAGAGCGATCTGCGGCTGGGCATCGACTGGAGCGCGTTCTACTGGGGCCCGGCCGATGTGTTTGGTTCGGGCAAGGTCCTGGTGTTCGGCGAGGTCATCGACAAGGGCGGCACGCCGTACGCGGCCGACATTCGCGGCGTCCTGAAGACGTTCGCCGACAGAGCAGTTCAAGAAAGAAGGCTACACGCTGAACGCGGCCAACGAGATTGAAGGCTTCCTGTTCGAGGGCATGGACGCCGAGCGGCACTACCACGAGACGCACAGCTTCGAGTACGTGAACACCGGCGGCTACTATCACTCGCTGCCGGGCGATCCGCTGCGCACGTTCATCGACACGACGGCGGAAGTGCAGCGCGCGATGGGCTTCCAGAATGAGAAGGACCATCCGGAAGTCGCGCCGTCGCAGTTCGAGATCAACTACTCGCTACGGCGAAGTGGTGGCGGCTGCCGACCAGATTCAGCTGTACAAGCTGATTTGCCGCCAGGTGGCGACCAACATGGGCTGACCGCGATCGTTCCTGCCCAAGCCGGTCGTGGGCGTGAACGGCAGCGGCATGCACACCAACGTGTCGATCAGCAAGGGCGGCAAGAACCTGTTCTGGGACCCGAAGGGCGAAGAGAAGCTCAGCAAGATCGGCTGGCAGTTCGTCGACCGCATTCTCGACGCACGGCAACGACATCTGCCTGCTGCTGAACCCGAGCGTGAATGCCTATCGCCGTCTCGATCCGCACTTCGAAGCGCCGAACCAGATCAAGGCTTCGGCCGTCGGATCGCGGCTCGATGGTTCGCATTCCGATCGGCAACGAGAAGAGCATGCGCGTCGAAGTGCGCTCGGTGGGGCCGGACGCGAACCCGTACCTGGTGATGCTACTCGATCTTCAAGACCGGCCTGCAGGGCGAAACGGCGAAGATCAAGAACCTGCGCCAGGCGGAGCGCTACCTGCCGGACAACATCTACGACGCGATGGCGAACTTCCGCAATGCGGAGTGGACGACGAAGCTGCTGGGCGCCGATGTGAAGGGACGCTACGCGGACCTGAAGCAGGCGGCGGCCGATCGCTGTCCGCGGTTGCTGGGAACGTTCGTGAAGGCGCCGGAGGTGCAGTACCACCACGACGTCTACAACCAGTTCCTGTGGAACCAGTTCTAGAACGCTGGTGAAGCAAATCGAGTACTGATAGCGCCCCGGAGTGATCCGGGGCGTTTGCTTGCTGCGAGTGTCGGCAGATCGCGCTGCCTTCGATTGTTGCTGCGAGTGAATTTTCGCGCGGAACCTCATCGATTACGCCTTGGTTCGTACGAGGAGTAGCGTGGTTATCGGTTATCATGGAAGTATCCCCTAACTTCTAGACGTGGGAAGGCGATTCGTTCGAATGAGAATCCTGCCCAGTGCTGCTTCGCAGGCTCGCATTCTTGTACCTGATGGGTACTGCTGCAGTTGGCGCTCGGATGCGAGCAACTGCCGGCAGGCCAGTCGCTTTGGGTCCGCCTTTCCAGCCCAATCTCGACCTACACAGCCAAGGTAGGAGACCCGGTACACGCGGTGCTGACGCAGGACGTCGTGTGCGGCAACGAAGTGCTGCTGCCCATGGGCGCGCCCGTGGAGGGAGTGGTCCGCAGCAAGCGAAAAGGTGGGATGGGGCATTCGCCACGAGACGGCAGCGCTGGAGTTGGAGTTTACGCAGGTCACGCTGGGGCCGGACTCGATGGTGCCGATCACGGCGCGCGTGGAAGAAGTGGAGAACGCCCGCGAGCAGGTGAAGAACGGCGTCGATTCGCGGCGTCATGAGTTCCGACACGTTTCAAGGACGGGTCAACAGCCGACTGATTCACCTGCCGACCTGGAATCCGTACTCCGATATTGGACTGATCGTTTACAAAGCGACATTTCCGATCTTTCCGGAACCGGAAATTTATTATCCGTCCGGCACCGACCTGAGTCTGAGGACGAAGGCCCCGATCACGTCGATACCGCTTACCTCGGCAGCCACGATGATGGAGAGCAGTGCCGACGACTCGTGCGGCCATGATGCCTGGCTTCAGCAGGTGCCGCACCGCACCACGACCATGAAGTCGGTCGATGCCGACGTCGTGAACCTGGTGTTCCTGGGATCGCGACAACAGGTCGAAGCTGCTTTTCGCGAAGCGGGCTGGAACAACAGCGATCCGGTTGTCGCGGCACGCGGTCATGAAGAACTTGTACGCGCTGCTCAATAACAACGGCTATGCGCAGCAGCCGATGAAGACATTCCTGCTGGACGGCGAGCCGCAGGACATGAACTGGCAGAAGGGCCTCAACAGCTACGGCCGGCGCGACCACCTGCGCATCTGGCAGTGGACGCCGGAGGGAGCCACCGAGCCGGTGTGGGTGAGTACGTCAACCCACGATACGGGCGCTGTCCTGTCGGTGAAGTACAAGGGGTTCGTTCATCACATTTCACCCGACATCGACGACGAGCGCGCGAAGGTCATCCGTGACCTGAACTTTTCGGGTTGTGTGAAATCGGTCAGCTACGTGTCGCGGCCAGGCATTCCGACCGTGACCCAGAATGCGACGGGTGACCTGGTACGAACCGACGGGTCTGTCGCGGTTGTCCAACTGCAAGACTGCCAGCCGATCATGCCCGGCCTTGCCGCCAGCCCTTCGACCTCGAAGATTCAGGCCGGGAAATCACGCCTTCCGCTACATCCGGCGGCAGATTCTGACTTTCCGCAACGACATCTGGCGAGCCAACATGATTTACGGCGCGTACGATCTGGGACGGATGGCGGTTGCGGCGTTGCGTCATCAGCCGGTTCCTCCGGTGAACGACGATGCCAGGCCGACCACAGCGTTGCTTTCTGGAACTGGTGCCCGCCGGCGTCGAACTAGGACTTTCCTGGCTCGCCGCCTGTATCTGCTAGCCTGACAGCCAGCAATGGCATCCACTGGCGTTAGCCTTCCCAACTATGTTCGGCTGGTCCGCGGGAATGCCAACTTCCGCCGGTTGTGGCTGGCCCAGATCGTCAGCGAAAACGGCGACTGGTTCTACACGCTGGCCATCTACAGCCTGCTGCTCGATCTGACCGGCAAGGCGTCGTCCGTGGCGATGGCGCTGGTGCTGCAAGTGCTGCCGCACACGCTGCTGGGGCCGCTGGCGGGGCTGGTGAACGACCGCTTCAGCCGGCGCAAGGTCATGATCGTGACCGACCTGCTGCGCATGGCGATCGTCGCCTGCATGCTGCTGGTGCGCACGCGGGGCATTGGTGTGGGTCATCTATCCGCTGCTGTTCCTGGAAACGGTGATGGTGGCATTTTTTGAGCCGGCTCGCAATGCGGTCATCCCGAACGTTGTTGGTGAAGACGACGTGATCGTCGCCAACACGCTGGCGTCGGCGACGTGGTCATTCGACCTGGCGATCGGTTCGATGCTCGGGGGAATCGTCGCGGCATGGCTGGGACGCGACGCAGTCTTCGTCATCAACTCGCTGTCGTTCGCGGCTTCGGCGCTGCTGATCAGCCGCATGAGTTTTGTGGAGTCGCATGCCGACGCAGCGAACCGTCATGCCGAGGACCAGTCGGCGGGGTGGTCGTCGATGCGCGCCGGCTTCCGCTACATCGTGCGCGACCCGAAGCTCGCGGCGCTGGTTTCGCTCAAAGGCGGGATGAGCATTGTCGGCACTTCGTGGGTGCTGTTTCCGGTGATGGCGATGCGGGTGTTTACGCTGCCGATTTCCGGGCTCACGCCGGAACGTGCAGCGTTGTTCGGCATGAGCCTGCTGATGGGTGCGCGCGGCGTGGGAGCGCTGATGGGTCCGCTGGTCGCTTCACGCTGGACGGGACAGCACCAGCCTAGCCTCAGGATGGCGGTGTTGCTGGGTTTTGTCGTCGGCGGCATAGGCTACATCGCGCTGGGCAATGTGCGCAGCATCTGGGTGGCGATGGCCGTGATTGTGGTGGCGCACTGCGGCACGTCGACGGTCTGGGTGTTTTCGACGACGCTGCTTACACCTGAATACCGAGGACCGATTTTTGGGACGAGTCTTCGGCGCGGAGCTGGCGATTTCGATGCTCGTTCTGGCCGCAGCGAGCTGGATCGCAGGGCAGGCCATCGATGGGGGAGTTTCTCCGCGCACGGTCGCCGTGGCAACGGGTGTCGCGATGTTCCTTCCTGCAGTCATGTGGGGGCTTGCGTTGCGACTGTGGCGTCCCGGAACAAGCGAGTGAACTCAACACTTAGGTGGCAGTCCATATAACAACCTCAGTGTTATCTTATGAGACAACTCCTACAGCTTGTTGTTGACCTTTTGTGAAACAGCCAGAATCTCGTACGGACGCGCAGAAACCAAGATATACTGCGAAGATAACTGACTTCGGGAGCTGCGTTTTCGCCCGGGTAGTACGGCCAGAACACAGTGGGGAAAATGGCAGGCGACGCGGACCGTACAACTCGTAAAGGGCAAGAGGGAACCGCCGTCTCCAGCGGCGAAAGTTCTGCTGCCATGCCGAAGCCTGCGCTCGATTCCGATGCCATGACCATGGCCGGAATTCCCGACCCTGACGTCACCCAGGTGGGTACCTCAAGGTTGCCGCGAGGGAGCGCGGCAGGTATCGCCGCCGCCGTCTCCGAAGAGCGACTCCTCGAATGACGCAACGATGGCGGAGGGCAGGCGCCGCCGCGAGTCGAGTTCAGGCGTGTCCAAGGTCAAATTTTCGCCGCGATCGGCGCGACTGTTCTCGAAGTCGGCACCGTTCTGGGCGGCCGCTACGAAATCCAGAAATTGCTGGGCATGGGCGGCATGGGCGCGGTGTACAAAGCCCATGACCTGGAAGTCGACCGCACGGTCGGTCTCAAGGTCATTCGGCCCGGACCTGGCGGGCAATCCGGCGATCCTGGCGCGCTTCAAGCAGGAGCTGGTGCTGGCGCGACAGGTCACGCACCGCAACATCATTCGCATCTACGACCTGAACGAAGCCGATGGTGTGAAGTTCATCACCATGGAGTTCATCGAGGGTGAGGACCTGCGCACGATCCTGACGCGCTCGGGCAAAGTGTCGCCCGAAGGAAGCCATCAACATCATGCGGCAGGCGTGCTTCGGGCTGCTGGCGGCGCACCAGGAAGGCGTGATCCATCGCGACCTGAAGCCCGGCAACATCATGCAGGATGCCTCAGGCCGCGTGGTCATCATGGACTTCGGGCTGGCGAAGACCGTCCAGGGCGACGGCATGACCCAGACCGGCATGATGATCGGCACCATGGAGTACATGTCGCCGGAGCAGGCGATGGGCTCGGACCTGGATGCGCGCTCTGACATCTTCACCATGGGGCTGATCTTCTACGAGCTGCTGACCGGGAACATTCCGTTCCGCGCCGAAAGCGCCATTGCCAGCCTGGTGAAGCGAACGCAGGAACGCGCTGTGCCGCTGTCGGACGTCGATCCCACGATTCCGCCGGCGCTGAGCCTGATTGCGGCCAAGTGCCTGGAGCGCGATCGCAATGCGCGCTACAACAGCATTCAGGAAATCATCGACGACCTGGATACGTTTGAAGGCAAGCGTCCGCGGTCGAGCGGCAGCGGACAATCGACGCTGCGGGCGTCGGTGTTTTCGGGACAGGCGGTGACCTCGGAATCGCTGGCGGGCGCGAGTGCGTTGCCAGCGCCGGCGAAGAAATTCCCGGTGAAGTGGGTCGGCGATCGGAGTCGGCGGCGCTGGTTCTGGCTGTGGGCGCGGGGGTTTACTTCAAGTCAAGTCAGTTCAGAGGCGGTAACGGGACGGCAGGTCGACGCAGCGGCGGCGCTTTCGCTGGCCATCGTGCCGTTCTATAACAATTCTCCGACCCCAGCTTGAACTGGCTGGCGTCAAGCTTGTCAGAAACGCTTGAGCACCGATATCGGGCAGTCGCAACGCGTGCGACTGGTTTCGCCCAGCCGGCTGCAGCAGGTGTTGCGCGATCTGCACATTTCGCCGCAGTCGAAGCTCGATATGTCGATCGCTGAAGCGCATCGCCGATTTCACCAACGCCGACACCATCGTGTATGGGCAGTATCGAGAAATTCGGCGACCAGATTCGCATCAATGCGACGGTGTACGACCTGAAGCACGATCGTAACTTCGAGACTGAAGACCGATATTCCCAGCGAGAAAGAACTGCTCGACGGGCTGGACAACCTGGCCGACAGGTGCGCGCCAACCTGTCGTCCGATCCGGACGTTCAAAAAGACCTGAAAGGCCAGCCGCAGTTCGTCCTGACGCAGTCGGTGCCGGCCTTGCGCGCCTACGACGAAGGACTGCAACTGTCGCGTGCGGGCAAGGACCAGGACGCCGCCAAGAAGTTCGAAGAGGCCGTCGCCGACGATCCGAATTTTGCCCTGGCCTATTCGCGGCTGGCGCTGTCGTATCACCGGCTTGGATTTGACGACAAGGCCGAGCAGGCATCGCGCCGTGCCGTGACGCTCAGCGACAACCTGCCGACGCAAGAGAAGTACCTGATCGAAGCCAACCACGCGATGATCATGAACGACACCGCGAAGGCCATTGCGGCGTACGAGAAGCTGACCAAGGCAATCCCGACGATGCGGATTCGCCAACTGGCGCTGGCGGAGCTGTACGAGCAGGCCAGCAACTACGACGAAGCCCGCAAGCGGCTGGCGCGGGTGCGGTCGGCGGATTCGAAGAACCTCGACGCGCTGCTGCTCAGCGGCAAGGTCGAAGTCGAGGCGGGGAATCCGCAGGCGGGACTGGAGTTCCTGAACTCTGCCTACAGCCTGGCGACGCAGTTTGGCAACGACGAGGCGAAAGCTTCGATCGAGCAGCAGATGGGCGCGGCCTACCTGGACTTGAACCAACTCGACGAGGCCCTGAAGAACTTTAACCGAGCGCTTGGAGATCCGAAAGAAGCTGGGCCTGGAACGAGGCGTCGCCAGCAGCCTGAACATGATTGCCACGAGTGCAGAGCCAAGATGGGCAACTCCAACGAAGCACTCGCCAACTACAAGGAATCGCTGGCCGGGTTCCAGAAGATTGGCGACAAGTTCGACACGGCCGGCCATGGTGCTGATGAACCTGGGCTTCGTATTATTCCGACCATGCCAAGTACGAAGATGCGCTGAAGAGCACCAACGATGCGCTGACGCTGTACCGTGACCTGGGCGACGAAGCCAGCCAGGCCTTGTGCCTGAACAACCTCGGCACGATTCGCAGCTACATGGGCAACTTCCAGGATGCGCTGACCTATTACCAGCAGGCCTACCAGATCCGCGAGAAGCTGAAGCTCACCGGACGACATGGCGGAGTCGCTGCATAACCTGGCGGAGGTGAACGTTGATCTGGGTCAGTACGACACCGCGGTGACGCAGTACCTGAAGGCCCTGGAGATCGCGCAGAAACAGCGGTGACCTGAGCGGCATTGCGATCAACTCCAGCGGCCTGGGCGCGTTGTTCGCGGAGCAGGGGAAGTACGCTTCGGCGCTGAGTGCGTTGCAGGAATCGCTGAAGGACTTTGAGCAGGCCAAAGACCAGACCTGGCTCATGGTGGAAGCGAAAGTCCGCTACGGCAATGCGCTGTCGGAGGTCGGGCGCTGGGATGAAGGGCAGAAGAGCCTGGAAGATGCCGTGAAGCTGGCGGCTGAGGTGAAGAACGACAGCGTTCTGGCGCGAGGCTTGAACTACCTGGGCGACAGCTACTTCTATCGTGGCGACTACGGGCGGCCCGCCAGCAATACGACAAAGCGCTGCAGGTTGCGACCAAGGCGAAGAGCCGCCAGGTGCTGGCGGTGACGCGATTCAATATGGCGAAGCTGGATGTGGTGCAGGGCCGTTCCGCGGCGGCGATTCCGGTCTCTGAAGAAGCTGGTGGAAGAGACCGAGACGCTGGGCTTGAAAGCGCTGTCGGTGCAGTCTTCGATCTATCTGGCCCAGGCGCTGCTGGCGGGCAAGAACACGGCGGACGCACAGCAGGAACTGGAGCGGGCCATGAATCGCGCCGAAAAACTTGGTCTGCTGGTGGAGCAGGCGCGGGCCCACTACCTGATGGGAGAGGCTTCTGAGCGTCGGCGGAAAGACGAAGGAGTACGCGCCGCAGTATCAGGAAGCGGTGCGCATTCTCGAATCGATCAGCAAGGAAAACGGTGCTGGCCGGCTGCTGGACCGCTCCGATCTGAAAGACGTGTACCGCGAGGCCGTGAAGTCCTACCAGGGCGCGGCCTAGCAGCGCACTCGCCGACTTGAGCCGCACCCAACTCGAATTAGTCGTATCCCAAGCCCCGTCGGCCTGCGGTTAGCCGCGACCGCTCGGTATATACCCTTCGCGGAGGACTGATGCGACCAGATTAGGCTGCGGCCGCTCGCTTGGCCGGT
The DNA here is from genome assembly GCA_963751155.1 of uncultured Acidobacteriaceae bacterium. Lineage (GTDB taxonomy): Bacteria > Acidobacteriota > Terriglobia > Terriglobales > Acidobacteriaceae > DASRAA01. Next base: position 23,085 of record CAVVTL010000017.1, on the reverse strand, counting down.
CCTTACCGCGTCTCACAGGGCTCTTTCCCACACTAAGTTAGATTGCACGGATGACGCAGGGCTCAAAATGTGTATGCAGCCCGCGTATGGACTACCGTTGCAGAGCCCGCGGCGCATGCGAAGTTGATCCGACTCAGTCGGCCGAGCAGAGGCGGGGCCTCGTCGGAGATTGCTGGCAAAAGAGAGCCCCAGCCGCGGCTGGGGCTGGGGCTCTGGAGAGTGTGAAGCTGTTCGCTACTGGTGTTTGGCGCCTAGTATAAAGGTGGCAACAAAGTCGGAAGCGCCACCTTTGGTCCCTGTCGTTTTACCGTCAAACACGTTGGGTTGGTACGACTGGAAGATGCTGATCCAGTTGTTAGTGCCGATCGGGTCTGTCGCCAGGTAATCCGCGTCCTGCGGCGTGACCCCATCCGCCGTGTAGAAGCTTGTACTGAAAATGATGCAGCCCGGATCACCGATCTGGTTGCACGTGTCTTGCAGACTGGCCGGGCAGGCCACATTGACGTTGGGATTGCTGTGCTTCTGGCACGTGATCGAGTACACGATGCAATTGCCGCCCGTTCCCAGGTACACCACGCACTGTTCGTTAATGAACTGCGTCCCCAGCAGGCGGGTCTGGTAGAACTTGCTGCGGGAAATGGGAGTCGCCACAACGGTCATCTCGCAAGGATCGCTGGGACTGACGCCGTCGCAGCCATTGTTCACGTATCCCGGGAAATAGTTGACCACCGAATCGTGCCCGCCGAACGTGTAATGGGCCTCAGTGCCGCCCGGTGGGATCTGCTGCGTTACCTGGGTTGCGGTGTGCGGGGTGAACTCCCAGGCCAAGATGTCCTGCTGCTCGGGTTGCGCACTCTGAGCTGCAGAGAAGCCTACCCACGCCAGAGTCTTGTTGCCACTGGAATCGGTGGCGAGCGATAGACCGGTCGCGGAGTTCTTCGAAGCATCGATGTTGTAGGGAATGTTGACGGCCGGAATTGTTCCAGGCACGGGCGTGTGGGTACCGGAAATGAAAGTCGGATCAACGTAGACCGCGAGCATCCAGACTCCATTAACTGGAGCGTACTCGATGACGACGTCATGCGGAATCCCATTGGCGCATGACGATCCGCCGCAGGTGACGCCGAGGTGGGGCAGGCTGGCACTATTGTTCAGCCCCGAGCCTACCAAACAACTGGTGACGTTGTTATTGTGGTAAATCGTATAGGTACCGGAGATATGCACCGGCCCATTGGTCTTAATGCCGCAGGACTGCACCGCAACGTGGTTGGCGCCGTTGAGCGATGGGTCCCATACGTTGGCATACGTATCGAACTCCACCGCCAAACTGTTGGGGATTCCCGCGTAGCCAACGCCTCCATTTCCCACGCCGCGGGAGGTGACGCCTGCGCCAGTGGCGCCGTAGGTTGCATCGGTGGAGCCCGCATTCTGCACCACGAACGCCAAGCCTTCGCCCGGATTGCAACACATGGGAGCATTATGGATTTGGAAGCGAAAATACGTCGTAAAGCCCGAATTTACGGATTGCGGGACCGTGAACCACGTAGTGCTTGCCGCTTGGGCCCCGCTCCCTGAGTTGGACACTACAGCCGATGTCAGCCGCAATACGTATTGGCCGTTGTAGAACGCCTGCTTGGATCCATTGTTCTGGAGATAGGCAATGGAGGAAAAATCAGGAAAACGAACCTGCTGTGCCACAGCCGAGGCCGTCCAGAGTACGGCCAGAATGCTGGCCAAGGCGAACTTCGCCGTTGTATTGCGCATGGGAGATTCCTTTTAGGGCCGATTTGCCCGCATTCGTACATCAGTTGCTTCCTCGTTCGGACCGATTAACACGAGGGAGGGTTGGCTTAAATGCTACGGCTACTTTTTCGGTCCCAGTGGTGGCATTCTGCGTTGGGTTGCCTTCGATGTCAAGAGGCAACAGAGCGATTGCCCACGAAAAACCCAATGTTGTCATCTTTCGGGAGGTGCCGATAGTACCTTGGTGGTAGTTACTGTCTTGAAACCGGGCACTTACCGGTAAGGCGCGAAACTTAATGTGTCACCACCATGTTCGAATGCGGCAGATGGTTGAAGAGCCATTGGTGAGACTGAGGATCTGCACCTGCGCTGTGCATTAGGCCGCGCTGCGCGATTGGTGTATAGTGTAGGTGCGTTTGTTTGAACGGCGCGTTCGCAGCCATCCCTCCTGAAGTACGAGCGATTCCTGCCTGAAACCTTCCGATCCCGCAGCGCAACATCAACGCTAAGGACATTCAAGAAACACAATGGAACAAGGAACAGTAAAGTGGTTTAACGACGCCAAGGGTTTTGGCTTCATCTCCCGGGAAAACGGCGAAGACGTTTTCGTGCACTTCTCGGCCATCCAGTCGAACGGCTTCCGTTCGTTGCAGGAAGGTCAGGCAGTGAGCTTCGAAGTGAAGCGCGGGCCAAAGGGTTGGCAGGCAGAGAACGTTCAGGTTCTCTAAACGGTAACGGCAGGGAGGGCAGAATGGTCTGCCCTCTTTTCCATGGCGGATTATCGAGTATCGTCGCGAGCAGAGTTCAGTAGTCCCACACACCTAACCAGCGGCCGCGCTGCGCAATCAATCTCTGATCCGCGATACGGCCTCCACCGGAAGTGAGGCAACCATGAAAAACATCTATGTAGGCAACCTGTCATTCGATGCGTCGGAAGACCAGGTCCGTTCGCTGTTTGAAGCCTACGGCGCAGTCGACAAAGTCAGCATCGTCACCGATCGCGATACCGGTCAGCCGCGCGGCTTCGCGTTCGTCGAGATGACGGACGACGACGCCGCGAACAAGGCCATGGAGGCCCTGAACGGCACCAACCTTGGCGGACGCAACCTGAACATCAATGAAGCACGTCCCAAGACCGACCGTCCGCGTGGCGGTGGTGGTGGTGGCGGCGGTCGTGGTGGTTACGGCGGCGGAGGCGGTGGTGGTCGCGACCGTGGACGCTCCGGCGGCGGCGGTGGTGGTGGCGGCTACGGTCGTCGCTAGTTTCGTTAGCCCGTGTTTTCGAACGAGGGGCGCTTCGCGGTGCCCTTTTCAATTTGCCGGCGGGTCGGGTGACTTTAGAGCGCCTAAGTCTTCATTCTGGTAAATTCAACCGCAATGCCTTCGACTGAGCCGATTAGTGTCCGAAACGTTACGGCAGAAGATGTCGCCATCGAGTTTCGCGCCGTCGATTACCGCATCCCTTCGGGCCAACGACAGCTCCTGCGCGACCTCAACTTCACCGTGCAACGTGGCGAGACCCTGATGCTGCTGGGTCGCAGCGGCTCCGGCAAGACTACCTGCTTGAAACTCATCAACCGATTGTTGTCGCCATCATCGGGAACCGTGCGGGTTGAAGGAAAATCCACTGAAGAGTGGGATCTAATTCGCCTGCGTCGCGGAATTGGTTATGCGATCCAGGATGTTGGCTTGTTCCCGCACTATAGCGTGCGGGAAAATGTCGCGTTGGTTCCGCGACTGGAGAAGTGGAACGCGCAACGAATCAACGATCGGGTCGCCGAGGTGTTGCAGTTAGTTGGTCTTGATGCTGGAGAATTCGGCAAGCGTTACCCGGATCAGCTGTCCGGAGGGCAGAGACAGCGAGTGGGCTTAGCGAGGGCGCTTGCTGCGGAGCCGCCGATTCTCGTGATGGATGAACCCTTCGGCGCGCTGGATCCCATCACTCGCGCGGAAATCCAGCAGGAATTTCTGAGGCTGCGGCAGGGTTTAGGGAAGACAATCGTCTTTGTCACTCACGACGTTGCGGAGGCGCTGCTCCTGGGTGACCGAGTTGCCCTCATGGAGCAGGGCCGGATGATTGGCCCCTACACGAGGACGGAATTCTTTGCCTCCCAAGATGAGCTGGTGCGTGACTACTTGCAGGCGTATCGCACTTCGCGAGTGCCCTTACCCGACTAGAGCGAAGCTCGAGCCGCAATGCGTGACTGAAACGAGACTTACCCGTTGAATTTCCTCTTCACCCATAAACGCGAAGTTGCCATGTTAAGCGGCGAGCACCTGTGGCTGGTCGGCGTATCCATGCTGCTCGCGGTGGCGGTAGGCGTGCCGCTGGGAATCCTTCTCACTCGGCAACCCAAACTCAAGGCGCTGGTTTTTGGCAGTACGAATGTGATCCAGACCATTCCGAGCCTGGCGTTGTTCGGGCTGATGCTGCCGTTGCCATGGTTCGGAGTGCGAGTTGACCGGCTGGCGATCACGGCGCTGGCGCTGTACGCGCTCCTACCCGTGGTGCGCAACACCTACGCCGGAATCACCGGGATCAGCGTGCCGGTGCGCGAAGCGGCGGTGGCCATGGGACTGACGTCGCGCCAACTGCTCTGGCACGTCGAACTGCCGTTGGCGTCGCCGATCATCATGGCGGGCATTCGCGTCGCCACCGTGATCACCATCGGCGTAGCCACGATCGCAGCGGCCATCGGAGCCGGAGGACTGGGCGAACTCATCTTTCGCGGCATCGCAATGGTGGACAACGGAGTGATTCTGGCGGGAGCGATCCCAGCCGCGGTCATGGCGCTGCTGGCGGACTTTCTGCTGGGCGGCGTCGAAAAACTGCTGGCGCGCAGGCATCGTTGATCATGCTCGACCGCCGCGCATTCCTCGCTGGATCGATGGGCCTGCTCGCTGCCGGTTGCAGCAAGCTCGAGCGAGACATCGTGGTCGGCTCGAAGAATTTCACCGAGCAACTGATCCTCGGCGAGCTGTTCGCGCAAGTGCTCGAGCACTCGTGCCAGGCGCCGGTGCAACGGCGCTTCTACCTGGCCGGAACCTACATCTGCCAGCAGGCCATTCTCGCCGGACGCATCGATGTCTATCCCGAATACACCGGGACCGCACTGGCGGCGGTGCTCAAGCAGAACGCCTCGGGCGACGCCGAGCAAGTGTATGAGAAGTGAAGCGCGAATACCGCGAGAAGTATCGGCTCGAAGTGATGCCACCGCTGGGCTTCAACAACAGCTTTGCCATGGTGATGCGCGGAGACGACGCGCGCCGTCTGGGGATTTCCAAGCTGTCGCAGTTGGCTTCCGACGCTCCGAAGATGAGACTCGGCGTGGGCTACGAATTTCTGGAACGGCAGGATGGCTACCAAGGGCTGGTTCGCGCCTACGACCTGAAGTTCGCCGATGCACCGCGCGTGATGGACCTCGGTCTGCTCTACCGGGCACTGCAAAATCGCAGCGTCGATATCGTCGCCGGATCGAACACTGACGGACTGATCGCCGCGCTGGGGCTAGTCGTGCTCGAGGACGACCGCCACTACTTCCCCCCCTATGACGCGGTGCCGATCGTGCGCCCCGGACTGTTAATCAGCTTTCCCGCGGCTAGGCGGGTGTTCGATCGCCTGGCCGGACGCATCTCGGCCGACGAAATGCGAGCGATGAACTACGCCGTGGACGGCGAGCAGCAGGATGCCGCTGCGGTCGTTCACGAATTTCTTCAGCAACACGCTCTCGCGTAGGCAGTTGCTTCAGTCCTGCAGGGCCCTTCCCAATAACTCACGGCGGAATGTCGTCGGTTATGGGAGTTGTGCCTACTCCAAGGGTATTGCATGAATATGCATAGTAATGTATATTTATGCCATGTCGAAACTGGCCCGTCATTCCGCCATCCGCGACCTGGTCAACAGCCAGGAAGTCTCCAGCCAGGAGGAACTCCGGCGGCGGCTTTACCGGCGCGGACATCGGGTGACGCAGGCGACGCTGTCGCGCGACATCCACGAACTGCGGCTGGTGAAGACGCCGGACGGATACAAGTTTCCGCAGGGCGAGGTGCCGGACGCGTTTCTGCCTTCGATTGAGCGCCTGATTCAGGAGTTTGTGTACGAGGTGAGGGCGGCGCAGAACCTGGTGGTGGTGAAGACCAGCGCGGGCAGCGCGCAGCCGGTTTCGGCGGCGATTGACGGAGAAGAGTGGGAAGAAGTTGTGGGAACCATCGGCGGCGACGACACGATCCTGGTCATCGCCCCCGACAACGCGACGGCGGAGAAGCTGACCAATCGCATTCGCGGATATTTTCGGTAAGACAAATGGGGCAGCGTATCCAATCCGCGGTGTTCGGAGCGACCGGCTATTCCGGCTTCGAACTGGTGCGCCTGCTGGCGCGGCACGACGGCGCGAAGAAGCCGCTGCTGTTCAGCCGCAACGGCGACAGCGCGTACAAGGACCTGAGCGAGGCCTATCCGCAGATTGCAGGCAACGGCGGCTTTCCGTTCGAGAGCTTCTCCTGGCAGCGGATGAAAGATGCGGGCGTCGATGTGCTGTTTCTGGCCACGCCGCACGAGTTTTCGCGCGAGTTGGTTCCGGAAGCGATCAGCCGCGGATTTCGCGTGGTCGATCTGAGCGGCGCGTGGCGGCTTGAAGAATGCCGCAGAACCGCGCGGTGTACGGCTTCAACGACGCCGACGCGCAAGTCGGCGGCGCAAGCTCGACGATGAGGCGGTGTACGGCTTGCCCGAGTTGCACGCCGACGAAATCAAAGAGCGCGTCGCTGCTGGCGAATCCGGGATGCTATCCGACGTCGATCATCCTGGCGCTGGCGCCGTGGATTCAGGCGGGCTACGTGGACGTGGCGCACGGCGTGATCTGCGATTCGAAGTCGGGCGTGTCGGGAGCAGGGAAGTCTCCTTCGGCGAAGACGCACTTCGTGGAAGTGGACGGCGACTTCGCCGCGTACAACGTATTTGGTCATCGGCACACCGGAGAGATGCTGGAGCAGCTCGGCCTCGACAGTGCGGCGTTGCAGTTTACGCCGCACCTGCTGCCGATTCCGCGCGGGCATTCTCTCCACGATTTACGTGAAGCTGGTGAAGCCGATGACGGCGGAAGAATTGGAGCAGTCGCTGCGCGAGTTCTACGCCGGCAAGCCGTGGGTGCGGATTTTCGGCGCGGCGCAAGTCTGCCGCAGATCAAGTTTTCGCGCGACACGAACTACTGCGACATCGGGTTCTCGCTCTCGCCGGATGGTACGCGGGCGGTGCTGGTCTCGTGCATCGACAACCTTTTGAAGGGCGCGGCCGGACAGGCGGTGCAGAACATGAACCTGATGTTTGGTTTCGACGAGAAGGCGGGACTGCAATGAAGCTGGTGGTGAAAATTGGCGGCGCGGCGCTCGACGACAAGGAGCTGGTGAAGAAGTTCGCCGCCGCCATTCCCGGCCTCTGCCGGGAAGGCCACCAGGTCGTCGTGGTGCACGGCGGAGGCGCCGCGCTCAGCCGCACGCTGAAGCAGCTGGGCTGCGAGACCAGCTTCGTCAACGGCCTGCGCGTCACCGACTCGCAGACGCGCGATGTCGCGATCATGGTGCTGGCGGGGCAGCTCAACAAGCAGCTGGTGGCGTCGATGGGAGCGGCGGGACAGCCGGCAATCGGATTGTGCGGCGGCGACCTGGGCATGTTTCGCGCGCTCGAAGAAGCTGTCGCCGGACCTCGGATTCGTCGGCGAGATTCGCTCGGTGAATACGGAAGGCATCGAGCGCCTGTGGACTGCCGGAATTGTGCCGGTGGTTTCGAGCCTGGCGCTGGGCTTCGACGGCGAGTACTACAACGTCAACGCCGACCAGATGGCGTCGGCCTGCGCGATTGCCTGTGGGGCGCATGCGCTGATCTACCTCACAGACGTGGCGGGCGTGAAGGACGCCGACGGAGCGGTGATCCGCTGGCTCGATGTGAAAGCGATTGCGCGGATGGTTGAGCAGGCGACGGTGAGCGGCGGCATGCTGCCCAAGCTGGAAGCCTGCACCAGCGCGCTGAAGAAGGGCGTGACGCGGGTGCGCATTCTTCCCGCAGCAGCGCCGAAGTTCTGCCGGGATTCTTTACCCATCCCATCGACTGCGGCACGGAGGTGATTGCGTCATGAAGCAGACTCGCCTTCGACCGCGCCCTCGAGCGACGTAGCGAGTTAGTCGCACCGAGTCCGATTCCAACGACATTTTGATTTCTTTTCCCAGCTGGTCGAACCAGAAGGAGGTATGACGTGATTGCAACAACCATTCCCGCGGGAGCGAACCAGAGCCTGTTCACGCAGCGCTCGGTGACCGGCCGCGACCTGATCTCGATCCAGGATTTTCAGCCTGATGAACTGGCCTGCGCGCTGGAACTGGCGGCGGCGATGAAGCTGCGCCCGGCGGACTACCGCGGCACGCTGGTGGGCAAGCAGATTGTGCTGTTCTTCGAGAAGCCGTCGCTGCGCACGCGGCTGACGTTCGAGGCGGGCATCAACGCGCTGGGCGGGACTTCGTTTTTCGTGGACCAGACGCAGTCGCGGCTGGGCGCGCGCGAGAGCCTGAGCGATGTGGCGCACAACCTGGAGCGCTGGATCGACGGCGTCGTGCTGCGTACCTTCGCGCACGAAACTGTGACCGAGATGGCGCGGCATGCATCCATTCCGGTGATCAACGCGCTGAGCGAACTGGAGCATCCCTGCCAGGCGATGGCCGACATGCAGACGTTGCAGGAACAGTTCGGCGATCTGCAGAATGTGACGCCTCGCGTACGTGGGAGACGGCAACAACGTGGCGCATTCGCTGATGCTGGCGGCGGCGAGCCTGGGCGCGTCGATTTCGGTGGGCACGCCGGCGGGATACGAGCCGCACGCCGACATGCTGAGCGCGGCCGAGAAGATCGCGGCGGTCTCGGGATCGAAGGTGCAAGGTGACCAACGATCCCGTCGAAGCGGTTGCGGGCGCCGATGCCGTTTACACCGACGTGTGGGCGAGCATGGGCCAGGAAGAAGAAGCCGCGGAGCGCAGAAAGATTTTCATGCCGTTCCAGGTGAACCAGAAGTTGTTCTCCAAGGCCGCCAAACATGCGGTGTTCATGCACTGCCTGCCGGCGCACCGTGGAGACGAAGTGACCGCGTCGGTGATCGATTCGCCGCGCTCGGTTGTGTTCGACCAGGCGGAAAACCGCCTGCACATTCAAAAAGCCATCATGGTTTTGTTGCTGGAAGGCGGTGTTCACCGCTTCCCGCCGAGGAGTGCTCATGCGTGAAAAAGTTGTCCTTGCATATTCGGGAGGGTTGGACACCTCCATCATCATTCCGTGGTTGAAGGAAAACTACGACTACGACGTCATCGCCTTCGTCGCCGACGTCGGCCAGGGCGACGACCTCGATGCCGTGGTCGAGAAGGCCTACAAGACCGGCGCGTGCAAAGTCATCGTCGAAGACCTGCGGCAGGAGTTCCTGACCGACTACGTCTTCCCGGCGATCCAGGCGGGCGCGGTGTACGAGCACAAGTACCTGCTGGGCACCTCGCTGGCGCGGCCGATCATCGCCAAGTACCAGGTGGAGTGCGCGCTGAAGGAAGGCGCCACCGCCGTCTCGCACGGCTGCACCGGCAAGGGCAACGACCAGGTGCGCTTCGAGCACGCCTACCAGGCGCTGGCTCCGGAGCTGAAGGTCATCGTGCCGTGGCGCGAGTGGACGCTGAAGTCGCGCGAAGATTGCCTGGAGTATGCCGAGGCGCATGGCATTCCGGTGGCGCAGAGCCGCGAGAAGATCCACAGCCGCGACCGCAACCTGCTGCACGTCAGCCACGAGGGCGGCGAACTGGAAGATCCCAACAACGCGCCTCTCGACACGACGTGGACGTGGACGAAGTCTCCGCAGGACGCGCCCGACGCGGTGGAGAAGGTGACGCATCGAGTTCAAGCACGGCCTGCCGATTGCGGTGAACGGCGTGGTGCTCGATCCGGTGGCGACGGTGGAAGTGCTGAACGAAATCGGCGCGCGCAATGCCATTGGCCGCATCGACCTGGTGGAGAACCGCTTCGTCGGCATGAAGTCGCGCGGCTGCTACGAGACTCCGGGCGGCACGCTGCTGCTGACGGCGCATCGCGAGCTGGAGGCGCTGTGCCTCGACCGCGAACTGGCGCACTTCAAGCAGCACATCGGACTGAAGTATGCCGAGGTGGTGTACTTCGGGCTGTGGTTCACGCCGCTGCGCGAGTCGCTGGAAGCCTTCGTGAAGAGCTCGCAGGGCGACGTCAGCGGCACGGTCACGCTGGCGCTCTACAAGGGCAACATCGCGATCGCCGGGCGCAAGTCGGAGACGTCGATGTACCGTCCTGACGTGGCCAGCTTCACCATGGGCACGAGCTACGACCAGAAGGATGCGGAAGGATTCATCCGCATTCTTGGACTGCCGGCACGTTCGCGTGCGCTGATTCACCAGAAGACCGAGGTAGCGAAGTGAAGATGTGGTCGGGCCGCTTCAGCCAGGAGCTGAACGCGGAATTCGAAGAGTGGCAGCGGTCGTTTCCGTTCGATCGCATTCTGGTGCCTTACGAGGTGGCGGCGAGCAAGGCGCACGCCGCTGCCCTCGCCAAGGCCGGAGTGCTGTCGAGCGCGGAGCTGTCGCTGACGCTGAAGGCGCTCGATCAGATCGCGGCGGAGGGGATTCCCGCGGACGACGATCCGGCGATCGAAGACGTGCACCACTACGTCGAGAAGCGGCTGGTGGAGATTGCGGGCGAGGTCGGCCTGAAGCTGCACACCGGCCGCAGCCGCAACGAGCAGATCGCGACCGACCTGCGGCTGTACGTGCGGGCGCAGATCGACGCGATTTCGTTGTCGCTGGTCGAGCTGGCGAGCGAGTTTGTGACCCAGGCGGAAAAGGCCGGCGACGCGGCGATGCCGTCGTACACGCATTTGCAGCGGGCCGAGCCGGTGCTGGTGGCGCATTGGCTGCTGGCGTATGTTGAAATGATCGTGCGCGATCTTGTCGCGGCTGGCGGACTGCCGCAAGCGGCTGAACCAGTGTCCGCTGGGCTCGGGCGCGGTGGCGGGAACGATCCTGCCGCTGGACCGTGCGGGCATGGCGAAGGCGCTGGAGTTCGATGCGCCGACCGCGAACAGCATCGACGCGACCAGCGATCGCGATTTCGCGATTGAGTTTGTGCAGGCGCTGTCGTCGGTGGCGCTGCATCTGAGCCGCTGGGCGGAGGAGTTCGATCCTCTTCGCGACCACCGAGTACGGCTTCGTGAAGTTGCCGGAGGCATTCTCGACCGGCAGCAGCGCGATGCCGCAGAAGAAGAATCCGGATGCGCTGGAACTGATTCGCGGCAAGGCGGCGCGGGTGTTTGCCGACGCGACCGCGCTGTTCGTGACGGTGAAGGGTCTTCCGCTGGCCTACAACAAAGACATGCAGGAGACGCAGCAGCCGGTGTTCGCGGCGGCGCAGCAAGTGGCCAGCATGGTGCGGGTGGCGACGCGGCTTCATGGCGAGCGTGACGTTCGACTATGCGCGCATGCAGGAGGCGGCGAGCGGTCGGCTTCATGAACGCGCTGGCGGGCGCGGCGTACCTGGTGCGCAGCGGAGTGCCGTTCCGCACGGCGCACGAGAGGATCGGCAAGGCGGTGCAGCTCTGCGTCCAAAAGGGCTGCGAGCTGGAGCATCTCTCGGAAGAAGACTTCGCGAGCTGCGGCATCGCGGCGGACGCGGAGTTTTACGAGGCATTGCAGTTGCAACAAGTATTGGCGATACACGACGTGCCGGGTGGTACTGCTCCTTCGCAGGTTCGGGCGGCGTTGAAGAAAGTGAAGGAAACACTCTTGATGTATGCAGGAGCTGCCCATGTTTGCGCGTAACGCAACCCTGCCCGACGCGATTGCGATCGAGCAGCTGATCCAGATTCACGTTGGCGACGGCACCCTGCTGGGCCGGTCGCTGGCGGAGATCTGCGAGAACATCCGCGACTTTGTGGTCATCGAAGAAGACGGCGAAGTGGTGGGTTGCGGCGCGCTGCACCTTTACGGCATGCACCTGGCCGAGGTGCGCTCCATCACCATCGGCAAGAAGGCGAAGGGCAAGGGCGCGGGGCGCATGCTGATCGATGCGCTGCTGGCCGAGGCTGCGCGGCAGAGCGTGACCTGCGTGTGCCTGTTCACGCGCATCCCGGATTTCTTCGGCAAGATGGGATTCACGGTCGTCGAGAAGGAACTGCTGCCCGACAAGATGTACAAGGACTGCCTGCGCTGCCCGCGGCTGCATGCCTGCGACGAGATCGCGATGTACATGGGCGAGCTGCCGGAGAAGACGGTGCTCGCCACTTCGCCGCATGCGGTGCGGTACTACACGCAGCTGGTGGAGCTGGAGTCGTAGCGGAAATACTTCACCACGGAGACGCGACGGCACGCAGAAGTCTAAGTCTTAAAACTCCGTGTTCTCAGTGGTTATCTGCTTCAGCCTTGCGTCGAAGCAGCGTCCCAATCCCACCCATACCGCCAGCGCGATCCATTCATAGTGCGTGAAGTGGCCGGGGACTTGCGGCAGCACCTTCATCAACAGCAACAGCGAGGTGACCACGATGCCCGTGGCGGCGGCAGGCGCGCCCAAGTGACGAAGGGCGCATGCGCAAGTAGGCGGCGCACGAGGCCATCCAGCCGAGCAGCGAGGCCAGCGAACCGACTTCGGTGATCGGCACCAGGATCGACTTCGCCGGCGAACATCAGCAGCGCCGTGGCGACGCCGAGGCACACAACGGCGACCGAAGGCGTGCGATTGAGCGGGTGAACGTAGCCGAGACGAGTCGTCGGCGAGTCCGCGGCGTCCGAGGCCGAACAGCAGCGGCTGGCGGCGATGAAGTTTCCGTTGAAAATCTTCAGCAGCGAAAGCAGCGCCGTCGCCATGATGACCTTGACGATGAGCTGCGAGCCCATGGCGTGCTCGAAGGCAACAGCGGTGGCGAAGCGCTCGTGCACAAGGCTCTGCCACGGAGCCACATACGCCACGGCGGTGGTGACGATGGCATAGAACAGCGCGCCGACGACAATCGCCAGCAGGATCGCGAGCATGAAGCGGCGGGGCTGAAACTCGGTGCTCGCTTCTTCCGAGGCTTTGCCGATGGACTCGAAGCCGGTCATGAAGTAGGGCACGACTTGCAGCATGAGCACGACCGAAACCAGCGCCGGTCCGTTGAAGAGCGGCTGAAGATTCGCGGTCGAGCCGTGGCTGATGCCTGCGCTCACGAAGCCGATGGTCAGGGCGAGCACGGCGAAGGTGCTCCAGTTCTGCACGCGTCGCGCTCAGCCGGATGCCGCGATAGTTCAACACGGTGATAAATGCGGTGAGCGCGAGTCCGATGACGAGATGCGGCAGGAACACGGGCTTGCCGGCGACGCGGTAGAGTTCGATGGAATTGAGGGCGGGGAAGAGATAGCCCGCGATTCGCCCGATGGCGACGGCCTCCCACGGGCAGACGATGTAGTAGGCCAGCAGCATCATCCATCCGGTGGCGAAGCTGACGGAGCGGGGAAAGACCGCCGCGGTGTAGGCAATCTCGCCGGCGGCGTCGGGCATGGCGCTGACCAGATGCCCGTAAACGATGCCGATGGGCAGCAGCACGATTCCGCCGATGGCGAAGGCCAGCACCGCGCCCAGCGGGCCGCCGCGCAGCAGCCAGTCGTCCATGACGACCAGCCAGCCGACGCCGACCATGGTGCCGAAGCCGAGCGAGAAGAAGTCGGTCAGGCGGAGCTTGCGGGCGAGAGAAATCATGGATGTGCGAGGATACCCCGGCTGCGGCCCGACTGGCAAACGTGCCGTCATCAACCCTTCAGGTACGGCAGCATCTGCTTGAATTGCGGTGTCCCCGACGCGCGCAGCAGTTCGTAGATCATCATCTCGGTGGTGGAGATGACGGCGCCGGCGGCGCGCATGCGATCGATGCCGATGTCCCAGTTCCAGCGGACGCGTGAGCCGATGGCATCGGAGGCAACGTGCACCAGGTAGCCATCGTTGAGCGCGCCGAGCACGGTCTGCATCACGCAGATGTGCGCCTCCATGCCGCAGACCAGCAGCGTGTTGCGATTGCCGGGCAGCGACTTCAGCGCCGAGCGAAACTCGTTGCAGCCGAAACAGCCGAACTGCAGCTTGTCGATCGGTTGTGTGCCGGTGAGCAGCGAGGCGATCTCGGGCACCGTTGGGCCCAGTCCCTTCACGTACTGCGTGGTCACGATGGTGGGAATCTCGAGAATGTTGGCCAGGCGTACCAGCAGTTGCGAGTTCTTCACCAGTTCGTCTGTTGTTGAAGATGGGCGGCAGCAGCTTCTCCTGAATGTCCACCACGATCAGGGCGCACTGCTCGGCCTGCAGCGGCTGGCGGGCGACATCGGCGGTGTCGGTGGGGAAGGCGGCGGTGCCAGGGAAGATGTCATGGGCCTCATGAAGCAAAGGATGCTGCTCATTCTAGCGCGGCGCGTGCGGTTGCAGTGATTCTGCGTGGAGTCGAAGTGTCGGAGCGTTGCTAGCCGATTCGTCGCTGCAAGTTGACGCTCGCGCGCAACACACCATAAAATCAAGGTAGCGGCGAATACGCTGCGCTTGCAGCAGTCGCATTTGCTGCCCCTTCGTTCAACGGTAGGACAGCCGCCTCTGGAGCGGCATATCGGGGTTCGAATCCCTGAGGGGCAGCCATAATTCTGCCAGCTTTCCCATTCCCGCAACAAGTATCGGTCGCAAACAGGCTGTTAGAGTAATAGCAGTCTTTCCTACATTTCGAATCAGGCGTTGCCACGGCCATGTTCTATTCCACTGACGACCTTCGCATCAAATGGATCAAAGTCGTACTGCCTCCGGTCTTTCTGGAGGAAGAACTTCCCACTACCGAGAAGGCGTCGGCGACGGTCTTCAAGGCGCGCGAAGCAGATCGCCCGCATTCTCCGTGGTGAGGATCAGCGACTGCTGGTGGTCGTCGGGCCGTGCTCCATTCACGACACCAAGGCGGCGCGCGAATATGCCGCGCTGCTGAAGAAGGCCATCGAACAGCACGTCAGCGAATTGCGCATCGTGATGCGCGTGTACTTCGAGAAGCCGCGCACCACCATTGGCTGGAAGGGCCTGATCAACGATCCGTATCTCGACCAGTCGTACAAAATCAACGACGGCCTGCGGCAGGCGCGGCACCTATTGCTCGACCTTGCCGAAATGGGCGTGCCCGCTGGCACGGAGTTCCTCGACATGATCACGCCGCAGTACATCGCGGGACTGGTGAGCTGGGGAGCCATCGGCGCGCGCACCACCGAAAGCCAGTTGCACCGCCAGTTGGTGTCGGGTCTGTCGTGTCCGGTGGGCTTCAAGAACGCGACCTCGGGAGACGTGCAGATTGCCATCGAAGCCGTTCTGTCGGCGGCGCATCCGCATACGTTTCTTGGGCACACCAAGCACGGGCAATCGGCGATCTTCGCCACCAACGGCAATCCCGATTGCCACGTGATTCTGCGCGGTGGCCGCAACAAACTCAACTACACGGCCGAAGCCGTGAAGGAGACGTGCGCGGATGCTGGAGCAGGCGGGGCTGAGGCCGACGTGATGATCGACTGCAGCCACGCCAACAGCAACAAGGACCATAGCGCGCCAGGCTGAGGTCTTGCCGGAACGTGGCCGCGCAAGTGGCCGCTGGCAGACCGCCAGATTATCGGCGTCATGTTGGAGAGCAACTTGGTGGATGGTGCGCAGAAACTGGTTCCCGGCCAACCGCTGGTGCATGGGCAGAGCATCACCGACGCCTGCATGGCCTGGGAAGAGACTGCTGAGTTGCTCGACGAACTTGCCGCTGCGGTGCGCGCGGGCCGGCATGCCTGACCGGCCGGGCCGATGGTGTAAACTCGGCGACTGTAGCGCTAGGTACTTTTCCGAAATCTCAATCGCACTTGAACCTGGAGTTGCGCATGAACGTACTTGCCATTGATGTAGGCGGAACCAACGTAAAGCTGCTGGCGTCGGGACATGAAACGCGGCGCAAGTTCCCGTCCGGCCCGAAACTGACCGCGAAGGCCATGGTCGACGAGGCCGCAAGGTGGCGGCCGACTGGAAGTACGACGTCGTCTCCATCGGCTATCCCGGTCCAGTGCTCGACGGCCGCATCCTGGCCGAACCGCACAATTTGGGCAGAGGCTGGGCCGGCTTCAATTTCGAGAAGGCCTTCGGTTGTCCCGTCAAAGTTCTCAATGACGCCGCCATGCAGGCACTGGGAAGCTACAAAGGCGGGCGCATGCTGTTTCTGGGTCTGGGTACCGGATTGGGCTCGGCCATGATCATCGATGGCGTTCTGCAGCCGATGGAACTGGCTCACCTTCCGTATCGCAAGGCCACCTACGAAGACTATGTGGGCCTGCGCGGAATCGAACGATACGGCAAGAAGAAGTGGAGGAAGCACGTCTTCGACGTGGTGGCAAAGCTCACCGTCTGCGCTCGAGCCCGACGATGTCGTGCTGGGCGGCGGCAATGTAAAGAAAATCAAAGTGCTGCCGCCGAAGTGCCGCGCAGGCGACAACGCCAACGCCTTTCATTGGTGGCTTTCGCTTGTGGGAAGCCCCGGAATCGCTGGCGGAGCACACCGAGCTGCCTCCGGTCTCAATTCGCGGTACACGGCTGCCCGCGGCAAAGAAGGCCAAGAAATAACGATCGCCGCAATGTAGCCCGGATTCGGAATCGTGCCGCCCGCACTGTGGGCATATCCACTATTGACGGATCTGAACCACACCATGACTCGCTAGTTTCAGCAGACTCGCCCGACCTCATCGCACTGATCGAAGAAGCGTGCAATCGCATCTATACGGTGGCGCGCCCAACTCCCGTAGCCCGTCTGCCGCGCGATCCTCGCATTCCCGCCTCGTACGCGCGTCTTCGCCAAGATGGAGCAGCAGCAGGTGACCGGATCCTTTCAAGCTGCGGGGAGCGTCGAACAAGATCTTCAGCCTGTCTTCCGAATCAGCAGGCCGTGGCGTGGTGACATCGTCCACTGGAAACCACGGACTGGGGTGGCGGCGGCGGCAAGTTTGCGCGGCGTCGATGCGGAAATCTTTCTCTCGTCGCAGGTGCCGGAAGCCAAGTGGAAGAAGATCGCGTCGTATGGTGCGCGTATTCGACGTGGCAGGCGAGAATCCGCTGGAGGCCGAACTCGCTGCCCGCGCCGCCGCCGAGGCGTCGAGCCGCACCTACATCTCGCCCTACAACGATTGGCAGGTAGTGGCGGGACAGGGAACAATTGCCGTCGAACTTCTGCGCCAGGTCGGGCAGCATCGATGCGGTATTCATCGCAACCGGTGGAGGCGGGCTGGTCAGCGGCATCGGCAGCTATCTGCGGGCGCGGTCTCCGCACACCGAGATCGTGGGCTGCTGGCCGGAGAACTCTCGCGTGCTGTATGAATGTATACAGGCCGGCCAAATCATCGACGTTCCGGAGAGCTACACGCTTTCTGAAAGCACCGCGGGCGGCGTCGAGCCTGGTTCCATAACGTTTGAATTGGCGCGTAAAGCAATCCATCGGAGCGTTCTGGTTTCTGAAGACTGCGATACTCGATGCCATGCTGTGGGCGCGCCAGCGCGACTGGACGATTGAAGGCTCCGCCGGTGTTGCGCTGGCCGCGCTCTTTCAGGATGCTGCATCGCTACGATGGCAAGTCAGTCGTCGTGGTGTTCTGCGGAGGAAACCTCTCTCCGGAAGTGCGAGAGCCGCCTGCACCAACTTCGAGCCTGATCAGGAAGCGGGAGAGGGAATTGTTTCGCTACGCCATCGTTCGTCCGCCTGCCGGAAACTTCGCTGAAGGTCTGACCTCGGCAAACCTTGGTGCGCCCGACTTGCCGTGGCGCTGGCGCAACACGAAGCCTACTGCGCGGCGCTGGAAACCTGCGGTCTGGAAGTTCTCCGGCTGCCGCCAGACCTCGAGCATCCAGACTCCACATTCGTCGAAGACACGGCGGTGCTGACCGCTCGCTCAGCGATTCTCTGCCCGTCCAGGCGCGGCATCACGACTGGGAGAAGTCGATGGAGTCCGCGAAGCAATTCAGCGCCATTACTCCGCGTGCACGAGATTCGGCGCCGGGAACTCTCGATGGCGGCGACATCTGCGAGGCCGGTTCGCACTTCTTCATCGGCATCTCGCATCGCACGAACGAAGATGGCGCCTGGCAACTGGCCGCCTTCTTTCCGCCGACGGATACACCACGTCGATGGTTGACATCCGTGGCATGGACTCGATCCTGCATCTGAAAAGCGGGATTGCCTATCTCGAGAACAACGATCTCGTCGTGATGGAGGAACTCGCGGGCAGGGAAGAGTTCGCCGGGTACAACCTCATCTCCGTCCCGGCGGAAGAAACCTACGCGTGCAATTGCGTGCTGGTGAATGGCTGGGTGCTGGTTCCGGCCGGCTTTCCGCGAGCCTGTGAGCGAACTGGAACGTCGCGGCTACAAAACGTTACCGCTGGAGATGTCGGAATTCCGCAAGATGGACGGCGGACTGAGCTGCCTGTCGTTGCGATTCTAGAGATGCGGCTCGGCCATCCGGCCGCGATGGGCCGGACACAATCTAATCTGCTGTTGCCATTTCCGAGTGACGACCTAAGGAAATGGCGGGGTCGACGGGACTCGAACCCGCGGCCTCTGCCGTGACAGGGCAGCGTTCTAACCAACTGAACTACGACCCCGCGTCTAGGATCAACGCGATACTGCAAACCCAAGTCAAATAAGGGCTTTGCAGGTTTTGCATGCAGCGCATCGTTGCTTGCGATTGTTTGAAGCGGCGCTTCTTCCGGCCAAAACCGCTAACAAATCGCTAACGCGTGGCTGTGCGCGCCTGCGAAAGTTATTTTAGCACATACGGATTACTTGACCTGATTTCACGAAGAGCACGCACCGGAGCTGCGCGCGCTTTCCGCCTTCGGGATCCAAATCGGTGTGACTTGATAATATTGGCCGGAACCAAACCGAAGGTGGTATGGGCAGGTGATGTGTATGTTAAAGGCTTTCGTCTCTGTCTGGATAGGCATGGTTGTGGCCGCAACCTGCCTGGTGGCTCAAAACGTGCCGGGCTCAACCGAAGGCGATTTCGTCGCGCAGAACTTCCGCTTTCGTTCAGGTGAGGTGTTGCCCAGCCTGCGCTTGCACTATACGACGTTCGGCACTCCGAAACGTGATGCAAACGGCAGAGTCACGAACGCCGTGATGATCCTTCATGGAACGACCGGATCAGGTAAGCAATTCGTCTCGCCACAGTTCGCGGGCGTGCTATTTGGGCCAGGACAATTGCTCGATGCGACTCGCTACTACATCATCCTGCCGGATGGGATCGGGCATGGAGAGTCCAGCAAGCCGAGCGATGGCATGCATGCGCACTTTCCGCATTACGATTACGAAGACATGGTGACCTCGCAGCATGAGCTGTTGGTTGACGGGCTGAAGGTGAATCACCTTCGGCTGATCATTGGCACATCGATGGGCTGCATGCATTCGTGGGTGTGGGGCGAGACCTATCCCGTAGTTCTCCGACGCGATGGCGCCCCTCGCCTGCCTGCCCATCAGATCGCCGGCCGCAACCGTATGTGGCGCTACATGGCGATGCAGTCATCCGCGATGATCCCGCGTGGGACAAGCGGCGAGCTACAATAGTCCATCACCCGCTCGAAGGACTCCGCTCGACGTGCTGACTTCTCATCATCGCCGGATCGCGCCGCAGCAGATGCAGAAAGACTTCCCGACGCGACAGCAGGCTGAGGATCTATCGTAACCACACCGTCAACGCCCATCGTCGCCGGTACCGACGCCAACGACTTTCTCTATTACCTTCAATGCGTCGCGCGACTACAACCCCAGCCGAAGCTCAAGCAGCCATCACCGCCCCCGTCCTTTGGAATTAACTCCGCCGACGACTTCATCAACCCGCCGGAACTCGAGATCATGGACGTGCAGATCAAACGTGTTCCCACCCCCGGCTCGCGAACCACATCGCCTCCGCACACCGGACAATTCGCGGGCATGCGGAAGGGCTTGCGATGCGGCGCCTGCTCAAACACGCGCACGATTTTGGGGATCACATCGCCGCTGCGTTCTATCAGCACGCGGTCGCCGATCGCGAGTCCCAGGCGGTCGATCTCGTCTTCGTTGTGCAAGGTGGCCCGCGACACCGTCACGCCGCTCACGATGACCGGCGCCAGATGGGCGACCGGCGTGAGCGCACCGGTTCTGCCGACCTGCACTTCGATGTTCTCGAGCGTCGTTTCGGCCTGTCGCGCGGGATATTTGAACGCAATTGCCCAGCGCGGCGCTTTGGCGGTCCAGCCGAGCTTGTCCTGCTGGGCGACGGAATCCACTTTCGCCACTACGCCGTCGATCTCGTAGGGCAATTCATCCCGCTTGGCTTCCCAGTTCGCGGATAAACTCCAACAGTTCGTCCAGGTCTTTGCACAGCCGCCGGTTCTGGTTTACCTTGAAGCCCATCGACTGCCAGCTCGTCGAGAGATTCCCACTGGCTGTCGAGCAGCGGCCGTCCTTCACGGAATAGAAAGTAGGCAAAGAAATCGAGCTGGCGCGCGGCGGTTAGTTTCGGGCTCGAGCGCCCGGAGCGCACCCGCAGCCGCATTCCGGGGGTTGGCGAATCGCGGGAGCCCGCTTTCTCGCGTTCGTCATTCAGGCGCTCGAAGGCGGTCGTCTGCATCACCACCTCACCGCGCACCTCGAATGCCGTCGCGCTATCCGCCGCCTTCCTACGCGCAAGGGCAGCGAACGAATGGTGCGGGCGTTCTCGGTGACCTCTTCGCCGACCCGACCGTCGCCGCGCGTCAATGCCTGCTTCAATTGGCTGTCGTCGATAGTGAGCCGCCATCGACAGCCCGTCAAGCTTCACCTCGGCCACATAGCGGAAATGGCTCGGACTCCAGCAAGCGAACGAACGCGGCTGATCGAATTCGCGCAGTTCCGCCTCGTTCAGCGCATTGTCCAGGCTCAGCATGGGCGAACTGTGCGGTACTTTGACGAACCCTTCGCGGGGCGTTCCGCCAACACGCTGGGTGGGTGAATCCGGGGACTGATAGCTCGGGATGCTTCGTCCTCCAGCTCGCGGAGGTGGCGCATCAAGGCGTCGTATTCGGCGTCGGTGATCTCCGGCTGATCGAGGACGTAGTAAAGATACTCGTGCCGGCGAAGATGGTCCGCGCAGTTCCTCAATCTCGTCGCGCGGCCTGCGCCTTGCGTCCATGAACGTCTACTATAGTAAAAGTACCCGAGAGGAACGGGAAACATCGCTATCTACCGACGAGCGTTCCTGATCTACAACCCGTTTGCGGGCCAGCTCGATCCGGACTCACGACCGTCTGATTCGACGCGTGAAGGAGATACTGCGCGCGATGGCGTCGACGTGTCCGCGGTGATCACCGACGGTCCGGGCAGCGACTGCCAGGCATCGCCCGCAAGTCGCGTAGACGATGGCGCGGACCTGATCCTGGTGGCCGGGCGGCGACGGCACCATCAACGAAGTGGTGAATGGCATGGCCATGTCCGACGTCCCGCTGGGCGTGCTGCCGTGCGGTACCGCGAACGTGCTGGCCTCGGAACTGGGTTTGGCGAAAAGGCCCGACAAGGTGGCCGCGGGATTGTCCGGACTGGTGCCCGCGCGCATTTCGTCGGGAGTCCTGCTGAACGAGCTGGACAGCCGGCCGCGCTACTTTCTGCTGATGACCGGGTGGGTATTCGATGCCCGCATCGTCGAACCAGGTGGATCGGCAGGATAAGACCAGCGTGGGGAAGCTGGCGTATTATGTCGCCGGGTTCTCCCAGTTGGGCGCCCGCCTGCCCGAATTCAATGTCGACGTGAACGGCGAGCGCCACCGTCTGCAGCTTTGCGC
Source organism: uncultured Acidobacteriaceae bacterium (assembly GCA_963751155.1). GTDB lineage: Bacteria > Acidobacteriota > Terriglobia > Terriglobales > Acidobacteriaceae > DASRAA01. The sequence continues at coordinate 1,446 of CAVVTL010000017.1, read as the reverse complement.
TGGCCAGCCGGGTGCGCAACTACGGCGGCGATCTGGGAGATTGCCGAAACGTATCGCTGCTGGATCATTGCTTCGAGCTGGTGCTGTTCGAAGGGACATCGACCTTTCCTTACGTGCGCTATCTGCTGGGCGCGCTGATGAATCGCTTATCGAAGGTGGCCGGCGTGACCGATTCTGCAAGCGAAATCGGCGCGTTTCAGCGGCGACGATGACAGCCGCGTCCACGTGCAGGTGGACGGTGAACTGGTGGGCTGGCTCCCGGTGAGCGTCTCCATCGCGCCGCGTTCGCTGACGCTGCTGGTGCCCCGAGAAGTACCGCCGGCTTGAAAGAGTCTTCGCAGCGGAGCCGGTCTGGACCCCGTCGCCCACCGCTTAGCGCCCATGGATAACATCACCCATACGCTCACCGGCCTGGCCATGAGCAGGCGGCCTGAACCGGTATTACCGGCACGCAGCGCCGCTGCTGCTGCTTGCCGCGAACGCCCCGGACATCGACATTGTGATGCTGGCGCGCAGCCCTTTCGAATATTTTCACTACCACCGGGCGATCACGCATTCCCCTGGTCGCCGCGCCGGTGCTGGCGGTCGCCATCGCGCTTCTGTTTTGCGCGTGGGATCGCTCCGTTGCGGCAACTCCCGGTGGCTTTCGCCATCTCGCTCGCCGGAGTAGCCAGCCATCTGCTGCTGGACTGGACCAACGCATACGGCGTGCGCTTCCTGCTTCCGTTTTCGTCCGGCTGGTACAGTCTGGACCTGAATAACATCATCGACGTGTGGATGTGGGCGGTTCTGATCCTCGCCGCCGTCGGCCCCTGGGTTGGGCGGCTGGTGAGCTCCGAGGTGGGGGCGCGTTCGGGCTCCGGACGGGGGCTGGCAATTTTTGCGCTGGCGTTCGCTGGGGTTGTACTGCGCAGGGCGCTATGTGATTCACGGACGCGCGCTGGAGGTACTCGAATCGAGGATCTACGACGGCGCTCCACCGCTTCGTGCCGGCGCCTTCCCGACTGCCGCGAACCCGTTTGAATGGGATGGCGTCGTCGAGACCTACCGTACCGTGCGGCGTTACCACTTCAATCTGCTGGACAGCTTCGATCCCGACTCCGGCCAGGTGTTTCAGAAACCCGAGAGCTCCGCGGCGGTGGACGCGGCGGCCCGGCTGCCCAAATTCAAGATATTCCTCGGATTTCGAAGTACCCGCTCTGGAGCGTCGTGCCCGTGCCGAGCCGGAAAACGGGGAGCGCGTCGAGGTGCGGGACATGCGCTTCGGCTTTCTGGTGCAGACCGTTGTAGATGCGCGCAATCGCGCCGCGCCGGCCACCTTTCGATTCCGGTGACGTCCCAGCGACCGCCGGTCCTCAACCCAGAAAGTTGAACAGGCTGGTGCGGGGTATCTGTCCTTCCGAGGCGAGCGCCGCCTGCTGCTGGGTCTGCCCCTGCGTGAGATCC
>CAVVTL010000016.1:0-115204 GCA_963751155.1 uncultured Acidobacteriaceae bacterium | reverse complement strand
GACAAACCAGATGCGGGAGGAGAGTAGGTTCCCACCTCATTGCCAACGTCGGGCGAGAAGCGTGGGGCGCCAGTGACCTTTCAAGAGGTTGTCCATTCATTCGGCCAATCAAGCCGACGATTGAGGAGGACCAGCCCGAGGACGGTAAAGGGAGAACAGGGCGGTGGCGAAGACGTAGGACGGCGATACGCACTTTGGGCCAGAGCCACATGGGAAGTTGATCGGGAACTTGTCCGCGAATGTGTCGTTCAATCGTGGGGGCGCAGCGGCTTCCTCCGATTCGGGTTTCCAGCGAGAGGCAATCGAGGTAGCTCGCACATTGGAAAGCAGGACCGCCGTCAGCACAATCCTCACAATGCTGAAGGGCGCGAAGAAAAAATCCGCGACGAACATGAGGAAAACCATGACCGCCGCGTAGAAGCTGTGTTCCCGGACTCCCACGCCACCGAGGAAGTAGTACGCGAACACGATGAGTCCCATGACCGGCTTATCCATGAGGACCGACGCGACGCAGGAAAACACGGCGACGATCGCACAAATCCAATAGCCCTGGGTGCCGAGGTAATCCACATCCGTAGCGTTGTCCACGGAGGGCCAAAACAAGGCCTTCCAGCGACTGTCGCTGCGCGGTGTTGAGTCAGAAACTCCTAGTGTTTGCACGGTGGAAATTAAACCTCCGACCGGCGGCGATGTCCAGTAATTTCGGTTCCCGGCGAACTATGAATTCGCGGGGATCTTCCGGCTATCACTTTGCCGCCGACACATCCGCCTCGTGGGGGGCGAAGGCGTCGGTCAGCGAGATCACTTTCATCTGTGTTCAAGTCGTCGAGCGAAGCCGCGCTGGTAATGAGAAGATCAACAGCCTCACCGGGCAGCAAGTCGAAATAATTGTCGGAGAGTTTGGCATCGAGGTTGCCGAAGCTGACGTAAACGCTCTTGGCCAGCATGGGCGCGGAGAGGTGGAGGGTGTAGGTTGCGGAGGTTCGATCACCTACGTCCCGCTGCGCGGGCCGATAGGATGGGGCACCCGCGTCAGCTCCGGTGAATTTTCGCCTGCGGAAGCTGCAGGTCCTTTTTGGGCACGAAGAAGAGTTCGTTGGTGGAGATCACTTTGCTGTCGATCATCACGTCGGTGACGGCGAAGATCTTGCCGAGGTCACAGTTGGGCAAGTTGGTGATGTCGAGCATCGGCATGGTGACGTACACCTTGCTGGACAGGGGCGCGATGGTGACCGGCTGCGACTTGTCGCTGAGCACTGCGCCGTCGAAGGTAAGAATGCGGACACGCAAGGTGGCTACCGTCGGCGTCGTTTTGTCGGAGACGACGTAGACCGCGACATTGCCGTTCTCCTGGTGAGGCGAGACGAGAATCGGCGCGTAGAAGCGGCGGGCGTAATAGTGCAGGGCCTTCCAGCGTCCGTAGTAGTCGAGGCTCGACCACGAGGCGACGGGCCAGCAGTCGTTCAACTGCCAGTAGAGGGAGCCCATGGTGCGCGGACGATTGCGGCGCAGGTGCTCGGCGCCGATCTTGATGCCCTCGGCCTGCAGGACCTGGCTGGCGTAGAGGAACGAAGCGAAGTCTTTGGGCTGCGGGTAGTCGCGCAGCATGTAGTCCTTGATGATGGAGTTGCCGGCGTTGTTCTTCTGGTGCGCGAGCATGACCGGCGTGAAGATGTTGATGCGGTCTTCGGGGATGGTGAAGGTTTCGACGGTGCGCATCTCGGGGAATGACTGGAAGCCGTACTCGGTCATGAAGCGCGGATTGTGTTTCTCGTAGTCGGTGAAGGGGACGCGGCCGTGCCAGACGGTCCAGTCGTGCATGTCGCCGGACTGGTACTTGTCGGAGAGCTCTTCGTAGTCGGAGCTGGGCGAGCTGGGCCAGTAGGGAGTTTCGGGCGCGTAGCGATTGACGGCGGCGGCGAGAATGCCGCTGAAGGTGGAGACGTAGTCCTGCCACATCTGGAAGCGGACGTCGGCGGGCAGCTTGTCGCGGTCTTTCCAGGCGAGGGCGACTTCGGTTTCGTTGTTGCCGCACCAGATGACGATGCTGGGATGGTTGCGCAGGCGGCGAAGCTGGTCGGCGGCTTCGGCGGCGATGTTGAGCTTCCAGTCGTAGGCGCCGGGCTGCCAGTCGTTGCCGAACATGAAGTCCTGCCAGACCATGATGCCGAGTTCGTCGCAGATGTCGTAGAACTCGTCGGTTTCGTAGTAGCCGCCGCCCCAGTGGCGGATCATGTTCATGTTGGCGTCAACGGCGGATTGCAGCACCTGGCGATATTGCTGCGTGGTGACGCGGGTGGGGAAGCTGTCGAAGGGAATGACGTCGGCGCCTTTGCCGAAGACGGGGATGCCGTTGACGATGAACTCGAAGGAGCGTCCCCACTGGTCGGGCTCGCGGCGAAGGACGATGGAGCGCAGGCCGGTCTTGGTGGTGGCTTCGTCTTGCAATTGCTTGCCGAGGCTTAGTTGCGTGTTGAATTTGTAGATGGGCTGCGCGCCGTATCCGGCGGGATACCACAATGAGGGATTCGCGATGTCGATGGGAAGCACGACGCGGTTCACGCCTTGCTGGAGCTGCACAATGCGCGCGACGGCGATCGCTTTGCCGGAACCAAGGCTGTAGTCCACGGAGACGGTCGCGTTGCCAGCGCTGGCGGCGGTGACTTCGACTTCGGCGAGCAGGTGCGCGACGGCTGCTGCTGACATCGAGCTGGCGGATGTTGACGTTGGAGATGCGAGCATCGCCCCATGCTTCGAGTTGCGCGGGACGCCAGACGCCGCTGGTGACGAAGCGCGGGCCCCAGTCCCATCCGTATTCGTAGGCGGCTTTGCGGATGTAGGTCTTGGGCTCGACGCGAGTCTTCGGCTGCCAGGGATCGTTGGCGGCGATTTCAGCGGCGGACTTGATGGGCGAGGGGAAGACGATGCGCAGCGAGTTTGCGCCGGCCTTGAGGTCGGCCTTCACGTTCACTCGCCACTCGCGGAACATATTGTCGGCGGTGAGGACGAGCTTGTCGTTGAGATAGACCTTGGAGTAGGCGTCGAGGCCTTCGAAGACGAGATCGATGTTCTTCTGCGCGAGCAGCGCGGGCGTCGCTTGGACGGTGGTGCGGTATTCCCAGTCGGCGTTCTCGATCCATTGCAGCTTGGCTTCGTTGTCGCGGTAGAAGGGATCGGGGATGAGCTTGTTGCGGAGCAGGTCGAGATGAACGCTGCCGGGAACGACGGCGGGGTGCCATTGCGAGGCGTCTGGCATGGCGGAGTTCGCGGAGTCGACCGTAGGGCCGTTGACGAGCTGGCGGAACTCCCAGCCGGAGTTCAGGGGGACGACTTGCTTCTGCATGGTGGCGGCCGAGCTCAGGCGTGACACCGACAGAAGAAGCTAAGGAAGAGGCGCAAGGAATGCCGTTTCGTCGACAAGGTGGTGGACTCCTGAACCGGTTTTGTAGGGCGACGCGAAATAGTAACAAGAACGGAACGGGTTGGCGGTGATCGCGCAGGATCGGCAGATCGGATTGCCGCAGCATGCGTTTGCCGCCAAAGTCGCAGCCGGCGGCTATTTCGTTCCCCTCGCTTCCGGTGGTACTCTATTGCCATACGGTGCGACCACAATTGTCCGGTTCCAGCAGCGGACTGGCCTGCGGCATCCTCGGAACTGCAAGACCCTGAAACACTTAGACCCTGGAGTTTAGATACAGGGAACTTGGTGGCAGGATTGCGCGCGGGCGTCTCTGGAACTGGAGCTATACGTGTCAGCCAAGGCCTCATAGAAAGAAGCAGTCGTAATGTCATCCAACGGATTTCATAAAAGTCCCTCGCGCGTCGGCAACATGCGTTCGCTGTTCAGCATGTTCTCCAGCGATCTCGCCATCGATCTGGGTACCGCCAACACGCTCGTGTATGCGCGCGGCAAGGGCATCGTGGTCAACGAGCCCTCCATTGTCGCCATCAACAAGAACACCGGTGAAGTCGAAGCCGTGGGCAAAGAGGCCAAGGAGATGCTGGGCCGCACGCCCGGCAACATCGTGGCCATCAAGCCGATGAAAGACGGCGTCATCGCGGACTTCAAAGTCACCGAGAAGATGCTGAACTACTTCATCCAGAAGGCGCACAACCGGAAGATGCTGGTGCATCCGCGCATCGTGATCGGCGTGCCTTCGGAGATCACGCAGGTGGAAAAGCGCGCGGTCATGGACTCGGCGTATCGCGCCAAGGCCAGTGAAGTGCATCTGGTGGAGCAGGCGATGGTGGCCGCGATCGGCGCGGGTCTGCCGATCACCGAGCCCAGCGGCAACATGGTGGTGGATATCGGCGGCGGAACCACCGACATCGCGGTGATTTCGCTGAGCGGCATCGTGTACTCGCGGTCGGTGCGCATGGCAGGCAACCAGATGGACGAAGCCATCATGAATTTCATGAAGCGCAAGTACAACCTGCTGATCGGCGAGCGCACGGCGGAACAGATCAAGCTTGAAATTGGATCGGCGTATCCGCTGGAAAAGCCGATGACGATGGAGATCAAGGGGCGCAACCTGATCGAGGGCGTGCCGAAGACGATCACCATAGACGACAGCGAAGTGCGCGAAGCGGTGAGCGAAGTGCGTTTCGACGATCATGAATGCGATACGCGTTGCGCTGGAGCGTACACCGCCTGAGTTGTCGGCCGACATCAGCGACCGCGGCATCGTGCTGACCGGCGGCGGAGCGATGCTGAAGAACCTGGACAAGCGCATCCGCGAAGAAACCGGATTGCCGGTGTCGATCGCCGACGATCCGCTGGCCAGCGTGGTGCTGGGCACGGGGAAGATGCTGAGCGACTTCAAGCTGCTGCGCAAGATCTCGATCGACTAATTGCAGGGTCAGTTGCCAGTAGCCAGTATTGCATCGCCTTTGGCCGTCGTGTGGTAGGTTACATGTAACCCGACGAATGGAGGCGACAGTGACAACGAAGATCTCATCCAACACTTCTCGCGACAAGGTTCGGGCACACCGCAAGCGGCTTCGCCAACAAGGGCTGCGACCCATTCAGATTTGGGTGCCCGATGTCACCTCGCCGGCATTCGTGAAGGAAGCGCGACGGCAGTCGCGTGCTGTTGCCCGCAGTGCCGGTGAGAAGGACGATCAGGACTTTGTTGACTCGATCTCCGATTGGGACAAGCTCCCGATTGGAATGGCCGGTGAAACGCGGTGAGATTTGGACGGTTGCGGGTGGCAAGGACTATGCAAGCAAACCGCGTCCCGTGGTAATCATTCAGGATGACCGTTTCGATGACACGGATTCCGTTACTGTCTGCCCTTTTACCTCTGATCCCACGGAGGCGCCGCTGTTTCGACTCGTCGTCGAGCCTGATGCGATAAATGGCCTGCGTGCTCGCTTGTCGGCTGATGGTCGATAAGATCACTGACAGTTCCAAAGTCGAAGCTTGGGAAGAAAAATCGGCCGCCTGTCAGATCAAGATATGGTGCGCCTCAATCGTGCCATCCTGGTTTTCCTCGGCTTAGCGGCTCCGGCGAAAACCAGCTAGCAGTTTCGTCCTCGAGTTGCTGCGATAATAGACTCTACTCCGGCCTTCGTCCGCCGGTCCCAGCATGGAAACGATTCTCGGCCGCTACAAGAACCTGATTGTGCTGGCGGCCATCCTGTTCGCCCAGATGATCGCGCTTGCGGTGCAGGTGAGGCGCCCCACGCAGAGCGGAGAAACGCGCCTGATCCGGGTGTGGGCCATCGGCGCGGTCACTCCACTTGAAAAAGCGGTGGTGCATACGCAGACGTTCATCCGCGACAAGTGGGCAGGCTACGTGTGGCTGCGCAATGTGCGCCAGCGAGAACGAACAACTGCGAGGCGACATCGAGCGCATGAAGCTGGAGCAGGCACGGCTGAGCGAAGACGCCAACATGGCGCGCCGCATCCAGACGCTGCTGGCGTTCAAGGAACAGTACGTCGAGAGCACGATCGCGGCGCAGGTGATCGGCACCAGCGGCAGCGAGCAATCGCGAGTGCTGTACATCGACAAGGGATCGGACGACGGGATCAAGCCCGACATGGCGGTGATTACGCCGACCGGCATCGTCGGGAAGATCGTGCAGGTGTCGGCGGGCTCGGCGCAGGTGCTGCCCATCAACGATCAGTTGAGCGGCGTAGGGGCGGCGCTGAAGGATTCGCGTCTGCAGGGCATCCTGAAAGGCTCGGCCAACGGCACGACCACGCTGCAGTACATCATGAGCGACGAGCCGGTGAAGCCGGGCGAGCCGGTCATCACCAGCGGCGGCGACCGCATCTTTCCCAAGGGGCTGGAGATCGGCAACGTGGCCTCGGTCGAGCCGGGCAAAGACCTGTTTCTCAACATTCGGGTGATTCCGTCGGCGCGGCTGGATCGCCTGGAGGAAGTGCTGGTCATCACCAAGATTCAGGACAAGCTGCCCGACACGACAGACCTCGGGCCGATTCGCGCCTCGGACATTTTGAGCCAGCGCTTGCCGGGAGTGCCGGTGGCGGCAGCGGTGGATGCGGCTGGGAACGCGACGGCTCCTTCGGGCGGTGCGAATCCTTCGCAGGGCACGATTCCAACGGGCGGAGCATCGCCGAATCAGGACGTCACTGCGAAGCCAAACGGGGTTGCTTCGACGCCCAACGCCGCCAAGCCCAATGCCCAAGCCGTTCCATCGACGCAGATGAAGGTGAACAAGCCTGCCAGTACGACCCCAGCGAATGCCGGGAAAGCGCCTCAAGTGACAAAGCCGAAACCGCAAGAGGCGCGACCGCAATGAGCGCACGCTGCCACTCCATTTCGCGGCAGCCTGACCTCGCGCGAGCAGGTCTCGGTGTACGAGTTCAACTGGCTCGTGCTAGTTCTGGTTCCGCTGGTTGCGATCTTTCTGCAGGCGTTCTTCGCCGCGAAGCTGCGCTGGCTGGCAGTGCTCGACCTGCCGATGATGGTGGTGATCTTTTTCGCTGTGGCACGGCGCAATCCAGTCACCGGTTGTGTCACCGGCGCGGTCATCGGCCTGCTGCAGGACGCACTGGGCGGCCCGATGCATCCCATAGGAATGTATCGGCATTACCGACACCGTCATCGGGTACGCGGCGTCGTCGCTGGGGGTGAAGATCGACGTTGAGAACCCGGGGACGCGCTTTCTTATCACCTACGGGTTCCTCATCGTGCATGAGGCCGTGTACTACGGTGTGGGACGAGGCCTGCTGCGCCAGTCACTGCAGTGGAGTTGGAGCCACGTGGCGATCGCCGGCCTGGCGAATGCGGTGGTCGGGGTCTTTGTGTATCACCTGCTGGACCGCTTTAAGCAGCGGTAGGGCGCTCTTCGCGATTCGATCCTCGTTGTCAGCGGGGATTCGGAATACAATAGGAGCAACGGTTTGTTTCGCTTTGCCAGCCGCGCTGTGGTCGCGGCCGCCCTTCCAGGTCAGTTGGTGTAAGGCGCGTGCGCGCAGGCGTCCGCGTGAGAGAGCGAAGCTAGTTTCGTGATTGCGAGACTGCTTACGATTGTTGCGCCGTTTCGGTAGTTGCCCATGTTTGGTCGCGAGGAAAAAGTATCTCCGTTCCGCCTCACCGCAGTGCAGTACGTGCTGCTGGGGGTCTTCCTTTTGCTCGCCTTCGGATTGTGGCGGCTGCAGGTCGCGCACAGCGATTACTACACATCACTGGCCGAACAGAACCGGGTCAAGCAGGTCCCAATCCTCGCGCCGCGCGGCAAGCTTCTGGACCGCGAAGGGCGCATCATCGTCGATAACTATCCGTCGTTTTCGGTGCTGCTGCTGCGCGACCAGAACCGCGATCTTGACGCCGATGCCGACAAGATTGCGGATGGGCTGCACATTCCGCCCGAAGACCTGCGGGCGCGGCTGAGCAAGATGAAGGCGGTTCCGGGCTACCAGCCGCTGTTTCTGAAGGACGACATCACGCCGGACGAGCTGGCGTTTATCGAGTCGCATCGGGCCGACCTGCCTGAGCTCGACATCATTACGGTTCATCGCCGCCTGTATCCCAAGAGCGGATTCATGGCGCACGTCATCGGCTATGTCGGACAGGTAAGTGAAGACATGCTGACGCAGCCGCAGTGGGAGCTCTACAACTCGGGCGACATCGTGGGCATGTCGGGCGTAGAGCAGTATTACAACGATATTTTGATGGGGAAGAACGGATCGCGGCAGGTGATCGTCAACAGCAGGGGCAAGGAAGTCGGCACGCTGCATGACGTTCCGGCAATTCCCGGCAAACAGCTCAAGCTGACTATCGATCTCGACCTGCAGATAGCGGCCGAGCAGGCGCTGGAAGGCAAGCCGGGAGCGATCGTGGCGATGGACCCGCGGACGGGCGAGATTCTGGCGATGGTAAGCCGTCCGGCGTTTGATCCCAACGAGTTTGCGGTGCACATCAGCCGTGACGAGTGGAACCAGCTCATCACGGACCCGGGAAAGCCGCTGCTGAACAAAGCGATCCAGGCGCAGTTGGCGCCGGGCTCGGTATTCAAGATCATCATGGCGACGGCGGGCATGCAGGAAGGCATCGCGCAGAACCTGGTGGTGAATTGCGGTGGGGGCAAAACGTTTTACGGGCGGTTCTTTAAGTGCTGGATCGCCGCCAACCACGGCTCGCACGGCAGTGTGAACATCAGCAAAGCGATCTACCAGTCGTGCGATTCGTATTTTTACACGCTGGCGGAGAAGCTGGGCATCAGCCGCATTGCCAAGTACGCCACCATGCTGGGACTTGGACAGAAGACGGGTGTCGATCTTCCTCAGGAAGTGTCTGGGGTGATGCCGTCGGAAGAGTGGAAGATCAAGAACTACAAGCAGAAATGGTATGCGGGCGAGACGATTTCGGTGGGCATCGGGCAGGGCGCAGTGGCGACCACACCGATACAGTTGGCGCGCGCCATCGCGGCGATTACCACTGACGGCTCGTTGCGGCGTCCGCACATTGCGTTTCCAGAGCAGTTTCCGCCCGAATTCAAGCAGGTGGCCCACTACAACGACGAGACCAAGCTCGATATCGACGAAAAGAACTGGACCCTCATTACGGATGCAATGGCGGCGGTGGTTTCGCCGATGGGAACCGCGGGCAGGGCGGCGGTCCCTGGCGTGGACATTGCCGGCAAGACGGGCAGCGCGCAGACCGTCTCCAACGATTTGAAGAAGAAGATGGGCGCTGCCGAAAAGAGCTTGTACAAGGACAACGGTTGGTTTGTGGGGGTGACGCCGCGGCGTAATCCTGAGCTTGTCGTGGCGTGCCTTTTCGAAGGCGGCGAGCACGGTGCGTTGGCTGCGGCGGTGGCGACCAAGGTGATCAAGGCCTACGTCGAGAAGCAACGGAATAAGCAGACTCAGGTAGCCAAGGCCTCGGAAGCGGGCAAGGCCGAGGTTGGGGCGGTGTGGCATGACGGTAGCGTCCAGCCGAGCGACAACAAGCTGCAGGGCGGCCGTTTCACGGTGGCGGTCGATGGGAAGGCCAAGCCAGTGGCCGCGGCGCCGGGCATGTCGCCAGGGGAAGCGTCACCAACCCCGTCGACTCTTGAGGCGACGGAGTCGCACGTTGAGATGGCGAATCCCGAACGCGAGACCGCGGCGGAGGGTCAGCCTGTCCAGCCGGCCTTACGAACGACAACGCCGCAGTCCGGGCCGGCGCCGAATCAGCCGGCGACGAACCAGCCGAGTCCCCGAAAACCGGCCGGCAAGTCTGGAGTGGCGCCCGCAGCCGTCGCGATTCTACCGAGGACCGACCCATGAGCCGCTACGTTTCCTATCGCGACTTCGATTGGGTGCTGTTGGCGCTGGTGCTGCTGATTTGTGCGCTCGGCGTAGTTGAGATTTATAGTGCGACGCTGAACACCAAGTTCATGGGGGTCCATCTCAAGCAGATTTACTGGGTGCTTGGCGGTGTAGCCCTGATGTTCGCCATGAGCATGGTGAGCTACCAGGCACTGATCGAGCGAGTGCCGGTGTTCTATGTGGCAGCTATCGCATCGCTGCTGACGGTTGCCGTTTTCGGACAGAAGTACCTGGGAGCGCGGCGCTGGGTGAAGTTGGGTTCGTTCCACTTCCAGCCGTCGGAGTGGGTGAAGCTGGTGCTGATTCTGGCCATGGCCAAATACTTCGCGGACAACAAGAGCGAATGTGATGCCCAGGACATCGTGAAGGCCGGAGCGCTGGTGGGCATTCCGATGCTGATGGTGCTGGCGCAGCCGGACTTGGGAACGGCCCTGACCTACCTACCGATTGCCATCATGGGGCTGTTTCTGGGCGGCATGAAGGCGAAACACGCGATGATCATCGTACTGATTGCCGCGCTGCTGGCTCCGGTGGGATGGCACGTGCTGAAGCCCTACCAGCGGGACCGACTGACGACGTTTATCGAGCCAGAAGCCGATCCGCAGCATAAAGGTTACCAGTTGATACAGTCGCTGGTCGCGGTGGGATCGGGAGGGATTTTTGGCAAGGGCACGGCACAGGGCAGCCAGACCCAGGGTCAATTTCTTCCAGTTCCGCATACCGACTTCATCTTTGCCGCATTTGCCGAGGAACATGGATTCATCGGCGCTATGGGCCTTTTGCTGCTATACTTTATCGTGCTGATGCGTCTGATTCAGAACGCTCAGACGGCCCCTGACCGGGCAGGTGCCTTCGTCGTGATGGGTGTGGTCGCGGTGTTAGCGTTTCACATTCTGGTCAATGTGGGCATGGTGGTAGGATTCATGCCGGTCACGGGAATCCCCTTGCCGTTAATGAGTTACGGGGGATCATCGGTATTGTTTATGTTCCTGGCGCTGGGGATCGTGATGAACGTCCGGATGCGCCGGTTTGTGAACTAGAGTTTTTGAGTTTTTGCCGGTTTGGAACGATCGCGCCAATTGGGATGCGGTGCCGGCAAACGCCGGGTTCACTCGCCGGGAAGGCCATTCCAAATGGGAGACAGGGCCTTCGAAGGGTGACAAAAAGATTACGACAGCCCTCACGTACGAGGGCACGATCTGGCCGCACGAGAAGTGGGCCGGACAGGATTGCAAGACAGGCGAATGATTGGCGGGTAACGACCCCTTCCGCGACGGAAGGTGTGGTCACAAACCTACAGAAGCCTGTTAATTACGGTGCAGACGATTCCAAAACTTGTGGTAACGAACATCAGGCTGGGAGCGCATCCGGGCGAGTGCCCGCGTGTGCTTTCGGCATGATCGCACCGTTGATTCTTTCCGCGTCCTCCTGCTGACCACGCGCCCCGGTCCAACGGAGCGTCCATGAACAAAGAACTTTATGTGTCTTCCACTCCCCACGAAACCAAAGTGGCGCTGGTGGAAGACGATCAAGTCGCAGAAGTATTTTTCGAGCGCGAGAACGAATACACACTCGCAGGTTCCATTTACAAAGGCCGCGTGACCCGCGTGCTTCCCGGAATGCAGTCGGCGTTCGTCGATATCGGACTGGAGCGCGACGCGTTTCTCTACGTGTCCGACTTCCTGGAACTGACTGGCGAGGAAGACTCGGAGGAGTTTGGAGACATTCCAGCGCCTCCGCCGGCTGCAATCTGAGCCGCAATGCCCAGGCACCGCGGAAGCGGCGCCGCAGCGGCGGAGGCTGGCACCGACGAACAAGCCGAATTCATTGCAGCGGTCGAAGACCTCGCCGAGGGCGATTCCGAAGACGAAGCGTGAAGCGACGCGGCGATGCAGCTCCCGGTGAGGAATCGCGGCGAGGCGATGGAGCGCGCCGCTGGCGTGGACGTCGCCGCCGTGGCGGACGTCGCGGTGGCCGCGAAGATCGTCCGCAGCGTACCGAACCTCGGAGCGAATCGGTTGAGACTCCTGCTGAACCGGTGCACGCGGAGCCCGCCGCCTGAGAGCCGTGCCGGGCAGAGAGCCGTCCGGCGCCGCACGTTATGCGCCCATCGTGCTTCCGGGAGAATCGATTTCGAAGTATCGCAACCTGCCGCCGGCCAGCACCAGTGGAGGAACCTCCGGGGAAGAACTGAAGCCCGGTAGTCGCGAAGGCCGTCGGCGCCGACAGTGATCGAGGACTTTCATTCCGCCAGCGTCGAGCCGAGTCGCGGTGGAGGAGCAGGACGAGTACGAAGTGTCCGAGAGAAGTCGTCGAGGCCCGGAGGTGAGCCGGAGAGCGTCTGCCCCGGTACATGAAGTCGCTGTCGGAAACGCATGAGGCAGAACCGAAGATGTTGCGGCAGTCGCCGGCAGTCCCGAGGTTGCAGCCGAGGCAGTCGCATCGTCAGCCCCGCCGTCCAGTAGAGGAAGTCGAGGAAGAAACCGAAACGCTGAGCCCTCGACGAGCCTCGAGCCGGGTGGAAGCCAGCCGAGCACGGCGACGATCGAAGTCGCCGTCGAGCGCCTTGGCCGAACGACAGGAAGGCGAGTCCGAACACACGGAAGGCGAGGAAGCGGAGCAGATCAAGCCGGGCCGCATCAACCACTGCGCCGTCGGAGGCCCCAGCGGGTCGCACGCTTGAGCACGAGACGCTGGAAGACGATGAGATGGAATTCCATCCCATGCCCGAGAATCTGGAGGCGATGAGCGAAGTGGCCGGCGATCTGGAACTGGAGATGGAAGAGGAAACGCTCGACGACGACAACGGCTACTCCGATCGCTGGATTCCCGAAGTTGCCGACGTGGACGAAGATGAGGTCATTGCCGCCGAAGAGCGAGGCGAGACCCGCTTCGCCGGCTGGCGAAGAAGAGTTCGAAGAGGAAGAGGAACGGCGAAGAGGAAGGCAACGGCCGCGCCGAAGTGCGCGCTGCGACGCCGACGGCTGGCTATCAGCAGCGCCAGACGCGGCGCGCGGCGGAGGTGATCGCGACCGCCGCGGTCGGCGCAATTTCCGGGGACGCCGCAACAATGTGCGCGCGCAGGCGACATCGTCCGTAGCCGCTGATTTCCGATCTGCTGAAGGAAGGCCAGGAAATCCTGATCCAGATTGCCAAGGAGCCCATCGCCAAGAAGGGAGCGCGCATCACCAGTCACATCGCGCTGCCGGGCCGGTTCCTGGTGTACATGCCGACGGTGAACCACACCGGCGTGTCGCGCAAGATCAACTCCGAGGAAGAGCGCCAGCGGCTGAAGCGCATCGTCACCAGCGAGCGCGAGAACGGGCTGGGCGGCTTCATCGTGCGCACGGCGGCGGCCAACATCAAGGAAGACGAGTTGCGCGCCGACATTCGCTTCCTCAAGCACCTGTGGGCGGAGATCAAGACCCGCGCCGACAACGGCAAGTCGCCGGCGCTGATCTATCACGACTTGAACCTGGTGGAGCGCATCCTGCGCGACCAGGTGAGCGCCGACTTCTCGCAGATCTGGGTGGACACCGAGGAAGAGTACGAGCGCGTGGTTCGCTTCGCGCAGCGTTTCCAGCCGTCGCTGGTGCGCCGCATCAAGCTGTACACCAAGACCGCGCCGCTGTATGAGCACTTCGGAATTCAGGACGAGATCAACGATGCGCTGAAGTCGAAGGTGTGGCTGAAGAGCGGCGGCTACATCGTGATCAACCAGACCGAGGCGCTGGTGGCGATCGACATCAACACCGGCAAGTACGTGGGCAAGACGCAACGTCTGGAAGACACCATCGTCAAGACCAACATCGAAGCCGTTAAGGAGATCGTGCGGCAGGTCCGCCTGCGCGACCTGGGCGGCATCATCGTGATCGACTTCATCGACATGGACGAGCGCAAGAACCGGCAGAAGGTGATGCAGGCGCTGGAAGAGGCGCTGCGCACCGACCGGGCTCCGTCGAAGGCGCTGCAGTTCAACGACTTCGGACTGGTGGCGATCACGCGCAAGCGGGTGAAGCAGTCGCTGGAGCGCACCCTGGGCGAGGCGTGCCCGTACTGTGTGGGCGCGGGCTTCGTGAAGTCGGTGACGACGGTATGCAACGAGATCTACATCGAGATGCGCAAGATGATCAAGGCGCACGACCGCACCGACGTCACATTGCGAGTCAATCCCGAAGTCGCCAAAGCGCTGAAGGCGGGCAACGGCAAGCTGATCACTGAAATGGAAGAACTGATCGGCAAGACTGTGCTGGTGAAGAGCGATGCGACGCTGCACCAGGAGAACTTCGACATTCAGTAGGTGCCGATTGAAGCTGCAAAAAGCCGGGCTATGCGCTCGGCTTTTTTGCGCTCAGGAATGATTGGGTTTGGGCAGGTCGAGCTTGCCCGTAACCTGTGCGAACGGCAGAAACACGGAAAAGGCCGTGCCTGTCCGGCCCGGGCGCACGCTGCTGACGAAGTGGATCGTCCCTTCGTGCTTTTCGATGATGCCGCGGGTCACCCACAGGCCGAGTCCGGTACCGCCTTCGCCTTTGGTGGTGTAGAACGGCGCGAACAGGTTGCGGCGGACTTCGGGCGGAATGCCGGTGCCATTGTCGAGCACGGTGACGCGAACACCACGCCGTGCTTCATCTGACGCGAGGCTGGATTCATAGACGTGCAGAAGCAGTTGGCCTCCGCTCGCCATGCTGTGGATGGCGTTCGACACGAGGTTGGCAAAGACCTGCCGCAACTCTCCGGGGAAACCCCGCACCGCGCGATGAGTTTCAAAGCGTTTGGTGACGCGGATGCCGGCCATCTGGATTTGGGGTGAGTACAAGGTTAGAACGCTTTCCAGCACTTTGACCATGTCCACCTGGACCGGCGACTGCGCCTCACGGTGAAATGTCAGCAGCTGACCGGTGATCTGGGTGATGCGCGCCAGTTCTTCGCTGGCCAGGTCGAGATATTGCGTCGTCTCGGGTTGGGGATAAGTTTTCTGCCGCAGCAGATAAAGCAGGTTGGAGACGGTGTCGAGCGGATTGCGGATCTCGTGCGCGATGGTGGCGGCCAATCGTCCGGCCTGAGTCAGGCGGTCGCTGGCCCGCAGGGTCTGCTCGGTTTGGCGGCGCTGGGTCACATCGCGGAAAACCACGACAACGCCGGTGAGCTGACCGGCATCGTCGATGATGGGAGCGCAGTTCATCTCGATAGGGTATTCCTGGCCCGATCTGCTGACGAGCAGGACAGGGTAGGAGACGCTGACTACTCGCCCGTGCCGGCGCACCATCTCGATCGGATCGGTGAAGGCGCTGCCGGTTTTTTCCTCGAGCAATCGGGCGACCTCGCGCAAGGGGCGTCCGCGGGCCTGCATGTAATCGGTCCAGCCGGTGAGTTGCTGGGCCACGGGATTGATGTACCTGACGGAACCTTCGGCGTCGGTGGCAATTACCGCATCGCCCAAGCTGTTGAGGGTGATCTGGAAACGCTCGCGGCTTTCGGCGAGTTGCCGGCTTTTCTCTTCTTCTGCGTTCAAATGCTGCTCGTAGATCGAGGAGAGCGTCCGCAACTCGCGGCGGGTGAAGGTGAACAGCAACCCGGCTACGATCACGGAGAGTCCGACGGCAGTGAACAGCGTCACATGACTAAGGTTCGTGGCCCGGCGGGTGCGCTTTTCGAGCAATCGTTCTTCTTCGGCGACGATCTCTCTCTGGCGAGCTCGAATTTCATCCATGAGGACGTCGCCTTGCATCAATTCAGCTTCCGTAGGCCGCTTGTTGGCGTGGGTCGCGATCTCGTGTTCGGCCCAATGAATCCAGTTCTCATCCAAATGGCGAACTTCAGCAATGCGGGACTGCTGCAGGCCGCTGTCGCCGGTCAATTTTGTCAAGGTTTGGATGATGGCGGGCAAGCGTGATTCGGCATTGCGGAAAATTTCGAGGAACTTTTGGTCTCCCGTGAGTTCGAATCCGCGGGTGCTGGATTCCATGTCAACCATGTACCGCATGGCCTGGCGGGCGTTGGAAATCACCTGGTCGGTGTGATCAACCATGCGCAATGATTGCGTCAAGGTGAGGATCTCAATGGCCAGGATGATCGCAAGCACTCCCAGCAAGGCCACGGGAATGGCCACAGTTCGCCGGAGTAGCCGTTGAAAGGAGCGTTCATCCATAGGATGTGCCCTCCGCGGTTCACGCCGGGAGGGCACTCCGATGATATCGCAGACTCGCGCTCCAGTGGCTGGAGCAGCATTAATCGGCGGACACAGTTTTTCGATCAGCGGGATGTGCCGGACGGGGCAATTGCTTGCGGGCTGGAACTTGCTGCAATGCCCAAACGATCAGCCTGTACGACAAGAGCATGGTGAGGACGCTGGCGTAAATGAGAGGCTTACGCAGGTCCAGCTTTACCAGCCAGATGTAGTGAATGACGCCGGCGATTGCCACCGCGTAGATCAGCCGGTGCAGCGACTGCCACTTCTTGCCCAGCCACCGAATGGAGCGCTGTGTTGAGGTCAGAGCGAGCGGAATCATCAACACAAATGCGGTGAAGCCCATGGTGATGAACGGGCGCTTTACCACGTCTTTCGTGATGCTGTGCCAGTCAAAAAACTGATCGAGCCAAATGTACGTGGTGAAGTGCAGCAGCCCATAAAAGAAGGCGAAAAGCCCTATCATGCGGCGGAACTGGATAAGCCAGTACTGCCTCGTCAACTTGCGCAGAGGTGTGATTGACAACGTGACCATCAGGAACACCAGCGTCCAGGTGCCGGTGGACCAGGTGATGACCTGAATCGGGTTGGCTCCGAGGGCTGAGTTGTAGGCCTTCCACGCCAGACGGCTAAGAGGCAGGAGGCAGGCGAGAAACACAATCGGTTTGACGTATTTCGATTTCACGTTGGGGTCGACTAGTAGTTCTTCTTCAGGTCCATGCCGGTGTACAACGACGCTACCTGGTCGCCGTAGCCGTTGAACATCAGCGTCGGGCGCTTGGTGAATTCACCGATACGGCGTTCCTTGGCCTGGCTCCAACGGGGATGATCCACGTTGGGGTTCACGTTCGAGTAGAAACCGTACTCACTGGGCGAGGCTTTTGTCCATGCGGAGGTCGGCTCGTAGTCCACCAGCTTAATCTTAACGATGGCCTTGATGCCCTTGAAGCCGTATTTCCATGGCACCACGAGGCGCACGGGCGCGCCGTCCTGGTTGGGCAACGTCTCACCGTAGAGGCCGACGGCGAGAATGGTCAGGGGGTGCATCGCCTCGTCCATACGCAAGCCCTCAACGTAGGGCCAGTCGAGGACATTGCGCTGCTGGCCGGGAAAGCGCTTGGGGTCATAGAGGGAGGTGAACTCGACGAACTTGGCCTTGGAATTCGGCTGCACTTCGTTGAGCAGGGCGGCGAGTGGAATGCCGATCCACGGGATCACCATCGACCATCCCTCGACACAGCGCATGCGATAGATGCGCTCCTGCAATTGCATCTTCAGCAGGGAGTCGATGTCAAAGGTCCTGGGCTTGTTGGCAAAGCCTTCGACTTTGATGGTCCAGGGACGCGGGTTGAAGTTCTTGGCCAACTCCGCCGGCTCGTACTTGTCGGTGCTGAACTCGTAATAGTTGTTGTAGTGCGTAATGTCGTTGAAGGGCGTCTGTTTTTCGGTGGTGCTGAACTGGCTCTGAGTGAATTGCAGCTTGGCTCCGGCAAGCGCAGCCTGCGAGGGCGACATAATCTCGCTCAACGCGCCACCGGCGGCGACGGCCGCAGCCAGCGCCCCAGCGCCGCCGAGAAACTTGCGGCGGGTGAGATAAAGTCCCTGCGGAGTAATCTCCGACGAGGGAATGTCAGACGGCTTCTTAATAAACATCCACGGCTCCCGATCGCCTTATTGCTTTCTGCGATCTACTCGTTATTCGTATTGATTCGCCGGATCGGATTTCGATACAACCGGATGCCATGAAGTTTTCACCTGAGTCACGCCGCCGAGAGCGTCCCTTGAAGGAACCAGGCACGAAACGGCACCGTTCCTCAGGCGGTCGTGCGATCGCCGGAACAAAAGCTGCCTGCCCTGCGTACACCTTACTAATCCAGGGTTACCATGGGTACAGGAGGAGACTGCCATGAAGCTGAGCCAGCGGATGTTACTACTTTGCGCCCTATTATTCGTGGTGACGGCGCCGACTCTCCTTTTCGCCAAGTCCGGCCAGAGTGACCGGGTCCAGTTCTTCCAGAGCATCGACGTCGCGCCCGACGAGCAAGTTGGGGACGTGGTGTGCATGTTTTGCTCGATCCATATGGCAGGGACAACTTCGGGCGACACCGTAGCAATCCTGGGCAGCATCGAAGTGGACGGCACGGCCGCCGGGGACGTGGTAGCGGTCGGCGGCAGTATCAAGCTGGGCGAGGACGCCAATGTCAGCGGCGATACCGTGGGTTTGGGAGGAGGCGTGATTCGCCATCCCAACGCCGTAGTGAAGGGCGATGTTGTGAGCCAGGCCAACCCAGTCGTGTTTGTGGGGCTCGTTCTGGGGTTGGTCGTCGTGCCGCTGCTGCCTATCATCCTCATTATTTGGCTAGTGGTGTGGCTAGTGCGGCGCGACCGCGCTGTGGCGCCTGCAACGGTCGATTATCGACGCTAGCCGGGACTCGTCCAACTCTGCTGCAATTTGTTCCAGAAGTTGCTGAGTTTCGATGATCCTGTCAAATCACACTGAAGCGTGCAATTCGTCACCGAAGATCCAACTCTAAAGTGCTAGTTTGTAGCTCAAGTTCTGGGCTCGCATTCGCGTGTCAGGTGACGCGGGATGCGAGGGCAGCAGGAGCGGAGGCTCAATGCCCCCAAGTGAAACAAGTAGTTCTACGACTCTGGCGCTTGCAGAAATGGCTGCCGCAGACTCCACCTTGATTGAGCGCGCGCCCTTCGGCATCGGCTGCGTGTCGCTGGCTAGGAACCGGATTCTGTCATGCAATGCTGCGCTGTGCGAGATGCTTGGCTACGCACAGAACGAGATGCTCGGCCTGTCCATTCTGCAGCAGATTTATTCGGATGCACCCAACCGCGGTGAAATTCTGGACCTGCTCCACCGGGACCGGCGGCTCAATGCCCACGAGACCCACCTACGGCGCAAAGATGGGGAGCAGGTTCGAGTGCGTGTCACCGCCTATGCCAGTGCGACCGATGGCGGCGAACTCGACCAGGTCGAAGTCTACGTCGTAGACTTGACCGAACAAAGTGCTTTGGAACAGCAAATTCGTGCGGTGCAAAAACTGGAAGCTGTGGGCAGGCTGGCCGGAGGAGTTGCCCACGACTTTAACAACATCTTGCTGGTCATCAAGCTATCGACGGAGATGATGCTGGGCCAGGTGACGCCCGACAACCCTCTGACGCAATCGCTGCTGCAGGTATCGCAAGCCGCGGATCGTGCCACCGCGCTGACCAAACAAATGCTCGCGTTCAGCCGGCGCCAGGTGATGCAGACGCGGGTAGTGAACATCAACTCGGTGGTCAACGATACGTTGCACATGCTGCGGCGCATCATCGGGGAGGACGTGCAGCTTGTTCCCCGGTTGGACGAGCGGTTGGCGAATGCCACGCTCGATCCCGACCAATTGGCACAAATCGTCTTCAACCTGGCGGTGAACGCCCGCGACGCCATGCCCGAGGGCGGCACTCTACAGATTGAAACCGCCAATGTAGAACTCGATGAGAGTTATGCTCAGACTCATCCTCCGGTGCAAACCGGTAGCTACGTGATGCTTGCCGTCAGCGACACGGGGACGGGCATTTCCAAAGCAAACTTACCGCACATCTTCGATCCCTTCTACACCACGAAGGAGATGGGCAAGGGCACGGGGCTGGGACTCTCCATCGTGTACGGCATTGTGAAGCAAAGTGGCGGGTACATTTGGGTGTACAGCGAGCCTGAACTCGGCACTACGTTCAAACTGTATTTTCCCGTGACCCACTTGACCGCGGGCGCCAACCCGCAGGTCAGGGATGTGGGTGAACGGCCTAGTGGCGAGACTATCCTGGTGGTCGAGGACGACGGGGCGATTCGAGCCAACGTTTGCAACTGCCTGCAGCACCTGGGTTACAAAGTGCTTGACGCCGCCAGTGGCGAGGTCGCCCTCGAAATCTGCGGCCAAGTGAAAGGCAAAGTCGACCTGGTGCTTACCGACCTGGTCATGCCGGGAATGAGCGGATACGAAATGGCGCTGGAGCTGACGCGGCGATATCCAGAAATGGAAATGGTGTTCACGTCAGGCTATAACGGGGACGGCGCAACGCGGAGGGGTCTGTTGCAGGAAGAGGCCGTTTTTCTCGAGAAACCGTATACCGTCGCCGACCTGGCGCGCGCCATCCAGTTCGGCCTCAATTCGAGGAGACGGAAGACGTTGGCCGCCGATGGCGGAGAGAATAATCCGACCGCGGAACTCTCCGGCGCCGGCAGCTGAGTGGCGCGGAATCACGCATTCAATCCGCGATCAGCCCGGGCGAAAGAGGCTTTCCCACGATTCGTCGAGTTTGCTCCAGCGGTCCTCGTCGAGCGCGTTCTCCGGCGAGTTGGGCAGGTAAAGAATCCCGTGGCCGTCAGGACACACCAATTCCGTTCCTGCCCAGTTCAAGAGAATGGAGCCAGTGCGGCCGATTTCAACTGGAAGTTCGAGCCGGCGCAGGCACGTGCGACACCGGCTGCGCTGATCGCTCACCGACCACGACAGGGCGACAATGGCCAGCGGCAGATACAGCCAGATTGAATATTCATCGGCCATGGAGTAAGTCGAACCGGCGGCCCAGGTTGCAATCCAATGCACGATTGCCCATGCCAGCACCGCCACCAGCGCTGCCAGTAGAGTCGATTTAACGGCGAAGAAGCCGAGCCAGAGCGCGCGGACACTGGCGCCATCCGGCAGGCGGCCCATGCGATGTGACGCCTGCCGCAGACCCACAACCAAAGCAGCGCTGGCCGTGGCCAACAGCAGGAACCAAATCAGACTGGTGAGGCTGCGATGGATCTGCGAGGCCAGGGTTTCAACCTTCAGTTGCGACGCTGGATGAACGTAACCCGCACTTTCGGTGAGGTCTGAAAGTTCGCGCTGCAGGGCGGCCGGAGTTGTGTCTCCGCGCAGACGGGCAACCGCTCCCACACGCCGCTGGAAGTTGGTGAACAGCATCGCAGGATCGATGAGTCCCCATACCGAGACCCCTGGCGAGAGCAGACGGAAGCGGGAAGGCAGGACTCCGATGACAATTCGCGGCACGCCGTTCAGGACTACGGGCTTGCCGAAGATGTCGGGATCGGCGTGAAACTCGTGTTGCCAGAGTTGGAAGCTCAGTATCACGCAATCGGGGCAGTTGCGGAGGTCGCCGGGAGTGAACACGCGGCCCGCGGCTGCTTTCACACCAAGAGTATGAAAAAAGTCCGTGCCGACGCGAGCGGCAGCCACTGGGAGGTCGCGGCTGGATAGCAGGAGATGCGCAGGCGCCCATGAGAATGGCGTCAATCCCTGCGCCACCCTTGATTTTCCCCATATGCCGGCAAGGTCAAGCAGTGTGTCGGAGCGGGTGCGGCTGTAGTTGCCGTTGATGCCGTTGCCGTCAAGCGTGATGGTGACAACGCGATCGGCATCGGCAACCGGCGGGGAGAATGCAGTGCGGGCGGCGGGTACGACGCCGCTGACCGCGGTCAGCAAGGCTGCAGCGATACTAAAAATTGCTAACAGCGCGAGCGGAGAGCCGAGTAACTTGTGAGACGTCGCGTGCACGACGTCGCGGTCGAATCGGAGCCAAAACGCCTCAGGAAATAGATGCCAGCAGGAACGGGCGAGCAGCACACGATTCTGCCGGGTGAGTTGTCCCGACTCGGAAAGAAAATGGCACCAGTGCCAGAACCGTTGATGCTGCTGAGAGCGCCACGCCCCGCGGTTGCCTCGCGGGACCAGCCAGGCGGAGGCCCAGACCATCGTCTGGCATCGCCAGAGCGTGGAACGCAAACCGTCTGAAAAACCCATCGCGCCGCTCCTCACCCAACGCCAACGGACAGCGGATGCCCGTTATTTTATTCCAATTTCCATGGTTCTCAGACACGAGGCATAGTGCCGAAGTTCCAAAGATGGTCGGTTGTGGTACAAGCCACCACATCCCTAGTGTTTTTGGGTTATTGTTCGCTGGTTTTGAAACCTTTGTAATCGATGAACCGGGACGCCTGCGGGAGAGTTTGCGGGATTTCGGTGACGGTAGGGGTGCCGTCGCGGCTGGGGAGCGTGCCTGTCACGACGATCGTCTCCCGCCGAATTCTCGAAGTCCAAACATTGCGATACGGGCGCGGTGGATGTGGCCCTGTGTGCCGACGGCCAGCGTGTATTCCTGGGCGGTCGCGCTCGCAGCGGCGAATCACGGCTGGTTTGACTGGCGCGAAAAATTGCCGGTGTGCGAAGGACGCGGAGAGCATGCAATTCGGATGGGGAGTGATGGCGAACCTTATAATCAAGGGTACTCTCGCCATCGACCCTGAGGAGAAAGCCTGAATGCATGCGCCACTACGCCAGTTCGTGACCGGTGTCATCGCCTCCTGTTTGCTGAGCGCCGCCGGCTTGGCGGACACACCCCTGGTACGGGCCGAGGCTGCCAAGCTCAACAACCTCGGGGTCGCCATGATGAATCAGCAACTTATGGAAAAAGCGACCGCCAAGTTCGACGAAGCGTACAAGCTCGATCCCTCGCTGGCGGTGGCGACTCTGAACAAAGGGATAGCGCTGCTCAACCAGCAGCGGCTGCCTGAGGCCGAGGAAGCGATTCAAAAGGCCGCCGCGCTGGACCCGGGCAATCCGCGCGTCTGGTACAACCTCGGTCTGGTACATCGCGGGTCGGGAAACACGGCTGAGGCGATAAACGACTTTCAGAAGGTGCTGAAGATCGACCCGACCGATCCTGATGCGTACTACTTTCTCGGGACGTTCTACAGCCAGCAACAGGAGTACGCCAAGGCCATCGACGCGTTTCAGCAAGCGTTGAAGATCAATCCGCTGCACGCCTCGGCGGAATTTGGATTGGGAAGAGCGCTGCAGCGTTCGGGCCAGCCCGACGAAGCGCGCATACACCTCAAGCGCTTTGAATACCTGACACATAACAAGATTTCTTCAGCCATCACGCTGACCTACGGCGAGCAAGGACGATACTCCGTCGCGCAGGACGTGATCACCAACGAGCCGAACGTGGGGCCGATGATTCCGGTGACGTTTGTGGCGCAGGCGCTGGGGAAGGGCGGCCTACACCCCGGGCAGGCGGCTGACGGACTAATAAGAATGTCCGGCGGCGGCGTGTGCCTTCTGGATGTTGATGGAGATGGCAAGCTCGACGTTATTTCGATGAGCGCGCAAGCGCCGCCCGTTCAGGTGTTTCGCAACCTGGGTAACGGCGAATGGAAGTTGCTGGGCGCGCTGGATACGGGTTTTCCAGCTACGGGCACCGGCGTTTCGTGTGCCGTCGGCGACTATGACAACGACGGCAAGAATGACATCGCCATTGCGCTGAGTGACCGCGTAGTGCTGTTTCACAACGACGGCGGCGGAAAATTCACAGATGTGACCGAGAAGGTCGGCATCGCGTCGCTGAATCAGCCGACGGGGATGACATGGGTCGACTACGATCACGACGGCGATCTCGATCTCACCGTAACGGGCAAACAGATGGCGGGGTTGAAAGACTCCGCGAATACCGTGGTCTGGCGCAATAACGGCAACAGCACGTTCACCAATGCAACCAAAGAACGCGGTCTGGAAGGCGATGGGCCGACAACAAGCGCGGTTCTGTCCGACATCAACAACGACCGCGCCGTCGACTTGATTGTCACGAGTACAGCCGGCGCGCCGACGGTGTACCTGAATCAGCGCGAAGGACCCTTCAAAGCGATGCCGTTGTACGACACGGTGGGTTTGTCTCCGGCAACAGGCGTATACATCCTCGACTTCAACAAAGACGGCTGGATGGATGTCGCGCTTACTCATTCCGGCGCGCCCGGTGTCAGCCTGTGGCGCAACGTGGATGGCAAAAAGTTCGAGCGAGTCCCGCTGCCCGTCTCCGATGCCACGAAAGGGTGGGGCATCACCGCCATCGATTTCGACAACGATGGCTGGATCGATCTCGCTGCAGTGGTGGAGACCGCAAAGGGCACCGGAGTTCGTGCGTTCCGCAACAAAGGTTCGCAGGGCTTTGAAGATGTGACCGCATCGCTCGGCCTCGACAAGGTGAAGTTGCACGATGCACGTGCGCTCATCGCAGGCGATTTCGACGGCGATCTGGCGGCAGATTTGTTAGTGACGCAAGCGGGTGGCGAGCCGGTGCTGCTGCACAACGAAGGCGGCAACAAGAATCACGCTCTGCGCATCGAATTCAAGGGCCTCGCGGACAACAAAACCGGACTAGGGACGAAAGTCGAGGTCTTCTCCAACGGGCTGTGGCAGAAGTTTGAAGTTGCGGGTGGCGCGGGCTATTTGAGCCAGGGGCCGCCCGAAGTAATCGCTGGCCTCGGTAAGAACACTAATGCCGATATCGTGCGTATGCTTTGGCCGACGGGCGTGCTGCAGGACGAAATCGATGTCGCGGTGAACAGGCCGGTGTCGTTCATGGAGCTCGATCGGCGTGGCAGCTCGTGTCCGACGCTCTTTGCATGGAACGGCGAGAAGTACGAGTTCATCACCGATGTGATTGGCGCGGGCGTGATTGGCCACTGGATTTCGCCCACGTCGACGAACACGCCCGATCCCGACGAGTGGGTTAAGATCGACGGCTCGAAGCTACGCGCGAAAGATGGTTATCTGAGCGTGCGCTTCGGCGAGCCGATGGAGGAAGTCAACTACATCGACCAGCTTCGTATGGTCGCGGTTGACCATCCATCGGACATAGATGTGTATCCCGACGAGCGCTTCCTCGGCGATCCGCCGTTTGCCAGCGGCAAGACGGTGGCGACCTCACGTCCGCATCCTCCGGCTGGGGCTTGGGACAACAACGGTAACGACGTGCTGCAACTGGTGAGCGCGCGCGATCACCAGTATGTCCGCGACTTTAACAACCTGCCGTATGCAGGGTTTGCGAACACCCATTCGCTGACACTGGACTTGGGCGCGTGGTCGCCGCAGCGGCCGTTGCGGCTGTTCCTAAGCGGGTTCATCGAGTACTTCAGCGCGACGTCGATGTACGCCGCATGGCAGGCGGGGCTGAAGCCGATCTCGCCGTACATCGAAGCGCAGATGCCGGATGGATCGTGGCGGCAGGTGATGGACGAGATGGGCTTCCCGGCCGGACTGCTACGCACTATCACCGTCGATTTGACCGGCAAGCTGCCGGCGGCCGCGCAGAAGATTCGCATTACGTCGAACCTGCAGATCTATTGGGATGAGGTGCTGGTGGACAACGGCCCGGCCCGCGAGCGTGATGCGCGCACAACGGAGTTGCCGCTGGCACAGGCGACGCTTGGCTTCCGCGGCTATCCGCGGCAGGTGGACGGCGACACCCCCGGCGACCTGACCTATCACTACGAAGAGGCCAGCACGACTGGCCCGTTCTCGCGCTTTCGCGGCAGCTACACGCAGTATCGGCGACGTGACGCCGCTGCTTACGTCGATCGACGACCGCTTCGCAATCTTCGGCACGGGCGAAGACATCGACGCCGAGTTCGACACTGCGACGCTGCCCGCACTGCCCGAGGGATGGAAGCGCGACTATTTCTTCTACGCCAACGGCTTCGTCAAGGACATGGACTTCTACGAAGCCATTCCGTTCACGGTCGCTGAGATGCCGTTCCACGGCATGAGTACGTACCCTATCCGGCGACGCAGCATTACCCCGACGACGCGCACGCCAACGGCTATCGCTTCGAGTGGAACGACCGCTTCGTGTCAGGCGCGAGCAAGGCGCTGGGCTATCGCTTCGTGTACGAGCCGCGGACGATCGATCCCGAGCCACTGACCCCGCACAGGAATTCACACGACGACGGGCGCTCTGGAGGCGCCAGCGGACAAGAATGAAGAAGCTAGCTTTTCTGTCGATTGCGGCGCTGACGATTTCTGCCATCTACTTGTATGCATGGCCGGCACCGAACATTTTTTACGCCGCAGTGGTGTTGGCTCACGTCGGTCTGGGCGTGCTGTTCTGCATCGGCGGACTGCGCATGCTGCCCACGGCGATGCGCCAGCCGCTGATCGTGAAGGTGGCGACGCTGGTGTTGATCGTTGGTGCGGCGCTTGGATTGGTGCTGATCTACACCGGTGCCGCGCGTCCCTATACGAAACTGTTGCTGACTCACGGAGCGGTGTCGTTGCTGGCAGTCGCGCTGCTGGCAGGGTGGTGGTACAGCCGCCGCAAAGAGTCGACTCGCAGTGGGTGGATCCCGCCACTGGGCGCGGTTGCCGTGGCTGTCGTAATTACGCTGGGTGCGCAATACGCCCGAACTTCGTGGAGCAAGCGTTACGTCATTCGTAATCCCGAGATAGCGCCGCTGTCGATGAATAGCGAGGGCGGCGGCTCGCACGGCCCGTTCTTCCCCAGCTCGTCGCAGGTTGCGGGTGACCGGAAGATTCCGTCGAAGTTCTTCATGGAGTCGGACGCCTGCCAGCGCTGCCACCAGGACATTTACAAAGAGTGGCAAAGTTCGGCGCATCACTTCTCGTCGTTCAACAATCAGTGGTACCGCAAGAGCATCGAGTACATGCAAGCACGTTAACGGCGTGCAGGCGTCGAAGTGGTGTGCCGGTTGTCACGATCCGGCGCTGCTCTACAGCGGCAAGATGGACATCCCCATCCAACAGATTGTGCACACTCCCGAAGCGCAGGCCGGCATGGGTTGCATGATGTGCCACTCGATCGTGCGAGTGAAGAGCACGATGGGGCAAGGCGACTTCATGCTGGAGTACCCCGAGCTGCACGAACTCGCCGCCACCAAGAATCCCGTGCTGCGCTGGATCCACGATTTCAGCATCAAGCTCAACCCCGAGCCGCATCGCCGCGTCTTCCTCAAGCCCTTCATGAAGAGACCAGACGCCGGAATTCTGCTCGTCGTGCCACAAGGTGCACCTCGACGTGCCGGTGAACAATTACCGCTGGTTCCGCGGTTTCAATGAGTACGACAACTGGCAGGCCAGCGGCGTCTCGGGTTTTGGAGCGCGCTCGTTCTATTACCCGCCGAAACCGCAAGGCTGCCAGGATTGCCACATGCCCGCAACGAATTCGAATGACATGGGCAACTTTGCCGGCAAGATCCATTCGCACTCTTTCCCGGCGGCCAACACCGCGCTGCCCACCGCTAATCAGGACGCCCACCAGTTGGAGATGACAGAGAACTTCCTGAAGAGCGGCACGCTCAGCATCGACATCTTTGCGCTGTCAAATGCGTCGGCCAAGATCGGTGTGTCACGAGGCCCACAAACCGAGTTGCAGACGACGTTCGCCGTCGGCGAAGAGGCCGAAATGAAGACCACCGGCGAATCCGCCGGGAGTCGTCGCGCCCGTGACCGCTCCGCTCGACAAAGTGCAGGGAACGGTGCGCCGCGGCGAAAGCGCACGCATCGACGTGGTGGTTCGTACGCGCAAGGTTGGCCACTTCTTTCCGGGCGGAACTGTCGATGCTCCCGAGACGTGGGTCGAATTGAAGGCCGTAGACGACAAGGGCCAGGTGATTTTCTGGAGCGGCAAGGCTGGCGACGACGGCAAGGGGCCGGTCGATCCCGGCGCGCATTTCTACCGCTCGTTGCAGATCGACGAGCACGGGAATGCCATCAATAAGCGCAATGCGTGGGCCACACGCGCCGTGGTGTACGTGCGGCTGATACCTCCGGGCGCGGCCGACACGATTCACTACAGGATGAACGTGCCACAGAACGCGGGCAGAAAAATCACGCTCACCGCCAAGCTGTGCTATCGCAAGTTCTCCTGGTGGAATACGCACTTCGCTTATGCGGGAGTCTCGCAACAACCGCCGACTGCGCCGCAGACCTCCAAGAGCTATGACGATCGCCAATTTACTTTCGACGGCGACCTCAGCCAGGTTTCGGGCAAGCTGCATGAGATTCCCGAACTGCCCATCGTTGTCATCGCTGAAGACACCATTGAACTGAAGGTGTTGCCGAGGGGCGCGCCAGCCGACGCCCCCAAAACGATTGTCGAGAAAGCCGACTGGCAGCGCTGGAACGACTACGGCATCGGTTTGTTCCTGCAAGGCGATTTCAAGGGCGCAGCGGCGGCGTGGGAGAAGGTGGCCGAGGCCGATCCCAACAATCCTGATGGGTGGGTGAACCTGGGACGCGTTGCCGTGCAAGAGGGCGACATGGAGCGGGCCCGCGTCGTGCTGCAGAAGGCGCTGGCCATCGATCCCGATCTCGCGCGTGCAAATTACTTTTATGCGCGGGTGCTGCGCTCGGATGGCGATTACGATGGCGCGGCGGCTCGCCTGCTCAAGGTAGCTGAGCAGTATCCCAAAGACCGCGTGGTGCGTAACGACCTGGGACGCACGTACTTTTTAGCGCGCAAGTATCCTGAGGCGATCGAACAGCTCAAACTGGCGATCGCCGTCGATCCCGAAGACCTGCAAGGCAACTACAACCTCATGCTCTGCTACAAGGGGATGGGCGACACGGCTAAGGCTGCGGAGTACGAGAAGCTCTACCTGCGCTTCAAGGCCGATGAGTCATCGCAAGTCATTACCGGGCCGTATCGGCGGCTGCATCCCGAGGACAACAACGAACGCCAACTGATTCATGAGCATGGTTCCGCGCCGCTCGCGCCGGCCCAGACGCCGGCAAAGATTGCGGAGGAGCGCGTCGTGACTGCAGGAGGCAAGTAACTACGCCATGAATTTCATACAAAAGTCATCATCTCTTATTTTGGTGTGTGTCGCGCTTGTCTCCGCGGCGACGGCGCAGGTTACGTTCAAAGACATCACCAAGCAGGCGGGCATCACCTTCATCCACAACAACGGTGCGGTGGGGAAGAAGTGGCTGCCGGAGACCATGGGAATCGGTTGCGCCTTCGTCGATTACGACAATGACGGCTACCCTGACATCCTGCTGGTCAACGGCAAAGACTGGAATGCGACCGGCAAGTCTTCGACGCTGAAGCTCTATCACAACAATCGCAACGGCACGTTCACGGATGTCACTGCGAAAGCCGGGCTCGCCATCTCCCTGTACGGGATGGGCGCGGCCGTGGCCGATTACGACAACGACGGCTATGACGACATCTATGTTTCCGCCCTGGGCCAGAGCCATCTGTTTCACAACAACGGCAATGGCACGTTTACCGATGTCACCAAGTCTGCGGGCATGATGGGCCCCAACGAATTCAGCACCAGCGCGGCCTGGTTTGACTACGATCGCGACGGCAAGCTCGACCTGATCGTGGTCAATTATGTGCAGTGGACCCCACAGGGCGACATCTACTGCACTCTCGATGGCACGCACAAGTCGTACTGCACTCCGGAGTCGTACAAGGGTGCGTCGGTGCGGCTGTGGCATAACCTGGGCAACGGCAAGTTCGAAGACGCGACCGCGAAGGCTGGCCTGTTCGACAACTCGTCGAAGTCGCTGGGCGTGGCCGTGCTGGACGTGAACAACGACGGTTGGCCCGACCTGGTGATCGCGAATGACACCCAACCGAATAAGCTCTACGTCAACAACACCAAGGGAGGCTTCACCGAGTCGGCCGTTTCGGCGGGGATCGCCTTCAGCGAAGATGGCGTGGCGCGCGCCGGCATGGGCGTCGATGCCGCCGACTACGACCACACCGGGCGGTCGAGCATCGTCATCGGCAATTTCGCCAACCAGATGCTGGCGCTCTACCACAATGAAGGAAACGGACTGTTCGTGGACGAAGCGCCGCGCTCCGAGATCGGGCGCCGCAGTCTGCTGACGCTGGGCTTTGCCACTCTGTTTTTTGACTACGATAACGATGGCTGGGTCGACATCTTCGTCGCCAACGGCCACATTGAGAATGAGATCGAGCGCATCCAGAAGCGCGTGCACTATGCCGAGTCGCCGCACCTGTTCCACAACCAGGGCAAAGGCAATTTCGTGGAAGCGACGCAGTCAGTCGGCCCCGAACTGGGCAAGCCACGGGTGGGACGAGGCGCCGCGTATGCCGACATTGACAACGACGGCGACCTCGATTTGTTGATGACGACCAACGCCGGTCCTGTCGTGCTCTTCCGCAATGATGGCGGAAACGGCAACAAGAGCTTACGCATCAAGCTCGTGGGGACGCGTTCTAATCGCGACGGCATCGGAACGATGGCCGTCGTCAAGGCCAATGGCGATCGCCAGACGCAGATGCTGCGCAGTGGATCGGGCTATCTGTCGTCGAGCGAACTCGTGCTTACCTTTGGGTTGGGCAAGGCCGGACAAGCTGACGAAATCGAATTGCGTTGGCCCAGCGGACAGGTGGATAAGCTCTATCGAGTCGCCGCAGGGCAGACCGTGACCGTCAAGGAAGGTTCAGGTATCGTGCAGCAGAGGGCATTTGGGGCAGCACCACCGCCTCCAGCGGCGACGCCTGCCGCCACGCCGCGCAAGACTGCGAAATGACGACAAGACCTGGCACGCAACAGTCGGCGGTGGAGCTACTGGGGCTTCTCCGCACCCATAAAATTTCGGCGCTGGAGTTGGCCGACGAATACATTCGCCAAATCGAACGGCTGAATCCGACAATTAACGCACTGGTGGATTTCGACCCCGAACGTGTTCGGCAGCAGGCGCGCGTTGTTGACGGTGCATCGGGTTCGCAAGGCCCGTTGGCCGGACTTCCAATGACAGTAAAGTCGTCCATCTCGACCGCAGGCTATCGCTGCGAGATCGGCAGCCTCGTCAATCGCGGCAACATCCCTGTCAAAGATGCGACGGTTGTCGCCCGCTTGCGGACAGCAGGCGCAGTGATCCTGGGCACGACCAATTGCCCGGAGTACCTGATGGCTTATGTCACCGACAACCTGTTGCACGGGCGAACTAACAATCCCTGGAACCTCGACTACACGCCGGGCGGATCGAGCGGCGGCGAGTCGGCGGCCATTGCTGCAGGCATGTCAGCGGGCGGACTCGGCAGCGACAGCGGCGGCTCGGTGCGCGTGCCAGCGCACTTCACCGGGATCTGCTCGCTGAAGCCGACACCGGGACGAATTCCCGGCATTGGTCACATGCCGCCGTGTATCGGCCCGTTTTCGTTTCTCGGCGCGATCGGCCCGATGGCCCGCACCGTCGGCGATGTGACGCTGTTGTTTCAAGTGCTGTCAGGACAAGATCCGATCGACCCCATGAGCCCGCCAGTCGTGTTTCGTACTCCAGGCCTCGACGAAGTCAAACGGCTGCCGATCGGCTATTTCGTGGACGACGGCCTGGTGCCTGTGACGCCGGAAACGCGCCACGCAATTCACGCCGCTGCGCAGGCGCTGCGCGATGCCGGATTCGACGTCCGACCGTTTCGTCCCCAGGCGCTTGGAGCCCGCTCGCAAACTGTGGGAGCTGTTCTTCCTGCGCTGCGGAGCGATGTTCGAAGAGCCGCTGGTGCGCGGACACGAAGACCAGCTCAGTCCCGTTTTTCGCGATTTTCTGGCACGAGCGCGACGCCGCTGGGCCGCTGACGGCCGGAGAGGTGCTGACGGCGTGGGCTGAGGCCGACATCATCCGCAGCAAACTGCTAACGCAGATGCAGGAGTTCCCTTTGCTGCTGTGCCCGGTTGCATCCGCGCCGGCGTTTCGCCACGACGAGCGAAGCTGGACGATCGACGGGCAGCAGGTCGAATACCTCGACGCCATGCGCTACACCCAATGGTTCAATTTGCTGGCGGCGCCTGCGGCCGTCGTGCCGGTGGGCCGCTCACCCGAGGGGCTGCCCATTGGTGTACAGATCGTCGGGCGTCCATTTGAGGATGAAATCGTGCTGAAGGTCGCGTCGGTGATCGATAAAGCGTTCGGCTATCAACCGCCGCCAATCTCCAACCCTGACTAAGCTGCGATAATAAAATCTTGGACTATCGACTTATGCCGACCTTTGTACGCCTTCGCACGGGCCTTGCGCTTTTTCTGACCGTGCTGACCAGTTATAACGCTTTCTCCCAAGCTCACGCCTATGCCCCGCCTCCGCCTCCGGGAGCCAAGAACGTGGTGTGCAAGGACCGCCCCATCCCGCAACTCGTCGACGTGACCGAAAAGACCGGTATCAAGTTCACCCATGTGGCCGATCCCGACAAGAAGTACATCGTCGAGTCGATGGGCGGCGGCGTGCTCGTGCTCGACTACGATCGCGACGGCTGGCCTGACATTTACTTCACCAACGCCCCCACGGTCGCCATGGCGTTGAAGAACCAGCCCGCGCGCGGCGCACTCTACCACAACAATCATGACGGGACGTTCACCGACGTCACCGACAAAGCTGGCGTCGCCACGCCCTGCTTCGCCATGGGCGGAGCCGTGGGCGACTACAACAACGACGGCTGGCCCGACATGGTCATCACCTGTCTCGGACACACGATTCTCTACCGCAACAACGGCGACGGCACCTTCACCGACGTCACCAAGCAGTCGGGCATCGACGATCCCCGCTGGTCAACAGGCGCGTCTTTTGGCGATTACGACAACGACGGCTTCGTCGACCTGATGGTCACCCGCTACGTGGACTTCCAGTTGACTGACCTTCCGCAGTTCGGCAGCAGCCCGACCTGTAAGTATCGCGGCATCGACGTGCAGTGCGGACCGCGCGGACTACGCGGTGCAGGCGACTCGCTCTATCACAACAACGGCGACGGCACCTTCACCGACGTCAGCAAGCAGGCGGGTGTGGACGATCCTCGCGGCTACTACGGTCTGGGCGTGCTGTGGGCCGACTTCGACAACAAGGGACGCCCCGACATATACGTCGCCGACGACTCCACGCCGAAGTACCTCTACCGCAACGACGGCAACGGCAAGTTCACCGACATTGGTCTCGAGTCGGGCACGGCCGTCAGCGCCGACGGCTCCGAGCAGGGCTCGATGGGCATTGCCCTGGGCGACTACAACCACACCGGCCTGCCCTCGCTCTACGTCACCAATTTCGCCGACGAATACAACATTCTCTACTGCAACCAGGGCGGCTACGATTTTCGCGATGTTTCCTACGATTCGGGAGTGGCGGTGGCTGCGCTGCCGTGGGTGAAGTGGGGCGTGGCATTCTTCGATCTCGACAACGACGGCTGGCTCGACCTGATCTCGGTGAACGGCCAGGTCTATCCCCAGGTGGACCAACTGCCTTCTGGCGCGCGCTATCGTCAGCCCAAGAACCTGTTCATGAATCGAGCGCAATGGCAACGTTCTGCGACGCCGAAACGCAGGCCGGGCCCGCCCTGCAGATCCCCCGCGTCAGTCGCGGTCTCGCCATCGCCGACTTCGACAACGACGGCAACGTGGACGTCGTGATCGCCGACCTCGACGGCGAGCCGATGATCCTGCACAACCAGGGACTGCCCGGCAAGCACTGGGTCAGCTTCGAACTGGCGGGAACCAAGAGCAATCGCCTGGCGATCGGCGCGAAGCTGAAGATGGTGGCGGGAGGCATGACGCAGACCGCCGAGATCTTCAGCGGCGGCAGCTACCTTTCCAACCACGACTTCCGCGTGCACTTCGGCTTGAACGATGCGACGAAGATCGACTCGCTGGAAATCAAGTGGCCGTCAGGCAAGGTCGAGACGATCAAAGACCTCAAGGCCGACCAGTTCTACGCTGTGCTCGAAGGCAGCGGCATCGTCGACCGCGACAAGATCGTGCCGAAGAAGAAGTAGTGGCTATTTCTTTGCGATGGCGAGCGGCGGTAACGGCGTCGATTCCTTGATCCCCGCCCCTTCTACCACCGTGTAGATCGCGTCCGCCGCCACGTCCTTCAACTCTTCCGTGTTGCCGTTGGGCCACCGGATGACGACCTTTTCGATCTTTGCCGTGTCAGGCCCCAGCCCGAAGTGCAGCCGCAGATCGCTCTGCGAAATATAGCTGCTGCCGCCCTTCACCTCGCGAATCTGCGTGACTCCGCCCGCCGTGATCGTCACCCGCGCGCCGATAGCCGCCTTGTTGCTCTTCGTTCCCACCAGCTTGAACATCACGCGATGGTTCGCGTTCTTCGCGTCGTTCAGCAGAATCGACGGCGGCTCGCCCACGTTGAACACCACGGCATCGATGTTGCCGTCATTGTTCAGGTCGCCATAGGCAATGCCGCGCCGCGACTGCATCGGCTCATCATTCACGCCAGACGCATCGCTCACGTTGTCGAACGCCAGCTTGCCGGTGTTGCGGAACACCATCATCGGCTCGCGAAACCCCGGTTCGCCCGGCAGCGTGTCGATGGCGGTATAGATATGTCCGGCTGCCACCATGATGTCGGGCCAGCCGTCGTTGTCGAAGTCAGCGAAGCCGGTGCCCCACTTCACCCAGCGAAACGTCGCCTGTCCCAGCTTGGCCGCCCAGGTGATGTCGTTAAACTCGTCGCCCTGGTTGTGGAAGAGGTTGTCGGGCTGATAGGCGAACGTTGCCGACCGTGATGTCGAGTTTGCCGTCGCGGTCGAAGTCTCCGGCATCCACTCCCATCGAGCCCATGGCCTTGCCCTCGGCGCTCACCGCCGCGCCAGAAAGCAGCGCCAAGTCCTCGAAGGTGCCGTCGTGCTTGTTGCGATAAAAGTAGCTGGGCTCGGTGTCGTTGCCGACAAAGAGGTCGGGCCAGCCGTCATTGTCGAAGTCGCCCCACACAACGCCCAAGCCCGAGCCGTCCTTCCGGATCGCTCACGCCGGCTTTCTTCGATACTTCTTCAAACGTGCCGTTGCCCGGTTGTGAAACAGGAAATCGGTCTCGCCCGACATGCCCCACGGTGCCTCGACGACCAGCCCTTTGTAGTCGGTCTGAATCGGCGGCAAGGTTCTTGGCGTCGGTGTGGATGTAGCGCGAGACGAACAGATCGACATTGCCGTCGCGGTCGTAATCACCCCAGGCCGCGCCGGTGCTGAAGCCGCCGCCGCCCACTCCGGCGCTGTTCGGTGACGTCTTCGAACTTGCAGTTGCCGAGGTTGTGATACAGCGCGTTGCCGCCGTAGCCGGTCACGTACAGGTCGGGCAGGCCATCGTTGTCGTAGTCAGCTACCGCCAGCCCCATGCCCCAGCCCTTGCGCGTCAGGCCAGACGACTTGGTGATGTCGGTGAACTTGAATCCCGCGTCCTGGTGGTAGAGCGCTGACCATCAGGTCGCCGCCTGCCTTGTAGCCGTCGATGGTGGAGGGCGTGACCACGGCGATATCGAGCTTGCCGTCGTTGTCGCAATCGAACAGCGCCACGCCTCCAGCCATCTGCTGCACGATGTACTTCATTTCCGCCGGTGGCTTGCTGCCGGGCACGGGCAGGCCGGCTTCCTTGTTGGCGTTGTGGAAATGAATGGGAGCAGTCTGGCCGAAGGCAGAAGACAGTGCCATAGCTCAAGAACGCGACAGAAACCAGACGCATAGGATTGATCGCACGAAGACCGGGGTGCTGATCTCATTCTAGCCTACGTACGCACGAGCTCGGGCGCGCCTTGACACCGATTCCGCGCGCCACATAACCTGCACAGTGGTTCCCTCCACGGTCTGTACCTCGAATGTCTCCTGCCGAATCTGCGCGCTTCCGCCCACTCACATCACGGCCATCTCGCTGCGTGCATTGCTTGCGTGCTTGGCGCTCGTGACTCTGGCTTGCGGTCTGGCTCCCAGGCCGGGTCTGCACAGGATTCCAGCCTGGCCGCAATACAAACCCTCATCCGGCAATCGAAGCTCGATGACGCCGACAAGCAGTTACAGGCGATCCTGCAGAAGCAACCGGACAATGTCCGGGCCCTCACGTTGCTGGGTATCGTGCGCCGCCAGCAGGGAAATTGGCCGGAAGCCGAGTCGATGTTTCGCCGCGCCACCGCTGCCAATCCGAAATCGCTGGAAGCGTGTGAAGACCTGGCTGCGTTGCTGCGCGACGAGACGCGCTGGCCTGAAGCCGTTGACGCAATACGAGAAGTGTCGCAAGCTGGCTCCCCGCAATTTCGCCATCGCGGCCGACTTGGCGACTGCGTATCGAGAAAAACGGCGACTATTCGAAGTCGCTGGCGATTGTGAAGACGATTCCGTCCGCCACGCGCCCGGCACGGTTGTTGCCCGTGATTGCGGCAGACTACGTCGCGCTCCAAAGACCGCAAAAGGCGAGATGCCGCGATCGCCGAAGTTGTGCGCCATGCCTCTTCCGATCCGGAGATTGTTCCGGCGCTCGCCAACAGTTTTCTCGACCACGGCATGACCGAAGATGCGGCGGATCTGCTGCAACTCGTGCGCGATCACCAAAAGCTCGACTCCATCTTTCTCGGCGACGTTGGCCAGGGCGCAGGCCGCCTCGGCAAGCACCAGGAGGCACGGCAAAGCATCGACCAGGCCATTCGCCTCGATCCCAAGTCGCAGGACACTGCTGGCCGTTGCAGCTCTTGGCCATCCTCTGGGCCAGTGGGACAAGGCGCTCGAGTTCCTGGATGCTGCGTTAGCCGCCGGGCCCGCCGCGCACCGATCTGCTCCAGAGTGTGGTGTTCGTGGAACTGCGCAAGAATGACTTGCAGGCTGCACACGCTGTATGCCCAGCGCTGGTACACCGCTGCGTCCGGAGGAAACCGCGAGCGCGCTGGCCTTTGCCGTTGTGCTCGTCGAAGGGAATCACTGGGGCGAAGCCAAACCCTTGCTGGAAAAGGTGCTGTCCCAGTCTCCCAACGATAAGGGCGCGCAACTGGCCATGGGAGTGGTCCAGTACAACGCCGGCGACCTGGCGGCCGCGAAGAAGTATCTGACTGCCGCTCTCGGTGGCCCCGACGATGGCAATGCGCATTATTTTCTCGGTCTGATCGCCAAGCAGCAGGGTGACTTTTCGGAAGCAATCGCCGAGATGGAGCAATCGGTCGCCATCCAGCGACATAATCCCAAAGCATTCGGTCAGCTCGGGCAGCTCTATCTGCAACAGAATGACCTGCCCAAGGCCCGCGCGGCTCTGGAAAAGGCCATCGAGCAGGCCCCCGATGAACCGCAGAACCACTACGAACTGGCGCGCGTCTACAACAAACTCGGATCTGAAGGACGAAGCCGAAGAGCAACTCAAGCTCTACCAGAAGCTGCGTCCGCAACGGCCGCAGTCGCCGCAGGGCGAAGCTCCTCACGCGGCCTCGTAACGTCGAAAATCACTCAAAAACGACCAAGGTCGACAGTCGCTATGCAAGATATTTCCCAAATTATGTTCGATATTGATTGTTTGTGAGCGAATGTGCTTATAATCACCAACAACGTATTTTGCGTGGGAGGCAGCGGTCAGATGATGCAGTTAGCGCGAGAAGGCTCTTCCGGAGCAGGTCCGGTGGATTCGCGAATGACAAGTTCCGGCTTAACCAGGATGCCGGCCGTCGTGCCCGTCGCGGCCCTCGAGGCGTTCGACCAGCGCCTCGGCTGCCATCGAGCCAATCTTCCGCATCGGCTGGCGGACCGTGGTGAGGCTGGGAACGTGGTACGCCGCCTCGCGAATGTCGTCAAATCCGACCACGGAAATGTCTTCTGGCACCCGCAGTCCGGTTTCCTTGATGGCGCGAATCGCGCCCACCGCCGAAATGTCGTTGTAGACGATCAGTGCAGTGAAGGGAACCTTCCTCGCCAACAGCTCCTTGGTGACCGTTTGTAACCCGTCTGCGGAGACGGATCGTCGCCCGGCATCTGGGTAATCAACGCCTCGCCCAGGTCGACGCCCATCTGTTGCGCCACTTCCACCAAGGCTTCCCAGCGGGACTGCGTGTCGATACTGAGCGGCTGGCCTTTGATGACGGCAATTTCGCTGTGCCCCAGCTCCTGCAGGTGTTCCAGAACCACCTTGGCCGCCTTCGTGTGGTCGAGCGTAATGTTGGTGACGCCCTCGATCTCGAGGTGTCCGGAGACGGCAATCGTAGGCAGCGCAGGCACCGTGCTGACCGTCGTGTCGATCGTGATGAATCCTTCCGAACCGCGGCTCTTCAGGATGTCGGAATACTGGATCATCATCTGTTCATCGTGATGATGCACGACCGTGACAAAGAAATACTTCCGTTCGCTGAGCACCTCTTCAATACCGCTGATTACAACGCTGCCGTAGGCATCGCCGATTTCGGCGCAGAGCACTCCAACCGTGTAAGTCCGCTTCTTCCGCAGCGTCCGGGCGAAGAAATTGGGGTGGTAATTCAGTTCTTGCGCCGCGGCAAAAATGCGGTCTTTGGTGTGCTGCGGAATGGCCCTGGCGTACGGCGAATCATTCAGAACTGCCGAAACGGTTCCCTTGGTCAATCCCAGGTGTTTGGCAAGGTCCTTGAGAGTGGTGTTCTTCTCGGCGCGTCGATTTGGGGCCGTCGGTCATGCTCCTGGGTCAAGAGAACCTTGAATGTAACCACGAGTTTACGAAGCTGCGCAACAGGAATTCGCAAATCGTTCGAGTGGAATTGCCGGTTCGGCGGCAGTTTGTCCCGAAATGGGAACAGAATCGACCATTTCCGTCCCGAATCGGGAAAAAATCAAAGAAATTGGCACGATGCACAAGAGATTCAAAAGAATCTTGTTTTTCCTGTTGACAGCACTATGGGTCAATAACATAAATTTACTAGT
The DNA here is from genome assembly GCA_963751155.1 of uncultured Acidobacteriaceae bacterium. Classification (GTDB taxonomy): domain Bacteria; phylum Acidobacteriota; class Terriglobia; order Terriglobales; family Acidobacteriaceae; genus DASRAA01. The sequence goes on along the minus strand of CAVVTL010000016.1, from coordinate 76,775 downwards.
CGCGGGGTTGTAAAGAAAACCGGTTCTCTGCTGCCTAGAGAATCGATATTGCAAGGAAAACGTTTGAATCGATTTTTGCAGTCACGCGTTTGTTTCAACGTGTGCGGCCTGGTTGTACCCGGGAACCGTGCACTTGTTCTTCGTAACGAAATCTGTTTCTGGTGGGGGAACAAATGAATCGATTGGGTAGATGGTTTTTCATGTCGCTCGTAGTTGTCTCGTTGCTTGCTGTGCCTCTTGTGGCGCAGAAGACAACGGGCACAATTCGAGGAGTAGTTACCGATCCGTCTGGCGCTGTAGTTGCCAATGTTCCGGTGGTCATCTCGAACACCGAGACGGGGCAGGAACGCACCGTAACGACGAATACACAGGGCGAGTATGTGGCTGCGGAACTGAACGTCGGCACCTACAAGGTGATCGTCAAGGCTCCGAACTTCAAGGAGGCGATGTCCAGCAGCGTCGAAGTGCACACTTCCAGCACGACAGTGTTCAACGTGCAACTGCAGGTCGGCAGCACCTCCGAGCAGGTAACGGTTGCCGCCAGTGAAATTCAGGTGCAGACCGATAACGCCGGACTGGGCGAAGTTGTCACGGGCGAGCAGGTTCGCGAACTGCCGCTGAACGGACGCAGCTTCGTGCAGTTGACACAGTTGCAGCCGGGCGTTTCCGCTGCCAATAGTTATGACAGCCAGAACAAGGGCCTGCTGTCGGGCGTTGATTTTGCCGTCAATGGAAACTCCTACACCAGCAACCTGTTCTTGATCGACGGCGCCAACAACAACGACATCGGTTCCAACCGCACCATTCTCCTGTATCCCTCGATCGAAGCGATCAGCGAATTCAAGATGCTGCGCAACTCCTATGGTGCGGAATACGGCCTGGCGGCGGGCGCAGTCATCAACATCGTGACCAAGAGCGGCACCAACCAGTGGCACGGCGATGTGCTCTACTTCGGCCGCAACACGGCGCTGGATGCTTACGATTACTTCACCGCCCGGCGCCAAGCCGCAGGACCCGAACAATCCTTTGATCCAGTAAGCAGGTGGAGCAGCGCAACGATTTCGGCTTCTCCATCGGCGGTCCGATCAAGAAAGACAAGCTGTTCGTTTTCTACAGCCAGGAATGGAACATCGAGAAGCGCGGCAATCCTCGTCAGGCTCTGCGTTCCCCTCGTTGCCGAGCGGAATGGCGACTTCACCAACCCGAGCTGCGGCGAGCCGCTGCCGGCCAACCTGGTGAAATACGGGCTGGCGACCGCGGCGAACCCCTACAAGATGACGTCGCTTGATCCTGGCGGCTCGCTGCTGGCGCAGGAATATCCGCTGCCGAACCTGGCCTCGCCGGTGAATGGCAACAACTGGTTCGCTGCTCCGACGTCACCGATCGACTGGTCGGAGTTCAACGTCCGCCTCGACTACAACCTCAGTCACACCCAAACCCTGATGTTCCGCTGGACGCAGGACAGCTGGACCAACAACTCGCCCAACCTCTACAACAACCTGTGGGGCGACGATCCGTGGCCGGCGCTGGAATCGCAACTGGTCGCAGCCTTCGAAGCAGATCATGGGTCGCCTGACCTCGACGATCGGCACCACCATGGTGAACGATCTCGAGTTCGCGTACTCGGACAACCACATCAACATCACGCCCGGGCGGAACTGACCCCGCATTGCTGGCGGCCACCACGGCTGGCATTCCGTCGGTTTGGCCGTCCTCGTTCAAGACCTTCCCTGTGGGTATTCCGGAACTCTGGGGTGGTTTGGGCAACTACGGCAGCAACAATAACCTGTGGATGATCGCACCTTGGAAGAACGCTCTCGATATCTACACCGTCCGTGACGATTTCTCCAAGGTGATTGGCGCGCATACTCTTAAGTTTCGGCGGTTTCCTCGGCTGGGACGGCAAGAACGAAATGAACAGCGCCAACAGCAACCAGTATCCGACGTTCGGCACGTGCAGACTGGGACACCAACATGCCGACCGGCAACAACCTGGCGAACGTGATGGCACCGGGAGCGAAGTGGGGCCTGTCGGAGCCGTCCACCAACCTCTACAACCACATCCGGTGGCGTGATTACGAAGTGTATGTGGCCGACAACTGGAAGGTGCGTCGTAACCTGACGTTGGACGTGGGTTTGCGGTACTCGATTCTGAACCCGCCGTTCAACCCGAACAACGCAGTAAGCAACTTCATTCCCTCGCTGTACAATCCGGCGCTGGGCAGCAACGGCTGTAACGGAGTCGTTGTGGCTCCGGGAACCGACTACTGCACGGCGGCGAACTCGTTGTACGGTACGAACTTCGTTGCGGGAATTCCGTACTCGAACAAGTACCTGCAGCAGACCAAGAAGAACATGTTCTCGCCGCGCATCGGTATCTCTTGGGATCCCAAGGGCAACGGCAACACGGCGATTCGCGCCGGATTCGGCATCTTCTACCAGCGCGACCGCACGTCAGCCACCGGGTATGCGATGACCAACAACGTGCCGTTCGTGCTGAACGCGAACGAGACACGTACGCTGGACGGGCCGAACACTTATGTCGGCTTGCCGACCGGTAATGCGTCGCCGTCTGGCGGTATCATTCCGGATGCGAGTGTTCCCTACTCGCTGCAGTGGAACATGGCGGTGGAGCACGCGTTCAGCAAGAGCATGACGTTGGAAGTGGCCTACGTCGGCAACCACGCCGTGGACGTGCTGAACAGACTACGACATGAACTACGTCCAGCCGCAGAATTGGCTGGCGGGCGCATTCCTGAACGCCAACAGCGGTCATGAACGGCCTGCGCCAGTTCGGTGCTGGGAACTGGGGCAAGTCTGACGGAATGGGAACACAACGGCTCTGCCAGCTATAACTCGCTGCAGGCGCTGTTCAAGTACCAGGTGCAGAAGTTCCAGGTGCAGGCTGCCTACACCTACTCACACTCGATCGGCGACGTGCATTCTGAACGATTCCTCAGCCGGCATCGGATTCCAGACCTACCTGTGGGGCGCGAATCCCTCAGTTGAACCGCGGCAACACGCAAATCAACCGTCCGCAGATCTTTGTGGCGAACATGGTGTACTACCTGCCTGACCTGAAAGACCAGAACGAAGTCGTGCAGGCAGTTGCGGGCGGATGGGAACTCGGTGCGATCACGCAGTACGCGTCGGGAACGTTCGGTGTCGTTCTTCCAGAACGGCGTCGCGGATGCTGCCGCGTAACGCGGGCCAGCTGCTCGATCGCCTTGTTTGGTAGCGGTTACACCAACGTGCAGCGTCCGCTGGTTACGGGTCAGAGCTGTACGGCGGGCACCGGTGGCGACGCAGGTACTGAACCCGAACGCCGTGACGCTTGTCGGTTACCAGATCGGAACCATTCCGAGCAATCTGGAGCCGATGGGCTACTGTCATGGACCGGGGCTTGTGAACACCGACTTCTCGATCGACAAGAACTGGCGTGTATGGGGTGAGCGTATGCGCATCCAGTTCCGCTTTGACATCTTTAACCTGTTCAACCATGCCAACTTCAACGGTGGCAACATCAACGGTATCAACGGCGGTTCAGATCGCTGCCTCGGTGAACTGCGGCTCGCGCAAACGCCGCGGGAGTCTACCAACAGTGCAGCACCACCAACAACATCATCACGCGCTACACGCCGACCGGAAATCTCGGCCAGGCGACTGTGGCACGAAACGCTCGCGAAATGCAGTACGGCTTGAAGATCATCTTCTAGTCGGACTGCTTTCCGGGTCCTAACCTTGAACGGCAGCGCCTGTTACAATCAGGTGCTGCCGTTTTCCTTTGGACGCGCCGCGCGGTCTTACTCTAGGGTTTCACTCCGTGTTCTGCAGGTTTCCCTCGACGATCCGAATCACTTCTGAGAACTCACGTCGCTGCATTGGCCTCTCGCGGGCATTTCTGCTTGCTGCCGCCCTGCTTTGGATGAGCGGGAGTTGTCTGTCAGCATTCGGCCAACAGCCGAAGTCCGCGGCATCTTCCCCGGCCAAAAAAAAGTCCTCCTCGCCGAACGCCGGCAAGCCGGCGAACGACGATCTCCTAAACCGAATCAACGCGCAGCGCGCTGCAATCCAGAGTGGCGACTCCGTCGCAGTTGAGCAGACCAGCCGCAAGTTGACCGCCGCCGCGTTGCGCCAGATGGCAGCCTTACGCGGGGCAACCGGCGACTGGGCAAAGGCGATCGAACTCTATCGCCAATCCATCGATCTAGACGACGTTAATGATGTGCACCTGGAACTGGCGTGCGACCTATATCGGGGCAGACCAGCCCGACAATGCCCTCGAAGAGGCCGAGAAGGTGGTCATCACCGACCCGACGAACGCCCGCGCCTGGGACATCAAGGGCAAGGCATATGTCGCCAAGGAAGACTACCAGTGGCGCTGCGGAAGCCCTGACCCGGTTCCTGGCGCTCCAGCGCGACGTCAACGTGCAATACGCCCTCGCCTACGCCCTGCTCAAACTCAAACAGAAGGATAAGGCCGAAGCCATCTTCCAGCAGATGCTGCGGGACTACGGCGACCGCGCCATCTGGCACGATGTTTTCGGCGGCGCCTATCGCGAGACCAAGTACCTGGACGAAGCAGTACACGAATTTGAACTGGCGGCGAAGATGGACCCCACGCTGCCCCACATTCATGCCTTCCTGGGCGAAACCATGCTGGAGAAGAACTACTGGGCGCCGTCGCCGGAAATCCTGCAGGAGTTTGCGGAAGAGGTCAAAGTCTACCCCAAGGGCTACTTTGGGCACTTTTATCTCGGAGTGCTGCTGTCGCAGCAGGGGCAATTGGAAGAGGGCAATCCCCACTTGAAGGCGGCGATTGAGGCCGATCCGCAGAATCCCGATCCGTGGCTGTACCTGGGGCTGAACTATTTCAAAGTGAAGGACAACGACAACGCCAAGGCCGCGTTGCTGAAGGCGGTCGAGTTGACGGGCGCCGACCAGGGACGCGCCAACTACCAGATTCGACGCGCCTACATCGCGCTGGGCCGGATTCTGGCCACTACCGGCGACAAACCGGGCGGCGACGCCTATATGAAGAAGGCCCGCGAGATGAGCGATAAGTCACTGGCAGCCAGCTCATCGGCCATCGCAGCCGAAATGAACGAGGGTGGACTGGGGTCGTCACCGGCGGTGATTTCCGATTCGTCGCTGCGCGCCGCGGGGTTGCCCCAGGGCAAGGACGCGCCGACAGCACCTGGCTCCGCGTTACCAGAGAAGCCGCACCTGACGCCCGAGCAGATCAAGGCCATCGAAGCACGAGAGAAGGAACTTCGGACGGTGCTGGGAACGGCGTTCAACGACTGGGGAACGTCCGAGGCCCGACAGAAGAGCTATGCGCGTGCCCTGGGCCATTTCCAGGAAGCCGAGAAGTGGGACCCGGCGACCCCCGGGTTGATGCGCAACCTGGGGTTGGCGGCATTCCGCCTGGGCGACAACCGGGAGGCGGCGCGCGCTCTGCAGGTGGAAGTGCAGAGTAATCCCCAGGACCAGGCGGCTCGCGGCATGCTGGCCATGGCCTTGTTCTCGTCGCAGCAATTTCCTGAAGCAGTGAAGGCGTTCGACGGGTTGGGCGACACCATTTATCGCGACCCGCGCGTGACCTACGCCTATGCTTTTTCCCTGGCGCACGCCAACGATCCGACCCGCTCGGTCGAAGTGCTCAACAAGATGGTGCAGCAGCCGCTGCCGTCCGAGATGCTGATGGGCGTGGCCGACCTCTACAACGTGACTCTGCGACTACGACGATGCCCTGAAGGTGTACCAGAAGATCATCCAGCAGGATCCGACGCTGCCGCGGGCGCATTATTACGCGGGCGACATGCTGATCAAGCTGGGCCGGCCGGACGAGGCGATTGCGCAGTTCGAGCAGGAGATGAAGATCACGCCCGACGATCCGAACGTGCAATATCACTACGCGTATGCGCTGCTGCAGACCTCACGTAAAGACGAGGCGATGGCCCTGCTGCAGGACCATCACGGCGGAGCATCCCGACCACGCGCAGGCGCAATACCAGTTAGGCAAGACCCTGCTCGACGCCGGGCAGTACCAGCAGGCGATCGAGCACCTCGAGGCTGCAGCGAAGTACGATCCCAACCACGACTACGTCCACTACCAGTTGCAGGCGGCCTATCGTAAGGCCGGGCGAACCGCCGACGCCGACAAGGAACTGGCAGTCTATCGCCAGATCAAAGACCAGCAGCGGGACAAGGGCAATCCCCAACCCAAGCAGTAGCTGGGCTAGGCCTTCCAGGGCAGCGTGCGGCGCTGACGGCTGCTCTCGTGGGCCAGCTCCAGGGCACGCATCACCCGCAGCGCCTGCTGAGGCGTCACCGCCAGCGGAGCCTTGCCAAGATGGCATCGCGGACATTGGCGTAGTACCGGCGGTAGTCGCCGGGGGCGGTGGGGCATTTCTCGGGCGCAACGGCGTCGCCCTGCGCCCGCAGGAGCGTTCCCCAGCGTTCGGGGGCCTCGTAGCCCCAGAACTCACCTGTGGGCCGCTCTCCGCGCTTCAGGGCGTCTTCCTGGGGGTCAAGGCCGTACTTCAGATAGCCCCCCTGCAGGCCTTGCACGACGAAGCGCGGCGTCTGCGTGCTGACCAGCACTCCGGCGCGGAGCAGGGCGCGAGTCCTGGGATAGTGCAGGACCACATCGAAGGCGTCGTCCACGGTCGCGCCGTCGCGCTCGATGCGGACGTCGGCGGTGACGGCCTCGGGTTCGCCGAAGAGCACCATCGCCTGGTCGATGAGGTGGGGGCCGAGGTCGAAGAGCACGCCGCTGCCGGGTTCGGCACGCTCGCGCCAGGCGTTCTCTTTGAGTTGCGGACGGAAGCGGTCGAAGTGCGACTCGAACAGTACCACTCGGCCGAGCACGCCTTCGGCCAGCAGACGTTGCACGGTCTGGAAGTCGCCGTCCCAGCGGCGGTTCTGGTAGACCGAGAGCAGGCGGCCCTTCTTCTCGGCGAGTTCGACCAGATCGGCGGCCTCGGCGTAAGTCGGGGCGAACGGCTTGTCGATGACCACATCGCGTCCGGCCAGCAGGCACTGGTTCGCCAAGTCGAAATGCGACGTGTTCGGGGTAGCAATGACCACCAGCCGGATGCTGTCGATGGCCAGCAGATCGTCGAGCGTGCGCACCACACGGCGCGGCAGGATAAGCCTGCGCGGCCTCGTCGCCGTGGCGTTGCACGATGGCGGCCAGGCGCAGCCCCTCGACGGCCGAGATCACGGGCGCGTGAAAGGTGCGACCGGCAAAGCCGAAACCGATCAATCCGACATCAATCATTGCGGTTAACCGCCTTGGCAGAAAGATTCGCAATCAGTGTACTTGAGGCGAATCGGCGTTGTGTTTCAGCGCGCGCGGGCTTGATACCATGGCATTTGGATTTCTCGAACTCATGCTCCTCCGAGGAAACTCCCCATGATGCACCGGTTCTTTCTCGCAGTTGTCTTGTTGCTGACTTCGCTCACACTCGCGGCGGAAACCGACTCGCCCGCCTTCAAACGCGTCGCAGCACTCTGCGCCACGGCATCAACGCCGGGCGAATGGCTCGCGCAATCGCGCGACTACAGCCCGCAGCGGCTGCGCACGTTCACCACACTCGACGACATTGCGCTGCATGCACTCCATGGGCTTCGACCATGTGCGGCTGAGCATCGATCCGGCCATCTTTCAGTGCGACGGGCCGTGGAGCCAGTGCGAGCGGGTGCAGGTGCTCGACGAGGTGGTGGCCAAGGCGCTGTCGTGGATCTGGCGGTGATTCTCGACATTCATCCCAGCGACGAGTACAAGCGGCAGTTGTCCAGCAGCGATGCGGCGGCACAGAAGTTCGCCGCAGCTCTGGAGCCGGGTCGCCTCCTACTACGCGAAGCAGAACCCGGACATGGTGTTCTTCGAAGTGCTGAACGAGCCTGAGGTCGGCGGGTATCGCTGGGCCGGCATGCAGCAGAGCGTGGTGGAGGTCATTCGGCGCGCCGCCCCGCAGCACACCATCATCGTGACCTGCGGCGAGTACTCCAACCCTGATGACCTGGTGCGCATGCCGCGAGGTGGCCGACAACAACTACATCGTGAACTTCCACTTCTACTCGCCGCACATCTTCACGCATCAGGGCGCATCGTGGGGCGAAGCCTACTGGATCACGTTGCGGCAGGTGCCGTTTCCGGGGACACCCGACCTGGTGGCCGCGGCTGTGGCGAAGCAGACAGACGACTGGGCGCGCTGGAAGCTGACGCAGTATGGCCTGGAGCACTGGGACGCCGAGCACATCGCGGGCGAGATTGGCTTTCTGGCGGAATGGGGCAAGGCGCGCCACGTGCCGCTGACCTGCAACGAGTTCGGCGTGTACCGCAACTACTCGAACCCCGACGATCGTATGCGCTGGCTGACGGCGGTGCGCGCGGCGCTGGAGCAGAACGGCATCGGCTGGACCATGTGGGACTACCAGGGCGGGTTCGGCGTGGTGTACAAGAAGAACGGCGCGACCACCGAGGATGACGCAGTGCTGCGCGCGCTGGGATTGCGCTCGCACTGACGGCTTTGCTGGCTGCAGCAAGCCGCACATTGTATCCTCGAACCGTGGCGAGTCCCATGAAATCAGGGCGCACCCCGACCGCCGGCCTGCTGTTCGGCCTGGTGGTGACGCTGGCGGCGGTGGTGGCCTACACCGGCTACATCACCTACCAGATCAAGGGACTGCGCGAGATGCAGAGCAACATCATCGACCGCAACCGTAAAGATTCGCTGCAACTGTTGCGCATCCAGAACGACCTGAATTCGCTGGGCATCGCCATGCGCGACATGCTCGATGCCACCGAGCCGTATCCCATCAGCGCGTGGGCGCGCACAGTTCCAGCGCATCCGCCAGGACTTGCGCGATTCCATGCAGAAGGAGGCCGACCTGTCGGTCGCCTACCGTACGGCCGAGCAGCGGCATTACATGGAGGAATCGCTGGCGCAGTTCTGGGGCGCGGCCGACCACATGTTCGCGCTGGCGGCTGCGGGCAACGAGGACGAGGCCCGCCACCAGATTCGGGTCTCGTTGCAGGCGCACCAGGCGGCGTTGAGCATCGCCGTGTCGCGGCAACTGGTGGCCAACAACGAGGCCGAGCAGCAGGCGGGCGAGCGCATCCAGGAAATCTACTTCCGCGTGCAGCGGCAGGTGCTGCTGTTTCTGCTGGCGACGCTGGTGCCGATCGTGCTGACCAGCTTGTACCTCATCCGCTCGAACCGGCTGCTGTTCCAGCGGCTGTCGGATTTGTCGGAGCAGCGCAGCGACCTGGCGCAGAAGCTGATCGCGACGCAGGAATCGACCTGCTGCACATCTCGCGCGAGCTGCACGACGAGTTCGGCCAGATCCTCACGGCGCTGGGCTCGATGCTGCGGCGCGCCGGACGCCAGGCGCCCGAAGGCTCGCCGTTGCGCGCCGACCTGGTGGAGATCTCCGAGATTGCGCAGTCGGCGCTCGACAAGGTGCGCAGCCTGTCGCAGGCGCTGCATCCGGTGACGCTGGAAGAGGCCGGGCTGGAGAGTACAGTGGACTGGTACCTGCCCGTGGTGGAACGCCAGAACGCAATCGTCATACACTACAGCAAGACCGGCACACCGTTTCCGGTGGAAAGCCGCGCCGGCATTCACGTGTATCGCATCCTGCAGGAGGCGCTGAACAACGCCAACCGGCATTCGGGCACGAAAGAACTCTGGGTGCGGCTGCGGTTTCTCGAACACGCGCTGGAGCTGGATGTGGAAGACCACGGCAGCGGGTTTCATCCCAACGGAAGGCGCGGCATCGGCCTGGTGGCGATGCGCGAGCGCGCGGAATTGCTGGGCGGTATGCTGGAGTTTCTGCATCCCCAGGGTGGCGGGCACGCTGGTGCGGTTGTCGGTACCAAGAGAAGTGGCCGAAGTCGGCGTTTAGGAGCACATGGCAGACAAAATCTCAGTCCTTCTGGTGGACGATCACGCGCTGGTGCGCCGCGGCTTTCGCCGCATCCTCGAAGACGAGGAAGACATCGTCGTCAAAGGCGAAGCCAGCGACGGCGACGAAGCGGTACGCCTGGCCAACCACTTAAAGCCTGACGTGATCGTCATGGATTGCGCATTGCCGGGCAGCAACGGGCTGGTGGCGACGCGCAAGATTCTCGAGCACAACCCCAAGGCCGTGATTCTGATGCTGAGCATGCACTCGGAGGACACCTGGGTGCGGCAGTCGCTGGAGGCCGGTGCTCGCGGCTACATGCTGAAGAATGCGCTCGACCTGGAACTGGTTGACGCGATCCGCCGCGTGGCGGCCGGCGAAGAAGTGCTCGACCCGCAGATTGCGCGCCGCACCAACCTCAAGGGCGAGCGCGAGACGGGGCTGACCGTGCGCGAGCTCGAGGTCCTGCAGCTGATCGTCGGCGGGCTTGTCGAACAAGGAAATCGCCAGCCAGCTCAATCTGAGCGCCAACACGGTGGCGGTGCACCGCGCCAACATCATGGACGCGCTCGGCATCCACAAGACGGCCGAACTGGTGGTGTACGCCATTCGCAACGGGCTGGTGAACATCCCCTGATCGACGAAAGATTTCTGCAGGTAATTAGTATTTTTCGGCTATTGTGCCCACTTTGCGATCCGGCGACTAGCCTGAGATTGCGAGGTTGAAGTGGCCTCGCACTTATCTGGAGCAAGTTGCCGCGAGTAGTGGTCCCACCCCATGAGAAGCGGCGATTTGCTCCACATTTTTTGCCGCCGGTAGGCCCTTCGGCCTGGGCAGCAAAACGCAACGTAACTTCATTCGCGAGGCGTTCGAAGTCGTCACCGCCTCTCCGGCGGCTGGTGGATTATAATCCCGGTTACCAACGAGTTAACCTCGTCGGACACATCCATGCGAATTCGCTGCCTTTTGCTTTTGCTTGCGGTTTCGGCTCTGTGTCAGGGCCAATCCACTCCCTCACGAGCCGCCGATTACCGGCATTTCTCACGTCGCCTTCTACAGCAGCAACCTGGATGCTGCCAAGAAGTTCTATGGCGGGCTTCTGGGCCTCGCGGTCGAGCCGCCGCGGGTGAACGATTATCATGTCGGGGTGCAATCGGTGGAGCTGGAACAACTTCCCGCCGGGCACGGGCACGATCTGATTTCTCACGTCGCCTTTGCTACTCCTGATGCAGAAGGCATGCGCAAGTATCTCGCGGCGCACGGCGTCTCCGTACCCAGTAAAGTCAACACCGAGAGCAGCGGAACCGTCTGGTTCGCGCTTAAAGATCCCGAGGGCAACCCCATCGAGTTCGTGCAGGAGCACCCCGAGCTCGCGGGTCGCCACGCCGAGGTTCCTGTGTCGAAGGTCATGATTCACGCCGGCTTTGTGGTGCACGACCAAGCTGCCGAAGACAAGTTCTACAAGGACCTGCTCGGCTTTCACGTGTACTGGCACGGCGGCATGAAAGATGACGAGACTGACTGGGTCGACATGCAGGTTCCTGACGGGACCCAGTGGCTGGAGTACATGCTGGTGCGTCCGGGAGAGGAACTGTCATCGCGCACGCTCGGGGTGCTGAACCATATTGCGCTGGGCGTCCCCTCGATGAGCGACGCCGCACAACTCTTGCGTTCTCGCGGCTGGACGCCCAGCGAAAATGAAAAGGAACAGATCGGCAAAGACGGCAAGTGGCAGTTGAACCTGTACGATCCCGACGGCACCCGGGTCGAGCTGATGGAGTTTACGCCGGTGCAGCAGCCCTGCTGTTCGCCCTACACCGGCCCGCACCCGCATTAATCGCACGATAATGTTGCAGTACGAGAGGAGCTCCATGATTACAAGACGTGACTTCCTGCAGTTCTCTGCCGCTGGACTGGGCACGCTGGCACTCTCTGACCTGGCTTTTGCCGGACTCAAGCCATTTCCCGTCGGTGTGCAGCTCTACACCGTTCGCGAGCAGGCGGAGCAGGACCTGAACGCGACCCTGGCCCACATCGCGATGATTGGCTACAACGAGGTCGAAACCTACTGGAATGTGTACACCCATCCGGCCAAGAAGCTGCGCAGCATGATCGTCGATAACGGCATGACCGTCCCCAGCGGCCACTTCGACTACGACGGCCTTGAATCGAAGCTTGATTACGCCAAGGAACTCGGCGTGAGTTATGTGGTCTGCCCCATGCTGCCAAAGGACATGTGGACCTCCGCCGATGGCTTCAAGAAAGCCGCCGCCCAGTTCAATAAGTGGGGCGAGCAGGTGAAGAGCATGGGAATGCAGTTCGGCTTCCACAATCATAACTATGAATTCAAGAAGTTCGGCACAACCACCGGCTTCGACATACTGACCTCATCCACCGATCCGAGTCTGGTTTGCCTGGAGATGGACTGTTACTGGATTACGCAGGCCGGGCAGGACCCGGTTGCGATGCTGAAGAAGTTCGGCAGCCGTATCCAGTTGCTCCACCTGAAGGACCGGTTGACCGGTTTCCCGACCTCGCAGATGTTAGGCCCGGAAGCCGAACACATCACAGAGGTGGGCAGCGGCACCATCGACTGGAAGGCGGTGCTCGAAACTGCGGAGCAGACGGGCGTGAGGCACTACTTCGTGGAGCGCGATAACGGCACCACCCCGGCCTTCGAGAGCCTGCGCATCAGTTACCAGTATCTGAGCGACCTGGTGCACAAGCAGTAAGGCACGGCCATTAGTCGGAACCGGCGCGTCTTCGGCCGCGCCTATCAGTAGCGTTCAATTTCGATTGTTCGCGGACTTGCTTCCGCGAAGAGCAATGCTGAACGACGGAGTAAATCCCTTGCGCTGTGGCCGCCTCTATTCTTTCGCGCTGGTTCTTTACGTAGCGCTGCTGCCCGCCATCGCTATTGCAAGCGAGAAGCCAACTCTCCTTGTCGGCGCCGACCGCCGCCCTGCCATCAGCCTTGACGGCGACTGGCACTTTATCGTGGATCCCTACAACAACGGGTATTACGACTTTCGCATGCAGGCGCGAAATGACGGCTACTTCCTGAATGAGAAGCCCGGTTCCAGCAGCAAGTTGGTGGAGTACGACTTTTCCAAGTCGCCGACGCTCAAGGTTCCCGGCGACTGGAACTCGCAACTCGATTCGCTGTTCTTTTACGAAGGCACGGTCTGGTACGAGAAAGACTTTCAATACCAGATCAAACCGCATGTCCGCACGTTTCTGCACATCGGCGCGGCCAACTATATCTCGCACGCGTGGGTAAACGGCAAGAAAGCCTGCGACCACGAAGGCGGCTTCACGCCATTCGACTGCGAGGTGACTGGCCTTCTTCACGACGGCAGCAACTTCGTAGTGATCTACGTGAACAACCAGCGAACCCGTGATGGAGCACCTACGCTCAACACCGACTGGTGGAACTACGGCGGCCTGACGCGCGATGTCTCGCTGATCGAATTGCCGGAAGCCTTCATCGACGACTACTCATTGCAGTTACAGACCAGCAAGATTCCTACGATTTCCTTCTGGGCGCACGTCGTGGGGGCACCCGAGCACACGCTTGTCACGGTGAGGATTCCGGACTTGCGGCTGTCACTGACCACCTCTACCGATGCGCAGGGCAAAGCCTCGTTGGACATCGCCGCCCCCGGCCTGCAGCGCTGGTCTCCGCAGAATCCCAAGCTTTATGAGGTTGAGATCGTTGCCGGCGGCGACCATCTAACGGAGCAGGTCGGCTTCCGCACGATTGAGGTGCAGGGCGACAACATTCTGCTCAACGGCAAGTCTGTTTTTCTGCGCGGCGTGTCGATTCACGCCGAGGCGCCGTATCGTTCCGGCCGCGCCTGGAGCGAGCAGGACGCGGAAACACTGCTGGGCTGGGCGAAAGAGCTGGGTTGCAATTATGTGCGACTGGCGCACTATCCTCACGATGAGCGCATGACCCGCCTGGCCGACCGCATGGGAATCATGGTGTGGTCCGAGGTGCCAGTGTATTGGATGATCGAGTGGGAGAACCCCGCGACTCTGGCCAACGCAACCAATCAGTTGCGAGAGATGATTCGCCGCGACCGCAACAAGGCTTCGGTTGTGGTGTGGTCGGTGGCCAATGAAACGCCGAACACTCCGGCACGGCTGGCGTTCCTGAAGACCCTGATCACAACCGCGCACGCCGAAGACCCTATGCGTCCGGTTACGGCGGCGTTACTGGTCAGTACGTTGCCTGATACTCCCGATGGCACGCGCACCAAGGTGATTGACGACCCGCTGGGCCAGTACCTCGACGTGCTGGGCGTGAACGAGTACATCGGCTGGTACGAAGGCCCGCCGGAACTGGCCAGCCGTACCAAGTGGCAATCGAAGTACAACAAGCCTCTCATCATGAGCGAGTTTGGTGGCGACGCCAAGGCTGGTTTGCATGGCGCGCCTACTGAGCGTTGGACCGAGGAGTACCAGGAGGCGATCTACCGCCAGCAAGTGGCCATGCTCAAGCAGATTCCGTTCCTGCGCGGCCTGAGTCCGTGGATCCTGATGGATTTTCGCTCGCCGCGGCGCACACTCGTCGGCGTTCAGGACTACTACAACCGCAAGGGCCTCATCTCCAACGACGGCCAGAAAAAGAAGGCCTTCTTCGTGCTGCAGGAGTACTACAACAGCCTCGCCGCAACCGAGAAGTAGTTAGTTCTTCGCTGTCGTCGTTTCCGGAACTACCAGCGGCACATCGAGTGTGCCGATCTGCTGCGAAGTGCGGTCCATCACGCCGAGACGGAGGTTGTAGGCACCGGGAGGCAGCGAAATTTCCTGTCGCGCCGGAACACCCTGGGTCATCACGGTTTCATAAGCCTTTTGCTGGATGGCCCCGTCGAGCGTGTCGGAAGCGTGCGCCACCTCTTTGCCTTCCTTGTCATACGCGATGGCTATGCAGTCGAGCACGATATGTTTCTTCTGATCGGCCACATCCGTGAACGTCACCGAGTTGGGATTCACGACGTACACGATGCGCACGTCTTTGTTCTTGGCATCGGGCGGAACCACCGTTGCAGTGAAGAACACCATCGTCGATGGCGGCATTCCCGGCTGAAGTGCGCCGCGCAGAGCGGCGGCCCCGATTTCGGGAGCGGGAGCCTTCTGGCCCGTGGAATAGTAGCCGCGACGGTACGCCAGCTTCGTGCCGGGTTGATCAGTCTTCACTTCGATGCGGTGGAACGCGGTCTCCGGATCGATCTTGTCGGGCGTGTACGCCAGCGTATAGTACGTGGACCCATCATCGAGGCTGCGCTGCATGGCCCGCTTCAGGTCATTCGTTCCGAGAAAGGCCTCGCCGCCGGTCTGGTCGGCGACGTCCATCATGGTCTTGCGCTCATCGGCGAAAGCCGCGGTCTGTTGACCCAACAGGTCGCCGTAGTTCTGTGAGTTCTGGGCCTTGGTCCACTCACCCGCGTCCGTCGCACTGTCGGATATATCCACGCCGCGGCTCTGCAGTCCGCGAACGTCGGTGGGATAGACCGCAATGCGCGACTTGGCGAGCAAGGCGCCCGCCGTCGCCATGGCCGACTGGAAGTTCTTCGAGTTGCGCCAGGGCTGCGAATCATTCTTGGGGTTCGCCATGATCTGGACGGGAAATCCCGCCGATAGCCAGATCAGGTTCTTGCGTCCGGGGTAGCCTGACACCGCCCGCGATAAGGTCTCTAACGCTGCAAGGGTGAAGTTTGCGCGGTCGGCGATCTGGAAACTCTCTACGTCGTTTAATTGTTGTTGTCGTCCAGAATTAATCTGGTCAACCAGAGGATTGTCAGTGGTCGTGCCAGCGGGCGCGCTGGAGAGAAGCTCGGAAGTGGCGTTGGTTATTTGCCCGGCGTCGTGTTGCCGCTCGGCTTCGGTGGTGAGCACATGCGATTTCCCTGGCTGTAGGGTCTGCGCTGCCTTGAGCAACTTTTCAGGTTCATCCGTAAATCCCTGCACCATGATCAGCCGGTTGGTCAGCAGGTACAGCGCCACAGGTTTACCCTTCGGAATTGTGCCCAGCAGTGCCAGAAGTTGCTTGCGGGCGTAGGCCTGGTCGGTGGTCGGAGTGTTTAAGATATCGAACAGAATGATGGTCCAACTGTCAGCCGTAGCGTCGTCGGGATGGTTGGAATAGGTGTTAGGCGGCAGCTTCGGGGCGTTCTTGGCCGTGTCCTGCTGAGCAGCAAGCGCGGTACCTGTGTGCGGCTCGAATACGTGAATCTTCTGCGGCTTGCCATCCTGCAGGACCGTGAAATCAGAGGCCGTCAGTCCGGGAATGGGCTTGCCCTGCTTATCGGTGACGACCACGTCCACCTGCACCAACCGGGTCGTGGCGCGGAAGACTGGATTGCTGGGATTGGATTCCGCGACCGTCGGTGACTGCGCAGACCGGGAGTCCGCGGCGTTGGCGGCCGGCTTCGCGTTGGACGAACTCTCCGGTGCATTGGTCGCCGTTGTACCAGAGGGCACCTGTGTCGCGGCAGCGTTATTGCCGCCCGCTTCCGGTCCTGCCGACGCCGTCTGCGTTGCCGCCGCTTTGGAATGAGCCATGAAATAGACCTTGTCCAGGTACAGCAGGTAAACGCACATCAGGTTGTAGGTGTCGTTGTAGGCCTTGGGGTCGAGCGAGGTGCGCGAGAGACGGACGGGCTCCATTTTTCCCGGGGTATTAATGACCGTATAGGAGGGCGAGTGAATGACGAGGGAAGGAATGCCCGCTGCTTCAAACACCCGTGCCTCAGTCGCCGGAACGTCGCTGTTGGGCTTGGGTGGCTCCGGCAATTTGAGGCTGCCCGCAGCTAAGGGCAGCACTTTGCTCAGGGTGGTCGATGGATGTGCACTCGCCAACGACAGCGACCTTCTGCCGGAACTGGAAACGCTGGATGTGTCCGGCTCGGGGAAGGCGTAGGTTGCAGGCGTGCGGCCGACCTTGTCGATGTCGATCATGGCGTCGATCTGGGCGCGCTGGTCGTCATTCAGTTGCTTGAGGTACCAATTGGCCCCGGCCATGCTGTGGTCGTGCCCCGCGAACGCCACGAGAATGAACGTCTGATGGTGCGGCGCCGAGTTCAGGGACTCCACCAGCAAGGGCAACATGACAGGCCCGCCCCAATCCACCACCGACTCTTCGCCTTTCGCTTTGGAGTCGATTCGTGTGCCCACGACAATCGCGCCCGGATCGGCGCCGGGCACCATGCAGATCAAGTTGGGCATCTCTTCGTCCGGCACGGTCTGTTCCTGCAGCAGGTCCGGGGCGCAACCGGCGGCCTTGAACTGAGCGCGCAAAGTGTCGAGGCGATCTTTGTCTGTGGCTGGGACCGGTTCGAGCCGCTTCTCGATCATCGAACGGTCCACGCGCATGTAAGTGAGGTTGTCGGCAAGGCAAACTGCTACTAGAGCGAAGAGCAGGAACAACTTAAGAAAACGAAACAATGCTATTGACCTCGTGGGGAGAACGGCCGCTGCCGCATCTCTAGGCTAACATTTAGCGGAAGTTAGGCGCGCCGGCAGTATCCCCGGCAGCCTGCCCCTTGCAACAACCCGGGCTCCGGCTCAATGTAGCGCCGCGGTCGGGCTCAACGCGGGAAATACAACGCTTGCCGCACCCAGAATCGCACCGGAGTTCGCGTCCTGCGCCAACACCATCGCGCGCAGGTCTTCCGGCTTCCAGCCCGCCTTATGAGGAACCGCAACCGTCTTCTCGAACGCTCCGTCGGTTGTGCTGCCGAGTGGACGTAACTCGCGGACCACCGCGTCGTGCTTCAGCACACGTCCGCCATTCTCCCCTCCCTGTACGGTGGTGCTCAGGTTGTCCTCGGTCACCGCAAGAATCACTTGGAGTTTCGGCGCGGTCTTGTCTGTTACCGTGACTCGCACCTTATCGGCTGAGACAAAACTGATCGATACGGTGGCGGGCTTCGGCGCGCGCACAGCTTCGGCGAGCAATCGCTGTACCGCACCGGCATTCCCGCCCGAAGTCTGCAAGTGCCCGTCGATGACGATCTGTGGCGTATAAGCGGTGGCGAGATGGAGCTGGCGAACATATTCGTACTGCCGCTCGGTGTAGGTTGGACCCGAAAACCGGTCCCGCCAACCAGGGCCGTTCCAGTACTCTACGTGCTCGCCCAGCAGAATTAACTCAACGCCCTTGACCGCGGTCCGCTGTTTGGCGAGGGAACTCAGGAGAGCATCAGCCGGTGGGCAGCTCGAGCACCCCTCCGACGTAAACAGTTCCACCACAACAGGTTGTTGCGCGCAAACCCTCGGCGTCGAACTCGCAATCCAGGCTGCAATCAGCAGCAACGACAACGCCGACGGGAAATAGGTCAACTTCCGCATGGAGTTTGAGGGATAGGATGTGCCGCAGACCGGATTAGTTACAATACCCGGCTGCAAATGGTTGGAACGGTCGGTTCGTTCGTGGCGCCTCCCGAGACTGCATTTCCGCAGTGCCTCGGCGCCAGCCGCGGTGATTCCTGATTTCGGAAACTTGTATGAACATGTTGCGCGCGAAACTCGACTCGCTATGCACCGGCGGCACCGCCAACAAGGGCCATGGCATGTTTGTGGTGTTATATAATTTACAATGTTCCCGCCGCCCCGCGACCTGCGTCGCTTGAGCCCTACCACGAGAGTGAGTGAATGCTATTGAACGCTGTAACCGCGATTCTTCTCGCCGTAGCAGCCTTCCCATTCATCTATTATCTGTTGGTGCTCTTCAGCGCCTGGCGGTTTTTTGGTAGCGCGCCAGCTCAGACGGCCGCAACTTCCGGATTCACTCCTCCTGCCAGCATACTCAAGCCGGTTCGAGGCCTGGATCCCGAGGCCTACGAGAATTTCGCCAGTTACTGCAATCAGGATTACCCCGAGTACGAGGTCGTGTTTTGTCTTAGCGACAGGAATGACCCCTCGCTCGCCGTCATCGAAAAGCTGAAGCTCGACTTTCCCAACTGCGCCATCCGCATCCTGTTTCGCGCCAGTCAAGGCGCACCGAACGACAAAGTCGCGAAGCTGGATCAACTGGTCAAAGATGCCCGCTACGAGTATGTGGTGATCAACGACAGCGACGTACGAGTCACGCCAGACTACATGCGATCCGTGATCGCCCCGCTGGCCCGGCCCACGGTAGGCGCCGTGACCACGCTATACGTTTCCGCCAAGGACAAGAGCATTGTTGACGAGATCCAGACGGTGGGGATGATTTCCGATCTATATGCCGGCATTCTGGTCGCCCGCGAACTCGATGGCATTAAGTTCGCATTGGGCGAGACCATCGTGACCACGCGCACCATTCTGGCGCAGTTCGGTGGTTACCAGGCTCTGGAAAACCGGCCCGCCGACGATCTGCTGGTGGGCCGTATGATCGCCGAATTGGGTTACGAGGTAGAGCTTCTACCGTATGCCGTAATGACCGTTCCCGACTATCGGTCCATGCGAGAGCTATTCTTGAAGCGCTTGCGTTGGATGGTCGTGATGCGTCACATGCGTCCGTGGGGACATCTGGGACTGATTTTCACCTTGGGCTTGCCGTGGTCACTGGCCGCAGTCGCGATCCATCCCACGCCAGCGGTGGCCGTAGGCTATCTGGGTAGCTACATCGCCCTGCGGATCGCCATGTTGTGGGCGATCGGGATCCGCGGCCTCAAGCAGTCTTCGTTGTGGAAGATCATGTATCTGTTGCCGGTGTGGGACGCCGTGGCCTTAGCCATATGGACGTCCAGTTTCTTGCAGAACAGCATTCGCTGGCGCGGTGAATCTTACCGCATCCGCAATGGACAGCTTGTCCCCGTGTCCGGCGAATAGCTTTTTCGGCATCCATCCGAGATTAGCAAACAGACCAAAGTACGATTAGGGATGTTAGGCGCCCCAGGTGCTGCGTCTCAAGCCGCTGCGCGCGGCCACAAGGCCAGATGCGCTTGCTAGGATGTTGGGCTTTGGCGAGGGACCTTCATTGCCACCAGCGATTCGGCGCTGCTGCTTCTGAATCGCAGCACCTTCGACGATTGCCGTTGAAAAATCTCTTTCGCTCGCCGGTAGGTCTCGATGTCGGCTGCCCGATAACGTTCCACCGCCTTGCGAACGTCATAACTGATCTTGTAAACCCCGCCTTGCGTGTCGGGATTGACATTCAGAAAGCCATCGCCCTGGAGCTCGTAGCCGAACATTGAATTAAACAGTTCCACGCTCCTGTTGAACTGCTCTGACAGTCCGACCATGGCAAAGTCATCGATGGACAGCGAACCGAGGTACTGCGTTTGGTGGTCCCGGAAAGCGTCCCAAGCCAGGTAATCGTGCAGGCTCATCTTGGCTTGATGGAACACCCTCTCCTCGGGATGGTCGCGTTCGGGGTTACGCAACAGGAAATAGTAATGCGACAGTGCCTGCTGGTAGGGGTCGCGAAAGAACGCGACGAAATCCTCGATCGGAAACAGTCCCAGGTACTTGTCGGCGGCGAAATGGCCGTGAATCACATCGTACTTTTCCAGCAGCTCGTCGCGGCGGCTTCGCATCGCCAAGCTACGGGTGCGGCAGCGCTCCACGGCTTCGGGAATCTGGCATCCGGCCCAATCGCCGTAATCTTTCATCATCCGGAGCCCATCGCTGGCTTGCAGGAGAAGGCGAAACGAGTTTCCTGCCGCCTTGGGGACGTGAATGGAAAGAATCATTGAATCTTACCTGCCGAAGTACGGACCTTTGCTAACATAACCATCATTTCATCCTATTCATTCTGGAGGCAGTCCGGGCCCCCGCTCTTGCTCGCTTGTGACGCCATGCAACCTCGAATCTATTGCGCTTTCGGCACGTAGCGTGCTGTGATAAAACACTCATTACAAGCAGTTTATCGTTCAGGCCTTGCTTCCGGCAGGCCGTTCCCAGGCAGCGGTTGATTGCTGAGTAACGTCTTGCCACCGCTAGCAGCAGCGACGTGCAAACGTTGACTTCCCACCAACTCTTCTAGATGCGGAAGAGCATTCTCCCGCACAAATATATATTTCCGGCTGGGCAGGGACCAAAGTTCCCGAAACTGCTCATCGTTGAGAAAAACGTTGGGAGCTCCGGGCGCGTAGGCCCCGTAAACCAGGTTATCAACGCGTCCGTTGAGGAGCAGGGCGGTCCGGTTGGTATAAAAAAACACTGACGAAAACCAATAATAGTGATGGTCGATGATCAATTCTCCATCAGGGTAGCGCTCCAGCACCTGCACCAGCGGCCGAGACGACAGGAGCGGGTCGAACTTCACCAAAGCCATGCGGGCGGCCTGGAAGAACAAGACCATCATTAATGCAGCGGCCAGAAACGCGCGCTGGCCCTTCGCGAACGCGACACCGGCGGCACCGATCAGAAACGCCAGGGCCGCCAGCAACAGCGGTACCCGAAGATACGCGAACGACTGCACGGTGAGGTCTTCCATGTGGCCGAGCGAAAGAGTGTAGGCGCCTGGGTGACTACTGAGAGCATGCGAGATGTCTCCGGGATCGGGAACGTGACGCACGGCGACCAGAAGCGCGATCGCGGCCAGTGCGGCAATCCCGCAGATGACCGCCAGGGCACGATTCCCATACGAGATCCAACGGTCGCCGGATGCCATGGCCGAGCCCAGCAACAGCGCCATCGCCGGGTAAGTCGGCATCGAGTAATACTCCTGTGTCGTCGAGAAGGTGAAAAACACCAGGATGAACCCGATCCAGCACAGCGCCAGCAGTCTCGTGCGCCCGGCCCGACCGTCCGGACGATACGAAAGTTTCAAAGTCGCGGGGAAGTACACGCTCCACGGAAACAGCCACGCCAAATGAAAGAGCCAAAAGTACAGTCGCGGAACGGTGTTGTAGTCGCGCGGATAGCGCAAATTCAGGAAGCGCAGCAGTTGCTCGTTGATGAAGAAAAACCACAGGAAGCCGTGATACTCTCCGGGAACGCTGTGCATCGTGAAGTCAAAGTAAGGGGGATTATGCAGCGTTGCCAGCACGTGCCAGGGAGCGGCGATCAACAAAATGATGAGCGTGCCCGAAAATGGCCGCAGCCGCTTCCAGGTCCGCGCCACGAAAAGCTGGTGCGCAAGAGCGAGGTAGATCAGACCGGCGGCAACCGGAAAGACCACGCCAATCAGGCTCTTCCACAGCAGGCCCACTCCCAGGCTCACGGCCAGTACGTGTGCCCACGCTCGCGGATGCGCCTCCTCGTCGTCGAGCACGCGCAACAACGCCCACATGGACAGCGCGATGGTCGCCGTCAGCATTACATCGGGAATCAGCACTCGGGTAAACAGCCATAAGCCGACACACGTCGCCATGCACAGCCCGGAATAAAATCCCGCCCGTTTGCCGAAAGCCCAGATGCCAAACGCTGCTGTCAACCAGCACAGTGCGATGGCCGACAGTGCCATGGGAATGCGCGCCGCCCAGTCGTGCACGCCGAAAACCTTGTAGCTGATGGCGATCAGCCAGTAAATCAGCGGAGGCTTCTCGAGATAGATGACTCCATCCAAGCGGGGCGTGACCCAGTCGCCGGAGGTGATCATGTTGCGCGCAATCTGCGCCTGCACCGCGTCCACGTCATCCTGCAGAGAAGGCGGCGAGACCGCACACGCCAGATACACCGCTGCTGCAATCAGGATGATGACGACGTACACTCTCCAGTTGCTGCGGTCCGGGCGGAGAATCATTCGGCCCAGCAGGTCGCCGCGCGCCTCCGCCGATGCCTTGTCGGCGTGGGCGTGAATCGAAGATCGAGGTCGAGTAGTTTCGAAAGACGGCATCAGAGAGTTGCTGCGGATGACGAGCCGGAGAGCCTTATCGACACGTCACGGGCCCTATACGCGATACCTTAAGTATAGCGACGACCGCCACGATTGTCCTCTGGCCAGGCTCGGCTGTTATAGCATGGAAGCATGGTTTGTCTTCACTTCCCGCACTCCGCGGGTGCAGGAGCCTGATGGACTCTCACCGCCGGCTCCAATTCAAAACCTTCGTAATGATTTTGATCATGATCATCGCCGGCCCGCTGGGTAACGTGATGCTCGGCAAGGGCATGCAAAGTGTTGGCGCTCCCTCAGTCGCTTCGGCCTCGGACCTCTTTCACGTAGTAGGGCGCATCTTTGCCAATCCGTCCATCTGGATGGGAATCGCCTCGTTGCTTACGTTCTTCATCGCCAATATTCTGGTGCTGTCGTGGGCTGATTACAGCTTCGTGCAGCCCGCTTCCTCCATGGCCTACGGCGTGGTCGCAGTGCTCTCCATATTGCTGCTGGGAGAATCAATTACCCCCCTGCGGTGGACGGGCATTGCCATCATCTGCCTCGGCGTGTTCATCGTTGGCCGAACCCATCCCCGAACCACGGAGCACCGTTAGCCATGTACAAGGTGATCTACTTCTTCCTGATCGTGGTGGCTGGCACTCTGGGAGAACTTTGCGTCTCTCGCGCCATGAAACAGGTTGGCGAGGTGCATGATTTTCGCCCTGCGGCCGTCGTGAGAGTCATCGGCCGGGCCCTGCGGGTGAAGTGGATGTGGATCGGGGTCGGCATGATGACCCTGGCCTTCTTTTCGCTGCTCGCCGTCTTGTCGGTCGAAAAAGTCAGCTTCGTTGTGCCAGTGACGGCGTTAAGCTATGTGGCAGGCGCCTTGGGTGGCCGCTTCTTTCTCGGTGAGCGGATCTCCCTCAGCCGCTGGACCGGCATTGCGCTGGTCTGCATCGGAGTCACTCTGGTGTTTTTGGGAAAGGGATAAGCGTCCATGGCGTTACCCGGAGCCAAGCCGATGCCCCAGACCATCGCCGGTGTGGGTCGCACTATCGCCTTCAGTGAGTTCCTCGCGCAGGCGCTTGCCGCGTTCCGCGCCGACAAGGTGCGCGCCACCATGACCGCTCTCGGCATGGTGATCGGGACAAGCTCGCTGATTCTGGTCGTCACCATCGCGCTGTCCGGCAAGCAATACGTTCTCGCTCAAATCGAGAACATCGGAACCAACCTGGTATGGGTCGAGTACCGCGGTCTGGTCAATGCCGGCGCTAGCACCTCGGTGCGCGATTACATCACCTTCGAAGACATGATTGCCGTCCAGCAGCAGGTGCCCGAGGTCAAGGCGGCTACTCCGGTGCTAAACCTCCACGAACGCATCAGCACGGGCGGCGGCAAGGAGAAGGAAGTCCTCATTCTCGGCGTCGACCCCTCTTACGAGCAGGTTCGCCGCATGATCGTGGTCGCGGGCCGCTTCTTCGACAACGGCGACTCCGACCAGTTCAACAAGGTCTGCCTCATCACCCAGAAATACGCCGATACCCATTATGGCGGGGCCGACCTTGCGCTTGGGCAAGCCATCAAGATCTCCGGTATCCCCTTTACCATCATCGGGGCTTTCCGCGAGAGCATGGAGACCTTCGGCCGCTCGGAAATCCAGGACGATACCATCCTCATCCCCTACACGGTGGCCCGCCGCCTCACCGGCACCATAGCCATCAATCAGATTTACTTCACGCTTTACAACTCCGAGAGTGTGCCAGCCGGCACCAAAGAGATCCTGCGGGTCATCAAATCGCGTCATCGCCCCGAGTCGCAATACAACGTAGACAACCTCACCGACGTGTTGCAAGTCGCGGAAAACACCGCCAACGCCTTTACGATGATCCTCCTGCTGTTTGCGGTGATTACGCTGATCGTGGGCGGAGTGGGCATCATGAACATCATGCTGGCCACGGTGAGCACGCGCATTCGCGAAATCGGTATCCGCAAAGCCGTCGGCGCCACTCGCATGGAAATCGAGTTGCAGTTCCTCACCGAGGCCGTGCTGATTTCCCTTGTCGGAGGCATTATCGGCACCGTGCTGGGCATGGCCATCCCGTTTTCGGTACGGCTGTTTACCGACAACTACCTTCCGGTTCCGTGGCTGGCCGCGGTGATCGCAATCGTGGTCTCCTGTTCCGTTGGAATTCTCTTTGGGACACTACCCGCCCGCCTGGCCGCCCGGCTCGATCCCATCGAGGCGCTGCGCCACGAATAAGCTGCTCCCATCGCGGCTGTCCACCCCTTACTGTGATTCTTGATTAGTTGTTGGAATGCGCTGGACCGGTCGGACGCTTGGCTGGTACCGCGACGGTCTTGGACGCGGCAGCCCCGTTCCCGTTTGGCGGCGAGAAGATGAAGTCTTCGATTTCATCGATGCGTTTGTTGGCATCGCTGTACCCGATGTCAATAAGCGCCCGCGTGTACTTCGGTGTGAACAGCAGATAACTCATCAGGTCGGCGCAGGCCACCGAGTCCCTTCCCAGCCCGTTCACGAAGTACTGAATCAGGTAGGGCATGTCCTTTTGGTGATGCCGCGCAAGTTCCGACAGGTCCACCGAGGGCGTAACCAGCAGGGTGGCCAATGGACGCATCTTTTCGCAAGACTCCGCGCCCGTCTGGCTGATGCGTCCCTCGCGCAACAGTTGGTTCAGGCGGTCGAGGTGCTCGATGTCCGAGGCCAGATGGTCCAGAAACATCACGTTGAACAGCACTCCCATGACTTGCGCCAACGACGGCTCAACGTCGTCTGATGCTTCTTCGTTATGCTCTAGGCTCTCGCCTCTGACCCCTATCCCAAACACTCTCTCGGCGCCCAACCGAATCACGGGGCTCAGCGGCTGTTGCAGCCTTACGCAGCCGTCGCCGAAATATGCCGTGCCTTTTGCCGTCTTGAGCCGAACTGGCTGAAACACTAGCGGAATCGCCGCCGAGGCGCAGACGTGGTCGGTCGTGATTTTCGTTGCCAGAGTGACCCGTCGGCTGCGGTTCCACATTGGGTGCCCCTTCATACCCTGGATGAAGAGGTAGCTCTTGCCCGAGTTGTAGTTGGTGGCCGAGATGGCGAGGGCATAGAGATACCCGCGCCGGATGTTGTCTTGTATGCGGCTGGTGTCGAGGTGTGTCGCCAGGAAATGCCGCAATGGGGTCGCGTCGAGAAACGAACGCGCATTGCCGCCGCCGAGCACTGCGCCAAAGGAGAGGTCGAGGATCCAGGTCACCGAGTTACGGGCCTGTGCCATCACGTCGCAGCGGAAAATGTCGGAGGGCCGCAGTTCCGCCCAGAGCTTGGCCAGGATCTTCGTTACGATGGAGAACTCATCGCAGCCCACGGCCAGGCCGCAGCCATTCACCGCGCCGGCGGATGAGCCGCCGATGATCGGAAATGGGTTGCCGTCTTCCTGAATGCGCCGGATCTCCCCGATGCGCTTCAGAACGCCGGCCTGATAAGCGCCGCGGGCGCCGCCGCCCGTCATTACGAGTCCGAGCGTGTTTTCCGGCATGGTTCCTTCTCGCACTGGCCCTGGCACGCTGGCGATTCTACTCAGAGTGAGTCCGCATCGACTGTGACGCAATCCTCATTCTCGATGTGACTGTTGGCACTCGCTTGTAGAGCGGACGCTCCGCCGGGGTTGCGGCGGAACGTCCAGCTCTGCTTGGGTTACCCACCGGATCCCAGTCGGTTGAGCACCCATTCATGTTGGTTCCGCTCTTAGGCGTTGACTGGAATCACCCGCGGCTTCGCCCCCCGCGGACGCTTGCGGGCCGTGGGTTTCACTGTTTTCTTCGGCTCCGGACGCCGGGTCACCGACTCAATCACGGCCTTCTCCGCCTCGACGAAGCTGCGGAATCCTTCGCGGGTCAGGTCCGGAATCTCGCGGTACGGGACCGTCGGCAGCATCTTCGCTGCGGTTCCGGCAGCCTTCAGGCTGACGTGGATCTGGCGAGCCGCCACGTCCATCAACTTCTTCTGCGCTTCGATGAAGGTGTCAGCCGCTTCCTGTGCCAGATGGGTCATCTCGGTCTTCCTGGCCTTGCTTACCGTGGTTTCCTTGCCGGCGGTCATCTTCGAGGTTTCCTCGGACACGATGTGCAGGAACTTCTTCTGCGCCAGCACAAAGTTCTCCAGGCCTCCGCGGGCCAATTCGACCAGCGTGTCACCCTCGTACTCTTCGCCTGCCTTCACGGCTGTCAGGCGCTCGTGCACCTGCTTGCCGGCGGCTTTCAGGTAATCCAACTGCATTTCAACGTAGGTGTCGATGCTGCGATGGATGGTGTTCAGGAGCGCGTCAGTGACGGCATAGCCGCCAACCCGCTCCTTCAACCCGGTCGCCAGGATCTCGCTCTCACTCTGTGCCAGCCCGAGCAGCAGCTTCTGGCCTTCGATGAAGTTCGCCAGGCCTTCGCCGGCGAATTCCTTAGCCACCGCCACCGGCTTGAAATCCGGCGCCGTGAGCTTTTCGCGCATGACGTCAACCACTGTCCCGTTCTGCCGCATCGCCAGGTCTACCAGGATGCGCTGGGTCGCAAAGAAATTCTCAACTCCCTGCTGCACCCAGCCCGACAGCAGATTGATGAAGGACGACTCCCGCGCCATTGGCTCGGATTTATATTCCTGCTTCATGATTTCCTCCTCGATTGCTGCATTGCAGCATTCAAGTAAACCTTAGTATTATGCTGTCCCCATGTCAAGGAGTATCTTTTGATTGTGCTTCGCAGCAGAGGCTGTTGCCGGATGTGTCGCCGCCGCAATACGCCGCACTCCGCGCAACTCAAGCTGGCTCAGGCGGTTGCCGTTGAACGGACCCACGGCCTCCTTGTTCCGGATTGGGAATGAACCTCGTGCGGAACGCAGCTTGACACCGCCATACCCGCAGTTCACGATGCGAAAAGGTCCCTGCCATGGCTGAAACCGTCACTGTCGTGCAACTCAAGCCCGAGACGCTCGACGCGTTTCTCGACTACATCCGCGACGCCGAGGCAGCCATGCAGCCTTCCTTGGAGGGCAGTGCGCCTTTCCTATGGACCGACATGAACCCCGACCGCGCGCGAAGGGTGCGTCAGGGCGACATTCCGGCGAGACTATGGGCGGGTGATTCGCCGGTGCACGTTCCCAATGGCCTGATTCACGACTGGATTGGCGCGGCACTTGTACCCAATACCACGATCGCGAAGACCCTCTCCCTGGTGCAGGACTACGACAACCACAAGAACATTTACAAGCCCGAGGTGATGGACTCACGGCTGCTCAGCCACCATGGCGACGACTTCACCATCTTTCTGCGCTTGCTGAAGAAAAAGATCATCACCGTCGTGATGGACACCTACCACGATGTGCATTACCAGCGTGTCGGCGAGAAGCAGTGGTTTTGCCGTTCCTACACCACCCGCGCCTGCGAGGTGGATGATGCCGGTACACCCAGGGAAAAGGTGCATCCTCCTGATACCGGCTACGGATTTCTGTGGCGCCTGTATTCCTACTGGCGATTCATCGAGGAAAGTGACGGCGTCATTGTCGAGTGCCGCGCCATCTCGCTCACCCGTGACGTGCCAATGGGGCTCGGTTTCCTCGTCGCGCCCATCATCAAGAACCTGCCGCGCGAGTCGCTCATCAACACCCTGAAAGCCACCCGCCAGGCACTAAGCGGAGCGGCTTAACTCAATCTCCAGTCTGGGCGAGTGCACCGACCGGTTCTTTCGCTATTCTTGCGGTATTCGCCTTGGGCGGGAAGGGAACCGCCTTTTGAACCGCCCGCTTACGCTTCGCCGGCGGCGCAGCGACCGGAATCGTTCTCATTCTCGGTTTCGGTTTGGCCGGGTTCTCCGGAATCGGCCGCGGCCGCCCTTCTTTGCGGGCCGGTTTCGCATCGGTTTCCGCGGTCGGAGCCTGCATCGCCGCTGCGCGTAGTTCGGCGAAACTCTCCCGCAGCATCTCCTCAAAGCGCTCGATGTCGGGCACCGCCGAGATGTCGCCGCCGAATCCGACATAGGCGACGCCGTTATAGCTGAGAATTGCGACGTTTACTCCCATCTCGCCGCCAATTGGCACGTAGGGATAGCAGCGCAGCAGCTTGTGACCCAGAAGATAAAGCGGAACCTGCGGGCCGGGAACGTTGGTGCAGATCATGTTCGCCAGGCTGAGCGGCAATTGAGTTAACACCGGTACCAGCTTCGCCTGCAGTGGGAGTGGCACCTTCGATACCAGCATGCCGAACATTCCCACCAGCTCGGGCACTCCGACGCTGCGCAGGAACCCGATGCGCTCGCTGATGCGCGTCAGCAGGGTGCGCGGGTCGCTGACATCCAGAGGAGCGTTGATCGGCATGAAAGTGATGCGGTTGCCGAGCTCGGTGGCATCTCCTTCGCCGCGGATATTGACGGGGATTACCAGGCGCAGGTTCCGCCCGCTCAGCTGTACTCCGTGGTGCTTGGCATAGCGTCGCACGGTGGATGTAATCACCGTCAGCACCACATCGTTCATCGTGCCGCCGCAGCGCTCTCGAATGGCCTTGATCTCATCCATGGGAAGCTCGCCCCATGCGATATGCTGCGGTCCGTGGCAAATCTTGTTGAACGGCAACCGCTCCGACGGGGTCACAAGCTCGGGTACGAGCTCGACGATTTCCTCCGTATGGCCCTGCTGCGCACTGGCCAGCACCTCTTGCGCGATGTTAATTACTTCGTTCTGCGCGGTCAGAGCGCCCTGCATGAACGACTGGTACGACTTCAGCATTCCGTCAAGCATCATGGCCAGCGAGTCGGTTGGTCGTGCCTGCGCGGGTAGCGGCTTGCGGCGAGGCAGCTTCGCCGGCGTCGGACTGGCATCCAGCAGTGCATGCATGATGCCGACACCCGACACGCCGTCGGCCATGCAGTGATGGATACGGACGATGAAGCCCGTGCGGTTGCCCTTCAGTCCGCGGACCAGCGTGACGTCCCACAGTGGATGATTTCGATCCAGAGTCGAGCTGATCACTCTCGCAGTCTCGGCTTTCAGGTCACTATCGGTCCCCTGTTTCACCACCACTTCGTGCACGTGGTTCATGATGTCGAATTCCGGGTCCGGTTCCCATTGCGGCAATCCCAGGTTGAACGCAGGAAACACCGCCCGCTGCTTGTACCGGGGAATCAGGACAAGCTTCGATTCCACAAATTTGGCGCAGGCCTGCTTCGTGATCTTGCCCTCGAACTCGCAGCAAGAGGCGATGTTGATGGGTTGGCCGTCGCGTTCCAGATATAGGAAGAATGTGTCGCCCCACGAAAGCGGATGGGTGCGGTCGGATGATGACATGGTTTCCCCTCTGCCGGAGGTCCTCAGACTGCGCGCCTGTTGAATAGGCTGGTTGCCAGTCCAGTCGACCCGGGAGCGCCCGCCCACGCCGCCGGGCTCCATGCCAGGCTCGCGCAGTAACGGACGCTACTACGATTCCACGATTCGTACGCCGATTCAGTGAGAAAGGTCACAATGCTGCGGTAATTTGACGTTCCGCCGCGACAGCGGGGCGTTCGAGAAATGGCCCCTCCGCGCACATTGGCCGCAGGCAGCGCATCAGATAACCTATAGCCATGTCACCCAAGCTGCAGCATGCGCTGGAACTGATCCACGAGGACCGTCCCGAGGCCGTCGACGAGGCGCTCGGTTTGCTGCAGAACACCATCTACTCGTTCAGCATGAAAGTGTGCGGGCATCCCGAGGATGCCGAGGACACCATGCAGGATGTGTTGTTCAAAGCGCTGCCCTATCTGCCCAAGTTTGAAAGCCCCGAAGCGCTGTCAGTGTGGCTGTACAAGGTGGCGCGCAACCGCTGCCTGATGAACCGGCGCGGCGCCAAGAACGCCGCCAATAAGCATGTCTCTCTCGACGATCTGATGCCCAGCCCACGCGATCTTGAGCACCTCATGAATGTCGAGCAGCCTGATCCGGAACAGTCCCTGTTACGTGGCGAGCGTGACCAGCGAGTGCGTGATGCCGTGCAAAAAGTACCTCCCCTGTACCGCATGACACTGGTGCTGCATGACATGGAGGGGTTGAACACCTCCGAGGTGGCGCGTGTCACCGGCGTGCGTGAAGGCACGGTGCGAGTGCGGTTGCATCGCGCTCGCCTCATGCTGCGCCAGCATCTTGAGCGGCTCGCGGAAGGCGACCGCCTCCGTATCAAGCGAATTCATGCGTCGGTGGAGGAGGAGCCGCCCGCCCGTTCCCAGCGCTGCCGCAAGATGTTCGCCGAGCTGTCCGACTATCTCGACGGTCTGGTGATCGACGCCCACCGCCGCGAAATGGAAAAACACCTGAGTGACTGCAAGCCCTGCGTCGCCTTCCTCGACAGCTTGCAGTCTGCGGTAAACCAGTGCCGCACTTACGAGCCGGTGTGCGACATCACCCGCGCCGCAGAATTGCGCAAGGACCTGGTCGAAAAGTATCAGGCGGCGGTTGCCGCCATGCCGAGAGTGAACGCGTAAGTCGTTTTGTTCGTCACTACTTGCAGGCAGTACCAGATCGGGAATTAGATTTCGTAATACGCTCGTTTTCCTGTAACACCTTACCCCCTGCCTGCATTTATCCGTGTGACCCCACAGAGGGCGGCGAGGATGCACGACATTCCCGCCGAAACACGGAGAAAAACATGATCTCGGGTACTGTTACTTTGACTCAACCGGATAGCACTCATAAGCAATTCGTCGCCAGCGACAATCGCGGGCACCACTTCCTCCTCGACGACGCGGCGGGAAACACCGGCCCCAAACCTATCGAATTGCTCGTCATCGGGCTGGCTGGCTGTACAGCGTTCGACGTGATCGGCATCTTGCGCAAGAAGCGGCAGGAAGTGACCGGCTACGAGGTCCGGGTCGAAGCCGATCAGCGCCAGGAACCGCCGAATGTCTTTACCAAGATTCGCGTGCGCCACATCGTGACCGGTGTGGACGTCGCCGAAAACGCGCTGCAGGACGCGATTCATCTGTCGGAATCGAAGTACTGCTCGGTGAGCGCCATGCTGCAGCTTAGCGCGGAGATCGAAACCACGTACGAAATTGTTCCGGCCATGCAGACGGCTACAATTGGCGCCTGAGGACCACGACAAGATGGCCGGACTACGAAAACAAACCTGGATTTTGGCAATGTTTCTTGCGCTGGCGATGAGCGCGTCGGCGGAAGACCCCGTGCCGCTCACCCTACCCGAAGCGTTGAAGTTGACGCTGGCCAACAATCCCATGCACAAAGCGGCTCTGGCCGACACCAAGGCGGCTTCAGCCGGTGTCCGCGAGGCGCGAGCGCCGATGCTCCCACGCATCATGTTTGCCGAGAACTTCACTATGGGCAACGATCCGGTGTTTGTGTTCGGCACCAAGCTGCGGCAGCAAGAGTTCACGGCGGCGGATTTCGCGCTGAACGAGTTGAACCGTCCGACGCCAATTGGCAACTACGCCAGCCGCTTTTCCGGACAATGGAACCTGTTCGACAGCACGCAGAGCTGGAAGGCGCTGGACCGCGCCAAGTACATGAATTTTGCGGCGAACGAGCAGCTCAATCGCACCGACCAGGAACTGGTGTATCAGACGGTTCAGGCGTATTACGGCGTTCTTCTGGCGCAAAGACAAGTGCAGGTCGCCGAGGACGCGGTGAAGACGGTCGAGGCCATCGAGCAGCAAAGCCGGGCTCGGGTCGAGAGCGGCATGGCAGTGGACTCAGACCTGCTGAGCGCGCAGGTGCAGCATTCGACGCGGGAGCAGGAGCTGATCGAGCGTCGCAACCAGTTGGCGCTGGCGCGGACCCGGTTGGCGCTCGCGATGGGAGCCGCAGCCGATGCCCAATACCAGCCCACCGAAGCCCTGGAAGACCGGGCGCTGCCCCCGGCTGACGTCAACCAGTTGGAGAAGACGGCTCTGGAGAAACGTCCCGACCTGAAACGCTCGGGGTGGGAGCGCACTGCCCAGGACAAGAGCGTTTCGATGGCCAAGGCGGCGTTTGGACCACGCGTGAATGCGTTCGGGTCGTGGGAAGAGGACTCCCACAGCGTGGGATGGACCGGCGCGAACAACTGGGTCGCTGGCGCCGAAGTGCAATTCGACCTGTTCGCCGGTGGCAGCAAGCGCGCGGCTTTGGCCCGCGAGAAGGCCATGCAGGAGCGGGCGGCAGCGGGCTATGCCGGCTTCCAGGACGCGGTGCGGCTGGAGGTGCGCAGCGCATACTACCAGTTCGACGCCGCGCAGCAGCAGGTCAAGGTGGCGCGCGGCACAATCGCACAAGCCGACGAAAGTTTGCGCATCAATCAAAATCGATATGAAGGCGGGCTGAGCACGGTGACCGACATGTTGCGGGTGGAAGAAGCGGCGCATCGCGCCAAGGCCGATTACTGGCAGGCGGTGTATCGCATGAACTCCAGCTACGCTGGAATGGAACTCGCTACCGGCACGTTGACCCTGGATTCCCCGGCGGTGACGCAATGATGGGTAGCAATTTTCTTACGAAGATCATTCTGACTCTGACGGTGGCCGCGCTAGCGCTGATTTCACTGGCGGGCTGCAGCGAATCGAAACCGGCGGTGCAGCCTGCGCCGGAAAAAATTCACGGTGTCGCTACCATGCAAGTGCAGAAGGCCACCGTGCCGGATGCGGTCGAGGCGACGGGCACGGTTCAGGCGGCGCTGTCGGCGCAACTGGCCAGCCAGGTCATGGGCACCATCACGCGGGTCAACGTTCACGAAGGCGATCACGTTCGCCGCGGTGAAGTTCTGGTATCGATCGACGAGGCGCAGCAACAGGCGGCCTACAGCGGCGCCAAAGCGGGTTTGCAGGCTTCTCAGGAGTCGATTGCGGCAGCGGATGCTGACTACGCGCTGGCCGATTCGACCATGAAGCGCTACCAGATGCTCTACGACAAGAAGTCGGTCAGCCCGCAGGAATATGACGAAGTCAAGACGCGGCTGGCGGCAGCGCAGGCGCGTCGCGATGCGGCGCACGCGGGCCGCACGCAGGCAGAAGCGGGAGTCTCGCAGGCGGGCACGGCGATGAGCTTCACGAAAATTCGGGCGCCATTCGATGGTGTCGTGATTTCCAAGCTTGCGGAACCGGGTTCGATGGCTGCGCCGGGCGTGCCGCTGCTGGTAGTGGAGGACCCTAGCCGCTTCCGCCTGGAAGCGCAGGTCGATGAAAGCAAAATCGGCGCGGTAAAGCTGGGCGAGACCGTTCCGGTGGTCATCGATTCCCTGGGCGATCAGCCCATCGCCGGCAAGGTGACGCAGATCGTTCCCACGGCCGATCCTTCCAGCCGGACATTCACGGTGAAGATTGATTTGCCACCGAGCCCACAGATGCGCTCCGGGCTGTTCGGCCGGGCGAGCTTCCCACGCGGCGAGCGCCAGGCCATCGCGATTCCCAAGTCCGCGGTGCTGAGTCGCGGGCAGTTGCAGGCGGTATACGTCATTGGCGGCGACCAGTTGGCGAGCCTACGGTACGTCACGCTGGGCGCGGCGTCGGGCGATCAGGTGGAAGTGCTCTCGGGACTGCAGAGTGGCGACCGCATCGTGACCCAGCCGGATGATCGCGAATTGAGCGGCAAGCAGGTTGAGGCCCAGTGATGAGCGAGCCGAAGACCCCAATGCGAATTGCCGGCGCCCTCGCCGGGCAGTTCATCAACTCCAAGCTGACGCCGCTGTTTATCGTGTTCTCGCTTCTGCTGGGAACGTTCGCCATCCTGCGCACGCCACGCGAGGAAGAGCCGCAGATCGTAGTGCCGATGCTCGACGTGTTCGTGCAGATGCCGGGCGCGTCCGCCGCCGAAGTGGAGCAGCGCGCCAGCATCCCGATGGAGCGGTTGCTGCGCGAAGTGCCGGGCGTGGAGTACGTCTATTCGATCTCGCGTCCCGGGGTTTCGATGCTGGTGGTGCGCTTCTATGTAGGGACCAAAGAAGAAGACGCCATCATAAAGACCTACAACAAGCTGTACTCGAACGCCGATCGGGTCCCCGCCGGCGTGTCTCCGCCGCTCATCAAAGTTCGTTCGATCGACGACGTGCCGATCTTCGCCGTGACTCTCTGGGGCAAGAACTACGACAGTTACCAGTTGCGGCAAATCGCAGGCGAACTGAATAACCAGCTCAAGCAGATCGATGACGTTTCGGAGACGAAAATCATCGGCGGGTTGCCACGGCAGGTGCGGGTTACTCTCGACACGGCGAAGCTGGCGTCTTATGGCATGACGCCGGGCGCGGTGGTCGCCCAGTTGCAGCAGGCGAATTCCCGTAGCGACTCCGGCAGTTTTTCGCGCGACAACCAGGAGTTCGCGGTGGAAGCCGGACGCTTCCTCGGAACCGCGGCGGACTTGCAACAGATTGTGGTGGGTGTTCACGCCGGCCATCCGGTGTATCTGCGCAACGTAGCCGCGTCCATTACGGACGGGCCGTCGGAGCCGGAGAATTACGTACTCTACGCCAACGGCGCGGCCGCGAAAAGCGGCGTCAGCGCAGATTATCCGGCGGTAACGCTGACGCTCGCCAAACGCAAGGGGACAAATGCGACGGACATTACGCGTGCGGCGGAGGCAAAGATCGAGTCGATGCGCGGATACCTGCTCCCCGCCGATCTGAATGTTTCGATCACACGCAACTATGGCGAGACCGCAAAAGACAAGTCTGACGAACTGCTCAAGCACCTGATGATCGCGACCCTCTCGGTGACGCTGCTGATTGCGTTGGCGCTGGGATGGCGCGAGTCGGGCGTGGTGCTGATCGCGATTCCGGTGACGCTGGCCCTCACGCTATTCATCTTTTACTTGTTCGGCTACACGCTGAACCGGGTGACGCTGTTTGCGCTGATTTTTTCCATTGGCATATTGGTAGACGATGCAATTGTCGTGGTCGAGAACATCGTTCGCCATTTCCGCATGCCGTCGAACTGCGGGCGCAACCTGAGCGCCATCGCAATCGAGGCAGTCGACGAGGTCGGCAACCCGACGATTCTGGCGACCTTTACCGTGATCGCGGCGATTTTGCCGATGGCGTTTGTGCGCGGGCTGATGGGACCCTACATGCGGCCGATTCCGGTGGGAGCGTCGGCGGCGATGCTGTTTTCGCTGGTCGTCGCGTTCGTGGTGTCCCCGTGGTCGGCTATGCGGTTACTGCACCACTACGCCGACCGCGCGGGCGAGGAGCACGAGAAAGAAGGCTGGACGACCAAACTCTATCGCAAGGTGATGAACCCCCTGCTGGAAAGTGTGTCGCGACGCTGGATATTTCTCGGCAGCGTCTTGGTCATGTTGTTGCTGGCGTGTTCGCTGGTTGCGTTCAAGCTGGTGAAGGTGAAGATGCTGCCGTTCGACAACAAGAGCGAGTTCCAGGTAATTGTCGACATGCCCAACGGCACCCCGCTGGAGCAGACCACGCGGGTGGCGCAGGAGTTGGGGCAATATCTGGGCAAGCAGCCCGAAGTTACGAACTACCAGATTTATTCGGGCACGTCGGGGCCGTACAACTTCAACGGACTGGTGCGGCATTACTTCCTACGGCGCGGAGCCAATCAAGCTGACATTCAGGTGAACCTGCTGAACCGGCACGAGCGCAGCACGCAGAGCCACGAGATCGCCAAGCGCCTTCGGCCGGGGCTGGTGGCAATCGGAAACAAATATGGCGCGCGGCTGAAGGTCGCAGAGGTCCCTCCCGGGCCTCCGGTGCTGGAGACACTGGTGGCCGAAGTGTACGGGCCCGATTATCAGCAGCAGATGGAACTGGCCAAGCAGATCAAGAAGGTATTCGAGACCACGCCCGGCGTGGTGGATGTTGACTGGTACGTGGAAGATCCGCAGACCAAGTATGACGTGGTGGTCGATCTGGACAAAGCCGCTCTGAACGGCGTGTCGGCGGCCGCCGTGACCCAGACCGTGCAGATGGGACTGAACGGCGCGACTGCTGGACTGCTGCACGATCCGAAATCGCGCGAGGACGTGCCCATCCGCGTTCAGCTCGATCGGCCGGGGCGTTCGGCGATCGAGTCGCTGACTTCGATGCGGCTGCCGACGGCGGGCGGCGGCCAGGTATCGATCGCCGAGGTGTCGGACGTCAAACAAGAAACCATTGACGTGAGCCGCTACGGCAAGAACATGCGGCCGGTGGTGTACGTGCTGGGCGACGTGGCGGGCGAGGTCGAGAGTCCGGTGTACGCCATCATGAAAATGAACGAGGCCATCGACAAGATCAAGACGCCGCAGGGCTACGGCATTAAGCGCTACAACGCGGAGATGCCCACCGAAACCGACCGCCTGACGATGAAGTGGGACGGCGAGTGGCACATCACGATCGAGGTCTTTCGCGACCTGGGACTGGCGTTCGCGGCCGTGCTGGTGCTGATCTACATCCTGGTGGTGGGATGGTTCCGCTCGTTCGTGACGCCGCTGGTCATTATGGCGCCTATCCCACTTACGCTCGTCGGAATTTTGCCCGCGCACATGCTGATGGGCGCATTCTTTACGGCCACGTCGATGATCGGATTCATCGCCGGCGCGGGCATCATCGTGCGCAACTCGATCATCCTGGTGGACTTTATTGAGCTTCGCCGTGCCCACGGCGAGCCGCTCGAACAGGCAGTGGTGGATGCGGGCGCGGTGCGCTTCCGCCCCATGCTGCTGACCGCGGCGGCTGTCGTGGTTGGTGCCAGCGTGATATTGTTCGACCCGATCTTCCAGGGACTGGCCCTGTCGCTGATGGCGGGAGAAGTCGCTTCCACGTTCTTGTCCCGTATGACAGTGCCCGTGCTGTATTACATGGTGGAAAAACGCAAACAACCCCCGGCGCCGACACTTGAGTGCGCGCCGGAACTCTCGGAGGTGCATCCATGACGGTAGAACGTGCAGTGCGAATGATTGCGGGAGTGTTTGTACTGCTCTCGCTGGCTCTTGGGTACTATGTCCATCCTTATTGGTACTTCTTCACCGCGTTTGTCGGCCTAAACCTGTTTCAGTCGGCATTCACCAACTGGTGCCCCATGATGACGATCCTAAAAAAGGCTGGGATGAAGTCGGCGTAAACGGAGCTGTGCGTCGTCTGGCGGGGCGGCTTCGCACCGCCGCATCTTTCTTTGGATTAACCGCCCTTGAATCAATCAGCTACAGGCGCGCTCGCGCCCGGCCTGCCCGGGCCGGCGGTGACCCTTTTCTCACCTGTCCGTCTATGGGTTGATGGGGCGTTCCAGGCGGGATCAGACGTGTGCGCCGACAACGGATTAGCGTCAACTCGCCCGGAACTCTCTGCCGCGGAATTACGTATAGACTACTCGAAGGTTTCAGGACGGTGGTTGGGGACCGGTCGAGTACGTTTGGGACTGTCGTATCGCACTTATCTGACATCGGAACACGAAACACCACAAGGAGCGAACTGTATGCGCATGACCCGGATCGTGGTCGTGGGGCTGCTGTGCATGGTCACGGCTGCATCGGCCCAAACGGCGGAGGAACTGGTAGCCAAGAACCTTCAGGCCAAAGGCGGCGTGGACAAGATCAAGGCCGTCAATACCCTGAAAATGACAGGGAAGGCTTACTTCGGCATCAATGTCGACGTCAGTCAGGAGCAGAAGCGGCCCGACATGTTGCGCCAGGAATTCACCGTGCAGGGCATGACGCAGATCCAGTCGTACGACGGAAACGTGGGTTGGCAGATTTCGCCTTTCCAGGGACGCCGGGACGCTGAACTGATGGGCGAAGACGATACCCGCGACCTGCTCGATGAGGCGGACATCGATGGCCCGCTGGTGGACTACCAGGCCAAGGGCAACAAGGTGGAGTATCTGGGCCACGACCTGGTGGATGGTGACGACGCCTACAAGCTGAAGGTCACGCTGAAGAACGGCGACATTGTTTACTACTATCTGGACCCTGACACGTTCCTGGAAATCAAGAAGGAAAAGCAGGAGTACATTCGCGGCTCGGTGCGTGAAAGCGAACAGTTGCTGGGATCCTACAAGCAGGTCGCTGGGGTGTACTACCCGTTCTCCATGGAAATGGGCCAAAAGGGCGGCGGCGATCTGGCGCGTTACACCATCGAATCCATCGAAGTGAACACGCCTATCGAGGATTCGTATTTCAAGATGCCGGCAGCCAAGAAGTAAGGCGCTGCAAGAGTCTCCCAAGGCCCGGTCTTCCGTACCAACCTTGAGTTACGAAGGGAAAGAATATGGCTACACGATGTGTGAGCAACAAAGGCCTCAGCGCGATTAAATCCGGCCTAATCCTAACGATGGTTGCTTTTGCAATTAGCGCCAGGGCGCAGCAACCGGTGAAGTTTGACTCGGCGACGATCTCCGGCCTTCCAGCCCGCAACATCGGCTCGGCGGTGATGAGCGGCCGTGTTGCGGCGGTAGATGCGGTGAACGATCAGGGACGACTCACAGTGTTTGCCGGCGCGGCCAGCGGCGGAGTGTGGAAGTCGGTGAACGGCGGCACGACCTTTAAGTCGGTCTTCGACAAGGTAGACGTGCAGTCCATCGGCGCGGTGACGATCGATCCCACGAACTCGAAGACCGTGTGGGTCGGTACTGGCGAATCGTGGGTGCGCAACAGTGTTTCCGTGGGCGACGGTATCTATAAATCCACCGACAGCGGCGAGAACTGGAACAACATGGGGCTGAAGGATTCCGAGCACATCGCGCGGATCCTGGTGGATCCCAAAGACGGTAACACCGTGTATGCCTGCGCCACCGGCCACCTGTGGAACGACAACAACGAGCGCGGAGTGTACAAGACCACCGACGGCGGCAAGTCGTGGAACAAGGTGCTGGCCGGCAAGAACGGCTCCACCGGTTGCGCGATGATGAGCATGAGCCCGTTGGAGCCCAAGACGATTTATGCCACCATGTGGGATTTCCGGCGTCAGGGCTGGACCTTCCGCTCCGGTGGCGAAGGCAGCGGCCTCTTCAAGTCCACCGATGGCGGCGACCACTGGACCGAAATCACCGACGCCAATAGCAAGGGTATGCCCGCTAAGCCGTATGGCCGAATCGCAATTGCGGTGGCCCCGTCGAACCCAAAGATCGTTTATGCCATGATCGAGTCGAAGGCCAGCGCACTATACCGCTCCAACGACGCGGGCGCGACGTGGACCAAGCTCGACGCCAGCCAGTACATGGTGTGGCGGCCGTTTTACTTCGCCAACATCATTGTCGATCCCAACGATCCGGAAAAGCTGTTCAAGCCCGACCTGCTGCTGCTGATGAGCGTCAACGGCGGCAAGAGCTTCAGCCCGGTATCGGGAGGTGCGCACGGTGATTTCCACGCAGTTTGGATTAATCCGGCGAATTCGAACATTGTCTATGCCGGCGATGACGGCGGTTTGTGGCGCAGCCAGGACGGCGGCACTCGCTGGTCGCACCAGGTGAACCTGCCGGTGTCGCAGTTCTACCACGTGAGCGTGGATGACGCTGATCCTTATCGCGTGTACGGTGGTCTGCAGGACAACGCCGCGTGGGTGGGCGATTCATCCTATCCCGGTGGCGTGTCGTACTCGCGCTGGGAAAACATGTACGGCGGCGACGGCTTCTGGATGTTCGAGGATCCGTCGGACCCGAACTATATCTACGCCGAGGCTCAGGGTGGCGAGATTGGCCGCGTCAATCGCTATTCGCACGAGCACCGGTCGATCATCCCGTATGCTGAATACGGCGAAAAGAAGCTGCGCTTCAACTGGAACACGCCGATCCACATGAGCCCGAATGAAAAGGGCACCATCTACATCGGGGCGCAGTTCCTGTTCCGCTCGCGCGATCACGGGCAATCGTGGCAGAGAATTTCGCCGGACCTGACGACCAACGACCCGGAAAAACAGAAGCAGGAGGAGTCGGGCGGCATCACCGTGGACAACTCCGCAGCTGAAATGCACACGTCGATCTACTCCATCAGCGAGTCGCCCAAGAGCGGGCAGGTCATCTGGGTCGGCACCGACGACGGTAACGTGCAGGTAACGCAAGACGGCGCCAAGACGTGGAACAACGTGACCAGCGCCGTGGGCGTGCCCAAGAACTCGTGGGTCTCGACCGTGGAAGCCAGCCGCTTCGACCCTGCTACGGCCTACGCCACCTTCGACCGCCACACTTATGGTGACCTGACGCCCTACCTGTACAAGACGACCGACTATGGCAAGACCTGGAAGGCTTTGCCGGTGAAGGAAAGCGGAGTGCGCGGATATGCGCACGTCATCAAGGAAGACACCGTAAAGCCGAACGTGCTGTTCCTCGGCACGGAGTTCGGGCTTTGGATCTCGGTGGATGGCGGCGAGCGCTGGGCACAGTACAAAGGCAGCGATTTTCCCGACGTGGCCGTGCGCGACATCGTGGTGCAGGCCCGCGCCTCGGATCTTGTGCTGGCGACCCACGGACGGGGTATTTGGATCATCGACGACATTTCTCCGCTGCGTGCAGCTGACGCCTGAGTTGATGCCGCAGACAGCGGCGTTCGTCACCGCGCGTCCGGCGGTGGAATACATCGAAGCCGAAGGCGGATGGGCGGAGGGAGATGAGTTCTTCGTCGGGCCTTCGCGGCCGACGGAAGCGATGATCACCTACTACCAGAAGAGCCGGCACATCTACGGCGACTTAAAGATCGAAATCTTCGACCCGCAGGGCAAGTTAATCGACACGCTGAGCGGCAGCAAGCATCGCGGGCTCAACCGGGCCATGTGGCCAATGCACTTGGACCCTCCAATCGTGCCGCCGGCCGCATCGGCTGCGTTCGGTGCCGCGCGCGGGCCTCTGGTATTGCCGGGCAACTACACGGTGAAGATGACCAAGGGCGACCAGACGTACACCACCAAACTCGAAGTCGTCACCGATCCGCGGGCCAAGTACACGTATGAGGACCGCAAGGCGCAGTTTGACCTGACGACGAAGCTGTCGTCGATGTTGGGTCACATGAGCTGGGCGGTGGATGCCATCGTGGGCGTTCGCGATGGGGCGAACCAGCGTGCGGCGAAAGTTCCGGCGAGCAGTCCGCTGCATAAGCAACTGGCGGACCTGGCGGCGTCAGCGGACAGACTGCGGTCGGAAATCGTCGCCACCAAGGAAGGCGGCGCAATCACCGGAGAAGAGCGGCTGCGCGAATACGTCGCGACAGTGTACGGCAACGTGAGCTCCTACGAAGGCCGTCCGACGGCCGATCAAGTGGCGCGTACGGAGGTGCTGGGCCGTGAGCTGGACGACGTGGTACAGAAATTCCAGAAACTCACGTCTAGCCAGTTGCCCGGCATCAACGCCGGGCTGGAGAAGCAGAAGCAGCCGCCCATCGCGGTGTTGACGGAAGCCGATTGGCAGAAGCAGCATCAGGGCGGCGGTCCCAAAACATCGACGACTACGGCGATGCGCGAGATGGATTGATTCGTTGAGTTGCAGTCTGAAGTAAGGTGCGGCCGCTATGGCCGCATTTTTTTTGTGGCGGACTGTTGCGACTTGGCCGGTTTCGATTTCTTGCCGCTGGGTTTTCCGCCCAGCGGGTCGAAAGGCTCGTACTGCAATTCGGTTGACAGAATCTTCACCAGTTTGGCCAGCACTCGGGTGCGTGCCCAGTACTTGTCATTGCCTTCGATGAGGCTCCAGGGCGACCCGGTGGTGCTGGTTTTCACCAGCATCTCTTCCACAGCCTCTTCGTAGGACTCCCATTTCTGGCGGTTCCGCCAATCCTCGTCGGTGAGTTTCCATGCCTTGTACCCGATGGCCTGGCGCTCCTCGAAACGGCGAAGCTGCTCTTCGCGCGAGATGTGGACCCAGAACTTGGCGACGATGGTGCCGAAGTCGCGCAACTGCCGCTCGAACGAGTTGATTTCCTTGTAGGCGCGTTTCCATTCGTTCTCGGCGGCGAACCCTTCCACCCGCTCCACCAGGACTCTGCCGTACCACGAACGGTCGAATACCGCGATCTGCCCGTTCTCGGGGAGTCGCCGCCAGAAGCGATACAAATAA
This sequence comes from uncultured Acidobacteriaceae bacterium, assembly GCA_963751155.1. Classification (GTDB taxonomy): domain Bacteria; phylum Acidobacteriota; class Terriglobia; order Terriglobales; family Acidobacteriaceae; genus DASRAA01. Next base: position 34,134 of record CAVVTL010000016.1, on the reverse strand, counting down.
TGGCGGGTCTTGTCCTCACCATGTGGAGCCGAGATGGGATAAACGACATAGCCGCGAGGATCGAGTTTCTCGGTAATGCGCTTGATGGCTCCGCCCTTGCCGGCCGCGTCCCATCCCTCGAAGACGATGATAACTGGGCGCTTCTGCAGGTAAACCTGGTAGCCGAGTTCCCGCAACTGGATCTGCCGCCGCGAAACTTCGCGCACGTAGGCAGCGCGGTCCAGCTTGCGAGTGAGGTCAATCGTCTCCAGCATCAGGCCCTCTCTCCATTCAGGGATTCCATGGCTTCGCGAAGCTGGGCGTCTTTCGAGAGCTCGGTCGGGGAGGCTTCGTGGACCGGCGCCTTGTCGCCGAGGCGCTTCTCCAGCGTGGCAATGATGGTCTCAAAAACCCGGCGACGAGTGTGCCACTTGGAGGTGGCCTCCACGATGGTCCAAGGCGCGTATTCCGAGTCCGTCAACTCCAGCATCTCCTCGTGGGCTTCCAGATACTCGTCATACCGCTTGTGGCGGGCCCAGTCTTCCGGGGTGACGCGCCACGCCTCCAGCGGATTCGACTGGATGATCTCGAAGCGCTTCCTTTGCTCTTTGCGCCCGATGTGCAGGAAAAACTTCAGGATGGCGGTGCCGTCGTCGGCCAGCATGCGCTCGAATTCCGCGATGTCGCGGTAGGCCTGCCTCCAGGTCTTCTGCGGGATGGTTTGCTCCACGCGCTCTTCCAGGACCCGGCCATACCAACTGTGGTCGAATATCACCATTTCGCCGCGATTGGGGACCTTTAGCCAGAAGCGCCAGAGCCACGGGCGCTGCTGTTCGTACGTCCGCGGACCCGTGATGGGATAGAGCTTGAAGCCGCGCGGGTCAAGCCTCTGGGTCAGGGCGGCAATGGTCGTGCCTTTGCCCGACGCGTCCCAGCCTTCAAACACCACAATGGAGGGCACGCCGTTGTCCCAGCAGGCCTTTTCCAGGTCGTATAGACGCGTCTGCAGGCCGGGCAGCACCTGCTTGAATTCTTCGCGCGAGAGCTTCTTCTTGAGATTGAGGTTCTCAAGCATGGTTAAGGCCTGATTGTACAAGGAGGATATCGGACGTAACCGCCGTTTCGATTGCGCGTTTTGCCCGGGCCTGAACCGCTGTGGATAGCCGGCGCCGAACGACATTACGACTTGGTGAATTCTCCAGCCGTAACTTTCTCCACAATCAGGGCATCCGATACAGTGTTTGGTGCAGCTTTCTGTGGGATCATGAATTACGGTGTAGCGCCGGTTGTGCAGGCCGTCGGAATGCTGGGCAGCCGCGCATGCGCATGTCACGAACGAGGAGGCACAATGAATCCGACCCGCCAGCTCCACGACTTGGGGCAGAGTCTTTGGCTTGATAACATCACACGCGACATTTTGGACAACGGCACCCTGAAGCGTTACATCGACGAATGGTCGGTGACGGGATTGACCTCGAACCCGACGATTTTTGACCAAGCCATCAAGAAAAGCGAGTCGTACGATCCGGCGATCCACGATGCGCTGGGCAGGGGACTCTCCGGCGAAGCGCTGTTCTTCGAGCTGGCGCTGGATGACTTAACTCGTGCCGCAGACCTGTTCCGGCCTACCCACGATCAGACCAAGGGAGGCGACGGCTGGGTCTCGCTGGAAGTTTCTCCGCTGCTGGCCTACGACACAGCCACCACGCTGGCGGCCGCCAAGGACCTGAGCGCGCGTGCGGCCCGTCCCAACCTGTTCATCAAGATTCCGGGAACACCTGAAGGACTTCCGGCGATCGAAGAAGCGATCTTTGCCGGTGTCTCGGTGAACGTCACGCTGCTGTTTTCGCGCGAGCACTACGTTGCTGCCGCGGGAGCCTATCTGAAGGGCGTTGAGCGGCGCATCGCCGCCGGATTACCGGCCAATGTTGGCTCGGTCGCCTCGGTGTTCATCAGCCGCTGGGACGTGGCCGCCAATCCCAAGGTGCCCGAGAACCTGCGCGACAAGCTGGGCATCGCGATTGCCCAGCGTACCTACAAAGCCTATCGCGACCTGCTGGCGTCGCCGCGTTGGCAGAGCATCGTGAAGGCCGGATACATCCCGCAACGGCTGCTGCTGGCCAGCACCGGAACAAAAGACCCCAAGGCTTCCGACATCCTGTACATCAAGGCGCTGGCGGCGCCCGACACAGTGAATACCATGCCGGAAGGTACGCTGAAGGCTTTCGCCGATCACGGTGTGGTCGACGGCGTGATGCCTCCGGATGGCGGCAACTGCGAGCAGGTGCTGCAGGAGTTTACCAAGGCCGGCGTTGACCTCGATGCTTTGGGCGAGCAGCTGCAAGTGGACGGGGCCAAGTCGTTCGTCAATTCCTGGAATGAACTGATGGGAGTGATCGAGTCCAAGAGTGCGGTCCTGAAGTAGGTTTCGGACGTAAACTCGCAAGCCAGGTGGCTGGGCCAGATCCGCAATTAGTGTGTCAGCCGAGCTTTTGGGTAGAGCTGAGCTTTAGCTTAGCGTCCACGCGACTTTCCTCAGTCTCCAGAGCCGCCTTCAGCCGGCGGCACAAATTCCGTCTGGGACATGCAATAAGCTGATTCGCTCTAACGGCGCCACTGGTTTCCGAGAGTGAAATTCCGGGAGGCTGGCGGCGCCGTCGTTTGTAGCCCAAATCTTCCTATTTGAGCGGCACCGACACTACGCACACCGGCGCAGGCACATGGATGGTTTGCGAAGTCGCTGTCAGGCGGCCGCTGGCCCCATCCACCGCGAATACGTTGATCGAGTCGGAGTTCTGGTTCGCCGCGAAAAGCCATTTGCCCGTGGGATCAAGCGTGAAGTGCCGGGGTTCCTTGCCCCCCGTCGGCACGCGCTCCGTGAAACTCAACTTCCCGTCGTGCCCGTCGATGGCAAACACGGCAATACTGTCGTCCCCGCGATTGGAAACGTATAGAGTCTTGCCCGCGGCGTCGACCTGGATCTCAGCCGTGGTGTTCTCGCCCTTGAAGCCTTCCGGTAGTGTCGAGATTGACTGCAATTGGCGTAGTTTCCCCGAAGATGGGTCGAATGAAAAGACCACTGCCGTGGAGGCGAGTTCATTCACCAGATAGAGAAACCTTCCCGAAGGCGCAATCGCAAAGTGTCGCGGTCCGGAACCCGGGCTCACCTTCACAAATGCCGGATTGTTCGGCGTCAGTGAACCATTGTTCGAGTCGAAGCGGTACACCATCAACTTGTCGGTGCCGAGGTCGGCGAACATCACCAGGTGATCATCGTTGCTGGCCATGATTTCGTGGGCGTGAGGCGTAGCCTGGCGGTCTTTGTTGGCGCTCGATCCGGCGTCTTGCACGAAAGCGGTACGCTTGCCGACACGGCCGTCTTTGTCGATGGCGAAGACCGCAATGTTGCCCCCGTCATAGTTGGCTACCAGAAGATATCGGCCTGTGCGGTCGAGAGACAGGTGAGCGGGCCCGGCTCCGGCTGACGAAACCTGCTGTAGCAGCTTGAGCTTGCCGCTTGTTCGGTCAATGTCAAAGGCGCTGACAGCTCCGGTCATAGCGCCGTCGAAGACGTCCATCTCATTCACGGCGTAAAGGTGCGTTCCGCTGGAATTGACTGCCAGAAACGAAGGGCTGGGCGATTCCGCGGCCAGCTCGACCGGTCCGGCTTCGCCGGTCGCAGGGTCGAAGCGAAAAGCGTAAATACCCTTGCTGTCTTTATCGGTGTAGGTGCCAACGTATACCAGTTGGCTGAAGTCAACCGCCGATGCGAAAGAAGCACACACAACCAACAGCAGCAGTGGAATTTGCCAGCGAACGCGTAAGTAAGCCGAGACAGTCATCGCAGTATTCTAGTGCAACCGGTGCCCGTGGGTTATCATCGCATCGCCCGCGGAGGGGCCCACTGGCGTGTCGAGCGTTTGGTCGCAAAGCAAAGAAACGTACCCGCGTCGTCTGGATCGCTGCAAGGAGTTGGCAGCGCAGAACCCTTGGGCCGCCGAAGTCCTGGGCTTTTATGCCGCGGTTTTGCGGTTCCAGCAGGAAGTCTACGAGTCCGGGCAATCTCAAGCCTCTGTCGGGCAGCCGTCGGCTGCGAACTTTCGCGAGGCCATCGATCTTGCCGCGGCTGCCGCGCACATTCCGCGCCTGTTGGCGATCGTTCAGCAGTCGGGCCCCGGCAAGCTGGCAGCGGAGATTGCTTCGTGGGGCTCTGTGGACAACACCGCGCTGCGCACCCGGCTTACCGGATGGCTGGCAGCGGGCGACGCCGAATCGCCGGGAGATGCTTTTATGGCGCGGGTTGTACTTGAACCTCTGGCGGAGAGGGTGGCGCAAGAGCGAACTCTCATTCACAACATGCTGGCGGGGAACAAGTGCCCACTGTGTGAACGCGACCCGCAAATGGCGGTGATCCGGCGAGAGGGCGACGGCGGCAAGCGAATGCTGCTGTGCTCACTTTGCCACACGGAATGGGAATTTCGGCGGATACTGTGCCCGGCCTGCGGCGAGGAGAACCACGAGAAGCTGCCGCGCTATACCGCCGACGGCATCGCAACCGTTCGGGTCGAGGCCTGCGACACCTGCAAGGTCTATCTGAAATCCGTGGATTTAACGGTGGACGGCCACGCAGTGCCCCTGGTGGATGAGGTCGCCACGGCGCCACTCGATCTCTGGGCCGGCGAACACGGTTATCACAAGCTGTTGCCGAATGTCATGGGCTTCTAGAAGCCCCACCCTCGATGCCCGAGAACGATGCTCCCAGACCTCCGCCAAAATCTTTTATTTGACCGAACTCGGGGGCGCGATGTAAATTCGATGCGAATTTTCGCAGTTCGCTCGCTTCGTTTCGAATCACACTCGGGTGAGGATTGTGGATCGACTTTCCGCTAGTTCGAGTTCAACTCAGCTCAGACGCTGCCCAACCTCTCTCTTGCAGTCCCTGCCCTTATCAAATTCGTGTAGGTTCTTCTTCCGGAGGTTCGTGCCATGGACGTTTCTAGACGTGCATTTGTGAAAACAGGGTTGGTCGGAGTCGTCGGGACTTACCGCCTTCGGCTTCGATGCTCAACCGCTCTACGCGCAAACCCAGGGCTTAAAGATTTCCCGCACCACCGAAACGCGCAGCACCTGTCCCTACTGTGCCGTGAGTTGCGGAGTCATCATCCACACCATCGGCGACAAGGCAAAGAACGTCACCGCGCAGGTGGTGCATGTGGAAGGCGATCCCGACCATCCCATCAATCGCGGCACGCTTTGCCCGAAGGGCGCGTCGCTGGAACAGGACATCCTGAACGATCGCCGCCTGCTGAAGCCGCAGGTGCGGCGTCCGGGATCGGACCACTGGGACGATATCTCGTGGAACCAGGCCATCGACGAGATCGCGCACTGGACCAAGAAGACTCGCGACGACACCTTCATGGAGACGGACGCCAAGGGCAACACTGTCAACCGATGCGAGTCGATCGCCTTTACCGGCGGCTGCACCGACACCAACGAGTTCAATTACCTGGTTGTGAAGACAATGCGTTCGATGGGGGTGGTGCGCCTGGAAAACCAGGCGCGTGTTTGACACGGCCCCACGGTCTCAAGTTTGGGACCAACTTTCGGACGCGGGGCGATGACCAACGGCTGGATCGACATCAAGAACACCGACATGATGTTGATCATGGGCGGCAATCCAGCCGAAAACCATCCCTGCGGATTCAAGTGGGCGGTCGAGGCCAAGCGCAACCGCGACGCCAAGATCATCGTGGTCGATCCGCGCTTTACCCGCACGGCTATCCCAGGCCGACCTCTTCCTGCAGATTCGTGCCGGCAGCGACATCGCCTTCCTCGGCGGCGTCATCAACTACGCGCTTCAGAACAATCGCGTCGCCCACGAGTACCTCGTCAACTACACCAACGCAGCGTTCATCATCAAAGACGGCTTCAAGCTGCCGGAAGACGGCCTGTATTCGGGCTTCAACGCCGAGACCAAGACCTACGACAAGTCCACCTGGAATTACCAGGAGGGCGGCAACGAGACGGGCAAAGCCGCTGCGGCTGGCGCCGCGACTGGTGAATGTCGGCCGACCATCCTGCAGGCGCAAGCTGCGCCATGTCGCATCCCGGCGGCGGCCGGTGCGAAGCTCATGGCTGCTCCGCCTCCACCGCCTTCGCTGCCACCGAACGTCGCCTACGATCTGTCGCTCCAACATCCACGCTGTGTCTATCAACTGCTCAAGCAGCAGTACTCGCGCTACACGCCCGAGATGGTCGAGCGCATCACCGGGATTCCCAAAGATCAGTTCCTGAAGGCCGCCGACATGTTCACCTCCATCCGCAAAGATGGAGACATGAAGAAGGTTGCCACCATCATCTACGCGGTCGGCTGGACCCAGCATAGCTTCGGCACGCAGATCATCCGCACCGCCGCCATGTTGCAGCTGTTGATGGGCAACGTCGGCCGCGCGGGTGGTGGCGTGAATGCCCTGCGCGGACACTCCAACATTCAGGGCGCCACCGACATGGCGGGCATCTTCGACATCCTGCCCGGATACCTCGAAGATGCCGAGCTCCCGCCGACAAGGACCTGAAGACATACCTCGACCGCGTGACGCCCAAGGTCTTCCAAGCCGGATGGATGGGAATCGTTCAATTACTGGTCGAACACGCCCAAGTTCATGGTTTCCTTCCTGAAAGCCATGTACGGTCCTGCGGCCACCAAGGAAAACGATTTCGCCTTCAACTACCTGCCCAAGATCGATCGCAAGTACTCCTGGGTGGAAAACTGGAACGACATGTACGAGGGCAAGGTCAAGGGATTTTTCGCCTTCGGCATGAACGGTGTGATGATCGGCCCCGACACCCAGAAGAACATCGATGCCTTGAAGAAAGCCGATTTTCTCGTGGTCTGCGAGATCTACCCCGACGAGACCAGTGCGTTCTGGGAAGCTCCCGGCACGACGCCTGAGGAGATGAAGAAGATCAACACCACCGTCTATCGGCTGCCCGGCGCAGGCTTTGCCGAGAAAGACGGAACCATGGTCAACTCGGCGCGCTGGCTGCAGTGGAAGAATGCCGCCGTTCCGCCTCCGGGCGATTGCCGGCTCGACCAGGACATTCTGGCGCAGATCTTTCTCAAGATCCGCGAGCTTTACAAGAAGGAAGGCGGCAAGTTCCCCGATCCCATCCTGAACGCCTCCTGGACCTACACCCTTCCTGATCATCCGTCGCTCAGCGAGATCGCCAAGGAAATCAACGGCAAAGCTCTCGCCGATATCAGCGACGAGAAGACTGCCGTCTCGTTCAAAGCCGGCCAACAATTGCCTGGCTTCGCCATGTTGCGCGACGACGGCTCCACCATGTCGGGCAACTGGCTCTACTGCGGGTCCTGGACCGAAGCCGGACCCATGATGCAGCGCCGCGGTACCGACGATCCTTCGGGTCTGGGAATTTATCCCAACTGGGGATGGTCGTGGCCGGCCAATCGCCGCGTCCTGTACAACCGCGCTTCCTGCGATCTCACCGGCAAGCCCTACGATCCGACGCGAAAGCAGATTTGGTGGAACGAGACCGCGCAAAAGTGGGTAGGCAACGATGTCCCCGACTTCAAGCCCGACTCCAAGCCCGACGAGCACATGGGCCCGTTCATCATGAATCCGGAAGGTATCGGGCGCATCTTCGTTCCTCTTGGCGCCTTCGCCGACGGTCCGATGCCCGAGCATTATGAGCCCATCGAGAGTCCAATCTTGAATCCTCTGCACCCCGATCAGTCGAGCAATCCGGTGGTGAAAAAGTTCAAGACGCCGTTGGACAAGTACGCCAAACCGAACGAGGGCTACAACATCATCTGCACCACCTACCGGCTCACCGAGCACTATCACTACTGGACGAAGAACAATCCCATGAACGTCGAGCTGGTGCCGGAGCCGTTTGTTGAGATTCCTGCCGAGCTCGCCGACCAGATGGGCATTCGCGGAGGCGAGAAGCTCAAGGTCAGCAGCATTCGTGCCGACTACATCGCCAAGGCGATGGTCACCAAACGCATCAAGCCAATGATGGTCGATGGCAAGAAGCTCTACCAGATCGGTATTCCCATTCACTGGGGTTTCAAGGGAATTTCCGAGGACTTGAACCGGACCTCGAAGATGCCGGCCAATCGGCTTACCCCGACGGTGACCGATCCCAATGCCTACACACCGGAATTCAAGGGCTTCCTGGTGAAGCTGGAAAAGGTATAGGAGGGCGAGATGGCAGATCGAAAAACACTCCAGATCCAGCAAATCTCGGCCCATCCCGGACCGATCGCCGGCGAGGGCATGTCGCGCGAGTCGGAGGTTTGCAAGCTCATCGACACCACCACCTGCATCGGCTGCAAGGCGTGCGAAGTCGCGTGCGTGGAATGGAACGACATGCCGTTCCAGACGACGCATTTCGACAACACCTACCAGACCATGCCCGACACCGACTGGAACTACTGGAACCTGATCAAGTTCAACGAGGACCAGCACTCCGACGGCAGCTTCGCCTGGCTGATGCGCAAGCACCAGTGCATGCACTGCGAAGACCCGGGCTGTCTGCGTGCGTGTCCTGCCGATGGCGCTATCGTGCAATATGCCAACGGCATCGTCGATTTCCAGCAGGAAAACTGCATTGGCTGTCAGTTCTGCGTCTCCGGATGTCCGTTCAACATTCCCAAGTTCAACCCGAACACCAAGAAGGTCTACAAGTGCACGCTGTGCTCCGACCGCGTCGGCGCCGGCCTGGAGCCGGCCTGCATCAAGTCGTGTCCCACCGGCTGCCTGCACTTCGGCACCAAAGACGACATGAAGTTTCTCGCCGAGAAGCGTGCCACGCAGCTTCGCGACGTCTCCGGGTTCAAAGAGGCAGGTGTGTACGATCCCGATACCATCGGCGGCACGCACGTAATCTATGTCCTGCACGACATTACCAAGCCGGAGAAGTACGGCAACCTTCCCGCCAAGCCGCGCATCCCGCTCAGCTTCACCCTTTGGAAGGACATGCTTCAAGCCAATCGGACTGTTCGGCGCCATGCTGGGATTCGTCGGCGTCGTCATGCACTACGTCTTTGAGGGGCCGCGGCGCGAGCAGCCTGCGCCGCCGATCCAACAAATTGATCCGCCACCGCAACCACCACGGGAAGGAGAACTAGATGGCGACCTCGGCCAATCGTTTTGAGCACCGCACCAACGCCATCGACCGCCTCGGGCCGCACCGTGGTGTACGACGGCGAACTGCTGCGGCATCCCGTGTACACCCGCTTCCTCCACTGGATGGTCGGGATCTTCTTCTTCCTTGCCCTGCTTTCGGGCTTCGGCATCTACCTGCCCTGGATCTTCCGCTTCTTCACGCCGATCTTCGGCGGCGGAGCCGATGACCCGCCTGTTGCATCCGTGGTTCGGTCTGGGCTTCGTCATCTTCTTCGGACTGCAGGCGATGAACTGGTGGGCCGTCATGCGCTGGACGCCCGATGACACCGCATGGATGAAGCGCATCAAGAGCTACATCCGCAACGAAGACGCCATGGAACCGGCCTACGTCGGCTTCTTCAACGCCGGCCAGAAGCTGCAGTTCTGGGAGATCGTCGGCGGCTGCATCGCCTACGTCATCACCGGCCTGATCATGTGGTTCCCCGAAATCTTCGGCCGCGTTCTGGTGGCGATCTCCTACGTGATTCACGACATTTCGGCGCTGGTCATGCTGTTCGGCATCTTCTTCCACGTGTATCTCAGCACCTTCGGCGAGCCGCACACCATTCAGGCCATGACGCGCGGAACCGTGAGCAAAGCGTGGGCCTGGACTCACCATCCGGCATGGTACAAGGCAGTCACCGGCCGCGACCCGTATGAGGACATGGAAGCCGAACGCGACCGCCTCAACGACGGCAAATAATCCAGCGCCATCTGACGACTTAGTGCTACTTCGTCGCTGAGCCAACGCCTGCATATCGGCGCAATTTACGCGATGTCGGCGCGACGGTCGGGCGCGGGAGTTGCTGACGCCACCTCCTTTTTCGTCGTTTCGAACTCTTTCATAATCTGCTGACGTTTCTGCTCGTGATAATCACGAAGCTCGTGCCGCAGGTCGTTGATTTGCAAGCGCATCATCTGATAGGTCTCGTCGCGGAAAACACGGTAGGCGGCAGAGCCAGGGCGAATGCCGGGAGGAGGCTCGGGGAGAGCGTCGGCGCGGCGCAGTTGCACTTCCTCGTCAGCTTTTTTCTGGACGGCGTCGATTACGACATCTAGATCAAGGCCCGGCGGGAGACCGAGTTTTTCCTCAAAGTCGGGGAATTCCTGGATGCGGGAGCGGTCGTCGTCGTGTGAACCCAGGTTAGCGCCCAAATGAGGGGCGCGAACCTGGGGCACCGATTCTTTAGCCGCGTCTTTGGCGGCTTCGGCTTCCATCTTTTCGATGCGACGGTTGGTGGAGTTGGCCAACTGGATGGCATAGAGAAGCTTGCCGGCGACGCGAGCGTCGAGCTGGCCGGCGGCGAGAGCCTGCGCGATTTCGGAGAGGGCGGTGCGGACGGCGTAGAGGTTGTCGAGGGGCGGGATTTCGAGCCGGTAAGGCTGGTTATCGCGCAGGGCGCGGGCGCGACGCAGGCGGCGGGCGCGCTCCATGAGGTGGTAGTAGCAATATTTGCGGTCCCGCAGAGCGGGGGAGCCGCAGTAGGCTCCGCCGGGGTGGATGTGGCGACAGGATTCGGATTGTGTCATAGCGTTCCTCTGGTGACTGGTAACTGGTAGCTGGCCTCTGGCACTACGCCGTTGGTCGCAGGCCGTGAGCTGATTGCCATGTGTACCCCCTTGCCCCATTCTGAAAACAAAGGGGTTATTGCACGACTCGCTGTAAGTTCTGGCAAACAAATGAGCTTACAGGCAAAGTCTCAGAAACAAAGGAGTTACCGCGTACAGTTGATAAAGAACAAAAACCCTCGGGGCGGCCGCATATCGGAGCGGCGCCGCGAGGGTCCGGATTGACGTCAGCAGGAATAACGGAGAGGCGGAATGCGAGGTCAAGAAAAATCGTGAGGGCGGGAAAACTTTAGTAACCAGGCAAAATTCCCGAAATGGGAAGAGGAAGCAACTAGCAATTAGCAGCTAGCAACTAGAAAAGACTCGACCCGACCAAAATCAGGCCGGATCGGGCACCCGGTCACCAGTCGAGGAGTTGGAACTGACCGTCTTCGCGGACGCAGTTTTCTTCAGCCGATAGTAAACATTCTCCGAGTCAGTGTGGCCAGTTGGTTCAACATGGTCAATCACCTCCTCGATGGGCACCCAAAGATAACGAGCCTTCCCGTCATCCTTACCGAGATAGCCAGTTCTGTGGCCCGCACGTCCACTGACCCAAAAGAAAAACCGCTGTGCGTTTTTGCCGGGCCACGTGCTTGCCTTCTCATACTTATTGAACAGTTTTGCAACCTCATCGTATGTCATTGATTCACCATAGTGACTTATTTGACAACTATTTCCAGTTTGGACACCTGAGCCGCCAACCATGGGATGTGTGGGCCGGCAGCCCGACACGGTTATCTAGTCAGGCGAATGCTCAGTGCCGACGGCGGTTGGACTCAAATCCTCCGGCCGAGGCTGGGTAGAGGGGATTAGCTGACGACGGTGCGGAGTCCTTGTAGCGCCCTAAGAAGCTTGGGATGTTACTTCCGTTCTTTCGTCCGACAGTTATCCGTTTCTTCTTTAACAGGAGCTTCGTGTTCGTGGAGCTAGATTTGGAACCAGCAACTGCTGGTGTTGCGCTTGACCGCAGTTTTCTTATCTGGATAGCGACGCTGGTTATAGAGTTCTTCCCGCCAGCCAAAACTGGGTGACACCGGGCCATATGACGAGCCAGCTTTTTCTGGCTCACGGTGTTCCCGCACTCCGGACAAGGAAGCATCTGAACAGGTGTTCGTGGAAGACCTGGATTAGCGCTAACCGACGTCGCTGCAATTGGCGCCATCGACGCTTTGTCCGGGTCTCCGGTCGTAACGCCGGTGTTGGGGTGAGCTCTCTTTAGGTGGCTGGCAAGTTTACGGACGCCAACCCCACAGACCGGACACTTATGTAAGGAACCGGCTGGAACTCGACTCTTGTTGGAGCGAGTACTTTCATGGCGCCCGCTCTGTCCCGAGCCGTGACACCATATGCAGTTTTCATTCATGCCGCCACACACACAGGAAGGCATTACACACTCCGTCGCACCCTGAAGTCAGGTAGCCGACCTTTTTGGTCCGAAATGATACATCAATTTTTATGCCGGGGTGCCCCACCCTTGTCCGCGTTGTTTGCGGACAGCGTGGGCGCGGCTGCGAGCGACAGATTCGATTGTCTTCTTCGCCATGCCGCCATGGGCGATTCAATCTCGACCACTCCATCGACGCCACTGCTGTAGTGGCGGTAGCTGCTCCACTCCCAATCTTCAGGCCTCTCCACTAAGCCACGTCTGGACCGGGTTGCGGTGGAGGTACTTTAGTTTTTCGATGCGCTTCTCCGAGGTCCGCAGGTTGAAGTCGTAATAGCGGGTTTGCCAGAACTGTGTGTCGGGAGTGTGGGGAACTTTGTGTGACGAATTCTGCTTCAGCATCTGCAGAGCTATCGCCAAGGTGCTGCGCTCGGGTTCGGTCAGCAGCAAGTGAACGTGTTCGGGCATGACGACATAGCCGATGACGTATATGCCGTACCAGCGGCGCACTTGTTCGAGGGTCTCTTCGAAGACTCGGCGGGCTTGAGGAGTCGCGAGTAGAGGTGCCCGACGATAACAACTGAAGGTGATGAAGTGGAGATCGCCGGACTGTTGGAAGCGGTAGAGGCCGCGGGTCACAGGACAAAGTTATTCTTCCTGTCAGGGGTTCTCCGTGACAGGAATCACACTTCGGTGTCCACTCTGTTCGTGTTCACCCGTACCCACCCTGTCCGCAAAGAACGCGGACAAGGGTGGGGCACCCGACACACCCGAACCCCCGAGCTCCCAATCATCCACGATCCCACCCTGTCGTCCAAAAGACGGACGACAAGGGTGGGGAACCCCGGCTGATATTCTTGAGTTGGTCAAATTCACTATGTCTGATCCCAACCATCCCGAAACTCCTGAAATCACCGACGCCAACGAATCGTTCGACCAGCTTCTGTCGGAGTACGAGCGCGAGCACTCCCGCGTTTCCGAAGATGGCGCGCGCCAGCTCGAAGGCACCGTCGTTGCCGTCACCGCCGATGCTGTGCTGCTCGACATCGGCTTCAAGTCCGAAGGCACCCTGCCGCTCACCGATCTGCCGGAAGCCAAGCCGGGCGACAAACTCGTCGTGTCGGTAAAGGGCCGCGACGAAGATGGCTATTACCGCGTCTCCCGCACCCGCATTGCCCAGCCGAAAGACTGGTCGGCGCTGGAGGCGGCGTTCGCGGCGAAGTCCACGATTGTCGGCACGGTCACGGCCGTCGTCAAGGGCGGCCTGAGCGTGGACATCGGAGTCCGGGCCTTCATGCCTTCGTCGCGCAGCGGGGAACGCGACGCCGCCGTCATGGAGAAGTTGGTTGGCCAGGAAATTCAGTGCCGCATCACCAAGCTCGACGTCAGCGACGAAGATGTCGTCGTAGACCGGCGCGTGGTGATGGAAGAAGAGGCGCGTTCCAGCAAAGACCGCCGCTACGCCGAGATTCAGGAAGGCGACATTGTGCGCGGCACGGTGCGCAGCCTGGCCGAGTACGGAGCCTTCGTTGACCTCGGCGGAATTGACGGCCTGTTGCACGTAAGCGATCTGTCGTGGAGCCGCGTCGGCAAGCCCGAAGACGTGCTGTCGGTCGGACAGGAAGTCGAGACCAAGGTACTCAAGGTCGATGGCGAGAAGCAGCGCATTTCACTGGGCATGAAGCAACTGCAGCCGCATCCGTGGGATGCCGTTGCGGAGAAGTTCAAGATCGGGGAACGCATTCGCGGGCCAGTCACGCGCCTCGCCGACTTTGGCGCGTTCGTCGAGTTGGAGCCGGGCATCGAAGGGCTGGTACACATCTCCGAGATGTCGTGGGGCAAGAAAGTGCGGACTCCCGGCGATGTCGTCAAGCCTGGCGACGTAGTCGAGGCAGTAATCCTTAGCATTAGCCCGGCTGAGCGCCGCATTTCCCTCGGGCTGAAGCAAGCCTTGGGCGATCCCTGGGCTGAGGTCGCCAAGAGGTGGACAGTCGGTTCGGCCGTAGAAGGCACGGTGACCAGCCTGCCCAAGTTCGGCGCATTTGTGCAGCTCACAGAAGGAGTCGAGGGACTCGTTCACATCAGCGAAATCACCGCCGAAAAGCGGCTCAACCATCCCCAGGAGGTGTTGAAGGTTGGGCAGAAGGTCCAGGCCCAGATTCTGGCGATTGACCTCGAGAAACGGCTGATCAAGCTGAGCATGAAGCAGCTGGTGCCCACCAGCATCGATGAGTACCTGGCCGAGCACAAGGTAGGCGACCTCGTTACGGGACGTGTGGTGTCCATCACCGGCGACTCGGGCGCTGCTCAAATCGAGTTCGGCGACGGCATCTTCGGAAACTGTCCGGCGGCCGCCGGAGACAAGGTTGATGCTGCGTATCGCGAAGGCGGCGGGACTGCGGGAAATGTGTCGGACGTGAGTTCCATGCTGATGGCACGGTGGAAGGGCGGCGCTGCTCAGGGCCCATCGAAGCCGGAGGAGTTGCGGTCGGGACAGATTCGCCAGTTCCGCATTACCCGGCTCGACCCAGAGGCGAAAGTCATCGAAGTCAAGCCGGCCTAGACGAGGGGAGATTCAGGAATTAACGATTTAGGAATTTTCTGAGTGAGTTTTGGCGGCTTTACTAGTAATCTGTTGGCGGGTAGGGTTGCCGTGACCTGCTGCGCTGTTCTGCGCCGAAGTTGTTGGGAAGATTTTTTGCCGCTGCAATAGAATCGATTTTGCTCTGATGTGGCGAGGCGCGCGGACAGGTTCTACCTGGCAGTTGCAACTTAGTTTTCTGGTGGGAAGTTCAACCGCAGTTGACATTACAAATCGGCCCGGTGTGGCCAAATGGAGGAAGCAATGAGGAATTCACGGACGATGATCGTCCTGGCAGGATTGGCGTTACTGGTGGTGGTGGTTCCGGTGTTGGCGCAGAACATCTCGCAGGACATCGAAGTCAAATTCAAAGTTCCGATGGCGTTTTACGCGGGCGACAAACTGCTTCCGGCCGGCGAGTACGAGGCGAAGCAAAGAGGCGGCGAGCAAGCCAATACCATGGTCATTCGTGGCAAGGGCAAGAACGAAGCGGTAGTGAGCATCACGGTCGTGAACTCTTCCAAGCCCGTAAAAAGCACCGAAGTTAAATTCCATAAGTATGGCGACAAGGACTACCTCGCCGCCATCATCGTTCCAGCAGCCGGGGGAGGCAGTGTAACGGAGACCAGTTTCGAGCTCAAAGTCGAACCGACAGCCAGTGAGCAGGCGGCTGCCAAGGCCGCGGCTCCCACCGAGCACTCCGTTGCGGGCACGAGCACCAAGAAGTAGCAGGTCATTGCCGCGGGTAGTGCCGGCTTCGGTGAATCGAGTCACGAATTCGCCAACCGGCGACGATGACGGATATGAGCGGAGCAAGGGCAGCGAAATTACGCTGCCCTTTTTTGCGCACCTCTCTTGTTTCGACTGAGAGAGTTCGGTTAATGTCGAATCTCCGACAGAGGCAAAACGCCGTTGTCGGCAGCTGCGGGAAAAGGCATGATTCGTCTCATTCGCGAGTTGGTTCGGCCGTATCGGGGATCGCTGCTGGTTATCCTCCTGGCCATGCTGGTCGAGACCGCCTCGAGCCTGGCCACTCCCTGGCCGCTGAAGATCATCATCGATAACGTTGTGGGCCATCACAAAATGGCCCCTTGGCTGGCCCGTCTCTTCGGGCCATGGATGGACGGCAAGCACCAGCTGCATATTGCGGCCATCGTTGCGGTCGCATACGTCGCGATTGCCCTGCTCGGCGCGCTGGCGACCTACATCGACAATTACTACACCGAGAGCGTTGGGCAGTACGTTGCCAACGATCTGCGCTTACGGACATTTCACCATCTGCAGCGGCTTTCGCTGGGCTACTACAGTACCCACCAGACCGGAACGCTGCTGAGCACGATTACGACCGATATCCAGACAATCCAGGGCTTCGCCTCGTCATCGACGCTGAGTATCCTGGTGGATTTGCTGACCATCGTCTGCATGTTGGCCCTGATGTTCTGGCTCAACTGGGACTTCACCTTGATTGCCGTTGGGGTGACTCCGTTCCTGCTGCTGTTTGTGTCCCGCTTCAAGAAAGCGGTAAAGAAAGCCACACACCAGGTCCGCAAGGAGCAGGCGGACATTGTCGCGGTGGTCCAACAGGCGTTGGAATCCATGCAGGCGGTGAAGGCATTCGGCCGCCAGGACCTCGAGCAGGCGGAGTTGCGCGACGTCAGCCGCGCCACGGTTGATGCGGCGCTGAAAGCCCGCAGCATCAAGGCACTTCTGTCTCCGGTGGTGACCGTCACCGTGGCGATCTGTACCGCAGTCGTGCTCTGGCGAGGAGCGTACCTGATTCTTGGCGGAGTGATGACGGTTGGCGCGTTGACTGTCTATCTCGCGTATTTGAGCAAGTTCTTCAAGCCGGTCAAAGATCTGGCGACCACCACCAATGCCATCGCGCAAGCTGCCGTTGGTGTGGACCGAATTCGGGCGATCCTCGACACCGATACCGTCATTCCGGAGAAGGCCGGCGCGACCGACGCTCCGCCATTCCACGGCGAAGTAGTGTTCGAACACATTGCGTTTGCTTACGACCCGCAAAATCCGGTGTTGACCGACATTTCCTTCACCATCAAGCCCGGGCAACTCGTAGGTATCGTGGGTCCGACAGGCAGCGGAAAGTCGACGGTCGTCAGCATGATTCCGCGCTTCTACGATTCCACCAAGGGGACGGTAAAGATTGACGGATACGACGTTCGCGACTTCAAGCTGAAATCGTTGCGCGACCAGATCGGCTATGTGCTGCAGGACACCGTGCTCTTCCACGGAACCATCGCCGAAAACATTGCGTTCGGCCGGCCCGGGGCTTCGCGCGAGGAGATCATCAAGGCTGCCGAGTTGGCCAATGCGCATGAGTTTATTTCACGAATGGCGCAGGGCTACGACACCATGGTCGGTGAACGGGGATCGACGCTGTCGGGCGGCCAGCGGCAGCGTATCGGCATTGCGCGCGTGATGGTTCGCAACAACCCCATCCTGCTGCTGGACGAGCCCACCGCGGCGCTGGATACGGAATCCGAGAAGCTGGTGATTGAAGCGCTGGAAAGGCTGATGAAAGGCCGCACGGTGATCACCATTGCACACCGATTGACGACGATTCGCGATGCCGATCAGATCATTGTCATCAGCGGCGGCGTGGTCGCCGAGAGTGGCACGCATGACGAGCTGCTGGCGAAGAACGGAATTTATGCCCAGCTGCACCGCACCCAGTTCGAGGCCACGCCTCATGCGTCCTCGCCAGCATCCTGAGTGCGCTTTTGGCAGCAATTAGAATGAGGCTCACATGTCCCGATCGCTGATCGTTCTGCCCGATGATTCCGCGCGGCCCATCCTGGACGCGATCAACCAGGCTACGAAGTCGCTACGGATCAAGATGTTTGTGTTTTCCGACCCGGCGGTGCTGCAGGCCGTCATCGCGGCCCACCAACGCGGAGTCACTGTGCGGGTCATGTTGAACCCTGCGCGCCGCAGTGGCGAATCGGAGAACGCCGACAGCCGCAAATTACTCACCGACGCCGGTGTGCAGGTGCTCGACAGCAGTCCTCAGTTCGACCTGACCCATGAAAAGTCGATGGTGGTGGACGATCATACTGCGTTCATCATGTCGTTTAACTGGGAGCCCAAGGACCTTACGGAAACCCGTGACTACGCCGTCGTCACCAGCGCCCGCCATGAAGTCGCGGAAGTCATGGAATGCTTCGATGCCGACTGGGCGCGGAAGCCATTCACGGCCGGAGAGCACTCCCACTTAATTTGGTGTGTCGGCAATGGCCGCCAGCGTATCGGCCGGTTCATCGACGAAGCCAAACATACCCTGTGGCTGCAGAACGAGCGCTACCAGGACCCGGCCATCATCGAACGCCTGGTTCGAGCGAGCGAACGCGGAGTAAAGGTGCATATCATGGCGCGCCCACCCCATAAGCTTAAGAAAGAAAAGCTGCTGGAGGGCGTCGGCGGCCTGCGCATTCTGGATGATGTGGGAGTCAAGGTCCACCGGCTCAAGGGTCTCAAGCTGCATGCCAAGCTCATACTGGCCGACAACGTCCGGGCGGTGGTCGGTTCCATCAACCTCGCTCCGGGCAGTTTCGACAGCCGCAGGGAGTGCGCTATCGAAGTGCGTGACGCAGCCGTCGTCGACCGCCTGCACGAAGTGACCCACGCCGATTGGAAGAACTCGCATCCGTTGGATCTGACGGATGAAGGTCTGCTGGCCGAACTCGAGGATTACGACGAGCGTGCGGCAGAAGACCTGGCCCTCGACCCGAAAGAGGGGAAACACAATCACCACTGAGCATGGCTTTGTGTCGTATCGACTCATGGGAACCACCGCCACTTTTGTGGGGAATGTGCAAATGGAAACAGTTACAGTGCGCGGAACATGTAAAAATAGATCGTGTTTATGTGTTAGAGCGACTATCGGGGGCCGATTGTCGCTGAGATTTCTAGTCGGGTAAACTGCTACTTTGGCAAGTTCTGCCACCGGTCCCTGCTGTGATATCCATCAACCTGGTGCCATCTTGTATGGCAATCTGAATTCTTCGTGTCTTACACGATGGGGAAGGTTTCGAATCGTCATGAAGTCAAAATGGAATGTTCGTATTGTCCTCGTTTTAGTGGGATGTCTGGTCATGCTCAGCGGGGTTGGCGCACTTGCGCAAGGCCCGGCGGACCTTTCGACCGCGACGCCCGAGGCTGCCGCAAGTACTCCCGCACCAGCGCCTGAGCCGGTGCCGAATCCGGTGCCGCAGTACCCAACCGGCAGTCCGTTCGCGTCCGATGATAACTGGCGGGGCACGATCTCAATTTATGGGTGGTTTCCCGGGGTACACGGAACCGTGGGCGCGCTTGGCCACAATGCCGGTTTCAGTGCGCCTTTCAGCGATGTCTTTCACACTCTCAAGGGCATCATTCCCATCGCAGTCGAAGCCGACAAGGGCCGCTTCGTCATGCCGATCGATTATTTCTGGGTGAAGTTGGCCGACGGCAAAGCGACGCCATTCACCGATACCACCGATAACTACGTGAATGTCCATCTGACGGAATCGATTTTTACTCCGATGGCCGGATACAGGATCTTGGATGGTGAGCACCTCAAGATCGACGCGCTCGGCGGTATCCGCTACTGGTATGTCGGACAGAACCTCCAGTTGATCGGGACCGCGGTATCCGTTCCGGCTTTCGTTCGGTCGCAGAGTTGGGTTGACGGACTTGGCGGGGCACGCTTCATCATCCCCATCGCCGACAAGGCGGCGATTACGGTGTCGGGCAATGCCGGAGCCGGCGGAGCCAACCTCGACTACCAGGTGATCGGTCTGTTCTCCTACAACTTCACGCCCAAGATCGGCATGGGAGTCGGCTGGCGGTACCTGTACGAGGACTATCGGCCAACCAACAACCAGTTCGTGCTCAACACCACCATGAGCGGCGCCTTGGCGGGACTGTACTTCAACTTCGGCGGCAAGCCGCCGGTTCCGCCGACGGCCTCGTGCTCGGCGTCGCCGACGGACGTGTTCCCGGGTGATCCGGTCAATGCGACCATCAATACCCAGAACTTCAATCCCAAGCACACTCTGACCTACAAGTGGGGCAGCACCGGCGGCAGGGTGTCTGGAACAGGCACGGCGGGAAGTGTGGATACGGCCGGACTGGCTCCCGGAAGCTACACCGTGACTGGAACGGCAACGGACGCCAAGGAAAAGAAGAACAACGTGGCTTCTTGCAGCGCCGGATTTACGGTGAAGGCGCGGCCGAATTATCCGCCGACGGTGAGCTGCTCGGCCAGCCCGAACGCCATCGCCATTAACCAGAGCGCAATGGTGAGCATCACGGCCAGCAGCCCTGAGAGCCGTCCGATGACGTATGCCTGGACCAGCAACGGCGGTCAGCTCAGCGGCAATGGCACCTCGGCGACGTTGGTTGCGACCAACGCCGATGCGGGCAACACCATCACCGTCACGGGAACCGCTACCGACGATCACGGGCTCAGCTCAAGCTGCACGGCCAACGTTACCGTGCCCGCAGTGCAAACGGTTCCCCAAGTCGAGGATTGGGGAGAATGCACCTTCGAGAAGAACCCCAAGAAGCCATGGCGCGTCGACAACGACTGCAAGGACGTGCTCGATAAGCTCGCGCTCCGTGTGCAGCAGATGCCGAATGGGAAAGTGGCCATCGTGGGCTTCACTGACAAGGAAGAAGTGATCAAGAGCGAGGACTTGGGCGCGCAGCGGGCGGTCAACGTTAAGTACTACCTGACCACCGACGAGCTTGGTCCGAAGCTGGACCCGACGCGTCTGGAACCGCGCAAGGGCGGCACCAAGGGCAAGGCGGCGCACTTCTACTTCGTTCCGCAGGGAGCGACGTTTACCCAGGAAGAATCGGTGACCGTCGATGAAACTGCGGTGCAGGGCCAGGCGCGCAATGCGGCCCCGGCTCCCAAGAAGAAGGCGAAGAAGGCGGCCGCTCCCACGAACTAGAGACTGCTTCCACAGGTACCTGACACTTGCGGTTCCGTGGCTCCACGGAACCGCATTTTTGTTGCACGTACGTTGCCAGGAAGGATAGACGAGATCAAGTTGCTCAAAGGACAAGGCCCGCAGGTTCCGGGAAGGAAGGAACCTGCGGGCCGTGTTGGTATTTCCGATCCGACTGCCCCGAGGGGCAGCTTGTCGCAATGGTTAGGGAAGGATGACGAGCTCGGGCTTGCTGCCGCCGCTCATTCCATACGTAGCTCCAGAATAGAAGGCGCCGGCGTCGTACTTGTAGCAGCCGGGAGTGTTCGCCTTCACGGTGATCTGCTTGTTGGCGCCACCGATGATCGGGTCATCGGGATCGAACGGCGAGTCGGTGCCGAAGGAGATCATGAAGCCCGTGTTCTTGTTCGACGTCATCCAAACCACGGTAGTGCCCTTCTTGATGCAGAAGAACTGGTTGTTCTTGGCGTCGGGAACACCGGGCTTGACGTTCGAGGAGCTACCCGACTTGGTGGTGTCGATGGTGCATGGGGCAGTGGCGGAACCGCAAGTGTTTGCCGCAGTGCAGAGGCTTGCGGGGTTGGGTTCGTCGCAGGCGTACTTACTCTTAGCCGCTGCGACGGTGCTGGCCAGCAACACGATACAGAGCACCGACAGCATTGCTTGATAACGCTGACCGAATTCCATTTTTCACCTCGTTTGATCTAGTTAGAAATTCTGAATTGGGGGCAGCGACAGCGCCGCCGAGCGGAGGGACAGCCAAGCGGCTGGTCCGCGAAGGCAGCGGCGCCAGAAGCGCCGAATTCCGGTTAGTTCTCCGACGTGCCCTTCCAGTCGATGATGTTGCTCAAGCGCCATGCGTTCTGGTTCAGCTCGATCTGCATCTCGCCGTCCTTGTTAATCGTGAACTGGCAGGCAGGATAGAGGACGCCGGTGCTCTTGCTTTTGTCCTGATCATTGAGGTCAAGCTCGCCAGCCGTCAGGTCAAAGCTCTGCGACTGCGTATTGGCGTAGGCTTCACCGAAGGAGATCTTGCGGTTGGTGACGAAGCGGATTTTCCGGCCAGTCGGAGTCTCAAACAGGCGGATGAAGCTCAAGTCATAACCAAGTGTGCCGGGAATCTGAATGCGGCCAACCGCCTTCATCTTCTGGAGCGCATTCACCAAGCCCTGGTTCTGGCCCTTCTGGAAAGCATCCACCAGGATCTGACGGTCCTCAGGGGTGGAGAACTCGTAGATGATGACCGTAACACCGACGTTCCGCCCCAACTGAGTGCTGGTGCCGTAAGCAGTGGCGTCGATGGTTTCGTTTTTGTCCCGGGCGAAGGCCAGGGGGCCGGACATCGCGACCAACAGCAAAACCGCAGTTGCGACGAGTGTAAGTCTTGAGAGGTTCTTCATGGGTCATTCTCCGTTTCTTAATGCATGACAAGGTCGCCGTGGACGACTAACGCCAAGCCATTCGCGATAATGGTATTACATCAGCACTAGGAACGGTAACTGGTAAGAGGCATGAATTCAAGCCAAAAGTGCCAGCGGCAAGGCGAGCTGAACGGCGAAGGCAAGCCTGTCATACCGCATCAGGGACGACGGCGCGAACTGGACTGGCACTTAAGGGCTGGGCGGGCACTACAAGCTCCAAGACCGCAAATTTTGCCATGGATGTCGCGACGGGACTAAATTACACCGTGGCAAGTGATAGCATCGGAGAGGACTCACTTCGTCTCTGCGTTTGACCGCTGGCGGTCTTCCTCGAGAAAAGGCACCGATACCTAAATTTTTGCAACGAAAGGCGGAAATCCTCGTATGACCACAAATCGTATTTCGAAACTCAATATCGTTCTCCTTGGGGCAATCCTAGTGATGGCAAGCGCCAGCGCCCTCGGCCAGGCGCTCAAAATCCAGGGCGCCATTATCAGCCGCGCCGGCAATACCATGACCATGAAGACGTCGGACGGCAACAATGTCGTGGTCGTGCTGAACGACAGCACCGACGTGCAGCAGGTGGAAGGCGCCTTTAAGGCGCGCAAGAAGGATATGTCGATGGCGGCGCTGATCCCGGGCCTGAATTGTCAGGTGCAGGGCACGTACAACGCCCAGAACCAGCTCGTCGCGCAGTGGGTCCGGTTTAACGGCGAGGACCTGCAGCAGGCGCAGTCGGCGCAGGCTGCGGTCCACGAGACCAAGGTGGCGGCAGCCAAGAACCAGGCTGAGCTGCAGCAGCAGGCAGAGGCGTTGGCGGCGCAGAACGCAGCCCTGAAAGAGCAGCAGGCAGCCATCACCGAACAGCAGAAGGAAATTGCCGCGAGTAAGGCAAAAATCGCTGCCAACAGCGCGCGCTTCGGCGAGCTTGACCAGTACTACATTCTGGATGAAGTAACCGTTTACTTCGCCAATGGCCAGGTTAAGGTCGATCCGAAATACACTGCCCCTTTGTTGGCCCTGGTGCAAAAGGCGATGACTTATAACGGGTACAACATCCAGGTGAAGGGCTACGCCTCCTCCGTGGGCAGCGCAGCCTTAAACCAGCAACTCAGCGACGAACGCGCCAACAACGTCACCAACATTGTGGTGCAGCAGGGGCACGTTCCCTTGACCAACATGCTGGCCCCAGCCGCCATGGGCGAGAGCCGGCAAGTGGGTAACGACAAAACCGCTGAAGGCCAGGCGCAGAACCGTCGAGTGGTCGTTCGGGCGCTGCTGAACAAGGGCATCGCCGGGACAGAGATGCCGTTGCCTGAAACCAAGAAGTAAGAACATTTGGTTTGATTCCAGGTCTGGGACGGCGGTGCGCCGTCCCAGCGCGGTGATGAATAGAACTTTTCATGGATGTCTGCGAGTCTGCGTCCGGGGTCGTGAAGGAAGATGGTGCCGCCTCCCGAAGGGAGCAGAACCAAGGCATCGCAGGCAACAGGCTTCAGTTCAATGAGACATGGGACGGGAGACCGGCCCATTTTTTGCATCCGCAACGATAGCTGTTTTCGCTCTGTACAGTGGTGGAAGTGGGCTTCCCGTCGGTGACCTCATCAAGGCGATGAAACACCTCGTTCAACCTAAAGCGCGACAGCTTATTCAGCAGACCTGGCAGTCGCAAACCAATCTGGCAGTGTTCCTGCTGATGCTGGTGGTGACGATCTTTGTGCTGCCCGCGCTGGCGGTCGGACGCGCGCACATCGCGCTGTACGGCAATTTGGTGTATTCCCTGGTGTTGGTGACGGGAGCCGCCATCGGATGGGGGCGCCCGAGACTGATGGCGCTGGGGGCGACGGTGGTGGTGCCGGCACTGCTGCTGAGATGGGCGGCGTGGGCTGTTCCGAGTAATGGTTTGCGGATGTGGGGCGAAGCCAGCTCACTGGTGGCCTCTGTAGTAATTATCTACATCCTGCTGGCGCAGGTCTTTCGCGAGGGCCCGATCAACCTGATGCGGGTGCAGGGGGCAGTAGCGGCGTACCTGCTGATCGGTGTGGCGTATGCGTTTGCCTACCAGATCGACATGCAGATGAACCCGGCGGCGGTCGAATCGACCGTGGGCAAGATGAATACGTTTGTGGACTGGATCTACTTCAGCTTCTGTACGCTCAGCACGCTGGGTTATGGTGACATCGTGCCGACCAGCCGATTGAGCCGGTCCCTGGCTATCGGAGAGGCGATTAATGGGCAGCTGTACCTGGCCATCACGATAGCGCGATTGGTTGCCATGCAAACCGGCCGGGTTGGGCCGAGGGAAGTCGAATAGCGAGGAAGCGCGCTGCGTAGCCGCTCGGGATTCAGGCTGGCGGCGGATGGGAGTGCGGTCACGTTTACAAGCGGGCTGCCAGATTATTAGGACAAAAATGGAAAACGCCGGAGCGCGAGATTGACGTGAATCTGGCGTAACGTTGTGGTGTAATAATCCCACTGAGAAGCGGGGGCGGTCGAATATGGTGGGGACTGTGGCGCTGGTGGTGGTGTTTACGCTGACGGCGCTGGTAGTGGTTTTGTATGCGGCCTATTGCGAGGCGGGGGAAGACCTACCGTGCAAGAAGGTCACCAAGCGGCGCGGGAATTCCGGCGCTGGGAATCGATTATCGTAAACGGCTGCCGGAGTTGCGGCTTGGGCGGTGAGGCTGATGTTTGTCACTATCAAGACTCGGAGGAGAGCGATTCGGTGAACAAGACAAGAGTTGGAATTTTGACGTTGGCAGTTTGCATGATCACTTCGGCGGCACTGGCACAGCAAGTGTCAGTGAATTACAACCACAACGCGAGTTTTTCGCAGTACCACACGTACGCGTGGGGGTCGAACAACAAGAACCAGATCCAGAACTCGATTTTGGCGCAGGTGGCGCAGCAGGACATTGAGGCCGCCTTGTCGCAAAAGGGGCTCCAAAAGGTGCAGGAGAGCCAGAATCCGGACCTGGTGCTGACAGCCAGCGGCGGGGAGCGCGAGCAGACGTCTTGGAATGCATGGGGCATGCGCGGTATCGGCGGCGGCATGGGCGGCATCAGCCCGCAGCAGAACGTCGAGGCAACCATGGTGGTGAGCCTGTATGACGTCAAGCAAAAGGAACTAGTGTGGCGGGGGATTTCCCAGGACACGCTGAACAACAACGGCAACAAGAACCAGAAGGAAGTGCAAAACGCCGTGAACAAGATGTTCAAGCAGTGGCCGAAGCAGTAAGGTGACGATGCGGAATGTGATTCGAGCCCGGCACGAGTAATCAGACTCTGCCGGGCTAGCTTTTGCAGAGATGAGTATCCAAACTCAAGTTATCCTCAAGATTCTGAAATGTGGGGAAAGGCAGATTGATGGGACTCCAGAAGAGCCAGAGATTGATGCAAGTGTTCCTGTTGTTTGTGGTGAGCGCGGTGCTGTGCTCGACCGCGACGGCGGAAAAGATCCACGTGCACTATGACAAGTCGCTGGATTTTTCGAAATTTAAAACTTACGGATGGGCGCCGCATGGAGCAGTGGCGCATCCCATGCTGGCGCTGGACGCGGTAGGTGCGGTCGAGGATGCGTTGAACGCGCGCGGACTGCACAAGGTGGCAGAGAATCCTGACCTGATCATCGCGTTTTACGGGGCCGTGGATGCGGATGTGAGCATGACGTCGAACAACCCGCTGTATAACGCGACGGGAGGGATTCCGCCGTTCGATCCGAGCATGACGTCGCCGGGGAACTCGCTCTATTGGGACAGCTACTACGGCAACTCGACGGTAGTGGTGCATCCGGGGCAGTTGATTATCGACTTGATCGACTTCAAGACGAAGAAACTGGCGTGGCGAGGGTTTGCCGCCGAAGCGATCAGCCCGAATAACCCTGACAAGCTGATGGACGAGGTCAACAGCACAATCAGCAAGTTGTTCAAGGAATACCCGGTCAAGTAGGGAGCAGGGACTGCGAAAAGGCGCTTGTCATTCTGGGTAAGGCGGCGTCGTTCGCTGGCTTGACGCTCCGTGACGGCAGAACCTACCATCGAAAGTACGCATGTTTTTTCCTGCGGAATACCAAGGCTCCCGGGCGCAATTACGGAGGGGTCTCTTCCTGTTCGTGGTCCTGGGAGTGACGGCCACGTGTGGCTTCGCCCAGGCTCCCACCAGCGCAGAAAAGAATCACCAGGCTGCCAATTTCGTGGACGTCGCCGCCAAGGCCGGTCTTACGATGACGAACGTGTTTGGCGGCCGGGACACAAAGAAATACATCATCGAGACAACCGGCACAGGCGTAGCCATCTTCGATTACGACAACGACGGCTGGCCCGACATCTTCTTTGTGAACGGGACGACGCTGGAAGACATGAAGGCGGGCAAGAGCGGCCCCACCAACCACCTGTACCACAATAACCACGATGGCACGTTCACTGACGTGACCGAAAAAGCCGGGTTGCAGGATGCCACCGGATGGGGGCAGGGCGCATGCGTTGGGGATTATGACAACGACGGGTGGCAGGACCTGTTCGTCACTTATTACGGCAAGAACCGGCTGTACCACAACGATCATGGAGTATTTAAGCTGGTGAGCGAGAAGGCCGGAGTTGGCGGGAACGGCAAGGAGTGGGGCGCCGGCTGCGCGTTCGTGGATTACGACCGCGACGGCCACCTCGATTTATTTGTTGCGAATTACGTTGACTTCGATGTGACCACGGCGCCGGCACCCGGGGACAGGCCGTCGTGCATGTGGAAGGGGGCTCCGGTGATGTGCGGACCGCGTGGACTGCCACACCACAAGAACATCCTTTATCACAACCGGGGCGACGGTACGTTTGAAGACGTGACGGTGAAGGCGGGGATCGACAAGACGAATGGGCATTACGGGCTGGGGGTGTCGACGCTCGATTACGATAATGACGGCTGGCCCGACATCTATGTGGCTTGCGACAGCACGCCGAGCATTCTGTACCACAACAATCGCGATGGGACATTTACGGACGTGGCGGTGGTCGCGGGAGCAGCCTTCAACGAGGATGGCCGCGAGCAGGGCGGGATGGGGACGACAGTCGGAGACTTCGACGGCGACGGGCGCCTCGACATCTTCAAGACGAATTTTTCGGACGATACCTCGACGCTGTACCACAACAATCCGGACGGGACGTTTACGGACGTAACAACTGCGGCGGGATTGGGTTTGTACACGAAGTACCTGGGTTGGGGAACGATGTTCTTCGACTTCGACAACGACAGTTGGCCTGACCTGATGCTGGTGAACGGGCACGTTTATCCTGAAGTCGACAAGTTTCATCTGGGCAGCAATTACCAAGAGCCGCGAATTCTGTACCGGAACAACGGCGACGGAACGTTTACCGATGTGTCGGAACAGGCGGGGCCGGGCATTACGACTTTGGCCTCTTCGCGCGGGCTGGCGGTCGGCGATCTGTGGAACACCGGGCAGATGTCGGCGGTCATCAACAACATGAACGACAAGCCCAGCTTGCTGAAGAACGAGCAGAAGTATGGCAATCACTGGGTTGCGTTCAAGACGGTGGGGACGAAGTCGAACCGGGACGGGATTGGCGCGCGGATCACGGTGAAGGCGGGGAAACGACTGCTGGTCGATGAGGTACGGAGCGGTTCGAGCTATTTTTCGCAGAATGACATGCGGGTGCACATTGGGCTGGGACCAGCGGAAAAGTTGGACTCGGTGGAAGTTCGCTGGCCGAGCGGGCTTACCGAGCGATTCGACGACATAAAGGTTGACCAGATCAACAAGATCCAAGAAGGGGCAGGGGTCGTCGTTCGCAACGACCTACCCAAGAAAAGTTAAAGGAAGAATATGAAGGAATTTATCAAGCAGTTCCTTGCGTACGTACTGTCAGCGGCGATCATGGTGGCTTCACCGGGCATGGCGGTCGGCCAGAGTCAGACTCCCGCGGCGAAACCGGCTTCAACGGCCAAAGTCGCGCCCAATGCCGGGGACCCGTGGCCGCGCGTCATCGACTCGAACGGTGCGACGATCTCGATTTATCAGCCGCAGGTGGAAAGCTGGACCGGCAACGTGCTGAAGGCCTACACGGCGGTGAAGGTCAAGACCGCGGGAAAGACTGCGACGGACTACGGGGTGATCTGGTTCACGGCCAACACCGAGGTGGACAAGGTCAACCGGGTAGTGACGCTGACGAACTTCAACATCACCAAGCAGAACTTCCCGACACTGCCGAACAACGGCAAGAGCTACGCCAGCGCGTTTACCGGCGAATTGCCGTGGAACCAGACGATCCCCCTGGATCTGTTGGAGAGTGACCTGGCCATCAACGGCGACGCCAGCGCGCTCAAGAAATACGCTGTGCAGAACGACCCACCGAAGATTATTTACAGCGCGAGCCCAGCGGTGCTGGCGCTGATTGACGGAAAGCCGGTGCTGGGGCCGGAGCAGGACCACCTCCAGAAGGTGGTGAACACTCGGGCGCTGATCGTATACGACACCTCGAAGTACTCGTACTACGTGGCGTTGATGGATGGCTGGATGGAGGCGCCGACCATCGAGGGGCCGTATACGGTGGCCAGGCATGCGCCCACCAAGGACCTCAAAAAGATCGAAGACGCGGCGCAGAAAAGCGATTCAAACCAGCCACTGGGCAATCCGCAGCAGTCGCTGGAAGAAGCCTACGGTGAAGATGAGGTGCCTGCGGTTTACGTCAGCACTACCCCGGCGGAATTGCTGATCACGCAGGGGCAGCCGCAACTGACGCCGATCCTGGGGACCAGCTTGCTGTACGTTTCCAATACCGGCAACGACATCTTCATGGACAGTGGCAACAACAACTATTACGTACTGTTGGCGGGGCGCTGGTTCAGCGGAGCTTCATTGCAAAGTGGGCCGTGGGCTTACGTTGCCGGATCGAGCTTGCCGACGGACTTCGCGAAGATTCCGGCGAGCAATCCGAAAGCGAGTGTGCTGGTATCGGTGCCGGGAACGGCGCAGGCCAAAGAGGCGCTGATTGCGAATTCGATTCCGCAGACGGCCGCCATTAATCGCACCGGAGCGACGCTGAACGTCAGCTACTCGGGCGCGCCCGACTTTCAGCCGATCCCGGAGACGCAGCTTACGTACGCCGTGAATACGGCGACTCCGGTGGTGTATGTGCCTTCGGCCGGCGGTTATTACGCTGTTTCGAAGGGCGTATGGTTCACGTCCACGAGTGCGACCGGACCGTGGACAGTTGCGACGAACGTGCCTCCGGTGATTTATACGATTCCGGTAAATTCTCCGGTGCATTACGTGACCTATGTGCAGGTGTACGGATCTACGCCTTCGGTGGTGTACGTGGGCTATACGCCTGGATACTACGGGACGGTGGTATCGTCGGACGGCGTAGTCGTGTACGGCACCGGATACAACTACGTGCCGTACGTTACGAATGCTTACTGGGTGCCGGTGCCTTACACCTACGGCGTGGGAGCAGGATTTGGCTGGAGCGCGGCGGCGGGATGGGGCCTGGCGTTTGGGGTGGGCATGGCGGTGGGAGCCTATTGCAGCCCGTGGTGGGGCCCGGTCGGCTACTGGGGCTGGGGCTATGCGGCTCCGGCATGGGGCTGGGGCGGCTACGGCGGCGCCGCAGCTGCCAACGTCTATGGACAGTGGGGCAACACGGCGTATGCGGGCACGCGGGCTGCGTGGGCGAATCCTTATACCGGGAACGTGGGGACAGCGGCACGAGGGACCTACTACAACCCGGTGACGGGGAACTCGGGCTACGCGGCACACGCAGCGAACTACAACGCGTACACCGGCACGGAACGGACTGGAACCAACGTTAGCGGATACAATCCCAGCACCGGACGGTCGTACGCTGGACAGGGCCGGACCGCGAGCAATGCATATACCGGCAATTATGCGGCGGGCGCGCGCGGAGCCGAGTACAACCAGAACACCGGTGTGGTGCACGGCGGAGCGACCGGAGTGGCAGGAAATGCCTACACCGGGCAGTCGGTGGCCGGTTCGCGCGGGTTCAGCTACAACACCAACACAGGGAACGGCGTGGCGCACGACAACGGCAACGTTTACGCGGACCACGACGGCAACGTCTATAAGGCGAGTCCGAGCCAAGGGTGGCAGCAGCACAGCAGCAGCGGCTGGGGTGCACCTTCCTCGGGCTTCAATCGCTCCTCAGCCGACAACGAAGCGGCGGCGCGAGAGCAGGGCGGCAACCGCTGGGGCAACTTCAGCTCCGGTGGATGGGGCGGCGGCCACGGTGGCGGTGGATGGGCTGACCGTAGTGGTGGAGGATTTGGTGGAGGCGGATTCCGCGGCGGTGGATTCCGGCGGTGAGGGTGCGTGGTCGCTGAGTCAGAGTTCAGATCCACCCTATCGTCCGCTGCGGCGGACGATAAGGGTGGGGCATCCAGTACTCCTGTCGTTGGGAAAAAGTGATTACTGCTCTTCCGGTAGAACCGGCCCTGAACTCTGCGCGTGATGTTTCATTTGCGCGGCCCGTGGTGAGGCATTTTACCGTGGGCCTTTAGGTTGCCGGTCTCGAGGTCGATCCGGTACAGACTGTGCGGATCCCAAGGGAAATCCGGGGCCAGGTGAAGCGCTTTCAGATGTTCCGGTGAGGCGACGTGTTTACGCGCGCTTTCCAGTGTGATGCGCTCGCGTTCTATCTGACCGTGCTCGCCGAAGACGCCCGTCTTGCCGTCGCCAAGAAATTCGTGTAGCAGAACAATGCGGCCATCGCGAGTGTCATAGACGAGGCATTTATGCGACGTGGGCTCGCGTGCCGGGAATGTGGACTGGAACTCCATGACCTTTCCCTACGACCAGTAATTCAACATCAGGCGGCCATACGCGAAGGCGCTGATGACGGTGATTTGCATGGTGAGACTGGTCATCCCCGTCCGCCAGACGGCCAGCGTTGTGTCGCTGAAATTCTCTGTGCCTTTGGCGGACACGACCTGGATGATGCTGATGGCGGTGTAAAAATTCTCGCCGTCGTCGACGAAGTTGGAGCGACCCAAGGCGACTTCGGCCATCGTGTCGTGGTTATCGATCTGAACGGTAGCCTGATAAATATAGGCGGGACTGCCCCACGCCCACCACGAGTATGCCTGCTGACCAACCATCGCGCACTCCAATGTTGCAGGTTCGCACCGCAATCGGTGAATCGGCCAGAGCCCCGATAGTACTGCCGAACCCGGTGGGTTTCAAGTGGATTCCTGCATCGGAAGCACGAGGATGAGGCTTGCAATTACTTCTTCCTGGCGTTCGCTAGAGGCTCGGATTTGACGATTCCCTGGCCTTCTTTGACGTAGACCAGTTGGTTGGGCTTTACGTCCTTCATGGTGTCGACCTGGCCGCTGGGCCAGCGGACTTCGAGGACATCAATCTTCTCGGCCTTGCCGATCCCGAAGTGGAGGCGCAGGTCGCTTTGCGAGATATAGCCGCCGCCGCTGCGGACCTCGTCGATCTGCTGATGGGGTTTGGCCTCGCCGGGAACGGTGGTTATGCACTTCACCCGCGCGCCGATGGCACTACGGTTGGACTTGACGCCAATGCACTTGACCTTGATCCAGTTGTGGTCGAGGGTTGAGTCGCAGCGGATGAGTTGGGGCATCCCGTTGACGGTGTTGACGACGAAATCGACGTCGCCATCGTTATCGTAGTCGCCGAAGGCGCAGCCACGCGAGGCGTTGGGGACGGTGATGCCCGGCCCACCATCCTTGGTGACCTCGCGAAAGCGTCCGTTGTGCAGGTTGCGATACAGCAATTTCTTCTGCGGGTAACCGGCTTCGGTGGTAAGTTGCTCGACTTCGGGATAGACGTGTCCGTTGCAGATGAGGATGTCGGCCCAGCCGTCGTTGTCGAAGTCGAACCAGCCGCATCCCCAGCCTAGGTACTGTGTGTGCAGGCCAAGCCCGGCCTGGAAAGTGGAGTCCTCGAAGTTCCAGCCTCCCAGGTTGCGATAGAGCGAGGGAGTGTCGCCGGCGAAGTTGGTTTTCAGAATGTCGAGATTGCCGTCGCAGTCGTAGTCTGCGGCAGAGACACCCATGCCTGCCTGTGGTTTTCCGTCGGCACTAAGCACGCATCCGGCTTCGAGACCGACTTCGGCGAACTTGCCGTCTTTCAGGTTTTTGTACATCAGCGATTTGGTGGAGTCGTTGGCGACGTAGATATCTGGGAAGCCGTCGTTGTCGAAGTCGGCGACGCAGACGCCGAGACCGTAAGTGCCGCTGACCTTGGTGACGCCGGCTTTTTCGGAAACGTCGGTGAAGGTTCCGTCGCCGTTGTTGTGGTAGAGGATGTTGGTATCTCCCTTTAGTCCTGGCGGTCCACAGGCCACCATGACCGCTTTGTACAGACAGGGGCCGCTCTCAGGAACAGGAGCGGTCTTCAAGTCCATGTCAATGTAGTTGGCAACGAAGAGGTCGAGCTTACCGTCGCGGTCGTAGTCGAGGAAGGCGCAGCCTGTGCCCCAGCGAGTGCGCGTGCCGGCGACTCCGGACTTTTCGCTCACGTCGGTGAAGGTGCCGTTGCCGTTGTTGTGGTACAGCACGTTCTTGCCGTAGTAGGTGACGAAGAGGTCGTCGAAGCCGTCATTATCGTAGTCGCCGATGCAGACGCCCTGTCCCCATCCGGAGTGCTTAAGACCAGCCTTTAGAGTGACGTCAGTGAAGGTGCCGTCGCGGTTGTTCCTGAAAAGGTGGTTGAAGGGTTCCTCGCCGGGCCTGAAGCCTTCGAGACGCGTTCCGTTGACGAGGAAGATGTCGAGCCAGCCATCGTTGTCGTAGTCGTAAAAAGC
Source organism: uncultured Acidobacteriaceae bacterium (assembly GCA_963751155.1). Taxonomy (GTDB): domain Bacteria; phylum Acidobacteriota; class Terriglobia; order Terriglobales; family Acidobacteriaceae; genus DASRAA01. Next base: position 1,220 of record CAVVTL010000016.1, on the reverse strand, counting down.
GACGCCGCAGCCCGTGGTTTCGAGCAGGTACTTATTCTTGTGTTCGCCGCCAAAGGTCGTCTTTGCGTTGAGTCCGGCCTCTTTGGCGACGTCAATAAAAGTGACGCCGAGCTCGGCGGAGGGCGCAGCAGGCACGGCTGCTTCCTGGGCGAAGATTGGGAGGGGGTGGGCCAGGGAGAGGACGTCCGAAAAACCGAGAACGAGGGCAGTGCGGCTGAGGGATTTCAGGAATTTTCGACGTGACTGGGACAAGAACAATACCTGCCGGCTCGCACACTAGAGTTGCAGCTTATTGTGCGGGAGACGCTAGTGCGATGGCAAGCGCGCGCGGGTACCGGCGGGGTAGCAGAATGGGCGTTGATGCGCTAGACTGCGAATCGTGTCCAGCGAACCGTTGGATAGGAAAACCAGGGGGGTGTCTCAATGCGCGGAGGATTATTACGACTGGTTGGCTGCTTCATCACAATTTTGTTGCTGGCCTCGTTTGCCGTGGCCCAAACAGCGAACAAAGGGGTAGATGCCGAAGGCCATCAGTGGTGGCAGCATGCCGTGTTTCAGGAGATTTACCCGCGCAGCTACATGGACAGCAACAATGACGGCATCGGCGACCTCAACGGCATCGCGTCGAAGATGGATTACCTGAAGTGGCTGGGTGTGGACGATATCTGGATTGCGCCGTGCTTCCCCTCGCCGCAGGTCGATTTCGGCTACGACGTTTCTGACTACGAGAACATCGATCCGATGTATGGGACATTGGCCGACTTCGACAGGATGGAGAAGATCGGCAAGCAGGATGGTATCGGTATCGTGTTTGACTTTGTGGTCAACCACACGTCGGACAAACACAAGTGGTTCATCGAGTCATCCTCGTCGAAGACCAATCCCTATCACGACTGGTACATCTGGAAAGACCCGAAAGGGAAGGACCAGCCGCCCAATAATTGGACCTCGACTTTCGGCAGGTCCGCGTGGCAATGGAATCCGAAGCTGAATCAGTTCTACTACCGTCTTTCCGCAACAGCCGGATTTGAATTGGCGGAATCCGAAGGTGGCGAGCGCCATGTACGGGTCAACAGCCTTCTGGTACAAGCGCGGGGTGGTGGGGTTCCGGTTGGATGCGGTGGACACGCTGTTTGAGGACCCTAACTCGCACCGACAACCCGACGCTTCCGGGCGAGGATGCGTATGGCGATCAGAACCAGGTGCGCAAGTACAACGAC
>CAVVTL010000015.1:0-247430 GCA_963751155.1 uncultured Acidobacteriaceae bacterium | reverse complement strand
CAGCAGATCCCTCGGCTGCGCCTCGTGATGACAAATCATTTACGTCATCGGGCGCGCCGACTGGGGCGATGCCGCCCATGTACTTGGGGCGGAGGCCGGCGAAGAGCTCCAGCTGGTGTCCGGAGAGGAAGCGGAGCTGCATCCAGCGGAAGATGTAATCCATGATCGACTTGGCGTAGCCGATCTGCTTGTTGCCTCCAGCCGGAGGGCTCGAAGCGGGTGTGGGCGAACTTCTCGCAGAGCACCTTGAGCGGGACGCCGTGCTGGAGGGCGAGCGAGATGGCGGTGGCGAAGCAGTCCATGAGGCCGGAGACGGTGGAGCCTTCCTTGGCCATGCGGATGAAGATCTCGCCGGGCTGGCCGTTGGGGTAGAGGCCGACGGTGATGTAGCCTTCGTGGCCGCCGACCTTGAACTTGTGGGTGATGGAGACGCGCTCGTCGGGCAGACGATGACGGACGGCGTGCGGCGGCGCGGCGGACTCGTCTTCGGGCTCGGCGGTCCCACCTTGTGGTCCAGAGGACTGAGCCGTCGATTTGTGCGTGGCCGAGCCCATGGAGCTGAGGGGCTGCGCCCTTGGAGCCGTCGCGGTAGATGGCGACGGCCTTGAGGCCGAGCCGCCAGGCCGAGATGTAGGCTTCGGCGATGTCGTCGACGGTCGGCGTTCTCGGGCAGGTTGACGGTCTTGGAGATGGCGCCGGAGAGGAACGGCTGGGTGGCGGCCATCATCTTGATGTGGCCCATGTAGTGAATGGTGCGCGTGCCCTTGGTGGGCTTGAAGGAGCAGTCGAAGACGGCGAGGTGCTCGGCCTTGACGGCGGGCGCGCCTTCGATGGTGCCGGTGGCGTCGATGTAGCTGACGATGGCGTTGATCTGGTCGCTGGTGTAGCCGAGCTTGAAGAGCGCGGCGGGGACGGTGTTGTTGACGATCTTGATCATGCCGCCGCCGACGAGCTTCTTGTACTTGACGAGGGCGAGGTCGGGCTCGATGCCGGTGGTGTCGCAGTCCATCATGAAGCCGATGGTGCCGGTGGGCGCGAGGACGGTGACCTGCGAGTTGCGGTAGCCGTACTTCTCGCCGTGGGCGAGTGCTTCGTCCCAGGTGGCGGCGCTGGCCGCGTTGAGCGCAGCGGGCACGTTCGTTCTGGTTGATGTTGTTGACCGCGGCGCGGTGCATGCGGATGACGTCGAGGAAGGGCTCGCGGTTGACGTAGAAGCCGGGGCAGGCGCCGCCGGTGATTTCGACGGTGTGCGTGAGCGGCGTGGCCGGCCGAGCGGCGGGCAGAGCTCGGCGATCCTCGACGGACTGCAAGTAGGCCTCGCCGCACAGGATGGCGGTGAGGCTGGCGGCGAAGTCGCGGCCGGCGTCGGAGTCGTAGGGCAGGCCGAAGGCCATGAGCAGCGCGCCGAGGTTGGCGTAGCCGAGGCCGAGCGGGCGGTAGTCGTGCGAGTTGCGCGAGATGGCTTCGGTCGGGTAGCCGGCGTTGTCGACGAGGATCTCCAGCGCGGTGATGACGATGGCGATGGCGTGGCGGTAGGCGTCGACGTCGAAGGTTGCCGGTGGGCGCGAACTTCATCAGGTTGAAGCGACGCCAGGTTGCAGGCGGAGTCGTCGAGGAACATGTACTCGCTGCAGGGATTGGAGGCGTTGATGCGGGCGGTGTTCTTGGAGGTGTGCCAGCGGTTGATGGTGGTGTCGTACTGCATGCCGGGATCGCCGCACTGCCAGGTGGCTTCGGCGATCTTGTGCATGAGGTCGCGGGCCTTGAAGGTCTGCGACGGGCGTCCGTCTTTCACGGTGCGGGTGGTGAAGTCGCTGTCGCTCTCGACGGCGTGCATGAACTCGTCGGTGACGCGGACGGAGTTGTTGGCGTTCTGGAAGAAGATGGAGGTGTAGGCCTCGGAGTCGGGGCCGGAGCCGTCGTAGCCGTGCTCGATGAGGGCCCAGGCCTTGGCTTCTTCTTTCTCCTTGCACTCGATGAAGTCGTCGATGTCGGGATGGTCGACGTTGAGGATGACCATCTTGGCGGCGCGGCGGGTCTTGCCGCCGGACTTGATGACGCCGGCGAAGGCGTCGAAGCCGCGCATGAAGCTGAGCGGGCCGGAGGCGGTGCCGCCGCCGGAGAGGGTCTCGATGGACGAGCGCAGCGGCGAGAGGTTGGTGCCGGTGCCCGAGCCCCACTTGAAGAGCATGCCCTCGGTCTTGGCGAGGGTCAGGATGGTGTCGAGCGAATCGTCGACGGAGTTGATGAAGCAGGCGGAGCACTGCGGCTTGGTGTAGCCGATCGCGCAGAATTCGACCTTCTGCTCGGCGGCGTTCCAGTGCCAGTTCTGGGCGTCGGAGTTGGGCTCGAGGCGGTCGCAGCCGACGTTGAACCAGACGGGCGAGTTGAAGGCGGCCTTCTGGTGCAGGAGGAGGTGGGCGAGCTCGTCGTGGAAGATGGCGGCGTCGTCGGCGGTGCGGAAGTATCCGCCCTTGATGCCCCAGTCGCGGATGGTCTCGGCCACGCGGGAGACGAGCTGGCGGACGCCGGTTTCGCGCTCGGGGGTGTCGATGGTGCCGTGGAGATACTTGCTGGCGACGATGTTGGTCGCGGTCATCGACCAGTCGGTGGGCGTCTCGACGTCCTTCTGCTCGAAGATCATGCCGCCCTTGGCGTCGGTGATCTGGGCGAGGCGGAGTTCCCACTCGATCTCGTCGTAGGGCGAGACGCCGGCCTTGGTGAAATAGCGCTGGAAGGTGAGGCCGGGGGCCGCCTTCTTCTTGGTGGTGGTGCGTGGTGGCGCTGGCGGATGCCGCTGCCGTGGTCTTGTCGATTACTTCGGCCATTGTTCTTGCTCCTGACGTGAATCTTTGCTTGCTGCCGGGTAGAGCTGGCCTTCAGGCCAGCGTCCCGATCATTCTTTTGTCAATCCACGCGGACTTTAGTCCGCGTGGGACCTGTCTGTCCGGCGCGGTCGCCGCAATGTCACTCGCGCATGCGCACAACGGCGTGAGCATGCGGCGCAGAGTTCGCAGTCTGGTTGGAATGCGGCTGCCTGGCGTTCGGAACGGAACAGAACCTCCCCGTCGTGTGCCCCATATTTGCCATCTTTTGGCAAATGTGGGCCGATACTCGGAGATTGCTACCTCGACTTGAAAAGGACCAAAACCGAGGCGCCCGGCTGGCGATGCGCTACGGTGTGCTGCCTGGTTTGATGCTTGCCCAACTTCGGGGGAGCTGGATCAATCCCGAGCTAAAAACCCTGTTGCACGGGCACCCTATCGGTGAAATAGAAGCCGCGTGGAATGTGAAATTACGCCCACCATGTTGTGGATGTCAAGCAACAAACGCTATATCTGGTATTTTACCCTGCATTAATGGAACCTGCAGAGTAAACAATTCGCGGCGGCTTCGGCCAAGTGACAGACTCCAAAGGGAATCCGAAAAACTGACCCCAGTTCAACCCAACAACCCCACTGTGGCGACAGTATTCCGGCTGGGGCCGCGATACAACGCCCGATGTTGGTGCAGTCCTGTGGATGGCTGTGGATTGGGAGGAAAAGGGGGAGGAAACTTAGAGCACTCGCTCGACAGGGAGGTGAAGTATCGGAGCCTCGCTGAACTCGCCGTGAGTGTATCGGCGATGTCACACTCGAAACCGCATCAGTTCCTGATTCCCGCCAGTCCCCGCTCAAATAGGTCTAGAGCAGTTTCAGGGTCGCTGTATCCTTCGGGCTGGTCGGGTAGAGCGGCGCTTCAGAGGCTGTTACGAAACTCGATTTTCCCGAACACTTGATGATGACAAATGATCAAAAATTTGAAACCGAACGCTCTAATCGAATTTAAACGCGATGTTTTTTTGAAAATGATCAAACACCGCGAGTTTCGTAACAGCCTCTTCAGCGCCGCGTCCAGCATGGCCTTCTGAAGAGAGCCGGGTTTTAACCCGGCGGCACCTCGGCTCCCCTACCGGTTACAGCAACTCAGGAATTGCTGTAAGTTTCCCTCAAGCGGGTTTCTTGATCGGTTCCCTATCGCCGACAATCCGCTCGGAAGCCAACTGCCACATCCACGCATACGGCGTTATACGTCAAGTTGACGTGACGACCACATCAAAGGAGTAATCTCCCACATGCCGGATTGGGGATAACTTCCCGATTGCCGAACCAACGGGGGTGTCGCGTGGTGGCCATTCCCCCGGTTAATCAGAAAGTGGTCCCTTGGCTTCGGGAGCCTAATCCGGTCTGAAAGGCACTTCCTAGGTTGCGTCTACCGTCATTCGCTTTGATTGCGGTACCATTCCGAACATCCGGCGCACACGTTACCTTGTCGTGCTTAGATGGTCCCTATGGTCTCCCGTGGCAGAAAGATCGCTCTCTACAGCTTCTCAGCGACGTTGGCGCTGACAATCGTCGGACTTGTCTTAACGAACCGTCCCGCGGGAGTCGACCTCAGGGTACAACTCAGAAATCCAGCCGCAGGCACAGCGGTTCTTGTCGACCAGGAACCGCTAACTACTGCCCGCAGTCTTTCGAACCTGCCGAGCACTGCTGATGAGGAGCAGTTATCGGCGGAAACGGTGCGAATCGCTGATCATGAAGTCGATCTGGCGTACACTTCTGCACTCCGTGAGGCGCAGGAACAGTCACCCACCGAAAACGGTGAAACAAAAACCATCACTCAGCAGATTCGAGCCTTGCAGGACCAGGTTCGGGCGGATCAACAGCAGGTCGATCGTTTGAAGGAGCTTGGCGAGGGCAGCAGATCGGACTCTTCCGGCGCCCAAGACGAATTGGAAGTAATGCAAGCCCAGCTCACCTTGCATCAGGATCAATTGGAAGATGCACGACAAGACCTGATTCGGGCTGGCGGCGATCCGGCGAGCCAGATCCAGCAGCAGCTAGCCGACCATGAGGCTCGGGAACACATCTACGACACGGCTCCGCCGAAAGCCTCGTCTTTGCCACGCTCTTTCGACATGCAAGGAAGTCTGCTCGCCCAGTTCAGAGCTTGGCGACGCCTCCGCAGCACACGACAGCAGTTGCTCGAGGCGCAGCAACGTGCCATGGCTGCGGCGGAATCGCTGGGTGTCCGGCATGCCACCCTTTCTGGTCGCGACGCGCAACCCGCCAACACGGCTTCTAGTGATGTATCCAGCCATGGCGGTCTGGCGACAACCAGCATTACTTCGCACGTCGCAGCTATGGCCAGCCTGCGTCGACAGTCGCAAACCTCGAAGACTCTTGCCGATTACGACAAGCGGATCCAAGACGAGAAACAACTCGCAGAGTTGTACGGCCAGTGGATCAAGTTAGTGAATGCTGAGGTGCAACTCGCACAGCGGGCTATGTTGCGCTCGGTGCTATGGATCGTTCTGGCGCTACTTACCCTTGTGATCGCGGAGGGTATGTTCGAAGCATTGTATGCGGGTACGGCTGCCGGCAGCCGCCGCTCAGGAGCCGCTCGCCTGGTTCTGCGATACATCACGCAGGCGATCGGCTTGCTGGTGATTCTGCTGGTGCTCCTCGGAGTACCAACGCAACTGTCAACCATTCTGGCCCTTGCCGGTGCTGCTCTGACGGTGGCGCTGAAAGACTTCATCGTCGCCTTCTTCGGGTGGTTCGTCCTGATGGGTAGCAACGGCATTCGTGTGGGCGACTGGGTTGAGATCAACGGAGTTGGCGGAGAAGTGTCGCAGATTGGTCTCCTCCGCACCGTTCTGCTGGAAACCGGCAACTGGAACGACGCTGGGCACCCCACCGGACGCAAGGTGGCGTTCGTCAACAGTTTTGCTATCGAGGGTCACTACTTCAATTTCACTACGGCCGGCCAATGGCTGTGGGACGAGCTTGATGTGCTCATACCGCCAAGCCTCGATCCAGACCAGGTCACAGAAGAGATTCTGAAGATGGTGACCGAAGAAACCCGGGATAATACGTCAGCCGCCGAACAAGAGTGGAAACGCATTACGCACCAGTCCCTGGTTCAGTCTTCTTCCGCTGCGCCGGCGATTGACGTGAGACCGACGAATCTGGGGATCAACCTGGTCGTGCGCTACATTGTGCAGGCGCATGATCGTTATGCTGTCCGTACTCGGCTGTACCAAAAGATCGTCGGCGCGCTGCACGGAAAGGGCATCCCGCAAGCTAGTGCCGAGGCTAGGGTCCCTACAGACTGAGTTTTCAGGACGCCTCTCCGCGCCTCGCCTTTGAGCATCGATGTTTCGTCGTGCCCTAAAGCAGAGCAAAACTTCGGATGTAATCCATCGGGGAAAGCCGACTGCGCCGTGTAGGTCACTCCGGGATTATTCACGGATTTCCGACGCACTCGTTAAATTCCAATGAGCCGGCTTCGGAATAACTTCTGGTTAGCCGACCATACACAAAAGTGGATCGATTGGTCGTCTAGTGTGTCTGTTGTCGCGCAACGCTGCCTTCAGCCATGAGGCAAGAGCGCCCCGGGCGAAAGCTCAGTGTTGAACAGGAAATGGCACAACCTCAGCAAACCCTGCAATCTTACGGTCCGGAGAGACCACGGCAACACGCTTCGATTCTCCGGGCTGCGCTGTCGCTCTTATATTGACGGGGTCATCAGGGGCGTTGCCCTTACAAAAGCCCGCTCGACCTGAGCAAACCATTACGCCACGTTCGTCGAACCTGACGCCCTGCATAATCTTCCTAGGCTCCTGCCCTGCCTTCCATTGGCTGGTGGCCCAGCTATCAACACCGTGCCCCACGTTCAGCCATCTTTTGGCTTAACGTGGGCCCCAACGCCAAAGGTCTCCCACATCTTCGTGGCGTGGCTGCCCCTCTGCCTGATTTTGAACGTTTCGGTTCCTTCTAGCGAAGAGCGAAAGGCGAACAGCGTTCCGCGGCTGGTGGGTCTTTTAGCCCTTGTGGTCGCTCCGTCCTCCGGGTGGGTCCTTTCCCTTATCCGCGCAATCCGCGGTCGCTTCCGATTTTTCTATCCACTATCCACTATCCATAATCACCCCTTATCACGCTGCCATGTGACCTGCGTCCTAGCCAACCGCTCCGCATCTTCCTAAACTCTCGCTCGTGAGGCACGGGAGAGCTGTCTCTCCATGAAGAGCCGGCCCGACACCTACCCTCCCTCACCAGGAGCTTCGACCCATGATGGGTCCTGTGCGTTTGCCACCGTCTGCTGTTCCCCGAGCTCCCGCCTCTTTCCGCCCACACAAAGCACAACATAAGTCCTTTGTTAAGAGGACTTTGCCACTAAGCCTAACGCTCTCAATATTTTACCCGGAATCGACTACGCAAGTCCTTCAGAATGAGGACTTTGCAAAAGACAGGGGGGAGGGGGGGTATGCCTCCAGACGGGGCACAGAACGGGCTGCCCCCTGCCGACGCCACAATCTCGGACTGCCCGCGCTACTGTACCGGCGGCGGGGTCATGCCCATGAACACCGTGCCCAGGAAATTGCCGGTTGGGCCGAATTTCCAGTTGAACTCGGCGGTGCCGACCTTCTCGCAGGCGTGGCAGCCATTCAGCAGGGGATAGCCCAGGGTGAACGATTTGCCGCCCTCGGAATTGGTATTGGCGTTGGGCCAGGTAGTGCCGTCGCGGTCGCCCGGCCACAGGCTGGCCTTGGGAAACTGCGCCAGGGTGTTCTGGAACTGGGGGCTCTGCTGCATATCTGCCTGATCGAGCAGCTTCGGGTCTTCGGCGTTGACGATCTTAGGGGTGCCATTCACAAACAGGATGCCGTTGTTGGTGTTGGCACGCAAAGGATAGGTCACGAACGCGACGTCGACTGGGCCGACGGCGTGGAAGCCGGTCAAAATGCCGAAGTCTCCGCCACTCTGTTGGAGCAGCGACTGGGTAAAGGCGACAGCGCCAGGGGACGCTCCGGCCTTCGACATCTGGGCCACGAAGCACTGGATGAAGGCTTGCGGATTAGGCGCTTTGTCGCAGGCCGCGTGGGCTGCGGGGAGGAAAGTCGCCGGTATCTGCCAGACCGAGGCGGCGGTGACGCGGCCCATGACTCCGTTGGGTGGCACGGGCAGCGAGGACTGAGGCGCTTGGGCGAAAACGAGGGTAGAACAGAGCAGTGTGGTGGCGAGCAACGCGCGTTTCATGAGCATGAATTCCTTAGGAGTTACAGTGTAATGCAGGGACGCTGGGAAAGGGCCCATGACGTTTCAGTACAGTTGCCGTCGAATGAATACGCAATGGTGACGAAAATCACAGACGCGACAGCCGGGGCTGGAGACAATAGAATCTCAACGTGAAGTCTTGTTCCACATCTCGGAAGCTTCTGATCAGCCTGCTGACGCTGGCGGTCGCGCTGTGGGCCGAGGCTGGCCTGGCGCTGGTCGAGGGCGACCAGGTGATGCAGTGCTCCATGAGCGCGCACGAGATGCAGGCCATGGGCGGCATGCCGTGCTGCCCCGGCGAGGAAATGCTGTCACTGGCGCTGGAGCACCAGCGCCCGCCGTGCTGCTCGGTCAGCCAGGAGCCCGAGCGTCCGCTGGGATTCGTGGTCAGCTCGGTGAAGAACAATGTTCCCGTTCTGCAAATTGTAGCTGCACTTCCGGCCTCCTCGGCGGCGCCCGCCGCTGACGGTGGGAAAGTCTGGCAGAGCGCTGATGCGCCCCGATTCGTAAAGCCCATTCTTGAACTAAAAACCGACCTCAGGATCTAGAGCGCGCATCGCTGCGTCGTGGCGACGGAGAAGTGCGCCGTCGCTGGCCAGAATCAGCGGACGCGCTTGTCCGCACAACCGAGATCAATGAGGAAAATCATGAAAACGAAGTGGATGATATTGGTAGTCACCCTGGTGTTTGCGCTCGCAATGGCAGCGCAGACGGCGTCGCAGGCGTCGCCAGCGGCGCCGGCGGCCGGCGACAAGGCAAGCTCGTGTGCCTGCTGCGGCCACGACATGGCCAACATGAAGCCGGGAGACAAATGCCCGATGATGAAAGACGGCAAGATGGCCAAGGGCGAGTCGTGCTGCGGTAAAGATGGTGGCTGCTGCAAAGACGGCAAATGCAGTATGGCAGCGAACAAGGACGGCAAGATGGGCTGCTGTGGCGACAAGTGCCCGATGATGTCGTCGAAGGACGGCAAGGGCGGCTGCTGTGGCGACAAATGCCCGATGATGAAGAAGGGCGACAAGTCGGCGGCCAAGTCGTCTGGCAAAGGCGCAGACTGCTGCGAGAAGACCGCTGAACTGTCTTGCTGCCACACAGGGGCGGCCTGCTGCAAGGGCGGTTACATGCCTTGCTGCGAACGCGACAAGACTACCGCGTAAGACGGCGGTCTGTTAAGGAAAGCGTAACAGGGGCATGGCGAAGGCCATGCCCCTGCCGGTTAGAATGGGGAGTTGGGGCGGTATCTCAGTGGTGACCCATTCCGCCACCGTGGAAGCCTCCACCGCTCATGCCACCGTGAAATCCACCACCACCGCCGCGGAAGCCGCCGCCCATCACGCCAAAGCTGCGTCCGCCGCCCCGTGGCATCGAGGCAAAAGCACGGTTCGGATTGGCGCGACCCAGGGCACCTCTTGCTGCACGGTTGGGATAGATATGATTGTCGTACCCATGGCGTCCATATCTTCCGTAATAGCCAATTCCACCATAGCCATAGCCGCCATAACCGAAGCCATAGTAGGGAGCATAACCAACCATCCATGGAGAGTAGAATCCCCAGCCGAATGGACTATAGAGCATGCCATCGCCGGGTAGCCAGGTGTAAGACCAGAAACCTGGGTCCCAATACCAGCCAGGACCATACCAGCCATTTCCGCCGGCATAGTATTGGCGGGCCATGTCTACATTGGCTTCAGCCAGATACTCAGAGCGCAGGTCGCTAAAGCGGTACAAGTCGCTGCTTTCATAGGTGTTCTTGTCGAACTTCGCGGTCTTCAACTTGCCGGCCGAGTTCAAGTCGAGCCCGTGACCACCCTTGACCTTGACATTCTGATCGTTTTGCTGCACCAGGGCTTCGCCTTTCACCACGCGCACCCGGCCCTGGTCGGCGTTGAAGGCGTACAACCCGTCTTTCAGCAGGAAAGTAGTTGCGCGGCCCTCACCTATGCGAAGCTGGTTGTACTGATGAATCTCGGCGACTTCAACTGTAGCGCGGCCTTTTAGTACATCGGCCTCGGTATCAGTGAGGTTCGACGAAACCATCTTCACCGTGCTGTTTGCACCGACGCGCAGGAATACTCCGGGCGTGAGCAGAATTTCGGCCCTGCCATCGCCGGTCGTCAGCGACTGGCCGGGCTGTAGCGCGACGGAACCGATGGACTTGTCGTTAAGCGATTCGTGGCCGATGGTCGCCTGTCCTTCAACGTAATTGAGGCTTCCTGGTAGCGCTGAGTTTGCGCCCCAAGCGGGCGCGGTCAGTAACGTTGCCAGGAGAAAACCGCTGAGTGCTTTCAATCTTGGCAGTTTCATCTTAGTTACCTCCACATCTCTTCTGTTGGTTGGATGCGGTAGGGGAGAATAGGTCACAGGCGGATAGAGGTAGAACGGCCAAATATCCGACAGTATTAGAACTACTAAACTGATGAATGCTCGTGCAGAGACATACTGCGGTATAGGAGTAGCCTGCTGCGAAGGCGGCTATAGGCCCTGCGGCGGTCGCAACAAGGCGGCTGCGTAAACCGCAAGCGGCTGTAGAAGTGAAGAGGGCACGGCGCCGGCCGTGCCTGGAAGCCCGCAAACGACGGGCCGACACTGCACCGAGACTACTGCTTCTTGTTAGCCTCTTCGATCAGCTGGGCGACTTTCGAGTCGGTACCCACCGGCTCGACAAACACGATGCTGTTTGCGTTCAGATACATGCGGTCCGGCCCGTGCAGCTCCTTGCCGCGCTTTACGAGCATGTTGGTGACCTGCTTGGTGTCAGGGTTGGTCTGGCTGACGATGTAGTACACGTCGGTCAAAACCGGGCTGGGCGTGCCGAAGCCGGCGAGCTTTCCGAAATAGACGGAATTATTGCTAAGCAGCACTGCCTGATAAGGAGTGGTGAAGGAAACGGCTGTGGGCGGGGACGCGCAGCCCGCAAGCAGGGCGATCGAGGTGACAACCAAGATGGACAGTGCAGTCGAGACGTAGTTTCATGCTGGGTTCTCCCGGGGCCGAGTAGCTGGCCACAATGATGTAAATGGTGGAGCGGCAATTGTCGCACTGAATTGGAATGGCTGCAGACAGAAAAGCGGCCTGACTGCATTGCATCAGGCCGCGTCTCAGACGAAGTCAAGCTACTTCTTCAAGAAGCGGCGACGAGCGGTGAAGGCTATGCCGATGAGGCCCGATCCCAGCATCAGGAAGGTGCCTGGTTCCGGGGTCGTGCCGATCATTCGATGCCGCCGTCAGCTGCACATAGCCGGCAGCGTTGTTGTAGTTAACCACCCACATCTCCGTACCGCCATTGAAGATGTCGTTCAGGATGGTGGAGTAGGTGCCGGAAAGCTGTCCTGGGTTGAGCAGGAGGTAGGTGAACGACGTGCCGACCGCCGGATTGTACCCAGACTGCAGCAGGATATCGAGCGTGCCATCGAGCGAAGCCGACCCGGCGACGTTGACCACACCGAAAGCGGTCGCGGAGTTGATCATCTCCCCAAACGTCCCGTTGGCCAATTGAACGAAGCCCGGTCCCGTGGCGGTGCCCGTGCCCACTACGAACGTCGAGGTGCCGTCGATGTTGAGGGTCCCGAGGTTGTTGAAGTACGGCGGGTCAATGGTAGAGCCGTTCTTCACGGTGACCGTGCCTTTGTTGACGATGCCACCCGGGGCCTTCAGCGTGTCGCTGGGACCGTTGACGCTGATCTGTCCGGCCGCCTCGTTGGTCAAGCAGGCCGGAAACCGTCATGGTGTTGCCACCCGTGCCGCCATTCGCGCTCGTGCTCATGGTTCCGAAGTTGTCAGCCGTGCCGTTGATCTTCAACGTGCTGGCGTTCTCCAGATCCACGGTTCCAGTATTCAGTCAGGGTGCTGGTAAAGGTGGCGTTCGGCGCCGCCGGTGAGTTGGAACGAGCCGCTGTTGTTCACCGCGCCGCCGATGGTTGCGGTGTCGGTGCTCTCGAGGCCGATGAAGTTGGTATTGGTGAGGGTACCGGTGACGTTGAAGGTGTTGCCGCCGGTGCCGTTGAAGCTGGTGTAGATCTTGCCCGGAGTTGGTGACGTTGCCGTTGACCTGGACAGCGTGCTGCCGTTCTCCACGTCCACTATCCGGAATTGCTCAGGCCAGTCATGGTCGTATCGCCGGGCCGTAGAGCTACGAACGTCCGTTGTTGGTCAGGGTGCCGGTGATGTCAGCGTGTTTCCGCCGGGTCAGTGGACAGCCGGAGTTGTTGACGCTGCCGGCAATCGTCAGCGAGGTCCGGACTTGGCGTAAGAGCCGGTGCTGCTGATGGTCAGCGTGCCGCTCCGGAGTGTCGGTGAAGCTCTGGCCGTACAGTTTACCGCCTTCGATGCTGTTCAGATTGGCAAACCCGTTGCGCCGCCCGCGGTGAAGTTCCATAAAGGTCAAACTGCCGAACCCGCCACCGCTGGTTACGCCTAACGGTTGGCTGGTCAGGTTCAGGGTCGCCCGGTTCCGACGTAACGCTGCCGTTATTCGACGATCGTGGCCGCGGTGATCGTGCTGCCGCGCCGGTGAGGTACAGGATGCCCTGCTGGCCCACGCTCAGCCCGTTGATGATGGTCAGGTTCTGCGCCGTGCTGCCGTCCGTCAGCTCGGAGGTGAAGCCGTTGCTGGGTCCGCCGACGGTGAGCGGGTTGACGGTGCTGCTGCCGACGTCCAGCGTCACAAGGTCGTTGCCGCCGGAGTAGATGATCGTGTCAAACGCCGGCTGAGGTACGCCGATGCTCCATTGCGAGCCGTTGCTCCAGACACCGGTTCCGCCGTTCCACAGATCGGTGGTGGAAGAGTATCCCGTTGACAGCTCCACATAGTTCGATCCGTAAATGACCTTGAGGATTTCGCCGCCTCCGATGTTCAGGCCGTTGACGGTCCCGAAGATGCCGCTGACCCCGCCAGTGGAGGTCAGGAAAGTGAAGGTATCACCCACGGCGGGGAAGAAGGAATTGATCAGGCTGACATTCAGCGTACCGCTGAGGCTGGTCGTCCCGGTGACGTTCAGCAGATCAAACTGGCTACCCGGGACAAGACCGCCGAGCTCGAGTTGGAAGACGCCAGCCGACAGCTGCGCGTAATTGCCGACGATACCGAGCATTCCTGCGGCGCCGGGTGCGTCGCCGGGTGAGATCGTCCCGCTCATGCTGACATTGCCGGTGATGGTGCCGCCGTTGCCCAGCAAGGTGCCGCCGGCGAAACTGGCCAAACCGCCCGCCGGAGCGAGAGCGCCATCGACTTTGGTGCTTCCGCCGCTCTGGTTATAGCTTCCGGACGACAGTCGAGAAGGTGCTGCCCGAACCGATATTCACCGCGCCCGCGTTGCTGAAGACACCCGGGCTGGTAAAGTTGCGGCCGTTCGTGATGGTGAAGCTGCCGGCGCTGGTGTTGTTGTTGAAGTTGGAGAGGGCATCCTTCGACGCCTGATCGACGAAGTTGGAGTTCGGCCCGTTCAGATAGATGGTCGCCGCATTGTTAACGATTTCGCCGCCAGTGTTGCCCAGGTAGTCGACCTGCAGCGTGCCGGGATTCGACGTAGTTCCGTAAACGTTGTAGGTGCCGCCAGTCAGGGTATTGGCCGCGTAGTTGGTGAGGTTCCCCTGGAACATCGCAGCAATGTTGCCCGGCGTCACCTGGAACGTGCCGTTGTTGGTGATGGTTCCGTAGTCGATCTCCAAGGAAGTGGTGTACGGCGAGCCCGGCGAGTTGGCGCTGGATGGTTCCGCCCACCTCGTTGATTATGGTTGCGCCGTTCATGTAGATAAGGCCCTCTCCCTGGATAGTGTTGTTGATATTGTCCACGGTGGAGCCGCCGGCCAGATAGAACCTGGCAAGGCCACCGCCACCGGCTGTATCGGTCGCTAAGCGAAACCGTGCCCGCCGCCGGTCAGAGTGACCGTAGCGCCGGTATTGTTCCACAGGTAGGTGTTGTTGTTATTTCCGCCATTAACCAGCAGGTTGCCCTGGTTATTGATGGTGCCGTAAAGATAAGTGGTGCTGTTGTAGTCGGCGGTGTAGGTGCCGTTCAGCGTGAGCGCGCCGGCGGTGGTGCTGCCATCCAGATACGCGGAGTACCCGCTGGCCGTACCGACAAATGCGCCGCCATTGTTGTTTAAAGACCCGCCTTGAATGGTTGTGTTATAGAGCGTCACCGACGCACCGGAGCCGTTGGCCGAGACGACGCCGCCACCGGTATTGTTGATGGTGGTGCTATACAAATACAGGTTTCCGTTGTTGGTGGCTTCCATCAGGCCGTTGTTGTTAAACGTCCCGTAGTCAAGCTGGAGATCGTTAATCAGCGGAGAACCGGCGGAGTTGGCATTGATGATGCCAGCCGTGTGGTTGTTAAACACGGTGCCATTGTTGTAGATGACGCCCTCGCCCTGAATGGTGTTATTCACGTTGTCCAGGGTGGTGCCGCCTTCGAGATAAAGATTGGCGTTGCCGTTGCCACCCGTGGTGTCGGTGTGCAGTGACACCGTGCCTCCACCTGAGAGAGTGACTGCCGCACCCGCACCCGCGTACAAATAGGTGTTGGTGTTGTTTCCGCCATTCACCTGCAGGTTGTTGTTGTTGATGATGCTTCCGTAGAGGTTTGTACTGGAGTTGAAGTCGCTGGTGTAGGTGCCGTTTAGCGTAATCGGGCCTGCTCCCGTGCTGCCATCCAGGTACGCAGTGTACCCGTTGGGCGTGCCGAGGAATGCGCCGCTATTGTTGTTCAGCTTCCCGCCTTGGATGGTTGTGCCGTATAGGATCACTGAGGCGCCCGAGCCGTTGGCCGAGATGACACCGCCACTGGCATTGTTCACAGTGGTGGAGTAGAGTTGCAGACTTCCGTTGTTGGTCGCCTCCATCAGGCCCGTGTTGTTAACCACTCCATACTCAAGCTGGAGATAATTAACCAGCAGGCCGCCGGCAGAGTTCGCGTTGATGACGCCGGCCGCGTGGTTGTTAAACACGGTGCCGTTGTTGTAGATGTAGCCCTCACCTTGGATCGTGTTGTTGAAGTTGTCGAAGATAGCTCCGCCTTCCAGGTAAAGGTAGGCATTGCCGCCGCCGCCGTTGGTGGTGGTGGACAACGACACTGTGCCCCCTCCGGTGAAGGTGGGATTGCCGCCATTCAGGTACAAGTACGTATTGCTGTTGCCACCGCCATTGAGTTGGAAGTTGCCGTTGTTGACGATTGAGCCATAAACATAGGTTTGGCTGTTGGGGGCGACGGTGTAGGTGCCGTTGAGCGTGACCGCGCCCGCGCCCGTGCTGCCATCCAGAGTAGCCGTGTTTCCTGTGGGCGTGCCGAGGAAAGCGCCGCCATTGTTGTTGAGCGTGCCGGCCACAACGGTAGCGGCGTCTAGCTCCACCGTGGCGCCCGAACCGCTGGCCGTGATATTTCCGCCAGCATTGTTGACGGTGGTGTTGTACAGCTGCAGGTCTCCGCTACTGGTCGCCTCCAGCAGGCCAGCGTTGTTGACGGTGCCGTACTCAAGCGTGAGGGTATTGAGCAGCGGCGAACCAGCGGAATTGGCATTAATGGTGCCGCCCACGTGGTTGTTAAACGTGGTGCCGTTGTTGTAGATGATGCCTTCACCTTGGATGGTGTTGTTGACGTTGTCGAAGGCAGCTCCGCCTTCCAGGTAAAGGTACGCATTGCCGCCGCCGCCGGTGGTGGTGGTGGATAGCGACACCGTGCCCCCTCCGGTGAACGCGGGAGTGCCGCCATTCAGGTACAAGTACCCATTGGTATTGCCCCCGCCAGTGACTTGGAAGTTGCCGTTGTTGACGATTGAACCATAAACATAGGTTTGGCTGTTGGGGGCCACGTTGTAGGTGCCGTTCACGGTAACCGCACCCGCAACAGTGCTGCCATCCAGAGTAGCCGTGTAGCCCGTCGGCGATCCGATGAACCCGCCACTGATGCTGTTGAGCGTCCCGCCCGCGACAGTGGTTGACTGGATATAGACGGACGCTCCCGATCCGTTGGCCGTGATGTTGCCACCGGCGTTGTTCACGCTAGTGTTGTACAGTTGCAAGCTTCCATTGTTGGTCGCTTCCATTAAACCGGCGTTGCTAAATGTTCCATACTCGAGCGCGAGATAGTTAACCAGCGGAGAACCGGCTGAGTTGGCGTTGATGATGCCGCCAGCGTGGTTGTTAATCGTAGTACCGTTGTTGTAGAGAATGCCTTCGCCGGCGATCGTGTTATCCACGTTGTCCAAAGTCGAGCCACTGGTCAGCTCGAGATAGGCGTTGCCACCGCCGCCGGTGGTCGTGGTGGACAGGTTGATTGTGCCTCCGCCCGACAGCGTGACATTGGTGGGCAGATAAAGGTACGAGTTGGTGTTTCCTCCGCCGTTGATATTGATCACGCCGGCGTTGAGAATCTGCGACCCGTTGACGGTAAGCGACGTGTTCCCGTTGAAGTCCAGCGTATTCCCGCTGGCAAGCTGGAGATCGTTAACATTGGCGGCGATATCCAGCGTGACCGTGCTGCTGCCATCGGTAATGCAGGTATTGGTGGCAGCTGTTGGGAACTCCACCGTTCCAGTTGCCCGCGACGCTCCAGTTGCCATTGGCACCGTGCGACCAGGTGTCGGGCGAACTCAGCGTGCACTGCGGCAAACGCTCCGGTGGAAGCAAGGCAAAACATCACGAGGACGGCGAGGGAGGCAGCGAACAGCCGGAGTAGGGCTGGCGCGCAGGAATTCGCTGACGAACGGAGGCTAGCGGAACTCATTTGATGCTCCTTTACGGCACTGGTCACGGCTGGAATATCGAGGGTAGGGGCTCGGAAGCAGGCGACTGGTGCCGCGGCGTCCGAGCTGACGTGAAACGATTTCATGCTCAAATTCATGCTCAAAATTCTGGCTCACGAGCAAAAAGCATCGTGAAGCCGATCAGCGCGATCTCGCGCCCGGCACCACGTAAGGGCGATATGTCCCACGGAAATCCGTATTGCGATGCGACTGCAGGCCTTTGGGCGTAAGTCACGCTACCCCAAGCAGCGATGGAACCGCAGGCCGTCATAAAACGGAACTTCCCGTATGCGACCTTCGCCCTAATGGCCTCGATTGTCAATTCACCTGGCTACCCAACGTGCTTCACGCGTTAAACGAATGACAGGCAAGGCGTTGCAGGAAGATGTCACGGCGACAAGCCGGGTTACGGACAGGGGCAAAAAGGTGTTATAGTGACTCCCTGCCGAACTTCGCTATGGATTCGCGAACTGAGCTGGCCGTGACAGTCCGCTTCGGAGTGTTTGAGGCAGACTTGCGCGCCGGCGAATTGCGCAAGAACGGAAGCAAGGTCAAGGTGCAGGAATTGCCCTTCCGGGCCTTGAAGCTTTTCCTGGCGCGACCGAACGAAGTATTGAGCCGGGAGGAATTCCGGCAGGCGCTGTGGCCCGAGGGAACGTTCGTTGATTTCGATCGCGGCATCAGCAGCACAATCAACCGGCTGCGCGAGGCGCTGGCCGATACCGCGAGCAACCCTCGTTTTATCGAAACAGTAACGCGCACGGGTTACCGCTGGATCGCTCCGATCCAGGTCGTGACCCCTTCTGACGAGCGGGTCGCCAATCGGGGGATTTCGGCACGGCGTTCGACGCAACCGGCACCGGCAGCCGAGCCAGCGGCTGAACGGCAGCGGCACTTAGCTAAGAAGCAGATATGGATGATAGCTGCCGGCGTGGCGATTCTCGCCTTGGCGGTCCTATTGGGCGTGAAATGGCGGGTAAGCTCATTGCGGGCCCGAGCCGCGAAGGCACGGACGTTAGCGACGGTTCCGGTCCATGTGCCCAACTCCGAGGTCGAAGATCTCTACTTAAAGGGACGCTACTCTTGGAACAAGCGGACCCCTGAATCGCTGCACCAGGCGGTGGACTACTTTTCGGAGGCCATCGCGCGCGATCCCAACTATGCCAAGGCTTATGTGGGGCTAGCAGACTCTTACAATTTGCTGCGAGAGTTCGCCTCGATGCCGGAGTCGGAGGCGTACGGGCGTGCCTTTGCAGCGGCATCCAAGGCGGTCGAACTCGATCCGTCCTCTGCAGAGGCACACGCCACGCTAGGGTTTGTTTATTACTGGTCGAAGCGCGACCTGGCGGCCGCGAGCCGGGAGTTTGAGCGCGCGATCGCGTTGAACCCAAATTACGTGGATGCGTACCATTGGTACGGTAACGTTCTCATCAGTGCAGGCCGGAGCAATGAAGGACTGATCAATCTGAAACGGGCCCAGGAGCTGGATCCGGCTTCGCCATCCATTCGCGCCGACAATGCATTGGGACTGGCGAGTGCGGGACGGCGGGACGAAGGTGTTGCCGTGCTGCGGCAGATGGAGGAGACAGATCCCAACTTCCTTTCGCCGCACGCCTACCTCGCTGCCATTTACCTGGGGGAGCTGAACTGTCCGGCCTTCCTGGATGAGTCGCGCAAAAAGGCGCGACTGCGGCGTGATCCCGAGAGGCTGAAACTGGTGCAAGCCGAAGTAAAAGGGTTTGCTGCCGGCGGGTGTCAAGGCATGCTTCGCAGCCGACTCGAGATGGAGAAGGAACTCTACGCCCAGGGCCGGGCACCGGCCTTCGAATTGGCGGAGACGGAAGCTGTGCTCGGCGATAAGACTGGTGCCATACAGTACCTGCGATTGTCGGTCGCCCAAAACGAGGCCGCGCTGGCCAATTTACGGGGATCTATCTGTTTTCGCGCGCTGCACGCGGAACCCGAGTTCCGCCACTTAGTGGTTGCCGCCGGCCTGCCTCCGGTAAGCTGACCGGTGCGGTCTAGCGTGAGCTGGCCTCCGCGTTTTTTTCGGAGATTCGGGTCGTCCAAAATCGCGATTAGATTGCCATCCCCAGCTTCTTCTTCGCTAGCGGCCGCGCGAACGCATTCGTTGGGTTGTGCGAGTTGATGGTCAGGATCTGGCGATAGAGTTTCATGGCCTCGTCTTTATTCCCGCTCTTCTCATATGCCTGCGCCAGCAGAGCCAGGATGAACGGGTCTTTCTGGTCGGCCTTCTGTAGTTCCTCGATGGCGGTCTTATCGTTGTTGGAGTAGAAAGCCACGTAACCGGTGAGATACGGATAGAAGCGCTGCTGCTCGGGGATCTTACCTTTGTCGAGGATGGCCTTGGCGGCGACGACGTCGGCATCGGCCTGCTTGGGTTTGGCCTCGCGGGCGGCGATGCGGGCCTTAGCGTTTTCCCAGCGGAAATTCCATAGATCGAGATCGGCTTCCGAGAGGTCGGTCTTGCGTAGTGCGGTGTCGTAGCCGGCCTGGTACCACTTCGTAGCGTCGGAGAGGTTGCCGCACTCCAGCTCGATACGCGCCAGTTCGTTGGCGGTGCCGGCAGCGTCGGTGAACTTCTGCTCCTCAATCTGCGCGTCGTAGGCGAGCTTCTCATAGCGCAGGACCTGCGGCAAGTCGCAGGTGAAGGCATACGAGACGGCGGTGGTGCGCAGCGCCTGAACGCGGCGATCGGGAGGAGCGAACTCGACGGACTGTAGCAGGTACTTGCGGGCCTTGCCGTATTCGCCCTTGAGGTCAAGCACGATGCCGGCCGTCAGGTTGGCCTCGTAATTGTTGGGCTCGCTCGCGAGCATCTGGTTGAGGATCACGAGGGCCGCGTCCTGCTTGCCTTCGCTGTTGAGCTGCTGCGCCTGTTTGATCTGGGGATTGACCGGAGATTGCGCCGGGGCGGCGTTTGGCGTTTGCGCCAGCAAGCCGATCGAGAGCACGAGGATGAACGCGACCGTGGTTTTCATGGCGGGCCGATTATGACACAACCATTTGGTTTCAAGCTTCTCGTTTCGAGTTTCAAGAGTCTCGCACCGGTGCAAACACGCGCCCTTCGGGGCCGCACAATGCCCAGGTGAGTGCATGTCTCCGCTCCGAGGTCACTTCGGCTTGGTGGTACTCCCCGCCTTCGTTGTGGTTTTCGCCGCCGGCTTGGTGGTTTTCGCCGCCGGTTTCGGATGGACATCGTCGGCAACTTGCTGGGCAATCTTGTCGGACTCCACGACGAACGTCGCCATCACCGCGTCAACGGGAAATTGGTTGGCATCGGCGGCAAGCGGAAAGTCCGAAAGTTCGGGTTGCGGTTTGTCCACCTTGTACAAGGTCATCGCGGTAAGGGCCTGATACTTCGCGGGATCGAGCGTGGTTCCTTTGGGTAAAGAGGCGGGTGGCAGGCCGCCTGTGTTGGGATCTTTGATCGTAGTGGGGACGGTGAAAACGATGTAGTCGCATTGCTTGGCGCGAGCCTCGGCTGCGACATTGGCGTACGGTGCTTCGGCATCGAGCGGTACGGCCTCCATCTTGTTCCGCTCAATCTCGCTGATCAAGTTGAGGCGCAAGTTGTCGGTGGGCATCGACTCGCCGGTCATGTCCTTAATCTTGACGACGCCGACGCGGACGACGCCGGTGGTCTTGGGCGCGACCGGCGCAGGTGCTGGCGTAGTCGGGACAGCAGGCACGGGATGGGCTGCCGGCGCGCGTGTGGCGGTCTCTGGGGCCGGTGCAGAACTCGGCGGGGACGGCGGCGCGGCCCCGGTCATGGCGGACATGTCCATGACGCGGCAGCCGGGCGGCATGTCGAATAGAGGCTCCTCCAGCGATGTGTTGGAGATCTCCAATACCTCCGTTGTCATAGTGAAGGTGCCCTGGTCGGAGATCATGGTGGTGGTTTGCTTGAGAGGGTAGCCGAGAGCGGCGGTGGCTGCGCCCTTCATGACGATGCGGTCGGTGCAGCCCGGCTTGCTGCCGGGGCCACCGCACGCCATGGCTTGATAGTTCTCATTGGCGCAGGAGAACCCGGCGGAGATGTCGGCATACCAGCCGTCAATTTCCATTTTCATGTGCGATTGGTTGCAGGCATCGGGAGTGGACTCCATCACCATCGACGACTTGATGTGGCGGGCTTTGTAGCCGAACATGTCCTGGCGCTCGCCGGTGTCATTGGCGGTATGGGTGATGGTGACTACGCCGCCCTTGCGGGGAGGAGCAGGTTCGCCGCCTGCGATGCCGCGCGCCATGTCACGCATGTTGGGGGCGGCCGGACAGGAGGTTTCTCCGCCGCCACCCATGGATGTGACCATGCATTGGTTGCCGACCACGTTGATCATCCGCTTCTGGTCGCATTGCGTGATCATGACTGAGCCGCCGTGGCCTCCGAACGACATTTCGCGCCGCTCGCGGGCACCTTTGATATAGACGGTGCTTTCCGTGGCGTGTCCCTGGACGGTAGTGCGGGTTTTGATCTTCAGGTCGGCGGATGCGAAGGAAGAGAAAACTACCAGGACAGCAATGGCGTAACACGGCACTCGGGTCAAGGATGGCCTCCTTCAGACAAATAAGCGCGGGGTTCACAGGGATGATACGACTTAAGGGCAAGCCGGGGAACAGCAAAGACAGCGGTTGCGGCCGCGGCGTCCCATTCTGGAGTTTGAGGGCTGGCCGGCTGGTTCGGGTGACCGAGTGTTTGACAGTCCGCGGGACGCTTCTCTAACCTTGCTGAATTACAGTAGGGTTTGGACGGCGTATGCGTCGGGACGACGAGATGAAACAACAAGGCCGCGACCGCGAGCTGGGCATGGGGCGGCGCATCACGCGGCGTGACTTCCTGAACGGCGTCAGCGTGGGCGTGGGGGGCGCCATGCTGGCATCGCAGGCACGGCTTTTGACGGCTCTCGAAGGCGCCAGCTTCGATCACGAGACCATCCCGCAATCCAGCCAAGGCTACTATCCTCCCGCGCTCACTGGCCTGCGCGGCAGCTACGACGAGACCTACCAGTACGCCCACCTGTTGCGCGATGGGGCCTTCTGGGACGCCGCGCCGAAGCCGGCGGAGATCGGCGAGACCTACGACCTGGTGGTGGTGGGCGGCGGCATCAGCGGGCTGGCGGCGGCGTACCTCTACCGCCAGAAACACGGTAGCAACGCCCGCATCCTGATTCTCGACAACCACGACGACTTCGGCGGACACGCCAAGCGCAACGAGTTCACCGTCGGCGGACGCATGGTGCTCAGCAACGGCGGAACGCAGTCCATCGAGAGCCCCGGCAAATACAGCAAGGTTGCCAAGGGCCTGCTGAAAGACCTCGGCATTGACACGTCGGTCTTCTACAAGGCGTATGACCGGAAGCTGTACGGCAATCTGGGCACGGGGGTGTTCTTCGATAAGGAAACCTTTGGGCAGGACCGCGTGGTCACCGGCATGAACCAAAAGCCATGGCCGGAGTTCCTGGCGCAGGCGCCGCTGAGCGATACTGCCAAGCGAGACATCGCTCGCGTCTACACCGAGAAGGTCGATTACCTGCCCGGCCTCACGCGTGAGCAGAAGCGCGCCAAGCTGGAGACCATCAGCTATGCCGATTATCTGACGAAGCAGTGCCACGTGACGCCCGAAGCATTGCCGTTCTTCCAGACGTGGTCGCATGACCTGTTTGGAGTGGGCATTGAGGCGGTGGCAGCGCTGTCGTGTTACGAGGGCGGAGACGACTACGGTGCGATCCATTATCCGGGGTTTGAAGGACTCGATCTGGGGCCGCGGGCCGAAACAAGAGCCGTATATTTTTCATTTTCCCGACGGAAACGCTTCGATTGCGCGGCTGCTGGTGCGGGCGATGATTCCGGCGGCGATGCGCGGACATGACATGTTCGACGTGGTCACGGTCCGCGCGGACTACAGCCAACTCGACCGCGCCGATTCGCCGGTGCGCATCCGGCTGAGCAGCACGGTGGTGAAGGTGCAACACGACGGGCCTCCGCAGAGCGCGAAGCAGGTGCATGTGTTCTACATGCAAGACGGCAAGCTGCAGGGCGTACGCGCCGCGCACGTGGTGATGGCCTGCTACAACTCGATGATCCCGTACCTCTGCCCGGAGCTTCCCGCGATACAGCAGGAAGCGCTGAAGTACGGCGTGAAAGTTCCGCTGGTGTACACGCACGTCGCGATCAACAAGTGGGAGCCGTTTTCCAAACTCGGCGTGCAGCACATCGTTTCGCCGGGCAGCTATCACTGCTACACTTCGCTGGATTTTCCGGTGAGCTTGGGAACCTACAAGTTTCCCGGCAAGCCCACCGAGCCGGCAGTGCTGTTTATGCTGCGTACGCCGTGCCATCCGGGATTGCCGGCGCGCGATCAGTATCGAATGGGGCACATGGAGCTGTACCAGACGCCGTACGAAACCTTCGAGCGCAACATCCGCGACCAGTTGGGACGGATGCTGGGAGCGGAGGGCTTCGATCCTGCGCGCGACATCGGGGCCATCACGGTCAACCGCTGGACCCATGGCTACGCCTACGAATACAACTCGCTGTGGGACCCGCAGTTCGCAACCAACCAGCAACCCTGTGTGATTGGCCGTCAGCCGTTCGGACGCATCACCATCGCCAACTCCGACGCCGCGGCGACAGCCTACACCGACGCCGCGATCGATCAAGCGTGGCGAGCCGATCCGCGGAGATCCACGCCTAGTCACCGATAACGGGTCGGGAACCTTTTGCACGGTCGTGCGTAGAGTGCTGTGGGTTGCCTGCAATCCTATACAGTAGCGATACGGAATCTCACGAGGTGAAGGAATGACTTGGCGCGTTCGTACGTGGCTTGGCGCGGTGCTGTGTGGAGTTCTGATGGTGGCGGGGGCGATGGCGCAGCCTGCACCTGAAGTTCCCGACATCACCAAAGTTCCGGCGGCGGCTCAACCTTCTGACCACTTTGACGTGGACGCCGCCACCGATGCATATCTCGCGCTGATGCCCGCCAGCGCCAAGGCCCGCTCCGATGCCTATTTCGAGGGTGGGTATTGGCTGATCCTGTGGGACTTTCTGGTTGGCGCGATCATCTCGCTAGTGCTGCTGCAGCTGGGCTGGTCGGCCTGGATGCGCAACCTGGCCGAACGCATCACGAGATTCAAGAACCTGCAGACGTTCCTGTACTGGGTGCAGTACCTGGTGCTGACGAGCATCCTCGGCTTCCCGCTGGCGGTGTACGAGGGCTTCTTCCGCGAATGGAAGTACGGGCTGGCGACCCAGACCTTCGGCCCGTGGATGTGGGACCAGACCAAGGGACTGCTGCTGGGCGTGGTGCTGGGCGGTCTCATCGTCGTCGCCCTGTTTGCGGTCGTGCGCAGGCTGCCTCGCACATGGTGGATCTGGGGCGCAATAGTGACGCTGCTGTTCATGATATTTGCCATCATGATCGGGCCGGTGTTCCTGCAACCCATCTTCAATAAGGTGACCCGGCTCGACGATCCGCGGGTGACGCAGCCCGTCCTGAAGATGGCTCGCGCCAACGGCATTCCCGCGACCGACGTGTGGGAGATCGACGCCTCAAAGCAGACCACTCGCATGAGTGCCAACGTCAGCGGTTTCGGCAAAACCATGCGCATCACCATGAACGACAACCTGCTGCGCCGCGGCTCGCTGGAGGAGATCGAGGCCGTCATGGGCCACGAGATGGGCCACTACGTGCTCAATCACATTACAAAAGACATCATCTTCTTCCTGGTGGTGATCGTGACCGCGTTTGCCTACCTGCGCTGGTCGCTGGATTGGTGCCTCGCGCGGTGGGGCAGAACGTGGGGCATTCGAAGCGTCAGCGATCCCGCTGTGCTGCCGCTCGTGATACTGCTGATGTCGATCTTCTTCTTTGTGCTGACGCCGATCATGAACACCCAGACTCGCAGCCAGGAGGCCGAGGCTGACATGTTCGGCATCAACGCCAGCCGCCAGCCCGATGGCATGGCGCAGGCCGCGATCCATCTCGGCGAGTACCGCAAGATGAAACCCGGCCCGGTGGAGGAGTGGATCTTCTTCGACCATCCCAGCGGCTACAACCGCATTCACAAGGCGATGCAGTGGAAGGCCGAGAACCTGCAGCTCTACGCGCATTCGGCGCAATAGATTGCGGACTTCGGGTGCCCCGTTCTACGACTCGCAAAGCGAGGCGTAGGGCGGGGTGTCGATACTTATTCTCCCGTTCCCTTTAACTTCAGGCTGGGCTTGTTCGCTTCCAGGAACTCGCGCAACTGGTCGGTGTGATCGAGCAGCCGAATCCACTGCTCGTAATAGAGAGTGACCGGAAAGCGGCCCAGGCCGTACACGCTCACGCCACCTTTTTCGCTCACCTTGAAGTCGATGGCGCGGCGCTCGCGGGTTTTGACCTTCTCTTCCAGCGCGGCCAGTTTGGCTTTGAGTTCTTCGTACGATGGTTCGGTCATAACGTTTCCTTCCGATTGATTTGCGAGGGCCAGCCTACCGCAACCACCCGTGGTGCTAACCTACACCAGTATGGTTTCGATTCCAGCTTTCTTCAAGGCGCGCAGATGCTGGCGCGGGAGTTCCTTGTCGGTAATGACGGCATGAATGTTCGCTAGCGGCACGATCGACGACAGGCTCGACCGGCCAAACTTGCTCGAGTCGCACACGGCAATCACCCGCGCGGCGACCTGCACCATCAGGCGATTGAGTTGAGCTTCCAAAAGGTTTGGCGTCGACACGCCGGACTGCGTGTCAAAACCATCCACCCCGAGAAAGAGGATGTCGGCCTTGAGGCGGCGCAGGCTCTCTTCGGCAATGGGGCCGACCAGCGAAAACGAATTGGCCCGCAGCATTCCGCCGGTGAGAATCACGTCGAGCGTGGTGCCGGAAAGCTCGCTCGCGATATTAATGGCGTTGGTGATGACCGTGAGGTGCTGGAAGTCCCGAAGAGCGCGTGCGATGGCCGTGGTCGTGCTGCCCGAATCGAGCACGACGGACTGGCCTTCGCGCACCAATTTCGCGGCCGCCGCCGCAATACGCTGCTTTTCGCGCGGATGCTGCATCTCGCGCTCGGTGAGGTTGCGGTCGCTCTCGGCTCCGGCGCGGATGGGCAGCGCGCCGCCGTGGGTGCGATAAACCAGGCCGCGATTGTGCAGCATCTCCAGATCGCGGCGGATGGTAATCTCGGAGCTGCCGTACTTTTTGGCCAGCTCGCGCACCAGCGCCCGTCCGTTCTGGTTGACGAAATCAATGATCGAGCGGCGGCGCTCCTCGTTCAGCACGGATGTGCGCTTGTTGGCCATGTTCGCATACGAGCATATTCGAGCAAAAAGCGAATTACAACCAAGATGTGCGCGGCAGCATTACCGGCATACTCCGCGCCTAGTCGAAATCCGCGACTCGTCTATCTATCCACTTCCCACTACGTTCTACTCAGTCCACCGTCACCGACTTCACCAGATTCCGCGGGTGGTCCACATCCAGCCCTTTGCGCCGTGCAATGTGGTAGGCCAAGAGCTGCAGCGGTACGATTTCCATGATGGGCAGCAACAACTCTTCCAGGTGCGGCAGCGTAAAAGTCGCCACTCCCATTGCTCTGACGGTCTCATCCCCTTCCGAGGCGAGCAGGATTTGCCGTTTGGAAATCAGGCGAATGTCTTCGATAAGCGCGATGGACTTCTCGTAGCGCACTATCGACTCCGGATCGCGACGGTCGCAGGTCACGATGGCCACCACTGGCAGAGTTTCGGTGATCAGCGCCGTTGGGCCATGGCGGAACTCGCCCGTCGGGTAGCCTTCGGCGTGAACGTAGGAAATCTCCTTCAGCTTGAGCGCGCCTTCCAGCGCGATGGGGTAGTGCACTCCGCGGCCGAGAAACACGAACGTCTGGTCTTCAAAGAAATCGGCCGAGATGTCCTCAGCTTCGGCGTTGAAGCGGTCAAGCGACCGCTCGATCAGGTCGGGCAGTTGGGAGAGCGCCTCCATCCGCGCCGTGACTTCAGCGGCCGACAGCATTTCTTTTTGTGCCGCTAGGAACAGAGCCAGCATGTACAGCGCGGTGAGTTGAGTGGTGAAGCTCTTGGTCGCCGGGATCGCCACTTCCTTGCCAGCGCGGGTGAAGAAGTTGGCGTCGGCCTCGTGCGAGATGGTCGAATCCAGCACGTTGGAAATGGAGAGCGTCTTCATGCCGATTTCTTTGGCGGTGCGCTGGGCGGCCGTGGTGTCGGCCGTCTCGCCCGACTGGGTGATGGCAATGACCAGCGAGCCCTTGCCATTCGTCGGCTTGCGGTAGCCGTACTCGCTGGCATGCTCCACGTCCACCGGGATGCCCGCGAGGTCTTCGATCATCAACTTGCCGCACAGTCCGGCGTGACGGCTGGCGCCGCTGGCTACGATGGTGACGCGTCGGATGGCCGCGACCTCGGCCGCCGTCCAGGGGAAGCGGTCCGGCCGCACATGGCGCGTGACCGGATCGATATGTTCATGGATGGTTTGGCGGATGGCATCGGGCTGCTCATAGATCTCCCGCAGCATGTGGGAAGAGAAATCGCGGCTGGGGTCGGGCGATGGCATAATGGCCTCCAGTGACAGCTTAGCAGAAAAGAGCATAAAAGAACATAATATCAAACAAAAACGAACATCGACATTTACTGTGTACCGGCGACTGCTCTCCGAGCGCCATTGCACCCCGGCGGTCAGTGTAAATTCATAAGGATGACCATGCGAATCCTGGCGTTCATGCTGCTGTTACCGCTCATCGCCGCTGCCAGCGCTCAGTCGGGCGGAAACGCACCTTCCACGCTCAACGTGATGCCCCTGCCGGCTGCGGTGCAAGTCGTGCCGGGCAAGCTGAAGCTCGACGCCGCGTTCACCGTCGCAGTCTCGAGGGACGGTGTATCTGACCCTCGTCTTGAGCCCGCCATCGTCCGGCTGCAGGAGCGGTTGCGGCGTCGCACTGGGCTAGCGCTGGCGCTTGGAACGATCGCCGATGAATCGGCCGCGACGCTGAAAATCGGGGTCAGGGAGGTTGGGGCGAAATATCCGGCTTTTGGCGAAGATGAGTCCTACGCACTCAGCATCAAAGGCCCCAGCGCATGGTTGCTGGCGCACAACGTGACGGGCGCCCTCCGCGGCCTCGAAACCCTCTCGCAACTAGTCGCCGGCGACGCTTCCGGCTACTACTTTCCCATGCTCACCATCGAGGATAAGCCGCGCTTCGGCTGGCGCGGCCTGATGATCGACGTGGGCCGCCACTTCGAGCCCGTGGACGTCATCGAGCGCAACATCGACGGCATGGCGATGGTGAAGATGAACGTCTTCCACTGGCACCTCAGTGATGACCAGGGCTTCCGCATCGAGAGCAAGCAGTATCCCTTGCTGCACGAGAAAGGCTCCAACGGCCAGTACTACACGCAGGAGCAGGTGCGCGAAGTGATCGAGTACGCTGCCGATCGCGGCGTGCGCGTCGTTCCCGAGTTCGACATGCCAGGCCACACCAGCGCCTGGATGCCCGGCTATCCCCAACTGGCCAGCATGCCCGGGCCATATGAGATTGAGACTCGCTGGGGCGTTTTCGACCCTACGATGGACCCGACGAAGGAGGAGACTTATCAGTTCCTCGACAATTTCATCGGCGAGATGGCCGCGATCTTCCCCGACCAGTACTTCCACATCGGCGGTGACGAAAACAACGGCAAGCAGTGGAGGGCCAACCCTCAGATTCAGGAGTTCATGAAGGCGCACAACTTCCACACCACCGCCGAACTCCAGACTTACTTCAATCAGCGGGTGCTAAAAATCGTGCAGAAGTACGGTAAGAAAATGGTCGGTTGGGACGAAATCCTCACGCCCGACTTGCCCAAGGAAACCGTGGTGCAATCTTGGCGTGGCTACAAGTCACTTGACCAAGCGGCGCGTGCCGGCTACAACTCCATCTGGTCCACCGACTACTACCTCGATCACATGGGCCCGGCGGAATATCACTACATGTCGGATCCACTGCCCGCCGATTCGGACCTGACCCCAGAGCAGGCGTCCCACGTTGTGGGAGGCGAGGTCTGCGTGTGGAGCGAGTTCGTATGGCAGGAGAACATCGATAGCCGCATCTGGCCGCGCACAGCTGCGATTGCCGAACGCTTCTGGTCGCCGCAGAACGTCAATAACATTCCCGACATGTACCGCCGGCTCGATCTGGTCAGCGTCTGGCTGGAGCAGACCGGCCTGCAACACCTTTCCAGCACCGACCGCATGTTGCGGCAGATCGCGGGCAGGGAAGACCTCGGCCCGCTCGCCACTCTCGGCGAAATCGCCTCGCCCGAAGGCGTCGGCACCCGCGAGCAAATGACGCGTCACGAAGCGCAGCCCACGCAGCTGGTTCCCATGGTCAAGCTGGTCGACGCCGTAGTGCCCGACCCGCCTTACCGCCGCCAGTTCGCGGCGCTGGTGGACGAACTGCTCAGCGACGCGCCCAAGTTCGCGGCGGGCTCAGATGAATTAACCAAGACCTTCCAGCAATGGCGCGACATGGGGCCGGGATTCGAGGCGCTGGCGGCCAAGGCTCCGGTGCTCGATAGCGCCAATGCACGCGTCCTGCAGTTGCAGAAGTTGGGCGCAGCCGGGTTGGAGGCGCTGCAATATCTTCGCTCCGGCATGTCCGCCCCCTTCGACTGGAAGGCCGCCCAACTCGAGTTGCTGAAGCAGGCCGAAAAGCCCGACGCCTCAGCGCTTAAGCTGCCCTGGCTCAGTTCCTATCGCGCTCTGGTTCTTGCCGCCTCCGACGCTGCTGCCGGCCACTCCGGCAACCCCTCCGAATGGGCGCAGAAGGTGCTGAACGACGCGGCGAAAGACGAGCCCAAGCAGAAGTACACCTGGTAACCCTGCAGCCCCCGACACAAACACAAAGGGTGCGCTCGCGGCGCACCCTCGGCTTACTGTCATTGAGGGCTGAAGTTACTTCCCGGTCTGGAAGCGATTGTTAACTTCCACCCAGTTCACCACGTTCCACCACTCCTTCAAGTAGTCGGCGCGGCGGTTCTGGTACTTCAGGTAATAAGCATGCTCCCAAACGTCGTTTCCCATCACAGGGTAAAAGCCCTGTGAAAGCGGGCTGTCCTGATTCGGCGTGGCCATGACCTGTAGCTTGCCACTGCTATCGCGCACCAGCCAGGCCCATCCGCTGCCGAACTGCTTGAGGCCGGCATCGTTGAACTTTTCTTTGAGGCTGGCAAAGTCGCCGAACGTATCCTTGATGGCCGCCGCAATGGCTCCGCTGGGTTCGCCGCCCGCGTTCGGGCCCATGATGGTCCAGAACATGGAGTGGTTTACATGGCCGCCGCCGTTGTTGCGAACAGCGGTGCGCACCGCCTCGGGGACGTTTTCCAGGCTCTTGAGCAGCTCTTCCGCGCTGAGCTTCGCCAGTTCCGGCGCCTTCTCGATGGCGGCATTCAAATTGGTTACGTATGCCTGATGATGCTTGTCGTGGTGCAGGTGCATGGTCTGCGTGTCGATGTAGGGCTCAAGGGCCGCGTAGTCGTAGGGCAGGGGCGGAACTTCATGTGCCATTCTTGTTGTTTCCTCCGAAAAGTGTGATGCCAGGAAAGCTGGGGTGGATGCAAAAGCACGCCGACGCGGCGTCCGCTCGCACATTATAAGACGAGTTCGTTTCAGCGGTATTTCTGAGCGTCCGCTCGCTCCTGCGGCGTCATCTGGTTCCACAACTGCTCCCGGTTCTGCTTCGCCCAGTCGCTGGATGGGTCCGCCTCCAGCGCCGACGACATCAACTGGTAGGCCTTCACCCGGTCGCGTGCCACGCACGTTCCGTTGGCGTACAGTGCTGCCAGGCGGTTGCGCGCCGGCGCGTTTTCCTTGGTTGCGGCGGAGCGCAGTAGCACCATCGCCTGCTCGCAACTCCGTGGCACGCCGTTGCCCTTGATGTACATGTCAGCCAGTCGCACCGGGGCCTCGGGGTTGCCGCGCGACGTCGCCTTCCACAGCCACGCCGCCGTAGCCGTGGCGTCACTGGCGTTCAGCGCTTTGTCCAGTTCTTGCTGCCCGGGTTGCGGTTTGGCCGTTGGTTTGGGCGCCGGAGGAACCTCGATGGCCTTCGGCGGGGCACTTTTCGCGACCTCTTCTTTGGCTGCCGTGTTTGTGGTAGGCCTAATCTCGGTGTCCGCTGGCTTCGAGGTTGCCTGGTCTTGATGGGCGGGCTGCGCCTGGGTTGCCGTCGGCTCGCTCTGCTTTGCCGCTGATTCAGGCTTCGTGATCTCTGTCGACGGTGCTTCTGCCTGAGAGGGCTTTACCTCCGGCTGCGTCGCAACATCGGGCGCGTGGCTCTCGGGCACGGTCGCCGCTGGTTTGTTGATCTCAGCCAGCTGCTGTCGCACGTGGTCATAGGCGTCGCGCACCACTTCTACCGGTCCGCGGAAGGCGTGCGTACTTTGCGCCCTTCCCTCAAGGAAGCCCAATCCTCCGAACAGGGCCACTATCGCCGCAATCGTTACCCACAGCCAGCGCTTGCTGCTGCCGGCCGCCACGGGAACCTCCCCGCCGAGTATTGCCGGAGACGCTCCTCCGTCGGCTGGCGCGGCTGGCGTGTCCGAGATCTCCAGGAAATGTGGACGTTCGGTCGTGCCGGCTGGCGAGTAGTATTCCTGGCCCGTGGGATGCGGTCCCGCCTCCGGGGGCGGCGGAACGTCATCGTCAAACGAAGGATGGTGAAACTCTGCCGGGGCCTCGTCGTCGATGACCGGGGCTTCGCTGCGCATCGTCAACTCGTCCACTGTCTCCGCCGGAGGCGTATAGCGGAAGCTGGCCACAAACTCAGCCAGTTCGCGGTCCTGGTCGGTGTGAGCTTCCGTGGGCGGCTCAAACGGGCTGATGGTCGGCGGTCCTGCTGCCGCCGATACCTCCTGAAAGGTCGGCATTCCCGCCGATGCCGGCGGAGGCGTGAACCGCTCTATGTCGGGCGAAGGATGAGGTGCAACCGGCTTGACCACAGGCGGCGCGCTCGTTTCCGGCGGAGGGTACGACCTCGGCGCGGGCATCACCACCACTCGTGCCGCCGGCCTGCGCACTTCCTCGGCTGGCTGCTCAATGACCGGTTCCGCAGCGACTGCCGCTGCCTCGGGCTCGGCTTCGACCGTCAACGGCTGCGGCTCTCTCCGATGTCGGCTTCGACTGGAACCGGTTCATCGCTCACAACCGTTGCGGGTTCTTCGCTCGCCGCTTCAACCGGCGGCACGAGTTCGGGAACAACCTCGGCAATCGGCTCTGGGGCTTGTGGGACGGCCTCGGCAACCTCAGCCGGAGCTTCTGCAGGAGGTTCAGGCGGCTCAATGACCGGAGCTTTCGAGGCGGGTGCTTCCGGCTTCGGCGCCTCCACTTCGGCGGCGGGAACCAACTCGTCGGCCACCGCGAACGATGGCTCCGCTGATGAAGGCGCAACTGGCTCCGCAACTTGAGGCGGCTGCTGCGTGACCACTTCCAACGGCGCGCTGCTGAACGCGAGTGTGCTCTGGGCCTCGGGAACGGTCAGGGCGCGATAGGGGAACGGCGTGCCGCACATGCCGCAGTAGCGATGTTCGCGCGGATTGTCATACCCGCAATTGCTGCAGAGCAAAGCGCCTCCAGGCGACGAAGATCATCGTAACTCATGCGCCGTCGACTTACCGAACGCTGCTTCCACTCTTGTGCAGGTATCGTTTGCGACAACACCGAGACTCTATTCGTAGAGGGCAACGCGCCCTACAATGAGTGCGGACTGCTGCTGTTAACCAGGTGCCAAACGAAGACTCGGGGGGACCAAGCATGGCTGACTTGCGCGAAGTGATGAACATCCGGCAGGCTTCGCAGTATCTCGGCGTCTCGCCCGACACGCTCTATAAATACGTGTCCGAGGAACGGATTCCGGCGTTCAAGCTGGGCAACCGCTGGAAGTTCAAGAAGAGCATTCTCGATACGTGGATGGAAGACCAGAGCCTGAACTCGGAAGTGCAGCGGCCAAGAAAGCTGTCGCGAACTCGCATTGCGGTGAGCTAAAGAGATTTCCCAAATTGGGAATATGGGGTGGCATGTACCCCCCTCCCCCTATCATTTTGTAAATTCCTGGATTTAAACGAGTTACGGAGGTCAATCTCCGTAAAATATTCAATCCAAAGGGATTACAGGTAAGATCCTCTGCCGTAAGGACTTACAAGTGAGAAATCGCCTTGCAGGAGGGGGGATTTGTGTCCGATATCGATTCGGGCGGCTGGGGGAAAGCCAGCGGCGGGATGTCAAAGACCGGGCCTGCGGCCTTCTGGGCTAGCGCCCGGAGGAGCCGCGGTGGGTGCGTCGGCAGGCGCCCACACGAATAGCTTTGCCCACCGGATTCAGGGTAGGGCGCGGGTTTTCGTGGGTCAAGGGAAAAGTGGGTGGCCTCCCAAACTTTCGTAACTGGTTTCGGGAACTTTGGTAATCAGCTAGTTGGGGAGGCCAGCAGCTTGGATTCGGCGAGGGTGGGAGTGTGGTGGGAGAAGCCACGGCTGCGGGTTTGAGGCAGGGGATAAGGTTTCAGTTGGCGGTGAAAGTCAAAAGACCCACCAAGCCAAAATCCACCACAGAGACACAGAGGCACAGAGGACGGCGGGCAAAAGGCGAGAGCAGCCACGGATTTGCACGGATGAGTCGAACGTGGGCTCCGGGCGAAGGACGCCGCTCCGCGGCTGGGGGACGGTGGGGGCGGTCGAGCGCGGCCTGACGGCCACGCCTAAAAGCTCGTCGGCGCTCCGCGCCTTGGGAAGCAGTTGTCGGTCGCTGGTCGTCGGTTGTCAGTGAAAGTCAAAAGACCACCCGTGACTGTGCCGCCCTGCGGGCTGGGGTGGGAGCGGGAGAACAGACTTCGCGCACCCCGACGAAAAGCCCCGCATCTGCCCCGCTGCGCGGGACAGATATGGCCACGGCAACTGTGGGCCACCTGTCACCTTTTGACTTCGCTTAGAGTAGGCCGAATGGGGCGCCCACACCCGGCTGAATTCAAGACGAAAACCCCCACTCAAGCGGCGCAAACCTGGCCGCTTGAATGGGGGCACTCGAATTCGTTATTGAGTGCTCGTCTGGGCCACCCTCTAGCGGTAAACGGCGCGGCGCTTGAACGAGGCGAGCGACGCCGTTATGCTTGCGACACAGGGAACTGTCATGGCCAAGCTCTACACCCCGCGAGATGCCGCACAAGTGCTGGGCATCAGTTATTCCTCGCTCAAACAGTGGATCTATCAGGGCAGGATCAAGAGCGTTCCAACCGCGGGCGGGCATCATCGAATCCCGGAGTCGGAGGTCGACCGGCTGTTGCCGCGGGTCACGGCATCGGCTTCGCTGGAAAAGCGACGCCGCACCTTCCGGCGGATCAGTGGACGAAACCAGCTGATCGGGCGAATCACCGACATCAAGCTGAGCGGCCTGCTGGCGCAGATCACGATGTCGATCGGGGAGCAGCACATCACCTCCATCATCACCGCTGACGCGGTGCGAGAGTTACGGCTGAAGAAGGGCCAAGTTGCCGCGGCGCTCATCAAGTCCACCGAAGTCATGATTATCCTTCCAGACTGAACCGTTTGACATTAACGGTTTGATTCGATTAAATCGACGAGAAGTCAGGTAGGCGTGCCCGCATAGGGGTGTGGACGCGCGTACCTGCAGCTGCGTGACGGCGGAGGCCTTGGCTTTCGCCGTCACGCTTTCCAGAACCGACTGGCCACAGCGAGCTTCGATTTGCCGGAACCGGGTGCCGGCAGGAGTGGAGTCGATGGTGTCGATTTATTTGCGCCGACGAGTTGCGTCTCTTGCATGCTTCTTCGCAGTCTTTCTTTTGTCGAATTCCGTCACTGCACAAGTCACGGCGGTACTGTCGGGGCGAGTAACGGACCCGACTGGAGCGGTGATCTCGGCCGCGACGGTGACGGCCACCAGCCTGGAAACCGGGATGGGGCGCATGGCGACGACCAATTCGGAGGGGCTGTATGAGCTGCTGGCCCTGCCGATTGGGCACTACCAGATCAGTGCGAAGAAGGACGGCTTCGCTGAACAGGTGCGGACCGGGATTGTCCTGGTGGTGGGGCAGGATGCGACGGTGGACTTCCGGCTGAGAGTCGGGCAGGTGACCGAGCAAGTGAAGGTGGAGTCGGACGCAGTGCTGGTGAACGCGACCACGCAGGACATCTCAGGACTGGTGGGCGAGAAGGAAGTGAAGGCGCTGCCGCTGAACGGGCGAAGCTACGACCTGCTGCTCATGCTGAATCCGGGGATCGTGAATTTCACGGCGGAGAAGACGGGCGGCATCGGGGTGTCGAACTCGACGACGGGCAATAACTTTTCGGTATCGGGCAATCGTCCGCAGCAGAACCTGTTCCTACTCAATGGAGTGGAATTCACAGGCGCGGCGGAGAACAACATGCAGCCAGGCGGCCCGAGCCAGAACCTGATTGGCGTGGAGGCGGTGCGCGAGTTTAACGTGCTGCGCGATAACTACGGGGCGGAATACGGCAAGCGGCCGGGCGCGCAAGTGACCATCGTGACCCAGTCGGGCACCAACCAATTCCATGGCTCGGTGTACGAGTTTTTGCGAAACAACGCGCTGGACGCACCCAACTACTTCGACCAGGGTTCGGCGCCGCCCTTCCAGCGGAACCAGATTGGGGCGGCGATGGGTGGGCCGATACAGAAGGACAAGACGTTTCTGTTCGCGAATTTTGAGGGCTACATCCAGAACCTGCACCAGACGTCGGTGGCGTTCGTGCCCGATCTGGCGTCGCGAGCGGCGGCCGTGCCGTCCGTCCGACCGCTGTTGAATTTGTGGCCAACGCCGCCGGCGAATGCCCCTGACTTCAATGGCATCGCGCAGGTGTTCAGCAGTCCGTTGCAGACGATACGGGAGTATTTCGGCAACGCGAGAGTGGACCATATTTTCTCGGCGAAAGACAGCGTCTCGGCGGCGTACACGATCGACAATGGCAACGATTTCACGCCTACAACGATTAATCCGTACAGTGCGGACATCCTGAGCCTGCAGGAGCAAGTGCTGAGCGTGGAGGAGACGCACGTGTTTTCGCCAACGCTGTTGAACACGGCGCGCTTCGGATTTTCGCGCGCGGGGTACTTCTTTACGGGCGAGCCGACGCCGGACACGGCGGCAGAGAACGTGCCGGGATTCCTGGTAGGGCGGCCGGTGGGCGCGGTGGTGGTGGGCGGGAGCGCGGCGTCGAACCCACAGGCGCAGATTGGGCTGGCGGGCAGCAACAACGGAAGCAACCTGACCATGGCGCGCAACCTGTTTACGTATGAAGACCGGGTGAGCTGGACAAAGGGCAAACATCAACTGGACTTCGGGGTGTGGCTGCAACAGTTTCAAAGTAACGAAACCATTGCGTTGAGCCAGTACGGGCAGGCGACGTTTACCAGCTTGCAGACGTTTTTGCAGGGAGTGACGTCGAGCTTTCTGTACGATCCGGCGCCGACGGAGATGAATTGGCGCTCGCTGTTTGGGGCGCTGTACGCGCAGGACACGATTCGGCTGTCTCCGGAATGGACGGTGACACTTGGGTTCCGCGGCGAGTTTTCGACGGGATGGAACGAGGCGCATTGCCGGGCGGCCAACTACACGTTTTCCAACGGAGTGATCTCAAACCAGCCGCACATTGGTTGCGATGCCTTTACGACGAACAACGCGAAATTCCTGCCGCAGCCGAGGGTGGGGCTGGCATGGAACCTTTATCCGGGAAAAACCGTGATCCGCGCAGGGTTCGGCATGTACAACGAAATGCAGGACGCGCTGGGCTACCGCATGGACCAGAATGCGCCGTTCAATCCGACGTACAGCATTGCGGCGCTGCCGGTTGCGCAGCTTCCGATCAATCCGGCGGCGGCGGTGCCGGCGAAAGCGCTGCTGGTTCCAGGCGGCGTGCAGCCGGACCTGAAGATGCCGACGCTGATCTCGTACACGTTGGGCATTGAGCAGCAACTGACGACGAATACGACGCTCACGCTGCGGTACGTGGGCTCGCATGGCTATCACGAGATTGTGGGCATCGATGCCAATACGCCGTTTCCGACAATCTGTCCGGCGTCGCCGTGTCCGGCGACGTATCCAAGCAGCTTTCCAGTTGGCTTGGCGGGGACGCCGGTGCCGGCGGGCACCTATTACGTCAAAGCGGGAACGCCGAGAGCGAACCCAACGATCGCGAACACGTGGACGTGGTTCTCATGGGGCGACAGCCTGTACAACGCGCTGCAAGTGGACGTGAACCGGCGGTTCAGCAATGGGCTTTCGTTCCGGGGTGTGTACACGTGGTCGAAGGCTTTGGACGACGGCGATTCGGTGAACGGCACAACGGCGGGAAACGCGCCGGGACTGGTGGCGAACCCGTATGACATCAAGGCGGACTGGGGCCCGGCGACGTATGACGCGCGGAATGTCGGGGTGATCAGTTTGGTGTACGACCTGCCGTTCGGAAAGGGACAAAAGTATGGCATGGGTGCGAGCGGGTTTGGCGGCGTGATGGCCAGTGGGTGGTCGGTGGACAGCATCGTCACCCTGCAGGACGGATTTCCGTTCACAGCGCAGTTGAGCTACAACCCGTCGAATAACGGCGACACTCGCAACCCGGTGCGGCCGTTCAACAACCCGAACTTCCAGGGGAACCCCATAATCGGCTCGGTCAATGAGTGGTTCAATCCAGCAGTGTTTGTGCAACAACCTGCCAACAGCGGGTTCTGGGGCAACGCCACGCGCGACGGGCTGACGGGGCCGGGGCTGGCGACGTGGGACTTTTCGGCGATCAAGAACACGCAACTGCGGGAACGGATGAACCTGCAGTTTCGGGCCGAAATCTTCAACTTGCTGAACCGGGCGAACTTCAACACGCCGAACTTGATCGCATTCACGCCGTCGGGGGTGTCGGGCTCGGCCGGAGTGATTACCTCGACCTCGACAACGGCGCGCCAGGTGCAGTTTGGACTAAAACTGACGTGGTAACGGGCCGGTGCTGCGGCGGAGTTCGCCGGTGAGGTAAAGATTCCAGGCAATTGGCCGATGCAACCTGCAAGCGCGTTGAGCGCGCTCCCTGGAGGTTGTATGCGCCGTTGCCTCGTTGTCCTGCTGCTGTGTGCCTGTGCGATAGCCCAAACTACGAAGCTAACGGAAGGGCCGGATTTCAGCCGGGGCGCGCGTCCGCGAGGCGGGTTCTACCTCAATGGGATCGGACATCAATACCTGCAAGGCACGAATTACACCGTCATCGCGGCGGCGATTCCCGTGCTGAATAACAAGTTCCTCGGGGTCAAGGTGCACGTGATCAACCGCGGAACCACTTCGGTGGACGTGCTGCCGGACGCGATCACGGCGGAAGATTCGGTCGGTGGCAAGCAGTTGGCGCTGTATTCGTCGAGCGAAGTGAACGACAAGCTGCAGCGACCCTCGGGGATGGCGCGAATGGCGGGGATGGTTACCGGCGAATCGCCGGTGTCGCCGCCGGCGGGCAGTGGGGGAGTTCCGACCGTGGCCGACCTGCTGCGTGAGCTGATGAAAGACGCGAACGCGGAGAGTCCGGCGGGCTACATGGAGGCTTCGTATCCGACGTTGACGCCGCGGGGAGCAGGTAAGGCTCCAGTGAAGAGCTCGCCGGTGTGCGACTTGGGTTGTGAGCTGCGTAATCGCGAAATCGGCGATGGGACCGGTCCGCAGCTAGCAAGGCGCGCCATGCGGCCGGAACAGGTGGAGCAGGGCGAGTTCCTGGCCAATACGGTTCCTCCGGACGGCGAAGCTGTGGGTGTGCTGTATTTTGCCATGCCTAAGATGACCGACCGTGCGCCCATCTCGCGCAACGGCAGAAAGAGTTACCGGGTGACGGTGATAGTGGCGGTCGGGGACGAAAAGTTTCAGTTTGTGTTTCCCCCGGAGTAAGGAGAGGTTAAGGCGAATTACCGGAATGGGAATGCTGGGCCGGAAATTGCGATAAATGCTTGTGCCGCCTGAGAATGCGCGCCTATCCTTTGGCCAAAAGGGCAAAGCCGCACAGGAGGCGCAAGTATGCCCCATCCCAAGGTTCGCTGGAAGTCGAAAATGTCGTGGCGCGCCAAGCTCCAGAAGCCGGTGCGGCCCAAACTTGTGCCGATTTCCGATGGCTTGGCCAAGCGTTTGGGCCACGGCATGATGCTGATTCCAACGGCGCTGGAAGTGGATGCCATGGTGCGCAAGATTCCGCGCGGGCAGGTCAGCACGCTGGCACAAATCCGCCAGAGGCTGGCGCGATGGCACAACGTGGACGTGACGTGTCCGCTGGTGACGGGGATTTTCCTGCGGATTGTGGCGGAGGCCGCCGAAGAAGACCGGCTGAGCGGCGCTGCCGACATCGCTCCGTACTGGCGCGTGGTGCGCGATAACGGCCGGCTGAACGCCAAGTTCCCTGGTGGCGCTGAGTTGCAGGCGCAAAGGCTCATAAACGAGGGACATCGGGTAGAAAATGGCAGGGTAGTGATGTCTGATGAGGCCGAGACTGCGGCGTGAGGCGAGGGCGAATAATCTGAATCTACTATTTCCGAAGCGATGGGTTTCGCCATACACTGGCGAAACTCCTGATGCGTAAACCTTCGAAAAAGACCTTTTCCATAATTGCCGTTTCCCTACTGTTGCTGTGGAGCGGCTTCCTGCTGACGATTGGCTGGGCGATGAGGCAGCCGCCGGAGAAATTTGGCCGGGTGATGTCACACATGCCGATGCCGGCCTTCTTCCTGTTTCCTTTTGAGACAATGTGGACCCAGGCGCGCGCGGGCACGGTGCAAGCTGGCGAACGTGCGCCCGACTTTCGGCTGCCGACGCTGGATCATACGTCGGAGGTGGAACTTGCTGGGTTGCGAGGCAAGCCCGTAGTGCTGGTATTCGGCAGCTACACTTGACCGCCCTTCCGGCGGGAGGTTCCCGCCCTCAACAAGTTGTATGAGCAGTACGGCGACAAGGTGCAGTTCTACGCGGTGTACATCCTGGAAGCGCACCCGACCGACGTATGGCAGATGCAGAGCAACGTCAAGGACAACGTGCTGTTCGCCAGCCCGAAGAGCGAGCAAGAGCGCGAGTATGTGGCGGGCGCGTGCGTGAGAAAGCTGGGGATCAAGTTTCCAGCGGTGATCGATGGGTTCGACAACACGACCGAGAAAGCCTACACAGGATGGCCGGACCGGCTGTATCTAATCGGCAGCGACGGCACGGTGCTGTTCAAGAGCAGGCCTGGGCCGTTCGGGTTCAAGCCGGACCAATTGGAGGCAGCGATCAAGAAGCTGCCGGAAATCAGGGCGGCGAAGTAGGTTGGAGGGAGTTCGCCGAGGCGCTGCCGGAGCGAACAACGACTCGCATTTGGCGACGGCGTGGGCTGACCGGCGGCGCCGTCCGAGTGTATATTGGCCGAGACCCGGGTTGAACGATGGGAGCCGAGAGTCGCCGGTGAAATGAGCCAGACTGCCAGCAAAGAGTTAGACAGCGTATCCGGAAAGCCAGAGGCTTACGAGCGCTTCCTCGGCCAGTATCCCGAGTACGCCGGAACCGCTGTTTTAGACCAGCTGCGTTCCTCCGAATACCGACGCCTCGACGAGCAGGGACAGGTCTATCTCGACTATACCGGCGGATCTCTCCACGCCGAATCGCAGGTCGACGAGCACATGAAATTGCTGCGCTCGGGAGTATTCGGCAATCCCCATTCGACGAACCCGACGTCAACGGCGATGACTCAGCACATCGAGCGGACGCGGCGCGAGGTACTGGCGTATTTCGGGACCAACGCTGCGGAATACGTTCTGGCGTTCACGCTGAATGCTTCGGGCGCGATCAAGCTGGTGGGAGAGTCGTTCCCGTTTGCAGGGGGCGGCCGGCTTCTGTTGACCTTCGACAATCACAATTCGATGAACGGAGTGCGGGAGTTCGCCAGGACGAAAGGGGCAACTTTCGCCTACGCTCCACTGGTGGCACCGTCACTGCGGCTCGACCGGGAGCGTCTCGACGCACTGCTAGAGGAGGCCGATCCTGCGTCAGAGAACCTGTTCGGATATCCGGCGCAGTCGAATTTTTCGGGAGTGAAGCATCCGCTCGAATTGGTGGCAAAGGCGCAGGGGTTGGGCTGGCGAGTGCTGCTGGATGCGGCGGCGTTCGCTCCGACGAATCGCCTGGATCTGGGCGCAGTCCAGCCGGATTTTGTGGCGGTTTCGTTCTACAAAATGTTCGGCTATCCCACAGGAATCGGCGCGTTGCTGATCCGCAGGTCGACTTGCGACAAGTTGAAGCGGCCATGGTTTGCGGGCGGAACGGTGAACTTCGCGTCAGTGCAGGGACGGTCGCACGTGCTGTCGGCGGGCGAAGCGGGGTTCGAGGATGGCACGCTGAATTATCTGGCGATTCCGGCGGTGGGGATTGGTCTGCGGCACCTGCAGAGCATCGGCGTGGAGAAGGTCGGCGAACGGGTACGCTGCCTGACAGGATGGGTCCTTGAGCAGTTGCTGGCGTTGCGACACAGCAACGGGCATCCCATGGTGCGAATCTACGGCCCGACGACCACGGAGCAGCGCGGCGGCACCGTGACCTTCAATTTGTACGACCCGCAAGGGCACCTGCTGGACTACCGCCGAGTGGAAGAGCTGGCGGGCGAGCAGGGGATCTCGCTGCGCAGCGGGTGCTTCTGCAATCCCGGAGCGGGAGAGATCGCCGAGGGGCTCACCGAAGACGACATGCGAGCGGCCGCGACGCTGGGCCATGAGGCCAACCTCTCCAGCTTCATGCGCTTGATGCAGGACCGGGGGCACAAAAGCGCCGGCGCATTGCGAGCATCGATTGGACTGGTCAGCAATTTCGCGGATGCGTGGCGGTTTATGGAGTTCGCGGCGAGCTTCCGCGACCAGACACGGCTGGCCATCGGGGATGTCACGTTCGACATCGAATCATGCCGTATTATTCGCGACGGCAGCTAGCGGAGAGCGTCAAGTTTCCCGTTTCGAGTCTCAAGTTTTGAGCGGAATGGAATCCCGGTTGTCGCTTCGCAGCGAACGTCGGCTGTTTACCTTTTCCGTTCGCCGAGGGAAGCGTCCTTCTGACAACCGCGCCCGACAAATCTTTGATTGAACGGTCGAGCCGCTGCAGGCGTACAACACTGGGGAGGGTTGTGCGATGAGGTGGGGCCGCCTCTTGTTCGTCTTGGTCGTGGGATGCTTGAGCGTGGCCGCGTCAGCCCAGGACGCAAAGCCCAGCGGCGCAGCCACCAGCGCACCGTCTTCAGAAACGCTGACGGCGCAAGAGATCATGGCGCGGGTGGCGGCCAACCAGGACCGCAGCGAGCAGGCGCGCAAGCAGTATGTGTATCAGCAGCACATCCACGTGATTACGCGCAAGACGAACGGCAGGCTCATGCGGGAAGAGACCACGGACTATCACATGGTTCCGGAAGCGGACAAAACCCAGCGAAAGTTGTTGAAACTTACCGGCAAGTACTGGAGCAAAGACAAATACGTCGAGTTCTCGGGCGAGCCAATGCCCGATGAAGACAGCATCGACGCGCAACTAGTGAAGGCCATGCGCGACGACCTGATGGAGCCGAAATCGAAAGATGGGCTCGGACAGAACCAGTTTCCGTTTTCCAGCAAGAAGCTCCCGGACTATACCTTCAAGCTGGTGGGGCGGGAGACGTTCCAGGGGCACGACGCGTACCGCATCAGCTTTGCACCAGCCAATAAGGCGGAGTACGACTGGACCGGCGAGGCGTATATCGACGCAGCCGATTTTGAGCCCATTTATGTGTACACCAAGCTGTCGCGCAAGCTGCCGTTCGCGGTGCGGACGCTGCTGGGGACCGACGTGCCGGGCATCGGCTACAGCCTGACCTACGAGAAGCAGCCGGGCGGGGTGTGGTTCCCCAAGACGTATGGGACGGAGTTTGGGTTGCACGTGCTGTTCTTCCTGAATCGCGAAATCATGGTGTCGCTCGACAACAAGGACTTTCAGCAGACCCACGTCGAGACGAAGATCAATGCGGAGGCGTCGGGGGACCATTAATCCTATAATGACGCCACGATGGGTGGCCGGCTGTCATCACAAGCGCGCAGAGTTTGCATCGTTCTCATGGTGATGGTGGGCGCGACTGTCAGCGCGCACGCCCAAGGGTCGCTCTCGATCCGGACCGCTCGATCGTGGGCGTTGACGGCCGGGACTAATTTTAGGGGCAGAACTGTGGTTAGGGGCGGGTCGCCGCCCTACACGTGGCAACTGGTGGACGGAAAGCTGCCGCCTGGGTTGAGGTTGAGTGCCGGCAGCGGCACGATTTCAGGCATTCCTTCGGCAGTTG
This sequence comes from uncultured Acidobacteriaceae bacterium, assembly GCA_963751155.1. Taxonomy (GTDB): domain Bacteria; phylum Acidobacteriota; class Terriglobia; order Terriglobales; family Acidobacteriaceae; genus DASRAA01. Next base: position 204,241 of record CAVVTL010000015.1, on the reverse strand, counting down.
GTTCCTACAGTTTCACAATTGGAGTTACAGACTCAGGCATTCCTGCGCTGAGGACACAGCGGACGTTTACCATCACCGTCGCTGCGGCATTGACTGTCGAATGGAAAGAGCCGCCCGCGGTGCATGGACAGAAGCTGGAAGGATCCGTGGTAGTGACCAACCTCGGGGAGCAAGAGGTCACATTGACGGTCATCGTGATGGGCGTTAACGACATCGGCCGGGCGACGGCGTTGGGCTACCAGGAATTTGCGCTGAAGTCGGGTGCGCAAAAGGTGATTCCGTTTGGGTCGAGCCCGGGGTCGGGGACGTACGTCGTCCACGCTGATGCTGTGGCGGAGGTCGCCCGCACCAACGCAATTTATCGGGCGCGCAAGCAGACGACTGAGCCACTGGTGATTCAGCCACAAAATTAAGACTTCCGCGTCGCCGCATCTTCCCCGACTCGCCCGTGCGTACAATACTTAACGATGGACTACGCGGGCCGGCAGAAGAAATTCCAACAGACACTGCATGAACAGAGGCTGGATGGGTTTGTGGTGACCCATGCGGCAAACCTGCGCTACCTGTGCGGATACACCGGCAGCAACGGGCTGCTGCTATTTCTTGGCGGGCGGCGGGTGTTCTTTACCGATGGCCGCTACACCGAGCAGGCCCATGAAGAGGTACGGGGCGCACGGGTGGTGATTCCCGGCGGTGCGTTGATGCCGGGAGCGGCGAAGCTGCTGGAGAAGGTGGGGTCGGCGGCGATCGGGTTTGAGGCGGACCTGACGACCGTGACAGCCGCGGCGCAGATGAAGAGAGTTGCTCCCCAGAGCGTCCGGTGGAAGGCGACGAGCGGGCTGGTGATGCGGCAGCGGATGATTAAAGACGCCGACGAGCTTTTGTTGATTCGTGAGGCCGTGAAGCTGGGCGCAAAAGTGTACGAGGAAACGGCGAAGTCGATTCGTCCCGGCGTGAGCGAGGTAGAGGTAGCCGGCAGGTTGGAGTTCGCTGCGCGTCGCGGCGGGGCTGATGGAATGTCATTTGAAACCATCGTGGCTGCGGGGAAGCGGGGAGCGCTGCCGCACGGCAAGGCGTCGGGCCAGACTGATCCCGAAACGCGGGTTCGTGGTGGTGGATTCGGGTGTTATACTGCGAGGCTATTGTTCTGACATGACGCGGACTGTGTATGTCGGGCGCATTGGCCGAGTGGAGCGCCAGTGGTACGAATCGGTGCTGGAAGCGCAGTTGGTGGGAATTGCGACGGTCCGAGCGGGGGTAACGGCGGGGGAAGTGGACGAAGCGACCCGCTCGGTGCTCCGAAAGGCTAAACTGGACCAGTACTTTACGCACTCCACCGGGCACGGGGTTGGGCTGGAGATTCACGAGCCACCGCGGTTGGGCGCCAAGCAGACGGAGCGGTTGAAACCCGGCATGGTGATCACCATCGAGCCGGGGATTTATGTGCCCGGCAAGGGCGGAATTCGCATCGAAGACATGGTGGTGGTCACGGAGAAGGGCTGCGAGGTGCTGACTCCGGTGACGAAGGAATTGATAGAAGATTTGAGCGGGCGGATGGCGTTGTGCATTGAGTTGTACTTCGTGGACTGAAGTCCGCGCGGAATTCAAGTAAAGGACGCGGCCGGGACGCCTGAAGGCGTGCCCTTTCAAAGCGCAAATTGCGATGAATCAAAAAGAAATCAAAGAACTCATTGAGTTGCTGGTGGAGAAGGACATCGCCGAGTTTGAGATAGAACGCGGCGACGTGAAGCTGCATATCAAGCGCGCGGACCATTCGCCACAGATCGTGCAGATGGCTGCGCCGGTGGTGCCCGTCGCAGCGGTGGCTGCGCCTACACCCGGTCCGGCGACAACTTCTGTTGCGGCTGAGGCAGTGAAGCCGGCGGCTGCGCCTGTTGCGGCGGTCGATGATGACGCCAATCTGCACATTGTGAAGTCGCCGATCGTAGGGACGTTCTACGAGGCGGCATCGCCCGGGACGCCTCCGTTTGTGGGCGTGGGCGACTCGGTGAAAGAGGGACAGGTGCTGTGCATCATCGAGGCGATGAAGCTGATGAACGAGATCGAAGCCGACGCCACGGGCGAGATCGTGAAACGGTTCGTGAGTAACGGAAGCCCGGTGGAATACGGGATGCCGTTGTTCGGGATACGCAAGAAATAGGAGATTGTATTTCCCGCAATTGCCAACATCAGGCAATTGTGGGCCACCCATCGGAAGCCTCCGCTCAGGATGACATTCCTAATAGACCTTCGAAAACTGACGAATTCATGTTTAAGAAGATCCTGATAGCGAACCGCGGTGAAATTGCCCTGCGGGTGATTTGCGCGTGCAAAGAACTAGGCATCAAGGCGGTTGCGATCTACAGCGAGGCCGACCGCAACTCGCTGCACGTGCGCTTTGCTGACGAGGCCATCTGCATCGGGCCGCCGCGGCTGGCCGACAGCTACCTCAACATTCCAGCGGTGATCAGCGCGGCCGAGATCGCGAACGTGGACGCGATCCATCCCGGCTACGGACTGCTGAGCGAGAACGCCAACTTCGCGGAAGTGTGCGGGGCGTGTGGCATTAAGTTCATCGGTCCTCCGCCGGAAGTGACGCGCATGATGGGCGAGAAGGAGAAGGCACGCGCCGCGATGAAGCGGGTTGGCGTGCCGATCTTGCCGGGTTCGGACGGCATTGTGCAGTCAGCTGACGAAGCGCTCGAGTGGGCCAAGAGCATTGGCTTCCCGGTAATCGTGAAGGCGTCGGCGGGCGGAGGCGGGCGCGGCATGCGGATCATCCGCAGTGCCGACGAATTGCCCAATCAATTTCACGCGGCGCAGTCAGAGGCGGCGGGGGCGTTCGGGAACGGCGACCTCTACATGGAGAAGTTCATCGAGCGGCCCCGGCACATCGAGTTTCAGATACTCGCCGACGAGTACGGCAACGTCATCAGCCTGGGCGAGCGCGAGTGCAGCATCCAGCGGCGGCACCAGAAGCTGGTGGAGGAGGCGCCGTCGGTGATGGTGAATCAGGAACTGCGCGACCACATTGGCGGCATCCTGGTGAAGTCGCTCAGCGAGATTGGCTACATGAACGCCGGTACCATCGAGTTCCTGATGGATGAGGACCGCAGCCTGCACTTCATCGAAATGAACACGCGTATCCAGGTGGAGCATCCGGTCACGGAGATGACCACCGACGTTGACTTGGTGAAGTCGCAGATCCTGATTGCCGCGGGTGCGAGGCTGGACGAAGTCATCAAGCACCAGGTGGTGTCACGCGGGCATGCGATCGAGTGCCGGATCAATGCGGAGCATCCGGAGCGGTTTACGCCGTCAGCGGGGAAGATTACCGCGCTGAACCTGCCCGGCGGGACCGGGATTCGGGTGGACACGGCGGCGTATGCAGAGGGTGTGATTCCGCCGTACTATGATTCGTTGATCGCCAAGTTGTGCGCGCGTGGGCGCGACCGCGAGGAGGCTATCTCGCGCATGCAGCGAGCGCTGGACATGTTCGTGGTGGAGGGCATCCACACCAGCATTCCGTTGCATAAGCGCATCATGGCAGACGAGGATTTTCGCGCGGGGAACTTTGACACGAAGTTTATGGAACGGTTCCTGGCGCAGAGCCATAATAAAGAGGCCGCAAAGAAGTAGGCCGATATGTCGAAGACACTGCATTTACCGAAGCTCTATGCCATCCTGGACGTTACCTGTTTCGCGCCGCAGTTGCGCACGGTGAACTCCATCGTGGAGTTCGCTCGCGACCTGGCTGAGGGCGGAGTGACCCTGCTGCAGTATCGCAACAAGGAAGGCGATACCCGGCAGATGGTGCAGCACGCGCGAGAGATCAAGCGAGTGCTCGAAGGCAAGGCGCTGCTTATCATGAACGACCGAGCCGATATCTGTGTGGCGATGGGCTACGACGGCGTGCACCTCGGGCAGGAAGATCTGCCGGCGGAGGGCGCGCGGCTGGTGGTGGGCGAGCGCATTGTCGGGGTCTCAACGCACAATCCGCAGCAGGTCAAAGAAGCCGATGTAGCCCCGACGGACTATATCGCGATTGGGCCGGTGTTTCCTACCACGGGGAAGAAGAACCCTGATGCCCTGGTTGGCCTCGACGGAGTGCGCAAAGCGCGAGCGGCGACCAAGAAGCCGCTCGTGGCAATCGGGGGCATTACGCGCCACAATGCGCGGTCGGTCATCGACGCGGGCGCCGATTCGGTGGCGGTCATCTCAGACCTGTTGAGCTCGCCACGGCGCGCGGCAGAGGAATTCCTGCGGCTTTTGGTGTAGATTCGTGCGAAGGCGAGCGCGGACTAAAGTCCGCGCAGAATTAAAGCAAGCCGGCTTGACGCTGGCCTGAAGGCCAGCTCTACCAAATCCGATCAAAGAGGCCGATTGAGTACCGAGACGAAGACTGTTTCCCTCACCAGCGGCGACAACGAATTCGTAAAAGGACTGGGCCTGACCAGCGCGACTACGCTGGTGATGGGTTCCATGATCGGTTCGGGCATCTTTATTGTCTCGGCCGAGATAGCGCGCGAGGTCAACTCGCCTGCATTGCTGATTGCGGCATGGCTGGTGACCGGGTTCATGACCATCACCGGTGCGCTGGCATACGGCGAACTGGCGGCGATGATGCCGCAGGCGGGCGGGCAGTACGTTTACCTGCGCGAATCGCTGGGGCCGCTGTGGGGATTTCTCTACGGCTGGACGTTGTACCTGGTGATCCAGACAGGAACGATTGCGGCCGTCGGCGTGGCTTGCGGCAAGTTCCTGGGCGTGTTCTTTCCTTCGATCTCTTCGAGCAACTGGATCCTTCATCTGTGGAAGGTGCCGCCGATTCCGATCGGGCCGATGGTGCTGGGCAACATGGACGTCGGCCTGAACACGCAGAACCTGGTGGCCGTGCTGGTGGTGATTTTCCTGTCGGTGCTGAACGTCTTCGGCGTGCGACTGGGCGCGGCGGTGCAGAACGTCTTCACCTTCGCCAAGACGGCGGCGCTGCTGGGGTTGGTCGGGCTGGGATTGTTCATCGGACGGAACGCGCAGGCGATTGCGGCGAACTTCGGATCGAACTTCTGGCATAACGCAGGATTTGGGGCGCTGCATCCGGTACAGGTGGGCGTGGGGGGGCCGATTGCGCTGGTGGGGACGATCACGATTCTGGCGGTGGCGCAGGTGGGGTCGCTGTTCTCGGCGGATGCGTGGAACAACGTGACGTTTACCGCGGGAGAGGTGAAGAACCCGCAGCGGAATTTGCCACTGTCGCTGGCGATTGGAACCGGCGTGGTGATCTTCCTATACGTGATGGCGAATGTCGTGTACCTGACGGCGCTGCCGCTGGTGGGCGACGCGAACGGGACGACGCTGGTGGCGAGAGGCATTCAGCATGCGTCGGAAGATCGCGTGGCGACCGCGGTGATGGAGCAGATTTTCAGCTCAAGCGGCGCGAAGATCATGGCGGTGCTGATCCTGATCTCGGGATTCGGCTGCAACAACGGGCTGATTCTCGCTGGAGCACGCGTGTACTACGCCATGGCGAAGGACGGCCTGTTCTTCAAGAGTGCGGCCAAGCTGCACCCCAAGTACCGCACACCCGCGCACTCGCTGATGATGCAATGCGTGTGGACGTGCGTGCTGTGCATCTCGGGCAGCTACGGGCAACTGCTCGACTACATCATCTTTGCGGTGCTGGTGTTCTACATCCTCACGATCGGGGGATTATTCGTGCTGCGAGTAAAGCGGCCGGATGCGCCGCGGCCCTATCGCGCCATCGGATATCCCGTGCTGCCGGCCATCTACATTCTGATGGCGGTCTTCATTGATATAGTGTTGTTACGCTACAAGCCGCAATACACGTGGCCGGGGCTGTTTATCGTGCTGCTGGGCATTCCGGTGTACTACCTTTGGTCGAAGCGCAGCCGCAACGAACGTGAACTAGCCTGATCTCCAAGGAGAGACGAAAACGGAATGGCTAATCTTCTGAAGTGCAAGCCTCTCGATTTACTCATGAAAGAGGCATCCCACGAGGACGAACACAGTCTGAAGCGTGCTCTGGGGCCGCTCAATCTGATTACGCTGGGCATCGGAGCGATCATCGGCGCCGGCATCTTCGTACTCACAGGCTCGGCTGCGGCGCAATATGCGGGGCCGGCCATCGTGCTGTCGTTCATCCTTGCCGGATTGGGCTGCGTGTTCGCGGGATTGTGCTACTCGGAGTTCGCGTCGCTGATCCCGATCGCCGGTTCGGCGTATACCTACGGATACGCCACTCTGGGCGAAATTTTTGCCTGGATCATCGGGTGGGACCTGGTGCTGGAATATGCCTTCGGCGCCGCGACGGTGGCTTCCGGATGGAGCGGATACTTCGTAAGCTTTCTGCAGGACTTTGGTATATCGATTCCGCCGCAGTACACGGCGACTCCGTTCACGCACGTCGGCAACCACTGGATCCCGAACATACTGGTGCAGTACCAAGGACGTTGGGAACTGCTGACCACGATGGCGCCGATGCTGAAGCAGAACGGCGTGGATGTCTCGACACTGCCACAGGTGCAGGGTGTCTTCAACGTCGTGGCGTTTCTGATCATCTGTGTCATTACCACGATCCTCGTGATCGGCATTCAGGAATCGGCGAATTTCAATTCTGCAATCGTGATCGTGAAAGTCACGATTGTACTGATCTTTATCGCGATTGCAGGCGCATTCGTGTTGAAGCATCCGACCGTAGCGACGGCCAACTGGCACCCGTTCATTCCGCCGAATCAGGGCGCGTTTGGCGAATATGGCTGGTCGGGCATTGCGCGCGCCGCAGGAGTGATCTTCTTCGCGTATATAGGATTCGACGCGGTTTCCACCGCGGCGCAGGAAGCGAAGAATCCGCAGCGTGATATGCCGATCGGCATTCTTGGATCGCTGGTGATCTGCACTATTCTGTACATTCTGGTGTCGGGGCTGTTGACGGGAATCGTCCCCTACTCAGCACTGAACGTGGCCGATCCCGTGGCGGTAGGCATTGATGCTACGGGCGTCCGCTGGGGATCGATTCTGGTGAAACTGGGCGCCATCGCCGGATTGGGCAGCGTGATGCTGGTGATGTTGCTGGGACAGTCGCGGGTGTTTTACTCCATGTCGCGCGACGGCCTGCTGCCTGAATGGGCGGGAAAGGTGCATCCCAGATTCCGCACACCGTATATCTCATCGATTACCGTCGGACTGTTTGTAGCCGTCTTCGCGTCGGTAGTGCCGATCGGAATTCTTGGCGAGCTGGTGAGCATTGGAACGCTGCTGGCATTCGTAATCGTGTGCGCGGGTGTCTGGATTCTGCGTAGACGGCGTCCGGATTTGCATCGCCCCTTCCGCACTCCACTGGTGCCCCTGGTGCCGATCCTCGGCATCGTCATCTCGTTCGCCTTGATGGCGGCCCTTCCCCTGGCTACGTGGGTGCGTTTGTTCGTCTGGCTGGCTCTCGGTATGGCCATCTATTTTGGCTACGGGCGCCACCATAGCCATGTGCAGCGTCTCGGCAGCGAAGTGAAAAAGTAATCGGCTGCGTGAGTCGTTAGCTTCGAGCAACGCCCTTCCGCAAGGAAGGGCGTTTTGTTCAGAGCCATGATGTGAGCAATGTCGTTGCGCGGAAGCGCGTGCATCGCGCAGAATGGCTGGCGTGAAGGTTCCATTCAATTTGAAGATCGTCTTCCTGGCGCTGATCGCATTGGTTGCGGTTGGCGTGCTGGGATTTCACTTTCTCGAAGGCTGGACCTACTTTGACGCGTTCTACATGGTCCTGACCACCATCACCAGCATCGGGTATGGCGAGATTCATCCGCTGTCGCACGTGGGGCGGCTGTTCAACAGTTTCATCATTATTACCGGTGTCGGCCTGGTGCTGCTGTTGCTCGGAGGGGCCTCGCGCACTTTGCTAGAATTCGAGCTTCAATCGGTAATGGGCAGGAGACGCATGGACCGCGAAATCAGCCGGCTGACGGGACACTTCATCATCTGCGGGGCCGGGCGCGTGGGACGCAGCGCCGCGCGTGAGCTGGCGCGCAAGCCGCTGCCGTTCGTGGTGGTCGATACCAGCCAGGAGAAGCTGCAGAAGTATGCCGTCCGAGGGCTGGTTGTCGCTGGTGGGCGATGCCACGACGGCGAAAGTGCTGCAGGAAGCGAACATCGAAAAAGCGCGAGGACTGGTTGCTGCGACGACCACCGACGCGATCAACATTTACATCATCCTCACGGCCCGCAGCCTGAATCCCAAGTTGAAGATCATTGCGCGCGCCTCGGAAGAAGACGCCGAAAAGCACTTGCTGACGGCGGGCGCCGATGCTGTCGTCTCGCCCTACAATTTCGCCGGTTATCGCATTGCGCAAACGTTCATGCGTCCCAACGTGGTGGATTTTTTCGACACCGCGATGAACCAGAAGCGACCGCTGGAGATCGAGGAAATCAAGGTAGGGACTGGCGCCCGCGTCGCCGGACAGACGCTGGAAGGCTCGCGCATCCGGCAGGAGATGGGTGTGATCGTGCTCGCCATCAAGAGCGAGAACACGGAGATGCGCTTTAATCCTCCGCCAGACGAGGTAATTCATCCGGGCGATCACCTGATCGTCATGGGCGAGTCCGAAGGGCTGCGACGGCTGGAAGAATCGGCCGCGGAGCGCGCATGAAGATCACCACCGCGGCGGAGATGCGCGAGATCGACCGCGCCAGCACCGAGAAGTTCGGCGTGCCTTCGCTCACCCTGATGGAAAACGCCGGCAGCGCCGTGGCGCAGTTCATCCTGCAAAACTACAGAGACGCGGAGCGCATCGTCGTGGTGTGCGGCAAGGGCAACAACGGCGGCGATGGCTTCGTCGTCGCACGTCAACTGCATCGCGCCGGGCGCGTGGTGGAAGTACTGCTGCTGGCGTCTCCGGCGGAGTTGAAGGGCGATGCGGCGGCAATGTTTGAGCGGCTGCCGGTGCGGCCGGTCGTGGTGCAGACGTCGCAGGAGCTGCAGGCGGAGACGTCGCGCAGCCTGGCGAATTGCGGGCTGATCGTGGATGCGCTGCTGGGCACGGGATTCAAGCCTCCGGTGAAGGGGCTGTACGCCGAGGCGATTGCGGCGATGAACGTCAGCAGCAAGCCGGTGGTCGCCGTGGACATACCGTCGGGCGCGGACTCGGATGCGATGACGGCGCAAGCGGGCGAAGGTATTGCGCGGGCGGACGCGATCGTGACGTTTACGGCTCCGCGGCCGGCGCATGTGTTCGGCGAGTTGACGCGCGGGCCGGTTGTTGTCGCGCCGATTGGATCGCCGGATGCGGCGATCGAGTCGAAGCTGAAGCTGGAAGTGACCACGGCGCGCGATTTGGCTGCGCTGCTGGCGCCGCGTCCCCTGGACAGCAACAAGGGCGTATACGGCCACGTGCTCATCGTGGGCGGGTCGCTGGGGAAGTCAGGCGCGGCGGCGATGGCGGGCATGGCGGCGTTGCGTGCCGGCGCAGGACTGGTGACGGTGGCGACGGCGAAGAGCGCGCTGCCGAACGTCGCGGGATTTGCCGCGGAATTGATGACCGAGCCGCTGCCGGAGACCGACACAGGCGGCATCGGCGTGGCGTCGATCAAGAGCGGCGCATTGGAAGAGCTGGCCGCGAACATGACGGTGGTGGCGATTGGGCCGGGGATCGGCCGGCATCCAGAGACGGTGGAGTTCGTGCGCGAAGCGGTGCGCACGCTGAAGTGTCCGCTGGTGATTGACGCCGACGGACTCAACGCGTTCGACGGCAAGACGGAGTTGCTCGACGGCAGCAAGCGGGCGCTGATGCTGACGCCGCATCCGGGTGAAATGTCGCGGCTGGCGGGGATTTCGATCAAAGCGGTGCAGGCCGACCGTCTGAACGTGGCGCGGACGTTTGCGCGCGAGCACAACCTCGTGCTGGTGCTCAAGGGCAACCTCACGGTGATCGCGCTGCCGGACGGAACGGCGTGGGTGAATCCGACGGGCAATCCTGGCATGGCGACAGGCGGGACAGGCGACATTCTTACGGGCATGACCGCGGGGATTCTGGCGCAAATGCCGAATGATGCGGCGCGCGCGGCTGTAGCGGCGGTTTACCTGCACGGACTGGCCGGCGATGTGGCGGCGGAGAAGATGGGCGAACACTCGCTGGTTGCGACCGATTTGCTCACCGAATTGCCAGAGGCGTTTCGGCGGGCGACGTGCTGGGCCAGCGAGAGCGTGGTGCGCATCAGCGGATGAGCACCCTCGAATACATCACTCATTCAGCCGAAGAGACGATCGCGCTGGGGCGCGAGTTGGCTTCCAGGCTCCGAGACCTCCGTATGGTCATTCTGCGCGGAGACCTCGGGGCGGGGAAGACCACGCTGGTGAAGGGCATCGCCGAGGGGTTGCAGGCTGCATCGCAGGATAATGTCACCAGTCCGACGTTCACGCTCATCCACGAATATCGCGGGCCTGAAGTGACGCTGTATCACGTCGATCTCTACCGCATCGAAACGGAACGAGAGCTGGCGACGCTGGGGCTCGACGAGATTTTCGCAGGAGAAGGCAACCTCGTGTTGCTGGAGTGGGGCGAAAAGTTTCCGCGACTGGTGGCGGAGTGCGACGCGGAGATACGGATTGAGAGAACCGGAGAGTTCGAGCGGAAGATCACGGTCAAGAAGAATTCGAAAAACTAACTCTGACGACCAAACATTTCGACCAGAACTGCCGACACGAGCTCGGCGGTTTTCGCAGGTATGGTGCCGATCTTGCGCACCAGACGCTCGCGATCGACGGTCCGGAGCTGGTCCAGAGCCACCTGCCCGCGCTTGCTCTGAAATGTCAAATCCACGCGGGTTGGATATTCACGCACGGCCGTGCTCATTGGCGCAATGATTGCCGTTCGCAGATGATCATTCATTTCATCGGGGGAGACGATCAGGCAGGGCCGGGTCTTCTTAATCTCGGCGCCACGTGTGGGGTCAAGTGATACGAGCCAGACTTCATCCCGGCGTGGCAGGCGGCTTACCACTTCCATTCCCTACGGTCGAAATCGTTCGCAGGCATCGATTCGAGCAGGAACTCGTCGTCTTCCGCCGAGCGAGCATCGCGAAATGCTTCCGGCCATCCCTGCCGCAACCTGCGGCCAGGAGAGACCACCAGGCGGTGATTCTCGACGGACAATTCAACCGCGCCTTCCAGTCCGCACTGCTCGATCAGAGGTTTTGGAATGCGAATACCTCGAGAGTTACCAATCCGAACGATCTCCGTCCTCATGTCGCGCAGCTCCTTTAGAGTAATTACATTGTAATCACTCGAGATTTGGTGCGCAAGTTCCATTTAGGCTTCTTCAGAACCCCATAATGTTGTACCCGCAATCGACGTAGATCGTTTCGCCGGTGATGCCAGTGCCGCCGCTGGCGAGGAACACGGCCGTCGCGGCCACTTCGTTGACATCCACATTGCGAGGGATGGGGGAGCGCTCGGCCTGGGCCTTCATCATGTCGCCGAGGTTGCCGATGCCGCGCGCGGCCAGCGTCTTGATGGGGCCGGCGGAGATGGCGTTGACGCGGATGTTGAGCTTGCCGAGGTCGAACGCAAGATAGCGGACGCAGCACTCGAGCGCGGCCTTGGCGACGCCCATCACGTTGTAGTTGGGGACGACGCGCATGGCGCCGTAATACGTGAGGGTGACGATGCTGCCGCCGTCCGTCATGAGCGGGGCGGCGCCGCGGGCCAGGGCGACGAGCGAGTAGGCGCTGGTGTCGAGGGCGATGCGGAAGGCCTCGCGCTGGGTCTGCACGAATTCGTTCTTCAGCGCCTCGGCGGGAGCGTAGGCGATGGAGTGCACCAGGGCATCGATCTTGCCGTACTTGGTCTTGAGGTGTTCGAAGAGCGCGGCGATTTCGTCGTCGCTGGAGACGTCGCACTGGAAGCCCTCGGCGTTGGGCAGGGCGGCGATAAGTTCGTCGGCTTCCTGCTTGAGGCGCTCGTTCTGGTAGGTGATGGCGAGGCGGGCTCCCGCCTGCTGCATCTGCTGGGCGATGGCCCACGCGATGCTGCGTTTGTTGGCCACGCCAAATACCACTACCGTGCGTCCGTCCATGCTACCTGCCATGCGTGTGAGGTCCTCCGAAGAAGCGTCCCGGGAATAAGGGCAATTTTTCAGGATATCAGCAGGACGGCGGAGATGTCTTGCGGGGCGCCCGCAGTCAGGCAATGCAGCTTCGTTGGGCCACGTGGCTAGAATTTTCTTTCTTTCGTGGAAATGCGGGACTATACTCCCCCTCACTAACCGGGGCCCACTTCGACGGAGGCACTATGGCGACGATCCGAGACTTGTTGATCAACCGCACCATTCACTACATCCAGCCGCAGCAGACCGTGCTGGAGGCCGCCAAATACATGGTGGACTGCCAACATCGGCGCGGCGCCCGTGCTGGACGGAACCACCCTGGTCGGCATCTTTTCCGAGCGCGACATCATGAGCAAGGTGGTGACCCAGGGGCTCGATCCGCGAACCACGCGCATCGCCGACGTGATGAGCACCACCCTGCGCACGCTGGCGCCCGAATCGAGTTGCGAAGAGGCGATGGTGATGATGCAGACGCACGGCATCCGGCACCTGCGCGGTTTGCGACGGCAAGCACGCTGGTCGGCTTCCTTTCGCTGCGCGACCTGCTGCGGCACACGCTGGAGGAGAAGTCCGGCGAAGCCGACATGATGCGCGCCTACATCCAGACCTCGGTAGGTTAAGCGGACGGCCGTCACTGCCCGGGCGCAGCCGGGGTGCTAAACTCGGTGGCGTCGTATGCAACCCTCGGCCGTGGTGGAACAACTCCGGAAGATTGCGGGGCGCGACGCGGTACTCGACCGTCCCGAAGACCTGATGCTGTATGAGTACGACGCCGGGGTGCGCAAGTGCACTCCCACCGCAGTCGTATTTCCCCAAAATACAGAACACGTATCGCAGATTCTGCGGCTGGCCAGCTGCGGCCGGTTTTCCCGTGGTCGCGCGCGGCGCAGGAACGGGACTGAGCGGCGGAGCCATCGCTCCCGAGGGTGGAGTGGTGGTGGCGTTCGCCCGCATGCACCGCATCCTCGAAGTCGATGCCGAGAACATGCGCGCGATCGTGCAGCCGGGCGTCGTCAACCAGCAGCTGTCCGACAATGTGGCGCATCTGGGACTGTATTTCGCGCCCGATCCCTCCAGCCAGAAGGCCTGCACGATCGGCGGCAACGTGGCCGAGAACTCCGGCGGGCCGCACACGCTGATGTACGGCGTCACGGTGAACCACGTGACCGGGCTGACCGTGGTGATGCCGAGCGGCGAAGTGGTGCGCTTCGGCGGCAAGGCCGCCGAGAGCAGACGGCTACGACCTGACGGGATTCTTGGTGGGCTCAGAAGGGACGGTCGGGGTTGTTACCGAGATTACGGTGCGGCTGCTGCGGCGGCCGGAGCGAATCGCCACGCTGCTGGGAATCTTCGAAACGATCGACGACGGCGCAAAGACGGTGTCGGCGATTACCGCCGCGGGGATCACGCCGGCAGCGCTGGAGATGCTGGATGGCTGGACGCTGCGCGCGGTGGAGGCGGCCTGCCACGCGGGCTATCCGCTGGATGCGGGCGCGGTGCTGCTGATTGAACTGGAAGGCCTGGCCGAGCAGGTGGAAGAGCAGGCGGAGGCGGTGCGCGAAGTGTGCATTCAGCAGCGGGCGCGCGAGGTGCGGCGGGCCAAGGACGAGAACGAGCGCGCGCTGCTGTGGAAGGGCCGCAAGAACGCATTCGCGGCGCTGGGGCGGCTGGCTCCGTCGTATTATTCGCAGGACGGCGTGGTGCCGCGCACCAAGATTCCGGCGGTATTGAGTTTATTGACAGCGTGTCCAAGAAGTACGGGCTGCGCATCGGCAACATCTTTCACGCCGGCGATGGCAACCTGCATCCGCTGATCCTGTTCGATCCGCGCGATCCGCACCAGTTGGAACTGGTGCAGGCGGCGGGCGCGGACATCCTGGAGTACTGCGTCGCTGTAGGCGGGTCTATCACCGGCGAACACGGCGTGGGACTGGAGAAACGCGACCTGATGCCGCTGCTGTTTACCGACGACGACCTCGACGTGATGCTGAGCCTGCGCAATGCGTTTAACGCTGCGGGCGTGCTGAATCCGGGCAAGCTGTTTCCCACGACGCGCATGTGCCGCGAGACGACGGGGCCGTCCACCAACCCGGTATTGCAAGCGGAGGGCATGTGAGCGCGACGGGAGTTTCACTCGACGTGACGCGCGAACTGCGCGCGATTTGCGGCGACGAGAACGCCCGCGAGCGCCCGATCGGCGGAGTCTACGTCAGCCCGGCGTCTGCCGAGGAAGTGGCGGCGGTGCTTCAGTTCGCCAATGAGCACCATCTCACTGTCGGTCCGGCCGGAGGCTCGACCGAATACAGCGCGGCGGAGTTGCGCACCGACATTGTGCTGCACACCAACCGGCTCACGCAGGTCGAGCACTACGACCATGCCGACCTGACGGTGGGCGTCGGGCGCGGGGACGACGATCGCGCAACTCAACGCGATGGTCGGCGCGGACAAGTTGATGTTCGCGGGCGATCCGCCGCTGCCGGAGCGCTGCACCGTCGGCGGACTGCTGGCCACGGCAAGCCACGGGCCGTTGCGCCACGGCTTTGGCGCGGTTCGCGACTACTGCATCGGCGTGCGGTTCGTGACCGGCGATGGCCGCCGCGCCAAGGGTGGCGGGCGGGTCGTCAAGAACGTTGCCGGCTACGACCTGATGAAGCTGCTCATCGGCAGCTACGGAACGCTGGCAGTGATCACCTCAGCGAGCTTCAAGCTGTTTCCGGCGCCACGGCAGACGCGGACGTTCCTCGCCGAGTTTGCAACGGCGAAAGAGGCGCTGGAGTTTCGCGACCGGGTGATGCGATCGCCGCTGTCGCCGATGTGCCTGGAGCTGGTGTCGCCGGGCGCGCGCAAGATGATGCGGCCGGAGATGACCGACGATGCATGGGTGATGTGCGTGCGGGCATGCGGGCAGTGACGCGGTGCTGGCGCGGTATCGCAAGGAACTGGGTGCGGCGATCACGCGCGAGCTGGACGGCGACGGCGAGAGCAGAATGTGGCGGGCGATCGAGGATTTTCCGGCTATGTCGCACGCGCGGACTACACGATGGGGCGAGTGATGGCGACACACGGACCATCAACATTAGCGCGCTGCCGAAAGATACGGTCGCCATTCTTGAGTGCATCAACGCCGCCGCTAGCAGGCGCGGAATCGCCGTCGGCATGATCGGGCGCGTCGGAGTTGGTCATCTGCTCGCGAGCTGTGAGCCGTGGGAACGGGGATTCCGGTTCCGAAGGCACGTTGATCAACGCGCTGCGAGAGAGCTTCGCCGACATCGGCATGAAAGTCGGAGCCGCAGCCAATCCCTGGCCGGTTGCGCCCGCGAATCTTGCCAGCATGCGCGCCGTGAAGCAGGCGCTCGATCCGAACAACGTCTTGCGCGGGAGGGAGATCTTTTGAGCACCGCGCCTGCAGCATCGGAAGCACGCCACTCGAACTTCTCGCCGCACGAGAAGCCGACGTGGGACCTGTACTCGCGCTGCGTGCATTGCGGGCTGTGCCTCGATCAGTGCCCGACCTACCGCGCGCTGGGCACGGAGATGGACTCGCCGCGCGGTCGCATCTACCAGATCGTGCAGGTGGACGAGGGCCGGCTGGCGCTGAGCGATTCGTTTGTCACGCACATCGACCGCTGCCTCGGATGTTTGAACTGCCAGACGGCGTGCCCGTCGGGCGTGGCCTACGGCAGCCTGCTGGAGCGGGCGCGGGCGCAGATTGCGGAGAACTACAAGCGCCCGTGGCTCGGCGACGAAGCTGCGCAAGCATTTCTATGCCGACATCCTGCCGTCGTTCGGGGCCCTCGCGCGCCACGCGCGGTTCGTGCGCTTCTATCAGCGATCGGGGTTGCAGTCGCTGGCGCGCGCGACCGGACTGCTGAAGCTGCTGGGCATGGCCGAGCTGGATGCGCTGTCGCCGCGTATCGACAGCGAGTTTTCGTTCTCCGACCTGGGAAAGGTCTTTCCGGCGGAAGGCGAGCGGCGCGGCCGGGTTGCGATGCTCATCGGTTGCGTGGCCAGTGTTGCGTTCGCCGAGCTGAATCGCGCGACCATTCGCGTGCTGACGAAGAATGGCATCGAGGTGCATGTGCCGGAGAAGCAGTCCTGCTGCGGGGCACTGCAGTTGCATGCGGGCCTGCTCGACCTGGCGCGCGAGCAGGCGCGGCGCAACATCGATGCGATGCTAAGCCCGGAGTTCGATGCCATCGTCACCAACGCCGCGGGCTGTGGCTCGACGCTGAAGGAGTACGCCGCTCTGCTGCAGGAAGACGAGACTTACAAGGAACGGGCGCAGCAATTCACCGCCAAGGCGCGAGACATCAATGAATACCTGGCGGAGATTGGCCTGCGCGAGCCGAAGCGCAAGCTAGCTATGCGCGTGACCTACCAGGACTCGTGCCACCTGGCGCACGCGCAGGGTGTGCGCAGCGCGCCGCGGCAATTGCTGAAGCATATCGGCGCCGAAGTGGTCGAGTCGCCGCGGGCAGACTCGTGCTGCGGCAGCGCGGGAGTCTACAACGTGGTGCAGAACGAGATCTCGATGAAGGTGCTCGACGAGAAGATGGACTACGTCGCCAGCGTCGAGCCGGAAGTCATCGCCACGGCCAATGTTGGGTGCATGCTCCAGTTCCGCGCCGGAGTGGAGCGACACCATATGAAAGCGCGGGTCGCGCACGTGGTGGAATTACTGGACGAGGCCTACTGACCGGTTCACATTCAGGCCGGCACCGCCTATTTAGCCGCGATCGCTTCGCGCAATATCCTGGTCAATTCATTCGGGTCCTCGATCGGCGGCTGGCAGGTGAAGTTGCTGCAGACCACCGCGAACGATCGCTTCTCTTTCAGACCAGGCAAATTGGGAATCGTCTCGGCCAACGCCGGAGGCAGGTTCTGCGCTACCGCCTCGCTGTCGGTGAGATGGACAACTGACAGATTCACCGCGTACGGCGCGCACGCGGCCTTCAGTAGTGCCTCGGCTTTCTCGTCTTCACCCACCACAACGACCTGCGTGTAGGGCCGAGCGAGCCAGGAAGCGGCAAGGCCGTAGGTCCCGGCGTAGATGCCGAACTGTTCCGCGACACCGCCAAATACCTCCAGCGTATCTTCAGCCTTGTCGCGATACTTCGCGTCGTTGGTGTAGGCGTACAAGCGAAGCAGGGCGATGGCCGCACACGGATTCCCAGCGGGTGTGGGAGCGTCCTGATACGGCTTGCGTCGGGCGGAGAGAGCGCCCAGCTTTGGTTGCTCGTCGAGCGAGCCTTCCGTGTCGAAGAATCCGCCGGAAGTGGGATCGGCGAAGCGGCGAATCATCTCGTCCGCAATCTGGTGCGCGAAGCGGAAGTAGCTGAAGTCACCGCTGATTTCGTAGGCATCGAGACACGCGATGACAGTGTAGGCGTAGTCGTCGAGCAGTCCGGGGATGAAGCGCTTCTCGGCCGCCGGATCGCTGTAGGCAATCACGTGCGACAAGCCGCGTTCGGCATTCCACGCCTCAGCCAGAATCCGGTCCAGCGAGCGCAGCGCAAAGTGGCGTGCATCGGGCCGCCGCGTCACGCGCGCGTAATGCAGGTACGCCGAGATGCACAGCGCGTTCCAGTTGGTGTAAACCGTCTTGTCGATGTACGGCGTCGGCCGATGCAGTCGCGCCGCGGTCAGCTTGGCGCGGGCGATGGCGAGCAGATCGAGCACGTCGGTGATGTCGCGCCACATCTTGCCCGCGACTTCATCGGCGAGCATGGCGATCCACAAAACGTTCTTGGCGGGATTGTGGTGCATCTCGCCCGTTTCGCCGATGTCGTAGTGCAGCGCGATCGCCTCGAACTCGTCGGGACTCAGAACGGCCTTCGCCTCGTCCGCCGTCCACGTGAAGTAGTCGCCGTCGTCGTCGAGGTTGATGTCGGCATCCTGCGAGCCGTAGAAGCCGCCACGTTCGCGGTCGCTGAGCCACTCATCCATCCATCGCACGATGTCGCCCGCGACTCGCAGGTAGTGCTCGTAACCCAGCACCTGGTAGGCATGGACGTAGTTCTTCAGCAGCTCCGAGTTGTCGTACGACATCTTCTCGAAGTGTGGGACGATCCAGCGCTCATCCACCGAGTAGCGATGGAATCCGCCGCCGAGCTGGTCGTACATGCCGCCCTTCGACATCTTGGTGAGCGTGGTGGTGACGACCGTCGCGACGCGCTCTTCGCGGGTGCGGGCGTACCAGTCGAGCAACAGGTCAATCGCCGAAGCGTGCGGAAATTTGGGCGCTCCGCCGAAGCCGCCGTTCTTCTCGTCGAAGATGGCAACCGCCGACTGCACCATGACTCCCACGATGCGTGGCGAAAAATCGCCCTGGCGCCCCGCGAAGCCCTCGGCGTTGGTGCAGCATGTGCATGAATTCGTCGGCCGACTTCAACACCTCGTCGCGACGCTCGCGATAGGCCTCGGCAATCGCCAGCAGAATTTTCTGGAAGCTGGGGCGGCCGTAGCGATCTTCCGGCGGGAAGTAAGTGCCGCCGTAAAACGGCTTGCCGTCGGGCGTGAGAAACACAGTGAGCGGCCAGCCGCCGGTGCCGGAGATGGCAGACACGGCAAGCTGGTAGCGGCTGTCCACGTCGGGACGCTCGTCGCGATCGACCTTCACGGCGATGAACTCACGATTGATGATCTCGGCGATCTCGGCGCTCTCGTACGACTCGCGGTCCATTACGTGGCACCAGTGGCACCAAACCGCGCCGATGTCGAGCAGCACCGGCTTGCCCTCGCGCTCGGCGGCGGCAAAGGCCTCGTCGCCCCACTCGTGCCACCGAATCGGCTGGTGCATGGCCGAGCGCAAATAGGCCGAAGAAGCGCGGGAGAGCGCGTTGAGAGCTTCA
Organism: uncultured Acidobacteriaceae bacterium; assembly: GCA_963751155.1. Lineage (GTDB taxonomy): Bacteria > Acidobacteriota > Terriglobia > Terriglobales > Acidobacteriaceae > DASRAA01. The sequence continues at coordinate 185,280 of CAVVTL010000015.1, read as the reverse complement.
GTCATAAGGGTTCAGTCTAGCAGGGCTCAAGCTGCCCAGCGTTGTTGGGGGTTCGTGGTGTTGCACTGTGTCGCGCGAGCATCACGCAACCCGGACGGCATTCGTCCCGCTAGCGTAAGGGCCGGTTTGATACCCTGAACATCGGCTGCGAGACGGCCTTCTCAATTGGTGCGAAACCGGGGGCCGGGTTCCGCACGCTTTACCGGAGTCTAGGATGCAAAAGCACGAAGCACTGGCTCGGATCACCCAGGGTGTGGCGAAATTTCAGACCGAGATCTTCCCGGCACAACGGGAAATGTTCGAACGCCTCCAACGCGGCCAGGATCCCCTGGCGCTGTTCATCACCTGCGCAGATTCGCGCGTGAATCCCAACCTCGTGACCCAAACCAACCCGGGAGAAATCTTCATTGAGCGCAACCCGGGCAATATGGTTCCGCCGTACGTGGAGTTTGTGGGCGGCGTGACCGCGGGCGTCGAGTACGCGATGCTGGTGCTGAAGGTGCCGGTGATTGTCGTGTGCGGCCATACCGACTGTGGGGTGATGAAGGCGCTGTTGTATCCCGAAGGGGTTGAGAACATGCCCGGCGTGCGGCACTGGATGAGCCACGGCTTCGCGGCCCGCAACCGGATGCTGAAGCGATTCAGCGAGTCTCCGGAAGCCGATCAACTCCGGCACATGACAGAACTCAACGTGCTGGCGCAGATCGAGCACCTGAAGTCCCATCCCAGCGTGCGCGCGCGACTGCAGGATGGAGAGATCGAGATTCGCGGCTGGGTATACGACATCGGCGATGGATCGATTCGCCAGGCCAACGCGGCCACCGGCGTGTTCGAGCCGCTGGAAGCAGGCATTAGCGGACTACTTCGCCACGAAGATCGCTACACTGCGCGCCTTAACCGGATAGCTGTCCTGCGAGAGCAAGGGATACTCGTGCCCCTCCTCGGCGATGTCGTGCGGTGAGTCGAGCGCCGTATCCACCAGTCGAAACCACTTGCGCGGGCCGATCTCCGGCAGCTCAAACAAAGCGTCTTCCCAATGCGCGTGGGCAATGAAGTGCAAGTCGTCGCGCGTCCCGTCTGTGTGAGCTTGCGTCCACTGCATCGCCACCGAGCGCGACTCGGGGCCCCAGTCGGCCGACATGCGCTTGGCTCCGTGCCAGGTGACATGGAAGCCGGTATCTCCGTCCAGTGCAAAAGTGTCTCGACGCAGCATGGGGCAGCGCTTGCGAAAGGCGATCATGAGCTGAAAGAAGCGCACCAGCCCGGCGTTTTCTTTTGTCAGCTCCCAGTTGATCCAGCTGATGTCGTTGTCCTGGCAGTAGGCGTTGTTGTTGCCCTGCTGCGTGCGGCCCATCTCGTCGCCGGACAGGAGCATGGGCACGCCGTGCGAGAAAAGCAGAATGGCCGCGAAGTTCTTGCGCTGACGCGCGCGTAGTTCATTGATAGCGCTGTCCGTGGTCGGACCTTCGACTCCGCAGTTCCAGCTGTAGATTCGCATTGTTGCCGTCGGTGTTGTTCTCGCCGTTGGCCAGGTTGTGCTTCTCGTTGTACGACACAAGATCGTTCAGCGTGAAGCCGTCGTGGCAGGTCACGAAGTTGATGCTGTGATAGGGCTCGCGCGCGCTGGTCTCGTATAGGTCGGGGCTGCCCAGCAGCCGCGTCGCCAGAGCTGAAGTCATGCCGGCATCGCCCTTCACAAACTTGCGCACGTCGTCGCGAAAGATGCCGTTCCATTCCGCCCAGCGTCCCCACGAAGGCAACGTGCCCACCTGGTAGAGACCGGCGGCGTCCCAGGCTTCGGCGATCAGCTTGGAATTCGCCAGTACAGGGTCGTAGGCCATGGTCTCCAACAGCGGAGGGTTCTTCAGCACGCTTCCGTCCTGTCCTCGCCCGAGAATGGAAGCGAGATCGAAACGGAAGCCGTCCACGTGCATCTCGGTCACCCAGTAGCGCAGGCAATCGACGATAAACTCGCGCACCACCGGGTTGTTGCAGTTCACCGTGTTGCCGCAGCCGGAATAGTTCAGATACTTGCCGGTCTCAGGGTCCAGGATGTAGTACGTGGCGTTGTCGATGCCGCGAAACGAAAATGTCGGCCCGTCGTCGGCGCCTTCGGCGGTGTGATTGAACACCATGTCGAGGATGACCTCGATGCCGGCGCGGTGCATCGCCTTTACCATGTCGCCGGAATTCCCGCACCTGCTGGCCATCGCCGCGCTGGAGGAATACGCCGTGTTGGGAGCGAAAAAGGCTGTCGGCTGATAGCCCCACAGGTTCCGCAGCGTCTCTCCCGTGAAAGGGTTGACGCGGTCGGTGTCGCTCTCCTCGAATTCGTTGACCGGCAGCAATTCGACGGCGGTAACCCCCAGCTGCTTCAGGTACGGAATCTTCTCGATGAGGCCGGCGAACGTGCCGGGATTCGCAACGCCGGACGACGCGTGCCGCGTGAAGCTGCGCACGTGCATCTCGTAGATGACGCTGTCCACCAGCGGAATATTCAGCGGCTGGTCGTGCTCCCATTCGTATTGGTTCTCGCACACCACGCTATATCGGTGTGCTGTTTGTCGGAATCGCCGATACTCCCCACTGTCTGCCCCCGAAAGCACCCGCGCATAGGGATCGATCAAGCACGTGTCGACGCATTGAAGCGAAAGACGCCAGGATCCGGATTCGGTTCCATCGAAAAGCGATAGCCGTAGTGCGCTCCCACATCCAGTCCCTCGACAAAGACGTGCCAGACCTGACCGGTGCGGTGCGTGTGCGGGTCGAGCGGCAGCGTGGCAACAGGCTCGGGGTTTCCCGGATCGAACAACAACAGGCAGCACGACGTCGCATGCTTGGAGAAAATCGAGAAGTTCACTCCCCGCGCGACGAACGGTGGCGCCCAGGGGCAGCGGATGGCCGCGCTTGATGCAGTAGATACGTGGTGTTGTCGGGCGTCGCAAGCGGAGGTGTTGGCGGTTCTGGAACAGTCATGACGGGTGGCCTTCTTTCCGGGCCAATGCATGGGATACCAGAAAGTCACGGCTCGAACAAGTGCAAGGACTGGAGTCTAACCTCAGGACTCACCAGGGTTCTCGCAACAGGAATTTTCCAATTCGGGCATAGAGTTCCACAGCATCGAGCAACTGCTGCTTCTCGATGTACTCGCCGTCGGTGTGCGCCACATGAATCGAGCCCGGTCCGATCAGCACGGGCTGGCCCCAGTTAGCGAGCGCAGGAATATCGGTGGTAAACGCCGCGATCATGGTGTCGATCCCCGGCACCGTGCCTAGCTCCATGAACGGAATTTCGAGAATGAAGTTGGCCTCGGCCTTTCCGGCACACCGCGGCCGCAATTTGCTGCCGAAGTTGCTCCGTCGGCCCGACCAGCCGGATCAGCAGGTTCGCGACGGCGTGATCGGGAATCACGTTGGGCGCGCGGCCGCCTTCGATCAGCCCGATATTCATCGTCGAAGGACCGGCCTTGGGATGCGTCGGGCAACTTGATCTTGCGAATGTTCTCCAGCACGTCGAGCAGCTTCTCGATCGCCGACTCACCCAGTTCGGGATAAGCCGAGTGCGCCATGCGGCCTTTCGCAACGACCTCGACTCGCAGCGTGCCCTTCGACGCCAGTGCAATTCGGTTTTCCGTCGGCTCGCCGTTGATGAGGAACTTCGTGCCTCGCGGATCGAGATTGGCGGTCTGCGCGCCCTGGCTGTCGCGTTCTTCGCCGACCAGAAACAGCAAGCCCGGCGTGGATGCCTTCGGCCTTCAACTTCTCGGCCGCCGCAATCTGCGCCACCATGATGCCCTTCGCATCGCACGAACCGCGTCCGTAGATGCGCTCGGCGAGTCTCCGACGAAGGGATGTGCGGCGGCACCGTGTCCATGTGCGTCGAGAAAACCAGTTCGGGACGCGGCGTGCCGGGATGTGTCGCCCACACATTGAACCGGTCGCCTTCCACCGGCATGCGCTCCACGGCATAGCCGAGCGCTGCGAGTTCGCCGGCGATGGCGGCGCCGACCGCGGCCTCGTTGCCGGTGATGGATTCGATGTCGATGAGCTTGCGTGTCAGGGCGAACAGGTCCATGCAGCCAGAATAGAGGATGTGCACCTGCGAGACACAGGGACGCGAGAAAAATCCACAAGTCCGCGCTACGTGTTGGAAGGCTTGGGTCGCTGTTCTTCACCGCCGAACACCCGGTCCAGCGCCTGCTTGCGATGCTCGAAGATGGCGGCCATCATGCGCTGGAATATTACTTTCTCCAGCATCGTTCCCACCGCGCCAAAGCCAATTTCGTATTCCACTTCATCGCCCACGACGGTGCCGTCGCGGCCATTCTCGGTCTTCGCCTCGAAGAAATGCGTGTGATGCCACGACTTGAACGGGCCCTGCTTCTGGATGTCGCAGAAGTACTCGTTGAACGAGAACTCGGTGATCACCGCGGTCCAGCGCTCGTGAATCGGAATGTAGGGAATCGCGCGGAACTTGAAATGGATTTCGGTTCCTGCTCCCGCCATGCGCTCGAATCCCTTGGGCCGTGTCCCCTCCGGTCAGGCGTGGCGGCACCAGGTTGAGCTTCAGCACCTTCGCGCCCTGCGACGGCGGCATGATGCGCGGCAGATTGTGCGGATCAGCGAAGAACGCGAACACTCTTCGGTAACGCAACCGGCACCCAGTGCTCGACGTGAAGGCGCTGACTCATTGGGCAACGACTATATCGCCGAGCTGGGAGGTTGCCAATCACAAGTTGTGACGCATCCAGCACAGTGCGCTGCGGCACTCGCAGCCCGGTTCCCGATCGCGGCGGTATGCTCCGACTGGACGGGGTACTTGCCTATTTCTGACGGGATCTTCCGGTTATCTTCGGCTGGCTGCCGGATGGCCTCGGCAATGGCCCCCAACATCGACACAATTAGTTGGGGTGGAGCGACGCGATCACCACAACGTATCGATGTCGGCGAATCAGAATCTGCACCGCAAAAATTGTTGTGGAAAGTTGCACTTTTCCGCTTGACACAAGCGCGAAAGGGTATAGACTTCGGACTCAAGAGTGGTAAGAAATGGGAGATTAGGGCGTTATAGTGGTCCACTCTGGGAGCTTTTAGAGCGAATTGGTTGATTTGACCAAATCCGCACAGAAAGCAGAGAACAGCTCCCGTTTGGGGTGGTTTTTCAGATTTTCCTCCTCTCCCGTCAAAGTAAGGTTCCGGCGGAATGGCGCCGGTGGTTATGTTTCGTGGCTCGCACCTAACTCGGCTCGACGACAAGGGGCGTCTCAAAATGCCCGCGGAATTCAAGCGTCTGGCCGACGAAAAGTACAGCGGCTCCAAATTCTACATCACCAGCAAGGATGGGAAGAGTGCCAATGTGTATCCCATCTCGGAGTGGGAGACGATCGAGCGCAAGCTGGTCGCCCTGCCCACCTTCAACGCTTCCAAGCAGAAGTTGTTGAAGCTGACCAGTTATTACGGACAGGAAGTGGAATTCGACGACCAAGGGCGTCTGCTGCTGCCGGCGGTGTTGCGCGAGTCAGCCGGGCTGAAGGGCGAAGTCTCAGTGGCAGGACGTTTGACGTACCTCGAAGTACAGAATGCCGAATCACTTCGCGAAGAAGTGGCTCAGCCGCTTTCTGAGGAAGATGTCAAAACACTGGCGGATCTGGGGATCTAGTGACGCACAGCGGTCCATTCAACGTCTCGGAACGGGAGTGAATGGAGCAAGAGAGTTCAACGACGGACAGCGCCAGCGAGCGCGAACATGGCAAGACGGGAAGCAGGCGGTTTGGCCATGTACCGGTTCTTTTAAATCAAGCGATCGAATTCCTGGCCGTGCAGCGCGGCGGGACCTATATCGACGCGACCCTGGGCTTAGGCGGACACAGCTGGGAAATCGCAAAACGCCTCGGCGCACCGGGTCGTTTGATTGGCTTCGATAAGGACCCGGCAGCGCTGGAACGGGCGCGCGAACGGTTGACCAGCCCTCCCCCGGAGTTGGCCGCCGATTGGCCGCAGATCGAGCTGGTGCACGCGAGTTTCGCGGAAGTGGCGCAGCACGTCGCTCCCGCCAGTGCCGACGGTTTGTTGGCCGACTTGGGCGTCAGTTCCATGCAGTTAGAGAACGCCGAGCGCGGATTTAGTTTTCAGGCGGATGGGCCCCTTGATATGCGGATGAATACGCAGTCGGGGCAGACCGCCGAACAAGTGGTAAACCGCTTCGATGAGCGCGAGCTTGCCGATGCGATTTACGAATTCGGTGAGGAAAGGAGGTCGCGGAGAATCGCCAGAGCCATTGTTCGGGCGCGGCCGATTCGGACCACCGCACATCTTGCGGAGGTGGTATCGGCTGCGGCCCGGCCAATGAACCAGGCTGAACGGCGTATTCATCCGGCGACTAAGACCTTTCAGGCTCTCCGAATTCTGGTGAACCGTGAACTCGACGACCTGCGGGAGCTGCTGAGTACAGGCGCGGCGCCGCAGGTGTTGAAGAAGGGCGGCAGGCTGGTGGTCATCAGCTTCCACTCGCTGGAAGACCGCATTGTGAAAGACGCGTTACGCGACGGCTCCCACAACGGGGTATTTCGCCTGTTGACCAAGAAGCCGGTAACGGCCGACGAGGAAGAGATCGATCGCAATCCGCGGGCCCGCAGCGCGAAAATGCGGGCGGCGGAGCGGATTTGAAATTTGCACGATTGTAATATTCGCATGTTGCGAAGTTATTAACATTTTCCGCAGGGATATTGCACAGGCTGCGGAAAAGTGCTGTGGGAAATGTGGATAAGCGCAGTCCCACAGAGTATGGGGCGCGAGGAGAATGCAATGGCAGCTGGTGTGATGTATCCCACAATGCAGGACGCAGGCAACTGGGGCGACTCGGTGTCCGACACCCGTGGCATGTTCATGGGCACTCCCGAGATCTACTTCGCCAAGCGCATCGACAACACGCGCGTGGTGCGCATCGTCGATCCCAAGAAGCGCCGGGAGATGGCGTTTTTCGGCGCCATGCTCAGCGTGTTTTTCCTGGTGGTGATGGTGTACCTGTTGCAGCACCTCAGTGCCATCCAATATGGCTATCGCATCGAGCAGGCCAAGGCTGAGCACAATGCCATCGTGCAGAGCAACCGCGCTCTGGAATTGGAAGTCTCCTCGCTGACGGACCTGGAACGCATTGAAGTGGAGGCGCGGAAGCTCGGCATGATTCCGCCAGTCGCAGGTCAGGTGCAGGCCATCGAAAGCGGCAACGGTGACATGGCCGTGCCTGTAATGGCGCGGGCGAACCCCAGCGGCATTTCGGTGATCTCGGTTCAGCAGTAAGCTCCCGCGCAACGCGCCGGGCTGGGGATTGGAGGTTGGTTGCGGCGGTCCGCCAGTATCGGACCGCCTTCTGTCTGTAAGTACCACAATGTAGTGCTACCACATTGTAAGATTCGCAATCGGTTCGGGGTTGCACGAAGGACATGGGGAAGATGCGGGCAAACGCACCTGCCAAGACGCCGTCCAAGAGGCTGCTCATTCTCGGGGCTGTGCTGTTCTTGTGGGTGGCGGCTGTCTTGGGTCGCCTGGTCTTCCTGCAGGTCGTCAAGTACCAGTTCTTCCTGAATCTCGCTTCGCGTCAGACCCGTCGCGTGATGGATGTCGAGCCGCGACGCGGCACCATCTACGACCGCAACGGCACCGAGCTGGCCATGTCGATCGACGTCGACTCCGTGTTTGCCGTCCCCAGCGAAATCCCCGACCAGGAAAGCACCGCACAGGTCCTTGCCAACGTTCTCAACCTCGATGCGCAGGATCTGCTGGCCCGCTTGCGCTCGCAGCGGAACTTCGCCTGGATGAAGCGCAAGGTCGACGCGGAAACCAGCGACCGCATCCGCGAGCTGAATCTGCGCGGCATCTACTTCCAGAAAGAACCCAAACGCTTTTATCCCAAGCGCGATCTTGCAGCGCAGGTCATCGGATACGTAGGGACCGACGACGAGGGCCTGGGCGGCATCGAGCTCGTCTATGACGACGATCTCCGCGGCATTCCGGGCAGCAAACCATTTCCGTCGACGCCCGTCGCAAGTACTACGGGCGCGTCGAGCGCGAGCCTGACCCGGGGCAGAACCTCGTCCTGACGATCGACGGCACCATCCAGTACATCGTCGAAAAAGAACTCGAGCAGGCGATGCTGGACACCAAGGCGGAAGCCGGCACGGTGGTCGTGCAGAACCCGCGCACCGGCGAGATCCTGGCCCTGGCCAACCGTCCGACGTTCAATCCCAATGTCTTCTTTAGCGTCGACAAAGAAGCGCTGAAGAACCGCGCCGTCAGCGACGTTTACGAGCCCGGCTCCGTATTCAAGACCGTTACCTACTCGGCGGCGATTGAACAGGGCGTAGTCAAGCCCGAAGACAAAGTGGATTGCCAGGGTGGCGCCATCACCATCTTCGGCATGACCATCCACGATGCCCACAAGATGGGCGTGATGTCGATTGCCGAGGCCTATGCGCACTCCAGCGACGTGGCCGCCGTCAAGACCGGCATGAAGCTGGGCGATGTGAAGTTCGATGAGTACATCCGCGCCTACGGCTTCGGAGCGCAAACCGGCATTGAGCTTCCCGGCGAGAGCCGCGGCCTGAAGAAGCCGGTCAATCGCTGGTCCAAGGTTTCGATCGGCGCCATGTCGATGGGGCAGGAAATCGGTGTCACCGCGGTGCAAATCGTGTCCATGGTCTCGACCATCGCCAACGACGGCGTCTACACTCCGCCGCGCATCGTCGCCGGTGAGTTGCCGCCCAACGCGGGACCGAAGCCGGTGGTGTTCCATCCCCCGCAGCAGCATCGTGTGATTTCCACCATGACTGCGGCGCAGATGAAGAAAATGATGGAAGCCGTCGTGCTCGACGGCACTGCGCGGCGCGCCATCCTCGACGGGTACACCATTGGCGGCAAGACGGGTACGGCGCAAAAGGTTGATCCTAAGACCGGCGCCTACTCCAAGACCAAGTACGTGGCTTCGTTCGTAGGTTTTGCGCCCGTGAACGACCCGGCCATCACCATCGCCGTCATTCTCGATTCGGCGCAGGGTCTGCACCAGGGCGGCCAGGTTTCGGCTCCGGTGTTCAAGCGCATCGCCGAGCAGGTGCTCGAGTACATGCACGTCCCGCACGACATCGAACCCAAGAACCAGCAGAGGCTGACGCTGCTGGCGTCCGCGAAGAGCGATGATGCAGTCGACGAGAGCTCCGACCGGCTGGGTGCTCCTGTCATGCCCGAAGCCGATGACTCTGCCGCCGGCGGACCATCCAACAAGGCGCAGCCATCGGCGGGAACCGTGAGCAAGACCCCAACACTAGTGGCGAATGCGGTGGATGCAGCGGTGACCATACCGTCGCCTGCCAGTTCTGCAGCAGACGACCCCGCCGCTTCACCTCAAAGCTCGGGCGGCAACCCCGCCGGGACGCCGCCTATGAATGGCACGGTAGTCCTGAACGTCGATAGCGGCATCGTCGTCCCGTCGTTTATGGGAAAATCACTGCGTTCGGCGGTGGAAGCGGCGCAGCAGAGTGGTCTCGAGATCAATGTGCTAGGCAGCGGTGTCGCCAGGGCTGAATCCCGCCGCCGGGCAGCCATCTCCTCGCGGGCCAAAGATTACGGTGCGGTTCAGTCGTTAGCAAACACGTCGTGCCGTTTTGGAACGGCTGCATCGAACGACGGAAACAGGCAATTCCAGCCTTCTCAGCGCGACTATAATTTTGCTGTCATGAACTTCCTACAACTACTTGACGGCGCAGAGGTACTGGACGAGCGAGGCGATCCGCCCATCGCTGGGCTCGACTACGACAGCCGGCGGGTAAGACCGGACTGGTGTTTCGTCGCCATGCGCGGAGAGCACACCGACGGGAATCTTCATATCGACCAGGCCATCGCCAACGGCGCCGTGGCGATCGTGAGCGACTCCCTGCCGCCACGCGCAGGCATTGCGTGGGCGCGGGTACCGCATGGCCGGCGCGCGCTGGCCCGGCTGAGCGCCAATTTCTATCGCCATCCGGCCGAGAAGCTGGAGATTACGGGCATTACCGGCACCAACGGAAAGACCACCACGTCGTTCATCCTGAGCCGGATGTTGCGCGCCGCCGGACGCAAGATCGCACTGGTCGGCACCGTCGAGTACCGCATTGGGCACGAGACCTTCCCCGCTCCGCGCACCACCCCGGAAGCTCTGGAGCTGAATCACCTGTTTGCCAGCGCCGTGCATGCCGGTTGTACCGAGGCCGTGCTCGAGGTCTCCTCGCACGCGTTCGAGCAGCAGCGCGTCTTCGGGATCCAGTTCGACGTGGCGATATTTACCAACCTCACCCGCGACCATCTCGACTATCACGGCACCATGGAAAACTACTTCCAGTCGAAAACCATCCTGTTCAACGGGCTTGGCGTGGAGCCGCCGCGCGCCGTGGTGATCAACATCGACGACGAGTATGGCCGGCGCCTACTGGAGCTGTGCAAGCGCCGTCATGAGGTGATTACCTACGGACTCGAGCAGGGTGACTTTCACGCCAAGGAGCTGAAAATCAGCAACTCCGGCCTTGGCTTCAAGATGGCCACACCGCAGGGCGATATCCCCATCTGGAGCCCTATGCTGGGCCGCGTCAACGTGTACAACCTGCTGGCTGCCGCCGCTGCTGCCTATGCGCGCGACGTGCCAGCGAACGCAATCTCCGAAGCTGCCGACCAGATTGCCCACGTCGCCGGACGCTTCCAGCGGCTCGACCTCGGGCAGCCCTTCTCGGTGATTGTCGACTACGCCCATACCGACGACGCCATCCGCAATCTGACCGCCGTTGCCCATGATTTCCTGCACCAGCGCGGCGGGCCCGGACGCATCATCACCGTTTTCGGATGTGGCGGAGACCGCGACCGTTACAAACGGCCCCTGATGGGAGAAGCGGCAGGCAGCGGCAGCGACTTTGTGATCCTGACCAGCGACAACCCACGCAGCGAGGATCCCATCGCAATCATGAACGACGCCCTGCCGGGACTGCAGCGCACCGAAGTCCGCTATACCCTGGAGCCCGACCGCCGCAAGGCGATTGAGCTGGCCATTCACGAAGCGAATGACGGCGACATCGTCCTGATCGCCGGCAAGGGCCACGAGAAGCATCAGGAAACTCGCGAGGGCTCGGCGCCGTTCGACGACGTCGAAGTCGCGCGCAAAGCCCTGCAACATGCCGGATATGCGGCCGCGCATCCGGTTGGATCATGAAGCTCAGCCTGGCGCAGGTCGCCGGGTTCCTGCAGGCCAAGGGCACACATTCGACCCTCATGCCGTCGCTGTCGGCTATTCCATCGACTCTCGCACCATTCAGCCGGGTGAGCTGTTTTTTGCCGTCCGCGGAGAGCGTCTGGACGGCCACGATTTTGTCGAGGCCGCGCTGGCCAAGGGTGCGGTCGCTGCCGTTGTCGCTCGCGAACAACTTCGTCGCTTCACCGATCAGTCACGCCTGCTGGCCGTTGACGACCCGCTGACCGCCTTGCAGCAACTCGGCGGCCTCGGTGCGGAGGCTGTGGGGCAAGCCCGTTGTCGGAATCACTGGCTCGGCGGGCAAGACCACCACCAAGGAAATCGTCGCCCACGTTCTCGGACACGAAGTACAACGTCCTTAAGTCGCTCGGCAACCTGAACAATCACTTTGGCATGCCGCTGCAACTACTCAAGCTCGAACCGGAGCACGAGATCGCCGTCATCGAGATGGGCATGTCGCACGCCGGCGAGATCACGGCACTGGCCAAGCTGGCCCAGCCCGACTGCGGCGTGGTGACGCTGGTCGCGCCGGTGCATCTCGAGTACTTCGATTCGATTGCTGCCATCGCCAAAGCCAAGCGCGAGTTGATTGAGGCCCTGCCGCCCAGTGGTATCGCGATACTCAACGCCGACGACCCGTATGTCTCGCAATTTGGGAGCGATTTTTCCGGCAAGTCGGTGTTCTTTGGAGTGCACAAGTCCGCAGATGTAACGGCTCGCGACATCGAAGCGCTTCGCCCCTTGGGTTCGACGTTCGACGTCGTCTTCGAAGGCAAAACCGCCCGCGCGACGCCTGCCCTTGCTCGGCGAGCACAGCATCTACAACGCGCTTGGCGGGAGTGGCCGTGGGCCTGCAGTATGGCGTGCCCCTCAACCAAGCCGCTGCTTCTCTGGCCTCGCTCACCGCGGGCGACAAGCGCGGCCAGATGCTGGAATTCGAAGGCGTAACCGTCATCAACGATTGCTACAACTCCAACCCCAAGGCGCTCGACAGCATGGTCCGCTCCCTGGCCCACATGCCGGTGCAACGGCGCATCGTGGTGGCGGGCGAGATGCTTGAGTTGGGGCCGAGCGGCGACGCCATGCATCGCGACTGCGGCCAACTCATGGGAAACTATGCCGTGGACTTCGTGCTGGGTGTGCGAGGACTGGCGAAGCTCATTGTTGAAGGAGCGGCATCGGCCAATGTCGACGGCAAGTTCGTCGCCACTCCGGAAGAAGCCGGTGAGTGGTTGCGCCGCAACGTCAAGCCCGGCGACCTGGTGTTGCTGAAAGCTTCGCGAGGCGTGCGGCTGGAGCGCGCTCTCGATACCTGGATGGGCGTCACCGCGGAACGCTCCCAATGAGACAGCGGACGAGAAGATAATCTAGCGACGGGGAATAATTTGCTCTATTGGCTGCTCTACCAAAAGGGTTTCGTCGTACTTCACATCGGCCCGTTCCGAATCTTCCGCTATTTGACATTTCGTACCGCCTTTGCCAGCCTCACGGCGCTATTCATGGGCCTGGTAATCGGCCCGGCTGTGGTTCGCCGCTTGCGCGACTTCCAGATCGGACAGTACATCCGCGAAGACGGCCCGCAAGCCCATCAGCGCAAGGCGGGAACCCCCACCATGGGCGGCGTGCTCATCGTGGTGGCCATGGTAGTGCCGACCCTGCTCTGGGCCGACCTCAGCAACCGCTTTGTCTGGATTGCCGTGCTCGCGACGTTGGCCTACGGCGCAATTGGCTTCGCCGACGACTATCTCAAGGTCGTGCATCGCCGCAACCTCGGCCTCACCGGACGTTCCAAGCTGTTCTACCAGTTTGCCGCCGCCCTCGCGATTGGCCTTACGCTCATCATCCTGCAGCGCTACGGGCTCTATTCCACCCGTCTGATCGTGCCGTTTCTCAAGCACTTCCGCCCCGACCTGGTGATTGGCAGCCTCCTGCACTCCGCCGTATGGCCGCTGGCCTATCTGCCCTTCCTCCTCTTCGTGATGCTGATCATCGTCGGCTCCAGCAATGCCGTCAACCTAACCGACGGCCTCGACGGGCTGGCCATCGGCTGCACCGTCATCGCCGCCGGGGCCCTTACCGTACTGACCTACGTCAGCGGGCACGCCTTGTTTGCCGATTACCTTGAAATCTCGAAAATTCCACAGGTCTCGGAACTCACCATCTTTTGTGGCTCCATGGTCGGAGCCGCCATCGGCTTCCTCTGGTACAACGCCCACCCCGCCGAGGTCTTCATGGGAGACGTCGGCTCACTCGCCCTCGGCGGGGCCATCGGCACCATTGCCGTGCTCATCAAGCAGGAGTTGCTGCTGCCGTTTATTGGCGGCGTTTTCGTGATCGAAGCCCTCTCGGTGATCCTGCAAGTCGGTTCCTACAAGTTGCGCAAGAAGCGCATCTTCAAGATGGCACCCATCCACCACCATTTCGAATTATTGGGCTGGAGCGAATCCAAGGTGATCGTCCGTTTCTGGATTGCCTCCCTGGTGTTTGCACTCTTTGCTCTCACCACATTGAAACTGCGGTAACCGCCCCGCAAACGTGGCACAATGACCATTCGGACGGACTCTTCCATGGATGTCAAGGGCAAGCGCGTACTCGTCGTCGGCATGGGCAAGTCGGGCGTGGCCAGCGCCCTGTTTCTGGCCGGCAAGGGCGCGCGCGTGTCCGTTTCCGACACCAAGTCGGAAGAAGAACTCCATCACGAGATCCCCCAACTGCTCGATCGCGGTATCGGCGTAGAAGCCGGCTATCACGGCGAACGCACCTTCAAAGAGCAGGAACTCATCGTCATCAGTCCCGGCGTGCCCTACGACGTGCCGCAGTTGGTGCAAGCGCGCAGCGCCGGCATCCCGGTCATCGGCGAAATCGAACTCGCAGCCCGTTACTTGAAGGGCCGAGTCATTGCCATCACCGGCTCCAACGGCAAGACCACAACCACCGCACTCACCGGCCAAGTCATCGCTGCCGGGGCCAAAAAGACGCTCGTCGGCGGCAACATCGGCACCCCCGCCATCAGCTTTGTTGAAGCCGCCACCGACGACACCTGGATCGTCCTCGAAGTCAGCAGCTTCCAACTAGAGACCATCCAGACCTTCCACCCGAAAATCGCAGTCGTGCTGAACGTCACTCCTGATCATCTTGACCGTCACCGCACCTTCGAAAATTATGCCGCCGCCAAGGCCCGAATCTTCGAGAACCAAGCCGCCGGCGACTTCACCGTTCTGAACTCTGATGACCCGACTTGCGCCGCCATGGCTGCCAGTACGAAGGCCTCCGTGTACCTTTTCAGCCGCCAGCATCCCGTCGACCGCGGAGCGTTCGTGCGGGGTGACAACATCGTCTGGATCGACGGCAGCCGCGAGCACGGAATCATGCCCGTCTTCGAGATCGGCCTCAAGGGCGCGCATAACGTGGAGAACGTTCTGGCCGGCGTTTGCGCTGGAATGTTAGCGGGCGTTGGCCCGGCAGATATCCGCCGCGCCGTCTCAAGTTTCAAGGCGGTCGAACACCGCCTCGAATTCGTGGCCACCGTTCGCGGCGTCGCCTACTACAACGATTCCAAGGCCACCAACGTTGACGCCACCATCAAAGCACTAGAGTCATTCCCTGGCCGCATCCATCTCATCCTTGGAGGCAAAGACAAGGGCAGCGATTACAGCATGCTCAATTCGCTGCTGGCCGAGCGCGTGAAACGCGTTTACACCATCGGTGCCGCCGCTCCCAAGATCGAGTCGCAGATCAAGGGCGCTCCGTTCGTCAGCTCGGCAACGATTGATACCGCCGTACGCCAGGCCAGCGAACTGGCCGCAGCCGGCGACATCGTTCTGCTCGCTCCAGCCTGCGCCAGTTTCGACCAGTTCATGAGCTACGAGCACCGCGGTCGCGTGTTCAAAGATTTGGTCCGCCAATTGGAATCCCGCGACGTGCTGAAGGCGGGCGGTGACTGATGGCAATGCGTGTCAGTGTCGATAAGTGGCTGTTCACCGTGATCCTGCTCCTCGTGTTCGTCGGGCTGGTCATGGTCTTCAGCGCCTCGGCCGTCATGGCGCAGGCTCGCTTCGGTTCGTCCTACAGTTTCCTGCTGCGGCAAATGGCCTGGGCGGCGGCAGGCATCGCCGCCATGCTGGTGGTGATGAATATCGACTACCGGCAATACCAGCGTTCCACCGTCGTCTTCACGTTTCTCGGCATCACCACGCTGCTGCTGGTGGCCGTCTACGCCTTCCACGATTCGCACAACACGCACCGCTGGATCAAGGCCGGGCCGCTCTCGTTCCAGCCCTCAGAGTTAGCTAAGCCGGCCATCATCCTTTACCTCGCCTACTTCCTTGCGTCGCGCTGGCAAGACATCGCCGACTGGAAACGCGTTCTCCTGCCCGCCGCCGCGCCCAGCGTCTTGCTGGCGCTGCTCATCGTCAAGGAGCCCGACCTCGGTACGGCTGTGACTTGCTTGGCCATCACCGCCGCGGTCCTTTATATCGCCGGTATGAAGATGCGGTATCTTGCCTACGGCTTTCTGGCGTCACTGCTGCCGTTGTACTTCCTGATCGTACGTGTGTCCTGGCGCTGGAACCGCATCGTCGCCTTCCTCAACCCCTGGAAAGATCCTCAGGGCCATGGCTTCCACATTATCCAGTCGATGATTGCCGTCAGCACTGGCGGCCTCATGGGTGCGGGCCTGATGGAAGGCAAACAGAAGCTCTTCTACCTGCCCGAGCCGCACACCGATTTCATCTTCGCCAACCTCGCCGAAGAGCTCGGCCTCTGGGGTTCAGTGCTGGTCGTCGTGCTCTTCACCATCTTTCTCATTCGCGGAATGCGCGTGGCTCTCCGCACGCAGGACCCGTTTGCCCGCTTCCTGGCAACAGGCATCACATCCATGGTCGTGGTGCAGGCGCTCATCAACATCAGCGTCGTGCTCGGCATGATGCCGACCAAAGGCATTCCGTTGCCCTTCATCTCCTATGGCGGATCCTCGCTGTTCATCACCCTCGCCAGCGTCGGTGTGCTGCTCAACATCACGCAGCAGACCGACTAGCCATGCGCGTCATCATCGCAGGCGGAGGCACCGGCGGCCACGTCATTCCGGCCATCGCCATCGCCCAGGAACTCCGCTCGCGCTACAACGCTGAGATTCTGTTCGTCGGGACGGCCCGCGGCATCGAAACCCGCCTTGTACCTTCCGCAGGGTTCCCCCTTGAATTAGTCAACGTCGGCGCTCTCAACCGCGTCTCTCTGACTACCCGGCTCAAGACGCTCTTCGACCTGCCCCGTGCCATCGCCCAGTCCGCCGCTCTCATCCGCCGATTCCGTCCTGATGTCATGATTGGCGTGGGCGGCTACGCCTCCGGACCGGCCATGCTAGCAGCCGCTATGAAGCGCGTTCCCATGATGGCCTTTGAGCCCAACGTCGTTCCGGGCGTGGCCAACCGCCTCGTCGCGAGATGGGTGAAAGCCGCGGCCGTACATTTCGACGCCACCCAGCGCTATTTTCCCAACGCGGTCGTGACGGGCGTTCCCGTGCGTCGCGAGTTTTTCTCCATCCCGGAGCGCTCTTCCGACGGGCCGCCTACCCTGCTCGTCTTCGGAGGCAGCCAGGGGGCTCACGCCATCAACGTTGCTGTTGTGCAGGCGCTGCCTGCGCTTGCAGCACAACTCCCGCAATTACACCTCATCCACCAAACCGGCCAGAACGACTTCGAGGCCGCGCAGGCCGCCGCCCTGAAAGCGGGAATCTCCGCCGAAATTTCCCCGTTCATCGATAACATGCCAGCCGCCTTTGCCCGCGCCGACCTCCTGATTTGCCGGTCGGGCGCCAGCACGGTCGCCGAAGTCGCAGCCGCCGGAAAACCCGCCATCTTCATCCCGCTTCCCACCGCTGCTGACGACCACCAGCGCCACAACGCTGAGACCCTGGCCAACGCCGGCGCCGCAATACTCCTGCCCCAAGCAGACCTCACTCCCGATCGCGTGTCCCACGCCATTGCCGAGCTTTTCCGCGAGCCCGTGCGCCTCAAATATATGGGACTGGACGCCCGCAACTTTGCCCACTCCGATGCCGCCGCCGAAATCGCTGACATGGCCGCCCGCATCGCTGGCATCTCACGCCCTCAAGATGTAGCCTAATCATTCGCTAGCCCTGGCCACTACTCCATGTTCGCCAAAATTCAACGCATTCATTTCGTAGGCATCGGTGGCATCGGCATGAGCGGTATCGCCGAAGTGCTGGTCAACCTCGGTTATCGCGTCTCCGGCTCCGACCTGAAGGCCTCCGCCATCACCCATCGTCTTGCCGCCCTGGGCGCGCTCACCTTTGAGGGCCATCGTGCGGAAAACATCGCGGGCGCCGACGTCGTCGTCACCAGCTCCGCCATCTCGCGCGACAATCCAGAGGTCGCCGCCGCCCACTCCAGCCACATTCCGGTCATTCCTCGCGCCGAGATGCTGGCCGAGCTGATGCGCCTCAAGTACGGAATCGCCATCGCCGGCATGCATGGCAAAACCACCACCACCTCGATGGTTGCCGCCGTGCTCGCGGCGGGCGGCCTCGACCCCACCGTCGTCATCGGCGGCCGCGTTGACGCCATCGGCTCCAACGCGCGCGTCGGAAAGTCCGAGTACTTCGTCGCCGAGGCCGACGAAAGTGACCGTTCTTTCCTGAAGCTCTGGCCCATCCTCGCCGTCGCCACCAATATCGACCGCGAGCATATGGACTGCTACCACGACATGGCTGACGTCGAGCGCACCTTTGTCGAATTCCTCGACCACGTCCCGTTCTACGGAATGGTCGTCGCCTGCAACGACGACGACGCGTTGCGCGGCATCCTTCCCGGAGTCCGCCGCCGCATCGTTACCTACGGAACGCGCGAAGGCTCGGATTTCCACATTACCGATCTCCGCTGCGGCCTTGCGGGCGAAGGACACTTCGCCTCCAGCGCTTTCCGCGTGTCCTATCAAGGCCGCGACCTCGGCGAATTTTTGCTCCACGTCCCCGGCGAGCACAATGTCCGCAACGCAACCGCCGCCATCGCCGTGGGCATCGGGCTCGACATTCCCGCGCACCAGGTTCGCGAAGGACTGGCGAACTTCAACGGCGTCGACCGTCGCTTCCAGCTCAGGGGCCGGGCCAACGGCGTCACCGTGATCGACGACTACGGCCACCATCCCACCGAGATTCGCGCCACGCTCGCCGCGGCGCGCCAGTGCGGTTTCCGCCAGATCCACGTAATCTTCCAGCCCCACCGCTTCAGCCGCACGCAGTTGCTGCTCGACGAATTTGCCGCAGCCTTCCCGGACGCCGACACCGTGACCGTGCTCGACATCTATGCCGCCAGCGAGGTTCCCATAGCCGGAATCAGTGGCAGCATGTTGGCTGGCCGTATTCGCGGCGCTCATTCTCACGCGGTTTACGCCGCCTCGTTCGCCGAGGCCGCCGACGCGGTCGCCCAATCCGCCCAGCCCGGCGACCTCGTTCTTACCCTTGGGGCAGGCAACGTCGTCCAACTCGGTCCTCAGGTGCTCGACGCGCTTTCCCGCCCGGATAAGCGCTAACAAAGCTCTCACGCGAGCTTTCGATCAGAGCTTCTTCACCCGATTCCTTCGTGCACTCCGTGATCTCCGTGGTGGCTGTTGCTTTTGCTCTTCCGCCCCCGCTTCCTCTGTGCCTCTGTGTCTCCGTGGTAGGTGTTGACTTTCCCCCGCAAACTCTCCCAGACCTCAACAGGTGTTTCCTTAGGCAACACTTATGCCCAAAACCCCCACCGCTCGCCCGAATAAACCGGATATAGTTGGGCGAATAGCCGAAATTTTCGGCTTCTCTTTGTCTCAATGACGCGCAAGAATTCGTCCACACTTCCGGAAGAGGATTTTGAAGCGGTCGCCGAGCCGCGCGCACCCTCGCGCTCCTACAACGAATCTCCGCTCGATGCCCGCATCCTCGATCTCGACGAAGAGGGCGAGTCGCCCTTTCTCCGCGGACAAAAGCGCGTTCCCGTGCGTCGCGGCGTGGTGCCTCGCAAAGCCGCCGACCGCATCAAGTGGCTGATGCTGCTGCTTCTGGCCGTTGGTGTACTCGGCTTTGTCGGCATCACTCTCTATCGCTACGGGACCCAGTCGTGGCGTTTCCGTGTCGATTCCAGCGACAACCTCGAAATTCTAGGCACGCAGAATGTCAGCCGCGCCCAGGTGCTCGACGCGCTCGGCGCCGACATCGAACGCAACATCTTCTTTGTGTCCCTGTCCGAGCAGAAGAAACAGCTCGAAGCGATCCCGTGGGTTGAATCGGCGACCGTGATGCGCTTCCTTCCCAACCGACTGCGCATTGAATTGCACGAGCGCGTTCCGGTGGCGTTCGTTGCCGTCAACGGGCGCATTGCCCTCATCGATGCCCATGGCGTCGTCATGGACATGCCCCCGGGCGCGCAGGGCGCTTTCTCGTTCCCCGTCATCGTTGGCACGGGCGATAGTGACCCGCTTTCCACCCGCGCCTCACGCATGAAAATTTACACCGCACTGGTTCGGCAACTTGATTCGACAGGAGCGCAGTACTCGCATGACCTGAGCGAGGTGAACGTCTCCGATCCCGATGACGTGAAGGTTCTTGTGGACGACCCCAAGGGCGCGGTGCTAGTGCATCTCGGTTCGGGAAACTATCTCCAGCGCTTCCAGTTGTACAAGGCACACGTGCAGGAGTGGAGGTCGCAGTTCACCCACCTGGATTCCGTTGACCTGCGTTACGACGGACAGGTCATCGTCAATCCCGATGCCGCGGCCGCCCGCGCCCGGGAATTCGCCCAGTCACCACTTGCGGCAACGGAAGGCACGCAGCCCGCGCCACCCTCGCCCGCCAGGAAACCGTCAACACCGAAAAAGCCCGCTAAACACTAGGACAGAATGGGAAGCCAGACCGAAAACCTGCTGACAGTGATCGACATCGGAAGCGCCAAGACCTGCGTGCTCGTCGCTGAAGTCAACGAATTCGCCTTGCGCTATCGCGGCCACGGCATCTCTGACTCCCGCGGCATGCGCAAGGGTGTGGTCGCCGACCTCGACAAAGCCGTAGGCTCCATCAAGCAAGCAGTCGAGGAGGCGGAGAATGTCGCCCAGGCCCCCATCGGCCACGCCATCGTCGGCGTCGCCGGCTCCCACATCCGCGGCGTCAACAGCCACGGCGGCATAACCCTGGCCGGTCGTACCCGCGAAATCAGCCGCGAAGACGTTCGCGCCGCGGTCGAGAAGGCCCGCTCGATTCCTCTCCCCGACGATCGCGAGCCACTCCATCTTCTCCCGCAGGAATTCATCGTTGATGGCCAGCCCGGCGTACACGATCCCGCCGGACTGATGGGCAGGAAGGTCGAAGTCCGCGTCCACATGGTGACCGCCAGCGCCACCGCCACGCAGAACGTTGTCACCGCTGCCAATCGCGCCGGCATTCACGTGGACGATACCGTTTACGAAGCTCTCGCCTGCGCCGATTCTGTGCTGCAATCCGACGAGCGCGAGCTGGGCGTCTGCCTCGCCGACATCGGCGCCGGTTCCACCGATATCATCGTCTTCTACGAAGGCGTCGTCATTCACACCGGAGCAGTCCCCGTCGGCGGCGACCACTTCACCAACGATGTCGCCGTCGGCTTCCGCACGCCAATTCCTGACGCCGAGAACATCAAGAAGATGTTCGGATGCGCCATGGTCACGCGCATTCCCGAGGGCAACGAAATCGAAGTCCCGTCCGTCGGCGACCGCCCTTCGCGCCTGATGCAACAGCGCATGCTGGGCGAAATCCTCGAGCCGCGTTCCCGCGAGCTGATGGAACTCCTACGCGAGCACCTGCGCCAGGCGGGCGTGTACGAACTCCTCGGAGCCGGCGTGGTCTTCACCGGCGGCGCATCGCGCTTGAACGCCCTCATCGACACCGCCGAAGACGTCCTCCGGCGCCAGGCGCGCATCGGCTATCCCGTGCCCATCGCCAAGCTGCCGTCCACCCTTCTGGAGCCCGAGTTCGCCACCGCCATCGGCATGATTTTGTACGGACACCGCGTGCGCCAGGCGCGCACCAACATTGATCGCGGACTGGGCGCGCGCCTGAAGGCCCTGTTCGCCGCCAAGAATGTGTAACGACTAGAATTTCACGGCGCCGACGGGCGCCCCGAGGTAACCATGATCGAAGATTTCAGCCAGAAGCAGCCGGAAAACGACATTCGCATCCAGTTCAACGAAGACGCTATCAACAGCGCCAAGATCAAGGTCATCGGCGTCGGCGGAGGCGGCGGTAACGCCGTCAACCGCATGATCGAGTCGCATCTCGAAGGCATCGAGTTCGTCGTCGCCAACACCGACCTGCAGGCGCTCAAGCTCTCCCGCGCCCCGGTAAAAATCCAGCTCGGCGTCAAGCTCACCAACGGACTCGGCGCCGGCGCCAATCCCGAAGTCGGACGCAAAGCCGCGCTCGAAGACGCCGACAAAATCATCGAGGCCCTCGAAGGCGCAGACATGGTGTTCGTCACTACCGGACTAGGCGGCGGCACCGGCACCGGAGCCGCGCCCATCATTGCCTCGCTCGCCAGCGAAATGGGAGCCCTCACCGTCGCTGTCGTCACCAAGCCATTCGCTTTCGAAGGCAAGCGCCGCCAGAACCAGGCCGAACGCGGCCTCCAGGAGCTCATCGACTCCGTCGACACCACCATCGTCATCCCCAACGAGAAGCTGCTCGCCGTCGCCAAAGACGCAGGCTTCTTCGAGTCCTTCCGCGTCGCCGACGACATTCTCCGCCAAGCGGTGCAGGGAATCTCTGACATCATCACCATTCCCGGCATCATCAACCGCGACTTCGCCGACGTGAAGACCATCATGGCGGGCATGGGATACGCTGTGATGGGCACTGCGACCGCGAGCGGCGAAGGACGCGCCACGCTCGCCGCGCAGGCCGCTATCGCCTCGCCGCTGCTCGAAGCCGGAGCCATCGACGGCGCTCGCGGCATCCTCATCAACGTCACCGGCTCCAGCTCGCTGCGCCTGGCCGAGGTCAACGAGGCTTCCACCATCATCCAGAGCGCCGCCCACGAAGACGCCAACATCATCTTCGGCGCCGTGCTCGACGAGAAGATGAAGGACGAGGTCAAGATCACCGTCATCGCCACCGGCTTCAAGGAGACGCCCAAGGGCCGCGAGCACGCTCACGAAGCCGCCAGCGCCGTCCTGAATCGGGTGCCCCAGGTTCGCGCCCCGCATTTGGGCGCTAACCTGGGGGATCACGGTGCGCAATTGCCAATCGTCAGCGGCCGCGGAGAAGCCGGCGCTCGTAGCCCGCAAGCCGAGGTTCCGCCGTCCGAAACTCGATACGTGAAACCCGAAACTCCGGTTGTCGAAACTCGAAACTTGAAACTTGAAACCGGTCTTTCCGGCTACATTCCCGATTCCGTGGACGACTACGAACTCGGCTCGGAAGTCGTCCGCCATGCGCAGGAAGTGGAAGACGTGGGTGGCCCACAATTGCCCTCTTCTGGCAATTGTGGGGAGTCATCCGACGTAGCCCTCCCCATCGACACCGTCACCAGCAGCGTGAACATCGACTACGACGCCAACGATCTCGAAATCCCGGCCTTCATGCGCAAGCGCGGCGACAGCTAAACGCAATTTTCGGAATGGGAAGTGGGTGCTACGGCACCCCTTCCGGAAAATCCCCGGAATCATTAGCTGCACACCATCTCTAAGTGGCGTTGCCCCCCCCACATATTTGAGTTTCGGCTCTCTCCACGAATAGACTCAAGTCCATCTATGCCACGGCCCGAAGGTTCGGCGAAAAAACGCTGGAGATCTTTGTGCGTTTTGCTGTTGCTCGTGGTCGTAACGTCGGTGTCGCCCGCACTCGCACAGGTACCGCCACAATCCGTGGACCAGCAACAAAGCGAGCGTTCGACGAGCGACCCGCAACAGCAGAAATCTCAGCAGCCTGGCGCAATCCAACCGACTCCGTCAGCACTTCCGGCGCCCAAGTCTGTCCAGAGCCCCTTTTCTGACAATCCAGCTCTTCGCGACTTATACCGGCAATCCTCAACCCAAAGCAGCAAGAACATCGAAAGGTTCGGAGCGAGCTTGTTCACGAATCGTTCAGGCAACGCGAACAAGTCGACCATGGATGTTCCGGTCGGTCCGGATTATGTTCTCGGACCTGGCGATACTGTCATCCTTGACGTCTCTGGCGGCGATCCCCAGCGGGTACGAGTAGTAGTGGACTCCGCCGGACGGCTTACTGTGCCCGGTGGCGGGACGCTTATGGTCAGTGGCATGACGATCGAGAACGCGGAACATGCTATCGAACGAGTCTTGGTTCGCAGGTTCAACAATGCCAAGGTTGACCTTTCCTTGGCGCGAGTCAAGACGGTTCGAGTCTACGTCGTCGGGGAGGCTGAGCGGCCAGGCGCATATCAAGTGAGCGCCCTTTCCACGGTGCTCGACGCCCTTATTGCCGCAGGAGGCCCTAATAAGCAAGGTTCAATGCGGGTAATCCGCCATTATCGCGGAGACAACCTGATCTCTACGATCGATCTCTACGATTTGTTGCTGCGCGGCACCCAGTCCGATACCCACCGTCTGGAGTCGGGCGACTCGATCATGGTTTCCCCCGCTGGGGCTCAGGTCACGGTAGATGGTGCGATCCGCCGTCCTGCAGTGTATGAGCTTCGTAACGAACTGACATTGGATCAGGTATTGGACATGGCCGGAGGACTGCGGCCAGAAGCATCGCTCTGGCAGATCTCAATCGATCGCGTCGAGGCGCACGAACAGCATGTGACGCTTACCGTGCCCGTTCCGCCGGATGCCGATCCTGAGGCCATAAAGCTGGCTCTCTCGGCCAGCACCGTTCACGATGGAGACCTCATCTATGTGTTTCCCATCAGTGCTTATTCCGAAGCCAGTGTTTATCTGGAGGGCCACGCGTTTCGGGTCGGAAAGTATGCATTTCATCAGGGCATGAGAGTCACGGACCTCATACGCTCCTACTCGGATCTTCTTCCGGAACCGCGGCCACAGGCGGAGATCGTCCGCCTGACGGGTCCCGATCTGACTCCCCAAACTATCCAGTTCAACATTGTGCATGTGTTAGACGGCAAGGAGAGCGCGCCAGAGCTGCGCCCCTTCGATGTCATCCGGATCTACGGTCGGTACGAGACGGATGCTCCGAAAGTAACCATCGCGGGAGAGGTTCTACGGCCCGGCCTCTATCCGATGGTGGATGGCATGAGAGTCAGCGACCTGATTCGTATCGCCGGGGGCTTCCGGCGAAGCGCTTACCTCGGCGATGCGCTTCTCGCCAGCTACGAGATACAAAATGGCATGTCGGTGGAAATTGCAGTGAAGCAGGTCAATCTGCGCCAGGTCGCCGGGGGCGACAAAGACGCTGACCTATTGCTCAAGCCCGGCGACCGTCTGAGTATTCGTCAGATAGCGGGATGGAAAGACATTGGCGCAGCCGTAACCGTCGCGGGACAAGTCCAGTTTCCGGGCTCCTATGGCATCGATCCCGGAGAGCGCCTCAGCTCGGTTATCCGCAGGGCGGGAGGATTCCTGCCCGAGGCATATCCCCAGGCTGCGGTGTTCGATCGTCCGGAGATCAAAGAACGGAACGACGAGACAAAGCTCACCATAATGAGGAAAGTTGAAACCATGCCGAATCCCGCGATCTCGTCAGCTTCCTCTGAAGGCAGAGTCAATCCGTCGCAGACCTTCGAGCTGCAGCGGAAGGAAATCCTGACCGCGCTGCGGGGCCTGCCTACTTCCGGCCGGATGGTAATCAACATCACCCCCGATCTCGGGGAATGGGAGAACACGTCGAACGATCCGGAAATGCGCGGCGGAGATAGCCTGGCCGTTCCCCAGCGGCCCGGGTTTGTTGCCGTCACAAACGGCCTGAATGACACTACTGCACTGATTTACCTGCCCGGCAAGCGAGTGCGCGACTATTTAAAGCAGGCGACTGACCTGACTCGCTTCGGGGACATGAAATATCTTTACCTCCTCCAGGCTAGCGGACAGGCGATTGGGAAGGACAGCAATCCCGCTTTCGGTTCAGTGAAGGACGCGATTGTGGAACCGGGCGGCACAATCGTCGTTCCCTTTAAGGCCACGAGTGAATCCGACACTTGGAAGGACGTCTTAAGCACCGCGCAAGAGATTTCTGCGCTGGCAGTAACTGCCCAGGCGATTAATTTCTTCAATAATCCCACAATAAAGTCCCTCAATCCCGACAAGGGCCCACCCGGAACGACTGTAACCATCGGCGGATCTCATTTCGGCGATAAGCACGGTACCAGTACGGTTAAATTCGGAAGCCTCACTGCGACAGTGATAAGTTGGTCGGCCAGTTCGATCATTGTCACCGTTCCTATCAATGCGCCCCCTGTGAAGACGAATGTGGTCGTGACCGTCGGAGGCACCAGCAGCTTACCAGCCACCTTTACAGTGGAAAAGCTTGCGCCATAGTTTCAGATCGCATGATCCCGGAGTACTGCTAGGCTCTCTACGTCGACGCAAGTGGCCCACAAGTGCCGTGGCCCACATCTGTCCCGCGCAGCGGGACAGATGTGGGGCTTTTCGTTCGGGGTTCGCGAAATCTGTTCTCCCTCTCTCGCGTCGTTATCCTCTCCGCCTGAGCCGCGTTTATCCGCGGCTGCTTTTGCCTTCCACTGACGACTGGCGACTCCCGCCTTCCCATTTCGGGAACATCCCCACATTTTCCCCACTTTTCCCTTGACACCAAAAATCCAATAGGCGCAAGGTAACCAAGCGGAGGTTACCTCCACTCGAACACTGTTCGACTTTGCCGAAGGCATACCGACGGCCTGCATCAACTGGCTCTTGGCGAAATGCGAATAGCGACTAGCGAAGAGCGTTGCCCGTTTTTCGGAGGCACCATGTCGTACGCTACTTGCGACCATCTCATGGCAGATGGCGTCTTCTGCAGTTCTCCCGCTCTTCGCAACCAGCGCTTCTGTTATTTCCACCTCGACCTTCGCGCCCGTCGCGTTCAGATGGCCCAGGCCCGCCGCAAAGGCGAATCCTGCCGCCTGCGCCTCCCCATCCTCGACAACATGCACGCCGTGCAGGCCGCGCTCCAGCAGGTCGGCGATGCCCTCGCCGACGACCGCATCGACTTCCGCCGCGCCAATGCCTTGCTCTACATGCTCCAGCAGGCTGCCGCCAACCTCAACAACACCCGCACATGGGAAGGCCGCCGCCCCCAGGTCGAACTCGCCGAGCCTTTCCGCTCCCTCGAAGCCCCCGACCTCGCCGAGGAATACGACCTGCCCTCCAACGTCGATCTCGCCCTGCCTCCCGAAGCCGCTCTCGCCGCCGCCGAGCAGCCGTCCGAGACTCCGACTCCGGGACTCCCGCAAAGCCAACCCGCCCCGCCGCCTCGAACGTGTTCCCGAGCGCGCCGCCGATGAGATGGACCAATACTTCCACATTCCCAAGGATCCTCATCGTGAGGTAACCCAGGACGAGCTGGCCTACCAACTCAGCCGCTTACAGGCCGAGATCGAGGCAGAACGAGAGGCAGAAAACGACGCCCCACCCCGCTCCGGCGTCAGCTCCGTCCGCCCGGTTTCCCTCCACAAAGAGGCCGCCGATGTCGCCTAAAAGCGCAAACACGCCCCCGCAACCCCTTACGGCAGACGAACTTACCCGTAACCCCTTTGGGCAGACGAATTTACCCAGAAATTCTTCGTATCCCAATGAAAACAAGGAATTTCAGGGGGAGGGGGAGGGGTACGCATCATCGGGCATAGTCCCAAAATGGAACCAGTGCGCGGCCCTGATTTCTACTGAATCGCCTGCGGTTTTTGGGTCATGAGTTCGGTGAAGCGAGGGTCGGTGCGGACGGTGGCGAACTCGTTGTCCTTGTAGACGCTGTTGATGTTTTTGTAGCCCTGCTCCATGGCCTTGCGCAGGTAGGCGAGGGAGTGCTCGTTGTCGCCGGCCTGGGCGTACATCTTGGCCACCATGAAGTCGAAGGCGGCGCGATCTTCCGGCGAAGAGGTCTGCACCATGATGCCCATGCGGGAGACGCGCTGGAAGATTTCGGGGTCGAGATCGTAGGCGGCGCGGTATTGGACGGTGGCCTTGTCGAACTGGTGCTTGGCGAAGTAGGCGGCCCCCATGTTGTAGTGGAAGGTGGCAGAGTAGGGGCGGACGGCCAGGGCCTTCTGGTAATACTTGAGGGCGCGGTTGTAACGCTGTTCGAGTTGTGACATGTATCCCAGGTTGTTGAGGCCTTCGGGGGAGTTCTTGTCGAGCGTGAGCGACTGCTCGAAGCACTTCTTCGCCTCCTTGATGTGCTGGAGGAAAAGCTCGGACATGCCCTTCTTGTTCCAGAGCAGCGGAGTTGGCTGTTTGGCCAGGGCGGCGTCGTAATAGTCGATGGCGTCGAGGAAGCGCTTCTGGGAGCGGAACTGATCACCCTGCTTTTCGAGCTGTTCGGCGGTGCCGGAGGTGAGCGAGACCGGGGGCGGAGTTGGTTCCTGCGTGGGCTGCGGCGTCGATGCCAGAGCCACGGAAATGCCGCTGGCAGTTAAGAGCACCACGGCGGTGAGAACAACAGCCATCCCAACGGAGCGAAAAAGGCGTGACTCGAAGCGCGGAGCCATAACCATACCTCCGACCCAATATGCCTAACATATTAGACCTAAATTTGGGGCGGTTGGTTCCCTTTATCAGGAGAAGAATTTGGGGGCGGGTTTTGGGGGCTCTTGTCCTGGGGCTTGTCGCCGCCTTTGCCGCCGAAGACTTTGCTGAAAAACCCCTTCTTTTTCTTGGGTTCGGCAGCAGGATCGCCGGGAGCCGGCGCGGCCGTTTGCGAGGCGTTTGCGGGCGAGTTGGCGGCGGTGGAGGGCGGTCCGTTGGTGGTGGGCGGAGGAGCCGGCTGGGGAGAGCCTAAGCCGAGGATGGTCTGGAAGACGTTGCGATGGTCGGCGAAGGACTGCTCGCAGGTCTGCGTCGGCTGGGTGCCGGCGATGAAGGCGACGTAGTAATCCTGAGGACAGGCCGGGGTCGCGAGCCGGTTAGTGACCTTGTCGATCTGGAGGTCCACGACGCCGGAGGGAGCGGAGAACGGCTTCATGTCGGAGTAGCGGGGGATTTTCTGGGCGCGCTTCATGAACTCGGCCCAGATGGGAGCGGCGGTGGTGCCTCCGGCGAGCTTGATGTCGGTGTAGTCGTCGTTGCCGACCCAGACGATGCAGAGCAGGTTGCTGGTGTATCCGGCGAACCAGGCGTCGTGGGAGGTGCCGGTCTTTCCGGCGGCAGGGGCGGTGAAGCCGCGCGCACGAACGGGGTAGCCGGTTCCGCTGTCGATGACGGACTGCATCATGGTGGTCATGACGTAGGCGACGCGAGGATCGAGGACGCTCTTGGGATCGTTGCGGTAGTCGTTGAGCACCGCGCCGTGGGCGTCGCGGATGGACTTGAGCATCATGGGCGAGAGGCGAGTGCCGCCGTTGCCGAAGACGGTGTAGGCGCCGGACATTTCCAGGGGACTGGCACCGTAGGAGCCGAGGGCGATCGACGGGGTGGCGGCCACGCTGGTGATTCCGGCGGCCTTGGCGAGGGAAGCGACGCTGCCGAAGCCGACACCCTGGGCCACGCGCACGGTGGCGTTGTTCAGCGACATGGCGAGGGCGTAGCGGGCGGTGACTTCGCCGTGGAAGGCCTCGTGGTAGTTGCGAGGCTCGTAGACCTGGTCGCCATAGGCGATGCTGACCTGGGAGTCGTCAACGAGTGTGGCGGGGGTGAAGATGCCGGAGCTTGCCGCTGGTGTCGACTGTCGGGCGGAGCGTTGCCGCCGGTGTCAGGCGGCGGTGTGTCCGACGGAGATCATCTGGCCGGTCAGGGCGGTGTTGATGGCGGCGGCGTAAACGAAGGGCTTGAAGATCGATCCGGTGGGGCGCTTGGCGACGGCGTGGTCGAGCTGGCTTTGGCCGTAGTTGCGGCCGCCGACCAGGGCAAGGACTTCTCCGGTGTGGGGATCGAGGACGACGACAGCGACCTGCGGCAGGGGGCCGGACGAGACGGTGGTTTCGGTGGCTGATCCGACCTTGGTTTTGTGGGTGCGGAGCTTGAGCACCTGCTCGTCGACGAGCTTCATGCCGACCTCGACGGCGTCGGCGGCAGCGCGCTGCAGGTCGGGGTCGAGCGTGGTGTAGATGCGCATGGCCTGCTCGTTGAGCTCGCTCTCGTTGTACTGGCTGGAGAGCTGGTCTTTGACGAGGTCGACGAAGTAGGGGGCGTCGCTGGCCTCGACGTTGGGGGCGGCGAGGTTGAGGGGAGTGGCCTTGGCGCGGTCGGCCTGATCGCGGGTGATGGCTTCGGTTTCGACCATGGAGTCGAGGACGAGATTGCGGCGCTCGAGGGCGCGCTCGGGATGGCGGTAGGGCGAGAGGTAGCTGGGACGCTGAATGATGCCGGCCAGCAGAGCACACTCGGGCAAGGTGAGGTCCTTCATTTCCTTGCCGAAGTAGGCGCGGGAGGCCTCGCCGAAGCCGTTGATGCTGAAGGAGCCGCGCTGGCCCATGGGTACCTGGTTGGCATACATCTCAAAGATGCGCTGCTTGGAGAATTTCTGCTCCAGCTCGATGGCGATGAGCATTTCGGTGAGCTTGCGCTTCATGGTTTTTTCCGGGGTGAGGAAAAACCCGCGCGAAAGCTGCATGGTGAGGGTGGAGCCGCCCTGGCCGCGATGTCCGTGGAGGATATCGGTGGCGCCGGCTTCCATGAGGCGGTAATAGTTGACGCCGCTGTGCTGGAAGAAGCGGCGGTCTTCGATGGCGACGACGGCGTTGACCAGGTTGTTGGGGATTTGATCAAAGGTGACGATTTGCCGCTTGGAACGGTCTTCGCTGCCGAAGAGGGAGGTAATCATCTGCGGCTCGAGTTCGTAGGCGTTCAGGGCCTGACCAGACCTGCCGGAGAGACTGATGGCGCTGACCTTGCCGGCCTCGAAGCGAAGGGTCGCGGCGTCGGAGGAATGAAACGACTCCTCGCCGGGCATGATTTCCAAACTGGAGCCGATGGCGCGAAAGCGTCCGATGGGAGAGTCGTTCTCCTTGCCCTGCTCGGTGTAGCCGGCGCGGCGGAGATAGGAGATTACTTCCTGCTCGGAGGTTTTGTCGCCGACGTCGACGATCTGGGGACGGGCGTAGATCTTGGCCGCGTTGTTGAAGAGTTGTCCGGACATGCGGCGGTCGACGATGCCTTCGTACTTGACGTAGAAGAAGGCGAAGACGGCCATGAGGAGGATGCCGGAGACGAGGAAGGCGGCGACCAACGTCTTGACGATGGGATCGCCGAGGGTGAGGTGATGCGAGGGCGCAGTTTTGCGCGGACCGGGGCGCGAGGGTCCACGAGGGGCGGTGCGCGGCCGATTTCCGGCCATTTTCACTTTGATTGCCACGATAGTCGGTTAGCGGAGCCGCCGTCTATTGTATGACGGTTACAGGGGGGAAAGTGTTATCGGCGAGGGCAACTGGCCGTTGGATTTTGACTCTTGGCCGGGCATTCTCGCCGGAAGCCGCCATGGGACAAAGACCTAACCGGATTTGACCACTTCTTTGCCTGAGCCGTCCTTATTGTAGAACACGCCAGACCCCAGGATGGCGACGGGCCCGTGGCGGAATGGTTGGTATAGTCAGAGGCAGAGACTTCTTTTTCGAGGTGAGTGACGATGCGAAATTTGTTGTATGTGGCATTGCTGATGTTGTTGCTGGGCGGCGTTGGAATGGCGGCCAATAAGGAGTCGGGAAGCACAACGCTGAAAGACGTGCAGCCGGCGGGAACCACCGACAAGAAGCACAAGAAACAGCAATATGATCTGACGTTCGTATCCACGACGAACGAATATACCTGCCGCACCAACGAGAACGAGAAGGTGCAGGCAACGAGTTTTGTGGTGGGCACCGGGATCACATACAAGGTCGACGGCAACAAGGGGCAAGTGAAGAGCCAGCAGAGCGGCAAGAACGTGAAATGCACGCTGGTGCGGGTGGCGGCGCTGTCGGCGACGCCACAGTAGTCGCCCCCATTTGCGTTCCATCGCGATGGCTTCAAAAAAACGGCGGCAGCATGAAAGCATCATGCCACCGCCGCGGGAGAGGACCGCTAACCAGTAGGAATAGCTACTACTGGCAACGTCCCGGGGTGTCGCCGTCGGCCAAGTGCTGATCAAAGGCCTTGGGAAAATCGACACTGATGGTCTGCGGCTGTCCGCCGAGGTCAGCGTGACAGACGAACGCCTTGTGCATGTCGAGCACCCAGCCGCCGTAGTACTGGAAACCAACTCCTGTACCAGCGATGGTTGTGCCGTCCGCTGAAATGGAACCAGGGGACCAGAGGCTGTACCACTGTTCCATGGCCGTGCCCTGATGCTTAACGAAGTCATCGAGGCTAACGGCACCCAGTTCCTTAGTCCAGAGGAAGGGAAGCGGCTGGAAGCTGAACCAGGGGCTTCCGCTGAATCCGACCATGACGCTGCCGTCACCGGAAAGAGCGTACGGTACCAGCGGGGAGGCGTCGGAGTTGAGGGGCTGAACGTATTCCAGAGTTGTGGAATTGGTGTCCCGGCGCCAGCCGCTGCCGTCGAAGGGATACTGGCCGTCGAAGACCTGACCGGCGAGTTTCGAACCGTCGGCGCTCACTGCGAAGGCCTCGCTGACCGGGTCGCCATTGGCGTCGGTGATCAACTCGGGCTTGTGGTTGTGCCAGACGGACCCGAGCCATCCACCCCAATCGGCTTCCTGCCAGCCGACAGCCGTCGAACCGTCGGCCGATACCTGGTCAATTCGAGAATTAGCCCAAGTTCCGTCCGAGCGCTTGAACGAGGATTTGTACTCGAACGTGCCGGGGGAGTTCGGGTTCCAACGAAACGCCTTGTAGTCGGTGCAGGTGTTGTAAGTGACGCCGAACACGGAGCCGTCGTTGCTGACAGCTTCGTTCCAGGAGGTGTCAGTGCCGCAACTACCAGTGGGGGCGGCGGGGAGCCAGCCGTTCTTGGCATCCCAGCGAAAGGCGCCCAGGTCGGTGTCGGCGTTGACGTCGAGGAGGTCGCTGGACATGTAGCGGCCGTTGGAAGAGATGGAGACGACTCCGCCTACGCCAGCCACATTCATAGAGACCACGCCGGTCTTGGCGGTCCAGCGGAATAGCGGGCCGCCGCGAGAGCCGCCGCCGACGGCGACGCTACCATCGCCGGACAGCCCGGTTACGAATGCGCCATATCCAAGCTGGTGAAGGACGGGCGCTCCGGGGGTGAGGGCAAAGGTGATGTTGGCCTTGGTCGGGCTGCCGGGAGTAGCCGTGATCGTGGTGTATCGGCAAGGATCAAAGCTGCCGGTGGACTGGTTGCCGTTCCAGAAGCGCTCGGCTCCGGGCAGGAACCAGAGAGGAGGAGTGGGGAATCCGCCGGCGAGGATGGCGTCAACATAAACGACGTATTGCGCGCCCGGCTTGAGACCGTTGAGGGTGTAGCTGCCATCGGGGCCGAGCAGGCCCTGGGTCATATCGCCGGTGACGGCAGAGGTGGAATCAACGAACGGGTCGGAGATGTTGCGGGCGATGACGTTGACGCCAGTCAACTCAGTCTTGCCGTCGATGTCATAGACCTTGCCCTTGATGGTTCCGTAGGTGCGCGACCATCCCTTACCCGGATACAGGTCAGAGAAGGAAGCCAGGGTGTCAGTGGTGTGAAGATTGGCCTGAGCCATTCCGGTGCCGCCGACAGTCGGATCGATGTAGGGATACATGGTTTCGACATCGGCGCTGGTGAGGTTGGTGGCATAGGGTAGGTTGGCGCAGCTGCTGGGCCCGACTCCCTCGGCGTTGTACCAGCTGTAGAAGTACGCCGCGCCGTTGGTCTGAGTGTGAGCCATGCCGAGCGCGTGTCCGAATTCGTGGGTAGCGACGCCCTGGAAGTACTGGGCGGTGGTGTCGGCAGGGTCAATGGCCGCACCGTTGAGGACCGTCCAGCTCTCGGTGATGATGGTGGTGTCGGTAATGCTGAATTGCGGACTGGAGATTCCCAGAACACCGTCGCCGGCGCCGAAGAAGTTCTGCATGATGCTGCCGTCGACATCAAAAATCACGTAAATACCGCGGCCATTCGAGGTGCCGATGATTCTGTCGATGTTGGTGGAGTCGATGTCAGGCAGACCAATCAGCGAGAAATCGCCGACGACGTTGGCGCGCAAAGAGGCCGTCTTGATGGCGGACCAATCACCGAATCCCTTGGTGACCAGGTTCTTGCCGACGGTGTTGTCGAAGGTGACGGTGGTCGGGGGGTTGGTGGAGTAATCGGTGACGACGCCTAGATTCCCGAGATCGAAGTAGACGGGCACGGGCGTGGTGGTGTCGTAGTGATAG
Source organism: uncultured Acidobacteriaceae bacterium (assembly GCA_963751155.1). Taxonomy (GTDB): domain Bacteria; phylum Acidobacteriota; class Terriglobia; order Terriglobales; family Acidobacteriaceae; genus DASRAA01. Next base: position 151,614 of record CAVVTL010000015.1, on the reverse strand, counting down.
GCCGACTTAGTGTTGGGATCGACGATGAGCGGGCCTCCGGCGAATGCCGAGGCTGCGACCAACAACAGCAGGGACAACGAGAGAACGCTCTTACTTCTGGACATGTTTCATCCTTCCTGACTCGACCCACTGGCCGTTGACTGCCTGCTTGACGAGGCTGAGGAATGCGTTGACGTTGACCGGGCCTTGCTGGGTCAGCAGGGCGCGCTGTTCTTTGGTGCCGAGCAGTGAGGGGTCGACAGCGACGTTGGTGAAGAGGCCGGCATTGTTGAACTGATTGGTGGCGCCAGCCATGGAAACCTTGAATTTGCCCTGGCCGAGGCCGACGGTGGTCTGCAGGCCTGTCCAAGCCGCCTTCTTGTTGAGGAAGAGGATGGTGTCTTCGCCCCTGGTGTAAGTGGCCCATCCGGCGGGAGTGACCATCAGATTGGTCATGCCGTTGCCCATATCGCGGGGCTTCAGGAGGCCGAACTGGCGGAAGGTGTAATCACCGCTTACCTGGCCACGGATGGCGTCGGCGACGTGCAGGGTGACCTCGGTGTAAGGGATGCCGCGGGAGTCGATTCCGTCGGTGACGTTGGTGACGGTGCCACGAAGGATCAACTCGGATTTGGCGACCAGGTCAACCACGTTGACCTCGCGCCGTACAGTGGTGGCGCTCGCGGCGGTGGCGGCGAACAGGGCGATCAGGAGGGCGCCGGCGAACAGTCGTCCGCGGCCCCTGAGGTTATTCATTGGTGGTGCTCCTCAGTGCGAGATTTTGGCGTCGTAGCATGACCGCCCGATTTCTCCGCGGGCGGCAGGAATGCGCGACGAATTACTAACGAAGTGGCCCGTAGCGCGAGTTGGGTGAACCGGATCAGACGAGATGGGAGCGATTGGCTGACTGTAGCCGTCCTACTCCTATTTCTTGTACACCGTCATTTATACAACGTAAAACAAACATCGTCAATGCTAAAATGGCGCAACTTAGAGCGCCGAGGAAATGCGATGCCGAGACTGCCGGACGCCGCTTTGGAGGCAAGGATTGTTGAGGCAGCGATGCGGCTGCTCGACCGCGGGGGGGAAGCGGCGATCACGCTGCGAGCGGTGGCGAAGGAAGCGGGAACCACAACTCCGACGATTTACCAGCGGTTTCGCGACCGGGAAGTGCTGATGGAGCGGTTGGTGGACAGGGCCACCGAAGAAATAGTGGCTTTATTGCAACCCTGCAAGTCTATCGAAGCGATGGTGCGGGCCTATCTGGACGAATCGCTGGCGCGGCCGAAACGGGTGGACCTGTCGGTGGATACGTTTGGCGCCCGATATGTGGCGGGAGAGAGCATGCCGGGGTTCGAACTGCTGCAATCGCGGATTCACAAAGAGGTTGGAATCGGGGGAAGAGAATGTGAGGACCTCGCACTGGCCATAGCGTGCCTGGCATTCGGCACGGCGCAAGGGATGATCGCTGCGGGGAGCGATACCCGGCATGCCGCGCAGTTTCGGCGGACGGCCTTGCAGGCGCTGCGGATGTTGCTGGTGGCGTTCTCGCAAAAAGCGACGGACCGGGCGCCAGCGCCGCGGCGACGCCAGAGGAAGGCGCGCTCGAGTTAGTGGAGCGTTGCGGCCAGCTTGCCGCTGGCGATGAGTTCCGCCACCCGGCGGAAGTCCTCCGTAAGGATTCGGTCGTGGGCGATGGTGGGCGAGACGGCGCGAATCGCCGCATGGGCCTGCTGCGCGCGCTTGCCGGTTTTCAGCGGCGCGCGGAAATCGAGCGCCTGAGCCACGGCGAGGGCTTCGATGGCCAGCACATGGCGGGTGTTGTCGATTACGCGCAACAGCTTGTTGGCGGCGGTCATGCCCATGGAGACGAAGTCTTCCTTGTTGCCCGAGGTGGTGATGGAATCGACCGAGGCCGGGTGGGAGAGTACTTTGTTTTCGCTGACGAGGGCGGCGGCGGTTACCTGCGGCATCATGAAACCGGAGTTGAGGCCTGCCCCGGGAGCGAGGAAGGGCGGCAAGTCTTCGTTGAGCGCCGGGTTAATAAGGCGCTCGAGACGGCGCTCGGAGATGCCGGCGAGAGCGCTGAGGGCGATTGCCAGAAAATCGAGGGCAAAGGCCAGAGGTTCTCCGTGGAAATTGCCGCCGGAGAGGATGTCGCCGTTGGCACCCAGGTTAGCGCCTGATTGAGGGGCACGAACCTGGGGCACCCACTGAGGGGCCCCAACCTTCTTCGGCTCGGGGAAGACCAGGGGATTGTCGACCGCGGAGTTCATTTCGATTTCGAAGACGGCGCGGCAATGCTCGAGAGTGTCGCGAACGGCACCGTGGACTTGGGGTATGCAACGTAAGGAGTAGGCGTCCTGAACTTTGCCGCAGTCGCGGTGGGACTCGCGGATTTCGCTGCCCTCCAACATACGGATGAGGTTTCGGGCGACGCGGGCCTGGCCGGGGTGAGGGCGGGCTGCCTGGATGCGCTGATCGAAGGCGACGATGGTGCCTTTAAGGGCGTCGACCGCCAAGGCCCCGAGCACATCGGCGGTGTCGGCGAGGACCTCGACTTGCAATGTGGCCAGGAGTCCGACGGCGAGCATCGCCTGGGTGCCGTTGATGAGCGAGATGGTTTCCTTGGCTTCGAGTACGAGGGGCTTGATGTCGGCTTGCTTCAGGGCGTCGGCGGCGGGCATGCATTTGCCGCTGAAGTAAGCTTCGCCTTCGCCGATGAGCACGAGTCCTAGATGGGAGAGGGGCGCGAGATCTCCGCTGGCTCCGACGCTGCCCTGCGAGGGAATGACGGGATGAACGCCGCGATTGAGCAACTCGCAGAGGGTGTCAACGACCAGGGCGCGGACACCGGAAAAGCCCTTGGCGAGCGAGTTGGCGCGGAGCAGTATCATGGCGCGGGTGACGTCTTCGCGGAGCGGCTCGCCGACGCCTACGGCGTGCGAACGCATGAGATTGACTTGCAGCTTGCGGATGTCGTCGGGGGGAATTCGCACGTCGCTGAGCTGGCCGACGCCGGTGGTGACGGCGTAAGCGAGGCGATTGTTGACCACGAGGTCTTCGACGACGGAGCGGGCGCGGTCGACGGCGAGGCGGGCTTCGGGGCCGAGCATGACGGGGCGGCGCTCGTAGACGACGGCGGAGAGATCGTCCAGCGTGAGGTCGTTGCCGTTGATATGCAGAACTTTCATCGAGTTTCATCCCGCCGCAAGGCGTGGCGCTAACTGAGCGCCGGCTGCGGCTGCCAATCCGACGGAGTATGGTTCAGCTTTTTCCCGCAGCGTGCATGAACGGTCCCAGGTACTTTTCCGGCAGATGCCTGCGGTGGAAGTGCGAGTCCACGACAACATGCACAGTCTCGCCTTCGGCCAGCATCTTGCCGTCGTCTGCCCTCACGATCTCGTATCCGAAATGCAGGATGGAGCCGCGCACGTTGACCAGGCGGGTGCGAATGGTAAGCAAGTCATCATACCGGGCGGGCGCCTTGAAGCGGCAATGAACATCGGCCACGGCGATGTGGATGTCATCGACCTTTTCCATGTCGCGGTAAGTGAAACCCAACTGGCGCAGCATCTCGACGCGTCCGACTTCGAACCATATGACGTAGTTCGAGTGGTAAACGACGCCCATCTGGTCGGTTTCCGCGTAACGAACACGGAGCTGCGCTTCATAGACTCTGGCTGCGGACTCGAGCTGCATGATGGCCTAGTTCCAACTTATCATGCAGCGCGAACCTCCCGCCCGGAATGACGGAGCAACAGCGCGCCGCGGCAATGCCTATTTCGGTTGCGCGGCGGGCGGCACGGCTTCCGGCCCGTTGCTGACAAACTGGCCGCGGATGGGTCCACCCGCCGCCACCGGCTTGCCGTCGGCCACGTAGTCAACGAACTCCGCAGGCAGGGTGAAGGGATAGGGCGTGCCCCTGGTATTTTGCAGGCGGTACTCCAGATGAGGAACAGGGGAATTACCGCTGTTGCCGCACTCCGCAACCACGTCGCCCTGTTTCACCTTGTCGCCGGACTTGACCTTGATGCTGTTCTGCTTGAGGTGCAGCAGCAAGGAGTACTCCTGGTTGCCGTGGGAGATCAGCACACGGTTGCCGTTGGGCATCACTTGTTCGGAGTGGCCGGGCATGTTGTCGGCAAAGGTATCGTTCACCATGACGACGGTGCCGTCGGCGGGGGCGGCCACGGGCGTGCCGTAGCAATAAAACTGCTCATTCTTGGAGCCGTCGCCGGAAAACGGCTGGCCGTTCTTCAGCACGGTAAAAATGAGAGAGTAGCGCTCAGCGTCGCGGTAGGCATCACCGTTCTGGTATACGAGTGCGCCGCCCTGATACACGAACCAGTCGCCAGCGAAGGGCAACTTGAGTTTGGTCTTGACCTTGTAATCGACGAAGCGGTTCCCGGGTGGGGGCGGAGCAGGGCGGAACTGGAGCATGGCGACCTGTCCTTGCGGGTCGACCGTGATCACGGTCAACACGGGATCTTTGCTCTTGGAGAATTGCGAGAACCTGGAGTAAACCGTCTGCCGGGAGAGGAGATCGGGGGCGAAGTTGTCACCGATCATTTTCTCCTCTCGGCCAAGCTGGTTGGCGAGCTCCTTGGCCATGGTAGCGACCTTGGCGGAGCTGCTGGCCTTTTTCATCTGCGGCGAGAAGGCGGCGAAGAGCTGAGTGGACTGTCCGCTATCGAAATATCCGAAGATCTGGCGGGCGCGGTTTTTGGCGGCCACGCTCATGACGGGATAGCTGCCTGCGGAGGTGGCGGGGACCTGGGATACAGGCTTGCCGGCGGGGGATGCGACCTGGGCAAGCAGCAGGGACGGGAACATCAACATTGCGACCACAACCGGGTGACGAAGTTTCACAATCTACCTCCCTGTCCAATTCGGTTTGCGCTTCTCAAGAAAAGCAGTGACGCCCTCGCGGAAGTCGTGAGTGGTGCGAAGGCGGGCGTTCTCGTCGACGGCCGCAGCAATCTGCTGGTCGAGTTCAGCATGAGAATACATCCGCAGCAGCCTTTTGGTGGATAGCAACGAAGCCGGACTGTTGGCAGCCAAGGTGGCGGCGAGCTCGCGGGCCCGCGGGATGAGATTTTCCGGCGCAAGGACTTCGTTGACCATGCCAAGCCGGAGGGCCTCGTCGGCGGCGATAATGCGGCCGGTGAGCAAGAGGTCACGCGCCTGCTTCTCTCCGACCTGACGCAATAAAAACGTGGAGACTATCGCGGGCACGAACCCGATGCGCACTTCCGTGTAGCCGAACTTCGCCTCAGAGGAAGCCAGGGTGAAGTCGCAGAGGGTGGCGAGTCCACAGCCGCCAGCCAGCGCCGGCCCGTTGACGGCGGCGATGGTGACCTTGGGAAAGTCATATAGCGTGCGAAACATATGCGCCATGCGACCGGAGTCGGCGAGGTTCTCTTCTACGGTGAGGCGGGTCACTTCGCGCAGCAGGTCAAGGTCCATGCCGGAGCAGAAGGCGGTGCCGGCACCAGTGAGGATGAGGACAACGGAATCAGAGTTCTGCACCTCGTGAAGAGCGTGATGCAACTCTTCGACCAGTTCGTGGCTGATGGCATTGCGCCTATCGGGGCGGTTCAGGGTAAGGGTGGCGACGGGGCCGTCGAACGCGAGCGTCAGTGAGGCGTACTGTTGAGGGTTTTGGGACATCGGCTCTTCTCGCTGGATTGCGTCAAACGCTCCCGGGGCCGACTGCTTGACCGCTCTGCCGCCGGATTACGGCTACGGTTGGCATTATCACACCGATAAGGACTTTCTTAACCGAGTAATTCCTGCTGATTCTCTGTAATTGCTGTTTTCGTGCCATTTTGGGAGTGCGGTTCGCCGATAGAAGGCGGGCTTACATTTTGGGTCCGCCGAACAGGTCTGAGATATTGGCCGAGAGGCCGACCAAGTCGGCGATCGGTTTCTTCACGGGCAGAGGCACGCCGCGCTGTCGGAGAGCCTCGAATAGGCTTTCGGTCGGTATGTTGCCGACGAGGACGTCCTGGGCGAAGGGGCAGCCGCCCAGGCCTCCGATGGCGGAGTCGAAGCGGCGGCAACCGGCGTCGTAGGCGGCCAGGACTTTGGTGGCGGCGTCGGCGGGGCGGCTGTGCAGGTGGACGCCGATTTCGAGGCCGTCGAATTTCTGCAAAACCGGCCCGACAAGGTCGGCGATCTGCTGCGGGGTTGCCAGGCCGACGGTGTCGGCGAGCGAAATGGCCTGCAGGTCCATGTCGGCGAGGAGTTCAACACCAACCAGCAGTTCCTCGGCGTTCCAGAGGTCGCCGTAGGGGTTGCCGAAGGCCATGGAGATGTAGGCGATGGTGTCGAGTCCGCCTTCGTCGGCTTTCAGCTTTACCTTCTCGAGGATGTCGAGGTTTTCTTCGGGAGTCTGGTTCTGGTTGTTCTTGAGAAAGGTTGGAGAGAGTGAATACGGAAAGCCGACAGTGCGCACCGCGTCGGTGGCGATGGCGCGCTCGACGCCGCGCTCGTTGACGACGATGGCGATGATCTCGACGTCATCGGGAGGATCGAGTTCGCGCAGGACGGTTTCGGAGTCGGCCATTTGCGGGACGGCCTTGGGGGAGACGAACGAGACTGCGTCAATGTGCTTGAATCCGGCGGCGATGAGTGCCTTGAGGTAATCGACCTTGGTCGCGGTGGGAATCTGGCCGGGAAGACCTTGCCAGGCGTCGCGGGGACATTCGATGAGTTTGACCATAAGTGGATAGTGGTTAGTGGATAGTGGATAGTTTCCGGGCACCAACACCGAGGGAAGTTAGAAGCCCGTTGAGGATACGTGCCACCTCTCGCGCTTTCAGTTCAAGTTCCCGGGCTTGGTTTGCAGCGAGACAGCCAAGCTTACTGGCGATACAAACTTGAGTTTCGAGCTCGAACAGCGAGCCACGCGCGTGTGACAGGAACTGGATGAATTCTCCTTTCGTTGCGCGGCCTTGGCCCTCTGCGATGATTGCTTGGGACGGATACCGCACAGCGCCGCAACTGAGAAGTGAGGCCAAAAACCTCTTGCCGCGGAAAGTTTGCGAGTCGCGGCATATACCGCAGTTACCAATTCGACCGACTTCTGCCAGACGACGAGATCTCGGTAGCTGCTGATCTTTCGTTGATTCGATTCCATTGGGCCCTCCAAGTCTATCCACTAGCCACTATCCACTAACCACTATCCACTGCCTTACGTCTGCAACACTCCCACATTGAACTTCGGCACATCCGGGTTCAGGGCGGCGGCGTCGAGTGCCGTGATGAGCGCTTCGCGGGTTTCCATGGGGTCGATGATCTTGTCGATCCACAGGCGGGCTGCGCCGTAGCGCGGGTCCATCTGTTCGTCGTAGGTGGCCTTCACCTCGTCGAAGAGTTGCTTGCGGTCTTCTTCGCTCAGCTTCTTGCCGCCGCGCTCCAGTTGCTTGATCTTGATCTCGACCAGCGTGCCCGCCGCCGAGGCGCCGCTCATCACGGAGTATTTCGCCGTGGGCCAGGCGAAGACGAAGCGCGGATCGAAGGCTTTGCCGCACATGGCGTAGTGTCCCGCGCCAAACGAGCCGCCGATGATGACGGAGATTTTCGGCACCACGGAATTCGAGACGGCATTCACCATCTTCGCGCCGGCGCGGATGATGCCGCTCCACTCGGCGTCGCGGCCCACCATGAATCCGTTGACGTCGTGCAGGAAAATCAGCGGCACCAGGTTCTGGTTGCAGTCCATGATGAAGCGCGCGGCTTTCTCGGCGGACTCGGTGTAGATGACGCCGCCGAACTCGATGCGCTTGTTGCCGCTGCGGTCCACCTGATTGACGTGCGTCTTCTGGTTGGCGACGATGCCGACGGCGTAGCCGCCGATGCGGGCGTAGCCGCACAGCACGGTCTCGCCGTACTCGGACTTGTACTCGTCGAACTCGCTGCCATCGACGATGCGGGCGATGATCTCCTTCATGTCGTACTGGCGGGCGGGGTCGTCGTCGAAGATGCCGTAGATTTCGTCGGCCGGATAGAGCGGTTCGCGCGACGGCTTGCGATCGAAGACGCCAAGCTGGCGGTTGCCCATCTTGTCGACCAGCGAGCGGATGCGCGCGATGCAGTGCTCGTCGTCGGGTTCGCGGAAGTCGACCGTGCCGCTGATCTGGGAGTGCATGGCGGCGCCGCCCAATTCTTCAGCGGTATATTTTGCGCCGATGGCGGCCTGGACGAGAGCGGGGCCGGCGAGGAAGAGTCCGCTGCCCTCGGTCATGAGGATGTGGTCGCACATCACGGGGAGGTAGGCTCCGCCGGCGACGCACATGCCCATGATGGCCGTGATCTGCGGGATGCCCATGGCCGACATGACGGCATTGTTGCGGAAGACGCGGCCGAAGTCGTCGGTGTCGGGGAAGACGTCTTCCTGCAGTGGCAGGAACACGCCGGCGGAATCGACCAGATAAATCGTGGGGATGCGGTTGTCGATGGCGATGTTCTGGGCGCGAATGACTTTCTTGGCGGTCATCGGAAAGAACGCGCCTGCCTTCACGGTGGCGTCGTTGACGATGAGCATGACGAGACGGCCCTGCACGCGCGCCAGTCCGGTGACGACGCCCGCCGAGGGAGCACCGCCCCAATCTTCGTACATGCCCCAAGCGGCGTAAGAGCCGAGCTCGAAGAACTCGGTGCCGGGATCGATCAAGCGGGCGATGCGTTCGCGGGCGATGAGGCGCCCCTTCTTGTGCTGCGCCTCGATGGCCTTTTCGCCGCCACCCTGCTGGATTTCCTCCTCGTCCGTGCGGAGTTGTGCGACCAGATTCGTGACTGCGTGCTGGTTGCGTTCGAAGCGGGGCGAGGAGGGCTTCACCTGTGTGGTGAATTGGGCGGAGGTTCCGGCGTGCTTGGGGTCACTCATAATGGATGGCTCGTCGCGCCCGCAGGCAGACCGATAACGATAAAGCAGCGACGGGTCAGCGTGCAATGTGCCGCAGAGCTAACGCAGGAGACTGGCTGCTGCGAATTCGCGGCCAGCGCGAAGGCGACGATGGTGTTTCCGCTGTTACCATGCATTGTTCAAGTCCTTGACCAACTGGGCCTGCAGTTCGTCGGCGTCGTCAAGCTTGAGTTCGCAGGCGGAGATTTCATCGGTGCTGGCGCCGTGGTAACAGAGCTCGCAGACGCCCAATCCGCCCTCGGAACGCACGGGCGGGCCGAAGACACGACAAGTAATGGGCCGCCAGGCGTAGACGTCGCAGGTGCCGTGTTCGGGATCGAGAGCGGGACAAGGCTCGAAGTCGGCAAACTTTTCGAATTCCGCGGCGGCCTCGTCATTGTCGCCGAGCATCCCGGTCTGCTTGTCGCCGGGAAAATCCTGAGCCAGCCGCGCCCAGGACTCTCGCGCCCGCTGTCGAATGCGTGCGGCGCGCTCAGGGTCGCTGGTCTCGAGACTCTCCAGTCCCGCATGAAGCCGCAGCACGTCGAGTTGGTCGATGGCGAATACTCCGATGCAACACGGAGTGCAGCCCGGCCTGCAAATCAGCCAGTCGCCGCTGCGCCACTCGGAGTCGAGCAGGGCGGCGTCCACGATTTGGACCAGCTTTGCATCTTCAGGAGGGAGAGAGGCTGACACTGCACTAGGATAGCGCACGAGCACGGTGATCGCGTTACGTGGACACCGATTTGCGGGCGAAGGTGAATGCTGCGGCGACGGGATCGTCGGCGATTGCGTCCACCAGCCCGTAACGCAACGCGTCGGCGGCGTGCAGCTTCTCGGCGGCCAGAAACATCTGCAAGGCGCGCGCAGGGCCAATCAATCGGGGAAGCCGCTGGGTACCGCCCCATCCGGTGATGAGACCCAGGGCCGCTCCGCGATGGCCGAAGATGGCGTGCGGCGCGGCGATGCGGCGTTGGCAGGCGAGGGCGAGATCAAGTCCGCCACCCATGCAGTAGCCATGAACGGCGGCGATGGTGGGACAAGGGAAGTCGGCGACGGCCTGCATGAGGCGCTGACCCATGTCCGCGAAACGAAAGGCCTCCGCGCCGTACAATTCAGCGATTTCGTTGAGGTCTGCCCCGGCAGAGAAGAAATGCGCGTTGCCGGCGATGATGAGTTTGCCAGGAGGGTTTTCGGCGAGATCGGCGAGCGCCGCGGTTAGAGCCGCTACCCGCGCGCGGGTGAGGCGGTTGGTGCCGTCGTTGGAAATCAAGCGCAACAAGATGGCGCTGCCGCACGCCTCGACGGAGTAGAGCGTTTCATCACATTGTGAGGGTTGATCCAACACAGAGCAGGGTAACAAATGGGTTGCCTGTCGAGGCGGCGGGCGGTGCGACTCTAGGCCTCGATCATGTAGGCCAGTTCGCAGCCGTCATCCGACAACTCGAAGCTGCCGAAGCGCATGGCCTCGCCGAGGATGCGGTGGCTGACAGGGTCGCGCGCGAGGCGGGTGATCCACTGCATGCCGACGTCGAACTGGCTGGCGGTGAACCAGCGCTGGGGAAGCACTTCCACGAGACCGGCATGGGGATAAACCACGTAGATCGCGGCTGCGGCGTCGTCTTTCGTTTTTGCGCCATATTGCGCAGGTATGAGTAGCTCCTCGACACCGTGGAACTCCACGGGCGCGTCGATGGGGTGAGTGCCTTCCTTGAGCATGGCGCTGACGGCGAACTCGGTGAGCGGAGGCGTTGCGGAGTAGATGCGCTCGGGCGAAGGCTTGAACCATCCAGCGATTTCTTCGTAGGTGAACGGTTTGAGCGAATCCAACTCGAAGAGCACAAAGCGCAGGTTGCGGCCATCCGGGCACCAGATACCAAGCCGATGGGGTTCAACGGCAAACGGCCGGCAATAAGAGTTCAGCGCCAGAAGAGGCTTGTCAGGTTGTGAACGCAAATGCAGCGTGACCAGGTAGGCGAGTTGGCCTTCGTTGCCGTGATGCTGCCACGTGAAGACCTGCCCGGAAGGGCTGTGGAGTTCGGGAAAGGTTTCCCAATACCACGGGGAGGGGCCAACCGTTTGTTGCAGGAGGCGGTGGAGTCGGCTGCTGTGCGGGTGAGGAGGCGCCATCAGCCGCGGGCCGTTACGCCGCGTGGCTTAACGTTGGTACGGATGAAGTCGATGATGGAGTCCATAGGCGTGCCCGGCTGGAAAACCGCCGCCACTCCGGCCTGCTTGAGGCCTTCGACGTCCTGGTCAGGAATGATGCCGCCGACAACCAGGAGCACGTCGTCCATTTGGTTCTGCTTCAGAAGGTCCATCACGCGGGGGACGATGGCGTTATGCGCGCCGGAGAGAATGCTGAGGCCGATGACGTCCACGTCCTCCTGCAGCGAGGCGGTGACGACCATCTCCGGGGTCTGACGCAGTCCGGTGTAGATGACTTCCATTCCGGCGTCGCGGAGGGCGCGGGCAATGACTTTGGCTCCGCGGTCATGGCCGTCGAGGCCGGGCTTGGCGACCAGTACGCGAATCTTGCGGTCCGTGGGCATGTTGGGGGCTCTCCACAGTCAGCGGATAGCATTTTGCTGAACTACGAATCATAAACCTTGTTCGTGAGTTTCGTAACTAGCGCGTGAGCCTGGCCGGGCAAACCGTAAGCACCAGTCGCTTCGGCACCCAGATCATCGCGTCGGATGAGTAGGTGCTGGGGAGGAGCCAGTAGGGGCGATTGACGGTGATGGCGTAGGTTCGAAGGCCGCCGGGAGAGGTCCAGGTGTACTCGCGGAGGGCCACCGCTTCGCGCGCCAGGCGAATGCTGGTTGCCACGTCTTCGGGTCTGAGCTGCTCGTTGGCGGCGATGGCGCGGGCGGCCACCTGTTGAGGATCGGCCAGGTAATCGAGGTTTTCCGAGGGTTCACGGCTCAGGCGCTGCAGCTTGTCTGCGTCGTCGCGCGAGGGCACGGCGAGCGCGGTAACGGTGCAGCCTCTGGGAGCCGGCGGAAGAGTGTTTGTCTCAGGCGTGAAGTCCACGGCATCTTCGGGTTTGCTCGAAACCAGCTCGACCTCGGAGATCACGAAGCGGGCGTTGGGATGCTTGATCTCTCCGGACTTGGTGCCGAAGGCAGGGCCGGCAAAGAAGCGCCCGATGAGCGTCGCGCGGATCATCTGGACCCTTGCCGAAGCGTCAATCGTCTTCATGAGGCGCTGCATGGTGTCGTAGTCGGCGTCTTTCTTGAGCGGCACTGTGCCCGCTTCCAACTGCGCCTCGGGCAGGCGAAATTGATCTTTTGGGTCGGTGGGATGGCCGCCAAATTCGATATTGCAGTGCGCCGTGGTCGTCGGCGCAGTCGAAGCCGTGGGTGGTGAACTGGTTAGGGCCGTAAAGAACAAGTCCGGGGACGCTGACCAGTGTGTCGCCATACATGCCGGGGTTCTTCAGCAGCTCGCAGGGCGAGACGGACCAGGGGCGCTCTTGAGCGGTGAGGGGCAGGGCCAGTAAGAGCAGCGCGGCCAGGAGGCGAAGGGGCATGGTACGAGTTTACCCGCCGGGCGGCGTTCGCGGCCTGCGATGGGCGATGTCGTACACTCAGCTTCGGAGCACAGGAGCACGCATGCCGGAATCATCCGACGTTTATATCGGAGTGGACATTGGCGGTACCAAGGTTGCCGCCGGACTGGTGAATTCGCAGGGTGAGATCCTGCACAAGACGCGCACTTCCATGCATGCGCGCGGGACGGCGGAAGAGGCGTTAGGCTGCGTGCGGGCGGCGATTGATGCGATACGCGCTGAGCATCCGGACGTTCGCGTTGGCGGGATTGGGCTGATTTCGCCGGGCCCGGTGGATCCGCAGACCGGCATGGTGCTGAACCCGTCGAACCTGCCGTGCTGGCACAACTATCCTCTGGCAGATGAGGTTCGCAGGGCATACGACCTGCCGACGCACGTTCACAACGACGCCAACGCGGCCGGACTGGCCGAGGCGCTGTGGGGAGCGGGTGCGGGCTACAAGTGCATGTTCTACGCGACGCTGGGAACGGGCGTGGGGACGGCCATCACCTACAACACACAGCTCTACCTGGGGCGGACGGGCGCGGCGGGCGAAGGCGGACACATGAGCATCGACTACCGCGGCGTGCGTTGCCGGTGCGGCAAGTCGGGATGCATCGAGACGTTTGCCGCGGGATGGGCGATTGCGGCGCGCGCGCAGGAGAAGCTGGCGCGGGAGGCGACGCGAGGCAAGCGCATCGTCGAACTTGCGGGCGGCAAAGTCGAGAAAGTAACGAGCGAGACGCTGGCGCAGGCGTGGGAGGAAGGCGATCCGCTGGCGACGGAGATGCTGCGCGAGACCGCCGACATTCTCGCGGTGTGGTTCGGGAACGTGGTCGATCTGCTGGAGCCCGACATCATCGTGGTGGGCGGCGGGCTGAGCGGGCTAATGGCGAAGTGGTTCGACCGCATCGCATCGCAACTGCCGTTCTGGTCGGTAAATGCGCGGTGCGGGGAGATTCCGTTTGCCGAGGCGAAGTACCGGGCGGATTCGGGGATTGCGGGCGCAGCGGCGCTGTGCGTTTCCCGCGCACTCCTGTGAAGGACGAAATCAGCCGCGGATTTTCACGGATCACACGGATCAGTACAAGAGCGATCGCAAATTATGCGGTTCGAGCTATTTCGACGCTTCGAATTCCGAAAGCTTCGTTTCCTCGGGTAGATCGGTCAGGCTTTCGAAGTCGAGCTTGTAGCCGTCGGGATCGCTGAAACAAGTGACCCACATCGAATTGCCAACAAACGGCTCTTGAGCATCGATGCCACGTGAGCGGAACTCGCGGTAGAGCGCGACCGCATCTTCGCACTGGAAGCAAACCGACACGCCCTGGCCGAGCACGCCTTCGGGTCGGCGGCCGGGGAGATACTCCTGCAGCATGAGCGACGCGCCGCCGCGGGTGAGCCAGCACCAGCGGATTTTCCCTTCGGGCTCCCACTTGTTTTTCATCACGAAGCCGAGGCCATCGAGGTAGAAGCGGAGCGAGCGCTCCATGTCGGTAACGCTGAAAAAGGGAACGACTTGCTTCAGGTTTTCATTCTGCGGTGCGTTTGATTCCATTTCAGTGTCCTGATGTGGCCGGTTTCTCTACCCAGTCTGGCACCGTGCCCGGTGCGTCTTCGGTTTCGTCGGCGAAGTTGCGCACGACGCCGCGATAGAGCATGCCGGCGCAAATCGCTGAAAAGAACAGCAAAATCGCTCCCAGTCCTGATTGGTGCAGCAAAATCTTACCGGTGCCGAACAGGCAGAGGTACACCATGGCGCAACCCAGAGCCCAGGCCCACAGGTTGCGGCCGAGGTCGCGGTTCTGCGGGACGTCGGGAACCAGGTCGGCGACGCGCTGCCAGCCGCGCACGTCGGGACGCACGTTGCGGTAGAAGCGCGTCAGACTTCCTGCGGCTCGGGCTTGGTGAGCAGGGTGACCGTGACCCAAACCAGCGTTGTTATAATGGTTGTTATAATAGCGCCCTTGGCGAACACGACGGAACTGTTGCCGGTGAAGGGATGCCAGCGGCTCAGCACCAGGCTGATCGCCAGCGAGCAGGCCATGGCGGAGATTTCGCTCCAGGCATTGATGCGCCACCAGTACCAGCGCAGGATGTAGACCGCGCCGGTGCCCGCGCCGACTTGCAGCACGATCTCCCAGCCGGAGGCGATGGAGCCCAGCTGCACCGAGATGTAGGCGGCGGCGATCACGAGCAGCACGGTGCACAGGCGCGAGATCAGCACGTAGTGGCTCTCGGTTGCGGTCTTGTTCACGAAGCGGCGGTAGAAATCAGAGACCAGGTACGACGCGCCCCAGTTCAACTGGGTGGCGATGGTGGACATGAAGGCGGCGAGGAATCCGGCGATGGCGATGCCGCGATACTGGTGCGGCAGGTAGTTGTTGAGCACCAGCATGTATCCGGTCTCGGGATGCGCCAGGCCGGGGTAGAGCACGATGACGGCGACGCCGGTGAGGATCCACGGCCACGGCCGGATGGCGTAGTGGGCGATGTTGAACCACAGGACCGAGAGCAGACCTTGCTTCTCGTCGCGCGCGCTGAAGATGCGCTGCGCGATGTAGCCTCCGCCGCCGGGCTCGGCGCCGGGATACCAGAAGGCCCACCACTGCAGTCCGATGAAGACGAAGAAGTTGGCGAGCGGGACCATCCACATGGGCTCGGAGGTCACGCCGCGCGAGAAGTTGGGCAGGAAGTTCAGCGGGCTTTCGGCATTGCCGCCGGCGTGCGCCTGCATCTGCTGCAAGCTGGCGATGACGGCGCTCATGCCGCCGCAGGCCGCGATGGCGTAGTAGGCCACGGCGATCACGATGCTCATCTTGAGCACGAACTGGAAGAGGTCGGTCCAGAGCACGCCCCACAGGCCGCCGAGCGCGACGTAGAGGCCGGTGAAGGGGATGAGGAAGAGCACGCAGATGGCGAGGGCTGCGCCGTCGTTGCCGCTCCAGACCGAGCCGAAGCGCGACATGAAGCCGCTGATGTTGTTCAGCATCGGCGTGTTGGCCAGCGTGGTGCTGACGATGGAGGTCATGGCCTTGGTGACCCAGCCGAGGATGACGCAGTTCATCAGCAGGCCGAGATAGATGGCGCGAAAGCCGCGCAGGAACGCCGCCGGCTTGCCGGAGTAGCGGATTTCGGCGAACTGCACGTCGGTGAGCAGGCCGGAGCGCCGCCACAGGCGCGCGAAGAGGAAGACCGTCATCATCCCGGAGAACAGGAAGCCCCACCACAGCCAGTTGCCGGAGATGCCCTGCGAGTAGACGAGGCCGGTGACGACCAGCGGCGTGTCGGCGGCGAAGGTGGTGGCGACCATCGAGGTGCCGGCCAGCCACCAGTTCACGTTGCGTCCGGAGACGAAGTAGTCGTCAACGCTCTTGCCGGAGCGGCCGCGAAACCACAGGCCGAGGACGAGGGTGATGGCGAGATAGCCGACGATGGCCGACCAGTCGAGGAGGGTGAAGGACATAAGTGGCAATTATCGTTGAGGAGAAACGAAAAGCAAAAAGTTAGCCGCGGATTTGCACGGATGAACACGGATCGGATCTTGATCTTGAGTTATCCGTGAAATCCGTGCTTATCCGTGGCTGAAATGGCTTTAGGGTTTTGCGAACTGCACCTTCACCGTCTTGATCTCGTACGCGTTGGTCGGGACGGTGACGACCTTGCCGGTTGAATCGAGGCTGAGCGGGCGCTTGGCGCCGCTTCCATCAGGTTCGTCTGCCATGCTGCCGACGCGGCTTGCGGCAGAGTCAGGTGCACGTCGCCCTTCTTGCCTGCCCACTCGTAGAAGCGCACGATGAGCGAGTTGTCGTCGGCGTCTTTCTTGATGGCGGTGATGACGACGTTGTCTTCCTGCGTCGACGAAGAACGACTGCGATGGCGGCAGCGTGCCCGGGTGCCGCGTGGTGGTCGTCGCCATCAGCGGATAGTTCACCTCGTAGCCCTGGCGAACGGTCAGCGCCTCGCGCCACGTGCCCGCGTGCGGATAGAGCGAGTAGGTGAACTCGTGATGTCCCTGGTCGGCGTTCGGATCGGGATACTCGGGCCCGCGCAGCAGCGAGAGGCGCAGCACGTTGTCCTTGGCGTCGTAGCCGTATTTCGAGTCGTTGAGCAGGCTGAAGCCGTGGGTCGCGTCGGAGAGGTCGGCCCAGCGCAGCGCGGGGACCTCGAACTGTGCCTTCTCGGCCGGAGTGTTGCGCGTGGTCGGACGCTCGACGGTGCCGTAGGGAATCTCGAACGTCGCCTTGTCGTTGCGCGCGCTCAGCGGGAAGGCGACTTTCAGCAGGATGTGCTTCTCGTGCCAGTCGGCCTGCATGTTGACGTCGACGCGCGGCATGCCGGCGTAGAGCGTGATGTCCTGAATGAAGCGTCGAGTTCTGCCAGGTGTGCTTCACGCGAATGACGGCGCGCAGCGGCGTGTTCTCGATCAGCTTCACCTCGTCGGCTTGCAGCAGGTCGGTGTGGTGCTCGATGAAGTCGGCGTCCACGTTCCAGGCGTCCCACTGTTTGGGCTTGTCCACGAAGGCTTGCAGCAGGTTGCCGCAGGGCTTGCCGTCGGGCAGGTTGGCCGGAGCGCCGACGCCTGGGACGGCAGGGGCGAGCGCTTCGGTGTTGCTGCGCTTGTCGAAGAGGCTGGTGATGCAGCCGGTCGTGGGATCGACGGTGAGCTTGCAGGAAGTCGTTCTCGAGAGAAGTTTGAGTGGCAGATGAGCGGGCTGGGCGTTTCCGCGCCGGGTATGGTGACCAACGGCTT
The DNA here is from genome assembly GCA_963751155.1 of uncultured Acidobacteriaceae bacterium. Classification (GTDB taxonomy): domain Bacteria; phylum Acidobacteriota; class Terriglobia; order Terriglobales; family Acidobacteriaceae; genus DASRAA01. The sequence continues at coordinate 134,424 of CAVVTL010000015.1, read as the reverse complement.
GTTGGTTGCGACCAGTTGGTATAGACCGTAGCCGTTGGCCGGAACGTCCTCGGCGATCATGAGAGCGTGAGCGCGGCCGTTGGAGGTGTCGTTGTCCAGCAGCTGAACCGGACCTGCTTACCGTTCGGAGCGATTGCGCTCATGTGCGACACGGTTGACGGAAACTGGGCCTCGAACTCGATGCGGCCGGTACGCGCCCACGAGAGCGGATTGAACACGAGCAGTCCGACTGGGCTGCCGATGCGGCTGATCTCGATCTCGTCCACGAGCAGCGGAGTTGAACGACTCACAACTGTGCACGTGCGGCGGACATTCAACACGCGCTGCCATGTCGTTCAAGCGCGGCGCTTGTCGTGTCGCTGCTGAAGCGCTGCACCTCGGCGTACTTGCGCGCCGCGTCCACGTAGTTGATGCCGATGCCCGAGCCCGGCAGGATGTCGTGGAACTGGTTGAACAGCACCTTCTTCCACGACGAGTCGAAGTCGGCCTGCGGATAGGGCTGGCCGAAGAGCGTGCCGATCGACGCCAGCTTCTCGGCATCGAGCAGCGCGACTTCGCCCTTGCGGTTGCCGCGCTTGGTTTCCGACTGCGTGGTCTGCACGCCGCGGTGGTACTGGAAGTACAGCTCGCCGTTCCACACCGGCAGGTTCAGTTCGCTCTCGTTCTTGCTGAGGTTGTTGAGGAAGCTGGCAGCGGTGGAGAACTCGAGCTTGGGATAAACGACGTCCGACTTCTGCCAGCGCAGGGCGGTGTCGAGATCGACGCGCGTGGGGCCGCCGCCGTGGTCGCCCACGCCGTAGAGGTACATCATCTGCAGCGCGCCGTCGGGCGCGGAGTTGGTGCCGCCGTTGTACTTCCACATCAGCGGGCCGTACACCGACGAATCTTGCGCCATCGTCACCGGATCGATCTGCGCCGCTATAGGTCGCTGGGGAAGTAGGTCATCAGGCGGGTGCCGTCGGGCGCCTGCCACCAGAAGAGGCGATAGGGGAACTTGGTGAACTCCGAGGCCCACAGCAGTTTCTGGGTGACGAAATAGTCGATGCCCGAGCGCTTGTAGATTTGCGGCAACTGCGCGTTGTAGCCGAAGGAGTCGGGGTTCCAGCCGATGTTCACGTCCACGTCGAACTTCTGCTTGAAGTAGCGCTTGCCGTAGAGGATTTGGCGCACCAGCGATTCGCCGTCGGGCATGTTGAGGTCGGGCTCGACCCACATGCCGCCGACGATCTCCCAGCGGCCTTCTTTCACGCGCTGCTCGATTTCGCTGGAAGATCGCCGGATACTTCTCCTCCATCCACGACATAGGCCTGCGCGGCCGAGGCGGTGAACTTGAAGTCGGGATACTCGCGCATCAGTTGCAGCGCGGTGCCGAAGGTGTTGCGCACGACTTCGACGGTTTCGGTCTCGGGCCAGAGCCACGCCATGTCGATGTGGCTGTTGCCGACGGCCTTCACGGTGAACTGCTTCATGTAGGGCCGCAGCGCGTCGAGCTTGGCTTGCGCGGCCTTGAGCGAGGCGTCGAAGGCGGCCTGATCGCCTTTGTCGAGTGCGCCGAGGTCGATGGCCTTCACCGCGGCATCGAGTTGCTGCTGGCGCTCGGCCTTGCCGTCGGGATAGGCGGCGATGAGCAGTTCGGCGGCCATGATTTCCTGGCGGAGGATCGTCGGGTCGGGGCGAGTGTCGGGCGGCGTCGAACAGCAGCGATGCCGCGTCGAGCTTGCGTCTCCGGCGGCCCGCCGCAGCAGCCGACCGTGCCCGATGGCAAGAACGCGCACGGCGATCAGCAGCTTCTGGCCGGGCTGGGCGTTCTGCGTCAGCGTGATCGGCACCTGCGAGTCGCCGTCGCCGCGCGCGACCATGTTGCCGTTCACGAAGACGGAAATCAGGATTCCGGTGTTGCCGCCGACGTTCAGGTCAAGCGATACCCGCGAGCCCGCCACCGAGTAGCCGTTCAGCTGCCGGCGGAATCTCGACGCTCTGCGTACAGCCAGACCGGGAGCTGCAAGTTCTGCTTGATGCGCGAGCGGCTTGGCCTCGGCCAGGCGCTGACCAGGCGTCTCGCCGTGCGGCAAGTCGCGTGGCGATGACCTTCCAGCTATCCAGCGGCATCGTCGTGATCGCCTGCAGCCGGTCGAGCACCGGCTTGTAGGGATCGGCGGGAGGTTGTGATCTGGGCGGCGAGCGAACAGACGGAAGAGAACAAGAGAATCAAGAACGGAAACGATTGCATGACGATGGCCTCGATGCAGCTGCAGTCCGTGCGGCCTGCAAAGCTCGCGATCGGCAGCTAACGCCCTGATGCAAGATCACGACTTTCCGGCACGGCTGAAGCCGTGCCCTTTCAAAGCCCGGCCTGTTAGTACTCGATTCCCAGCTTGTGCTGCATCTCTTCCAGCGTGACGCCCTTGGTTTCGGGGAAGGTAAACATCACCACGAAGAACATCAGCGCCATCATGGCGGCGAAGAACACGAACGGGAACGCGCCGCCGAAGTGCTGCACGAAGACGGGGAAGATAAACGCGATCAAGGCGTTCATGATCCAGTGAGTCGAACTGCCCAGGGCCTGTCCCTTGGAGCGCACGCGGTTGGGAAAGACCTCGCTGATATACACCCAGATGACCGCGCCCTGCGAGATCGCGAAGAAACCGATGTAGGCCACCAGCAACCACACCAGCAGGTTCTGGTGCTGGTGGGTATAGAACACCGCCGCCACGCCGCTCAGGCAGAACGTCATGCCGAAGCCGCCGATCATCAGCAGCGTCTTGCGGCCGAGCTTGTCGATGAGCGACATGCCCAGCAGCGTCGCGACCAGGTTCATGGCTCCGACCGCCACCGCCTGCAAATCGCCCGAGACCTTGCTGAAGCCGGCCATGGCGAAGATGTAGTTCAGGTAGTAGAGAATGGCGTTGATGCCGGCCAGCTGATTGAACGCGGCCACGGTGAACGCGAGATAAATGGGCAGGCGATACTTGCGCTGAAAGAGCGGCTCGGAGTGCACCTGGCCGTCGACGTGAATCGAGGCGATGATGTCGTCCAGTTCGCTGGCGCCGTCGGGCGAGCCCAGCCGATCGAGCACTTCGCGCGCTTCGGGGATGCGGTTCTTGGTGACCAGCCAGCGCGCGCGGCGCGGAATCCCGAACAGCATGATGAGGAACAGCACCGCGGGAAGCGCCGCCACACCCAACTTCCAGCGCCATTCGTTCATGCCGAAGGTCAAAGCGCCCGATGATGAAGTTGGACAGGTAGGCGACCAGAATGCCGATGACGATGTTGATCTGGAACGAGCCGACCAGCAGGCCGCGCCATTTCGCGGGAGCGATTTCCGCGATGTACACCGGGCCGAGCACCGACGAGCCGCCGATCCCGAGTCCGCCGATGAAGCGGAAGACGAGCAGCGAAGGCCAGTTCCAGGCGAAGGCACAGCCCAGCGCGGAGATCACGTAGAAGAGCGCCAGGATGCGCAGGCTCTCGCGTCCGCCCAGGCGGTCGCCGAGAATGCCGGAAAACATGGCGCCGATGATGGTGCCCACCAGCGCAATCGAGACGGTGAAGCCCAATTCGCCGGGCGAGAGGTTGAAGACCTGCGTCAACTGATGGGTGGTTCCGGCGATGACCGCCGTGTCGAAGCCGAACAGCAGGCCGCCCAGGGCGCCGACGATGATGCTCTTCACCAGGTAGAAGTTCAGTTTGCCTGCCACGCTCCGCCTCGTGCAGCCTTCGAAGTCTCGGTGCTGACAGTACGATGCATGCCTATTCGCTCCAAACCGCCAGTTCGTTGCCGTTCGGATCGGCAAAGTGAAAGCGGCGTCCGCCGGGAAACTCGAATGTCTCGATGACGATCTTCCCGCCGGCCGCGATCACTTTCTGCTGGGTTTCTTCCAGCGCCTTGGCGTACAGAACGACCAGCGGGCCGCCCTTCACCGGCTTGGCGCTCATGGTGAAGCCGCCGGCCAGGCGCCCGTCGTGAAAGCTGGTGTAGTTCGGGCCGTAGTCGGTGAAGCTCCAGCCGAACACCGCGCTGTAGAAGCGCTTGGTCGCCTCGATGTCGCTGGCGGGAAACTCGATGTAGTCCATCTGGAAGTTGTGGTCTTGCTCGGTCATGTCTTACCTCGTGCTGAGTATCAGCGGGCAAGATTAGCACACCGGCTCGATTGTCGGTATAATCCGCCGGTGGAGAAAGATACGCTCCCGATTCTGCCGTGGGAGCCTGTCGCGTCGCGCTCGTGCCGGTGCTTGCACCGCTGCGCTGAACAAGACCTATCCCGTCGCCGTTCGCGGCGAAGGCGTGTGGCTGTTCGACGCCGACGGCAAGCAAGTATCTCGATTTCGCCTCCAGTGCGGTCGTCAACTTCATCGGGCACGGTGACCCGGCGATTGTCGCGCGCCATGGCTGAGCAGGCGTCGCAGCTCGAGTTCGCGCACTCCAGCAACTTCACCACTGAAGTCGCCGAGCAGTTTGCGCAGGAGTTGCTCGATTTCGCCGGACCGGCGTTTCGCGGCGGCGCGGTCTTCTTCACCAGCGGAGGCTCGGAGTCGGTCGAGAGCGCGCTGAAGCTGGCGCGGCAGTACCAGGTGGAGAGCGGACACTCCGAGCGCTACCAGGTCGTCAGCCGCCGCCAGAGCTATCACGGCGCGACGCTGGGCGCGATGGCGGTCAGCGGCAACGAGTCGCGGCGCGGGATCTATCTGCCCATGCTGCGCGAGTTTCCCAAGGCCAGCATTCCCTACTGCTACCGCTGTCCCTACGATTGCGGCAACGGATGCGCCGACTGCGGCCTGAAGTACGCCGCCGAAGTCGAGCAGGCCATCGCCGAAACCAATGGCACGGCCGCCGCCTTCATCATGGAGCCGGTCAGCGGAGCGACGCTGGGAGCGGCCGCACCTCCGCCGTCCTACGTGAAGCGCGTCGCCGAAATCTGCCGCGAGCAGAAGGTACTGCTCATCGCCGACGAAGTCATGACCGGCTTCGGCCGCACTGGACGCCGCTTTGCCATGGACCACTACGGCGTCGCGCCCGACATCATCGCGGCCGGCAAGGGCATCTCCAGCGGCTACGCGCCGCTGGGCGCCGTCATCGCGCAGCGCCATGTGGTCGATGCCATCGCCAACGGCACCGGCACGCTGCTGCACGGCTTCACCTACAACGGACATCCGGTGTCCGTCGCCGCGGGTCGCGCGGTGCTGCAGCGGCTGCTCGACGGCCAACTGGTCGAAGCCGCGGACTCTGATCGTGCGGGCAGCGTCGCGTCAGTCCTGAAAGACGAGTTGCAGAAACTTGTGGAAGCTCGACTGCGTGGGCGACGTGCGCGGACTGGGCCTGATGTGGGCGGTCGAGTTCGTCGCCGACAGGCAGACGAAAGAGCCGTATCCCGCCGAAAAGAAGTTCGCGGCGCGCGTGAACGAGTGCGCGCTGAAGCGCGGCGTGATGCTCTATCCCATGCAGGGCTGCGTCGACGGCAAGCGCGGCGACCACGTGATGATCGCGCCGCCGGCGGTGATCACCGCCGAAGAAATTCGCTGGGCGGTGGAGCAGGTGAGCGAGGCGATCCGCGAAGCAAGCCGGCCTCGTAGCCTGAATTCGCGCGGTCGAAAAGCAAGAGGGCGCGGATTTGCTCCGCGCCTTCGCCTAAGCTGTCAAACTACGCACTGCCGCTACTGGGTCACGGTCTTACACGCATCGCCAACCTTGAAGCCGGAACCCGACACCGCAGTGCCGACCGCGGAAACGTCGTCCACATCGGTGAGCTTAATCACGCCACCGGGGATGACATGCGGCGAATCACCTGGCCGGTGGACGGGTCCTTGATCTCCTTGGTTACGCGCTCCACCGTTGAGCTGATCGCCAACCTTCAGTCCGGCCTTGCCGCCCACGTTGAGCACGATCTGGCCGCCATCGACCGCCGCCACCAGGCCTTCGACTTTTACGGTGCGAGTCTGCAGTTTGCTGTTGTCGGCAATCAGTTCGCCGCTCATCTGCTTGACGGCAGCGTTCACGGCTTCGCCGAGGATGGTCTGCTGGAAGTCGCTGCTGCCGAAGTCGACCGCGCCGCCGCCCCAGCCGTGCCAGTTGCCGCCGCCGCCGAGCAGCGAGGTGCTCTCGCGGCTCGACTCGCCCTTGCCCTCAGGCAACTCCCATGATCTCGGCGGTATCGATGTTGACGATGCGCGCATCCACCGCCACGATCGCCTTGGTCTTCTTGTGGCCGAAGCCGCCGATGCCGTAACCGCCCCAGTTGCCGCCGCCGCCGCCGACGTTGGTGTTCTTGGTGTCGTTGCCGAACTGGGTCACGCTGCCGACGATGATGGCGTCCACGCCCAGCAGCTTGCCCAGCTTGGCTGCTGAAGTTGGGATTGGCGCGATCGCTGTTGGAAAAATTCTGCTCGGCCAGGATCTTGTCCATCGCCTTGCGCTCGATGACCGAGTAGGTGCCATCCTGCACCAGGTACTTCACGGTCAAGTCCGCGATTCCTCTGCCCACATCGACATTGGTGCCGAAAGCCGCTGCGGAGTAGCGTCTGCACGGTCGCGTAATCGAAATCGAAGACCGCGACCCGCTTCTTGCGGCCCTGCGCCGGAGCCGACGCGGCAGGCGCTGCTGTCGCCGGTGCGTCTGTGCGTCCGCAAGCGTCGCAAACAACGTTACCACGACGAGAGCGGTGAGGAAGATTCTGCATTTCACGGGCATGCTCCCTTCGACCAAGAACGGGGATAACTACTGCCATGTCGATTCGGTGGACGATGTCAGCGCGCTTGAATCCGACGGAATCGAAGCCAGCAAATTGTACAACGAAAGTGCCACATAGCCGTACAGAGAGTGCACGATTGCCAGTCGATTTTCGAGGCCGCACCTGATCGCAAAAAAGAAAGGCGCGGAATCTTGCCGCGCCTGGCTGACTTCTAGGATTCGGTTCGCTGCTTACTGCTGGGACGAGCCTCCCGGCTGCGCCTCGTGCGGCGTCCCCAACTCGTGCGGAGACGATCATGACCGCCGTATCGGGATTCAGCAAGTCCTGTCTTGTCCGGCCCCAGGCCGAGCTTGATCAGCGCCCGCGAATCGGGAACGACTTGGTCTGCCAGCCGTTGGCTTCCTGGAAGCGGGTCAAGGCGTCCTTGGTGGACTGGTCCCATTTCCCGGTCGGCTCGCCGGTGAGGTAATGCTCGCGAATCAGCGCTTCCTGGATCTCGCGCGTTCGCTCCTGCGTCGATGCCGTGCTGGCCGTGGGAGGTCGACTTGGCCGACGTCTTCTTCTTCCCGGACTTTCCCGATTTGCTGCTGGATTTGGACGACTTCGACGGACTTATGAGAATTGGAAGATGACTTGGTGGACTTGGTGGTCGTCGGAGGCGGTTGCCGTGCCCGCAAGAAGCAGCGAAACCGCAGCAATTGTGAGCGATCGGAGAATTCCGTAGACTAAAGCGCAAACGCGGCACCTCGGGGGAAATCTATGAATTCCTATAGAACAGCGATTGTAAACATGCATTCACGAAATTGGGAACAGGAAAAATGCGCCGCGAATCCCAGAATTGGTAACTACCTCGGGAAGCCACAGCGGCCTCCGGAGAAGATACTCCCGGGAGCGCTGAGTCGAGCTGTCACGATGAACGGCTGCCGCGTTACGGCAGCGTTCCGCCCATGAAGACCGTTCCCGCGTTCGGGCCCAGGCCCCGCGGCCTGACCAGGAACACCACATCCTGTCCCGACTTGAGTTGCGACTCCAACTTGCGGAAGTCGGCTTCGCTGTTGACCGGCTGCTTGTTGATCTCCAGGATCACGTCGCCGCGGCTGACGCCGACATTGTCGCCAAAGCCGCCGGGCTTCACGTCCTGCACGAGCACGCCCTTGGAGTTGGGCAGCTTCATGCGCTCGGCGATGTCAGGAGTAATGTCGCGGACGTTGATGCCGAGCTTGCTCTCCTGGGGTTTGGCTTCCTCGCCGCCTTCGTCGTCGTCGCCCAGTCGGGTGGCGAAGAGCTTCTGGCGGTCGGCGATGGTGACGTCCACCGTGCTCTGCTTGCCGTTGCGGACGTAGCCGAGCTTGGCGGTGCTGCCCGGCTTTAATGGCCGAGATCTCCGCCACCAGTTCGTCGCCCGATGGCAACGGTCTTGCCGTTGACCGAAACGATGGTGTCACCGGTCAGAAGTCCAGCCTTTGGACGCGGGACCGTTCGGCGTGACATTGGCGATGGTCACGCCGCTCGACACGCCGTACACGCGCTGCACCGCCGGATTGGGAACGGCGTTGAACTCCACGCCGATGGAGCCGCGCGAAACCTTGTGGTCGGGGCCGATCAGCTGGTTGTAAACCGAAACCACGGTATTCGACGGCATGGCAAAGCCGACGCCCTGGTAGCCGCCGCCGCTGGTGAAGATCGCGGTGTTGATGCCGATGACTTCGCCGTTCATGTTGACCAGCGGCCCACCGGAATTGCCCGGGTTGATGGCCGCATCGGTCTGGATGAACGACTGGAACTGCCGCTGCGGAACGATGTTGCGGCCGCGTGCCGATACGATGCCGGCGGTCACGGTCTCTTCCAATCCGAACGGGCTGCCGATGGCCAGAACCCAGTCGCCGACCTGCATGCTGTCGGAGTTGCCCATCTTGGCGGCGGGCAACGGCTTCTTGGCGTCGATCTTGATGACCGCCAGGTCGGTTTCCTTGTCGGTGCCAATCACCGTGGCGTCGTAGGTCACAGTGGCCGGATCGTTCATCAGCTTCACGCGGATGCGATCGGCCTTCTCGACGACGTGAGCATTGGTGACGATGTAGCCCTTGGAATCGACAATTACGCCGGAACCCGTCGCACGTTCGCGCATGTCATCGCCGCCGGGAGCGCCCGGCATCTGGCCGCCCTGGCCCCCCTGGCCGCCGAAGAAGCGGTTGAAGAAGTCCTGCATGGAGTTGTCGTCGCTGCCGTCGTCACCGGGCGATTGCTGCCCGCCGCGTCCATGGGGGTTCTTGATGGTGATCTCGGTGCTGATGTTGACCACTGAGGGCTCCAACTGGCGAGCGATCTGCGAAAACTGGCTCGAAAGCTGCTGCGGCGAGGGAACCTGCAGAGGAGTTGCATCTGACGAAGCCACGGCCTTTTCCTTGCCCTTAACTCCCGCCGACACCACCGTGCCGATCAGGATGCCCAGCGACAGAGTCGCCAGAATGACCAGGGTCGAGGCGAAGCGGTTCGCCTTCCATCTCTCCCTGAAACCCACTGGTTGCCGATCCATTGCATCTCCTCCAACGATGAAACCCAAACTTAAATTATACGTTGCTGTGCGGAGCGGCCGTATTGTCAGGGGGGACAATCCCAGACGGTGGTTTACTTCGCTTAGACGCGCGCGAGCTACCGATAGTGTCACCGGCAGGAAGCCGGAGTCGCCGAGGCTAGTTTGGCACCTCGAACACCGTCTTTCCGCCCACCACCGTGCGCAGGACTTCCGTCTTCAGGATCTCCGGCGGGGAAACTTTGGTAAGGTCGCGGTCCAGCACGACGAAGTCCGCCAGCATTCCCGGAGCCAGCGTCCCTTTTTCCTTTTCGGCGAACTCCGCGATAGGCTGAGCCCGTGGTGTAGGCCGCCAGGGCCTGCTCGATGGTCAGCTTTTGTTCGGGATAGTACTCCTTGGTTCCCGCCTCGTTCTTGCGCGTCACCGCGGCGTAGATGCCGCGAAACGGCGTGATGGGCTCGACCGGGTAATCCGTGCCGAACGCCAGCGGCACGCCGTTGTCGAGGAACTGCTTCCAGGGATAGGAAGTCTTGGCGCGCTCCGGCCCGATGCGCTCTTCCGCCCAATTCATGTCGGTCAGCAGATGAGAAGGCTGCACCGAGGCAATGACGCCAAGCTTCTTGTATTGCGCGAACTGGCTGGGCGCGATGACCTGGTCGTGCTCGATGCGAAAGCGGAAGTCGCGCGGCGTTGGAGCGCCAGCGGCAGCGTGCGCCTTGGGGCTCGCTTCGGCGACGGCGAAGGCGTCCAGCGCCATCTGCGCCGCGCGATCGCCAATGGCGTGAAAGCCCATCTGGAAGCCGGCATCCGCCCGCTCGACCGCCATCTTGTTCAGCGGGCCCTGCTGGTACTGTGGGAGTCCTGAGTTGGCGGGATCATCCGCGTAGGGAGCCAGCAGCGCCGCCGTGCGCGAGCCCAGCGAACCGTCCATGAACCCCTTGAGCATCGTCGTATGCAGCATGGGATCGCCGGCGGGGTGATGGGCACGATGCTCCACCAACTCGCTCACCGGATCGTTGAAGGTCAGCCACTCGCTGATGCGCAGCGTGAGCTTGCCGTCGCGCTCCAGGTCTTCGTACACCAGGAAATCGTCCCACGATGAATTGTCTTGCGCCGAGGTCACGCCCCAGCGCGATGCATTGGCCAGCGCCAACTCGGCGGCCTCGCGGCGCTGAGCCTGCGTGGGCGGTGGAACCTTGGCGAACACCAACTCCTGGGCCCCTTCGCGCAGAATTCCTGTCGGATCTCCATTGGCGTCGAGGTCGATCTTGCCGCCCTGCGGTGCCTGCGTCTTGCCGGTAACGCCCGCCGCCTGCAGCGCTGCGGTATTGGCGATGGCGATGTGCCCGTCCACGCGCACGAAGATCGCCGGGTGGCCATTTGTCATCACGTCGATGTCGTGCCGCGTGGGCAGCGTCTGCCCCGGCCACAACGTGTGGTCCCAGCCCTCACCGACAATCCATTTTCCCGCCCCAGCCTGGACTACCTTCAATCCAATGCGGTGCTGCATCTCTTGCAGCGACTGCGAGCCGACCAGATTCACGTTCATCTTCTCGAAGCCGCCGGAAGCGAGGTGCACGTGGGCATCGTTGAATCCCGGCATCACGAAGTGTCCGCCGAGATCGACCTCTTTGGTCTGGCTGCCCTTGAGCTTGCGGATATCGCTCGTTGCTGCCGACAGCACACGATGCGGCCGTCGCGCACCGCCAGGGCCTGCGCGCGCGCGGGCTTTGCCTGCGTGTAGATGTCGCCATTGACGAAGATGACGTCAGGAGCCTTGGAGGCGTCCTGTGCTGCTGCGACTATCGTGCTAGCGATAAAACCAACGACGAGAAGGGACATAACGGCCGGCGATCTCATTCTTCAGGGACTCCGCTCAGAGCCAGGGTCAGCAGTAGGATTCGTTTCAGGCCCAGGTCGCGGCCCGCAGCATCGTACCACTCGTTGACGGTATGCGCGCCGCCGCCGCTGCCGCCCGCGCCGATGGCGATTGCCTCACGTCCCAGCGACAACGGAATGTTGGCGTCCGTCGAGGCCCGTTGTACCCGCGCGCTGTTGTTGAGCTGCGCATCCACGGCGCGCATCATCTTGAGCAGCGGCGAATCGGAAGGCAGGTCCGCCGCCGGACGGTCGCCGATCACTCGTACCTCGGCCGTGAGTGCCTCCTTCTTCCGTCCGTTCGTCTCAGCGATGCCGTCTTTAACGGCGTCGCGTAGGGCCCGTTCCAGGTGGTCGAGTTGCTCCACCGAAGCAGAACGCGTATCCACCCGCATGGTTGCCGACTGCGGAATCGAGTTCACCGACGTACCGCCTTCGATCGTTCCGACGTTGAAAGTCGTCTTCGGGTTTGTGGGCACTGGGGCTCCGCTGAACCGGTCGATGATGCGGGCCAGCGCCACCACAGGATTGGGAATGCCGAAGTCGCTCCAGGAATGTCCGCCGGTGCCGCGCACGGTGACCTCGTAGCGTCGGCTGCCCAGCCCTTCGGAGATGACGGTGTCGGTGCCCGCGCCATCCAGGACGATCAGCGAGCCGATCGAGTCGGCCCACCGTGCCTGCTCAAAGATGTGCCGCATGCCGCGCAGGTCGCCCTCACCCTCTTCGCCGACGTTTCCGATGAACAAGATCGGCGCGGCGTGCTCGATGCCGGTCTCGCGCAACACTCCGGCGATGGCAAGCAGCGCTGTCATTCCGGCGCCGTTGTCCGAGATGCCCGGTCCGTAAAGCTTGCCGCCCTCACGGAGAACGTTGATCGGCGTTCCGGCAGGGAAAACGGTATCGAGGTGCGCGCTCAAGGCAATGTACGCGGTTCCGTTATTCGTGCCGGGCAAGACGCCGAACACGTTGCACAACTCGTCCTGATGGACGTCGGCGAGGCCGAGTGCTTCGAATCGCCCTCGTAGCCAATCCGCGCGTGCCGCCTCGCCCCAAGGGGGAGCAGGAATGGCTGTCACTTCGAGCTGCAGGTCTTCCAGTTCACGGGCGTGAGACCGAAACCACGCGAACGCGTCGTGCACAGCGCGCAGCTCCGCCAGTCGGGCTACTTCCTGTTGCGCTGTGGGCCTCGCGCGCGAATCATCGCTATCACAGGACGTCATTCGGGCAAGAGAAGTGCGCGGCGGAAGCCAAGGGCCATGATCGATGGTAATACGAATGCAGGTGGCGGGAGAAAACGATTACGAGGCGAGAGCCCCGGCTGCCCGGCAACACTCCAGAATCTCGGCTTCGGTCAGGTTGCGGGGCGACTTCTTGGCGCGCTCAAAGATCCGATCCACGAGTTCTTCGGAGTCAGGAATTCCCCGCTGCTGCAGCCAGAAATGCACGTTCGACTTGCCGCTCATGGGGCCAATCTCGATGATCTGCTTCAGTCCGAAGAAGTGCGACGGCACGCCCGAATAAATGGTGTTGGCGAGAATTTCGTCGTTCTTGCGGTAGGCCTTGATGACCGCGGCCGCGTGCACGCCCGTCGCGGTCTTGAAGGCGTCTTCTCCGACCACCGGGTAGTTGTGCGGGATCGGCACTCCGGTCGCACGCGAGACGGCGACGCAATACTCCTTCAACTTGCTGAGGTCCTGATTGACCCACGGCTCGATGCCCATGAGTTTCAGGTTGACCAGCATCTGGTCCATCTGCGTATTGCCGACGCGCTCGCCGATGCCGCATGCGGTTCCGTGGACAACGTTTGCCCCGGCCACCAGCGCCGCAATGGAGTTGGCCACGGCCAAGCCGCGATCGCAATGCCCGTGCCACTCGACGCGAATGTCGCGGCCCGAGGGCTTCACGACTTCGTTGATGACGAAGTGCATCAACGCCACGGTGCCCATGGGCGTTGCATGGCCCGCGGTGTCGCAAATGACAATGGCATGCGCGCCGCAGTCGATGGCCGTCGTGTACAACCGCTTGATCGTTTCTGGGTCGCAGCGCGTGGTGTCTTCGGTGACGTACATCACCTCGAGGCCCAGCGACACGGCGAATTTCACCGCGTGCTCGGTCGTGCGTAGCAGGAAATCGTCCGTCCAGTCTTCGGTGTAGCGCCGGATGGGGCTCGACCCGATAAACGTGGCCGCCTCAATCGGAACGCCTGTACGCTGCACGATCTCGGCGATCGGACGAATGTCGTTCTCGTGCGTTCGGGCGGCGCAGTTCGGCTTGATCTTCAGCTTGGCGCGGCCAATCTCGCGCGCCAGCGCCTCGCAGTGCGCCACCGCGCGCGGCCCTGCGCCCGGCAGGCCGAGGTCGAGCATGTTGATGCCCAGCGCCTCCATCAAGTGGAGAATTTCGATCTTGTCTTCGATGAAAGGATCGGTAACCGAAGGCGACTGCAGACCGTCACGGAGCGACTCGTCGTTCAGCAGCACGGGGCCCGCAGGCTTCGCGGAAGCCGCGTAGACCTTGTTCCAGTCGTAAATCAGATTGGAGACTTCTGCCGACACGGTCCTCTTCCGCGATCGAAGTTACAGATGAATCAAACAATCGGTGCCCCCACGGCACCGAACTTATCCGCTAAACTTTCAGCCCGTCCGTTACCGCACGCGGAAGAGAACTACTCTTTCGCCTCTGTCCCTGCTGCCGCTTTCGGCACTACCGTCACGCCGAAGATCGACAGCTTGCCGACGCCCGCCACGTTCTTGCCGCGCGGCTCTTCTTCGTTCGGAAGATACAGCGTCTTGCAGTGCTCGCAGCGGTAAACTTCGCCGCTGTCTCCGTAGGCCTCGCGCACGTCGCCGCAGCCCTGCTCCACCACGTCAGCCGTGTAGAACCAGCGCTTCAGATGGCCGCCGCACAGCTTGCCTTTCTCGTCTTTTTCATTGCAGGCGCGCTGGAGCGGCATCTTGTACTTGACTTTGTGTTTGGGCAACTGGGCGGGCTCGTTGATTTCCGGCATGATGATTGCGGGTCCTTCAGCGCGAGTTTCGTGGTTTCGCAACCAACGCGAAAGCCGCTACTCGCAACGGTATCGCTAACCGCACATTTTACCTCAGTTCACACCCGGTTCTTGCGCAGCAGCGCTCCCGTCGCTGCCAGAGCACCCTTAATGCGCGCGCCGATGCCTCGACCGAACAGCATGTCGAGGAAGCCCGACATCTGCTGCTGAAACGCCTTGCCGTAGCCGTACCACCACACCTTCGGCATGCGCGGCAGCAGGTCCACGTCCACGTACTTCACCTGAACCATCTCAGCCAGGCCCAGCTTGCCGTGCGTGCGGCCGATGCCGCTCTGCTTGAATCCGCCGTGCGGCGCCTCGGAGATGCCGAACCCCGTGATCGCGTCATTGACCATCACCGTTCCCGCCTTGATGCGTGCCGCCACCGCTTCGCCGCGCTTCCGGTTGGTCGTCCAGACGCTGGCCGCGAGTCCGAACTCGGTGTCGTTCGCCAGTCGCACCGCATCGTCGTCGGTGTCGAACGGAGCCACCGGCAGCGCGGGCCCGAAGGTCTCTTCCTGCATGATGCGCATATCGTGCGTTACATCCGCCAGAAGCGTGGGCGCGTAGAAGTTCGGCCCCAGCTCCGTCAAGCGCCGTCCGCCAGTCAGCAGCCTCGCGCCGCGTGCCACCGCGTCGTTCACGTGGTCTTCCACGGTCCGCAACTGGCGCTCATGGATGAGCGGCCCCATTTCGACCTCGGAACCGAGTCCCTCTCCGACGCGCAGCTTCTCGATCTTCGTTCGGCACAGCTCCAGAAATTTCTCGTACACGCTGCGCTGCACATAGCAGCGCTCGATCGACAGGCAAGTCTGTCCGCAATTCATCATGGCGCCCCAAACCGCGCCGCTGGAGGCGACTTCCAGGTCGGCATCTTCCAGCACGATCATGGGATCTTTGCTGCCCAGTTCCAGCACCACCGGCAGCAGCCGTTTCGCGGCGGCTTCGGCAATGCGTTTGCCGGTGGCCACGCTTCCGGTGAAGATCACCTTGTCGATGTCGGCTTCCAGCAGCGTACCGCCGACCTGACCCGCGCCGATCAGCACCTGCAGGAGGTCTGGGTTGAGTCCCGCGGAATACAGCAGCTTTTGGAACTCCAGTGCGACCAGCGGGGTGAACTCCGACGGTTTCAGGACAACCGCATTCCCCATTGCCAGCGCCCCCAGCGTCTCAATTGCCGGAGTCGAGAACGGATAGTTCCACGGAGCGATGATGCCGATCACGCCGTATGGCTCGCGCACCAGCCGTCCGCGCTTGGTCTTCATGACCAGGTTTCCGTGCGGTACGGGTTCGTCCCGCAGAAAGCCGTATGCGTTGCGGCTGCAGAACTCCGCCGCATCCAGCACCACCAGTACTTCGGTATTCAGTGCCTCGACCGTGGGCTTGCCGGCTTCCCGCGAGATCAGCTCCGCGATCTCGTTGCGCCGCTCCATGAGCTTTTGCTGGAAGCGCTTCAGCACGGCGACGCGCTCTTTCACCGGCAGGGCTCCCCATGGCGGTTGCGCCTCTCTCGCACGCCTTACCGCCTCGCGAACTTCGTCCCGCGTAGCGCACGCCAACTCGCCCAGCGTCTCGCCTGTGGCTGGATTGGTGCTGACGATGGTTTCCCGTACTGCAACTTCAGTGACCGTGTTCATAACACTCCGTACTCCACGCTGACCAGATAAAGCCCGCACGCTGGTGCGGTCGCACCGGCAGCGCTCCGGTTTTTGGCGGCAAGAATGGCGGGGATATCGTCGGCCTGCAGCGAACCTTTGCCCACCTGCAAGAACGTCCCCACCAGGTTGCGCACCATGTGGTGCAAGAATCCATTACCGCGGATCGTATAGCTGAACTCGTCCGCCGTCCGCGCCCACAGCGACGAATGAACCGTCCTTACGTTCCCCTGTTTCAGCGTCAGGGAGTCACTGGAATCTTCCTCGTCGATAACGTTACCCGTGCCTGCCGTCTGACTCGCCACGATGCGGGCCTGCCGCTCGGGATCCGACGCCGCGAACGACGTGAAGTCGAACGTTCCCACGATATGTTCCGAGGCCCGAATCATGGCGTCTTCATTCATAGGGTAAGGGTCGTGATACACGTAACGCGCCAGAAACGGCGGACAGATCTCTCCCCGGTAAATCCGGTAGCGGTAGGTCTTGGCCGTTGCCGAGTGGCGTGCGTGAAATCCGTCTTCGACCCTTTCTACACCCGTCACCCGCACCGCGGCGGGAAGAATATCATTGAGCGCGATCTGCAGGTTCCGTTCCGGGATAGGCGACTCGATTCGCACCGAGGCCACTTGTGCCAGGGCATGCACCCCGGCGTCGGTGCGCCCTGAGCCCTGGGGCAATACGTTCTCGCCCGTTATCCGTCCAACGCACTCAGCAAGAACACCTTGCACAGTGGGGAAGCCGGGTTGCACCTGCCATCCGTGAAACTCGGAGCCGTCATAGGCCAGGGTGATTTTCAGGTTGCGACTCACGTACTCGTCCTTGGGGCGATTTCAACCCGCGCAAGCGGAATGTTAAGAGGTGTAAAGCTCCTTCGGGCCTCGCGCTCCGGCCGTGCTGTGTCAGCTATACTAAGCCATTACTGCAACTTACGTGGCCCATTTTGACTCAGCCGCGCCCGGAGCCCGAATGATCGTGAACCTTCCGGGCCTCTGGCTCGTATTAGACTCAGGCGACAGGAATTCTCACGAAGGACATTAGAGTTCAAATGCATTTATCTGGAGATGAGGGAATGCCGGTATTTCGCTCGGTGAATATCACACTCCGTAAAGCCCTAACGCTCGGCGTGGTGGGACTGCTGGCCACCGCTGTGTTTGCGCAGGAAGCTGCTGCACCGCCCGCACAGGTCGTGCCGGCTCCTAACTTGCTGTCGGACGCCGTCAAGCCGTTGCCCCAGGCGCCGGCGCCTCAGGGCAATGCGTACAAGCAGTACTCGGACCAGAACTACTCGAAGGGGCAGTCACAATGGCCCAAGTTCTGGTCCGTCTGGGGCGTTCGGACAATGCCGTCGGCGAACTTCACCAATTCCCGCTCATCGACCAGGTCATTCATGACGGCAAGATGTATTTGTCGCTCGACGACGCTGTCTCGCTCGCGCTGGAAAACAACCTCGACATCGCCATTCAGCGCTACAACCTGATCACCGCCGACGTCGACATCCTGCGCACCAGTTCCGGTGCTGTATCGCTCGGCGTGAACACGGGATTGGTACAAGGAACGCCGGGCGGTGTGGGCAGCACGGCTACGACGAGCACCGTCGGCGGGGGAGCAGGCGGCACCTCCATCGGCGTCGGCGGAGCCGGCGCGGGTGCGGCTGGCATTGTTACCTCGACCCAGGGCGAAGGCGCGCCAATTGACAACTTCGATCCGGTACTTACGGGAACCGGAGAAGAACAGCACCAGATCTATCCCACCACGAATGTTTTCGCTGGTGGCACGGTGCTGAATCAGGCCACGACGACCGCAAACCTGCTCTACACACAGGGCTTTCCCACCGGCACGCTCATGTCGGTCGGCTATAACAACACGCCGCACCAGCTCGAATTCGAACTTCAACACGGTCAACCCGTACACGAGTGCCAACTTCCAGTTCCAATTGCGCCAGCACCTGCTGCAGGGGTTCGGTTTCAACTCGAACCTGCGCTGGATCCGCATTGCGCGCAACGACCGTGCCATCATGGACGCCGCCTATCAGAACCAGATCATGACTACGGTTTCCCAGATTGAGAACATTTACTGGGACCTGGTGAATGCCTACGAGAACGTGCAAGTGCAGCAGCGGGCCCTGGAGCTCGCCAACAAGACCCTCTCTGACACCCAGAAACAGGTGGAAATCGGCACCCTGGCGCCGATCATGGTGGTGCAGTCTCAAAGCTCGGTCGCCAGCGCCAAGCAAAATCTGATCCTCGCGCAAACCAACCTGCAATTGCAGCAGTTGCTGATGAAGAACGCCATTACGCGAAACAACACTGATTCGATTCTGGCGACCGCCCCGGTCATTCCGACGGACACTCTGCAAATCAAAGAGCCATTCCAGACGCCTCCGGTCGAACAGCTTATCGATTCAGCCCTGAAGAACCGCCCGGAAATCATCCAATCTCGATTGAACCTGACGAACCGCCAGGTCGGACTGAGGGCGATCAAGAACCTGCAATTGCCGACCGTTGACCTCTTCGCTTTCTATGGCGGTACCGGCTTGGCGGGCGACCAGAATCCCTACCTCACCTGCGGCAATCCGGCGGCGCCTCCCGGCCAATGCCTCCCGCCCGGGACGATTCCCGATACTGGCTACGGGCACGCCTTTGGCAACATGTTCAACAGCTCGGCGCCTGACAAGGGAGTCGGCGTCAACATCAACATCCCGCTACGTAACCGCCAGAACCAGGCCGACCAGGTGCGTTCGGTGATTGAGTACCGCCAGGCCGAATTGTCGGCGCAGCAGCAAGCGAACACAATCACTTTGCAGGTGCGCAATGCGCAATTTCAGTTGACGCAGAACTATGCAGCCCTGCAGGCGGCCACGGCCGCTCGTGATTACGCCTCCCAGAACCTTGACGCCGAGCAGAAGAAATACTCGCTCGGGGCTTCCACCTCGACGCTTGTATTGCAGGCATCCAGCGCCCTCACGCAGGCCGAGTCCAATGTGCTGGCCGCCGCCACGAATTACGAAAAGTCCAGAGTACAACTCGACCTGTACACCGCCGACACGCTGACCAAGCTCGGCATCTCGATCGCGGATGCGCAGTCCGGAAAGGTGACCAAGCAGCCCAACGTGCCGGGTATCGTTCCCGCAACCGACCAGGGGACGGTCCCACCTAAGCAATAGGCGGGCGTTGCGAACCATTTCCTGCATGCCGTCCGGCAAGGGCGGCATGCTTTTTTGTTTCTACGATCCTGCTCGCGCGGTTAGCATGGGACTGCTTGAGTCTCTCCGTCGTCATCATCGCGTTGAACGAGGAAGTCAACCTCGCCCGTACCCTGGCCAGCGTTGCCTGGGCAGACGAAATCGTCGTCCTCGATTCCGGCTCCACCGACCGCACCCGCGAGGTGGCCGAGTCGTATCGCGCCAGGTTCTTTGTTGAGCCGTGGAAAGGCTTTGCCGCGCACAAGAACTCCGCGCTAGCAAAAGCCACCGGCGACTGGATTCTTTCGCTCGACGCCGACGAAGAAGTCGAGCCTGCTTTGGCGGAAGAAATTCGCACGGTACTCGGCGCCAACCCGTCAGTCGCGGGGTTCTGGGTTCCGCGCAAGAACTTCTTCCTCGGCCGCTGGATCAAGCACGGCGGCTTCTATCCCGACTCCAAGCTCCGTCTATTCCGCCACAGCGCAGGCCAATTTGAAGATCGTCCCGTGCACGAAGATCTGCGGCTCGACGGCGCCACCGCCTCTCTGAAGGGCAATCTGCTGCACCACGCCTATCCCACGCTCGACAGCTACATCGAGCACATGAATCGCTATTCGTCGCTGGGCGCGGAGATGGCAGTCGCCAAACGCCCGCGCGGCTTCAGCCTCATCGACATCGTGCTGCGCCCCAAACTGACCTTCCTCTACAACTACATCCTTCGACTGGGTTTCCTCGACGGCCGCGAGGGCCTGCTGCTGCACGCCTACCACGCGACCTACGTGAGTTGGAAATATGCCAAGGCGTGGGAAATCAGCCGGCAGGACAGGCGCCGTCTGTAGGGTTTGCGACGAATGAAAGCTATTTTCCTTAGCGCGGTACTGATTTTGCTGGCGGCCGTTTCTTATGCACAGGACAACAAGGTCAAGTGGTTTCCTCCCTTGGAAAGTGGAATGGCTCCGGAGTGTCCAGAGAACCAGGGATTGCGCGAATCGCGTAGCGGAGTAGCCGAGTCTCCAGGAGGAAGATGGAAACTCTGGATTGCCGGAGCGTCAATGCGTAATGAGAACGGCTCGTGCAGGCAGACGACCAGGTTAGTCGTAGAAAATTCGGGAAAGATTCGAGAAATCACGCTGCAATCCGTGAACCGGACACGGTCTGAATTGTCCCGCGATAGCTCCGATGGTTTTAGTCCCCTCCACGGCTTCGAGATAATTGACTTTTCGAGCGACAGTCGATTCGCTTTGATCCAGAGAACTGGTGCCGACGATCTGAAGAACCGTCAATTCCGAGATGTTCAAACGGCTCTGGTTGACCTGTCTGCCGCGTCTGTGCCGCTTTGGCTGAACGCGTGGGACTTGATGCGCTGGGGAGACTGTCGCGGTGATGCCGATACTCAGGGGATTCAAGGCGATGGGACGGTGGTTCTCCGCGTGCGTCCCTCCTCTTGGCAGACAAAGACGAAACGGGACTGCGTTGCGCGAACAGAATTGTGGGCTGTGACTCTGGCTGGCGGCAGCGCGCCGAGGTTCCTCAGTAACGATACTTCTGTTAACCGGGTTGGCAAAACTAAGGGCACTGACTGGCAGACCTGCAAAGCAGACCCGGATATTGTGGGTGCATGCTTTACATTGCACGGGCGCCTGTCAATCTGGAATGGCAGTCCTACGATGCGGATCTGCGCGTGGGAACTCACCGAATGCTGGGTGTCCGAGTGAAACTGTCCGGAAAACTCGACGCTCTTCGCTGCTCAGGCGTTCGAGACCGTCTTCGGAGACTTTGAGTGTGCCTTCACAAGACCGACGATGCATGGTCTGCATCGAGTCTGCCTCGAATCTCACGGCGGTGAATCACTTAGCGCATCCTGGTCGGATTCGGTGAACTCATGCCGAGCCAGCCTCCCGAATGTCAACCCGACTGTGGCCACAATCCCTTCTTTTGGGATATCTCGGTTGTTTCCATGCGGCGGCTCTCCACATCTTCCCATTTCGGGAAAATCTGGTTACCTTCGTAACGTCGCCCTGCATTTTCCCTTTCGCATTCCCCCGCACGTGAACCTATCCTGAACGATTTGACCCTGCGGAGGTCTCCATGAACTCGCGCTTGATCATCCGTCTCTGCCGCCACACTTTTTCCGACGGCCGCCACTGCCACGCCCCCGCCGTCCGCGGACGCGCCTGCTGCCGCCATCACCTCGACGCCCGCATCCGTCTCCACAACATGGCCCGCGCCCGCCGCCTCGCCTGCATCCCTCGGCTTCGCGTGCCCATGAACCGGCGCGACCTCGCCTTGAACCGCACTGAAGTCCACCGCGTCATCAACACCGGCAGCGTCGACTTCGCCACCGCCCGATTGATGCTCTGGGCTATGGATCTCACCGCCGCCGCCCTCCCTAAAGAGCCTGCCACCCGTCAACGCCGTGCCCATAAGCCGAATGTTTCCTATTACGTACCTATAAAGCCTTTGTTTTCCCGAAGCTGTAGCGAAAATCCCTCACAAGCGCCTGAAAACACGTTGGGCGAGAGGGGAGGGGGGTACCTACGGTTTTCAACGTATCCTGGCTGACTTGCCATCGACCCGGCGCGCATAGTTCGATCCGTGTGGAGGACGGTTGTACGACGCCATCCGAAGGCGTGCTCCAGTCAGGCCGGCAACGTCGTGATCGCCGCTCGCTGTGCCCGGTCTTACTCCGGCTCATCGCCCAAGCGCAGGTCCTCGAAGTGCACATCGTACGAAAGCCCGCAGGTGCCGCACACCACGCGGTACACCATCTTCTCGTTGTCGCTAAACGGACGATGGGCCGCTCCGAGATCGACGGCTATCTCGCTGTTGCACTCCGGGCAATCGCAAACGTATTGGCTGATGCTCATGGCGAAGATAATGGTACCGCTTCGCGTGTCCTGCTGCGCTGCCGCGCGCTCCCTTGCTCCGTACCGAGGCATCTACTACACTGCAACGTCCGTCGCTCGCGCGAACACCGTGGGGTAGCACATGCCAGAAAGCACCAAGCCGACCGGGAAGACGCTCGCCGAATCGCCGATCTCCGACCTCTCCGCCGACGGCCGCCAGCCCTCCGACTCCGAACAGACATTGGGCCGAGAAGACGCTCGCGCCGTCGCTGGAGAAGTCTCCGGAGAAGCCCATTGGCGCGGCGACCGGCATCAACCTCGACGAACACGGCCACGCGCGCTTCACCACGATCTCGGGCATGCCGATTCGCCGCCTCTACACGCCGGCCGATCTTCCCGCCGACTGGAACTACGACGAATACCTGAACTATCCCGGCCAGCCGCCCTACACCCGCGGCATTCACGCCACCGGCTATCGCGGCAAGATGTGGACCATGCGCCAGTTCTCGGGCTTCGCCTCGCCCGAGGAGACCAACGAGCGCTACAAGTACCTGCTGGAGCACGGCGGCCAGGGCCTCTCCGTCGCCTTCGACCTGCCCACGCTCATGGGCTACGACAGCGACCACATGATGAGCGAAGGCGAGGTCGGCAAGTGCGGCGTGGCCATCGATTCGCTCGAAGACATGGAGATCCTCTTCGACGGCATCGACCTGGAAAAGACCACGGTCTCGATGACCATCAACTCGCCCGCGTCGATGCTGTGGGCCATGTATCTCGCGGTCGCCGAGAAGCAGGGCGCCGACTGGAAGAAGATCTCCGGCACCATCCAGAACGACATCCTCAAGGAATACATCGCGCAGAAGGAATACATCTATCCGCCCGCGCCCTCGATGCGGCTGGTGATCGACACCTTCGAGTTCGGCACCAAGTTCACGCCGCGCTTCAACACCGTCTCCATCAGCGGATACCACATTCGCGAAGCCGGCTCGACCGCGCTGCAGGAGCTGGCCTTCACCATCTACGACGGCGTCGAGTACGTCGAGTGGGCGCAGCGTCGCGGCCTCGATGTGGACGAGTTCGGCCCGCGCCTCAGCTTCTTCTTCAACGCGCACAACGATTTCTTCGAGGAGATCGGCAAGTACCGCGCGGCGCGCAAAATCTGGTACCGCCTGATGAAGGACCGCTTCGGCGCGAAGAACGAACGCACCTGGCTGATGCGCTTCCACACCCAGACCGCCGGCGTCTCGCTCACCGCGCAGCAGCCGATGAACAACATCGCGCGCGTCGCCATCCAGGCGCTGGCGGCGGTGCTGGGCGGCACGCAGTCGCTGCACACCGACAGCTACGACGAAGCCCTGGCGCTGCCCACCGAAGAAGCCGTTCGCATCGCTCTGCGCACGCAGCAGATCATCGCCTACGAGTCGGGAGTGGCGCAGACCGTCGATCCGCTGGGCGGGTCGTACTTCGTCGAGCGCATGACCCTCGACATGGAGAAGGGCGCCTTCGACTACTTCGACAAGCTCGACGCCATGGGCGGCATGGTGAAGGCGATCGAGAAGGGCTATCCGCAGAAGGAAATCGCCGAGGCCAGCTACCAGTTCCAGCGCGCCACCGAAGCGAAAGAGAAAATCACGGTCGGCGCCAATGAGTTCGTGGTCGAAGAGCCGTCGCCGAACATTCTCTACATCGGCGAAGAAGTCGCGCAGGCGCAGACGAAGAAGCTCAACTCGTCTGCGCCAGCGCCGCTCGAACGACGAAGTGCGCCGTGCGTCTCGACGCGCTGAAGAAAGCCGCCGCGCAAGAGCCGCAGGCCGGGACCGACGGCAAGATCTCTCCGGTGAACACCATGCCGTTCATCCTCGACGCGGTAAAGGCCTACGCGACGGTCGGCGAAATCTGCGACGCCCTGCGCGAGGTGTACGGAACGTACGAGGAGAGCGCGTTCGCGTAAACTTGATGCTCAGTGAAATCGCCAACCCCGCGGTCTTGGCCAATTTCGCCTGTCGCTGCCGTCAAATGTCGCGACCGATTCCTGGCATGTGCGACTCTTGCGTTCGTATGCTAGTTCGAGATCTCCGTCCAGACCGAGTACCCTTCGCCTCGAACTCGGTGTAGAAGTCCGGGCAGTTGCCTATAGGATGCGCCCATTCTCAAGCGATCGCATGGGCGCACCCACTCGATGAAGCGGCGTCATCCAGATTCGCGCGTGAGCCTGCGACGTTGCGCTTCTGCGAGTTGCGCGATACGAATACGCTCGAATCGGCGTAAATGCTCAAAGCGTGCGCTCCCGCTCGTTCGATCACGATCTTGGCAGGATGTCGCTGTCCAGGAATAGCCTTTGCCCTCGCCGCGAGTCAGGCCATGTCCTTGGGAATTGCTTCATCGGACCGTATCGGGCACGATACGCCCGATCACGCGATCCCGGTCGCGTAGCTCTACCGTCTTTCCGGCCTTCAGCCACGCTTTCAGACGGCGAGTGTCTCTCAGTCTCGCATATTGACGGTTGGCATGCTTCCAAATGTGACACATCATGTGTCACATTCGTCAAGCGATTCCGGTAGTTTCCGACCGCCCATCAATGCAGCGGCTTCCAACGTCGTTCGAAAGGTGGACACCAGACCCGAATGACCGAACCCACCGAGCCGCCCGTGGTATCCCCCGATTGCCAAAGTTCCCGGCGTTGAAGACTGCACCGCCGTCATCAACGGCATTCGCTGGCGCTATCTCCATGCCGGCAGCGGCCCGGCGCTGCTGGTGGTGCACGGCTTCATGGGCTATTCGTTTTCCTGGCGCTTCGTCATCCAGGGTCTGGCGCAGCACTACTCGGTGTACGCGGTCGATCTGCCCGGCACCGGATTCTCCCAGCGCAGCGCATCGCTTCCCGGCACTCTTGTCAGCGACGCCGAACACCTGCTCAGCTTCATCGACCACCTCGGCATCGAGCAGTGCGACGTGCTCGGCACTTCACGCGGCGGCGGAGCGACGATCGCACTCGCGGGACTGCTCGCCGAGCGCGGCATGCTACATCGCATCCGTAAGCTCGTGTTGTCGGCCCCGATCAGTCCGTGGATGCGATACGGGCTGGGACGCATCCGTTTCCTGCGTACGCGCGTCGGCCGCATTTATGTGGTGCACCTTGCGCGCAAGTTCCCCTTTATCCTCAAAGACTTCTTCCGCAAGCTCTACGCCGACCCGGCCGCCATTCCTCCTGACGCCTTCGCGGGCTACCAGGCCGGGCTCGATCCTCCCGGCAGCTTCGAGCACCTGTGGAACATCGTCCGTTCCTGGATGAACGACTTGAAGCGTATCGACGAAGTATTGCCGCTCGGTTGAATCAATTCCAACGCTGTTGTTGTGGGGAAACCGTGACAGGGCCGTGGCGCCCGACTCCATGCACGAACTGCATCGCCGCTGGAAGAACAGCGCCGAGTACTTGATGAAGCCGATCGGCCACATGCCTTACGAAGAGGTGCCCGAAGAGTTCAACCGCATCGTGCTCGACTTCCTGCTGCGCGACACTCCGGCTACGTCCGCTTCAGCACCAGAGCGACAGCCGTTGCATCGAGCGTCACCACGGAGCCCAGCCAAGCCTGATGCTGCCTGATCTCTTCGAGGTGCTCCGCAACCACTTCACCACCCATGGCTACTGGACGCTGGCCATCACGCTTCTGCTGGAGAATGCCGGCATCCCTCTGCCCGGCGAAACCATGCTGCTGTTCGCCAGCTTTCTCGCCGTCGCAGCATCATCGAACTGAATCTCGGCCTGATCATCGTGGTCGCCACAGCCGCCTGCACTCTCGGCGACAACCTCGGCTACTGGATCGGCTTCCACGGCGGCCGTCCCCTGCTGCATCGCTATCAAAGTTTCTTTCGCATCTCTGACGAGAAGATTGCGAGCGGCGAAAAGATGTTCGAGCGCTTCGGTCCGGCGACGGTGTTCTTTGCCCGCTTCGTCTTCGGCATGCGAATCATTGCCGGGCCGCTGGCGGGCGTGCTGCGGATGCAGTGGCGCCGCTTTGTGCTGTTTAACTTTCTGGGCGCTGTCGCTTGGGTGACGGTGATCTCGTGCGTGGGCTACCTCTTCGGACAGCACTGGCAGCACCTGCTGCGCCTCGTCGGCCGCGCCAACGCGGTGGTATTCGTGGCGGCGGTGGTCATCGCGATGTTCGCGTGGAGGAGGTACCGCAATCGAGGGCCCAAGTAGATCGGCCTATCCCGACTGCTGGTCCGGTTGCAGCGTAGTTTCTGGTTCCTTCACCGCCCGCCATGCCGTGAATGCGGCTCCGAAATACATCGCAGAAACGATATAGAACCCGAACCTCAGACCGTCGCGATGCGCCGCCTCTCCCGCCAGCAGCGCAGTGAAAATCTGCAGCGCGCTGGCCACGAAGAAGAACGTGTTCTGCGTCCGTCCCATGAAGTACTTGGGCACCATCTCCATCATTTCCGACTGGATGGCGATGCCGCCGACGCCGCGCCCCGATCCCATAAAGAAGTACATCGGCACCGCCAGCATGATCCACGGAATTTCCGGTAGCAGCAGCAACGAAGTCCCAATCACGCACATGGTCAACGTGACCGAGCGGTGCGCTCCATTGCGCCGAATGAACTGCGACGCGTAAAACATGCTGGTGAACGCACCGAATGCCCATCCGGCGTTGATCCACCCGTAGCCCACCGCGCCTTGGTGCAGAATGCGCTCGCTGAGCGGTGCCGAGATCACCCCCTGCGTCATCATGGCCGCGATAAACAGCGCCCACGCCATGCCCAGCAATCGCACCTGCCGATGGCCGTGGACATAACGGAAGCCCTCCACCAGTTCGTGCAAGTAGCGGCCGACGGCAGTTGCGGGCGCTACTTCTTGTTGTGCCGACTCCGGCTTGAGGTGCGTTACCGTCACGCGGCCTTGCCGCACCTGATAGACGCACGCGATCGAGACCGCGTACGTCGCGCAATCGAGCAGCAGAATTCCGCCCAGCCCGATCTTGTTGTACACAAATCCGACTACTGCGCCGGCCAGCACCCATCCGCCCTGCACCGCGGCCAGCATCAGTGAGTTCGAGTCCAGCAACTTAGCTTCCGGCGACAGCTCCTGCACCAGCGCGTTGATCGTGGGCCAGAACATCCAGAAACCCACCGAGACCAGAATGACCATGCCGTACAACTGCCACACCTGGGCGCGATGCGTGAGAGCCAGCACCGCGACCACCAGAACCACCAGCCCGCGCGCCACGTCCAGCCACATCATCAGGTGGCGTCGGTCTTCGCGGTCAATGATTACGCCGGTGAAGGGAAGCAGCACCAGGGACGGCAGCGTCTGCAGCGCCACCAGCAGTCCCAGCGAGACTTCGCTGTGCGTTGCCTGCAAGATGTACCAGATCACCGCCGCGGCATTCATGCCGCTGCCGACCATGGAGACGAGGTTGGCCGCAAACAGCAGCCTCATTCCGCGATGCTGGAACACTTCGCGCATAGTTCACTCTAACCCAGCTCAAAGTGGTAGCCAGCGTCACTTATACTGAGTGTGCAATCATCGCAACAGAATCGCGCAAAACGCCTTTGAGCGGCGTCGAGGGAAGGAACATCT
Organism: uncultured Acidobacteriaceae bacterium; assembly: GCA_963751155.1. Lineage (GTDB taxonomy): Bacteria > Acidobacteriota > Terriglobia > Terriglobales > Acidobacteriaceae > DASRAA01. The sequence continues at coordinate 107,010 of CAVVTL010000015.1, read as the reverse complement.
TGGGTCTGAAACGACTCTTCCGGAAGAAAGAAAAGCAGGAACACCGCATCATGCGCGAGGCCCAGCAGCGCGCCGGTGCGCTCGTCCCCGAATACCATCGCGCCACCCCAGAGTGCCCGCATCCCGAGCGCTGGAGCATGTACGACTCGATGACAGCGGAAGTCGAGGTCCTGGAGTTCCTGCGCACGCTGGTCACCACCATCAAGCCCGAACTGGTGGTCGAAACCGGGACTTTCATGGGCGTCAGTACCCTCTGGATCGCCGAGGCCATCCGTATGAACGGCTTCGGCCGCATCGTCACCTGCGAATTCGACCCCAAGGTCTATGAGACGGCGAAGGAGAAGTTTGCGGCCTCGCCGTTCAATGACCTCATCGACCTGCGCAACGAGTCCAGCCTCGAGATGAAGATCGAAGGCACGATCGACCTCTTTTTCAGTGACAGCGACATGCCCATCCGCGAAGAAGAAGTCCGCCGCTTTCTGCCCCAAATTTCTCCTTTCGGAGTTATCCTGATGCACGATGCCAGCTCTCACCTGAAGCAAGTGCGCGACGCCGCCCTCAAGATGGAGCGCGACGGCCTCATCTCGGTTGTTCTGCTGCCCACGCCGCGCGGTCTGGTGGTTGCACAAAAGCGCGACGGCCGAAAGTAGGGGACTAACCAGGCAGACCTCTCACGTTCCCCTGTGCGCTGTAGCATAGCCAACCGTCCTCAAAAGCGTTAGGATTCCTGCGAAACACGAGATTGCGGTGCTCGCGCCCTGTTCAACAGAACTCCGGCGCAGCATCTCGCTTCGCTGAGGTGCAATATGCGGAAAGCCCGCTCGTTCCTTGTCGTTGTCATTTGCCTTCTGTGGGTTTGCAACGCTGCCTGGTCTCAGAACAATCCGATCGTCATACCCGCCGGGACACCTGAAGACAAGGACCTGGCCGCCATTAGCTGCTGAGAACGACAACCAGAAGCGTATCGCCGCCTACCAGGACTTCATCGCGAAGTATGCCGACAACAAGCCGGCCGTGGCCTACGCGGAGTGGCAGCTGTCGCAGTTGTATCTGGCAGCCGGCGACGCCGACAAAGCGATGGACTGGGGCAGCAAGGCACTCGCAGCCTATCCCGGCAACCTCGACATCATCATGTCGCAGGCCAATATCGCGCAGGCCATGAAAGACAACGGCAAGGTCGTGGACTATGCCGTGCAAGGTGCTGGCATCTACAACTCAATCGCCAAGCAGCCGAGGCCGGCGGACATGACGGACGCCGAGTGGACTACCAGGATAAGCAGCGAACAAACGTCGGCGCGGAATGCCTACGACTTTCTCGAGACCTCCGCCTATAATGCCATCGCTTCCGAGCAGGACCCCGGCAAGCGCATGACCGAGATTGAGAAGTTCACTCCCGCTTTTCCAAAGTCAAAGTTTGAAGGACAGATTTCGCAACTCGCGCTCTACAGCCTGCGCCAACTCAACCAGCCGCAGCGACTCGTCGCCTACGGCGAAAAAGCGCTCGAGGCCAACCCCGACAGCATTTCCACACTACTCATGATGGCCGACGCCTATGTAAGCGATCCCAAGGAAGCTGCGAAGGCTGCGACCTATGCGAACAGAGTCCTCACTGTACTCGGTCCGAATCCGGAGAATGGTGATAAGGCAAAGAAGACGTACGCCGGCCTGGCCCACCTCACTTTGGGCCGTGCTGACCTGAACCAGGAAAAATTGGTTCCCGCCGTGACCGAGCTGAAGACCGCCGTAGGGTTGTTGCAAGAGGATGCCGCCGACCAACAACAGGCGCTCTATTACCTCGGCTACGCCTATGCCAAGCAGAACAAAAAGGCGGACGCTATTGCGACACTGCAGAAAGCGGCCGCGATCGACGGTCCATACCAGGGGCCGGCCAAAGACATGTTGGCGAAGATCAAGGCCGCAGCACCTGCCCGGAAATAGCGCTCACCTCGTATCAAGCCATTGAGGATTACTTCTTCACGAGTGCGTCTGCCAGCAACTGCGCTTTCTTGGCGAGGTTGTAAGCGCGTTCGAAATCACCTTCCGTCGTAGCTTTGCGTGACTGCTGCAGGTACGACTGGATCTGGGCGCGCATCGACTTCTCGTCATCGTTCAGCGAGCGATTGATTTCCTTGAGCGCATTTTCGGTGGCGTCCACCATTCGCGAAGTCTCTTCCTTTTGCTGCTGCACCTGCGCGGTTGGAATCGCGGTGGCCAGGGCAGATGGCGGCACCGCTTCTGGCGCCGGGCTTGTCGGAAGGTGTAGGCCTGCGACCGTTTCATTACTCGATGCCGGAGGCTGTGTTCGAGGCGTAGCGGGAGCAGTCGGCGGCGGTGTGCTCTTCTTTGCGCTGCTGGTCGAACTCCGCACTGACTTCTTCGGCTTGCTCTTGGCGACGGGTGCAGGCGGCGCCGGTTTGGTCTCGGGTACTGACACTTCCGCCGGCTCTTCCTCGAGCGGCAGCCCATCTGGCAGCACCACCGCCACCGTCGGAGCCAGCGTCTTCGGCGGTAGGCTGGCTTTCTTCTTCTCGCAGCTAACAAACAAAAGAAGCGGTAGAAAGAAAACCAACCAGACGAATTTGCGCGAGGAAGTCATTCTGCGTGTGCGTGTGTTTCACCTCGGCGAAAACCTCGAGCCAGAGTACCGAGAGTCTTGACTACATCATAAATTTTTCGCCAGCCCTTAGCGAGCCACTGACGCCGAAAAGCTCCGCCACGCTTTCGTCGGTCTCTGCAAGATGTTGGTAACCTACTTGTTTTCATGGGCCTGACGTGTCGCCAGGGGCAACGTCAAGCGGAAGACGGTGCCCGCCCCGTCGGCCGATTTGAAACTCAGGGAACCACCGTGCATCTGCAAGATCCGATAGCTGATGGCCAAGCCGATTCCCGTTCCTTCCTTTTTCGTTGTGAAAAACAGGTTAAACACCTTATCGCCTATCTCCGGGACAATGCCCTTGCCCTGGTCGCGCACTTCTATCGTGCTGCTGCCCTCGTCTCGGCGCGATACCAGTTCAAGGCGTCCGCCGTTATCCATAGCCTGCACTCCGTTCAGTACCACGTTCAGGAGCGCCTGCTTCAGCAAATCGCTGTCAGCTTTCACGGGCAACGCTTCGGTCCCCAGACGCGTTTCGATCTTCACCCCATTGCGCGCTGCATCTGGCGCGGCCAGCGTCGTGACGTCCTCCACCAGTCGGCGTAGATCGAAGGAAGTGAATCGCGGTTCAATTGGCCGATTGAAGTCCGCCAGCGTCTTCACCACGCGGTCGAGGCGATGGATTTCATTGCCAATGATGTCCAAGTGCCGGGTCGAGTCGCCATTGGGTGCGCGCATCTTCTCCCGCAACAATTCCAGGTGCACGACGATTGCGTTAATCGGGTTCTTGACCTCGTGCGCCACTCCCGAAGTCAAGCGTCCGATTGCAGCCATGCGCTGTGACACTTCGAGTTCGTTTTCCAGCAGGCGCACAGATTCCGCATCGCGCATGGTCAAAAGCGCGCCGATCCGCTCTCCACGTTCCGCGATGAACTCCAAGGCGATCTGAATGCGCCGCCCATCTTCAAGTTCGATCTCGCGCTGTGGAATTACCTGGTGCAGAGCGAAAGAGTCCAGTACGATCCGTCCCAGCTTTGTCGCGTCTGTGAAGATCTGTTCAACCGGCCTGCCCAGCATCTCGTCGCGCTGCCGCCCTAGGAAGCGCTCCGCCGCCGCGCTGACCATCACCACATGGTTCTCTCGGGTGAACAGCACGACGCCCTCCTGCAGCGATCCCAGCACCTGCTCCAGATTGCCCTTCATGGTGGTGAATACTTGCTTCACATCGTGGATCTGCCGCCCCAACCGGTCAATCTTGGTGTTCACCGCCCCAAATTCGTCTACCCGCCTCAAGTCGGGCGGAGGATGGCCGTCCGGCACCTCGGCGGTCATTTGATCCAGGCGCCTGCCGATAGCTTCCAGCGGGCGTAACACAAGGTTCGACACCAGCGCCGCCATCGCCAGCGACAGCAAAATCGCGATTGCCGAGTACTCCAGCGCCCGGTTCAACTGAGGAGTCAACTCGTTCTTCAAAAGGACAGTGGAGATCCCGACGCGGATGAAGCCGAAGAGCTGGTCCGAACCGCTCTTGATCGGAACATACAGGTCATAAACCCGGGGCGGGCCGTAGAGCAGCCTCAGTTGGCGGAACGAGTTCGCTGCCAGCAAGTCGGTGTAACTCTCCCGACGTTCCAGGCGGCTCCCCACCAGCGAGGTGTCGGTGTGCACGATCGCGCGCCCCTCGGTGTCAGTGATCCCTGCGTCGTAGATCATGTATGAATACGCCAGGATAGACTGCAACAGCGTATTGAGTCCGGCGTCCTCTTGGAGGCGGCGCTCCAGCGCGGCCTGCACGCGACGCGGGTCATCGGTGTCGACACCAAGTTTTCGGAGGTCCACCTGTGTGGCCTTGCGTGCGCTGTCGCCGATCTCTTTGGCCACAAAGTCGGCGCGTGTATAGGCACCCGTCGTGCTTTGCCGCAGGCGGTGCGAAACGTAGATGTAGCTGAATGAGCCGACCAGGACAAGTACCATGCCCATGATGGCCATGACCAGTTTGGTCTTTAAGCGGAGTCTTCCCATGAGAGCGCTCGCGGCGAGCGTGGCGATGGGGGCATCATAGCAGCATCGACCTGCAGCCAGTATTTGGACCCAACCGTGCCGCGAGATCGGCGGCGTACGATCATTCTGACCTAAGCACAGCGACGCCGATGTTTGTGTTAAGGTTTCCGAGGTGTACTGGCAATCGAATCGCGCCCGTGCGAGGCGCTACGTGGATCTATTTCACCCCGCCGGGCCGGCAATTGTTTCCGGGCAGTCATGATGGAAGATAAAACCAAGAACCTAGATGAGGACACCGTCGCCACCTTGCGCCGCCTGTCTCACGATCTCAGCAACGCTATTGAAAACGTCATGCAGGCGTCCTACCTGCTGTCCCAGGCCAAACTCGGTGACCAAAACGCGAAATGGCTGGCACTGATCGACTCGGCGATCGCCGATGCTGCGCGTATGAACCGAGAAATCCGCGAGATTCTCCGCTCGCAGAAGTAAGCCCGCGCGCTATTCGCGGAGCGACCAAACCTCTCAGCGGAGATCCCCCGACCAAACCGTTGTCCCCGCGCGCCCCGCGCCACGACCTCCCATTCTTTCTTGGTTCGATCCTGCGCCGACACGTTCCCGACAGGCCAAGCCTGTTTGTTCAGGAGATCAACTTCGCGTCCATGCTGATCCGGGCTTTCAGAACCCTCGACACCGGACAACCTGCCTCCGCCGCCTTGGCGGCCTCAGCGAACTTCGCCTGGTCGCCACCAGGAATCTTGACGGTCACGTCCAGGTGTGACGCCGTGATGCTGAACCCCGCATCGGTCTTTTCCAACGTGACGGTTGCCGTCGTGTCAATGCTCTCGGCGGTCATACCGGCCGAGCCCAGTTGCACCGACAGTGCCATGCTGAAACATCCCGCGTGCGCTGCGGCAATCAGTTCCTCCGGATTGGTTCCGGTGCCATTTTCAAATCGTGTGCTGAACGAATACTGGGTATCGTGCAAAACGCCGCTCGCTGTCGAGATCGTACCTTTTCCGTCTTTTAGTCCGCCCGACCAGTGCGCGCTACCTGTGCGTTGCATACCGCCTCCTTAATCATTTAAAAACTGCTGTTTCCAAAGGTACACCAGGCCGCCGGCACTTGCGCCCAGGCAATCGTGAAAAACTACCCATAAGTGGCCTTGCGCCCGTACACTTCTCAGTGGTATTTGTGGCTGGCGACAGGGCATATCTGGTATCTGCGATGGCGCGGCGAGGGAGCAGTCCGTGGTCAAGGCGTGGTCTTCTATGGTAACCACGCCAACGCCCAAAGGTACATGTACTCCGGAGTCTCCTGCGTGCGGCAAATGCTATAAGCCGGTCAGAGTCAGGCTCTCTATAATTCCAGCATAGGGAGTCCGATTGTGTGCCACTGGAAGGGTTGTTGAGGGGCGTTCGATAAAATGTAATCTTGAGCTCCCGCATCTGCGGATGCCTTCGTACTTGAATTTTGTGATTACTTTTTAGTTACCAGAAAGCCTCCCTTTTACCCTTCTGGCCTCTTAGACTGAGTGAAGTGAAGCGAATTCCTTGCTCCTGGATCGCAGACGGCGGTTTGGGTGCCCTTCGCTACGACATCCTGTAAGGAGAGTATATCCGTGAAAAAAGCGTTTCTTGGTGCTCTTGCGAGCCTCGTGTTAGCTGGTGCCATCTCTGCTGCCAGTGGCCTAACCACCGATCGCACCGCGCCGTCGGATGTCGTCCTTGTCGGAGACGGAACGTCCCCGATGGCCGTGCTTGCACCTCCAGCTCCCGAATCCTGTGACCCCGCGTCGCGAAACAAGTAATCCCCCAACTTTGACCATGAACTAGTTCTTAGGAGATAACACAATGAAGAAGCTTACGTTCGTAGCAGTTCTGATGTTGATCGCGTTGTCCACCGCAGCCTTTGCGACTAATGCGTCTAGCCAAACCTCATTGCGCGCATCCAGCGCGCCCAGCGACGGCGGACCGATCGCAACCTGCCGTCCGGGAGTGCAGTGCGACCCGGTGGCGAACCTGAAGCAGGTGCCCAGCGACGGCGGACCGATCGCAACCTGCCGTCCGGGAGTGCAGTGCGACCCGGTGGCGAACCTGAAGCAGGTGGCCAGCGACGGCGGACCGATCGCAACCTGCCGTCCGGGAGTGCAGTGCGACCCGGTGGCGAACCTGAAGCAGGTGGCCAGCGACGGCGGGCCGATCGCGACCTGCCGTCCGGGAGTGCAGTGCGACCCGGTGGCGAACCTGAAGCAGGTGGCCAGCGACGGCGGGCCGATCGCGACCTGCCGTCCGGGAGTGCAGTGCGACCCGGTGACGCAAGAGAAGCAGATTGCCAGCGACGGCGGGCCGATCGCGACCTGCCGTCCGGGAGTGCAGTGCGACCCGGTGACGCAAGAGAAGCAGATTGCCAGCGACGGCGGGCCGATCGCGACCTGCCGACCGGGAGTGCAGTGCGACCCGGTGACGCAAGAGAAGCAGATTGCCAGCGACGGCGGGCCGATCGCGACCTGCCGACCGGGAGTGCAGTGCGACCCGGTGGCGCAAGAGAAGCAGATTGCCAGCGACGGCGGCCCGATCGCGACCTGCCGACCGGGAGTGCAGTGCGACCCGGTGGCGAACGTGAAGCGAGATTGCCAGCGACGGCGGCCCGATCGCGACCTGCCGTCCGGGAGTGCAGTGCGACCCGGTGGCGAACGTGAAGCAGATTGCCAGCGATGGCGGGCCGATCGCGACTTGCCGTCCGGGAGTGCAGTGCGACCCGGTGGCGAACGTGAAGCAGATTGCCAGCGATGGCGGGCCGATCGCGACTTGCCGTCCGGGAGTGCAGTGCGACCCGGTGGCGAACGTGAAGCAGATTGCCAGCGATGGCGGGCCGATCGCGACTTGCCGTCCGGGAGTGCAGTGCGATCCGGTGAATACTGCGGCGTCGTTGTCGTTTGTCGATGTCCGGTTGACGGCTAGCACCGAAGTGCTACTAAGGCAGAGCTAAGCCTGGCCAGTTTACGCTGCGGACAAGCATTGCATCTGATAGTTAGGCGTATCCCGCAGATTTCTGGCGCTTAAACTGGTAAATAGAGCCTCGCGGTTCTCCCGTCTGGGTAGATTGCAGTTGTTTCGTGCTGCCATCAGCGCTACTATCTAAGCTGACGCCATGCAGCTGCACATGATCGACTACATTTTCTGGTGGGCCACGCCCGTCCTGATGGCGGTTATCGCGGCAGCGATGTATCGCCGCCGTTTGCATCGCGAATTCCCCTACTTTTTCAACTACGTTCTCTTTCAGGTCCTGTCCTTTGCCGTCGAATTTCCCATGCGGCATTCTGTGAATTTCTACTGGGTTTCATGGACAACGACCGCCTTGAGCGCTGCTGTTTCGTTTGGCGTGCTTTTGGAAATCTTCAAGGATGCGTTTCGGCCTTATGAGGCCCTCCGCGAGTTGAGTCTCATCCTGTTCCGTTGGTGCGCGCTGGTTGTGCTGCTGGTAGCGGGCATGTGGGCAGTAACCTCGTGGCGATCGACCGGCATCGACAACCTGACCAACTCCATTTATCTCGTAAACCGCTGCGTTCGCATGATCCAATGCGGGCTGGTTTTCTTCATGCTTTTGTTCAGCGAGTACCTGCACATATCGCGGCGAAACGTGGTGTTTGGCATTTCAGTCGGATTGGGTTTCTACGCGGCCGTGAATATGCTGGTGATCACGGCACTCCCTCACCAGACGGCAATTCCGCAGATCGCTCTAAAGCGCCTTAACTCGGCTGCCTATCTGGTAGCCATGCTGATCTGGTTGGTCTACACCGTCGTGCCGATGAGGGCCCGCGTGGCAGCCCGTCAGCCCCTCTTGGCCTCCGAAAAGTGGGACTCCGCTCTCGACGAGGTCCGCAATCCTGTTGCTGCGGTGAGCTTGTTGGACAGCATGGATCAGACCGTCGAGCGCTTGCTCTATCATCGCGACAATGACGCCAACGTCACCGTCCCCAATCGTCAATAGCCTGCCGATCAAAACGGATTCACAACCGCCGGGATGGGCGGTTTTGCTGTTTTAGAAAGAATGTTCTGGGCAGAAGCACGCCGCTTCTTATACCGGCGTCTGGGTCTTCCGCGGCGGATTGAAGAACGGCAATTCCCGCACCATCGCCGTGGCGCGATGACGCACCGCCTCGACCGTCAACTCAATCTGCAGCTTTGTGCCCGGCTTCGCGTGTTGCGGTTCAACGCTCGCCAGCGCAATGAGCTGTTTCAGCAGCGGAGACCACGTGGTCGAAGTCGCTTTGCCCACCTGTTCGCGTCCGCGGTACACCGGCACATGAACGCGCGACGCCGTTGCCGGAGTCTGCGGTGGCAGCCCAACGTCGTCGAACAGCTCCTCCACCTCATTCCAGTCAATCTCCAGCCCCACCAGCACCCGCTCCGGCCCGCGCTTCTTCTCCGTCGATCAGAGCCTGTTTTCCGATGAAATTGTCTTTTTCCAGATGCACCAGCTTGCCGAGTCCGATCTCGTAGGGCGTGTACTTCTGCGATGCAATCAGCGCCTTCTTGCTGCTCACGTAATCCACGTCGGCCAGAATCAGCCCCGCCTCGATCCGCGCCACGTCGAGCGCGAGCATGCCCGTCGGATGAATGTCGAACTGCCGTCCGGCGTCCATCAGCGCATCCCACACCTTCACGGCGTCCTGCCACGGAATCCAGATCTCGTAGCCGAGGTCGCCGGTGTAGCCGGTGCGCGAAATGTCCACGGGTACGCCGGCGATCTTCCCGCTGGTCTTGCGAAAGTACTTCAGGTTCTCGATGTCCGCTTCTGCCACGCTCTTCAGCAACTTGCCCGACGTCGGTCCTTGCAGCGCCAGCGCAGCCAGTTGTTCGGTGATGTCCTCGATCTCGCACCTCGAGCCCGATCGCGTTCTGCCGGAACCACCGCAGGTTCGGATCAGCCGCCGTCCAGCGGTAGGTGTTCTCCTCCAGTCGCGTGATGGTGCCGTCGTCGATGACCTTGCCGTCCTCATCGCACCAGCAGCAATAAATCACCTGGTTGACCGCGACCTTGTTGATGTCGCGCGCCAGCACCCGGTTCACGAACTTGGTCGCATCGCGCCCCGTGATCAGGTACTTGAAGAGTGGTGTCACGTCGATCAGCGCTGCAGCATTGCGGATGGCGTTGTACTCGTGCTCGTGGTGCGTCTCGTAAACGCTGACGGCGTAGAAGCCCGACCACTCGCGATAGTTCAGGCTGGTGCACAGCGGAAGCGTGCGTTCGTGAACCGCGGTACCGATAGGCAAGTGATTTCCTCGCAGGAGTGGATCAGCGCGGATTATAGCGACGCGCGCAAGCCCGCGGCAAGGACGCACGCGTCGCTGTCTCGATCCACCGTCCACGCTACAGACAAACCCGCCGCGCGCCATTTAGAATGGCGCTGCCTTCATTGCGCACTGAGTTTCTACTGCAGGAAACCTATGTCTTCCAACTCATCCGGACACTACGACGCCATCGTCATCGGCGGCGGCCACAACGGCCTCGTCAACGCGGCCTATCTCGCCAAGGCGGGCAAGAAAGTCCTGGTGCTCGAGCGGCGTCACGTTCTCGGCGGCGCCGCCTGCACCGAAGAGATCTTTCCCGGCTTCAAGTTCTCCGTCTGCTCCTACGTCGTGTCGCTGCTGCGGCCCGAGATCATCCGCGAACTCGACCTGCCGCGCCACGGCCTCGAGATTCTGCCGCTCGACGGCACCTTCACGCCCATGCCCAACGGCGACCACCTCTGGCGCGTCAACGACCACGGCATGACCCGCCGCGAAATCGCCCGCCACTCCAAGCTCGACGCCGAGGCCTACGACGAATTCGGCAAGGCCATGGTGCAGATGTGCCGCTTCGTGAAGCCGATCCTCAGCATGGTGCCGCCCGATCCGACCACGCTGAACCCCAAAGACCTGATGAAGCTGCTCTTCCTGGGCCGCCGCTTCAAAGACCTGAACGGCGAAGACAAGTACAACCAGGTGCAGCTCATGACCATGAGCGCCATCGATTTCCTCGACCAGTGGTTCGAGACCGACGTGCTCAAGGCCACGATGTCGGCCTCGGGAATCATCGGCACGTTCCTCGGCGTGCGCTCGCCCGGCACCGCCTACGTTCTGCTGCACCACTACATGGGCGAGATCGACGGCGCCTTCCGCGCCTGGGGATTCGCCCGCGGCGGCACCGGCGCCATCTCCAACGCCATCGCCGACGCGGCTCGCGAAGCCGGTGTCGAGATCCGCACGCAAGTCGGCGTCGCGCAGATTCTCGTGAAAGACGGCAAGGCGGTCGGCGTCGCGACCACCAACGGCGACGAATTCTACGCGCCCGTCATCTCTTCGAGCGTCGATCCCAACCTCACGTTCCTGAAGATGATCGACGCCAAGCATCTGCCCGACGACTTCCGCGAAGAGGTGAAGCGCTACAAGTTCCGCGGCTCATCCGGCAAGGTCAACCTCGCGCTCGACGCGCTGCCCAACTTCACCTGCATGCCGGGCGAAGGCAAGCACCTGCGCGGCGCGATCTCGATTTCGCCCAGCGTCGATTACATGGAGCGCGCCTACGACGACGCCAAGTACGGCCGCTACTCGCGCCGTCCCTACATCGACATGGTCATCCCCAGCCTGACCGATCCATCGGTCGCGCCTCCGGGCAAGCACGTCATGTCGTGCTTCGTGCAGTACGCGCCCTACAAGCTCAAAGAAGGGACCTGGGACGAGAAGAAAGAGGAGTTCGGCGACAACGTCATCAACACCATCGCCGAATACGCGCCCAACATCAAAGACATCATCGTTGGCCGCCAGGTGGTCACGCCGCTCGACCTCGAACGCGAGTGGGGACTGACCGAAGGCAACATCTTCCAGGGCGAGCTCACGCTCGAGCAGCTGTTCTTCCTGCGCCCCGTGCCCGGCTACGCGCAATACAAGACGCCCATCAAGAACCTGTGGATGTGCGGCTCCGCCACCCATCCCGGCGGCGGCATCATGGGCGCCAACGGCCGGCTCGCGGCGCTGGAAATCCTCAAGCAGGGGAAGGGAAGCAACTAGGCCATGGCGGAGACTCGCGACGTCGTCATCATCGGGGCAGGGCACAACGGCTTAGTCACCGCCTTCTATCTCGCCAAGGCCGGCTTCAAGCCGCTCGTCCTCGAGCGTCGCCCGCAGGCTGGTGGATGCGCGATCACCAAAGAATTTCATCCCGGCTTCCGCTGTTCGACCCTGGCGCATGCGACGGGCCCAATTCGCGCCGACATCGTTAGCGACATGAATCTCGCGGCGCACGGCCTCAAGACCTACATGCCCGACGTGCGCGTGCTGTCGCTGTCGCCCGACGGCCATCACCTCGCGCTCTACTCCGATGCGGCCGCACTCAGCAGGAAATCGCGAAGATACTCGACCAAGGAAGCCGCGAACTACGCCGAGTTCCAGAAGGCGCTCGCCAATATCGCCGCCGTCATCGATCGATTGCTGTGCATGACGCCGCCCGACATCGACGAGCCGGCTTCTGGCAACGTCTTCGAGTTGCTGAACACCGGTCGCAAGATTCGCGGCCTCGACGAGAAAGACTTCTACCGCCTCTTCCGCTGGATGCCCATGGCCGCCGCCGATCTCGTCGCCGAGTGGTTCGACACCGAACTCCTGCGCGCCACCATCGCGGCGCAGGGCATCTTCGGCACCTTCCTCGGCCCCTGGTCGGCCGGATCGGGCGCCTCGCTGCTGTTGCGCGCCGCTGCCGACGGCAATCCCGCAGGCGGCGCGACCTACGTGATGGGCGGCACGGGCGCGCTCACCACCGCCATGGCCATCGCCGCTCAAGCCGCTGGCGTCGAGATTCGCACGAATGTCGAAGTCGCGCAGGTCAAGGTGAAAGACGGCGTCGCCACCGGAGTCGTGCTCAGCGACGGCGGCGAGATCGAAGCTCGCGCCGTCATCTCCAACGCCGATCCGAAGCGCACGCTGCTCGGCTTCGTCGATCCGCAGCACCTCGCGCCCAGCTTCCTGCAGCGCCTGCAGCACTACCGCATGAACGGCACCGTCGCCAAGGTGAATCTGGCGCTGAGCGGATTACCTTCCTTCAATGGTCTGAGTGGAGACGCCACGTCGCTGCTCGGCGGCCGCATCCAGGTTTCGCCCGAAGTCGACTACCTCGAGCGCGCCTTCGACGCCTCCAAGTACGGCGAGTTCTCGCAGCATCCGTATCTCGAAGCCACGATTCCGACGCTGCACGATCCGTCGCTCGCGCCCGTGGGCAAGCACGTGATGTCGATCTACATGCAGTACGCGCCCTACAAGCTGCGCAACGCCGACTGGGACACGCAGCGCGACGCACTCGGCGATGTGGTGGTCAACACGCTGGCGCAATACGCACCCGACCTGCCCGGCATGATCGAAGCGCGCGAGGTCATCACGCCGAAAGACCTGGAGCAGACCTACGGCCTCACCGGCGGACAGATCTTCCACGGCGAACTCGCGCTCGACCAGCTCTTCACCATGCGCCCGCTGCTGGATTGGGCGCAGTACCGCACGCCCATCAAGGGCCTGTATTTATGCGGCTCCGGCACCCATCCCGGCAACGGCCTCACCGGAGGCTCCGGCGCCAACGCCGCCCGCGAAATCGCCAAGGACCTGCGCAAACGCTAGGCAGTCTACGTTCGCCTTATGGTGGAACATTGCTCCCGAGCGTGATCGAAACTCCGTACGCGACCTGTACGGTGTAACAAGAATGCCCACGAGTGCTCGCGTCAGCAGCCCGTATCAGCGCACCCTTCCCACCCAGGCACTCTTCGTCGCTCGCGGAAGGCCGAATTCCTTCACCCACATCGATCGAGACCGCTTCTGTCACACTCGCGCGCCGCTTACTCGTATGCGAGTGCCGCTATCCAATACGTTGTGCCCTGTCCGTCCACGGGCCGAACTGCGCACGTCGACACGGCGAGCTTGTGGAAGCGCCCCACTTTGAGTCCTTGCAATTGTTCCGGCGTCAGACCGGGGTAGTCGCCGGAAAATACCGCCACCTTGCCGCTCAGTTTCTTGCTGGCAAGCAGCTCCTCAAACGGAGTCGCGTCCAGATGATTGCTCCGCGCCATCGCGCACACCTTGTCGTGCAGCTCGGGAATCATGCCAGCCCATAGCGTGCTGCTGTGATACTCATCGCGTGCGGCACCGATCTGTTGGATGATCATGGTACTGGCCTGGTCGTCCGTGAACGAGGGCCCCTTTGCGGCCGGCGCCGGCTTGCCGTTGCCAACCGCAAGCGAAGTTCTCGGCGATTCGCCGCGGGCCGCCCGGTCAACGTCGATGAGAAACACACATAACGTCTGATAGGTCGCGTAGTATGCGCTGGAGTCGAGAAGATTGATCGCTAGGTAAGGACTATTCCACGCCGCGGTTGCATGTTGCGGGTCCGACGAGACCGTGATCGCCTGAGCATTCGCCGACCGAAACGCCTTTGCGTCGGCAAACTCCAGCGTATCGAAGTACTGCGACTTCACCGGAACTGGTTGCCGCAACGATGTCGCTGCAACCGCCAGCCACTCGGCAAGGTTACGCTCCCCCGACTTCACGTCGTACGAAGTTTGCCCCCGGCCGACTCCCTTAATTTCAATCGCCGCCTTGATTTTTTGGCGTTGCGCCGCACTCAGCTTTCCGGCATACCCGGGAGCAGCCGAATTGTGATGCTTATCGGGCGGAAACGCAATCAGCACGATCGAACTCTCGGTGCTCACCGAATTCAGTGACTCGGCCAGTAGCGGCAGCATGGCTAGCGAAGCCCACGCTACGTTGCTTTTCGCTTCGTTTTGCGGACGTTCGAGGCTGGCGCTTACGACGATCAAGCTGTCGCCTCGCCCCTTGAGAGTACACATCAGCATCTTTTCAGACGAGCCGGGAACCGCCTGTTCGACGAGCTGATCGGGCTGCATGCCCGCCTTTACGTACTGCTTGCGCAAAACGTCACGCCAGTCGTCGGAGGCCGCAGGAGCCTTGATTCGCTGTTCCACGATCGGCGAACTCAAGCGAAGAAAGGTGACCGACTTGGGATTCTGAGCGGTACTGGCGATAACCACCGTAACCAGAAGCAACGCGAACTTCTTTCCCAAGCGCGCTACCATGATTTCATTCTTGCGCGATTCTGTTATCGGTAGCCAGCCCCAAAGCACGCTGATCAAGGCGGCTAAGGCTATCGCCTCCAGTCCCAATGCGCTGGCCACCACCAGCCGTCAGCATCAGGCGGATGCTGACCGGATTCGCTATATCGCACGGTTTAACGTGGACTTCACCGGCGGAGTGAGTAACGACCCGATATGGGTTCCCGACTACAACCGGCTCTACGGTCGCCTACTGTACTCACTGGAGAGAGTCGAGAAAGCGGTCACCATTGCCGCGGCGAGCCAAACTCTTGATGCGCTGGAGGCCATCGGACGAAGCATGGCGGCCTACCCCGGTCGCAAGAACCTGATCTGGGTTACGAGCGATGTGCCGTTTCCCGTGCTGTCGAATATAGACCTGACGATGAATCATGGCGACTCGATGACCCTGCAGAACTCCAGCAAGGCGATTGCGTCGAGGTTCACCACTCTGGCGGACTCGGATACGAATTTCGGGCCGAAATTGGCGCGAACGATGCGATTACTGGAAGATGCTCAAGTAGCGGTGTACCTGATTGATGTGAAGGGCCTGCCAACCGTTGGGCTCACTGCCGCCGATCAAGTGACCGGCTCACACTCTATATCTATGACAGAAGTGACCTCCAGCCGCAACGACCAGGTGACCGAAAACTCGTTCTCCCGAGACAACATGAACAACTTGGCCGAGGCTACAGGAGGGCGTGCGTTCACCGGAACGAATGACCTGTCGTGGGCCATCAACGCCAGCATGGAGGAGGGAGCGCATTACTACACGCTGGCGTACGTTCCTAGCAACACCAAGAACGACGGTTTGTATCGCAAAATCAAGGTGAACACTCAGAAGAGCGGACTGCAGCTCGCATATCGCCGCGGATACTTCGCTACGCAAGACAGCACGACGTCCGGCGATGAGAGTGCCAAGTTGCTGATGGCGGCCCTGCCACCGGGCATGCCGCCAGCCACGGCGGTCCTGATGGAAGCACACGTGCTGCCACCCGGCGCTTCTCGCCTCACGACTCAAATCAACTACGCAATTGAGCCGAATAGCGTTCAGTTTAAGGAGACGCCTGATCAGGGCAAGCACTTCACTTTGGACTTTATGGCAATCGCGTGGGACAGCGACGGCCGCGTCGCTACTAGCGTTTCCGACACGCTCGACGCCACCCTGAAACCCGAATTCAACATGGCCACGCTCAAGAGCGGAATTCCTGCTCAGCAGGAGTTGAACCTCAAGCCGGGCAAGTACGTTTTGAGTCTGGGCGTGATAGACCGCAACACTAGGGCGATCGGCACCATGTGGGTGCCTATCACGGTGCCCGAAACACCAGCGAGGTAGGGATAGACATTTCACAAATATCCCACCTTGTCGGAGGTGGCCCACATATCGCGCGGTCCATATTTGCCTGCCGGTAGCGCAGGCAAATCTGAGCTGCTACGCCCTCCTCTTCAAATCCTTCGCCAGCAACCGATGAAACAAGTGTTCTCCCGCTTCGCGCCGCACTGACAACCGTCCAGCGCCATAGGCTCGCGAATGGAGCCCGCGCTGCACGGACTCGCAGATTTCCGCATCTTCATCATTCACCCGCTCGCCCACCGCAATGCTCTGTCGATTTCGCTCCTCTGCCGCCTCGCTCACGTCGTCGAAGTAGAAATCGAAGATCACCTTGCAGCGGTCCACTCCATCCGGCATCACGAGGTTGGTATCCATGTAACCCTTGTAAAGATTGATCATGAAGTTGGGATACTGCCAGAAGTACCATGCCCGGTGGCCCTGGCGCGTGGCTGACGTCGCCGCATCCATATCCGACGCCACCATCGGGCTCGACTGCAGACAATAGCGGTCTTCGCACTCGATGGTGTATTGCCGGTAATCCAGCACGCTGTTCAGAGCCTTGTGCAGGTGCGGCACGTGGTAGCCGCCGTCGAGGTAGTTATCGACGAATACCTTCCAGTTGCAATTCAGCGTGTAAACACGGCGTTCAAAAAAATACAGGTTTTTCGGACTCACTGCAGCCACACGCGCGATCAGCTTGCCGAGGAATGTGTCTAAGGATTCGCACTTTGGGTCGAGATTGACGAAAACAAACTGCTCCCAAGTGCCCACCCGCACCGGCACCAGCCCATTCTGTCCGCGATCGAATCCGCACACGCCCTCAAATTCAGGGGCGCCTTTCAGCGCCCCATCCAGCCCATAACTCCACCCGTGATACGGACACCGAAATATGTTGGCACTGCCCTCCGCCTCGCTGACGACCGCCGCTGCATGATGCCGGCACACGTTGTAGAAGGCACGCAATTCGCCATCATTCGAGCGCACTACCACCAGCGGTTCGCCCGCCAGTTGAGCGGTGACAAACTGTCCGAGCTGACCCAACTGATTGAGCCTGGCGACCACTTGCCATGTCCCGCCAAAGACGTATTGCTGCTCAAGAGAAGTCACACGCTCGTCCACGTACCACGACGCAGGTATGGTGTACGCCTCGTCCAGCGGGTGTTTCTCGTTATACGATTGCAGGATTTCTTGCAGCGAGCGCTCCATGGCACCCCCGATATTGCATGCGGGAGGCATCATAACAGGAGCGCTGATTCTAGACTAAGTGTGCGGGCTGCCTATCGCCCCGCGGAGCACCGTCACGAACTGCCCGACCAACCGCTCGCGGTTGCCGTTGACGTTGCCGATGCGGTGAAAGAGCTCGCGGTCGCCATCCGCCGTGAACAGCGCGTCCTGTATGCGCTCAAACGTGCACTCGAGGATCGACGTAATCAGCACCGGATCGACGTCACTACGGACTTCGCCGCGCTCGATTCCCATCTGGACAAACTTCGCCGTTCCCAACGGGTCCTCGGTCGCTACGAAGCGCGAGATGCGTTTCTTGAGGCTCAGGTCGGAGCCATAATTGCCCACCAGCACGATTCGGTAAGGCACTCGGTATCGCTCCCAGAACTCGACGGGAAGCGATAGCCGGTAGCGAACTACGGCAAAGAACCCCGCATCTTTGACCTCGGTGGGAACGTCCAGGTACGGAGGCAACTCGCGCAAAGCCGCCTTGTAGGCTTCGAAGAACAATCCGTCCTTGCTGCCGAAGTGCTGGAACACTGAGCCCTTCGCAATGCCTAACTGGCTGGCGATATCGCCCACGCGCGCCGCCTCGTATCCATGATGGGCGAAGTGGTGCATGGCGGCGGAGAGAATCAGCGAACGCTTTTGCACAGACCGTTTTACCGGCAAGGGTGAAACGGCGCTGCGTGACAGCGCGTAATCAGGCATGCGGTCCCCCAAGTATTTTCGGACATTGCCAACGAGTCGGAAGTTTACGTGGCCCGAATGCGGGAATCATCCGCCAGCGCGGACTCGGCTCACCCACACTTTATTACTTGCGCGAATCATAAACCAAAATCACCACTCAACGGAAGTCTTGGCGGGAAAATTGCCGCGGGTACCAGACTCCGTTCCCTGACGCCTTTGGCCTTCAGGACCCGGCCCCGCGCGAAAAAGGGTTGACGCAGCGCCTCCGCCGTGTTCCCTTGTCGGCATGTACTCGGAAGCATTTGAGATCGAAGTCCTGCAGGCTACGCCCGCCGATGTCGGGCTCCTGGCCCCACTGTTCGACGCCTACCGGCAGTTCTACAAAAGGCCCTCCAACGAAGAGGCAGCGCGACGTTTTCTGTTTGCCCGCCTGAGCAAAGGCGAATCCGTGCTCTTCTTTGCCCACCACGGAGACGGCGCACAGGGGTTCGTACACCTGTACCCCGTGTTTTCGTCGTTGAACCTCGCGAGGCAGTGGATTCTTAGCGACCTCTACGTGGTGCCCGAGGCGCGCAAACAGAGCGTGGGCTTCGCCCTGATGAGTCGCGCCCGCCAGTTCGCCGAGAGCACGCAGGCCGACGGACTCATGCTTGAAACCGCCACCGACAACCTCGCCGCACAGCGTCTTTACGAACGCCTCGGATGGAAGCGAGACGACGAGTTCTACCGCTACTTCCTGGCGCTCTAGGCCTCGATTCCATGGACCGATCACCCGTCGCGGCCAACACCATAGACGCCACCCAGTCTCCCCGCCCCAAACGCGCCCTCGGCTTTCGCGACTTGGTCTTGTTCTATGTGGTCACCACCCTCAGCCTGCGGTGGATACCGGTCGCTGCCAGCAGCGGACCCAGCTCCATCGCCATCTGGATCGCCGGGCTCGTGACCATATTCATCCCGCTCGCCCTCTGCGTCATGGAACTTTCTTCCCGCTATCCCCAGGAAGGCGGCATGTATCTCTGGATCAAGCATGCCTTTGGCGACGGTCCCGCCTTCCTTACGGGCTGGGTTTACTGGACCAGTAATCTGCCCTACTTTCCCGCCGTGCTCTATTTCGCCGCCAGCAACGCGCTCTACGTGGGAGGCACCCGCTGGAACGCCCTCCAGCGCAGCCCGTTGTACTTCATCGGCTTTTCAATCTTTGGCGTCGGCCTCGCCCTCGCGCTCAATATCGTCGGCCTCAACATCGGCAAGTGGCTCAGCAATCTCGGCGCACTTGGTGTCTGGATTCCCGTCACCCTACTCTGCGCCGTTGCCGTGGTCGCATTTGCCAAGTTCGGCTCTGCCACCCATTTCACGCCGTCGGCCATGCGGCCGTCGCTCAACCTCGGCACACTGGGTGTTTGGGCTACCATCCTCTACGCTTTCAGCGGTTCCGAGGCCGCCTCCTTCATGGGCGACGAAATCAAGGACGCCCGTCGCACTATCCCGCGCGCCCTCATCACCGGCGGAGCGCTCATTACCGGTGGCTATATTCTGGGCACCGTCGCGGTGCTCGTAGCCCTGCCTACCGGGCAGGTCAACAGCATGGAAGGCATCATGCAAGCCATCACCAGCGCGGCCGCCCGCGTGGGATGGAACGGCCTCGGCCCCGCCGTCGCGCTGCTTATCTGTCTTGCCAACCTCGGCGGAGTGGGTGCGTATCTCGCCGCGCTGGCGCGCATTCCATTTGTCGTCGGGATTGACCGCTACCTGCCGCCCGCCTTCGGCCGCGTGCATCCCAGGTGGGGAACCCCCGCGGTCGCGCTGGTCACGCAGGCCGTCTGCTGCATGGTCTTTATCCTGCTTGGACAGGCAGGCAGCACCGTTCGCGGCGCCTACCAGATCCTGGTCACCATGACCATCATCACCAACTTCGTGCCCTACCTGTTCATGTTCGCGGCGATGATTCGGCTGCAGCGTGAGCGCGTAGAGCCCGGAGTCATCACCGTTCCTGGCGGCAAGCCCGTGGCTGTTGCCCTCGCCATCATCGCCCTCGTTACAACCCTCGCCGTCATCGTCGCCTCGGTCGTGCCTGACCCCAGCGAGCCAAACAAGGTTCTGGCGGTGGCGAAGGTGGTCTTTTTCAGCGTGCTGCTGATTGGTGGGGGCGTGGTGCTGTATTGGGTGGGAAGAAGGCGTGCCAGGGGCGTGTGATTGGCTAGCTTCGGCGTCCCAGAGTGCTGCCCGAGCCATCGAAAAATATTTCGTTATACACCACTACAACACGGCATCACAGTATTAAACTGCTTATAATTATTGATTTAACTTGGATTCTGCGGTAAGTACATACTGTTATAGCTAACCGGCACACTGTATCAGTAAAACACTATTGCGTGGCGAGCAACGACGAGATTGGCGGGCGTGAAAGTGTTGTGGTAGTCAAACGCGCATGACCTCACGGTCACCTTAGACCATGAAAATTGTCGCGCGTTGCCGCTTCGCACTCCTGCGTCCGGAGCGCCCAGGGAAGATCTATTTGGTTTTCAAAGAACAGTCCGACGGAGCCAAGAGACACTAATCCCTTCGCCTCACGAAGCATTGATGACACAACGGACTTAACGGGGATAGGACGCAGGACACAGAGGCTGGTGATAAGGCAAAGCCGCTGCGGCCGATTTGGCAACTGGTTTCGCTAGTTCGGTGACCATCACCTTCGTCACCAGCTGCGCGGTGATCGTGGCCTCCGTCGTCCCCGATCCCTGTTGAACCCAACAAAGTGCTGGCCGTAGCGAAGGATCTGTTCTTCAGCATCGTTCTGGTTGGAGGGGGAGTGCTGCGTTACATCGTCGGGAGCCGAAGAGCGCGGACAAGCTAACGCGCAGCCGGTTGGAGAGCGAGTTTCCGGGCTGCTCGCCCAGCATCTGCGACTAACGGGATGAACATCTCCTGTACCAAGAGCTGTCATATAACATCTCATTTGTCTTGTCGGGAATAGATCGATCTCTAACTCTGAGGATTTTCAGCATCCGCCTATGCAGCAACTCCCAAGCCGGCGCCACTTCTTGAAGAATGCTGCCTTCACCGGCGGAGGTGCTTTGCTCGGCGCCGTCGGCCTGAACCAGATCTCTCCCATGATCTGGCCTGAACCCTCGGTGTTTGCGCCCAACCGCAGCTATTGGGCAAGAAGCCAGCCGCCGCAGAATCCACCGCTGAGCAGAAGATATCGCCGTGGATGTCGCGGTGATCGGCGGAGGCTTCACGGGACTTTCCGCAGCCTATTACATTCGCAACCTGTCACCGCACAAGCGCGTTGTCGTCGTGGAAGCGCAAGGTTGTGGCAGCGGGGCCTCGGGACGGAACGGCACCATGGTCCTGACGATGACCGCAGACCGGTATATGAGTTTCAGTTCCAGTCCGGCCATCGACAAGATGATTTACGACCTGACAGCCGCCAACATCCGTGAGTTGTCGAAGCTCAGCGCTGCGACCGGCATCGATTGCGAGTTGGAGACACATGGCGCCTTGCAAGTGCTCGGCACTTCCGAGGATGTCCGAGCGGCAAAAGCCTATGTGCAGCAGGCACGATCCTTGGACATGCCGGTAGAGTTCTGGGACAAGCAGCAACTCGTTAGTGCGATCGGCACCGAGGTTTACGAGGGAGCGTTTTTCGATCCCAACGGCGGAAGCATCCATCCCATGAAACTGGTGCATGTTTTCAAGGCGGCGGCCGAGAGCGCTGGCGCGGAGATTTACGAGAACACAACCGTCGTCGGCATCGAAGAAGGTCGGGAACACCTTCTCCGAACAACCGCCGGACACACCATCAAGGCCAGGTCATTGGTGTTGGCGACCAATGCGTTCACCTCGAGATTGGGGTTCTTCCGAAATTCCTATGCGCCCGTTCGTGAATACGTTGCGATCACTCGGCCTTTCAGTGAGCAGGAACTGGCCGAGCTCGGATGGCGACAGCGAGTTCCTTACAATGACAGCCGCACCGAAGTCTTCTATCTCGGCTTGACGCCGGATAATCGCATCCACATCGGCGGAGGCAGCCCCAGCTACGTTTTCAATAACGGAGTTGCCGGTGTCGGCGATGCGGCCGCCCATTTCGCGCAACTCCAGCGTGAGCTCGTGCGCATCTACCCCAAATTGTCAGGCGTCAGCTTCGAATTGGGTTGGGATGGAGTGGTTGATCTGGTCCATCGACGAATCCCCATCCGTCGGATACACAGGACGAAACAGGAACATCTTCTACGCACTGGGCTACAGCGGACATGGCGTGAATCTCACCTCGATTTTCGGGAGAATCATCGCAGATCTGGAGGCGGGTCGTGAGGAACCATGGAAGCAGTACCCGTTCTTCAACGCCAGCCTGGAGTACGTTCCGAATGAGCCTTTCCGTTGGCTGGGTGCGCAATCCGGGCTGGCTTGGTATCGGCTGAAAGGTTCTTAAGTCTGTCCTTTCGACAGCCCGCGAAATTCTGCTTAGCTTCCTTGCCTCGCCTGCCGCGCTCGCTTCGCGGCAACGGATTTTACCACCATCGCCTCCAACACCTTCTGGTCCACATCACGTCAGTTGCTTGATGTAGAGGCAGCCCTTGCCGGTGGTGTGCTTGCCGAGCTTCGCCAGCAACTTCTCGGCACCATCAAAGCCGATTGCGCCATACAACACAGCGGCGGCCTTGCGCGGCGAAAACGCAATCACCGGCATGTCGCCTTCGCGTCCGCTCTCGTACTTGTAGTGGTAGCTGCCGAAGCCGATGATCGACGGCCCCCACATCTTCGGCTTTTCGCCAGACGCGGCTTGCATCAACTTGACCAGCGCCTTGGCATCGGCGCGCCTGGTCTCGTCGGTGATGGCCTCAATAAACGCCGCCACACTCACTTCGGTGGGTTTGGTTTTGTTCTCCGCCATTGGCGACTTCCTCACGTTTCATCTAAGGAATCTGTGGTCAAGTCCGCGGTCAGGAAGCCGGGGCTAAAGCCCTCAACTGAACCAGGGACAGCCGCTGGCCTAAAGGCCAGCGCTTCCACCTTTGTCACTTATTCAGAGTCTCGCTAAAACCTAACATCGCTCGAAAACGCAGCAAAGCACGGAACCCACTGGATCTGCAATCCAGTCCGAGTCCGCTCCACGCCAGGTCACGTGCCCTTCATTTTCCAGCGGTATAATAACCTATTGGTTCTAAGGGGTACCCCAACGCTTATGAGCGAAACAATGGCAGCAACGGCGATAGTAATGTCGCGAGTGTCTTAAAGCCCCGCGCCGAGTGGATCACCAAGCGCCGCGAAGAGGCCGCGCGCACCGGCGACACCAACATGTCGCAGATGCACTTCGCCCGCAAGGGCCTGCTCACCGAAGAGATGGTCTTCGTCGCCGAGCGCGAGAAGATCTGCGCCCGAACTCATCCGCGACGAAGTCGCCGCCGGACGCATGATCATCCCGGCCAACATCAATCATCCCGAGCTCGAGCCGATGGCCATCGGCATCGAGTCGCGCTGCAAGATCAACGCCAACATCGGCAACTCGGCGGTCACCAGCAACGTTGACGAAGAGCTGAAGAAGCTGCACACCTCCGTCCACTACGGCGCCGACACCGTGATGGACCTCTCGACCGGCGGCGACATCCACGAAATCCGCGAGGCCATCCTGCGCCACTCGCCCGTGCCCATCGGCACCGTGCCGATTTACGAAGCGGTCTCGCGCGTCAAGCGCATCGAAGACCTCGACATCAACGTCATGCTCGAAGTCATCGAAGAGCAGGCCGAGCAGGGCGTCGACTACATGACCATCCACGCCGGCGTGCTGATCGAGTTTCTGCCCATGGTCACCAGCCGCATCACCGGCATCGTCAGCCGCGGCGGCGCGATCCTGGCGCAGTGGATGGCCCATCACCACAAGCAGAACTTCCTCTACGAGCACTTCGACGACATCTGCAAGATCATTGCCAAGTACGACGTCAGCTACTCGCTCGGCGACGGCCTCCGCCCCGGCTGCATCGCCGACGCCAGCGACGAAGCGCAGTTCGCCGAACTCAAGACCCTCGGCGAGCTGACCACGAAAGCCTGGGAGCGCGACGTGCAGGTCATGATCGAAGGCCCCGGCCACGTCCCGCTCGACAAGATCAAGGAGCAGGTCGATAAGGAAGTCGAGCTCTGCCACGGCGCGCCGTTCTACACCCTCGGCCCGCTCGTCACCGACATCGCGCCCGGCTACGACCACATCACCTCGGCCATCGGCGCGGCCATGATCGGCTGGCATGGCGCTTCGATGCTCTGCTACGTCACCCCGAAAGAGCACCTCGGCCTGCCCAACGAGAAGGACGTGAAAGACGGCATCATCGCCTACAAGATCGCCGCCCACGCCGCCGACGTCGCGCGTCATCGTCCCGGCGCGCAGGACCGCGACGACGCCATCAGCTACGCCCGCTACACCTTCGACTGGGACAAGCAGTTCGAGCTCTCGCTCGATCCCGAAACCGCCCGCGCCATGCACGACGAAACGCTGCCCGACGAGTACTACAAAGAAGCGGCCTTCTGCTCCATGTGCGGCCCGAAATTCTGCTCGATGAATTACTCGGCCAAGGTGGACGAGTACAACAAGCAGGTCCACGGCGTGGAGAAGAAGGACTACTCGGAGCTGGTGAACAAGCTGGTGGCGATTAAGTAGAAAACTGGTAGCTGGTAACTGGTAACTGGCAATTTGCGGCGAGACGGCTGGCTGCTTGCATCGATTACCAGCTACCAGTTACCAGCTACGTTCTTCCCCCTTTGCTAAACTCGAAAGGTGCGAAATATCCGCCGCAATGCCTGGTTGCTGGCCGCCGCATCAGGCGTGCTGCAGGTCCTCATCTTCCCTGAACCCGCGCTTTATTTCCTTTGCTGGATCGCGCTCGCTCCGCTCATCTACGCCGTTCTCCAATGCCGCGATCAAGACGCGCTGCTCACCATGGTCGAAGACGGCAAATGGTATGCGCCTGCCACCGCGTGGCAAGGATTCTGCCTCGGATATATCAGCGGAGTGATCTGGTACCTCGGCAGTTGCTACTGGGTCTTCCACGTGATGCACGTGTACGGAAACCTGGGGACATTCACCTCCGTCCTGCTGCTGTTGGCCTACTCGCTCTACCTCGCTCTCTATCACGGACTCTTCGGTCTGCTGCTCGCTCTCATCGCCCGTCGCCGCAACGGATACAGCCTGCGCGCGCTGGTGTTCGCGCCCTTCGCCTGGGTTGCCGTCGAACTTGCCCGCACCTACATCACCGGGTTTCCTTGGGACCTGCTCGGCACCACCCAGATCGATAACATCCCACTCACGCGCCTCGCCACTTTCACCGGAGTTTACGGCCTCTCGTTTGAGATCGCGCTGGTCAACACCGCAGTCGCAGCGGCGTTTCTTGTGCCCCGCACGCGGCGCAGACTGATGTTCGCCGCCTCACTCGGCGCTGCCGCGGTCTTGCAGGCGGGCCAATTCGTGAAGCCTCCCAAACTCACCGGTGATCACGGCGTGACGCTGGTGCAGTCGAACATCCCCATCCTCGACGACCCCTGGTCGCTCGACTACCTGCAACAGACCCTCAGCGAACTTCGAGTCCTCAGTGTGCGGCCTGCAGTGGCCCAACCCGGCACACCAGGCCTGATCATCTGGCCGGAATCTCCCGCGCCTTTCTTCGCCACGGATCTGCACCTGCGCGGCACACTTGGCGAAGTTGCGCGCTCTACCAATTCCTACATCGTGGCCGGCTCCATGGGCATCGACCATGCAGGCGACCCAGCGCGCCAGCCTGACATCTACAACTCGGCGTCACTGATCGCTCCCAGCGGCGCGTGGGTTCAGCGCTACGACAAGATTCACCTCGTGCCGTTCGGCGAATACGTCCCGTTTGAGAGGCTCATTGCTTTTGCCAAGCCGCTGACCCGCGAGATTGGAACGTTCGCCCGCGGCACCCAACGCAATCCGCTGAATGAGGATGGCGTGAGGCTGGGAACCTTCATCTGCTATGAATCCGTCTTCCCCAACGAAGTCCGCGAGTTCGCTTTGCACGGCGCAACCGTCTTCGTGAACGTCTCCAACGATGGATGGTATGGACCCACTGGTGCGCCCGGCCAGCATCTCAACATGGCCCGCATGCGCGCCGTGGAGAACGACCGATGGCTGCTGCGCGATACCAACACCGGTATTACCGCGGTCATCGATCCCTACGGACGCATTGTTGCTCAAGCGTCGCGCAGCGAGCGCACTGCGCTGCAAGGCGCGTATTCGTTGATCGACGCTACTACGTTCTATACTCGCCACAGCGACTGGTTCCCGTTTCTGTGTGCGATAATCACCTTGACCGGTGTCGTGCTGCGCTTCCGCGAACCTGCGGAAGTCATGCAGCCCGCGCCGGTTTAGAGAGGCTTCACACCAATCATGGTCGAAGAACTGGAACAGGAATTCTCCGCACTCCGTGACAAGGTCCACGACCTTCAGGAGTATCTTTGACGCACCCAAGCTGCGCGAAAGACTGAGCGAAGTCGAAAAGCAGACCGCCGATCCCACGCTCTGGTCTGATCCCGAAAAATCTCAGCTGGTGATGCGCGAGAAGAAGCGCCTCGAAACAGGGCTCGCGACCGAATCGGAACTGGCTCGACGTTCGGGAGACATCGCCGCCTACTTTGAACTGGCGCAGGAGGGCGAAAACGTATCCGCCGATCTTCGCCGCGAGATCGACGCACTTCGCGCGCTGGTGGACAAACTCGAGATCGAGACATTACTCTCGGGCTCGAACGACGAACGTAGCGCCATCGTTACGATTCACCCCGGCGCGGGCGGCACCGAGTCGCAGGACTGGGCCGAGATGCTGATGCGTATGTATCTGCGCTGGGCCGAGCGCGAAGGCTTCTCGACCTCGATGTACGAATATCAGCCGGGCGAGGAAGCGGGCATCAAGTCGGCCACGTTTGGAGTGAACGGCGAACATGCTTATGGTCTGCTGACCAGCGAAATCGGAGTGCACCGCCTCGTGCGCATCTCGCCCTTCGATCAGGCCAAGCGACGCCACACATCGTTTGCCAGCGTGTATGTTTCACCCGAGATCGACGAGAGCATTGAGATCGATATCAAGCCCGACGACATTCGCATTGATACTTACCGTTCAGGCGGCAAGGGCGGGCAACACGTCAACACCACCGATTCTGCGGTGCGTATCACGCACATTCCCACCAACATCGTCGTCGCCTGCCAGAACGAGCGCTCGCAGCACAAGAACAAAGAGAAGGCGATGAGCATCCTGCGTTCGCGCCTCTATGAATATGAGCTCGAGAAGAAGAAAGCGGCGACGAAACAGGTCGAGGACTCCAAGCTCGACATCGATTTCGGCTCGCAGATTCGCTCGTACGTGCTGCAGCCGTATCGTATGGTAAAAGACCTGCGGACGCGCGAAGAAATCGGTGACGTGGATCGCGTGCTCGACGGCGACCTCAACCAGCTAATCCGCGCCTATCTGCTGGCGCGCCGCAACCAGCAACGCTAAAGGAGCAGTACCCATGGACAACTGCCTCTTCTGCAAAATCATCGCCGGCAAGATTTCGGCGACCAAAGTCTACGAAGACGACAAAGTATTCGTCTTCGAAGACATCAATCCCAAGGCTCCGACGCATGTGCTTATCGTGCCCAAAAAGCACATCATTGGCTTGAAGGAAGCGACGCCGGAAGACGCGGAAATCCTCGGTTACTGCCAGCTCATCGCCGCGAAGATCGGGCGGGAGCGCGGTATTGAAGAGGGTTACCGCACGGTGTACAACGTCGGTCCGAAGTCCGGACAGTCGGTGTTTCATCTGCATCTGCACCTGCTCGGCGGCCGCGACCTGAAGTGGCCTCCAGGATAGCGACGCATAAAGCTCGATGCGAATCACCGCAGAGTTCCGCACAGCGGCGTACAATCGTCGGTTGTTTCGGGCGTAGCTCCAGCAGTTCCAGGAGGCCTTATGGCCAAACGATCCAAGAAGAAGGGCAAGGACAAACCGATCGCAGCACCGCTTGTCGCGCCGGAAGGGAAGGCCGCTCCGGACAAGATGAAGAACAAGGACTATGAGCGCGAGATGTTCAAGCTGCAGACCGAACTGGTAAAGCTGCAGGAGTGGGCGAAGGCAACGGGCGCGCGCGTTGTCATCCTCTTCGAGGGACGAGATGCGGCGGGGAAGGGCGGAATTATCAAGCGCATGGCCGAGCGCACCAGCCCGCGCGTGTTCCGCGTGGTGGC
Organism: uncultured Acidobacteriaceae bacterium; assembly: GCA_963751155.1. Lineage (GTDB taxonomy): Bacteria > Acidobacteriota > Terriglobia > Terriglobales > Acidobacteriaceae > DASRAA01. The sequence goes on along the minus strand of CAVVTL010000015.1, from coordinate 78,817 downwards.
GTTGCCGGCGCCGACCGAGCGGCAGAAGTCGCAGATCTATCTTCAGCGCTACATCGAGCATCTTCCCGCGGGCGGCGAAATCGTCATCTTTGACCGAAGCTGGTACAACCGCGCGGGCGTGGAACACGTGATGGGATTCTGCTAGCAAGGACGTCATACACGAAGTTCCTCAAGAACACTCCCAACTTCGAGGCGTCGCTGGTGAACGACGGAATCATCCTGCTGAAGTACTGGCTGGAAGTGAGCGAGAAGGAGCAGCACAGGCGGTTCCTGGCGCGCATCGAAGACACGTCGAAGCGGTGGAAGCTGAGCCCGATGGATTTGGAGTCGCATCGACGCTGGTACGACTATTCGCGGGCGCGGGATGCAATGCTGGCAGCGACGGACACGGCACAGAATCCCTGGTACATCGTTCCTTCGGACGACAAGAAGCGGGCGAGACTGAATTGCATCGCCGACATTCTGAGCCGGATTCCGTACGAGGAGATTCCGTACAAGCCACCGAAGCTTCCGGCGCGGCAGAAAGCGCACGGCTACGAAGAGCCGAAGCTGCAGCACCAGCAGGTTGCATCGCGATATTGAAGCGATAACAGTTTAGAAAAGCTCGCAACTGATGGCGGAGCGATTACGCTCCGCCATTCTTTTTGAGATGACCGTTTAACGGGGCTGCATGCCCAGGTTGCCGTTCGTCCAATTGAAGTTGGAGTCGGCGACGTTGCCCCCCGCGTGCATAGAGCAGTGATAGCTGAAGTTGCCCTGCCTGCCGTTGTTGCCCCGGGCGTTGCCGTTACCATCCACCATCACGAATGAACCGGCCTTGCCGGTGCGCGGGGAGCCGTTGAAATTTACGTTGGCGCCGCCAACCTGCGACTGAATGTTGCGGCGGATGGTGTTCTGGCAGTTGGGCACTACGTTGTTGTTCCAGTTGCCATTATTGTTTCCGTTGTTGCCGCCGCCATTCCAGTTGCCGCCGTTGTTACCACCGTTGCCCCACCCCCCGCCGCCGTTCCAGTTGTCGTTCCACCAGCCGCCATTCCAATTGCCGCCGCTGTTGCTGCCGCCATTCCAGAAGATGTCGCCGGTGTAGCCTTCCATTCCGTTGCGGTTATCTTCGATGCGAATGACCGCCACGCCGTTGTTCTGAGCCGGGTCCTTCAGCATGTACTGCTTGCCGCGGCCGTCGACGCCGGCGAAGCGGAAGTTGTAGGGGTTGCGGGGCAGGGGCTGGTTGCACTTGAGGCGGACCCATTGCGCAGGCATGCCGCTCTTGGTCTGGATGAAGCCCTGGTTGCCGCGGATCTGCACATTGGCAACGCCGTCAACACGGACTTCAAAGGTGCACTTGCCGTTGCCGCCACCGCCGGTGATCTGGGCGTTGATGGTGTTCTGTGCGGAAGCGGCGAGTGAGAGCAGTACAGACGCGGCCGCGAAGGCGGACAGCAAGGTCCATCGAGCTGATGTGTTGTGAGCCATGATGTGGTGTCCCCCAAGAGGTGAATCGTTCTGGGCACGAGGATAACAGCGGAGCAGTGCGGCGGGAAGCAGGAGGCTTCCGAGGGGGACGCGCAGTTCCCGGTTTGGGACGCCTGCGGGGAATGAAGGCACCCCGTGGGAGGGGGTACCCCCTTCCCCCCTTTTTTGCAAATTCTTCATTCCATTGGAGATAGGTGCGCGTGTGCTCGTAAAATCCTCTGCCCAAAGGAGTTACAGGCAAATTCCTCTTAACAAAGGAGTTAGGCTGGACTTTCGCGGGACGAAGCGAGGCTTTGGGGGTGGAATGAGCACGAACGGAACAGCGAATGGAAGCAGTCACAGGTCGAACCGCCTATCGAGGTGGGGGAAGTGTCCGGCTGCCAACTCGATGGAAGACAGCTCTCCCTCATCCTTCCGGCGGAAGTGTACTCCAGTTGGGGGTAAGGGCCAAGCGAGTTAGTCACGGTTGAATGTGATGGGTGAACAAAGACGATGGTCAGTTGCGAGTGAAAAGCAAAAGCGCCACCACGGCAACCGTCTGGATCGACAATCACCCTGACGTTCAGAGTGGTGGAGACGAAGATCCCCGCCCAGGCAAAAGAAGCCGGGATGGGCCGCCATCTCCTGTAAGTTTGCTTCTCTCAATAAGTTGACGGGATGGGCCAGCCGCTTCTCCCCGGATGCCTACTCCGAGGATCCCACCTCGACGACCGTGCCGGGTTGAAGGGTGCGCAACTTCTGGACGCAGGCCGGGAAGTGCGGCTCCAAATCCACGACACGATTTGAACGCGCATGCACGATCAGCAGCGCGATCTTGCGCCCCGTAAGGTTCTGCTGATAACGCAGGTTCAGGTCAATGGTCACCAGCACATCGAAACTGGCGTCGGCCAAGGCAAGCAGTTCGCCGTTTTCTTGCCCCGACCATCCCGCTTCCTGCACGGTGGTGCAGTCGAAACCGCTGGCCGCCAGCGCCATTTTCAGTGCCTTGGGCGCGCACTCGTCGATCAGTACCTTCATCCCAGATGCGCCATGAGGCTGTCCCGCGCCTCTTCCAGGGCCGCAATCGCCGCCTCGCGCGTCACGCTGGGATACTGCTCGAGAAACTCGGCCAGACTCTCGCCGCCTTCCAGGTAATCCGTCAACGCCTTGAACGGAACCCGTGTCCCACGAAATACCGGCTCGCCGCTGAGCACAGCCGGATTTTTCACGATCACGCTTGCCATGAAACTCCTTCCGCCTTCGTCCTATGGTAGCGCACGCGCGCCGCAACCCGAGCACGGAATTGTTTCGTTCGCTGCTCTCGTTGTAACAGGTTCACCTCCTGCAACGCGGAGGTCGGCCGGTTGCCCCAGAGCCTGCCCTGAGCGAACCCTTCGACTTCGCTCAGGGCAGGCTCCGGGGCACCGGGCCACCCGCGGCGAACACACACGAAAAACCCCATTCAAGGTCGCTTCGCGCCCTTGAATGGGGCACCCTCGGGGAGACTTTTGGGTTAACCGGGGGCGTTGCCCGGGCCCGCCCCCTTAGCATTTAGGACTTCACAGCATTCACTGTGGACTCGCGCAGCCCCCTTTACCACAGCTCGTTGTTTCCTTGAGGTCCTGCACATATTGCTGGGTATCGGAAGCAACTGCATTGCCGGGTGCCGCAGGTTCGCGTCCGTCTCATTCCATCTAACCTGGGAGCAGGAATATACGGGGCGCGCCGCCTGACGCCTGCAACTCACGATCTCTCGCCGTCCATGGATGGAATTTACAACAATCGCGATGGCGAGTGCAGTGATCCCAGGTTAGCGCGCAAAGAACGCGCACGAACCTGGGGCACCCGGCATCACCACGTAGCCGTAGATGCGCAGGTCAAAACGGCGGCGCATGTCTTCCAGGCAGACGGGGAATAAGTCGTAAACTTCCGCGCTGTTGAAATTGGGTTGTCGGCGATAACAACTGAAGGTGACGAAGTGAGATTGTCCGGATTGGTGGCGTCGCCGGAGACTGGCTGGCATGGACGGAATTTACAACAATCGCGGTGGTGAGTGCAGTGATCCCAGGTTAGCGGCCAAAAGAGGGCCGCGAACCCTTCGACTTCGCTCAGGGCAGGCTCTGGGGTACGCGGCATGGAGAGAGTTCAGTTCTGGGGCTCCCACAATTGCCAACAGAAGGCAATTGGGGGCCACCCACGGAGAAGCAATGAACGGCAATACTTCACGGGACTATTTTTGGGCGTTAGACGTAAACCTGCGCAGAAGGAATTCCTGCGCCAAGGAGTACATAACGTGTTCGGCGATACTAATGGCGAAGTTCCCGAGGACGAGGCTTGCGCCGCGATCCGACAGGGGATAATAGGCGTTCGAAATGCCAGCCGCTATCAAGTCGCCGCCCAGGCTTGAATAATTTGGCTGCAGCCGCCCGTTGTCTCCCGGGCAGATAAATGGGTAGGAGAGTGCGTGGAAAAGGCGAGATCTGTTTGTTCCCGTGCCCTGGTAGAAGTAACGTGGATCCTGGTGCAGTAGCGACGGCAGGATCGCTCCGCCAATCATGATGCTGGTAAAGCTGTTGGCGGCAGTGATTCCAAGCCGCTGGCCGTACCCCGCGGCGCCCTGCTGGAAGTTTGGGCTCTCTACCGCCTGGCGTATGCCAGCAACAGCCCCCACTCCCATGATGGTGACTGGGTCAATCGTGAGTTTCATGGCAAGCTGGAACTTGAGCTTGGGAGTGAGCGGCGCGGGATGGCGATCGTAAGTAACATAGAAATTGGGAATCACGCCCAAGACGCGCTGCTTTTCTTGCGCTGCGACCTGCTCGGTAGCAACCTCTACCGACGAGTAATGAACATTAACGCTGCTCTGTACCGCTTCCAGTTGGAGTTTGCAGCCGGTTAGGATTTTGTACTGGCTTGGCTCGAGCACAATCGAGGGAGAGGTCCATTCTGCGAATCCTTTGGCATCGATCGTGACTCGGTAAGGGATTCCCGCCCGGACAGCGGAGAATTCAAAGAATCCATTCTCGTTCGCCACGGTGGTAGCGCGGTCGCTGGGTCCGGGGCCTTCGAGAACTACGGTGGCGCCTGTAACGGGCTCGTCGTTTGGGTCGGTTACTGTTGCAGCAATCGTGGCGGGCCGCGCTACCGGGGTCGGGGTGTCTTGCGCCAGCGTTGGGGCCGTCAACAACAACAAGGCAAGTCCCAGACACAGCAGAAAGGAATGCGGCGCCTGCACCCGGTCTGTAATGTGTCTGTGCATGTTCAAAGCATCACCACTATGGTGATGGACCTCGTTAGGCGTTCGGGGTTCCCCTGTTGGGTTCAATTATCCTCGCCAACAATCGATAACGCAACCGACCCGCCACGACGATGGGCCCTAAGTTATTGAAGCGTGGAGTCGCCCCGGGGACCCAGATTCGCGTCCCGGTTTTGGACGCTAGCCTGGCAGCAGGAATATTCGGGGCGCGCCGCCTGACGCCTGCAACTCACGATGTCTCGCCGTCCATTCCGACTCAATCTCGACCACGCCCTTCTCGCGGAAAGCATAATGGCGGAAGCTGCTCCAGCGCCAGTCATTGGCCTCGTTCACCAGTCCGCGTTTCACTGGGTCCGGTGCACGTGAAATTGGGCCGGCGACGATAACAACTGAAGGCGACGAAATGGGACTGTCTGGATTCGTGGCGTCGCCGGAGGCTCGCGGGCATGGAGGGAAATTACAACAATTGCGGTGGCGAGTGCAGTGATCCCCAGGTTATCGCGCATAGAACGCGCGCGAACCCTTCGACTTCGCTCAGGGCAGGCTCTGGGGCACCCACACGACTATGTTCTTGAGGTAGGTCGCGTACTTAGGACACCCGGATGGAGGGAATTTACGACGTTCGCTGGTCGGAGTGCAGTGATCCCCAGGTTAGCGCGCAAAGAGCGCGCGCGAACCTGGGGCACCCTGAGAGGAAGACTAGGGCATGACGGGTAAGACCAGGTGCGAGGGCATGGCGGGGGTGGCGTAAATGCGCTGGGTCGCGGGGACGAAATCGGCCGCGGTGGCCTGATAGATGCTGGGCACGAACTTCTGCGGGTTGCGATCGATCACGGGGAACCACGTGGATTGAATCTGGACCATGATGCGATGGCCCTTGAGGAAGACGTAGTCGTGATCGCGGAGAGGGATGTCCCACGCTGTGGGAGTATTGGCTTTGAGCGCCTCGGGTTTCTCGAAACTCTTCAAGTAGCGACCGCGGCGAACTTCCATGGCGACGGGTAGCTCGTAGCCGTTGAGCGACTTTGCATATTCGCCGGGCGCGGGGCCGTCGTCGTCCTTCCAGGCGTTCTTCTGGGCGTTCTGCGGGTAGACGTCGATCAGCTTCACGACGAAATCGCTGTCAGTGCCCGAGGTGGAGGCGAAGAGCTTGGCCGCCAGCGGTCCGGTGATGGTGAGATCGTGATCAAGAGGCGCGCCGAGATAGGTCAGCACGTCGGGGCGGTTGTCGACGAATCGCTGGTCGGCGACTTCCCACAAACGCCAGTCACCGCCAGGGTAGGTGGGAGATATGGGGCGGTCGCGGTAGGGCACGGGATTGGCGGGATCGGAAACGTATTGGCGATAGCCGGGGGCGCCATGCGAAGGAGCGGCGGGAGCGGTGAACGACAGCGTGCCGTCCGCGAGGAGATAGAGGTTGGTGGGTTTGGCTTCGGCGGGCGGCCATGTGGCATAGGTGCGCCACGAGTTGGAGCCGGGCTGAAACGTGGTGGCCTGCCAGGCGGGCTTCTGGCCCTCGCCGTGAAGGTAGTAGCGGAAGAAGGGCGCTTCGATGTTTTCGCGGAACTCGACGGAAGTGTTATGCCCACCGTTTTGCACGAGGCCGATGCTCTCGGCCTTTTCGGTCTGCCACTGGCCGTGAAACCACGGGCCGGCCACTATGAAGTTGTCATGGTTGGGATCGTGCTCTTCGGCGTTGCGAAAGATCTTCCACGGGCCCCAAGGATCTTCCTGATCCCAGAAGCCGGCGACGTTGAGATTGGGCACGGTGGAGGAGTGAAGCTGGTTGACCCAGGCTTCCTTCTTCCAGAAGTCGTCGTAGTCGGGATGATCGACGGTCGAGTTCCAGTACGGAATGGAGCCGTGAAGATACTTGGCGTTGATATTGGAGAGGGGACCGAGTTCGAGATACCACGCGTAGGTGTCGTAGGTGTCGAAGTCGAAGTGGGTGTTCTTTTCTTTGTCGGCCTGCTCCATGACGGCGTATTCGAAGTCGTAGCTTTCGCGCAGAGCGCCGTAGCGGTGGTCGTCGTCGTTCATCCATTGGTCGGCCGGTGATGCCTGTTCGCTAACAGCTTTGAGCGCGGGATGCGGGTGCAACAGGGGCAGAGCGGCGGTGAGTCCGGAATAGGAGACGCCGAACATCCCGACATTGCCGTTGTTGTTGGGGACATTCTTCACCAGCCACTCGATGGAGTCGTAAGCGTCGGTGGTTTCGTTGGTGGCCTTGGGATCTTTTAGGTCCACGTAGGAACTCAGGTTGAAGACACCCTCGGATTTGAAGCGGCCGCGCAGGTTCTGGGAGACGAAGATGTAGCCGTCTTGCGCGAGCTCTTTGATCGACGCGGGCATTTTGTCGGGAGCCTTGTCTCGGACGCCGTATGGGGTGCGCGTAAAGAGAATGGGCAGCGGGCCCTTCTGGTCGACCGGGGTGAGAATGACGGTCTGCAGGCGAACGCCGTCGCGCATGGGAATCATGACTTCCTGGAATGTGAAAGGCGATTTTGCGGGTTCGGCGGCGGGTTGCTGGGCGGAGGCTGATGCAACGATGGCGACAAGCAAGACAACGCGAATCAGTATGCGCAAGTCGATCTCCCCACGGGTATGACGGACGTTGCAGCGATTGTAGCGCGACGGGGTCGGAGCCAGCGAGCCGTACTTTCAGTCGTTTACGGGGTGTCGAAAATTTTTGATCGAATGTCTTGACATATTCCTATATAGGAATATATATTCACCCGCATGGCAAGAGCGGCGACGACTTCGGATGCGTTCAATGCGGTGGCGGAACCTCGGCGGCGAGCGATCCTGATTCACCTGGCCGATGAAGAACGCTCGGTGAACGACATCGTAATCGCACTGAGGATGGAACAGCCCTCGGTTTCGAAACACCTGAAAGTTCTGAGGAACGTGGGACTGGTAAGGGTGCGGCGGAATGGCAGGCACATGATGTATCGGACGAATGCCGAGGCAATACGGCCACTGTACGAGTGGACGAAGACGTTTGAGCAATTCTGGAGTCACCAACTGCTTCGCGTGAAGGAACGGGCCGAAGCCATAAGCCTGGAAAAGCTGAATCAACCAAAGAAAAGCAACGAGGAGGAAGTATGAGCACGATGCAAGCGATGGCCGGGATTGAGAGTTTGACCTTGGTCGTGGCGCTGGAAACACATGTGAACGCCAGTCTGGAGGACACATTCGAGGCGCTGCTGGAGCAGCTAGGGCCGCAGAACAGTGCGCCGGATGGCACACCGATTCCGATGAAGCTGGAGGCGTGGCCGGGCGGACGATGGTTTCGCGACCTGGGCGACGGGAATGGGCATTTCTGGGGGAACGTGCAGGCGATCAAGCGGTCGACGCTGCTGGAGTTCGTGGGGCCGCTGTTCATGTCCTACGCTGTGGTATCGAACGTTCAGTACCGACTGAGCGAGGTGGACGGCGGGACGCTGATCAAGTTTCATCACAGGGCGTTCGGCGCGATTCAGGAAGAGCATCGCAAGGGAGTGACGGGTGGATGGGCGCACATGCTGGAAGGCGCCCGCCAGCGGGCGGAAGCGAGAAAGAAGTAAAGCCATGTGTCCGGCGTGCGCGGCAATGGCTTTGTGGGTGATAGGCGGCGCGATTTCGGCCGGCGGGTCGGGAGCTCTGCTGGCGAGGGCGCTTCGCGGGGACAACAACACGCAATCCATAACGAGGAGAGATGACGATGGCGACGGCAACGACAAATACGAAAGTGGTTTCACCGGCGGAATGGCTGGCAGCGCGGAAGGAGCTGCTGAAGAAAGAGAAAGAATTCACCCGGCTGCGTGATGAATTGAGCCAGCTGAGGCGCGAGCTGCCGTGGGAGAAGGTGGAGAAGGATTACGTCTTTGAAGGGCCGACAGGGAAAGTCGCGCTGACAGAGCTCTTCAAAGGGCGAAGCCAGTTGGTGGTGTATCACTTCATGCTTGGTCCGGGATGGGAACAGGGCTGCCCGAGCTGCTCGTTCCTGGCGGACAACTTCGACGGCGCGCGGGTGCATCTCGAGCAGCGCGATGCGGCGTTTGCAGTGATCTCACGGGCGACCTCGCCGGAGATTGAGGTGTTCAAAAAGCGTATGGGATGGCGTTTTCCGTGGGTGTCGTCGTTCGGGAGCGACTTCAATTACGACTACAAGGTGTCGTTCACGAAGGACGGACATGGAGCAGGGCAAGCATCCGTACAACTACGGCACGATCGACTTTCCGTCGGAGGAGGGACCCGGGCTCAGCGTGTTCTACAAGGACGGTGACGGGCAGATTTATCACACGTACTCGACCTACGGACGTGGACTCGACATTCTGCTGACGACCTACAACCTTCTAGATATGACACCGAAGGGCCGTGACGAGGAGGGCATGACGCCGCACGCGATGGCATGGGTGCGGCACCACGACCGCTATGAGACCGAGGGCGCAAAGGCGGGGTGCTGCTCGGGCGAGGCGGCGAAGTCGCGCAAGCTGATGGAGTCGACGGTCGGGGAGTACCTGGCGGAGGTCGAGATCACGCGGCGGATTCTGAGCAAAGTTCCAGCCGACAAGCTGACCTGGAAGCCGCACGGCAAGTCGATGACGCTGGGACAACTGGCGTTGCACATCGCGCAGATTCCGGACCGTGTCTCGGCACTTGCGCAGAGGGACGGCTTCGATGTGTCACAGGCGAATTTCGTTCCGGAGCAGCCCGACAGCCTCAATACGGTGTTGACGGGGTTCGAGGCTGCGGTAGTCGAGGGCGAAAAACGGCTGCGCTCGATGACCGATGAGGCCGCCATGGCGCCATGGACGATGACGGCCGGCGGCCGGACGGTCTTTACCGTACCGCGTGCCGGCATCGTGCGGACGATCATGCTGAACCACTGGTATCACCACCGTGGACAGCTTTCGGTGTACCTGCGGATGCTGGATATTCCGGTGCCGGTGATTTACGGGCGTAGCGCGGACGAGAACCCGTTCGCGTGAGTAAGGTCGAGCCTACCCTGTCGTCCTAAGGACGGACGACAGGGCGGGGCACCCTTCTAAATGCCGCACTTGGGCGGGGTTTCGTTTAGTCCATGCAACAGGTGTTTGGCGGAGTCGAGGTCGGGATTGAATTCCAAGACACGCATCGTGAAATCGCGGGCGGCGTCGATTTGTCCGGCGCTGCAAAAGGCGCGGGCGAGGTTCATGCCGACGCTGCTCTTTCCCGGATCACGATGGAAGGCGCCTTCCCAAAGGGCGACGGCTTCGTGCATGCGGCCGGACTTGGCTTCGAGAACGCCGAGGTTGGTGGCGGCGTCAATCAGATTGGGATCGCGCGCCAGCGCCCGCTGGTAGAGTTCGAGCGACTCATTGGTATGACCCTGTTTCTGCTCGACGTACCCCAGGGCTGACAGAAGCGCAGGGTCGTTGGGTGACTCGGCGAGGGCCTTGCGAAGGAGTTGTTCGGCCGGCTTGGCGGCGTCATTGCCGGTTTCCGCCAGGGTTTCCCATGCCAGGGCCTTGTCGCGCAGGTCCTGTTCGGCGGTAGGCGTGTCAGGAAAGGGGAGCAGGTGGGGCGCAGTGGGCAAAGTATTCGGGTGCGCGGTTTCCAGCACGGGAACGGAGGTGGGCCGGCGCGGAATGCGGTGGTCGGTGACCTCGGTATGAGCGACGTCGGAGCTGGGGTTGGCGGGCATGTGGCAAGAGGTGCAGTCGGGTTGACTGGCGTGGTGCTTCTCGCCGAAAGCGGCTCCGTGACAAGCAAGGCACTTCGCGCGATAGAATGCCACGCGCTCGGCGAGCGGCGTGGAGCGATGGGGATTGTGACAACTGGTGCACGACATAGCGTCGCCCGACTTCTTCTTGCACACGCTCTCGGAGAGGGCTTCGAACTGGCTGTTAGCGCCTAGCCGGCCCGTAGTCTCGTTGACCTTGACGTAGTAGCGGACGTAATCGGAGAGGTCGTCGCCGGGGCGGTATTCATAAAGGTGCTTGCCGGGCTGCTCGATAGCGGCATTGCCCTCGAGATGACACTGCATGCAGACGGCATCGCGGCGGTTGGGAGAGAGCTTGGCCGGGTTGACGATGGCTCCGCCCGTGACGTGGGCTGACGCGGGCCCGTGACAGCGCTCGCAACTTACGCCCGACTGCGTAAACAAGGGAGTCTGGTAACGGTTCTCGGTGCCGTTGATGGGAGGCCGAAGTCCGCTGACGTGACAGTCGAGGCACGACATAACCGCGGGGAGATTCATCGGGGCTTCGGTTGCATTGTGATAGGCGGGCGCCATGTCCCACATGTGCTGGTCGGTGTACCAGTTTACGGGCGACTCGAAGACGAAGCCATCGACGGAAAACAGGTAAGTGCGGCCGCGGCGTCCCTGGCCGATGTAGTACAGCAGCTCCCGTTTGCCGTGCATGAGTGGGTCGCCGGGCCGGTCGAAGCTGAGCCACACCTTGCCGTTTTCCTGGTAGACGCGGTAGGCGACACCTGACTTTTTGTGCACAAAGTCGCCGGCGATGAGATTTTCGGTCGCGGGGCCGCTGGCGTGGGCCATGGCGGTTTGCCGGTAGGAGTCGAAGATGGCGGCGTGGCAGCGAGCGCAGGCTTCGTTGCCGACGTAGGAAGGATCCGTTGAAGCAGCGGTGGCTGGGATGGCGGAAACCGCGAAGGCGAGCAGGCCGAGAGCGAATCTTGAAAGACAGCTTGGCCTGAGTTGCCTGGACAACGCGATATCTCCGGCTCTGAGGATAGCAGAGGGAGAAGACACCGAGCCGCGGCGAACCTTGGTGATTCCAACCGGAAAGGCCCCGGGCGGAATGCCGATTATCGCATCAGTCCGTCGAACTGTGGCCCTTACAGTGGAGGACGCCGAGGAATTTGCTCCAGGAGCCGACGGCGTCGCGGTACTGGTCCGCCAGAATACGGGAGAGCTGGTGGAGGTGGGTGAGGTCGTGAGCCGCCCACGTGGCCAGCAACTGGGAGAGTGTCACAACGCCTTGGGAGGGATGCACTCCGCGCTTGCCGAGGTCGGCGGGTTGGAGTTTCCAGGCGCGGAGTTCGAAGACGTTGCTGGCACGGAACTGAGCGAACTCATCTAACAATTGATTGAGTGACTTGCCTTCGATTTCACGAAGATGTCCCTGCATGTTGAAGGGGTCGAAGGTCCGGCTTTCGCCGTATTGAAGAATGATGCGGGCGCGGGGGAGCCAGTCGGTGCGCTCTCCGCTGATGAGGTGGCCGACGATGTCAATGGGGGTCCAGGAGTCGGCGCCTTCGTTGGCGTGGGCGAAGGCGGCTGGGAGATCGCGCAGTTGCGCGTTAAAGGTGGCGGGAGCACGCGAGAGAAGGGCGAGGGAATCAGCGAGAGTGGGTTGCATGAGGGGCTCCGAATTAGTCTTATGGAGTTTGATTGCAATGGCGGATGTTCGGATGCGGACTGGAGTGCGAGGATTCTCCGGTCGCGGATATTGACTCCCACCCTTTCCCAAAGGCAGGGAAAGGATGGGGCACCCGAGTCATCGTTAGGCAGGACGAAAACCCCCACTCAAGGCCGCTTCGCGTCCTTGAATGGGGTACCCGCGACTTACTACAGCAGGGTGACGGATCCGGTGCCGAGGTCGTAGTAGCCTGCCGCGACCTTCACGGTTCCCGCCTTTACCATGCCGGCGATCACGGTGGACGATTCGCTCAACAGCTTGGCTTGGACTGCGGCGTTGGCCTTGGTGGCGGCAGCGAGATCGTGGCCGCCTTGATCGACTCCGGGCTGGATGTGGGGAAAGAGCGAACTGATTTGTCCGGGAACTTCCTTGCCCTGCATAGTGGCCTTCACAGCGCCGCAATTGGAGTGGCCCATCACGAGAATCACCTTCGTGCCGAGCACGGCGGCGCCGTATTCGAGGCTGCCGATGATCTCCGGGGTGATGAAGTTGCCGGCGACGCGGGTCACAAAGATGTGCCCGATGGTCTGGTCGAAGACGAGTTCGACGGGGACGCGCGAATCGGCGCAGGAAAGCACGGCGGCGAAGGGTTCCTGCTTCTCCTCGGTGTGCTGTTTCAGGATGACGAGGTCGTGCTCGTATGCGGTCATCTTTCCGGATGTGAACCGCTTGTTGCCCTCCATCAGCTCGGCGAGCGCGGCGTCCGGGGTGAGCTTCGATTGTGCATGCGCGGCGGATGGGAAGGTGAGATCAAGGCCGCTGGTCAGAAACGCGGCGGCGGTGGCGGTCAGGCCCGGTGCGAAGTAGCTGGCGACGGGAAAGTTCGGGTTGCGAAGGTATTTTCATGATCGGCTCCTGGCTAGGGATTTTGGACTAAGTGGGCCACAAAAAAAAGCCCTAATTCGCGTTACCCGGCGAAAACCCAGGAGTGCTCTGGTGTCCCTCGGTCAATCGGTGACGTGACCTGTGGTTAGACAGAGTGCCGTCGGAAAGAGAAGACCATCAAGTTATTGCTCCGAAACAAGTGTGCGTTTGTGGCTGGCCTTCTCGCCTCGCAGGTGCTGCTGGCAGAGTGCCAGCATGCGTATTTCTTGGTATTTTAGGCGAGTATCTGGTCGCGTACCGTGACGCTCCGGTGATGCTAGCATCGCTGGCCTGACGGGAAATTTGTGCAGTAAACGGAGCACTCATGTCATGAATCGGCGAACATTGATGGGCACATTGGGGGGACTTGTAATGGCATGGAAATTGGCGGATATTCTTCCCGCCGAAGCATCAGTGAAGGGCCCGGTTGTGGTGGCTGCCGGTCGTCGCGTGGATGCTCCTGACGCGGCGGCCGTGCGATTTCCTGCGGCGAACGTTGATGCGGTGCGGCAGAAGATCGGGGATTTTTTTGGGCGCGAGAAGGCGAGCGCTCTGGTGTGTTCGGGAGCGTGCGGGGCCGACTTGCTGGCGCTGCAAGTGGCCGACCAACGGCACGTTAAACGCTACATCGTGCTGGGAGCGGAACCGGCGGAGTTTCGCAAATCGTCAGTAGCGGACCGTCCGGGGACTTGGGGAGAGCTTTTCGACGAGGCGATGAAGGGTTCGAAGGTCGAAGTGCTCAAGGTTCCTGACGGACAAGAAGGGTATCTGGAAACAAACCTCAAGCTACTGGATCGGGCACAAGATGTGGCGAAGCAGTTGGGAACGGATGTGATGGCGCTCGTCATCTGGGACGAAAAATCGCGCGGAGCAGATGACGTTACGGATCATTTCCTGCAGCAAGCGAAGTTGCGGAAGATTCCGGTGACGCAGATCTCGACGCTTTGAAGGGCGACAACAGGATTCATCGTTGGATGAAACGAAAAACCCCGCTCAAGCTTCGCTTGAACGGGGCACCCATCTCGTTGCTACTCGCTAATTTCTGCTAGTCGCCGAAGGCGGGTTCGGCTACTTCCTTGGCAGGAGCGGGCTTGATGCCGCCGATGCTGCCTAGCGGAACGAAGCCACCCTTGTCCTCGGGAAGTTTCTCGCCGAGCACGTGCTCTTTGTAGAGCGCGAGCATGCGGGCGTTTTCGGCTTCCTGCTTGATCTTCTCGTCGCGCGCCTTGAACTTTTCCTGACGGGCGTTCTTGGCGATGCCGAGATCGTCGAGCGTGTGGTTGGCTTCGGCGTCAACGTGTTCCTGCACCAGCTTGAGGGTGTGGTCGGTGGTGGCGAGGCTCACCTTCTTGTTACCGGCGAAGATCTCGTGACGGCCGTGCTCCTCGTACCACTTGGTGAGAGTCGCGGTCATGTGCATCTTCTCGACGATGTTGCGCCAGCCCACGCCGGTGTTGTAAGCGCAGAAGCTGATCTCGCCTTCCTGCGTGGCGTAGGGGATGATGCACTGCTCGGTACGGCGGAAGTCGTAGTTGAACAGGTCCTGGAACCACATGCCGGCGATGAACAGGAAATTCCAGCGATCGCGACGGCGCTTCTCGATGTCGGTCTCGGTGCGGTCGCCGCTGACCTTGCCGTAGTCTTTGCCGGTGGCGCCGAAGGTCTTGTCGAATTTCTTCAACAGATCGGTGAACTGGAAGTGCTTGGGCGACTTGAAGGGGTCGTAGTTCTTCAAGAGCGCGAGCGTCATGCCGGCGATGGACATCCACTTGCCGCGGGCCGCGTCGTTGACCTTGGCGATGTCTTTGGCAATGGTGTCGCCGTTGAGGAACGCGGTGACGGGAACGGCTTCCTTGGTTTCCTTGTCGATCATGACGGCCATGCCGACGCCGCAGTTCGGGTGGCAACCACAGCTCAGCGCGCCCCAGTCCTTGTCAGGGCCGTGAACCAGGTCGGCCCAGTCGGAGAAGGTGCTCATGAACGAGATGGGGAACCAGTCGCGGGTGGGCTCGCCCAGTCCGGTCTGGTTCTTGACGTCGTGCGCAAGATGCGACAGCGTGTAGCGCTGCGCGTGACGGCGCTCGTCGGTGATGGCCTCGTCGCGTCCGGTGAACGATACCGGCTGGAACGACAGGAACGAAATACGCTTCGGATTGTCGAGCGCGAACTGAATGATGCGTCCGACCTGCTCGTTGTTGAGATCGTTGACGATGGTGACCACCGGGACGATGTCCACACCGGCGGCGTGCAGGTTTTCAATGGCCTGCAACTTCACGTCGAACAGATTGCCGACGAGGCGGTGCGAGTTGGCCGCGTTGCCGATGCCGTCGAACTGCAGGTAGGCGTAGCGGAGACCGGCTTCAAAGGCCTGCTTGGCGAACTCGGGGCTCTTGGCGAACTCGATGCCGTTGGTCGCGGCCTGCACGCTGTTGTAGCCAACCTTGCGCGAGTAAGCGACCGCGTCAAGGAAGTACGGCGAAAGCGTGGGCTCGCCGCCGGAGAATTGTACCGACATCTGGCGGCGCGGCTTGATGGTGATGGCGTTATCCAACATGGTCTTGATTTCTTCCCACGTGAGTTCGTGGACGAAGCCGACCTGGTTGGCGTCCATGAAACAGGGATCGCACATCATGTTGCAGCGGTTGGTGAGATCGATGGTCAGCACCGATCCGCGGCCGTGCAGCACGGTGCTGCTGCCGTGGTGGTGGAGCTTCTCGTCATTGTGCGCGCGGATGTCGCGGCCGGGGAAGACTTCTTCGAGGTGCTTGAAGAAGGCGGTGTCCATGGCCATCACGTCTTCAAAGTGGCCGTGCTCGGGGCAATCTTTCACCATCAGGATCTTGCCGTCGCGCTCGATAATCTGCGCCTTGATTTCGCCGGCCTTCTCGTTCATCAGCACTTCGATGGGCAGCTTGCCGTCGATGATCTGCTGGCGGATTTCAGGCACGCACTTGGGGCAGAGCGAATCGGTGGTGCGGGGCCAGCCGAGCGGGGGCTTGGATTTCTGGTAGGACTTCAGCAGTGGCTTATCAGACCACTTGGGCGTAAACGAAGGATTCTGATTAATACTGTTCAGTTTGTCGAATACCGCCCATGCGCCCTTGGCGGCAACGGTGACGGCCTTTTCAACGTACTTGATGGGTTTATGCATTTACGCCTCGCGGGAAATGATTGGCGGCCCTGACCCCACATAAGGGTAATTGGCACACCTTGGGACAGTTACAGACTATCGGGCGCGCAGAGTGCGGCCAACCAAGTTAGGCCAAACGGGAGGAAATGGCAGTTCAGCGGAGATTTGACACATCGAACGGGGTGCGGGTCACAGGGCTATGTTATTGAAAAGCAAAGACCGTTTCGAGTTTCAAGGTTCGAGTTTCGATGCAACAATCCCACGGCCGCAAAATCGGGTGAGTGTGGCTCACTCGGGCGATCCCACCCTCTCGCCAAAAAAAGAAGGCGAGAAAGGTGGGGCACCCTGCGAGCTAGGTGCTCTGCCACAGGCAGAGTTCGTTGCCATCGGGATCGTGGAAGAGCGAAAGGATGCCGCCGACTTCGGGCTTGGGCAGCGTGGCTTCTACGCCTTTCGACGCAAGGTAGTTGACTGCCGCCTGAATGTCTTTGACGCCGAGGCTGAGGCGGGCGTTGCCAGGGCCCGCGATGGTCTCGCCCTCGTGCGCGGGGACGAGTTCGAAGAGCACGCCGTCCACTTCGAAGCGGGTGACGTAATCGCGCGACTTGAGCGGGAAGCCGAGGACGTCACGATAGAACGCGATGGCCTTGTCCATGTCTTTCACGTGGTAGTAGATGGCATCGAAAGCGAACTTGAAGGGGGAGTCAGGCATAGTGGGACCTCCATCAAGAGTAACGTTAGCGCGATTGCGGAACGTTGGCTAGGACGCGGGTCACATGGGGGATGTGCAACAGCAATTTACGAGTTGCAACCTCAATGCGTCGGATTCTTGAGAATGGTTTTACGGACTTCGGTGGCGACGTCGTTCGCAGTCCACTTGAATTGGCCGTAATTGCCATAACCATACGAGACCCACAGATGCGGCGACTTGTGGTACATGATCACGACAGCCAGTGGCGCATCCTGGGACGCAACGGGCGGATTAACGCTCGCTCCGTATCCTTCGTAAACTGGTTGGTCGATCGCAGCGGAACTCCCGAGGCCGACCGTGCGCAGGCTTACTGCGACCAAATACAGACAGCCGTTCGCGTCCGCTTCACCCCGGATCCCGTCCCGATTCTGCGTCGTCAATGCAACAGCTTCGAGCAGCAAGCGAGCGTCCGCGGGAGCCTTAACCTGGTTCAGATATTTCACAACCAAGTCGCGCTCATAACGAGCCTGCGGGCTGTAATTCACTTGGCCTGCGAGAGTGCTGGCATAGCGGGTATCGCTTCCATAGACGCATATGCGGGCTGTCTGATTTTGTTGCGCGAAGATTGACAGAGATACGAAGGGAAGCAGGAGGAGAATTACGGGGATCGGCAGGCGCGTCATGATGGCCTCCTTGCGCTGTCTGCAATCGCAGTTGCCTTCTGCTCGATGCGACAAGTATAGCGCTGCACGGTGTTCGGGAGTGAAAAAACGCCCCTCGCGTGCGGCGAGGGGCGAGCACAGGAGCCACCCATCAGGAGGACTAACTCAACTTGCCGGTAGCGGCGAGTTTGGCGTACCAGTTGCCGGATTCCTTGACCGTGCGTTTCAGGGTGCGGAAATCGACGAAGACGAAGCCGAAGCGCTGCGAGTAGCCTTCCGACCACTCGTAGTTGTCCATCAAACTCCAGGCATGGTAGGCGCGAATGGGCACGCCGGCCTTGTGCGCCTTAGCGACCGCGCCGATGTAGCCGCGGAAGAAGGCGATGCGGCGATCGTCGGGGACGACGCCTTTTTCGTCAGGAACGTCGCCGTAGGAGCAACCGTTTTCGGTGACTTCGATCGCCTTGGGTTTGTACCGGTCGTTCACCTTTGTGAGCAGGTTGTAGTAACCGTCAGGCCAGACCTCCCATCCATTTTCGGTCCTGGGGCCTTGATCGCCCTGTTGGGTGTCGAAACCCGCCGGCGCTTCTGGCGAAGCAAAGCAGATGGCGCGGTCGTAATAGTTGATGGCGAGGTAGTCCAGCGGAACCTTGATGATTTCCATGTCGCCGGGACGCACGTCCATCGATGCCAATAGCTTCTCCGTCGCCAACGGTTTGGGGTATTCGCCCTTGAGTGCGGGATCGAGGAACCAGTAATTGCGGTAAGCCTCGTACCCCGCAGTCGCGGCCCGGTCCGCGTCGGAGTTGGAACGGGGAATGCAGTCAGCCATGGTGATGGCTGAACTCGCTTCGGCTTTCGGCGTCGCTGCTTTGATGGCGCGGAAGGCGTGGCCCTGCGCGAGTAATACGACGTGCGTGGACTTCATGAAGTCCGTCCAATTGGTTCGGCCGGGGGCGTGGATGCCGATGCCGTAGCCAAGCCAGGTGAAAATGTTGGGCTCGTTGAAAATGCACCAGGCGTTGACGCGGTCGCCCAAGGCCTTGACCAGAATGTTGGCGTAGTCGGCGAAGTATCCCGCAGTGTCGCGGTTTGGCCAGCCGCCCTTGTCTTCGAGCGCCTGCGGCAGGTCCCAGTGATACATGGTGACAAGCGGACGGATATTGGCCTGCTGGAGTTCATCGAGCACGCGCTTGTAGTAGTCGAGGCCCTTGGGATTGGCGGGGCCGGTGCCGTTGGCCTGGATGCGTGGCCAACTTATCGAAAAGCGATAGCTGCCCAAGTTGAGCTGTTTCAAAATTGCGACATCCTCTTTGTAGCGGTGGTAGGAGTCGCAGGCGATGTCGCCGGTGGCCGCGCCCTTGATCTTGCCGACAGTGTGGGCGTAGGTGTCCCAGATGGACGGCCCCTTGCCGTCAGCCTGCCACGCGCCTTCGACTTGATAAGCTGCGGTGGCGGATCCCCATAGGAAGTTCTTCGGGAACTGATACGGCTCGGGTGGAACTCCGGGAGCGAAGGGAAGGTAATCGGCTTGGAACTTGGTCTCGAAATCAAGGGGGAGAGGCGAGGCGAGGAGCGACGGCTTCGACAACAGCGTAAAGGCCATACCAGTGGCCGAGACGCTGAGGAACTTTCTGCGGTCCATGTTGACTCCTAGATGGCCAACTGAGCAGAGTGCACAACACGCTATGGAACAACAAAAACGATTTTGTAGCAAGAGAAAAAGTAGAGATAAGTCCTTTAGGTTATCGATTTTTCTCGAAATAGGAAGGGGGTGCTCAGGGATGCACCCAAGGCGTGGAGCCACCGCTCGTCCTCAGAACCGGACGATAAGGGTGCAGGACCCGAAGCTGTGGAGGAAGAGGGCTTAATTATTCGGCGGGCGGCCCATGCCCGGAGGCATCATGCCGCCCATGTCCATCTTTTGAAAGTCGGCAGGAATCTTGAAGAGGCTGGCGTCGGGCTCGCCTTCTTTGATGTTGGTGAGCAGGATGCTGCCATCCTGGGTAACCGTTTTGACGGGGAAGTGGAGTTTGAGGTCGATCCAGACGTTGGCGACCTTGCCGTTCTTGTCGGTGATCTCCCAGTGCTCGCAGTTGCGGCCGCTGACGGTGTCTTCACCGATCTTCTTGCAAGTGATGTCGGGCTGGTTGGCGCAGGGATTTTCGGGGTCGAAGGGCTTGAGATTCTCGGTGGAACGGCCAGGACCACGGCCGGGCATCTGGCCCATTTTGTGCTCCATGTACATCTTGGGTTGAATCATGAGGACGTCAACCGTTTTGGTGGCGAAGTCGGTGATCATGGCGGTCTCATGACCCTGCATGTCCATGTTCATGCGCATGTGACCGTTACCGACGAACAGTTTGCCGGTCATGTCGCTAGGGCCGCGGTTGCTGGTGGAGGTCATTTGCATGTCGGCGCTAAATGGCGTGAATTGCGGGACCTGCGCAATGGCCAATTGCAAAAAGAGAAAAAGGGCGAGGGCGTAGAACGGGATTCGATATGCGGGTTTCAAGATGAATCTCCTAGTTGGCATGCAGCCGCGTAACGCAAAACGCGATTTGCTTGACAGTGTACGACAGGACCGGGCAGATGTCGGGGCGCATGCCTCAATCCCGCCTGCGAGTGAAGGTCATGGCCTCCGTCTTTTCCCAAAAGATGGGAAAGGACGGGTCGCCCAAACTTATTTTATCTGGAGCGCGACGTTGGCCTGCTGCATCAGCGTAGTTTCCGCGCGGAGTGCCTTCACGAGGACTTCAGTCTGGTGTTGGGCTTCAAGCCAGTTGCCCGATTCAACCGCCTCTGTGATGGCGGGCAGTTCGAGGTGCGCATAGGTATAGCGAGCGCTATAGAGGATGTGCTTGAACCATGGGCGTCCGGGGATGCCTTCGGGAAGAATGAAGTTGGCTTCGCCCTGCATCAGGAGCTGGTTCACCGACGCCGCCCGCGACGACGTGAGCTTACCGGCGGCAATGGCAGGCTTGAGCAGTGATTCGGTGCGGGCCGAAGCGGCTTCTAATTCCTTGGCGGCTTTGTGCGCGGCGGCGAGGTTGAGCTTGGCGGCGTCGTACTTCTTGTTCTCCTCGAGTTCGGTGAGGAACTGATTGATGGTGTCGCCGTAGAACTGGAAGTCGAGCGGGAGGACGTCGGCCTGCGCGAGGCGGAGAGCCGTAACTCCCCAGAGTTGCGACATGGCGGCGTGGTAGCGATAACCGGGATCGCCAAAGTGGTTCATCCAGTAGAAGTCGTCGTACATGGAGTGATAGACGCCGTAGGGGCCGTCGAACTCGAGGGTGATGACTGGCCGTCCGAGGAAGTTCAGGAAGACGGTATGGTCGGAGCCGCTGCCGATGCGGGTGTTGACGACGTTGGCATCACTGACGGGCTGGGTGTTGTGCTCCTCCGCGCGCTCGGCGGCGGTGGTTTTCAGCCAGGCATCGTGCAGCGAACCTCCGCCGGGATTTTGAATCGACCGGCTGATTTCGACAAGAAGCGGCGCGAGTGAGCCGGAGGCCCCGCCGTGGAAGTTGGGGCCGGCGGCGGAGGAATCGACGTTGAGATAGGCGACGAGCTTGGTGCGCAGCTCGTCGGCGAACTGCTCGCCCCATTCTGTCGAGCCGGTGAGGCCGACCTCTTCGCCGTCCCAACTGCAAAAGACCAGGGTGCGTCGCGGGCGGACGCCCTGCTTGAGCAGGCCGCCGAAGGCGCGTGTCATCTCCATCATCGAGGCGGTTCCGCTGGAAGGGTCAACGCCGCCGTACACCCAGGCGTCGTGGTGATTGCCGAGCAGCACCCACTCGTCGGGCAACTCGCTGCCCTTGATGCGAGCTTCGACGACGTAGTAGGGCTGGGTAGAGTTGTCCATCTCGACCTTGAGATGGGCGGTGACCGAGCCGGTGAGCCGATAGGTGATGGGCAGTCCGCCCTGCCAGTCTTTGGGGGCGACGGGGCCGTCCATGTTTTCGAGGAGCGGCTGGGCGTCGCGCCATGACAACGGCAGCGCGATGAGATGCGGCAGGGAGACGGCTTCACTTTCGGCAATGCGCTTGGCGCCGGGTAGCGAGGCCCATCCGGGCGTAAGCGGGTCGCCGGGAACCATGAAGTCGTAGGTGATGGCGCCACGCTGAATGTGGGATTCGGGACCCCAGGGGCCGTTGGGGAAGACGTCGCCCTTTTTGTAGCCGTCCTCGGCGGGGTCGGAGTAGATAAGGAGTGCGGCGGCGCCCATGCGCTGCGCGGTGAGAGCCTTGAATCCGCGGTAGCTGTACGGGTTGGAGTAGCGCACGAGAACGATCTTGCCCTTGACGTCGATGCCGTGCTGGCGCAGGACTTCATAATCTTCGGGATTGCCGCTGTGGGCGTACACGACGGGCGCAGTGACTTCGCCGCTGGCAGAGAAGCCGATCCAGGCGGAAGTGACGGCGTGGTTCTTGGTGTCGGGATCGACGTCGTAAGGTTGCTCGCGCAGGATGGCAGTATATTTCTTGGGCGCTACCATCTCGAGCATGGTGGAAACGGGCAGCGTCCCGAGCACGTCGTATTGGCGGATGACGACATCTTCCAGGCCCTGCTGCTTCCATTCGTTGGCGATGTGGCGGGCGACTTCGTAGTCAGCTGGGGTGCCGGCGGGGTGAGGCATCGCGGTGAAATAGCGGTGGTAGTCGCGAATGCGGTCGGTGGAGATGGCTGACTGGAACTGCGATTCCAAGCTGGCTTCTGCCGCGGCGTGGACCGGGGAGAATCCGCTCATGCGGGTCGGAGTGCCGGCTTGGGCTGACAGAATGCCGGCGATGGCGAACGACAGCGGCAACAGGATGGCTGAGCGATTGCGAATTGGCATCGTGAAGTTGACGGCTATACTAAGATGATTCGGCTGCGTCTGGAATATAGTCTCAAGCGCGAATCTGGTAAAGATTGCAGGGCGGCGAGCAGGAGGAAGACCCGAATATGGGTGCAACTGGAATGTGGGTGCGGAAAGTTGACCTGACGACAGGCAGCGATCCGCTGACGTTGGTGCTGGTGGAGGGGACCGACCGCCGCAAAATCGTGCTGGACCACTTTCCGTTCACGGTGGGGCGGTTGAAGGACCGCGACCTGGTGCTGACCGATCCGAGGGTGTCGCGCGAGCACGCGGTGTTCACGCGAGAGGTGGATGGCATCTACCTCGAGGACAACAACAGCCGGCAGGGTACTTTCGTCAACAACGAGCGGACTACGCGACGCCGGCTGATGCGCAACGATCGGCTGGAGTTCGGGGTGCAAGGAGCTTCGTTCGCGCTGTTCAATCCCGACCGCAGCGATTCCAGTATCGCGCAGCAGTTCATGAGCCAGTTGTCGTCGTGGAAACCGTCGACGGGCTCGGGCTCGGACCTGGAACTGCTCAACAAGTTCCTGGATGCGGCGCGGAAGCTGAACTCGGCCAACGTGCTGGACGACGTTCTGCATACGCTGCTGGAGTTTTCACTGGGACTGACGAAGGCGGAACGGGGATTCGTGTTTCTGCGCGACGTGAACACCGGCGAGTTTATTATGACCGCCGGACGGAACAAGACGGGCGAGAAGATTTACGACGACAGCACAATCTCGAAGTCGGCGCTGCGGGATGCGGCGAGCAGCAATTCCGAGTTCCTGGTGACCGATACGTCGCAGGCCGAGCAATTCCTGAACCGCGAAAGCGTGGTGGCACAGAACCTGAAGAGCATCATCTGCATTCCGCTGAGACGAACCGGGATTCAGGGAAAGCCAGCGGAGACAGCCAAGCCGAGCGCGGCCGACCTGCTGGGCGTGATGTACCTGGATTCGCACTTCCTGGCCGGCAAGCTGACCTCAGTAAGCCAGGACATTTTGCGCAACATCGCCAGCGGGGCAGCGGCCCTGGTGGAAAATGCCGCGCTGGTGGAGGCGGAAGAAGTCGCGCGCCGGGTGCAGCAGGAGATGCAGATCGCGGCGGAGATCCAGCAGCGCCTGATGACCGTGACGGTGCCGGAAGTTCCCTACGCCAAGGTCAGTGCCGTCAGTTATGCCTGCAAAGACATCGGGGGAGACTTCTTCGACCTGGTACATACGGGGAAGGGGCTCTCGCTCATCGTGGCCGACGTGTCGGGCAAGGGAGTGTCAGCGGCGGTGGTGGCGTCGATTCTCCAAGGGATGCTGTATTCGCACCTTGCGGAAGATGCGGAGCTGTCGGAGATGATCGGGACGGTGAACCGCTTCCTGTTCGAGAAGATTGGCGGGCAGAAGTATGCGACGCTGGTGATTGCCCGTATCTCTCCCAGCGGAGAGATGGAGCTGATGAATTGCGGACACGTGCCGCCCGTCGTCGTGTCGGGTGAAAAGGTCATAAAACTGGAAGACGGCAACCTGCCGGTGGGGCTGATTCCGTTTGCCCAGTTCCAGTCGGCAAAGCACCAATTGAAGCCGGGTGACCGCGTTGTGGTGGTGACGGACGGCGTGACTGAGGCGGAAGATGCGACGGGAGAGTTCTTCGGCAACGACCGGCTGGAGAAGTGCTGCCCGGGCGGGTTCGAGGGAATTGAACGGGCGGTGACGGCATTTCGGGGGGCCACTCCGTTGAGTGACGATTGCACCATGACCGAGATCCTGTTCCGCGGCATTTAGACTCCGCTAATCTATTGAAAATATAGGTTGTTAGGTGGTTTTCACCGACATGCCACTTTAGCGGTAGATTTTACGTGCCGCAATACTTGGTGGCGGTGGGGTCGATGTGTTTTAATGCGAGAGTCATAAATAAAGACGTACGTATTCACCATTTCGCCTGATGCTAACTATGAAAGTACGAAGCGAGCAAGAATCATTGTTTTCCGGCCAATCCATCATTCCGGGCCAACCACGTGCCGGCGGTCCGTGGCGGACATTCATGCCGATACTCGCCGCATTGCTTCTCAGCGCCTCGTCGATGGCTGCGGTGCAAAGCACCCAATCCAGCAAGACCCACCATAAGACCTCCAAGAGTGCGTCCTCCAGCGCGACCGCGCGTTCCAGCAAGCACCGTTCGTATTACACCAAGTGGACGCCGATGTTTCCGGGATCGCACGACAAACTGGTCGAGCAGAACGCGCAACTGGACAAGTCGCAGGTTCCTCGGATGAACAACGAGTACGAACTGGTGCAGTCGGAACTAGCGAACGACCTAGTGCTTGTCAACGAGACCGAGGCTCTGAAAATTGCCGACAACCTTTTGGACACACGGCGCTACTGCCGTCAGTGGACGCTCGATTTTCTGCACGACTTCAGCCAGGCGTACTTTGAGGCGTTCCACACTCCCCTGCAGGTGAACTCGCTAGTACGTACTGCCGACCAGCAGGCTTGGTTGCGCCGGCACAATCGATTTGCTGCGCCGGCAACCGGTGACACCGCCTCCACCCACTTGGCGGGCGTGGCCGTTGACCTGTCGCGCCGTGGGCTGACCACGACGCAGTACCAGTGGATCCGAGGTTATCTGCAGCCTCTGCAGCAGAACGGAATGGTGGATCCAATCGAGGAGCGCCAGCCGGTGCTACACATTGTGGTGTTCGAGAAGTACTCAGGCAAGTATCTGCAGCCGCGCAGCAATTCGGAAGCCAGCGAGCCGACCGAGTTGGATCTGCTGGGACTTGCGGGCAGCCAGCCGTAGATTCGGATTTAAGGAACGAGATTGGGCGCGAAGGCATAAGCCTTCGCGCCTTTTGTCTTATCAGGGTCAGCGCAATGCCATGACCATCAATTTCCGTTCGGTCATATCCTCGATGGAGTAGCGCAGACCCTCGCGTCCGAGGCCTGACTCCTTCGTCCCGCCGTAGGGCATCTGGTCCACGCGGAAGCTGGGGACGTCGCCGACAATCACGCCGCCGACCTCGAGCTCCTCAAAAGCCATCTGGATGAGACGGGCATCGTTGGTGAGCACGCCAGCCTGCAATCCGTAAGCGGAGTTGTTGACTTGGTGAATGGCGTCGCGGAAACCGTCGTACGGCTCGACGGTGACGACGGGCGCGAAGACTTCGGCGCAGTTCACGCGCATGTCGGAACTGGTGTTGGTCAGCACGGTAGGCTCGACGAAAGCGCCATGGTGTTTGCCTCCGGCAAGCACCTTGGCTCCGTCCCGCACGGCTTCGTCGATCCACTCGGTGGCGCGAACGGCGTCAGACTCGCGGATGAGCGGCGGGATATCGGTGTCGTCGAGCATCGGATCGCCGGACTTGAGCTTATGCACGCCCTCGAGCAGGAGCTTGGTGAACTTGTCGGAGACGGAACGCTCGACCAGGATGCGTTGCACGGAGATGCAGGTTTGACCGCCGTAGGCAAAGCCGCCGACGACACAACGCTGGGCGGCGTAGGCGAGATCGGCGTCACTGTGGACGATGACGGCGGCATTGCCGCCAAGCTCGAGAGTGACGCGCTTTTTGCCGGCCTTGCTCTTTAAAGCCCAGCCGACGGGAGCGCTGCCAGTGAAAGTCAGCAGCTTGATGCGGTCGTCGGCGACGAGCAGAGAGGCGTCGTCGTTGGCGAGCGGCATGACCGCCAGAGCGCCCAGTGGCCATCCGGATTCCTGGACGACCTCGGCGAGCATCAACGAGGTTATCGGGGTTTGCGGCGCGGGCTTCAGAATGAGCGGGCATCCAGCGGCGATGGCGGGAGCGACTTTGTGAGCGACGAGATTGAGCGGGAAGTTGAACGGCGTGATGGCGAAGACCGGGCCAAGCGGGAAGCGGCGCACTAAGCCCCAGCGCCCAGCGGTTGCTTCCAGAGTGTCGAGCGGGATGTACTCGCCGTAAACACGGGAGGCTTCTTCGGCGGCGACCTCGAAAGTATAGATGCCGCGATCGACCTCGAGGCGCGCAACCTTGATGGGTTTGCCGGCCTCCTGGCAGATGGTGCGGGCGAATTCTTCGTAGCGATGCCTAATGCCCTCGGCGATCTTGCGGAGGATGGAAGCCCGCTGGTATGACGTCAGCTTGCGGGTGACGACAAAGGTCTCGACCGCAGATTGGATGGCGGTTTCGACGTCGTCCCGGGTGGCCTCATTCACGACCGCCACGATGCTACGGTCAAAAGGCGAAGTGATGACCACCTCACGACCGTGGTTCGGCCAGTCGCCATTGAGATAAAAGCCAAAGTTTCGGGTGGGGGTGGAACTGGTGTGGCTCATGTATACCTCATACGATGTTGCAGATTCCGGAGTGGCGCGGGTGGATGCAAGATGAATCCAACCGCGCGGTCGCACGGAGTTGGGTCTGTGCGGAGGAAAGAAATGTAGCCCTCCTTCGGCACGACTCAGACCGCGCCCGTTCAGCGCGCCTCGAGTCAGATTTTAGCGCGCGGCGCCCCCGGGCTTCGCTTGTACCTGCTCAAGGGCATGAGTGATGGCATCGACGGCCTGGTCGAGTTGCGGCTCGGTGATCACCAGCGGCGGCTGCACGCGAACCACGTTGCCGTAAACGCCACCGACGCCAACGAGCACTCCGTTCGTGAGGCAGTGGTCGCGAACAGCTTCGGCCTCGGCGGCGCCGGGCGTGCGCTTGTCGTCGGTGATCAGTTCGATGCCGACCATGAGGCCCAGGCCGCGGACCTCGCCGATTTTCGGCTGGGTCCGCTTGAGCTGGTTGAGGCGGTTCATGAGGTACGCGCCTTTTTCCTGCGTCCGTTCGCAGAGGCGTTCTTCCAGCATGTATTCGATGTTGGCGAGCGAAGCCGCACAAGAAACCGGGTTGCCGCCGAAGGTAGAGAGGTGGTCGCCGGGTTTGAAGCTGGCAGCGATTTCGTCGCGCGTAGTGAAGGCTGCCAGCGGAAAGCCATCAGCAATGCCCTTGGCGGTGCAAAGAATGTCGGGTTCGACGCCGAAATGCTCGATGGCGAACATCTTGCCAGTGCGTCCAAAGCCCGATTGCACTTCGTCGCAGATGAAGAGGATGCCGTGGCGGTCGAGGACCTTCTTGATCTCGCGGAAATAGTCGGGCGGTGGAACGATAATGCCGCCTTCGCCCATGACCGGCTCAGCGATGAAGGCGGCGACATCTCCGGCGGTGGAGAAGCGGATGACCTCTTCGAGCGACTGCGCCCAGAAGTCGACGCAGCGGCGCGGGTCGTCAGGCCACGGAGAGCGGTAAACGTACGGCGCTGATGTGAAGTGGACGCCGGGGGCGTAGGGGCCGCCGCGCTTCTTGCGTCCCTGGTTACCAGTGATGGACAGCGTGGCCAAGGTGCGTCCGTGGAACGAGGCGTGGAGGGAGATGATTTCGTGCTTGCCGGTGTAGAGACGCGCGACTTTCATCGCGCCTTCGATGGCTTCGGCTCCGCTGTTGGCGAAGAACGACTTGCGCAGGCGCGGCGAGGGCATGATGCCCGCGAGCTTTTCGGCCAACTCGCCGGTGGCAGGCGAGTAGTAAATATAGGACGCGCAGTGGACCAGCCTGTCCATCTGGGCCTTGGCGGCGGCGATGACCTTGGGATTGCAGTGTCCGGCGTTCACGACGGAGATGCCGGCAAAGCAGTCGAGGTAGTCTTTGCCGGAGGCATCGTGGATGATGCAGCCTTCAGCGCTGGCAACGACCACGGGTTGCACGGATTTCATAAAGCTGGTGATGACGAAGTCTTTGTATTGCTGGATGGTGTTGGTCATGGTTTTAAGTTTCCAGTTTCGAGTTTCAAGTTGCGGTTCAAAAGCGAATTACCTCAGCGGCTAAAGCCGGTCGAGAAAGCAAACCTCAATGCACCGCTGAAGCGGTGCTCCACCCGGCACGGCTAAAGCCTGGGCACATCACAACTCTTAGTTCACCGCGCCTAAAGTGCGGCACTACCCTGCTAGACCCAGCGCTCGATTACTACTTTCTTTTCGGTATAGAACTCGATGGCGTCGCGGCCTTGGGCGTGCAGATCGCCGAAGAAGCTGGCCTTCCATCCGCTGAAAGGGAAGTAGGCGATGGGGGCGGCGACTCCAACGTTGATTCCAATGTTGCCTGCAGGGGCCTCGTACTTGAAGCGACGAGCCGTTGCGCCGTTGGTAGTGAACAGCGAGGCGGCATTGCCATATTCGCTTTGGCTGATGATGCGAATGGCCTCTTCCAGTGTGTCGGCATGGACGAGGCTGAGGACGGGACCGAAGACTTCGGTGGCTGCGAGTTCGCTGGCGGGCGCAACGCCGTCAATCACGGTGGGGCCGACGAAGTTACCCGACTCGTAGCGAGAGACCTTGGCACCGCGGCCATCGTGCGCGATGGTGGCTCCGTCAGCTGCGCTCTTGGCGATAAGGCCCTCGATGCGAGCGCGGCTGTCGGGCGTGATGACGGGACCCATGCGAACACCTTCGTCTAGGCCGTACCCCATCTTGATTGAGGCGGCAAGGTCTGTAATCGACTCGCGGAACTTCTTCTGAGCGTCGCCGACGGTCACGGCGACAGAGACGGCGAGGCATCGCTGTCCGGCGCAGGCGAAGGCGCTCTCGCCGACGACGGAGGTCGCGGTGTCGAGATTCGCGTCGGGCAGAACGATGGCGTGGTTCTTGGCTCCGCCTTGGCACTGCACGCGCTTGCCGGCAGCAGCGGCGCGCGAGTAGATGTACTTGGCGACGGCCGTGGATCCGACGAAACTGATGGCGCGAATCTTGGGATGGTCGAGGATGGCGTCAACGGCTTCGCGTCCGCCATTGATGAGGCCAACCACGCCCTTTGGAAGATTCAGCCGCTCGAGCAGCCGGAAGGCGAGCTGCATGGTGAGTGGAACTTTCTCCGACGGCTTGAGCAAGAAGCAGTTGCCGCAGGCGATGGCGTAGGGCAGATACCAGAAGGGAATCATCGCCGGGAAGTTGAACGGGGTGATGGCGGCGACGATGCCGACGGGCTGGCGAATCATGGTTTCATCGATGCCGGGCGAGATGTCTTCGAGGTTGTAGCCCTGCATGAGCATGGGGATGCCGCAGGCGACTTCGACGTTTTCGATGGCGCGGCGCACCTCGCCTTTGGCTTCGGCGAAGGTCTTGCCGTTTTCCATGACCACAGTGCGCGCGAGCTCGTCGATGTGGTCTTCGAGGAGTTGCTTGAGGGCGAAAAGGTATTGCACGCGATCACCGGGGGGCGTGCGGCGCCACTCGTTCTTGATGCGGTCGGCGGCGGCGACGGCGTCGTCGACTTCTCTTGCGGTGGAAAGTGGAACGCGGGCGATGATTTCGTTGGTTGCAGGATTGACGACGGTCTGGGTTGGGGCAGCGCTCTTGCGCCATTCGCCGTTGACGTAGTTGAGGGCGTCGGCAATTTGAGAAGGTGTGGTGGTGGTCATAATGCCTCGTCTTAAGCCACGGACTAAAGTCCTCGGGAATTGTGTCGTCCCCGAGGGACTCGATTCTTATGCAAGCCTTCCCAGCGCTAAAGCGCTGGGCTTTCCTATTTCGTCCCGCAAGCGGGACGGGTCGAGAGTGAACCCACATTTCCTCAAAAGTGGAGATGCGGAACTCGGCGAATTCTGCGTGCCGCCCGCCTGCGGCGGGCTCTGGGTCTTCATTGACCTTGTGACCGCGGGCTAACGCCCACGGCTAAAACAAATGGCGCCCTTCGGGGTCGACTTCCTCAGGGGCTAAAGCCCATGTGTCTTACATCACTGCGGCACGGCTGAAGCCGTGCGCTGACACGAAACGGCGCTAACAACGGACGCGATGGCGGATTCGAGTACATCGAGCGCCTCGTCGAACTGCGCGTCGGAAATCACCAGCGGCATCAGTACACGGATCACGTTGCCGAACGAGCCGGCGGAAAGAGCGATGACGCCGTGCTCGTAACAGTAACGGGTGATCTGGTTTGTTTCATCGGCGGCGGGTTTGCGTGTGCCGGGCTCGACCAGTTCGAAGGCGCACATGCCGCCGAGTCCGCGAACGTCGCCGACGATGGGCCAGCGCTGTTGCCATTGGCGGGCACGCTGCTTGAAGTGTTCACCTAGTTGTTCGGCGCGCTCGCAGAGGTTTTCTTTTTCAATGGCGTCGATGACGGCGAGACCGGCGGCGCAAGAGACGGGATTGCCCGCGAACGTGCCGCCGAGTCCGCCGGGGCCGGCCGCGTCCATAATTTCGGCTTTGCCGGTGACAGCCGCGAGAGGCAGTCCGCCGCCGAGAGACTTTGCGGTAATAAGGATGTCAGGAACGAGGCCAAAGCGCTCACAGGCAAACATCGCGCCGGTGCGAGCAAAGCCTGTTTGAACCTCGTCGGCGATGAGCACGATGCCATGCTTGTCGCACAAAGCGCGAAGCTCGGCGAAGAACTCGGGCGGCGGAACGACGAATCCGCCTTCACCGAGAACGGGCTCGACGATGATGGCGGCGACGTTCTCTTGCGCGACGTGCCGGCGGAAGAACTCGTCGAAGGCTTGCGTTGCGCAGTGAATCTTGCAATCGGAGTACGTCTTTCCGTAAGAGCAGCGGTAGCAGTACGCGTATGGAATGCGATAGATCTCGCTGGGGAACGGCTCGAATCCGGCCTTGTAGGGGTGGGTTTTGCTGGTGAGAGCGAGACCGAGCAACGTGCGGCCGTGGAAGGCATCTTCGAAGCACACGACGGCGGGACGCTTGGTGTAGGCGCGCGCGATCTTGACGGCGTTTTCGACGGCTTCGGCGCCGGTGTTGACGAAGAACGTCTTCTTTGCGAAGTCGCCGGGCGTGATGCGGTTCATCGTTTCGGCGAGGGTGACGTAGTCCTCGTAGGGCGTGACCTGGGCGCAGGTGTGGAGGAAGCGATCGACCTGCGCGTGAATAGCTGAGGTGACGGCGGAATGGCGATGTCCCACATTGAGGCACCCGATGCCCCCGGCAAGATCGATGAAAATGTTGCCGTCAACATCTTCAATGAGAGCGCCTTCGGAATTGGCGACGTAGACCGGCGTGGCGTGCGAGAGTCCGCGGGGAACGGCGAGTTCACGGCGGTGGTGGAGCTCCTGCGAGCGCGGGCCGGGGATTGAGGTGCGTAGTCGGATCGCGGCCATATCAATACCATCCGATGGGAGATTCGTTGAGGTTGACGTGGACGAGTTTTGTCTCGAGATATTCTTCCATGCCCCAGGGGCCGAGTTCGCGGCCGAAGCCCGATTGCTTGTAGCCGCCCCAGGGAGCTTCGACGTAAGTGGGCTGCATGTGGTTGACCCAGACGATTCCAGCGCGAATTTTCTTGACGGCACGGAAGGCTTTGAATATATCGCGCGTCCAGACCGCCGCGGCGAGGCCATAGGGCGAGTCGTTGGCAATCTTGATGGCGTCGGCTTCGTCGTCGAAGGGAATGACGCTAGCGACGGGGCCGAAGATTTCTTCGCGGGCGATGCGGGCGGTATTGTCCACGTCGTAGAAGATGGTCGGCGAGACGTAATAGCCCTTAGCGAATCCGGCAGGCCGGTCGCCGCCCGAGGCCAGCTTGGCTTCTTTCTTGCCAATCTCGAGATAGGAACGCACCCGGTCGTACTGTTCCTTGCTGACGAGCGGGCCCATCTTGGTTTCGCGTTCCAACGGCGGGCCCAACTTGATGGCCTTGGCTTTTTCGGCCATGGCTTCGACAAACTTTTTGTAGATGGAACGCTGCACCAGGATGCGGCTTCCGGCGGAGCAGACCTCGCCCTGGTTGATGAAGACGCCGAAGAGCGCGCCATCGATGGCGGCTTCGAAATCGGCGTCGGCGAAAAAGATGTTGGGCGACTTGCCGCCGAGCTCGAGCGTGACGCGCTTGACGGTGTCGGCGGCCATCTTGACGATCTGCTTGCCGACGGCGGCGCTGCCGGTGAAGGCGATTTTGTTGACGTCGGGATGCTGCACGAGCGGAGCACCCGCGGTTTCGCCGAAGCCGGTGATGATGTTGACGACGCCGGGGAGGAGCCCGCAAGACTCGAAGTGCTTCGCGAGTTCGAGCACGGTGAGCGGTGTTTGTTCGGCGGGTTTCAGGACGCAAGTGCATCCGGCGGCGATGGCGGGAGCGAGCTTCCATGCGGCCATGAGAAGCGGATAGTTCCAGGGGATAATCTGCCCGGCGATGCCGACGGGCTCTTTGAGTGAGAGGCTGAGCGCGTTGTCGGGAACAGGATTGACGTGGCCGGAGACTTTGGTCGCGAGCCCGCCGTAGTACTCGAAGCAAGTGGCGACGTCGCCGATGTCGTATTCGGCTTCGACGATGGGCTTGCCGGTGTTGCGACATTCCAGCTCCGCGAGGGCGGCGGTGTTCTGGCGCACGGCGTCGGCGAGCTTGAAGAGCACGCGGCCGCGTTCCTGCGCGGTGCTCGCGAGGCCAGGGGCCGTTCTCGAAGGCGTCGTTGGCAGCGGCGACGGCGCGATCTACGTCTTTGGCGGTGCCGTCGGGGGCTTCGGCGATGACCTGCTCGGTCGAAGGGTCGTACACGGGGAAGGTCTTGCCGGACTCGCCGGTGACAAATTCGCCGTTAATGAACATCTGGTATTTCTGCACGGTTGCGCTCATAAGTTCTCCGAAACGTCAGGCCCCGGTTGGATCGACTTGAGGGGCGGTCTTGCGATTTCCGTAAACAAAGAAGAAGAATCCAGCTAGTGCGAGAAGCACGATGGTTCCCGCCCACATCTTGATTTCGAAGGCGAGCTTCGAGGTGATGTTGGGGGGGGGAAAGAAAGCTAGAGCAATTCCGAAACAGGTCACAACAAAGCCGCTGATTCCGGCAAGGCGGAGCACGGCGGGGCTGTAGTAGCCGCCTTCGCGCGAATCGCTGGAGGCCAGACGAATCAGGGCCGCGAACATGTAGAGAAACGGAACGAGCTGCAGGACGACGGCGAGGTCGAGGAGCGTCTGGAAGGCTTCCTTTACCTCGGCGCCGATGAAGCTCATGGCGAGGAACGCGATGGAGATGCCGGTTTGCACATACAGTGCCACGTAGGGCGTTGAGAACTTAGGGTGCAACTTGCCGAGCGCGCTGGGCAGGTAGGAATCGAGGCCTGCAACAAAGGGAATGCGGGCGGAGCCGGATAACCAGGCGGAGGCGATTCCGGCGATGGAGATGGCCAGCACAAAGGCGAAGGGCGAGATGAGCCAGGGGAGTCCTACTTTGTTAGACATACTGCTGACGGCCTGGGGGATTCCCTGTAACGCTGAGATTTCGGATCGCGGAACGGCGATGAGCAGGGTGACGGTGCAGCCGATGTAGAGGACGCCGGAGATCGCTCCACCCCAGGCGACGGCAAATGGCACAGTCTTCCGGGGCTCCTGAATTTCGTCACCCATAACGGAGGCGAGTTCGAGGCCGACCAGCGCGAAACAGATGACCCCAAATACAGACAGCAAGCTGAAATCGAATGGGATTCGCATGTCGTGGAGCGTGAGGTTCACGCCAAAGCGATGGGTCATCGTCATGCCGAGGCCAATCAGGATGAGCGATGCTATAGCGGTGCCGATGCCTCCGATGTTGTTGACCCACTTGCCGACGCCGAGTCCGACGGCGTTCAAGAAAGCCAGTAGAACGAGAAGGACGAGAGCGCTGAGGAAAGCTGAAGAGCGGGTTGTTGGCGAGTGCGGCAGTCTTTGGTCCGGCGGTGAAGACAGCGATACCCAGGAAGATGAGGACGACGGTGGGGACATAGAAGATGTTGTTCGTCCAGTAGCACCAGCCGGAGAGGAAGCCGTGAAAGTCGCCGAAGATTTTCTTGGTCCAGAGGTAGATGCCGCCTTCTCCGGGATAGCGATGGGAGAGTTCGATAACGGCCATGCCCTGCGGCCAGAAGAAGAAGACCAGCGAGATGAGCCACAGCCACACGGTCATGCCGCCAGAGGCGGAGACCGACGGGACCACGTTCAGGTTGACGATAGCAACCACGAAGAGCAATACCAGGTCCCAGCGACCAAGTACACGCTTGAGGTGTGCGGCTGCGGGTTGAGAGGCGGTGGACATTTCGCAAGTGCCGCGCGTGCCAAGGCCCGCGCGGGGTTTCAATCGTAGGAGCATAAAGGGCACGACTTCCAGAGTGCCTTTGAAATCAGTCCGCCTAGTGCGCAGCGACGGCGACAGGCTTCTCTTTCTGCGCTGCAGCCAGCGCAGGAGCGATTTCAGCGAAGACTTGGAGGTGCTGGTCGATGTCCTCTACGGTGTGCTGCACCGAGATTGTCCACTGCTCGTCCCACCAGTAGGGCTGGGCCATCACACCGCGGTTGACCATGGCAAACCAGTACTGCTTCCAAAGTTCGGTGTCGACCTTCAACCAGTCGCGATAGTTGCGAACTTCCTTGGGCGCGAACATCAGCGCGCCGTTGGCTCCGGCGAAGATGATATAGGCATTGAGCCCGACTTTGGCGACGGTCTCGCGGTAACCCGTAACGAGCTTGTGCGAGAGCTTCTCGATATGGGCGTAGTTGTCGCGCGTGAGGACTTCTCGGAAAGTCGCCAGTCCGGCCGCCATCGAGACCGGGTTGGTGTTGTAGGTGCCGCCATGAAAGACCTTGTGCTGCGAGATGAGGTCCATGACGGCCTTCGACGCGCCGAACGCGGCAAGCGGGAAACCTCCGCCGATCGACTTGGCAAGGCAGATCATGTCGGGCCTGACGCCGAAGTATTCGGATGCGCCGCCCCAACAGAGCTTCGCGCCAGTCTTCACCTCGTCGAAGATGAGCAGCGCGCCATGCTCGTCGCACAACTTGCGCAGACCCTCGAGGAAGCCGGGCTCCGGCATACAGAGGCCGACGTTCATCATGATGGGCTCGAGGATGATGGCGGCGATTTCTCCGGGATGCTGCTTGAAGCGGTAGGCAACGGAGTCGAGGTCATTGAAGCTGGCGATCACCACGTTGGCGATGCTGGCTTTCGGCACGCCGAGTCCGCCGGGCACCGAGTTGGGCGCCTTGAAGTCGCCGACTTCTTCGGCGTGAGGTTTCACGCTGACCAGCGCAGCGTCGTGCAAGCCGTGGTAGCCGCCTTCGAACTTGATGATGCGGTCACGCCCGGTGGCGGCGCGGGCGATGCGAACCGAGTGCATAGTGGCTTCGGTACCGCTGTTGCCGAAGCGAATCATGTCGATGGGATAGCGGGCGCAGATTTCTTCCGCGAGTTCCCATTCCATGTCATGCGGCATGCCGAACATGGTTCCGGTGGAGAGCCTTTTCTGGACCGCTTTCATCACCGCGGGGTGGCAATGACCGGCCATCAGAGCGCCGAAGGTGAGGTTATGGTCGAGGTACTCGTTGCCGTCCAGATCGCGGAAGCGGCTGCCGTGGGCTTCCTTCACAAAGATGGGATGGGGATCGTAGGCGCGGTAATTGCTGGCGACACCGAGGGGGATACGCTGCAGGTTGTGCTTGTGGGCTTCCGCAGAATTGGGGGTGCGTTTCTCGAATATTTCGATTTCATTGCGCAACTGCTCGTGCATAAAACTCTCCTAAGAATCGTCAAGAATGCGGGGCCGGGGCGCGGGCCACGGCCGTTGGGTCAGAACGAAACTTTCAACGCGAACTGGATCAACCGCGGGTCGCGGGCGGTGGTGACTTGTCCGAATTGCAGACTAGTGGCGTCGCCTACCGGGTTGTAAAACTGCGTGTGATTGAACAAATTGAAGAAGTCGACACGGAAGAGCGTGTTGAAGCGCTCGCCGACCTTGGTGGACTTCTCCAGCGTCATGTCGAAATTGGCGATACCGGGGCCGCAGCAAATCGTGCGCTGGGTGTTGCCGTAGGTGCCGAGAAGCGGCTGTCCAGTGAGGTAGTTGATGGAATTCGGATCGATGGAAAAAGTATTGGGATTGAAGTAGTAGCCACCGTTTGCTTGCGGCGACAGAGTCTTGAAAGGTTGCATCTGGTTGGGCTCGCCGGCTGACTCGAAGAAGTAGCTCGTGTTGAGTTCGTTGTCCTGCCCGCCGGCAGTAATGCGGATGGGGAAGCCGGATTGCAGGGTGAGGATACCCGACATGGCCCAACCGTCGAGCATGAAGCCCTTGGCGCCTTCGTACTTGGGAACGGGGAATTGCCAATAGCCGTTTACGACCAGGCGCTGGCGAGCGTCGAACTCGGAGAGGCCGTAGCTCAAGCGGGGATCAACGGGGTTGAGCTGGCCTTCGAAGCTGGAGCCCTGGTCAAAGGATTTGGCCCAGGTGTAAGCGACCTGGAACTGCAGGCCGCGAGTGAAATTCCGCTGCACCATCGCCTGAAAGGAGTTGTAGTTGGAGTTGCCGATGGTGTCTTCGGCAAAGATGCTGGAGAAGACGGGGATGCCGTCGTAAGGGCATCCATTTCCCGTCAGAGGCTGGCAGAGGGGAGAGGAATACCGCCGCAATCCAACGAGGGTAATGCCATTGGGAGCAAAGGTCGAGACGGGGGTTCCGTTGGGTCCGCCGCTGAGGGTAAACGGCCCGCCCCCGCTAGGTGACCCGTAGGGGAGATGGAGCGTGAAGTTGGCCGGAAGCATCGCCGATCCAGGGATGAAGTACGAGTTGTCGGACGAGTTTTGGCCGCAGGTGTAGCTGGGATCGTTGTTGGCCGCCGATAGGTTCATTAGGTCCAGGCACGATTGTGCGTTTCCGTAATTGATGTCGTGCGACACCAGCAGACGGTGTCCTTGGGAACCGACGTAGCCGATCTGCATCATCATGTCTTTGCCGAGCGCGCGCTGAATGGTGAGGTTGTACTGCTCAGAGTACTGCGTACGGATGTGCGGCTGCATGTCGCCATAGAGCAATATCGGGCGGTATGTGGACCAGTCAATCGGGGTGCCCGGTTTAGGCGACATGATGCCGTTAAACGGGTTGGGATACTGCGTTCCGGTTTGATCGACGAATGGAGTATTGAACGTGGTGTTATAAATGGTGCTGCTGCCGCCGAACGGAGGCTCAGCGCCGAATTGCTCGAGCACCAACTGTTCAATGGGGTTGTAGAAGAGTCCGAAGCCGCCCTTGATGGTGAAGGTTCCGGGGTCGCCGGTGATCTTGTGCAACCAACCTTTGCTGGCACTCGGGCTCCAGGCCAAGCCAATGCGC
The DNA here is from genome assembly GCA_963751155.1 of uncultured Acidobacteriaceae bacterium. GTDB lineage: Bacteria > Acidobacteriota > Terriglobia > Terriglobales > Acidobacteriaceae > DASRAA01. The sequence continues at coordinate 41,423 of CAVVTL010000015.1, read as the reverse complement.
GGCGCCCAGGCGTTGTAGTAGGTCTGGGTCAACCCGGGTGGGATACCCTTGTCGCCCGGAACAACCAAGCCAAGTGGGTTCATGGCGTTCGCTGGGCCGGTGGGGCTGCAGTCTGTGGAACCGTAATACAGCGCGGCCGGACTGTTGGGAGTGAGCTGGCACGGATACTGCGTCGTGGCCTGGCCGGGGCGGAAGGTCTGCACGTGGCCGAGAACGTCTGCGAGCGGCGTGTCCAACTCCCAGCGGAGCCCGTAGTTGAGGGTCACATTCGGCTTGACGCGCCAACTGTCCTGCCCGAAGAGGTAGTAGGCGTTGTTGCGGACGTGCTCGGTTTGCGCGGAGCCCTGTGAGTAGCTGTAAGGAAGCCCCAGAAGGTAGTCCGGAAGATAGTTGTAGATGCCATTGACTGGGTCGGCGAGCAGTCCGGGACTGTTGGGGTCGGTACTGCTGTACTGGAAGTATCCGTTTACGTTGTAGTAAAGCGTCTGATTGAACTGCATATAGCGAATGTCAGCGCCAAACTTCAACGCGTGCGTACCCAGTTGCTTGCTGATGTTGTCGGTCCAAACGTAGCTGTTGCCGATCTGAGGAAGCTGGCCTTCAAAATTGTTGCCGATGGAGAACGAACCAGGGACAACGATGAAGGGCACACCTTCGTAATTCTTTCCTAGGCCGGGGGTGATGCCCCCGCTAGGGTTGTTGGGGTCGCTGAAGCATTGGCTTGCCGGCACCAGGTTACCGCAGGAATTCTGCACCAGATTGGTCTGGGCAGGCTGCTGGAAACCGGTCTGGTTCTCGCGCATGTAAGTGAAACGGGCCTCGTTGACTAGGGTGTTGTTGATGGTCCAGATATGGGCGACGTTTAGTTGCTGGACTGCAGTGGGAATCTTCGCGCCAAAGCCGGGCACATTGGCGCCGGCGGCCTGGAAGAACGAGAACGCCTGATTGGTGATCGAATCGTTCACGTAGTAGTAAATGTTTAGGTTCTGATTGTTCGTGAGCCGGTAATCGAACTTCACCGAGCCTTGGTCGCCGTTGACGATTTGATTGGGGACGGACTGATATAGGTTGCCGGGCTGGTTGGGCAACGGGACATAGAGCTTCATCAGCGCTGCAGCGGTCTGGTCCATGCATGGCGTTGGGATCACGCTTGTCGGAAAGATTGCCGAGTAACTCACTCCGGCGGCTGGCGTTGCGCCTCCTAGGCCAGCGATTGCGCTCGCACAGCCCGCACGACCGTTAAGTGTATCGGCTACAAACTGGTTCTGGATTGATCCTGAAAAGCCGCCGGTGACGGTGCTGAAGTCTCCGTTGCGCTGGTTTTGATTGGGCACGTAGAACTGCGCGCTGGGGATTCCCTGCTTGATGCGGCGTCCTTCATACGACAGGAAGAAGAAGGCGCGGTCCTTCTTGATGGGCCCGCCGAAGGTGCCGCCGAACTGGTTCTGCTGGAACTGGGGCTTCACGACGTTGAAGTAGCCCTGGGCGTTCAGCACACTGTTGCGGAAGAACTCGAAGGCGTTGCCGTGGAATTCGTTGGTACCCGACTTGGTCACGACGTTGATGACGGCCCCGGAGTTGCGTCCGTATTCGGCGTCGAAAGTGTTGGTGAGTACACGGAATTCCGCGATGCTGTCAGGGCTGGGCTGAACGGTGGGCAGGTTGGCGAACAGATCATTGGCGTCACCGCCGTTGACGTTGAAATTGTTGGAGCGTCCGCGGCCGCCATTGACCGAGACCACGCCCGGCTGGTCGCTGCCGTAAGCGATGGAGTTGCTGCCTCCCACGTTGGACATGACGCCGGGCTGCAACTGCAGAAGCTGATACGTGTCGCGTGTATTGAGGGGCAGTTGCGTCGCCATTAGCGAGTCGACCGTAGCGCCGAGTTGCGTGGAACTGGTGTCGATCAGTGGAACTTCGGACGTGACCTCGACGGTTTCCGTGGCGGAACCGAGTTCCAGCGTACCGTTGACCGTAAGGGTCTGGTTCAGGTCGAGGGCGACCTGCTTGCGCGTGAGTTTCTTGAATCCTGCCGCTTCGAACTCAATGGTGTACGTTCCGACCGCGACCGTAGGGAAGGAGTAGTCGCCGCTTTTGCCCGACTGGGTGCGATTGCTGACCTGAGTGGCGTCATTGGTGAGAATGACAGCGGCGTCGGGAACAACCGCCCCCGAGGGGTCGGTGACACGACCCATGATTCTTCCGCCGGTGCTTTGGCCCGGAGAGCTTGTCGCAAAAGTGACCGCAAGCAGCGCGGCAACAAAGACACGGGCGCAGAAATAAGAAGCGAACCTGATCATAGACCCCCTTCGAAGGAAGCTCTGGATTGGTGAACGCTGGCGCGTGGGTGAACAATGGGTTGTCGGAGAAAGCAACCTTGCTATAATTACGCAAGGTTAGAGAATCCCATTCCCGCTTGTCAAGCGAATCGTTGAAAAACAGCAGGCAAAATAGCGGAATCCGGCAGTCAGCAATTACAACTTCAGGGGGACACCTGAAGATCGGCGAGGTGGCCGGCCTCACGGGAATTTCCGCGTCGGTTATCCGGTCGTGGGAGAGGCTAGGCATTATTCATCCTATTCGTACCGGCAGTAAGTACCGCATGTACTCGAACGATGACGTCAAAGTCCTCAAGCGGGCGCGATATTTGAGTCGGGTGCGGGGTTTGAACGCGCCGGCGATCCTGGAGTCGTTGAGGGCACAGGGAGTGGTAAAGCCCGCGCGCAGCCAGGCCACAGGTGCGATGGGGGCGAGGCTGCGACAGTTGCGGTTGAGCCGCCATCTGCCACTGGCGGAGGTAGCGGGGGCAGTGGGGATTTCGGTTGGATTCCTGAGCGCCATTGAACGCTCGCAGATGACGGCGTCGGTCGGAACACTGCGCAAGGTGGCGCGCTACTACAAGCTGAACATCCTCGACTTCTTCGAGCCGGCGCAGGCTAACCCTTATCGGGTTCGTCCCGCGGAGCGGAAGCGGTTGCATGCTGGGCCGGGTGTGGAAATGGAACTGCTGGCTTGGGGCAACACAGTGATGGAGCCGCATCTGTTCACTCTGGCGCCCGAGGCGGGCAGCGGCGAATCTTATTCGCACGAAGGCGAAGAATTTCTGTTCGTGCTGCGCGGCAGGCTCGACATCGAACTGAAGGGTCAGACCCATCGCTTGCGCGCCGGCGATAGCTTCTACTTTGAAAGCAGCACACCGCACACATGGCGGAATCCCGGTAAGACCGAAACGGTTGTGTTGTGGGTCAATACGCCGCCAACGTTCTAGCGAAAACTCGCATTGAGGTGAGTGGATGACTGAAGTCTCAGGGGTGCGAAACGGTTCACGCTCCTGGTTGCCCGAGACGGCGTCGAGAGACGTCATGCTCGCCATCGTTGGGGGGCAAGTTGTCTACAAGTCCGAACAGTCGAAATCGAAAGTGCAGACGACACAAAATCCAGCGAAGTTGCTTGGCCTGATGCGGGGGGGATGTGTACGGACAATTTACCTCGAGTTTACCAACGGCTTTGGCGATTGAAGTAACGTAGTGTCTGTGATTGCAGCAAGTGGAAAGGGCACGGCCAACCGGCCGTGCCATTCCGTTTTGCTCACAATTCTGCTCCAAGATGACATCAGTTTTTCCACGGTGGAATGGAATAGAATCGCGGTCGAGATGGCATCCTCGCAGCGCACCATTTTTCACGTGGACATGGACGCGTTCTTCGTTTCCGTCGAAGAGCTGTTCGATCCCTCGCTGAAGGGGAAACCCGTGGTAGTGGGCGGACAGGCGAACGAGCGCGGGGTGGTTTCGGCGGCGTCTTATGCGGCGCGAAAGTTCGGGGTGCGCTCGGCGATGCCGCTGCGCACCGCAGCCAAGCTCTGCCCGAAGGCGGTGTTCGTCAATGGGCATCCTGAGAGATATCGCGAGTATTCTGCCAAGGTTTATGAGGTGTTGGGGCAGTTCTCACCCAAGCTCGAAATGGTTTCGATCGACGAGGCCTACATTGACATGACTGGCACGGAGCGGTTGTACGGGCCGGCCTTGCGCGCAGCGCATAGGCTGCACGAGGCGATGAAAGCGGAAACCAACCTGAACTGCTCGATCGGCATTGGAACGTCGCGGTTGATTGCCAAGGTCTGCTCAGATCAGGCCAAGCCGAATGGTGTGCTTTGCATTTTGCCGGGCGGAGAAAAGTCGTTTCTCGCACCTCTCGAGGTACGCAAGATTCCCGGTGTTGGCAAAGTGATGGAAAAGCGGCTGCACGACCGAGGCATCCGCACGGTGGGCGATCTGTCCGGCCACAATGAGCTCTGGCTGGAACAAAACTTTGGCGCCCTGGGCGTTGCCCTCGCGGGGAAATCGCGCGGACTCGACGCCGGTGCGTGGTTTGGCGACGACATTGGAGAGGACGACGGACCGCGCTCGGTCAGCCACGAACACACCTTCAACGAAGATACGGCTAACGGTGAAAAACTAGAAGCGATGCTGGCGCGCTTGTCGGAGATGGTATGCCGGCGGTTGCGTGAGCAGAATCTACACGCGCGAACGCTTCAGCTCAAGCTGCGCTATTCCGATTTCACCACCATCACGCGGGCGAGAACGCTGCCTGAGCCGACGGCGGTCGATTCGGAGGTCATTGCCGCCATTCGGGACCTGTTCCGCACCAGCTGGAACCGAAGCGCCGTTCGGTTGCTGGGCGTACACGCTGCGCACTTCGAGGATGAGAGCGAGCAGCTCAGCCTCGAAGGCCGAACAACGCACGACAAGTGGAACCAGGCGCTGTCGGCCGCCGACCGTATGCGCGAGAGGTTTGGAGAGAGTGCGGTTTCCCTGGCCACGGGGATGAAGGCCCGCTTCCGTGAGCGTACTCACGAGAACCCGGCGGCGCTGCCGGGGAAGAAGAAGGGAAGCTAGCTATTGGTAACGGAATGACCTTTGGATACGGTCACGGGTCACAGACAGGTGTGATCGGTGAGGGTAACCTCAACCTATGGGCAGCGGCAATATTCAGCGGGTCCGGTTGGTCATCCGCGGCGCCGTGCAGGGCGTCGGGTTCCGGCCGTTCATCTACCGTCTCGCAGAAGAAATGCGGCTGAACGGCTGGGTCATCAACAACACTGAGGGCGTGTTCATCGAGGCTGAGGCCGAGCCGGGGGCGCTGCAGCAGTTCCTGCTGCGCATCGAGCGAGAAAAGCCCGCGATTTCGTTCATCCAAAGCTTCGAGCACAGTTACTTGGACCCGGTCGGCTACGACAAGTTTGAGATTCGCGAGAGCATCGGTGGGACGAAGACTGCTCTAATCCTGCCGGACATCGCCACTTGCAGTGAATGTCGAGACGAGATCTTCGATCCCGCGAATCGCCGTTACCGCTATCCGTTCACGAACTGCACGAATTGCGGGCCTCGATTCAGCATTATCGAGGCCCTGCCCTACGACCGCCCGCGCACCTCGATGAAGATGTTCAAAATGTGTCCGGCGTGCGCGGAGGAGTATCACGATCCTCACGACCGGCGCTTTCACGCGCAGCCCAATGCATGTCCGGTGTGTGGGCCGCATATCGAGCTGTGGGAGCCAAGTGGCGCTGTCGTTGCGAAAGACAACGAGGCCCTGCTGCACGCAGCGGCGGCTATTCGCGACGGAATGATCCTAGCAGTCAAGGGCCTGGGCGGGTTTCACCTGATGGTGGATGCGCGCAACGAGCCGGCGGTGCGCCTCCTGCGCGAGCGCAAGAGACGCGAGGAGAAGCCGTTCGCACTGATGTTCCCGTCGCTCGCCGCCGGCGCAGAATTCGCGCAGGTCGAGCCTCTGGAAGAGCGACTGCTGCTCTCCCCCGAGGCGCCGATTGTGCTGCTAAGACGTACCGACCGTGAAGGACTGGCGGAGTCGATTGCGCCGGGAAATCCTTATCTTGGCGTGATGATGCCGTATACCCCATTGCATCACCTGCTGATGCAAGAGTTGGCGTTTCCGGTGGTGGCTACCAGCGGGAACATTTCCGACGAGCCGATTTGCACGGACGAACACGACGCGTTAGTGCGGTTACAGGGAATCGCCGACTTGTTCCTAGTACATAATCGGCCGATCGTGCGGCATGTCGACGATTCCGTGGTGCGTGTTATGGCGGGACGCGAGTTGGTGCTGCGGCGGGCGCGAGGATTTGCGCCGCTGCCGGTGCTTCTGCGTGAAGCCGCACCGAATGTGGTCGCCGTGGGAGCCCACCAGAAGAATGCGATTGCCGCTGCTGTCGGGCATCAGGTGTTTATCAGCCAACATATCGGCGACTTGGAGACGGTTCCAGCGTACGGAGCATTTGAGCAGGTGCTGGCTGATTTTGCTGCTCTGTACGAACTGCATCCCGCAGTGCTGGCTTGCGATCAGCATCCCGATTACTTCTCGACGCAGTACGCCCGAAAGCAGAGCGATGTCGAGGTGGTTGCGGTGCAGCACCACTATGCGCACGCGATGTCATGCATGGCAGAGAACCAAATCGAGGCGCCTGCACTGGGCATTTCGTGGGATGGCTCCGGCTATGGGCCGGACGGAACAGTCTGGGGCGGAGAATTTCTGCGGATCACGCCCGAAGGGTTCGAGCGGTTTGCGCATCTGCGGACGTTTCGCTTGCCCGGCGGCGAGAAAGCAGTGAAAGAGCCGCGGCGGTTGGCGTTGTCGGTTTTGCGGGAGACATTTGGCGCCGAATTGAGCGGGCTTGGCGGCTTGCCGACGCTGCAGGCATTCTCCGCGGACGAAAGGTGCCTGCTGGAGGAGATGCTGGAGCGTGGACTGCGCAGTCCGCGAACTTCGAGCGCCGGGCGGTTGTTCGATGCGGTCGCGTCGATCATCGGGCTAAGGCAGGTATGCCGGTTCGAGGGCCAGGCGGCCATGGAACTGGAGTTTCTCACCCACGGGGTTGCGACGGAGCAAAGGTATCCATTCGACTTGGTTTGCTGCCACGGAACTACGGTGGTCGATTGGGCGCCGATGATTCGCGCAATCGTTACTGATTTAGGCGAATCCGCAGGCTACGGCCTCATCGCGACGAAATTCCACAACACCTTGGGGGAGATGATGGTGCGGGTGGCCAAAGACTGTGGTGAGGTGAAGGTCGCGCTGAGCGGCGGCTGCTTCCAGAACCGCTATCTTACGGAGCGGGCTGTCAGGCGGCTGAGTAGCGAGGGTTTCAGGCCCTACTGGCATCAGCGGGTGCCTCCCAACGACGGGGGAATTGCACTCGGACAGGTGGCTGCGGTGGCGCGGGCGAAGTCAAAATCAAGAACTGTAGAGAGGCAAACGGTATGTGCCTAGCGGTTCCGGGAAAGATACTGAGCATCAGCGGTGAGGATTTTGCGCGCACGGCGCGAGTGAGCTTTGGCGGGATCGTCAAGGAGGTCAGCCTGGCGTATGTTCCCGAAGCTTGCGAAGGGCAGTATGTCCTGGTGCACGTTGGCTTTGCCATAAGTGTGGTGGACGAAGCAGAAGCCATGAAGACGTTCGAAATACTGAAGCAGATGGGCGAGTTGGAAGAGCTCGAGCCCCAGGCGGGTGAGGCGTGAAGTACGTCGAGGAGTATCGCGATCCGGTCGCAGCGCAGCACTACGCTGAGGCGATCACCAAGACCGTGACACGCCCGTGGACGTTGATGGAAATCTGCGGCGGCCAGACCCATTCCATCGTGAAGTACGGCATTGATGAGTTGCTGCCCAATCAAGTCACGCTGGTGCACGGACCGGGATGTCCGGTGTGCGTAACACCGCTGGAGTTGATCGACAAGGCCCTGCAGATCGCTTCCCAGTCAAATGTAATCTTCTGCTCGTTTGGAGATATGCTGCGGGTGCCAGGCTCGTCCGGCGACCTGTTCAGCGTAAAAGCTGCCGGTGGCGATGTCCGGATCGTGTACTCACCGAGTGATGCGGTAAAGGTCGCGGCGCAAAACCCGGAGCACCAAGTCGTGTTCTTCGCCGTGGGCTTCGAGACCACCGCTCCGGCGAATGCGATGTCGGTGTTCCAAGCGAAGCAAATGGGTCTGACGAACTACTCGATCCTGGTTTCTCACGTACTGGTGCCGCCGGCGATGGAAGCCATCTTCGGGTTCTCCGCAGAATCACGTACAGGGATTTCTTGCGGCCGGCCACGTGTGCACGGTGATGGGGTTTGAGGAGTACGAGCCTATTGCCAGGAAATACAAGGTGCCGATCGTGGTGACGGGCTTCGAACCGCTCGACTTGCTGCAAGGCATCTACATGTGCGTGACGCAGCTCGAACAAGGACGTCATGAAGTGGAGAACGAGTACGCCAGAGCCGTGAAGCGGGAAGGGAACCGTCCGGCCCAGGAACTGATGGCCAAGGTGTTTCGCATCGTGAACCGAAAGTGGCGAGGGATTGGGGAGATTCCGCAGAGTGGCTTGGGGCTTGCGCCGGCGTACGCGGAGTTCGACGCCGAGAGGCGCTTTGGGGTTGCGGGTTCTACCGCCGACGAAGATCCTGAGTGCATCAGCGGATTAATAATGCAAGGAGCAAAGAAGCCGGAAGACTGCACGGCCTACGGCAAGCGCTGCACGCCCGACCACCCGCTGGGCGCTCCAATGGTGTCGTCCGAAGGTGCCTGTGCGGCCTACTACCGCTACCGGCGACTGCGCGATCCGGAACTCGCGAACTCGGAGAGTGCAAGCCGTGGCTGAAGTCGAAGAACTTTCCGTTGCAGTGTCCTGTGCCGCTGAACGACAGCGAGCGTGTGCAGCTGGCCCACGGTGGCGGCGGACGGCGCATGCACGAACTGCTGGAAGGATTGCTGCTGCCGAGCTTCAGCAACCAGCCATTGCTGGAGCGCCACGACGGCGCGACCCTGAACATCGCGGGAGCGCGACTGGCGTTCACCACCGACTCCTACGTGGTCAAACCGCTGTTTTTTCCCGGCGGCGACATCGGCACGCTGGCCATCTACGGAACGGTGAACGACCTGGCCATGTGCGGAGCGCGTCCCCTCGTACCTGAGCTCGGCGTTCATCCTGGAAGAGGGCTTTCCCATGGAGTCGTTGCGGCGCGTAGTCGAATCGATGCGAATCACGGCGGCCGAAGTCGCACGTGCAACTGGTCACTGGCGACACCAAAGTCGTGGACAACGGGCAAGGGCGACGGAATTTTCGTCAACACAGCAGGCATCGGCGTGGTGGAGCAGGGCCTGACCATCGCGCCATCGGCCGTGTGTCCGGGAGACGTGATCCTGCTGAGCGGCGACATGGGTCGGCACGGCATCGCGATCATGGCGACGCGCGAGGGGTTGTCATTCGAGACCGAGATCGAATCGGACTGTGCGCCGCTATGGGAGCCAGTCGAAGCGTTGCTCGGGGCCGGGATCGAGATCCATTGTCTGCGCGACCTGACGCGTGGTGGGCTGAGCAGCGGCTGATCGAAATCGCCGAGACATGCAAATGTCCGCATCCGCATCGACGAGATGTCGATGCCGGTGCGCGAAGACGTGGCCGGTGCCTGCGAAATTCTGGGGCTCGATCCGCTCTACCTTGCCAACGAAGGACGTTTTATCGCGATCGTGCCCGAGCACGAAACGGCCCGGGCACTGGACATTCTTAGCCAGCACGCAGTGAGTAGCGGTGTGGTGACGATTGGCCAGGTATCTGAGAGGCCTGCGGGCATGGTCACCGATGAAGAGCCGACTGGGTATCGAGCGCATGCTCGATATGCTGAGCGGGAGCAGTTACCGCGAATCTGCTAGGCGCCGACCAGCTTCTCGAGAATGGCTTTGTTGCGGATGGTCAGCGTCGATCCCTTCAGCACCGCGATCTGGCGCTTACGAAAATCTGCCAATACGCGAGTGACGGTCTCGCGCGAGGTGCCGATGATTTGCGCAATCTCTTCATGCGTCAAGGCCAGTTTCACCTTAGGCTCCGACTGGTCGGTACTGGTCGCCGTCCATTCGAGCAACAGGCGCGCCAGGCGCTCCGGCGCGGAATGCGAAAGTCCGAGGCTTCGAATCTGCTGGTAAGCGCTTTGGCAGTCCTTGCTGAGATGCTGCGCCGCCTTCAGGCAAGCATCGCCATGGTTCTGCAGGAACTTCAGGAAATCTTCGCGCTTAATGAAGTTGAGCTGGCAGGGTTGTCCGGTTTCCGCCGTGATTTCGTAAGGCGTGCCCGACACCGTTGCGTGCATCCCAAGCACTTCTCCGGGCTGTGCGATCTTAAGAATGAGCGTCTTGCCTTCGGCCGAAGTGGTGGAAAGCTTAACCCGGCCCTTGCACAGCATATAGATGCCGCGAGGCGACTGGCCTTCCACGAACAGCACGGCTCCGGCCGGATAAGAAGCGGTGTACTTGATTTTGTCGAAGGCTTCGAGAGCACCCTTTGGCAGCGTGCAGAAGAAACTATCACTCCGCAGCTTACAAATTACGCAATTCTCCACCAGTTCAAAACCGTATGGTGACCCCACAGGTGCCTCCGTAACGATTACTTACTATGCTATCACCGCGTGCTCGAAAGTCCTAGACAGCCCTTTAAGCCCCTCCGCGGCGCGGTCCGCGGCATGAGCCATGAAATCAATTCGTTGGAGCGATCTTGGCTGGCTAGACTCCGCAGCCTCGGCAACATACCGTGACCCGGCTCTCGATTCCGGCATGCAAGTGATGTATATCACATGAAACCGTATCCTGCGTCACAGACCCTTGCCCAAGCCGTGACAGAAAATCCCGCCCACAACGGCTCAATACAAAGGCGGGAGGCGATACGGTCTAATCGCCGCAAAACGTTGGGCCCGGCCGAGGATCTTCCGATCCCGGCCGGGCATCCGGAATTCTGGTTCCGGTCTGCATCATGCAACAGACGGTTTGCGGATAACGGCCACTCTCCTCTACCCCAAGCGCCTCCCGCCCCTGGTTTTGACAGTTGGTCTGTACGCCCAGGGAGAAAGATCGCAGTGGTGTTACTCGAAGTACGTCCGACGGTCGGGCGATGGAACGCAAACCCGTCCGCAAACCTGACCGGTCACCGCGGTCGGCGTCGAGTTGAAATTGTGAAGCGACCATAAGATTTAGATTGTTGTCAGTTCGAACAGGGTGGTATTTTTCTTCACGCCGTTAAAAGGGGGACTTTAGATGAGCGCTACAACTGCAGGCAAGGCTGACTCGGTCGAGATAGGCAGTACGGGGCTGAACCGCTGGTGGCGGGTAATCGGCGGACTCATGATGAACATCGCTCTGGGCACACTCTATGCCTGGAGCATTTTTGTTGCTCCGCTCGAAAAAGAGTTCGGATGGAAGCGCGCGCAAACCTCCGCCGTGTTTGGCATCGCGGTGGTGGTATTCGCCTTGAGCTTTATTGTTGCTGGGCGGCTACAGGACAAGTTTGGCCCGTTCTGGATATCTCTCACCGGTGGCATCCTGGTGAGCCTTGGCTTCTTCTTGTGCAGCTATACCCAAAGCCTGATGTGGCTGTATATCTGTTTCGGCGTGATCGGCGGCTTAGGGAACGGCTTCGGATATGCCACCCCGATACCGGTCATGGCGAAATGGTTTCCCGATAAACGCGGACTGGCGGTCGGACTGGCAGTCGGTGGATATGGTGCCGGTTCCGCTCTCTTTGGACCATTAGCCAACCTTTACCTCATTCCTGCTTACGGAGTGCATACCACGTTCCAGATTCTCGGCGGAATGTTCCTGGTCATGACCGTGATCGGCGCCTTCCTGTTGAAGAACCCGCCCGCCGGTTATCGGCCAGCGGGATGGACTCCTCCGGCAACGACGGCAAAATCGGGCGCCACGACGCTGGACTTCACCCCCGGGGAAGTGTTGCGGACTCCCACGTTTTACTTCATGTGGATCGCTTACGCCCTTGGAACCCTGGCCGGCTTGATGGTCATCAGCCAACTGGTGCCCTTTGCCAAAAGCGTAGGCATTCCCGGCGCAGCATTGGCCACCATGGGTCTGGTGGTGGGTGCGGTTGCCAATGCCTCTGGCCGCATTCTTGTCAGGCTGGATGTCGGACACTATGGGCCGTCTCAATGTGCTGCGGACCATGATCGCCATCTCGATGATTGCCATGCCGGTGCTCTACCTGGTCGGCAGCAACGTGACGTTACTTTATATCGTGGTGTTCGTCGTGTACTGGTGCTACGGTACCCAGCTCTCGGTGAACGCCGCTACCACCGCCGACTTCTGGGGAACCAAGAATGCCGGCATCAATTACGGCATGTTGTTCACTGCGTGGGGATTTGCTGGTTACTTCGGCGCCAAAATCGGCGGCACGATGTACGACAAGTACCACAATTACCAGATGGCGTTCTATACCGCGGGCGTTCTCGCGGCAGTGGCGCTGGTTGCCGAGTTCCTGGCGAAGCGGCCGAAGCACGTATAGCTGGTCTGTGGCAGGTAGTTTTTTCCCGGTAATCAAGGCGGGATGCGCGCAAGCGCATCCACGCCGTTTCTGTAGAAGTTCAAGAGATCAACGCACCAACGAATTCATTCAAAGCAAGGAGTTCTCATATGGGCACCGCAACTAAGGTGTCGGAGCCCCTGGAAACGACCAAGACGGCAGTTGAGGAGTATCCGGCTCCAGCTATCGTCCGGCAACAGGCACTGTTGCAGGACTGGCCTGCTGAGTTCCAACGCTTCCAGAGCGATCCCGACAAATTCTGGGAAGACATAGCCAAACAGTTCGCCTGGTCGAAGCCGTGGAACAAGGTCTTCGAATGGGACGGCATCAATCACAAGTGGTTCACCGGGGCCCGCACCAACATCACCGTCAACGCACTCGACCGGCACGCAAACTCCGAGAATCGCAACAAGGCTGCTTTCATTTGGCTGGGCGAGGACGGCACCGAAAAGATCGTCACTTACGGTCAACTGCACCGCGATGTCTGCCGATTTGCCAACGGCCTGAAGTCGCTGGGGGTGAAAAAGGGCGACCGCGTCGTCATTTACATGCCCCTCACGCTGGAAGGCACCATTTCCATGCTGGCCTGTGCCCGCATCGGCGCTATCCACTCTGTGGTGTACGCGGGACTCGGTCACACGTCCCTACGCGATCGTGTCGAAGACGCGCAGGCGAAAGTTGTGATTGTCGGCGATCAGGGCTTCCGCCGCGGAAAGCCGGTGTCCCTGAAGCCGATCGTTGACGAGGCGTTGGATGGCGTCGAGATCGTGCAGAAAGTTGTGGTGTTTACTCGCGATCCCGCTGCCTTTAACCCGATCAGCCATCGCGAAGTGGACTTCCGCGAGCTGATGAAATTTCCGGTCGATTGCCCGGCTGAGGACATGGATGCCGAAGATCCGTTATTCATCCTGTACACCTCGGGCACGACCGGTAAGCCCAAGGGCGTAGTCCATGTGCATGGCGGCTACATGGTCGGCATCACATATTACTTGTCGTCGTTTTTCGACGTCGGTCCGAAAGATATTTTCTGGTGCACGTCTGACATCGGCTGGATCGTGGGGCACTCCTACATCGTTTACGGGCCGTTATGCGCCGGGGTTACCACGCTGTTTCGTGAAGGCGCAATCGATTATCCCGATCCGTCGATTGCATGGAAGATCGTGGAGCACTATGGCGTTACCAAGATGTTCACGGCTCCGACGGCGTTGCGCATGTTTATGCGCTTCGGTGAGAAGTACCCTCAAGCGCACGACATCAGCAGCTTGCGCGTAATTGCCTGCGCCGGCGAGCCCTTGAATCCCGAAGCCTGGCGCTGGGCGCAGACCTATCTTGCCGGTGACGGCAAGTGGGGCTATGTGGTGGACAACTGGTGGCAGACCGAGTTGGGTGAACCGGCGCTAGGTACTCCGCCAACCATGCCCATGCGCGCGGGTAAGGCCGGTTTGGCGCTGCCAGGTTGGGGCGCAGACGTGGTTGACATTGACGGAAAGCCGGTCGCCCCTGGGGTAAATGGGCGCCTCGTTCTGAAGCGTCCCGCCCCAATGATGATGCGAACTGTGTGGGGTAATCCCGCGCGCTACGAGAAGGACTGGCTGGAGATACCCGGCACCTACATCACCGGCGACCTTGCGGTAAAGGACGCGGATGGATACATCAGCGTCATCGGCCGCGCCGACGATGTGCTGAACGTCGCTGGCCATCGTATCGGTACAGCGGAAGTGGAAAGCGCGCTGGTGTCGCATCCCGCGGTAGCGGAGGCGGCAGCCATCGGAATTCCCGATGCGCTGAAGGGCGAAGCAATCGTCGCCTTCGTCCAATTGCGGGCGGGCCACACAGCGTCGGACGCGCTGCTGGCGGGCCTGATTGACCACGTGAGGCGCGAAATGGGGCCGATTGCAACACCGTCAGCAATAAAGTTTGTTGCCGCGCTGCCCAAGACGCGGTCGGGCAAAATCATGCGTCGTCTGTTGAAGGCGCAGGAAACCGGAGCGGAGATCGGAGATCTTTCAACGCTGGAACAGTAAGTCGATGTGAACTATTTGGCCCGCTACCGAGGCGGCTCGGAATATAGAAGGATCCACCGGTAATGCCCTAGTTTGAGCGACGACATTGCGGTGGTATATAGAATGTTTCACCATGTGGGCCTGAACCTAGTGCGGGGAAGTGCGCTGCGCCAACCCAGGAAACACCGGCGAAGAAGTGCCGGAATTGAATTTCAAATTCAGAAAACTTAAGGAGTGAATGATATGCCTCGAACTCTTCCTGAACAGAATGCGGTGGTCGAGACCAGCGCAGCTCAGATCGCGGTCCATTGGAGGGAGGAAGAATATTATTACCCTTCCGCGAAATTCGTCGGCCAGGCAAATCTGACCGATCCCAGTATCGATGAGCGCTTCAGCGAGAAGAACTTTCCGGAGTGCTTCCGGGAGTACGCCGACCTGTTGACCTGGGACAAGTACTGGGACACAACTCTCGACACCAGCGATCCTCCGTTCTGGAAATGGTTCGTGGGAGGTAAGCTCAATGCTTCGTACAACTGCGTAGACCGGCACCTCGACAAGTACAAGAACAAAGCGGCTCTTATCTTTGTTCCGGAGCCCGAGGCCGAAGCGCCCGTGTCAGTCACCTACCGCGAACTCTATGTGCGAGTGAATGAGTTCGCGGCCCTGCTCCGCGATTTCTGTGGCTTAAAGAGTGGAGATCGCGTCACCATCCATATGCCGATGGTCCCCGAGCTGCCGATCACCATGCTGGCATGCGCCCGCTTGGGCGTGATTCACTCGGTTGTGTTTGGAGGCTTCAGCGGAGAAGCTTGCGGCCGTCGCGTCGCCGATTCCGGTAGCCACATCCTGATCACGATGGATGGCTACTACCGCAACGGCAAGCTGCTTGACCACAAAGCGGGCGCCGACATTGCAATCGACATCGCTAAGCAGGAAGGCCAGACCATCGAAAAGGTCCTGGTATGGAGACGTCACCCAGGCCAGAATGCGTCCTCGTCCCCGTTTGTGGAAGGGCGCGATCATTGGGTTGACGAAATCCTGCCGAACTTCTCGGGCGAGATCGTCGCACCGGTTCCCATGGATGCGGAGGCGCCACTGTTCCTGATGTACACCAGCGGCAGCACTGGAAAGCCCAAAGGCTGCCAGCATCGCACGGGCGGCTACCTTGCTTATGTCACGGGATGCTCGAAATACATTCAGGACATACACCCTGAAGATGTCTACTGGTGCATGGCTGACATCGGCTGGATTACCGGTCACTCGTTCATTGTCTATGGACCTTTGGCCCTGGCCGCGACCAGTGTCATCTACGAAGGCGTTCCGACTTATCCCGATCCCGGCAGAGTTTGGAGAATCGCCGAGCGCCTGGATGTGAACATCTTCCACACTTCACCGACGGCCATCCGCATGTTGCGCAAGGCCGGTCACGATGAGCCTGCCAAGTACAACTATCACTTCAAGCATATGACCACGGTGGGCGAACCCATCGAGCCCGAGGTTTGGCGCTGGTATTACGAAACCGTGGGCAAAGGTGAGGCGGTGATCGTCGACACCTGGTGGCAGACCGAGAACGGAGGCTTCTTGTGTACCACCAAACCGGCGCTGAATCCCATGAAGCCGGGCAGCGCAGGCCCTGGAATGCCGGGGATCTATCCTACGATCATCGACGAGATGGGCGAGGATGTGCCCGCTGGTTCCGGGAAGGCAGGGAACATCTGCATTCGGAATCCGTGGCCGGGAATCATGCAGACCATTTGGGGCGATCGCCAGCGCTTCGTCGACCAGTACTATGCCAAATACTGCAAGAATCCCCAGAGCAAGGACTGGCACGATTGGCCGTATTTCGCGGCGGACGGAGCAGTGCTGGCCGTAGACGGTTACTTCCGCATCTTGGGACGCGTGGATGACGTCATCAACGTCGCTGGCCACCGCTTAGGCACCAAGGAAATCGAGTCTGCATGCTTGACGGTTCCCGAAGTGGCAGAGGCAGCGGTTGTTCCGGTGGTGGACGAGATCAAAGGGCGCGTGCCTGAGGTCTACATCGTTTTACAGCCTGATGTTCTGCCGACGCAGCATCAGGAAATCCTCACCAAAGTCAATCACGTCATTGAGACGATGATTGGCAAGATTGCCCGCCCGCGGAGGATTCTCATTGTTCCGGATATGCCGAAGACACGGTCGGGCAAGCTCATGCGGCGTGTTCTCGCGGCCCTCTCGAACAACATGAACACCGGAGACATCACAACGCTGGCGAATCCAGATGTGGTGGAATCGGTTCGTGTCATGGTTCAGGGCGCGGAGAAGGTGGCTCTGCAAGAAGGACCAGAGGACCTGAAATCGTTTGGGTCCGTGGATTAAAGGCTAACCGCAGAGGCGCAAAGCCGCTGTGGAGGCTGAAGTATGAATCGGGGCGCTCGACGCGTCCCGATTTTTTATGCCTCAGACTTGGTTGGGTCGCTGCTTTCGCCTGTCGGATCGAGTCTCGATCTGCTCGGATGTCGCCTGTTCCGGAAAAAGTGGGGCAGCTTCGTCCAATTCCACCGGTGCCGGCGTGGTGAAGTCCACGGCATCTGCCGGAACCATCTCTGCGTGCCGCTGATACCATGTCACGCTGCTGGCGCGCTGCCACAGCCGCGTCAAGAGCTGCATCAAAATGATGAACTCCAGCAGCAGAAAAGTAACCGGAATAGCGGTGGGTGGCAACTCTGTCCACAGCCACAGTCCTGCAGCCAGCGATACCCACGCAACACCGCTGATGCACAGGTACACCCGAAACAGCGTCCCGGCCTGGCGCCAAGTGATACCTAAAGCCTTCCACAGGTTCGGCCACATTTTGGGCTCGTTCTGCACGACGGCGCGCACTTGCGCGATGTCGAACCATAGCCGGACGAACAGCACCAGCAGTAAGACGACGATCCCGCCCGCCAATAGAATGTAAAAGCCCGTCTGTGCTGAGGTCGCGCGGTCGCCGAGGTAGTCGGACAGCTTGTTCACGCCCGAGAGCATTCCGAACAGAATGCCGAATGGAACCAGGGAGAACAGTGCCAACCGTACGAAGCGCCAGAAAAACGCGCCGGAAGCGGCGAAGAAGTCCACCGCGGTAAACTTGCGGTCTTCCCGATACACCTCGAGGATGCCGCCGGTCACGAAGATCATGAAAAGCGGAAATAGGCATGCAAAAAGGAATGAGCTTCCGGCCGAGCGCATCAAGTTGGCCTCGGGCCGTGCTACCAGCTCAAGAAACATGCCGAAGTCAAAACCTTTGGTCAGGCCATCGCCGGCCAGGCTGAATTTCAAAAATTTGCTCAGCTGCGAGTGCGCCCCTGCGGCTCCGAGGAGTCCGAGGACGAGGTTGACCGCATAGACCCACCACAACACACGCTGGCGACGCCACACCAGGGAGGCACCGGCAGCTACCAATCCTTTGTTTTCGTCTGCCATTGTCGTCTCCTCGGCTAGGTTAACCAGCTCAACGTCTGGGCCAGGAACTGCGTCAGGAACGTCCAATACGTTGCAATCTTCTCGGTGGCCTTTCGCTGCGGCTCGGTGGCGATGCTGTTGTTCAGGTAGTCACGATCCATCGTGATCTGGTGGTCAGGATCGATCTCCACCGAGAGCACCTTGGCCTTCTTCACGTACACGAAGCGCTTCCAGCGGTCGCGACCGTCCCAGGTTTCCCGAATGGTTTCTCCGTTATCGAACTTGATTTGCGCCGTGACGGGGAAGACAAAATCCCCCAGCCGCTGCAGCAGGACGTTGGTTTCGTAAACGGTCTGGCCCTGTTTTTCATCCGGCGGGTCTTTCGCCGCCCAATCGACCCGCGTGGAATCAGCCCGGAGGACCTTGTAATCAAGTACCTGCGTCCCGTACACAGCCTGCTGCCAGTACCATCCGAGGTCTTGCCCGGCGACCTCGTTTACCGTGCGCAGAAAATCTTCCTGCGTGGGATGGGTGAAGCGATACTTCATGAAGTATGCGTGCAGAGCCTTCTGCAGCGTCTGCTCGCCGACGACGTTTTCCAGCGTGCCCAGCATGGTGGCCGTCTTGCCGTAGGTCACGCCGCCGTATGCGCCCATGCTCATGTCCTGGTAGCTGGGGCGCGAGAGCGGATCGGTCTCGGCCACGCCGCGATACGACATGCGTTGCGTGGCGGCATCGCCCATTTGCGCGCCCAGCCAGTTCAATACGCTGGTGTTTTTCCCGTAAAGGCTGCCCATCACCTTCACTTCGGTGTAGCTATTGATGCCCTCATCCAACCAGGCATTTTCAAATTCGTTGGTGGCCACCATGGCGTACCAATACTGGTGGCCGAATTCGTGCTCGGTGACTCCCTCGGGCAACTCCTTCTGTCCTTTGGGCGCCCACCAGACTGTGTCCCCCGTGATGAACGTCGGATACTCCATGCCTCCGGCTTCCATTGCCCCATGTGGCGGATCGACTACCGTGATTTGCGCGTAGGGATACGGCCCATACCATTCGTCGAAGCGCTTCATCGTGCCCTGCATCACATCGAGATAGCGCTGCCATGTGTTTTTGTAACTGTCGTAGGTCAGCAGGCGAATCTTCACCGGGCCCACGCTGCCTGTGAATGTCTCTTCCAGCACCTTGAAGTTCGGATCAGCGGTCCAGGCAAAGTCATGTACGTCTTCGGCGTGGAAGGCGACGGTCTTCGTTCCATTGCCGTTGTCGGTGTCAGCGACCTGCACGCCGGTAGCACCGATTACGTAGCTCTTAGGCAGGGTGATCTTTACGTCATAGGTGCCGAAGTCCGCGAAAAACTCGGTCATGGCGTGGAACTGATGGCAATTCCACGCGCCATTCCAGAAGACGCCCACCTTGGGGAACCACTGCCCCGCCAGCAGGAAGGTCCGCTTGTACCCGGTGCGCGCGATGACCTCGGGGAACGTCGCCTTGAACTTGATTTTGAAAACCACGTCCTGACCGGCCTCGATCGGCCGCGGCAATATGATGTCGAAGACGGTCTTGTCGTTCGTGTTGCCGTCATCCGGCGCGATGAATTTTACGGCCTTGGTCAAATCGCCGATCCCGACTGCTTCCAGCGACAGGATTTCGTTGGAACCGCTTTGCTTCGGGTCCCAGCCGTTGTCGAACCTGGTGCTGCGGAAGCTACCATCGCGGTGAGCTTCGCGCACCCAAGTGGCCTCCGGCTGAAAGCCGTTCAAGTAGAGATGAAAGGGGAAGTGGTCGAGCCGCTGTCCGGTGAGGTTGTGGTAAGTCAAGGTCTCGGTGGCCTCGACCGTGTGCTTCTCGGGGTTGTATGTGGCATCAATCTGGTAGGCCACTACGCGCTGCGAAAGCGGGCCTTTCACCGAGGGAGCAAACGGGCTCTGAGCTTGAACCGGAGACAGCAGGGCCACGCTGGCCGCAACTGCAAGAAGAATCAGCGTGCCAGGTCGTGCTGGTCTGGGTCTATTGCGTAGAGTCAAGCAGCCTCACTTTCCGGTCGATGGGAAGGGAAGGGACTTTCGACCCCCCCTCCCCCTGCCAGCTATTAGAATCATAGACTTAGGCGTCAAATTGCGCGCAAGTTCGGGATTCCATGAGCCTTGCAGGTACTTAATAGTAAAGAAAGGACTTAGCATGTCTAACATCTGATCAAGGGTAGGCGCAATAGGGCGGCTAAAGCAAGGATGGCGCCGAAAGTGTGACATGTCCGACGTGCGAATCAAAGGCCCGTTTGGGGACAAAACTCCCCCATCCACTCGCGCGAATTCTACGAGCCTGGATTTTGCGCGGGAAGGGCAGGCATCACGCAGGAGCGTGACAAGCCCGAGCGAATGTCCTAAAGGACGACCTGCCATTTCAGGGATGGGCATGGAGCTACTTTTTCTCACTCTTCAGCGGCTCGCTCAAGCCTAAAGCCACATCCACCAGCGACGGATCAACCAGCCGGTTCTTGTTGATGGCCTCGGTCAGCGGCACCGAAACGATCTGGTTGCCGCGTAGGGCAACCATGCAGCCGAATTCGCCGCGATGCACCATATCGATAGCTCCGATGCCATAGCGCGAGGCCAATACGCGGTCAAACGCGCTGGGCGATCCGCCGCGCTGAATGTGCCCGAGCACTACGTAGCGGGTTTCCAGCCCCGTGCGGCGCTCCACCTCGCGCGCCAGAATCTGGCCGACCCCGCCTAGCCGCACATGCCCGAATTCATCTTTGCCCATCTCGGTGACCACCGGAGCGCCGTGCGGGTCCACGTCGCTGGCGAACTTGGCGCCTTCCGCGACCACGATGATGCTGAAGTAGCGTCCGCGGGCGTGGCGCAGGCGGATGCGCTCGGCGACTTCTTCGATGTCGAACGGCTTCTCCGGGATCAGGATGACATCCGCGCCGCCGGCGATGCCGCTGTACATGGCAATCCAGCCTGCGTCGCGGCCCATGACCTCGACCACCATGACGCGCTGGTGTGCCTCGGCGGTGGTATGGACGCGATCGATAGCTTCCATCGCGGTGTTGACCGCGGTGTCGAAGCCGAAACAGAAATCCGTGCCGCTCAGGTCGTTGTCGATGGTCTTCGGCACACCGACCACATTGATGCCCTGTTCGAACAGTTTTTGCCCGACGCTGTTGGTATCGTCGCCGCCGATCGCGATCAGTGCGTCCAGATTGTGGTGCTTAAAGGTTTCGATGCAGCGCGCCAGTCCGCCCTCGCGCTTCGACGGATTGGTCCGCGAAGTGCGCAGAATGGTGCCGCCGCGGGGCAGGATGCCGGAAATCGAGTCGTAATCCAGCACCATCGTCTTGTTTTCGAGCACGCCGCGCCAGCCTTCCATGAAGCCAACAAACCCGTCCTCGTAATGGAGAATGCCCTTGCGGACCACAGCGCGGATCACCGCATTGAGACCGGGACAATCGCCGCCGCCCGTCAGAATGCCAATTTTCATGACCTTGAGCCATCCTTCCTGGGAATCGTTGGTACTGATAGTAACGTATGCGAATACGGCCCTGTGCGTAGTACACTTCTCGCCCAGTGGGGCTCACTTCTCGAGGAGCGTGGTGCCGTGGCCGCAGACCGTACCTTCAATTCTTACGACGAGTTCTTCACCTTCTACCTGCAACAGCACAGCGACCCGCGCAATCGTTTGTTGCATGCGGTTGGCACCACGCTTGGCATCGCCGTCATGGTCTGGGCATTTGTATCCGGCCATCCCTGGTACGCTCTGCTGTTCTTCCCTATTGGCTACGGTTTTGCATGGACCGGCCACTTTGGCCTGGAGAAGAACAAGCCGGCCACATTCGGCCATCCGTTCTGGTCATTCATTAGTGACTTCCGCATGCTGGGACTGATGTTCACAGGCCGGCTGGCCGCCCGCATGAAGGCGCAGACGCCTCAGTCGTAACTCGCGCGTTGATGCTTCGGCTCGTCGCTGCGCTCCTCGATCGCAGCAGGCTCCCGCTCGCTGCGTTCGCTCACGCCTGCTAAACGCCTTGATCCTTCGGCTCGTCACTGCGCTCCTCGCTCAGGATTTCGGCAGCAGGCTCCCGCTCACTGCGTTCGCTCACGCCTGCTGAACGCCTTGATCCTTCGGCTCGTCACTGCGCTCCTCGCTCAGGATTTCGGCAGCAGGCTCCCGCTCACTGCGTTCGCTCACGCCTGCTGAACGCCTCAACCTGTTAAACTCGGCGCGAGACCTTGCTCATGCGAGTCCTGGGAATCGATTGCGGCGGCGAATATACCGGTTACGGCGTTGTGGAGCAGGATGACCGCGGCATTCTCCGGCACGTGTGCAGCGGAGCCATCCGCCTGCCTCCCCGGCAGGCGCTGGAACTGCGCCTGCTAAAGATTTGCCAGGGCCTGAGCGAAGTGATCGCCGGGAATTCGCCCGAGGTAGTCGCCATTGAAGATGTGTTTTACGCTGTGAATGCCAAGTCGGCGCTCAAGCTGGGCCACGTTCGGGGCGTTGCCATGATGACCGCGGCGCAAGCCGGCCTGGCGGTGGTGGCCTACTCGCCGTTGTCCATCAAATCGGCGGTCGTCGGTTACGGACGAGCCGAGAAATCGCAGGTGCAATTGATGGTGGCGCGGCTGCTGCAACTCCCCGAGCCTCCGGAGCCGCCGGACGTAGCCGATGCTCTTGCGATTGCGATTTGCCACTTGCACACCGCTGCGACCCTGCAGCGCCAGGCCGCTTCTGCCCCCTGACCGCAGGGCCTTTCGATTAGAATCGAACCGAGCATGCGCCTGTGGCTAATTCAAATGAGTATCGTCGCCAGTCTCGCGGCGGCGTCCGGGGTTTCGGCGCAAGTCGTCCACCAGGTGGTCCCGGTGCCATCTCCAGCCGGCTCTTATGTTGCCTTCAAATTCAACTGGGACCAGGGGCGACCATGGCTCAAGTACAGAATCTCGGTGGACGACACCGGCAACGCCCACTTCGAAGGCGTCGGCAACCCGATTGAAAGCGGGGACAGTGATTCCTTCGCCCAGGATTTCACGGTCTCCGAAGCCAATCGCCAGAAAATCTTCGAACTCGCGAAGAAGGCCAATTACTTCCAGAGCGAACTCGAAGCCAAACAGAAGAACATCGCTAAGACCGGCCAGAAAACACTCGAATTTCACGGTAAGTCCCCCAGCGGAGGCGCCGCGATCGATTCCTCCTCCACTTACAACTTCTCGTCGAACGCCGACGTCCAGGAGCTGACGCGTTTTTTCCAAGCGGTGGCGATGACCATCGATTTTGGCCGCAAGTTGGCGTTCCAATACCGCTACGACAAACTCGGCTTGGACGCCGGACTGTACTCGCTGCAGGAGATGCAGGCCAGCCATTTTGCGGAAGAACTGCAGGCCATCGAGCCCATTCTGCAGAAAATCGCTAACGACCCCAACATGATGCACATCAACCGCGTGACGGCGAAGCAGTTGTTGAAATCCATCGGCCCGGCCGTAGCGCCCAACCTGCCGGCGACACAACCCTGAGCGCGATCTGCCAGGGCCGCCGGTCGGCATTCACCAGCGTTTTCACCAGCGGAAAGTACCGGGTGCGCAGGACCTTATTTAAAGTCCCGATTTGGGGCAACTTCACCCCAATCGGGTGTTTAATAAGGGTGGGTAGGGGGCAGCTTGGGCTGCAACGCTGCAATACGCTGGTCTCCCCATGGATTAAAGGAGTAGCGACAATGTCACGGCGCATAATGTATTGGTTCGCCTGCTCGTTTGGAGTGTTGCTGGTTGCCGTTTCGGCGCAGGCAACGTCGCACGTCAGGATCGTCCGCTTGAGCTACGTTGACGGCGCGGCGCAGATGGATCGCGGTAATGGGCAAGGCCTTGATCGCGCCATCCTGAATTCGCCGGTGGTCGAAGGCTCCCGCATTGTCACCGGCAGCAACGGGCTCGTCGAGGTCGAATTCGAAGACAACACCGTCGTACGGCTGGGGGAAGCTACCGACATAAAGTTTAGCCAGTTGGTCGTCGACGATAACGGCGACAAGGTGAACGAAGTGTCGTTGGTGCGCGGCACCCTGTACTTCGACACACGGAACAATAAGACTGATATTAATCGCGTCGTCGCCGCCGGTCAGACTTTCCTTATGCGCCGCGATTCGCAGGCCCGCTTTCAAATGATCGGCGATCAGGTGCAGGTCGCGCTTTTGAGCGGCGAAGCAACCATGGCACACGACGGACAGTTCGTCCGCCTGAAGAAGAACGATACCCTGACGGTGGATTCCACGAATCCCTCCGGCTACCTGCTGGCGAAGGGCGCGGACAGCCTTCCACTCGACCGCTGGAACAATGAGCGGCACTCGTACCAGGAAGCGTATGCGTACAACAATGTTGGTTCCGGCAGTAAGGCCATATCGGGGTCTGGATATTCCGACCTCGCCTACTATGGCTCATTTATGAATGTTCCGGGGTATGGCCTGGCATGGCAGCCTTTTGGCGCTTCCAGCTGGGCGGGATGGGACCCCTACCTGTCAGGGGCCTGGAATTATATGGGCGGGGCGGGGTACGTGTGGGCCTCGGCTTACCCGTGGGGATGGATGCCCTACCACTACGGTTCCTGGGCTTATCAGGCCCAAATGGGCTGGTTCTGGCTGCCCGGGAACTCTTTCGGGAGTGGCGGAGTGTATACCAACTGGCAAGCAACCGCGCCTATCGTGAAGGCGCCGGCGGGCTATACGGCTCCGACGCCGCCCTCGGTTTCGGCTTCTGGCGCGCACTCGGCCATCATGGTCGGGAGAATCGGTAACGCACCCGCGTACCTTCCGGATGGGCCGGTTCCGCCCAATTTCCGCAGCGTGATTCAAAACCATTCCGGTCTGGCGGGAGTGAATTCGCCGAACTCCTTCCGTGGCAACTCGGGCTCGTCGTTTGCCTCCCCAACATCGAGGGCAATCGGTCCCTCGCACGCAAGCAATATGCAGGGCGGCCATGTCTTCGCGACTCCGCCGGCCCCGCGGATGATGCCGGGCATGATGGATTATGGCTACGAGGGGCCCGGTTGGGCTGGCGGAAGAGGTAGGGGTAGTTCCGGCCATGCTTGGGCGTCGCAGGGACGTAGCGCCGGCGGTGCTGCTCGCGGTGGCGGGACAACTGCTTCTTCCGGCGCTGCAGCGGCCAGCTCGAAATAGTCTTAATGGTTGATTCAGCAGAAGGCGGCCGTCTGGCCGCCCTTTTTTTGCGTGCGCCCGGCAGGGCGCACTTACTTGGAGGTGAAAGTCCTCTACACACCCGGCAAGGGGAAGTGTTAGCTGAACGGCAAGGGTGTCCGTCGCGAGGCGGAATCTGGAGGAAGCCGGAGGCAAAGCGCTGGCCTGACGAACAGGAAGCGGATAGAGGCGGCACGGCGGGGTGAGCGGGCGCATAGACGCAAAGCCCAGTACTTGCACGGAGCGCCGTGACGTAGATCCGACAGGCATAAGCGTGAAGGTGAGTGCGCAATACCCGGGGAGGTCTGGCGGTTTGCTCTTGGGCTACCGGCGCTGAGAGGCGCGGGGATGAATCGCCAGAAGTCAGCCGAGGCCATAGTAGCCGCCAGCACGGGGCGAAGGGCCGAACATGAAACACGGGAGTAGGACAGCAGACCTCGATGCGAGCCGAAGAAGCAGAAGCATACGCGAGTATGGCCAGGGCGGAGGAGGGCAGGCGGAATCTGTCCGGGGCCGGTTCTGGTGCAGAGGCTGGCACGGCGGCTAATGGGCGAACGAAACCGGAGGCGCTGCGGCTGATGGAAGCCGCGGTGGAACGCAGTAACATGCTGTGCGCTTACGAGCGAGTGGTGAAGAACGAAGGCGCGCCGGGGGTCGATGGACTGACGGTGGCCGAGTTCAAGCCCTGGCTCCAGACGCACTGGCCGAGCGTAAGAGAGGCGCTGTTGGCAGGCGATTACATGCCGGCGGCGGTGCGCAAGGTGGAGATACCGAAGCCGCAAGGCGGGGTACGCGCGTTGGGCATCCCAACGGTGTTGGATCGTCTGATTCAACAGGCGCTCAATCAGGTACTGCAACCGCTATTCGATCCGGAGTTTTCCCTGTCGAGTTACGGCTTTCGTCCCGGACGCAACGCACATCAGGCCGTGGAAGCGGCACGGGGTTACGTTGCGGAAGGCAAGCGATGGGTCGTTGACCTTGACCTGGAAAAGTTCTTCGACCGGGTGAATCACGACGTGCTGATGGCGCGGGTGGTGCGCAAGGTGAAGGACGAACGGGTGCTGAAACTGATCCGGCGCTATCTGGAAGCGGGACTGATGGAAGGCGGGGTGGTGAGTGCGCGAACGGAAGGAACGCCGCAAGGCGGGCCGCTGTCGCCGCTGCTGTCGAATATCCTGCTGGACGATCTGGATCGTGAACTGGAACGGCGCGGGTTTAGCTTCTGCCGCTATGCGGACGACTGCAACATCTACGTCGGCAGCAAGCGGGCAGGAGAGCGGACGAGGCAGGCGATCACGGCGTTTCTGGAGCAGAAGTTGAAGTTGAAAGTCAATGCCTCCAAGAGCGCGGTGGCGCGGCCGTGGGAGCGGAAGTTCCTGGGCTACAGCATGACGTGGCACAAGAAGCCGAAGCTGAAGATCGCGCAACCGAGCCGCGAGCGGCTGGCGGAGAAAATCCGCAAGACGTTGCGGGAGGCGCGTGGTGGAAGCCTGAAACAAACAATCGAGCGGCTCAATCCCATACTTCGGGGTTGGGTTGCGTACTTCCGGCTCACCGAAGTCAAGGGTGTGTTGGAAGACCTTGATGGTTGGATCAGGCGTAAACTACGTGTCCTACTATGGCGGCAATGGAAGCAGGTCTACACACGGGCAAGGAACCTGATGCGGGTGGGTTTGGGGAAAGTGCGTGCGTGGCAATCGGCCACCAACGGGCATGGCCCTTGGTGGAACGGCGGCGCCTCGCACATGAACGCAGCCTATCCGAAGTCTCGGTTCGACCAAATGGGGCTGGTTTCGTTGCTGGAAATGCAGCAGCGCTTCTCGCCTGTTTCATGAACCGCCGGATGCGGAACCGCACGTCCGGTGGTGTGGGAGGACGGCAGGGGTGACCCTGCCTCCTACCCGATTGCCCGTCTGGCTTAAAATACCGCGATACCCGCATAGCCCACGACTGTGTCGCGATCACCCGATACGTCACCGGAGGTCGCATAGCGGATGAGCTCGGCCTTCGTGGCACCCAGTTTGCGTGCGGCTGTCAGCATGATGGTCGCCGGTGCGTAGCCGCACATGCTGATCTGTCCCTGGCGCACCGTCTCATAAAGGCCTCGCGGATCAAGCGCCAGTACCTGTTCGATCGCGCGGCGGTCCTTGGTGCGGGTGATTGCATCGTTCTCATAGTGGTTCATGTCACTGGAGGCTACGATCAGCACTGGCTCCGCCAGTTCCGCCAGCACCGCCGCCATGGCCTCACCCAGCGCGTTCAGCGATTCAAAGTTGCTGGTTCCCACCGCGATCGGCACAAACCGGAAGTCCGGCCGCAAAATCTGGAGAAAGGGAAGCTGCACTTCCAGCGCATGCTCGTATTGGTGGGCTTCCGGATCTTCGATGAGCAACGGCGTTGCCGCCTTGAGTTCTGTGGCGATCTCCTCGTCGATGGGCGCGTCTCCCAGAGGCGTGTGCCATGCGCCTTCGCTCATGATGGCCAACGGCTCCCCCTGACCGGTGTGGTTGGGGCAGAGGATGACGCAGCGACGGGGCAGTCGCAAACGCCGGTACAAAGCTCCCGCGACCGCGCCCGAGTATACATACCCGGCGTGCGGCGCAATGCAGCCGATGGCTGCAATTTTCGCTTCCGCTACGTCCGGTCCCGGCGTTGCCGGTGGTGTGATGAAAGTCTCAACTTCGGCGCGCAGGCGCTGAGCATTAGCCGGGTAGAATCGGCCGGCAACCGCTGGCCGGCGAATCGTGGTCGTCATGACGTAGCCTTCTTCTCAATCCTGAACCGAATCGTTTCGCCCATGGGCCCACCGTGGATTTTACGCCTTTGGCAGGGCGCGAAAGACAGCTGCCATCTTTTCCAGGGGAAGGGCCTCGGCACGTGCGCCTGCCTGCACCTGCGCCACCTTGAATGCCGCGGCAATCGATTTGCTGTCGTACCGCGCCTTCAGATTATTCGCCAGCGTTTTTCGTTTCTGCGCAAAGGCCAGCTTCAGCATCTCCTGGAACGGCCCCGCTTCGACCTGCAATTCTTCCACCCGCGGCGACATGGTCAGTCGCACCACGCTGGAATGTACTTGCGGCGGCGGATCGAACGCGCCCGGCGGCAGCGTGAACAGCAGATCGGCGCGGGCGAACAGCTGCACCGTCGCCGAAAGCAGTCCGTAGTCCCGGCTGCCGGGGCTGGCTGCGACCCGCTCGGCCACTTCGCGCTGCACCATGATGACTGCCCGCCCTATGTTTTGGTGTTCCTGCAAAATGCGCAGCACAATGTCGGTCGTGAGGTAGTAGGGAAGGTTGCCGACCAGATCCACGGTTTCAGGTTGCGTGGGCCGCAGGTCATGCAACGGGCCGGGACGCCGTCCCACCATGGAGCGCCATTCCACGGTTACGAAGTCCGACTCCAGGATATCGACGTTGCTCAGCGTGGCGTAGCGCATCCGCAGTTGTGCCGCGAGCACATGGTCGAGTTCGATGCCGATGACCTTTTTCGCGCGCCTTACAAGCAAGTCCGTGAGCATGCCGCGCCCCGGCCCGACTTCGATGACGGTGCGATCCGAGATGCTGCCCAGCGCGTCAACGATGCGCTGCGCCGCCGAGTGGTCGGTCAGAAAATTTTGTCCCAGCTTGGGCTTGTGCTTGCTCCGTGTGCCGGTATCCGTTTCCTTCGACCCCGACTGTGCCACGTTGACCCTCTTTCGATTCCGCGATTAGACTCAAGTGTCTTGCTTGAACCAATATCATAATCGCGTGGCAGGCATCCCGCCGCGCGGTAGGATTTCTGCACAGGGCCGACCGCGCCCGGAGGATTCATGCATATCGTTTTTGCGGCATCGGAATGTGTCCCTTATTCCAAGACCGGCGGTCTGGCCGATGTCGTCGGATCGCTGCCGCAGGCGCTGGCTGTACTCGGCCATCAGGTCACGGTGTACGTACCCCGCTATCGCGCCACCCGGCTCGAGGAGCCGAAAGTGGCGATCCCCAGCATTACCGTTCCCTTCGACGACCGCTACCGCTTCTGTTCCGTGCTCGACGGCGGCGTGCGCGGGGGAGTGCAGCACTACTTTGTGGATTATCCCCCGTTCTTCGACCGCGATGCCCTCTACGGAACTGCCCTGGGCGACTATCACGACAATGCCGAGCGCTTTGCCTTGTTCTGCCGCGCGGTTTTGGAAGCCACCAAGGTCCTCGGAGTGCCGGAGATCTTTCATTGCCACGACTGGCAGACCGCGCTCATCCCGATTTTGCTGAAGACGTTGTATAGCGAAGACCCGGCTTTTTCCCACACTCACTGTGTCTTCACCATCCACAATCTGGGATATCAAGGCTTGTTCCCGGCGGAAGTTCTGCCGCTGCTCATGCTCCCCTGGGACTTGTTCAGCATGGCGAAGCTGGAGTTCTACGGCAAAGTTAACTTCCTCAAGGGCGCGATTGACGCTGCCGATTTTCTCACCACGGTAAGCCGCAAGTATGCCCAGGAAATTCAGACCACTGAGTACGGCTTCGGTTTGGAGGGTGTCCTGCGCGCGCGGGCAGCCACCCTCGCCGGAATTCTCAACGGCGTCGATTACTCCGAGTGGAACCCGGCAACGGATGCGATGATCGCCGCCAACTACTCGGCTGACGACCTTGCAGGGAAGGCCAAGTGCAAGCAGGACCTTCTGAAAGAGTTTGGCCTCGCCCCCGAGACGCAGCTGCCGGTAATCGGCATCGTGTCGCGTTTTGCCGGACAGAAGGGATTCGACCTCATTCATGCCGTCGCCGACCGCATGGCGCGGGAAGAACTCATCGTCATCGCGCTGGGCACTGGCGACCGCGAATACGAAGACATGTTCCGCCGGCTGAACAAGCAGTATCCCCAGAAGTTTGCGGTGAAAGTCGAATTCAACAATCGCCTGGCCCACAAGATCGAGGCCGGCGCCGACATGTTCCTGATGCCGTCGAAGTACGAGCCTGCCGGATTGAACCAGCTCTACAGCCTCAAATACGGTACCGTGCCCATTGTCCGCGCCACCGGCGGACTCGACGACACCATCGACCAATACGACCCCGCCACGGGCAAGGGCACCGGATTCAAGTTCAAGGATTACAACGGAGAGGCCCTGCTCGACACCGTGAAGGCGGCGGTAGCAGCCTATCGCGACCAGCAGAAATGGCAGCGTCTAATGCGCAACGGCATGCTGAAGGACTATTCCTGGCCGGTCGCCGCGAAGGAATACGTCAAGGTCTATGAACGAGCCAAACAGGGAAGGCTGACACCGATTGTGCCCCAGTGATACGGGCTTCCCGCGACCCGATGATTTTCAATGCCGCATCGCAGCGTCAGCGCCGGACGCCGAAACTCCGCTAGAATTCTAGATAATGCATAAGACGCTTATCTGTTTCGTCGTCCTGTCATTGTTGGTGTCGTGCTCGCCCGACAAGAAGACGGCCTCTGAGTCTGCCGCCAATCCCCCCGCCAAACCAGCGGTCAAAGAAGCCCAATTCGAAACCGGCCGGACCGCGTTTCAAAAGATGTTCCTTGCAGCAAGACTGTGGGCGCCAGATCTGCGGCCCTTCCGCCTGGAGTCGCAATTTACGGCGGACGCCCCTACTGCCGATGGCAAAGCGGGTTTATGGCGCGCCTCGTTTGCCTCGCCTTCCAAGCGGATGATGAAGTTGTTTTCGTGGTCCGGACTAGTCGGCCCCGACGCACCCGAGCCCGGAGTCAGCTTCTCGGCGGAAGACAGTTGGAGTCCCTCCAACACTTCGACGGAACCGTTCGATATCGCCTTCCTCAAGGTCGATAGCGACAAAGCCTACGAAGTTGCTCAGAAGAACGGCGGGGACAAGCTCACGAAGAAAGATCCCAAACAGCCCGTGACCTTCCTTCTCGCGTGGGATTCAACCAAGAACCAACTGGTCTGGCATGTGCTCTACGGGGACGATCCTAACGATGCCAAGCTGCGCATCGCCGTCGATGCCACCTCGGGTGAGTTTCTGCGCGTCGAGAAATAATCCGCTCCCGGCTAGGGCCGCCGCTACGGCCGCCTGCCCCTTTACAGCTTGTAAACCCGCGCCTCCCAGGCTTTCAAGTGCAGCAGCTCACCACTGTCGGTTGGCTTGTCAAGGTTCGCAATCAGCAGGCGGCCTGCCTTCAGGCCGTTGGGCAGTTTATATGAGACCGACTCGGTGGAAAAATTAAGCACCACCAGATATTTCTCATTGCGGATTGAACGGGTGTATGCGAAAATCTGCGGATTTGCCGGATCGAGGTCCTTGTAATCCCCGTACGTAAACGCCAGCGCGCTGCGGCGCAGATCCGTCATCGCGCGGAAGTAGTGATAGATCGATCCCTTGTCGCTTAGCTCCTGCGCTGCGTTGATCTCCAGGTAATTCGGATTCACCGCCAGCCACGGCTTGGCTGCCGTCGTGAATCCTCCGTTGGCTGTACTGTCCCATTGCATCGGAGTGCGCGCATTGTCGCGGCCGGTCTTGCGCGTCTCGCTTAGAAAGTATTCCGCTGGAACCTGCTTCGTCTCCACGTAGGCCTTCCACGCGTTCTTCACCGCGATGTCGTCGAACTGGTCAATGCTGGTGAACGGGAAATTCGTCATGCCGAGTTCATCGCCCTGGTAAATGAACGGCGTTCCTTTCAGTGTCAGCAATAGCGTTGCCAGCGCCTTGGCCGAAGCTACGCGATACTGTGGCGAGTCGTTGCCGAATGCCGACACCACGCGCGGGTTGTCGTGGTTGGACAAAAATACTGTGTTCCAACAGTGGACGTCCGTTGCCTGGTCCTGTTTGCTGTAGATGGCCTTCAACTCGGTCAGCTTCCAATCGCGCCACAGCTCGCCGTTGCGGTTCAAGCGCACGGCGTCGAAGTTGAAGATCATGTCCAGCTCGTTACGGCGCTCGTCCACCAGCGAGGGCGTTTGCTCCTGGGTCACGCCGAAGGCCTCTCCCACGGTCATCACGTCGTATTTCGACAAGACCTCGCGGTTCATCTCCTGTATGTATTCATGCAGGTGCGGGCCCATGGCATAGAAAAACTGTGGCTTCGCCACGTACTCCGGCGGCAGGTCGGGAAGCCCCTCGCGCTTTGAGATGAACGGAATCACGTCCATGCGGAAGCCGTCCACGCCCTTGTCCAGCCAGAACTTCATCAGGTCATACACTTCCTGTCTCACCTTGGGATTGTCCCAGTTGAGGTCAGGTTGCTTCTCAGCGAACAGATGCAGGTAATAGTCGCCAGTCGTGGGATCCAGTTTCCACGCCGACCCGGAGAAAAACGACGTCCAGTTGTTCGGCGCTTTTCCGTCTTTGCGGCGACCGCCAGATGTAGTAGTCGCGATAGGGGTTGTCTTTCGATTTGCGGCTTTCCACGAACCAGGCGTGCTCGTCACTCGTGTGGTTGACCACGAGGTCGAGAATCAGCCGCATGTGCCGCTGCTTCACACCCTTGAGTAACTCGTCAAAGTCGGCCATCGTGCCGAACTCGGTCATCACCTTGCGGTAGTCGCGGATGTCGTAGCCATTGTCGGCATTAGGCGAATCGTAGTGCGGGCTTAGCCAGATGACGTTCACGCCGAGCCCCTGGATGTAGTCCAGCTTCGACGTAATGCCTTTCAGGTCGCCGATCCCGTCGCCATTCGAGTCTTTGAATGACCGCGGGTACACCTGATAGACGATGGCCTCTTTCCACCAGCGGGGCTGATAGCCGTTGACCGTGGTTTGAGATGTGGTTCGAACCGATGACTCTTCCGGCTTCTGCGATCCAAAGGATAATACTGGAAGCATGGCCAGAGGGAAACTTATCACCAAAGCTGCGATCCTGGCATAATTCACGGCTTCACCCTTCCCGATGAAAACTGGGCAAAGTTCATCAATGACAGAATGTTATAGCAAATGCCTGAAAGCTGAACCGAGTGCGGGCCGCTACGCCACCCACTACTGTTGCATTGCGGTTCGGCGCGTTCATGTGCATAATCTTGCAGCATCGGTTTCACGTTCGTGAATGGATGTTCTAGTGCGCCAGACCCTCTTTGCTCCTCGGTTCTTAGCTCGTCTCCGGGCCACCGGACTGCGCTACGAAAACCCTCGGGTGGAGCGGGTCTTGGCCGTGTCGCGGATGTCTTTGGGCGCCACCGCGCTGCTGGTCAATCTTACCCACCCTCTCGCGCCGGAGCCGTACAACCAGTTATTGATCTTGATGTTACTGGTGTACTGCGTGCAAAACCTGGGGTTCGTCATCTGGATGGTCATGAACCCCGACCCAAGCTCGGCGTTGGTGAAGATCATGCAGGCCAGCGACGTCTTCTGGCCGGTGGCGTTTTGCCTTTTCGGCGACCCTCCGAGTAGCCTGGTTTTCGTTTTCTTCCTCTTTGCCCTGATGACGACGGCATTTCGCTTCGGCGTGAAAGAAACTGTGATTACGGCCGTCGCGTGCAGTGTCATCCTCGTATTTCAGGAGGGCGTGGTCGCGTTCGGGCCGAAGGGCCTCGGCCAGCTGATTTATATTCCCTTAAACCTTTCGCGACTGGTGCTTCGTTGCGCCTTTCTGCTCATGTCAGGCTTCCTTTTGGGCTATCTCGCCGAGCGCGAGAAGGAACTTCGTGCCGAGATCGGTTTGACCAATCACCTGCTGTCACTGACCCGGGTCGGGAACCCCCTGAATGAGGTGGTTACGGAAATCTCGGCGGAACTTGCCCAGGTATTCGGCGCCCAACGCGCATTTGCCGTGGTAGCCCAGGCGGGCAGCGGTCGTTATTTTCGCTGGGAAATCACGCTTCACCCGCGGCGCCGTCATGAAGTTCGCGAGATAAAAGCGGCAAACTATGCAACCGAGATGATGGAGGGCTATCCCGACACCTTCTATATCGAACGGCGGGCGGACGGGCGCTCCTCTCTGGATGCGGTTGACGACGAGGGCCGGCGCCTCTTGACCGAAAGTTCCCTCGACTTGCCGATGCCCGTCAGCGGAGTTAACTCGCTGATCGTGACCACCCTCGAAGTCGGCCGCGAATGGACCGGACGTTTCGTTCTCGTCGATGGACGGCTTGGCTGGAACCACGAGCGCGAGCTCCGATTCTCCCAGAATGTGTGGCGCCAAATCGCTCCCGCGCTCTATTCCATCTATCTGTTTCGCCGCTTGCGCTCCCGTGCCGGCGCCATGGAACGCGCACGCGTGGCGCGGGAATTGCATGACACGGCCATCCAGTCCCTCATCGGCATCGAGATGCAGGTCGATGTTTTGCGCCGTACAACCAACGGCCGCCCCCAGACCGGCGAACTCGGACGCATCCAGCAGCTGTTGCGCGAAGAAGTCCTCAACCTGCGCGAATTGATGCAGAGCATGCGGCCTATTGAAATTGGTCCAAATCAATTCCTTGACTTTATCGCCCAACTCGTAGAACGTTTTCGCAGCGACACTGGTTTGGATGCCAGGTTCGTGTCGGAGCTGGAAGAGGTTTCCCTCCCTGCTTCCGCCTGCAGGGAACTGGTGCGGGTGGTTCAGGAAGGGCTGGTGAACATCCGGAAGCACAGTGGCGCCAGGTCGGTGTACGTGCGATTTGGCGCTCAAAACGGCATGTGGAGGTTGGTGATCGACGATGACGGCAAGGGGTTTCCGTTCAGCGGCCGTCTGACGCTAGGCGACCTCGACAGCCTCCATCGCGGCCCGACGGTCATTAAAGAACGTGTCCGTGCCATCGGTGGAGACATGGTGATCGAATCCAGTCCGGGCCACGGTTCCAGATTGGAAATTACGGTTCCTCAGAAAGGGTATGAATTCTATGGATAGCAATGTCGCGACGGTCCGTATTGTCATTGCCGATGACCACACCATCTTTCGCGATGGCCTCCGCCGCTTGCTCGAGGCCGAATCCGAACTTGAGGTCGTCGGCGAAGCCGCTGACGGCAATGAGGCGGTGGCCCAGACCCGCCAGCTTGCACCCGACGTCCTCCTGCTCGACCTCAACATGCCCCGCCTGCCCGGCATGGAGGCCATGCGCGAACTCTCGGCCGCCGGCGATGGCAAGACCACCAAGATCATTGTCCTCACCGCCGCCATCGAACGCATCCAAATTGTGCAGGCCCTGCAACTGGGTGCCCGCGGCGTGGTCATGAAAGAAGCCGCCACTCAGTTGCTCATGAAAGCCATTCGCACTGTCATGGCCGGTGAATACTGGATCGGGCGCGAAGCCGTCGGCGACATCGTCGAGTTCATGCGCCTCAACGCCTCGGGCGATCGCCCGCCCAAAAACTTCGGCCTCACCAGGCGCGAGATGGACATCCTCACCACCATCGTTGCCGGTCTCAGCAACAAGGAGATCGCACGCAAGTTTGCCCTCAGCGAGGACACTGTCAAACACCACCTGACCAACATTTTCGACAAGGTGGGCGTCGGCAGCCGCCTCGAGCTGGCTCTTTTCGCGATCAATAACCACATAACGGACCAGCCCGGCTAATCCTTCACTCGGTTTGCCGCTGCACCTAGACCGGCGTCGTCGCCGGTCTTTTTTGCGTGCGCCCGGCAGGGCGCACTTACTTGGAGGTGAAAGTCCTCTACACACCCGGCAAGGGGAAGTGTTAGCTGAACGGCAAGGGTGTCCGTCGCGAGGCGGAATCTGGAGGAAGCCGGAGGCAAAGCGCTGGCCTGACGAACAGGAAGCGGATAGAGGCGGCACGGCGGGGTGAGCGGGCGCATAGACGCAAAGCCCAGTACTTGCACGGAGCGCCGTGACGTAGATCCGACAGGCATAAGCGTGAAGGTGAGTGCGCAATACCCGGGGAGGTCTGGCGGTTTGCTCTTGGGCTACCGGCGCTGAGAGGCGCGGGGATGAATCGCCAGAAGTCAGCCGAGGCCATAGTAGCCGCCAGCACGGGGCGAAGGGCCGAACATGAAACACGGGAGTAGGACAGCAGACCTCGATGCGAGCCGAAGAAGCAGAAGCATACGCGAGTATGGCCAGGGCGGAGGAGGGCAGGCGGAATCTGTCCGGGGCCGGTTCTGGTGCAGAGGCTGGCACGGCGGCTAATGGGCGAACGAAACCGGAGGCGCTGCGGCTGATGGAAGCCGCGGTGGAACGCAGTAACATGCTGTGCGCTTACGAGCGAGTGGTGAAGAACGAAGGCGCGCCGGGGGTCGATGGACTGACGGTGGCCGAGTTCAAGCCCTGGCTCCAGACGCACTGGCCGAGCGTAAGAGAGGCGCTGTTGGCAGGCGATTACATGCCGGCGGCGGTGCGCAAGGTGGAGATACCGAAGCCGCAAGGCGGGGTACGCGCGTTGGGCATCCCGACGGTGTTGGATCGTCTGATTCAACAGGCGCTCAATCAGGTACTGCAACCGCTATTCGATCCGGAGTTTTCCCTGTCGAGTTACGGCTTTCGTCCCGGACGCAACGCACATCAGGCCGTGGAAGCGGCACGGGGTTACGTTGCGGAAGGCAAGCGATGGGTCGTTGACCTTGACCTGGAAAAGTTCTTCGACCGGGTGAATCACGACGTGCTGATGGCGCGGGTGGTGCGCAAGGTGAAGGACGAACGGGTGCTGAAACTGATCCGGCGCTATCTGGAAGCGGGACTGATGGAAGGCGGGGTGGTGAGTGCGCGAACGGAAGGAACGCCGCAAGGCGGGCCGCTGTCGCCGCTGCTGTCGAATATCCTGCTGGACGATCTGGATCGTGAACTGGAACGGCGCGGGTTTAGCTTCTGCCGCTATGCGGACGACTGCAACATCTACGTCGGCAGCAAGCGGGCAGGAGAGCGGACGAGGCAGGCGATCACGGCGTTTCTGGAGCAGAAGTTGAAGTTGAAAGTCAATGCCTCCAAGAGCGCGGTGGCGCGGCCGTGGGAGCGGAAGTTCCTGGGCTACAGCATGACGTGGCACAAGAAGCCGAAGCTGAAGATCGCGCAACCGAGCCGCGAGCGGCTGGCGGAGAAAATCCGCAAGACGTTGCGGGAGGCGCGTGGTGGAAGCCTGAAACAAACAATCGAGCGGCTCAATCCCATACTTCGGGGTTGGGTTGCGTACTTCCGGCTCACCGAAGTCAAGGGTGTGTTGGAAGACCTTGATGGTTGGATCAGGCGTAAACTACGTGTCCTACTATGGCGGCAATGGAAGCAGGTCTACACACGGGCAAGGAACCTGATGCGGGTGGGTTTGGGGAAAGTGCGTGCGTGGCAATCGGCCACCAACGGGCATGGCCCTTGGTGGAACGGCGGCGCCTCGCACATGAACGCAGCCTATCCGAAGTCTCGGTTCGACCAAATGGGGCTGGTTTCGTTGCTGGAAATGCAGCAGCGCTTCTCGCCTGTTTCATGAACCGCCGGATGCGGAACCGCACGTCCGGTGGTGTGGGAGGACGGCAGGGGTGACCCTGCCTCCTACCCGATTGCCCGCTTCTCAGCGACTCCTGCCGAGAATCGGGGTTAATCACTCAGGGGTCTCCCGCCGTCCGCATGAAGTTGCAGCCTTTCTTCGTGTCTGTCCTTGCTCTGGCAGCGTTGGCCTGCTTCTCCGGCTGCAATCGCGCCCCGGTGCGCACCGACGCACAGATGGCCGCTGAGGTTCAGGGCAGGATCGTCCGCGACTCGAAAATTGACAGCCGCGAGATTGGTGTTCAGACCGAACAAGGCGTGGTTACGCTGACCGGCGCGGTCTCCAGCGATCAGGAACGGACCATGGCAGCCGCCGATGCGGCTACGGTTGACGGAGTCAAGACCGTCATCAACAACATGGTGGTGCAGCCAGCACAAGTCGCCGTCGCCTCTTTGCCCGAAGAACCTCCCGGCCCACAATCAACTCCTCGGCCTGCCAGTAGGCCGTCGCCCCGCCGTTCGGCCGACGCCGACGCTGACGTCGGCGGATTGCCCAAAGCCAACCGTGAGCTACCCAGTTCTCCTGAGAATGCCCCGCCTGCTTCGCCCGCGGACTCAGTCGCCGCGCAGCCGGCTACTTCGCCACCGCCGAGGAAGTTCATCGTTCCTGTCGGTACCCAGCTTACGGTGCGGCTCAATGATGGACTCGACACCGAGCGCAATCAGATTGGGGACCAATTCCATGCGTCCTTGAGCGCTCCAATCGTGATGGATGACGAAACCGTGATTCCTTCTGGCGCCGACATTCTTGGCCGGGTCGTGGACGTCAAGAGCTCCGGCCGTTTTGCCGGCAACTCCGCACTCACCCTCGAACTCACCTCGCTCTCTATCAATGGCCGGACCTACAACCTCCAGACCAACCAGTGGTCGCGCCAGGGCAAAGGTGAGGGCAAGAACACGGCTGTCAAGGCCGGCGGCGGAGCAGCCCTCGGCGCCATCATCGGAGGTCTCGCTGGTGGAGGCAAGGGCGCTGCCATCGGTTCCGTCGCCGGTGCCGGCGCTGGTACGGGAGTCGCCGCAACCAAGAAGGGCGAGCAGATCAAGCTCGCGCCCGAAGCCTCGCTCAGTTTCCTGCTGGTCAACACCGTCACGGTGACCCAGGAGCAATCCAACAGTCGCAACGCCGGACGCGCGCCTCTGCAGTAGCCGACGCTTCCGTCACTTCATCGGCTCAGCCTGCCGATATCAGCGCAGCCTCTCGTTGGTCTCCGGCTCGGTGTACTTTCCGCGAACCCCTGCTTGGTACTTCCAACCATTCTTTCTACGACGTACTCTAGAAGGGCTTGGATCCACTCTTCGCTATCGCGTTCTTCGTCGTAGGTTTGGCCTTCGGGAGCTTCCTGAACGTCTGCATCAGCCGGCTGCCGCGCCAACTTTCTGTCGTCTCTCCGCGATCGTATTGCCCCGCTTGCCAGGCAGCTATCGCATGGCGCGACAACATTCCGCTCCTGAGCTGGGCTTTCCTGCACGGCCGCTGCCGGGCGTGTGGAGCACAAATCTCGCTGCGCTATCCCGCGGTCGAATTGCTTACGGGGTCTCTGTTCGTGGCCTGCTACGCAGTCTTCGGCCTCGGAGGCTTGACCGCGAAGGCTTGCGTGTTGTGCTTTCTGGTCATCGGCCTGATCTTTATGGATGCCGAGACGGGCCTGCTTCCGGCGGAGTTTACTTACTCCGGAGTTGTGCTTGGGTTTGTGTTTGCCTGGTTCGTCCCAGTGGATTCGCAAGCGACCAGCTTATGGTTGCGGGTTTACGGTTCGAGGTTCGCTGCTTCGGGACCGCTGCTGTCGCTATTCGACGCGGCCCTGGCAGTTTTGTGCACCGCGGGTTTCTTCTTTCTGGCATGGGCGATTTACTATCTGGTGCGCAAGCGCGATGGATTGGGCTTTGGCGACATTGCGCTTATGGCGATGGTGGCAGCTTTCCTGGGCTTGAAGTTTGCCACGCTGGTAGTGTTTCTGGCGCCGATCTTGGCGACGATTTATGCGATTGGGATTCTCCTGACACGTCCACGACAGGAAAATCGCGGCGAACCCACTGGGTCATCATTCCTTTCGCTTGCCATTCCGTTTGGAGTTTTCCTCGGCGCCAGCGCCCTGATTGTCCTGTTTGCCGGCGAAAACATTTGGCGCTGGTATCTCGGCTTCTTCCGCTGATGGAACGCCGCCGCTACTTGTTGTGGTGCAGCCTCGCCACGATTTGTTTGAAATGATGGCGTCCATGCACCACGTGGAATCGCCTCCACTGCTGCGCGGTCAGCGGCCCAAGGATGGGATGGACCAGAACGCGGGTGCGATGTCCAAACCGCCTCTCCGTGTCAGTCAGCGAGGCATCCATGGCCACCAGCGCATCGTTAAAGTGGCGCAGCGGTTCGCTCACCAGCCCGTCTCGGGGCACGGTATGTTTCGGAGCCTCCATCCCCGCTGGAAACCGTCCGAACCCAAGCACGTAAACGCTCTTGAGCCGATGGCCGATCGTCCGCTGTGCCCGCTGCGGCCGGCCCAATTCCATTGCGCGCAGCAGTCCCTTCGTGGTCGCCGTGTAGGTAAGCACCAGGTGTTCCAAGACCTGCAGCGGGCTCCACTTTCCCTCCGGCGCAAGAGACAGCACATCAGCCGACGCCGCGCCGGTCGCTCGTGCAGCTTCCCGGCGCACGAACTCAAGTTCTGGAGACACCAACCTCACCCCAAGTCAAACCGTACAAGCACCAATCGATAGAAAACAATATAAGAACCCGCAACCGATTAGACAAGCGGAAGCCATCGTTTATAGTTCCAGTCTGTCGCATTCCTCATCTCGCGGAGACCCATGTCGCAAATTTCGGAATCGCAATCCCGCACGCCGGGGCTGCTGCGCGAGTTGGGAGTCAGCCAGGCGAGCGCCATCGTCGTGGGGACCATCATCGGCAGCGGCATCTTCCTGGTGCCCGCAGAAATGATGCAGGCTGTGGGATCGGCGCGGCTGGTTTACCTGGCGTGGATCGTGGGCGGAATACTCTCGCTGGCCGGCGCGATCACCTACGCCGAGCTGGGCGCGATGAAGCCGCAGGCCGGTGGAGAATACATCTATATCCGCGACGCCTACGGTCCGCTGCCGGCTTTTCTGTACGGATGGACGTGGTTCATCGTTGCCAAACCGGGCTCCATAGCAACCATCGCAGTGGGGATCGTGCGTGTCCTCGGCACGTTTCCGGCGCTGGCATTCTTCAGCGATGCGGCCATCCGAGTGCCGTTCACGGTTACGTACGGTCAACTTGTGGCCATCCTCGCGGCGGTCCTCATTACCTGGCTGAACTACCTGGGAGTGAAA
The DNA here is from genome assembly GCA_963751155.1 of uncultured Acidobacteriaceae bacterium. Classification (GTDB taxonomy): domain Bacteria; phylum Acidobacteriota; class Terriglobia; order Terriglobales; family Acidobacteriaceae; genus DASRAA01. Next base: position 794 of record CAVVTL010000015.1, on the reverse strand, counting down.
AAAGCCAGTGAGTTCCAGTTGGTGTTCACCGTCCTGAAAATAGCGATGATCGTCGGCATAGGCGTCGTGGGATTCACCGCCGCCAGTGGAACGTGGAAGAATTTCGGCACGCATTTTGCCGGCGCAACCGGCGGCATCGCCGGATTCATGGCCGCGCTGGTCGCCGCTCTGTGGGCGTATGACGGCTGGAACGACCTCAACATGGTCAGCGGAGAGATCAAGCATCCGGAGCGCACCATTCCAATTGCTTTGATAGCGGGCGTCAGCATCGTGGGTGTGCTGTACATGCTCAATAATGCCGCGGTGCAATACGTTTTGCCGGCTTCGCAGATTGCGGTAACGGAACGACCGTCGTCGGAGGCGACAGCGATTGCCGTTGGGGTTTGGGGCGCGGCGATTGTGTCGATCGGCATGGCCGTGTCGATGCTGGTTGGGCTGAACGGCACGATCATGAGCGGCGCGCGCATTCCTTACGCCATGGCCCGCGACGGATACTTCTTCAAAGCGCTGGCAGATGTGCATCCGCGATTTCATACGCCTTCGGTCGCGCTCCTGGTGCAGCTTGCGCTGTCGATCGTGCTGCTGCTTTTCGGTGGCAACTTCCGCCAGTTATTCTCGCTCACCATTTTTGCCGAGTGGCTGTTCTACATGATCGCCGCCAGCACCGTATTTGTTCTGCGCTGGAAGGAACCCAATGCCTCTCGGCCCTACAAGACATGGGGATACCCTGTCGTCCCCGCCATGTTCGTCATCGTGGCGGCCGTGTTGTTGTACTTCACCTTCACTGAAAACCT
>CAVVTL010000014.1:0-515492 GCA_963751155.1 uncultured Acidobacteriaceae bacterium | reverse complement strand
TTCTGGCCGAGAGCCTGGCGGCGTGCGCGGTAATCTGCATTAGGCTGGCGTTCCAGCGCCAAAGCCGTCTGGGCGCAAGCGGCCACGAGGCAGGCCATTAGAAAACATTTGAGATAGCGGATTCTCATGTCAGATTTCATCGGACTTTGCAGACCTCAGACTCCCACCGGAAAGGGTTTCGTGCTGTGTTCTTCGCCGCGCGCGGCCACGAGACTGTCGAAGCGTCCCTGCAGCAGAGACATCAGCCCGGTGTACCAGTATCCGAACACGAACAGAAACAGGAAGGGAACCGTAAAGTAATTCTCGTTGGCGATGGCGTACCACACCGTCAGGGCAAAGTAAGTTCCAATTGCCAACTCGATGTAGGGGACGAATCCCAGCCGTTTGCGATATTTCTTGGCCGCTACGGTTTTGTCCTGCTTACTGACGACGCGATACTTGGGTGTGCGGGCGAAGGCTGTCTGCTTTCCCACGATCGCCTCCAAAACCGCTTTAGTGTTCGTGATCGTCAACCCAATCCCCAATCCCATGAGCGGTGGCAGGTACAGAAACGTCCGCAGCCACGACTTGGGAAACAGCTCTTTCTGCGACACGAGGTAAAAGCTTGAGATGGAGAACGTCGATGCCATGAACAGAGGCAAGTCGATGTATAGCATCTGAAACCAGCCCTGATAGAAGCGCAGCACCATGGCCGGGAGCAGCAGGGCACTGAGAACGATCATCAGCGGATAGCTGATGTTGGCCGTCAAGTGATACCAAGCCTCCAGCTTCTCGCGCCGCGATACGTCAGACTTCATGACTTTGGGCAGATCTTTTTTCGAGCACTGGATTAGCCCTTTGGCCCAGCGCGCCTGCTGTGTCTTGAAGGCCGTCATTTCGATGGGCAGCTCGGCCGGACACTCCACGTCCTGCAGATACTTAAACCGCCATCCCTTGAGCTGCGAGCGGTAGCTGAGGTCGGTGTCTTCGGTCAGCGTGTCGTGTTCCCAGCCGCCGGCGTCGTCGATGGCCTTGCGCCGCCACATTCCAGCGGTGCCGTTGAAGTTGAAGAACACCCCGGCGCGCGACCGTCCGCCGTGTTCCAGCACAAAGTGGCCGTCGAGCAGAATGGCTTCAACTTCCGTGAGGAACGAGTAATTGCGGTTCAGGTGCGTCCACCGTGTTTGCACCATGCCCACGTCAGGCTCGGCGAAGTGGTGGATGACCTTCATCACCCAGTCCGGCGTTGGCGTGAAGTCGGCGTCGAAGATGGCGACGAATTCGCCTGTGGACACCTTCAGCCCGGCGTCGAGCGCACCTGCTTTGTATCCCTCGCGGTTCGTGCGGTGGTGGTAGCTGATGTTGTGGCCCTGGGCGGCATAGCGCTCCACGACAGCCCGCGCGACTTCGACCGTTTCGTCGGTGGAGTCGTCGAGGACCTGAATTTCCAGCTTGTCGGTCGGATAGTCAAACTTGCAGACGCAATCCACCAGCCGGTCGATGACGAACTGCTCGTTGAAGATGGGAAGCTGGATTGTGACTTTCGGCAAGTCGCTGAACCGCAGAGGAGGATCGGTGGCCTTATTCTTCTTGTGTTTGTAGTAGAGGTACACCAGTTGATAGCGGTGGACGCCGTAAAAGGCCAGAATTACCAGGAGAATGAAATACGGAATCAGCAGCGCCAAATCAAAGGCGTTGGCGTGGTACAGTCCTTTGAACGTGGTGTCCAGAAAATGCGAGCGCATGTAATGACGAAGTCCGCGAGGCTCCGCCAAAAACGTGCAAACCAGCATGAGGGTTGGGTTCAGAGGCGATCTCCCGGATACTTGTATGGGCCAGCCACTCAACTCTGGCAGCTGTAACAGCAACGCGATGATTGTACCTGACCCCCGCATTGACGCCGGCCCCCGGCGCAGCAACAATAGACGGCAGCGGGCTGACATGAATTTGAGAGTTGTATTGGTCGTTGCCTGGATCTGCAGCGTGGGGACTGCACTCTGCTGGGGACAGCCGTCACCTGAGCCGGTCGTCACCGCCGCGCCAGCAAACTTCGGACTTGCGCCGGAAGACGCCTATCTGTCGCCGACCCGCTACACCAACGCATATTTCGGTTTTTCTTTTGGTTTTCCCGATGGGTCGTCCTTGCGGCCCATTCCCCAGCCGGCCTCGGAGGACCGCCGTATCCAGCTACTGGAGTTGATTGACCCAACGGCTAATCGATCCGCGATTTCCATTTCAGCCTACGAGTACAAGAACAAGAACTACACCGACGCGAAATCGCTGCTGCGCCGTGAACTCGACCAGGAAATTTTCTATGGGGTTGAACAGGTGCGAGGGGTGTCGAAAACCACTGTCGGCGATCGGCAGTTCTATTTCTTCGAGACCCGTAAGGGGGTCGAACAACATGCGGCGCTGGCTGCCGAGATGGACGGATACGTCATGGAAGCTGATTTCCGCTCCCGCAACGTCGATGTGCTGCACCAGTTGGTCGCCGCCTTTTCGCGGACCGAATTCTTCCCGGCCCGCGAAGCGGAGCGGCGAGCCGGAGTGCAGGCTGCCGTGTACGAGGGGCCTGCCATCTCAGAACAGCATCTGCACGACGTTCGGGAGTCGAAGCCCGCCGATCATATTGCCCCCGGCAAAATTGACGGCAGGTCGTACAGCAATTCGCAGATAGGTGTCAGTTACGAGTTTCCCGCAAGGCTGGAGCGTCGAGCCCGAGGGCGCAATCGAGCCAGCCATTGAGCGCTATCGCGAAAAAGTCACGGGAGAGCCGCTCCTCGGGGCGCGCGAGCGGGGCGTTGTCAAAGCGTGCCGCAAGACGCTTCTCTCGGTCTGGAGGACTCCAGCCAGTGCCGAGGGCGAGGTTCCGTACGATGACTTTGGGGAAGTCACCTTGTCGGCGATGCCTCTCGCGTGCTTCCCGAACATCCGTTTTCCCGCCGATCCGACGAATGCGGCGGCTGTTCGGGAGTTCGTGGTGGGCATTCGGCTCACCCAACCCCTCCAGCGCGACATGACCGAAGCTCGTACTTTCGAATCCGGGGGCAGGATGTTCGTCCTAACTCACGGCACGATTGCTTACAAAGCGAAAGGAGAGGAGCTCTCCCGGCGTATTTCGGTAGCGGTGGCCATGACCCCGCAGCGGGGCTACCTGCTGATCTGGCTGTTTGCCGCACCCCATGAAGCCGAGTTGCGCGAGTTGATGGCGGCCAAGATCGGCTTCGAGCCTTCGCCCAACTCCGCCAGCGCGCAAGCAACAGCTCACGGCCCCGGAACGGCCAAGGGGGACAACCCGCCAAAGCCTGACTTGGCGTTCCCAGGAGGTGCGCCGGCGCCCAGTTCGAATTCCAATTCGAGGCCGGATCCAGGTTCGACGGAATTTTCAAACCAGCCAGCGGTGCCCAGTCAGGCGGCAACAGGCACGAAACCATCCGTTCAGAGCAAGCCGACGCTTGAGCCGCCGAGGTAGGCTCGCAAAGTTTGTGGGTAGAAGTTAGGTTTGCGGAGTTGCCGCTACTTCAAGACCGCTTCGATTTGCGCCAGATGATTGATGTCGTGGCCGGCGATCTGTCGGGTCAACTCCTTCACCGTCATCTCACCGCGTTCCGCGTGCACGCCGTGGCGCTGCCATTCATCGGGCGTGAGCCTGTCGAACATCTGCAGGTTTGCCTGACGCAACAAGCGAAATAGTTGCAGGGATTCGTGCGGATCACGTTGCGCATATCCGCCGAACCTCGCCCACAATTCCTGGCCGTACGGAGCCAGCGGACAACCGTCGAACTCCAGCATCTGACGGTAGCGCCAAAAGGCCGTAACCTCTGCCTCGGACAGGTGAGCCATAATTTCCGTCACCGACCATTTGTCTGGCGCTGGGCGCTGATTGAGTTTTTCCGCCGGAACGCCGCTGACCAGTGCTTCCAGTCGTGAGACTGTCGACCGCTGAACGGTTATGGGATCTTTACCCGTCACCAGTCCTTGAATCCGTGCCTTGTACTGCAGAGGTGTTTCCATGCGCTCCTCGCGGAGTTAGTTCAGAAAGAACTTGGTGTAGAGCGTATCGCGCTGTGCCGGGCGGAAGCCCGCGTCGCGGATGATGCGCCGTAATTCTTCTTCCGTGGTGCAGTTGCTGACACCGGCGGCCTTTACTACGTTTTCCTCGATCATCACCGAGCCCACGTCGTTGCCACCGAAGCGCAGCCCCGTCTGGCAGACTTTGAGGCCCTGCGTTACCCAGCTCGATTGCACATTCTCGAAGTTGCTGAGGTAAAGGCGTGAGATGGCCAGCGTCTTCAAGTATTCCACCGCAGTGGCTTCGTCCCAGCCGCGTCCGCCGAGGGCGGTGTTTTGCGGTTGGAAGGACCAGGGAATAAACGCGGTGAATCCGCCGGTTTCTTCCTGCAACTCATAGAGCACCTGCAGGTGATTGATGCGGTTTTCGTAATTCTCGCCCACCCCGAACATCATGGTGGCGGTGGTGCGCATGCCCAGTTTGTGGGCAGTGCGATGAACGTTGAGCCAATCATTCGTCAGGCACTTCAGGCGCGCGATCTTGAAGCGAACCTCGTCGTCGAGGATCTCCGCCCCGCCTCCGGGAATGGAATCCAGCCCCGCATCCCGCAATCGCCTGATAGTGTCTTCGATGGAGAGTTCGCTTACCTCAGCGATGCAGATGACTTCAGACGCGGAAAAGCAGTGCAAATGCACCTGCGGGAAGCGCTGCTTCAGGCCGCTCAGCATCGTCTCGTACCAATCGATCTTCAGGTCGGGATGCAGGCCGCCCTGCAGCAGAACACCGGTGCCGCCCAGTTCCACGGTTTCGCGAACTTTGTCGTATACCGTCTCAAGGTCGAGGATGTACCCTTCGGCGGCGAGCTTGCCCTTCAGCGGCCGGTAGAACGCGCAAAACGTGCAATATTCCGTGCAGAAGTTGGTGTAGTTGATGTTGCGGTCGATGATGTAGGTCACCACGCCATCCGGATGCAGACGGCGGCGCAGGGCGTCGGCCTCCATGCCGATGCCGATCAGGTCATCCGAGCGGTACATTTCCAGCGCTTCAGCTTTGGTCAGGGACATAAATGCTCACAACGTATTGTGACATTCTAACGCACGCGGACCTTGCGGCCTTGCCGGGCGGGGACGCTGCCGCCCGAAGTTGCGCCCATCCGCGGTAACGCAACAAATCCCCCCGGGTAGCGTTAATACCAACGCCATCCAGCGCAACAAAACCTTGTAGAATGATAGGGTATTCATCGGTACAACATTTCATGAACCGGCCCGGGTCGCTGGACCTTTGCGAGAGTTTGTGGGCAACGCACTCAAAGGACACTCAATGAATCGAACTACCCCCTTTGGATTCCCCAATGGACGGACACTTCGCCTGCTGCTTCCCGGCGTGCTTCTGGCGCTGGCGTTTCCGGCCTGGGCTTCGCTGGGCGACAACGTCACCACCGTCCAGAGCGACAATACCCGCATGAAAGGCTCGCTGCGCAGCGTCGCCAGCGAGAATTATGTCACTCACGAAATCCAGGTCCCCACTGGTCAAGTGGTGCGCGAGTTCGTTTCGCACGACGGCACGGTGTTCGGAGTCGCATGGGACGGTCCTTTTCAGCCTGACTTGCAGCAGTTGCTCGGCTCGTACTTCCAGCCCGTGAAGCAGGCCGTGGCAGCCCAGCAGCGTCATGGCCATGGTCCGGTGTCAGTCGAGACGTCAGGATTCGTATTCCGTTCGGGCGGACACGCCCGCAGCTTCCACGGCAGTGCCTATCTTCCCGCGATGGTTCCTCAGGGCGTCGATGTCAGCCAGATCCAGTAAAGGAGAGAGCGTGCGATTTATAGGAATTCTGGCGGCAGTAGGCTGCCTTCTGCTGTCGGTCGCCTGTGGCGGCGGTAGCAGCAGTTCGACTTCGACGATTACCCTGGTGGGAGTCAGTTGCAACCCGACGGCCATCACCTCCGGGCAGACCAGCCAATGCACGGCGTCTGTCTCCGGAACCGGCGACTTCAGCTCGACGGTGACTTGGGTGGCGAGTAGCGGCGGTACCATCGACTCCACCAGCGGCCTGTTCACGGCGTCTACGGTTCCATTTACGACCCAGGTGACGATCACCGCCACCTCCACTCAGGACAACACCAAGACTGGCTCCAACACGCTGACCGTGGCTGCTGCAGGAACGGTCACCGGGGTCACGGCTTCGTGTAGTCCGTTGTCAATCCAGACCGGCCAGGTGACGGCTTGCACGGCGACAGTCCAAGGCACGGGCAATTTCAGCCCCAATGTAGACTGGTCGGCGGTCTGTTCCGGAAATGGTTGCCTGACTGGCGGCTCCATAAACCCGATTACCGGATTGTTCAGCAGCCCTTATGCGGGTAGCTACACCATCACAGCGACCTCGCAGCAGAATCCGTCGGTAACGGGCCCAGCCCCGGTGACGGTTGTCACCCCCGTGAACAATAAGCTGTCGATCGTGGTGGATGCTGGTCCCACAGGGAATTACGTCAACGGTGCCTTTGCAACGGTAACGGTCTGTACCCCGAACACCTCGACCTGCCAGACCATCGACCACGTCCTGGTCGACACCGGTTCGATCGGCATGCGCCTGCTAGCGCAGGGCGCGGCTGGTGGACAACTCGATCCCACGGCCTTCCCCCTGCAGCTGGACGCCAACAATAACCCGATTGCTCAGTGCAACCAGTTCGTCGATGGCTTCACCTGGGGCTCGGTCTCGCTTGCCACGATTCAGATGGCGGGTGAAACCAGCGGCACCGTGCCGAACTCGACCGTGCCCGGCGTTCCCATTCAGATCATCGGTGATCCGAGGGTGCCGTCGGTGCCCAGTTCGTGCACGGGCGTGCAAGACAACAGCAACCTGACCAACCTGATGGCCAACGGCATTCTGGGTGTGGGTACCTTCCAGCAAGATTGTGGTCCCGGCTGCGTCAGCGGCACCACAATTCCCAACGAATACTACTCGTGTTCAGGCAGCTCCTGTTCGGCAACGTTCCTGGGGCTCGCGCAACAGGTCACCAACCCTGTCTGGGTTTTCCCCGCCGACAACAATGGAGTGCTGGTTCAGCTGCCCTCGGTTCCTGCTGGCGGTACGACCACGGTGCAGGGCAGCCTGATCTTCGGCATCGGCACGCAGTCCGACAATGCTTTGGGCTCGGCGACCATTTTCGATACCGACGCCAATGCCTACTTCATCACCACGTTTAACGGCCTGCCGAACAAGTGCAGCTATATCGACAGCGGCTCGAATGCCAATTACTTCCCGCCCAGCGATTACCCGCAACTCGTGACCTGCTCGCAGACGGATCCGTTCTATTGCCCAACGTCGCTGCTGACCTTGACCGCCTCCAATCAGAGCGCGCTCAATACCAACGGTTCCAGTGGCAATGTTTCGTTCAACGTGGGCAATGCCAACTCGCTATTGAGTAACACGCAGTTTGCGGCATTCAGCGAGCTGGGTGTCTCCAACCCCCCAATCAATGGCTGTGCTTCGTTTGACTGGGGGATGCCTTTCTTCTACGGACAGCCCCGTGGCGTGTTTACCGCCATCGAGCAACAAACGGTCACGGGTACTAGCTACACAGGACCGTTCTGGGCCTACTAACACACGACGTAAGCCATAGGCGGAGCCTCGGCGCTCCGCCTTTTTTCTTGGGTTGACGGCTGCTCCGTTCCGGCGATTAAATATCGCGATGCCGGCTAGAAAGCTCTCGCAAAAGAAATCGGTGAGGGAGGCGCGCCCAACGCCGGACTCTGCGCCGCTCCACTCACCAATTGCCAGCCGCCCGCAGATGCCTCCGGTCTATGGCATTCCGCAGACCATGGAGGGCAGCTTGCCTTGGGAATGGGCGAATGAACGCCTGGTGAAATCGCACAACTACCTCATCACCACCGTCCGGCCTGATGGAAGCCCGCATAGCATGGTCGTGTGGGGCATTTGGCTTGAGCACGCGTACTACTTCAGCACGGGCGCTACCACGCGCAAGGCGAAGAACCTCGCTGCCAATCCCAACTGCGTGGTCTGCAATGAGAATATCGAAGAGGCGGTGATCCTGGAAGGGAAGGCGCAGCAACTTTCCGCACCGGAAGTTCCCGAAGCTGCCTTTGCTTTGTACCTGAGGAAATACGGCTGGAAGCTCGACCCTGAGATGGGACCGGTGTTTAGGGTGACGCCGCGTGTGGTCTTCGCCATGCCAGAGAAACTCTTTCCCGCCGGTTCGACACGCTGGCAATTCGATTGAGCCGCGGAGAAACGAATTGTGCGACGCTACTTTCTGGGGCTGCCGAACGCCACCGGCCCGAGAAAGCGCAGTTCCGGCACTGACGGAATGATTCCTACTTCGCGCGCGTAGCTAAGGAAAAGTTGCAGTCCCTCGTGGTTCTCCCGGTTGAGGTAGTACTGGATGTTCTGGGTCAGATAGTCCACGACCTCAGCGTGAGTCATGTTGAGCTTCGGTCCCCACTCGTCTGCGATTCTGGCGACATTTTCCGGCTGAAGCCCGTGATCACGCGACTGCTGGAAGGTTGCGATCAGGTCCAGGCCTTTTGGTTGGCGGTGCAGGGCATCGAGTCGCATAGCCCAGAACGCGAAGACGAATGGTTTGCCGGTGAGCGCGCTCCACTCGTGACCGAGGTCGTACAGCCGGAACGGCGAGTCGTGTAGCGAGACTTGCAGGGCCGAGTCGCCAATCAGAAGGGCGGCATCGTGGTATCGCAGCATGTCTTCCAGAGAGGGGCGGTGAGGCTCGAATTCGCGATGCCCTCCCCAGAACTTGGCAAACAGAATCTGCGTGAGCGCCACCGAGGTGCGGGACGACGTGTCGGTTGCCACGGTCCGCACGTCTTCCAAGGGCTTCTTGCAGATGAGGAGAATCGAGCGGACGCTGTCTTTCGCGGCGATGGCGATACCCGGCAGGATTGCCAGCCCCGGGATCTTGGCATACGTGACGGCTGGAATGATGCCGATGTCGGCCTCGCCGGCTGACAAAGCGGCGGCGCATTCTGACGGAATGGTGTAGTCGATGTCGAATTGCTGGCCGGCATCCCCGTGCTCAAAATCCCACATTAGCGGGGCCGTGTTTAGAAATGAGATCGCCGAGATACGCAAGCGGGGCATGAATGGTCGAGTCTAGCAAAGATAACAGAGGAAATCCCGGCAAGGGCTGACTGCCGCCGAACCCTGTGAGCACGACTTACAACACTCCGCGATGTGACGGGCATCCTTGACGGTAACCAGTGCTGTGGTTACCTTTTGCGGAGGCTTGCTTTGCCGCTCGGAGGTAGCTCCATGCCCGCACAACTCAGAACTAGTTCCATAAAATCAGACGCCCACAGCACGCTACAGTGGCTGGCGCTGTCGCTCACGCCGGGAGTAGGTTCGGGCCGTGGACGTAAGTTGGTGGAGTTGTTCGACGGCACTGAGCGCTTGTTTGCCGCATCGCTTACCGAACTGGAGGCCGCAGGGATTCCTGCGGCAGCAGCGCAGAGCATAGCATTGGGCAAGTCCATGGACTTGGCTGGCGAGGAATTGGATCGCGTCACCGCTGCAGGTGCCACGGTGATTCCGCAGGACGATCCTGCGTATCCCCGCCGGCTGTACGAAATTTATGATCCACCTCTCGTTCTTTACCTGAGAGGCTCACGGGAAGCCATTGCTAAATATGGACTTGCCGTTGTTGGTACGAGACATCCAACTCCGTACGGCGTCGGGATGGCTGAGCGCCTGGCCTGCGACTTGGCTGCCCGCGGCTTGGTCATCGTCAGCGGTATGGCGCGTGGAGTTGACTCCGCTGCGCATCGCGGCGCGTTAAACGCTCACGGACAGACGGTAGCGGTCTGGGGAACGGGGATCGACGTTCCCTATCCCAAAGAGAATGAAAAGCTTGCAGATCGCATTCTGGAGGGCGGAGGAGCGCTCCTGAGCGAATTTCCATTGCGTACGTTCCCGGCGCCACAGAACTTCCCCATCCGCAACCGGATTATTAGCGGAATGGCGGTGGGCGTTCTCGTGATCGAGGCCGGAGAATACAGCGGGACGCGGATTACTGCCCGTTGCGCGCTGGAGCAGGGGCGCGACGTGTATGCCGTTCCGGGGAACGTGACGAACAAGCTGTCGTGGGGTCCTAACACGTTGATAAAGCAGGGCGCTGCGCTGGTTGCGACATGGGAAGACGTGTGGGAAGCCCTGCCTGCGGACATACGTTTGGCGCTCGCTGCCCCTGAGCCGTCTGCATCCGAATCCCGTGAATCTGCATCACTATTCAGCGGGCCCGAAGCCAGTGCCGATGAAAAATGCATTCTTTCGGTGCTGCGGGCGGACGAATCCACGCATATCGACGAGCTTGTGGAACGCTTGGTTTCGAAGCTCTCTTCTTCGCAGATTTTTGCTGCGTTGTTTGAGTTGGAGCTTTCCGGCCGGATCCGGGTGCTACCCGGAAAGTATTATGTACGAGTGATTTAGGTCGTCTAGCCCAATGCCGTCAGCGCCCCACTCTGCGGCGGTGATTTCGGCTTTTCCCGAAAATCATGCTAGTGTCTTAACCGTATTGGCAGTTATTTATCGCAGTCATTTGAGATGAGGTTCCATTGTCTAAAGGTCTAGTCATCGTCGAATCGCCGGCCAAGGCGAAGACGATCCAAAAGTATCTCGGCGCGGGTTTCGAGGTTGAAGCCTCGCTCGGCCACATTAAGGATCTGCCCAAGAAGTCCCTCGGTGTCGACCTGGAGAACGAGTTTGCCACCGAATACGAAGTCATTCCCGGCAAAGAAAAGGTCATCGCCAGGCTGAAGAAGATGGCCAAAACGGCTGAAACCATCTACCTGGCTCCTGATCCTGACCGCGAAGGAGAGGCGATCGCAGCGCACCTGGCGGAGGAGTTGGGCGGCGATCGAGTCGACGGCAAGAAGACGAAAAAGACGAAAACGCCCATTTGGCGAGTTACGTTCAACGAGATCACGAAGAAGGCCGTGCAGGAGGCGTTCCAGCACGCCCGCGAAATCGATCGCAACCTGGTGGATGCGCAGCAGACCCGCCGCGTTCTCGACCGCCTGGTGGGCTACCAGGTGTCGCCATTGCTTTGGGACAAGGTGCGCCGCGGCCTGTCCGCCGGACGAGTGCAGACTGTCGCCCTGCGGCTGATCGTGGAGCGCGAGCGCGAGATCAAGGCGTTCGTGCCCACCGAATACTGGACGATGGACGCAAACCTTCTAGGGCCGAAGCCTCCGGTGTTTGACGCCCGGCTGGTGGGGACCAATCCCAAGCAAAACGTGCTTCCCAATGAGGAGACAGCGCGGGGCTTGGAAGCCAAGCTGAACGACGCCACTTGGACAGTCCACTCGGTAGAGCGGAAGGAGCGTCGGCAGAACCCGACCGCGCCCTTTACGACCAGCAAGTTCCAGCAAGACGCCTCGCGCAAGCTGCGCTTCAGCGTGAAGCGCGCGATGATGATCGCCCAGCGCCTGTATGAAGGCGTCGATCTCGGCGAAGAGGGCACCGTCGGTCTTATCACCTACATGCGTACCGACTCGACCCGCGTCTCCAACGACGCCATCGCCGAAGTACGCGAGCTGATCGGCAAGGAGTTCGGGACGGAGTTCTTGCCGGAGGCGCCCAACGCCTACAAGTCGAAGAAGGACACGCAGGACGCGCACGAAGCCATCCGTCCGACTTCGGCCGCGCGGCATCCCGAGGACGTGAAGCAGTACCTCCAGGAAGACGAGTTCAAGGTCTACAAGCTCATCTGGCAGCGCTTTGTGGCGTCGCAGATGAACCCTGCGGTCTTCGACCAGACCACGGTGGATATCGACGCCAAGAGTGGCGGCGAGGTGCACCGCTTCCGCGTGACAGGTTCAGTGCTGAAGTTTGAAGGCTTCCTGAAGGTGTACGAGGAGGCGAAGGACAGCAAGGACGAGGAAGACGAAGCGCTCAAGCACAAGTTGCCGATGCTCATGGAAGGTCAGGTGCTGACGCTGAAGTCGCTCGATACCGAGCAGCACTTCACCGAGCCGCCTCCGCGCTTCAACGAAGCGTCGCTGGTGAAGGAACTGGAAGAGCGCGGCATCGGCCGTCCGTCGACGTACTCGGCGATCATCAGCACGATCCAGGAGCGGCAGTACGTGCAGAAGATGGGCGGCAAGTTCATCCCCACCGAGATTGGCTTGGTGGTGACCGACCTGCTGGTGGAGAACTTCAAGGACATCTTCGACTTCCAGTACACCGCACGCCTCGAAGAAGAACTCGACGAGATCGAAGACGGCAAGGAAAGGTGGACGAACGCGCTCGCCGAGTTCTACGGGAAGTTCGAAAAGGATCTCCATTACGCCGAAAAGCACATGGAAAACGTGAAGCGGATGGAGAAGCCCACCGACCAGATTTGCGAGCGGTGCGGCTCGCCGCTGGTCATCAAGTGGGGCAAGCACGGCTCGTTCTTTGCTTGCAGCGCATACGACAAGACCGATCCCGAACAGTTGCACGTTCACCAAAGAAAACCCGATCGACCTGCCGGACCTCGATTCGGCCGACCTGCAGGAGACGACGCAGGAAGAATATTGCGAGAACTGCGGGCGTCCGATGGTGCTGAAGCGCGGACGTTTTGGGCAGTTCATGGCGTGCACGGGCTATCCGGACTGCAAGACCACGCGGCGCCTCGACCAGGCCAAGAAGATTCCCGACATTCCGCTGGACGAGAAGTGTCCGCAATGTGGTCGGAACCTGCTGATCCGGCACGGCCGCTTTGGCGAGTTCGTTTCGTGCAGCGGATATCCGGATTGCAAGTACGTGAAGCAGAACCTGATCGGCGTGAAGTGTCCGGATTGCAAGGACGGTGACATCGCCGAGAAGAAGGCACGGCGCGGCAACTACTTTTACGGTTGCACGAATTATCCGAATTGCGAGTTCACGTCGGCGTTCAAGCCGGTGGCGGAGGAATGTCCTTCGTGCAAGAGCCCGTACCTGCTGGAGAAGCCGCTGAAGGACGGCACCTTCCTGGTGTGCCCGAACAACAAGCGCACGGCGGCGGCGGAAGAGCCGAAGCGCCGCGGCAAGAAAAAGAAAGAAGTCGAACCGAGCACCGTGAAGTGCGACTTTTCGAAACTAATTGCGCCTCCGGCGGCGGTGGCCTAGCGTAAGAGGAGAGTTTTCATGAGCGACCATCAGCCGACCCATCACGATGCCGAACTGATCCTGAAACTCTACGACTTGCGGCGAGAGCCCGTGATGCGGGAGGCGCGCGCGTACTACAACAGCCTGCCGCCGACGGAAGAGAGCTTCTCAGCGTAGTTGCCAATCCGGCGAGCAAGGAAAATTCCTACGTCCGCCAGGTCGTCGGCTACTGGGAAATGGCCGCCGCGCTTGTGGTGCACGGCACACTGGACGCCGGCCTGGCGTTCGACACGTTGCAGGAAATGTATTTCGTGTACGCGAAGATCAAGCCGTTTCTGCCGAAGCTGCGCGAAATGACGAATTCACCCGACTTCCTGATCAACATGGAGAAGCTGGCGGAAGGCACCCAGGAAAGCCGCGAGCGTGTGGTCCGAGTGCAGGCACGGATTGCTGCGCGATTCGTGCCGAAGCCAAGGCCTAGCCTTAGCTCAGATATTCGCGGATGTAAGGATCGTGGCAGCGCAGCAACTCTGGCGCCGTTCCTTCGAAAATTATCTTGTGGTCGCGCAGAATCAGGAACGTGGTGTGGACGTTTCGGCTCGAGCCGTCCTCAAGCGGAACCATCTTGTTGAGCTTGCGGTCGAAATAGTGGCTCGCCATGGTGAACGCGTCCTGCAAGCGGTGAGTGACCAGCAGGGAACCGGTCTGGTAAACGTCGCGCTGCTTCACGACCAGCTCGATGATCGTGTTTGAGGTGACGGGATCGAGTCCGCCGGTGGGCGAGTCGTAGAGCAGCACCTCCGGCTGGGTGATGATGGCGCGGGCGATGGCCACGCGACGACGCATGCCGCCCGACAGTTCCGACGGAAAGAGCTTCGAGGTGTGGCCCAATTCCACGAACTCCAGCGCCTCGATCACGCGCGCGTGAATTTCGTCGGTGATGTTGCCGGTCTCCTCGATCAGGCGATAGGCAACATTTTCTTCCACGGTCAGGGAGTCGAACAGCGCGCTCTCCTGGAACACCATGCCGATCTGGCGCCGCAGCGCGTACATGTCCTGCTCACGCATCGACGATATTTCCTCTCCGAGCACGGTGATGCGGCCGGAGTCAGGCCTAATCAAACCGAGAGCCAACTTCAGGATGAGTGTCTTTCCGGTGCCCGCCTCGCCCAGCAGGACTTTGGTTTCTCCGCGGCAAGGCCGAAACGAAATGCGGTCGAGCACCGGGTGATCAAAGGCGATGGAAACATCCTCGAAGCTAAGCAGCGTGTCGGGAGCGTCAGTCTTGGACGGTGGCGGTGCGCGCTGGAAGCGCAGGGCTGGCCATGACTAGTTGCCGAAGATCCCCATCAGCAGCTTCGTGATGAAGAAATCGCTGACCACGATCGTCACGGAAGCCGCGACCACGGCTTGCGTGGTGGCCCGTCCGACACCTTGCGTGCCACCCTTGGCCGACATGCCGTAGTAGCAGCCTACGGACGAAATGATGAAGCCAAACACCACCGGCTTCGCCAAGCCCATGAAGACGTCAGCGAACTGCAGCGCCTGGTAGGCGGTGGTCCAGTACTGGTTGGGGTCGAGACCGAGCAGCAAGTACGAAATGACGAATCCGCCAGCCAGTCCTACCAGGTCAGAGATGATGCTGAGAAAAAACAGCATCGTACCGTGGCGACCACGCGCGGCGTCACCAGCTTCTTGGTGGGATCCACGCCCATCGCGCGCATGGCGTCGATCTGCTCGGTCACTTTCATCGAGCCCAGCTCGCTGGCCATGCCGCTGGAATTGCGGCCGGCGACGAGGATTCCGGTGAGCACCGGTCCCAATTCGCGCACCATGGAGAACGCAACCAGCTTGCCGGTCAGCGACAAGGAGCCGAATTGCTGCAAGGTGCTGGCGGTCTGCAGGGCCAGCACGGCGCCGGTAAAGAAGCCGATCAGCACCACGATGGGGAGCGAGCCAACGCCGATCAAGTCGGCCTGGAGCAGAGTGTCGGCCATAATAGCGCGGTTGCGCAAAAAGGTTCGAGAGGGAGCGGCCCGCCAGCAGCGAGTAGTCCTGTACCGCTCCGACTTTTTCCTTCACCGCGTCTGAGAAGTAAGGAATTGCCACGTTGGCTTCCGGAATTGTCCCAAAACGAGAATATAGCAGAGCGGGCACTGCGCGCCGCCCGTCAAGTCTGACAGTTGGTCCGTCGTGACCCGGATTGCGTCACGATGCGGGAACTTCCGTGACAACTGGTGGAGCGTTGGCGAGTATGATCCCCGGCTGCGGGTCAACGCTTAATTGCGCACCCGTCGCCCCGTCATTTAGTATCGAAGTCCGGATGTTGTGCAGCAGTCCATGGAGGCACGAAATGGCGTTTCAAGTGGATCGGAGTGCCTTCGACCCCGATTCTGGATTTGAGTACTACATCTGCTTCAAGCCACCGAGCCAGGTGGATGGCGACGAAGTAACGGCTCGCATTTCCATCGAGGTTGCCGTGTCGGTGTCGGAGAACGGCGACATTGCCGACCTGAGTTTCGTGCTGCCCAAGGCCTGCCGCAACGATTACTCGTTGACCTACATCAAGAAAGACCCCACTGCGATTTGCGTCGAGAACCGCGTCTTCGTCTCGCTGCCCGGTCTGAGCGGCGACGCGTGCTGACCGCGCCCGGCACCGTGGAACTCGACAACGCCGGGCGCATCGTTGCCATCGAGATCAACGGCTGTATTCCCCACACCACCACCTTCAAGCCGGCCCGGGCGTAGATCCGCGGAACCACGTATGCTGGTCAGGTATGATGACGGCGTGGATGACGTGTCCGCATTTGTACTGGCGGGCGGCAGAAGTTCGCGCATGGGCGCCGACAAGGCGCTGTTGTCGCTGGGTGAGCGAAAATCTCCTCACGGTAGCATTGCGTAATGCGCGGTCGGTTTGTCCGAGCCGGTCATTGTCGGTGACTCGATCCGCTATGGCAAGTTTGGGGCGGTCGTCGACGATCGTTTTTCCGGGATGCGGTCCGCTCGGCGGAATTCATGCCGCACTGTCGCGCTACCCAGAGCGAGTGGAACCTGATCCTGTCGGTGGACATGCCCTGATGACGGCGGAATTCCTGCGCTGGTTGGTGCGTGAGGCTGTGGCAGGCGACGAACTGGCAACCGTGCCGCGACGGGTGGTCGCAAGCAGCCGCTGTGCGCCGTGTATCGTCGAGGCGATGCTGCCGGTCGTCGAGCAGGCTTTGACGGCGGGCGAATACAAAGTGGACGGATTTTTGCCGAAGGTACCGACCCGGTATGTGGCGGAAGAGGAGATTCGGCGCGGCGGGATTCCGGACGACATCTTTCGGAACGTGAATACGCCGGAGGATTTTGAGTTGCTGAAGCGGATGCTTGAAGGAAGCCGGGATCACGGCGTCCACGGATAGGCGCGGATGAACGACCGCAAACCGTATATCGAATTCGAGCACGTCCACAAGGCCTTCGGCAGCAAGGTCGTGATTGACGACGTGAGCTTCGACGTCATGCCGGGAGAGACGGTCTGCATTCTGGGTCGCAGCGGCGTGGGCAAGTCGGTCTCGCTGCAGATGATCATGGGCTTCCTGCGGGCCGACAGCGGGACGCATTCGCGTGGCCTACGAAGACGTCACGGACTTCACCGAAGCCAAGATGGAGCAGATTCGCAAGAAAGTCACCATGGTCTTCCAGAACGGCGCGCTGTTTGATTCGCTGACGGTCGGCGAAAACGTCGCGTTTCCGCTGCGCGAACGCGGCGGCCTGGAGGAAGAACAGATTTACCAGATCATCGACGGACTGCTCGACATGGTGGGCGTGCGCGAGTACCGCGATCTGGTGCCGTCCGACCTTTCGACCGGCATGAAGCGCTCGGTGGCGATCGCGCGCGCGCTGGCGGCGCAGCC
Organism: uncultured Acidobacteriaceae bacterium; assembly: GCA_963751155.1. GTDB lineage: Bacteria > Acidobacteriota > Terriglobia > Terriglobales > Acidobacteriaceae > DASRAA01. The sequence continues at coordinate 498,508 of CAVVTL010000014.1, read as the reverse complement.
GGAGGCGGTGCTCTACGACGAGCCGACGACGATGGTCGATCCGCTGATGGCGCACCTGCTGGGCGACCTGATCAAGAAGCTCAAGCGTCAGCTCAAGCTGACCAGCATCGTGGTGACGCACGATATGGCGCTGGCGAAGAAACTGGCCGACCGGCTGCTGTTCCTGCACGAAGCGCGGGCGATTTTCTTCGGCACGTTCGACGAGATGCAGAAGTGCAACGAGCCCATCGTGCAGGAGTTCCTGGAACTCGACTCGCTGGACTTCGAGCGCTATTTCGGCGCGCGAGCGGCCGCCGCACTCCGCGCATATTTGAACGCAGCTCCTGAGCCTAGAATCCCTGCGCGACCAGACGCTCCATGGTCAGAGCGCCCGTCTGCTCGTCGCGACGCGTCCATTTTTCCAGGTACTTGGCAACGATGTCGGTCTCGATGTTGACCGGGTCGCCGGGCTTGAGCGACTGCAGGTTGGTCATCTTGATGGTGTGCGGAATGATGGCGATCGTCAGGCGCAGTCCTTCCAGACTGGCGACCGTCAGGCTGATGCCCTCGATGGCGATCGACCCCTTGAAGACCACGTACTTCTCCAGATCTTCGGGAATGTCGATGTGCATCCAGAAATCGTCGGCGTTGGGAATCGGCTCGAGGCCGACGAGGCGGCCGGTGCCATCCACGTGGCCCTGCACGATGTGGCCGCCCATGCGGGCATCGACCTTGAGCGGCAGTTCCAGATTGACCTGAGCGCCTTCGGTGATGCGCGAGAACGAGGTGCGCGTCCAGGTTTCCTTCGCCAGGTCGGCGCAAAACGTGTCGGGCTTGATGTCGAGCGCGGTGAGACAAACGCCGCTGACGGCGATGCTGTTGCCCTGCTTCAGCTCCTGCGCCGACTGGGGCGCCTTGATGGTGATGCGGTGGTTGCCGCCGTTCTCAACGATGCTGACGATGGTTCCGACTTCTTCGACCAATCCAGTAAACATGATGATGACCTCATAAAATGCCCGCCGTCGCGGGCAGGTTATGAATGATTAGGGACAACATGAATGACGTCTGCGTACGGATCGCGCAGATAGCCTTCTACGGCAAAATCTTCTCCAAAGCGGTGCAGCGTCAGCGAGCGCACGTAGGCGGCCTCGCTGATGCGCGGATATCCCGTGCCCAGCGCCAGAGGAATCGAGCCCGTGCCGGCCAGGATTTTCGGAGCGTAGTAAAAGAAAATCTTGTCGACGATTCCCGCCGACAGCGCGGCCCAGTTCACCATGGCGCCGCCTTCGATGATGACGCTGGTGATTTCGCGTTCGCCCAGCCTGGCCATCACGCGCTCCAGGTCGGGACGGCCGTCGGCCGCCGGCGCTGCCGCTGGGGAAGGGAATCGTTCCATCCTCCAGCGGCTGGCGCATCGGGACCTGCTCCACCAGGATTCCGCGCGACTCCAGTTCGCTGCCGCTTGTGCTCCTCGGCGAAACAGCAAAAGACGACCACGTCGTAGTTGGCGGTGCGAACCACGCGCGAATCCAGCGGCAGGCGCAGGCGCGAGTCGAGAATCACCCGCAGCAGCGGACGGCGCCGTGGCAGGCCGGTCCGGTCGGTCAACAGCGGATCGTCGGCGATGATCGTGCCGACGCCGACCATGATGGCGTCGTTGGCGTGGCGCATTTCGTGCACGTGCGCGCGCGCGACCTCGCTGGTGATCCAGCCGCCGGTTGATGCCAGCGAACTCATGGTGCTCGGCCGTGATGCCGTCACCGGGAGGCGGAGCGATCTTGCCGTCCAGCGTCATCGCGGTCTTCAGCGTGACAAACGGCGTCTTGTAACGGATGTACTTGGCAAAGGCCTCGTTCAGCTTGCGCGCTTCCGGCTCGTAGAGCCCTTCCTGCACTTCGATTCCGGCGGCCAGCAGCACGCTCGAATCCGCGTCCGGCGACCAGCGGGATTGGGATCGCGCATGGCGCAGACCACGCGCTTGATTCCGGCCGCGATGATTGCATCGGCGCACGGTCCGGTGCGGCCGACGTGCGAGCAGGGCTCCAGATTGAGGTAGAGCGTGCCGCCGCGCGCCTGCTCGCCCGCTGCCTCAATCGCCAGCACTTCGGCGTGCTTGATGCCGTCGTAAGCGTGGGTGCCGCGCCCGCCGACCTTGCCCTCCGCCGACACCAGCACGGCTCCGACTCGCGGGTTGGGAGAGGCGAGCGCGATTCCGCGGCGGGCCAGCTCAAGAGCCTGGTGCATGTAACGCGCGTCGTTGGGCTTGGCTGGCATCGTCAGTTGAACAGCGAATCCACGAAGTCCTTCGAATTAAACGGCAACAGGTCGCCGACCTTCTCGCCGACGCCGACGTAGCGCACCGGCAGGCCTAGCTCCTTCGAGATGGCGACCACCACGCCGCCCTTGGCGGTGCCGTCGAGCTTGGTCAGCACGATGCCGGTCACTCCCGCCGACTGCGTGAACAGCCGCGCCTGCTGCAGTCCGTTCTGTCCGGTGGTGGCGTCCATCACCAGCAGCGTCTCGTGCGGAGCCGTGGGGATAAAGCGCTGTGCCGTGCGCCGCATCTTTTCCAGCTCGGTCATCAGGTTGCTCTTGGTATGCAAGCGTCCGGCGGTGTCCACGATGACGTAGTCGATATTGCGCGCTTTGGCCGCCTGCAGCGCGTCGAAGAGCACCGCCGACGGATCGCCGCCCGGCTTGTTCTTGATGACCTCGACGCCAGTGCGGTCGCCCCAGATTTCCAGCTGCTCGATGGCGGCTGCGCGAAACGTGTCGGCCGCTGCCAGCAACACGCTCTTGCCCTGGGCGCGCAGCGCGTAAGCCAGCTTGCCGGTCGAGGTGGTCTTGCCGGTGCCGTTCACGCCGACGACGAGAATGACCTCCGGCTCGCCATCGACCTTCTGCACCGGCTGCTTGTCGGTGACATCCAGGATCTTCAGCAGCTCTTCCTTCAGCACGCGCTTGAGTTCGTTGATGTCGCCGATCTGCTTGCGATCCACCTTGTTGCGCGGAGCGTCTCCAGCACCGCCGCCGTGGTGGCGGTGCCGAGGTCGGCGCTGATCAGCGTGGCCTCGAGTTCGTCGAGGGTGTCGCGGTCGATTTCCTTGCCGATCGATGACCAGGTCGTCGATGCGCTCGCTCAGGCTTTCACGCGTGCGCGTGACCGCCTGCTTCATGCGATCTAGAAAACTCGGTTTTTCTTCGGTACTGCCGAACAGGGTTTGAATCATCAATGAGTCCGTCGCGGGCCGTTCCGACGGACGCAGATTCCGGAGTGACGGTCGATCGCCGCGAATCTTTCATTATAGTCAACCGCTCGCCGGCGCTGGATTGCCGAATCCGGCCCGAATCTCACGAACGGAAGTGACTCATCTATATGCACTTGCGAAGAAGTTGGCGCTGAGTCAGAGGCCGCGAGCGCGGCAATCCAGCGCGACCCAATGACGCTCTATCGCGCAGGTGGCGTGGTTTGTGTAGTCTGTATCTCAGCATTCGAATCCACAGGTGCAGGCTGTCTTTCAATTGATGCGATTCCTTCGAACCCATACAACCGGCGATTGCTTCCATAACCTCGTAGCATTCCTCTTCCTTGCATTGGCCGCGGCGACCGGACAAGTCCCGTCGCCTTGGGTCGACACCAAGCCGCTGTCCGTGGACACCGGCGTCGTCGGCCTGAAGCTAACCTTGCGCCGCCTGCACACCACTGCGCGCCTGATGCACACCACGGCGCATCCCGACGACGAAGACGGCGGCATGCTGACGCTGGAGTCGCGCGGCCACGGCGTGACGGCACTGCAATTGACCCTGAATCGCGGCGAGGGTGGGCAGAACAAAGTCGGCAGCAATCTGCTCGACGAGCTCGGCATCCTTCGCACGCTGGAACTGCTGGGGGCCGACCGCTACTACGGCGTCGAGCAGCGTTTCACGCGCGTCGCTGACTTCGGCTTCTCCAAAACGCCCGAGGAGACCTTTCGAGAAGTGGGGAGGGCACGACGTAGCGCTGGGCGACATGGTGCGCATCATTCGCACCTTTCGGCCCGACGTGATCTGCACGCGCTTTCAGGGCGCATCGCGCGACGGTCACGGCAACCATCAGGCGTCGGGCATCCTGACCCGCGAGGCGTTTCGCGCTGCCGCCGATCCCACGAAGTTTCCCGAGCAGATCCGCGAGGGCCTGCAGCCCTGGCAGGCCAAGAAGCTGTACATGGACAACGTGCGCGCCAACGAAGAGTGGAACGTTGAGCTCGACACCTCGCAAGACGATCCGCTGCTGGGCGAGTCCTACGTGAAGTTCGCCTGGAAGGGGCTGCAGCACCAGCTCTCTCAGGGCGCCGGAGGGTGGACAGCTCTCCGAAGGCCGCCGCACCAGCTATTACAAGCTCATCGACTCGGCCTTGCCGGGCACGCCGGTCAAGCGCGACGCACGAAAAAGATTTCTTCGACGGCATCGACACCTCGCTGCCCGCGCTCGCGTCGCGGCTTGGAGCTGATGCCGCCAAGGTTCCGTGGCTTCGCCCTGAGCTCGAACAGATCGCCAAGTCTGGTGGACGAGGCCACCGCGGCGGTTGACGGAGAATCCGCAGTCTGCCGGCAAGCCCCTGCTTCACGGGTTGGAGCTAACGCGAGAGCGTATCGCCAAGGTCGAAGCGTCGACCCTTCCTGCGGCCGAGAAAGCCGATCTGCTCGTCGAGCTCCGCACCAAGCAGCAGCAGTTCGAGCAAGCCGCCAACCTCGCCTACTCGCTCGACCTCGGCATCGGTCCCGGAACTCCCGATGGCCGTCCGATGGCCGAGGAATTCAGCACAGCCAACGGCAACATCCTGGCCGCGGTGATCACTGCGGGGAAGTCCTTCCTGCTGCTGGCCAAGCTCCACAACGGCAGCACCGTGCCCATGGACATCAAGCAGTTCGCACTCGACGTTCCCACGGGCTGGCACTACGAGCTCTTTATGGACAAGCTGCCGTCGCGATAGCGCCGGGCGATGGCTGTGCTCTCACGTTTCAGGTGACGCCTCCGGCGAACGCGCGGCCCACGAAGGCCTACTTCCACAGAGGCGACCCCGAGACCGATTCGATATACACGATCGATGAGCCGGAGTACCAGACGCTGCCGCTGCCGCCTGCCACCCGTCGCGGCCCGCGTCACGTATGCCATCGAAGGCCAGGAAGGCGTGATTCGCGCGGTGGCTCGCACTCCCGTTCACGACACGCATGGCGACGCCTGGTCAATGCCCCTGGCAGTGGTCCCGCGCTTGTCGGTACAAGCCGGGCCGACCACCCAAATCATTCCTGCCGGCGCAAATCCTTCGGCTGAGCTGAGCGTGGTCGTGCGTGCCACCTCCGACCATGCCACCGCCACCGTACAGTCCGCAGTTGCCAAAAGATTGGAAGACCGAACCGAAATCGTCTGAGCTGGAATTCTCCAGGTCCGGCGAGCGCACCGCGGAGTTCAAGGTATCTGCCCGACGGTGCGGCGGAAGGCCGCTACATGTTCGGGCTGTCGCCGCGTCGCATGGCCACGAATTCAGCGAGGGCTACAGCCTGGTCACGCGCCCCGACATTGGCGGATTCTTCTATTACCAGCCCGCCTCTCAGCGCGCCGCAGTCGTGAACGTGAAAGTTCCCGTCCGGCCTCAAGGTCGGCTACGTCATGGGCGCGGGCGACGACATTCCCACCGTGTTGCGGCAGTTGGGTCTCGACGTGACGTTGCTGACGCCCGACGACGTTGAGCACGGCAACCTGCAGCGCTTCGGCACCATCGTTCTCGGCATTCGCGCCTACGACACCCGCGACGATGTGAAGAAGATCAACCAGCGCCTGCTAGACTACGCGCGCGACGGCGGCACTCTGATGGTGCAGTACAACACCGAGCCCGCCAACTTCAACCCCGGAAACTACACGCCTTATCCGGCGCAACTCAGTCGCGCGCGCGTCTCCGTCGAAGAATCGCCGATCACCATCCTCGACCCTAAGAGCCCGGTTTTCCACTATCCCAATCCGATCGGCAACAGCGATTTCTCAGGATGGGTGCAGGAGCGCGGCCTGTACTTCATGGACAAGTGGGACGACAACTACACGCCGCTGCTGGCCTGCAACGATCCCGGCGAGCCTCCGCAAAAAGGTGGGCTGCTGGTCGCACCCTACGGCAAGGGTTATTACATCTACAACGGCTACGCCTTCTTCCGGCAATTGCCGTTCGGAGTCCCAGGCGCGATTCGTCTCTACGTCAATCTGCTCAGCGTGGGACATGAGCCGAAGTGACGAGTCGCCTCAACCCGAGCTGATTCGCGGCGTCAGCCTGGCCGGCGCCACCACGCTGAACATGATCGACATGATCGGCGTCGGGCCGTTCATCACCATTCCCCTCATCATCAGTGCCGCCGGAGGACCGCAGGCCATGCTGGGCTGGATCGCCGGCGCCGTCTTCGCGCTCTGCGACGGACTGGTGTGGGCCGAGCTCGGCGCGGCCATGCCCGAGGCCGGCGGATCGTACCAGTACCTCAAGGAAAGCTACGGACCCCACTCGCTCGGACGGCTGCTTTCGTTTCTCTTTATCTGGCAGTTATCGTTCAGCGCTCCGCTGTCCATTGCCTCGGGTTGCGTTGGCCTTGCGCACTACGCCGGATACATCTGGCCGGGCCTGGGCCACACTTGGTTCGCCCACACCTTGCACGCGGGTTTGCCGTTAGTGGGCTCGATGGAGGCTACGACGAGTCCTGACCTCGGGCACTCTGGTTGCCATGGCTACCTGCGCCTTCATTGTGTTCCTGCTTTATCGGCGCATCACCGTGATCGCGAAATTGGCGGAGTTTCTCTGGCTCGGAGTCGCGGCTGCCATGGCGTGGATCATCTTCGCCGGACTCACCCACTTCCATGCCGCGACAGCCTTCGATTTCCCTCCCGGCGCATTCCATCTCAACAGCGCGTTCTTCACCGGCATGGGTGCGGCCATGCTCATCGCGACCTACGATTATTGGGGCTACTACAACGTGTGCTTCCTCGGCGGAGAGGTGAAGGACCCCGGCCGCACCATCCCACGCGCGCTGATCCTGTCGATTGTCGCCGTGGCCGCGATCTACATCGTGATGAACATCAGCGTGCTGGGCGTCGTGCCGTGGCGCGAAATGATGTCGCACACCGGGGAACAGAACAACTACATCATCTCGGTTTTCATGGAACGCATCTACGGATCGTGGGCGGGGCGCGCCATCGCCGCCTTGATCATCTGGACCGCGTTTGCCTCGGTGTTTTCGCTGTTGCTCGGATACTCCCGCGTGCCCTATGCTGCCGCCCTCGACGGCAACTACTTCTCGATCTTCAAGCGGGTGCACCCCGAGAAACGTTTTCCTAACGTGTCGCTGCTGGCCCTGGGTGGCGTCGCCATCGTCTTCTGCCTGCTTCGCCTGGCCGATATCATTGCCGCGCTGGTGGTCATTCGCATTCTGCTGCAATTCATCGTGCAGGCGGTAGGAGTGATGGTGCTTCGCCACCGGCAGCCCGACATGCCGCGGCCTTTTCGCATGTGGCTCTACCCACTGCCGGCGGTGATGGCGATCGTCGGTTTCCTCTACATTCTGCTAGCCCGCAAGAACTTTGAGCGCGAGATTAAGTATGCCGTGGTGCTGTTGATCGCAGGGCTCATCGTGTACTTCGTCCGCGCCCGGAAGCGCCGCGAGTGGCCGTTCTCGCCTTCGCCGTCGCAAGCCCGATAAACCTGCCCGCGAAGCGTGCTGAACGCTGGCATGGTCTACAATGCCTAAGCACTCCATCCCAGTTTCATCAACCCAGAGTTCGAGGAGAATTCCGCATGAAAGTAAGGTTTGCTGTTTCGTGTCTGTCGCTCGCCATGACCGTGGCTGGCTTCGCTGTTACCGCCGCCGCCCAAGCTAAGCCCGCCGAGAAGGCAACCATCGCTTCGGTTCTCGACCACCAGTTCAGCGGCGTCGAGGCCGAACTAGTTCCGGCTGCCGAAGGCATGCCTGCAGACAAGTTTTCGTTCGCGCCGTCGCAGGGTGAGTTCAAGGGCGTGCGCACCTTCGCAGCCCAGCTTAAGCACATCGCGGCCGTGAATTACCTGATCGGCGCCGCCATCCTGGGGACCACACCTCCGGCTGAAATGGGAGAGGGCGAAGACGGCCCGGCCAGCGTCAAATCGAAAGAAGAGATCGTGAAGTTTCTGAAAGATTCGTTCGCCTACACCCACAAGGCCATCAACACGATCACCGAAGCGAACCTCGTGGAGCCAATCAAGGCGCCCTGGGGCACGGACACCGACCACTCGTCTTGCCATGGCAGTCATCGCCATTAGTCACCCCTTTGACCACTACGGCCAGATCGTCGAGTACCTGCGTATGAACGGCATCATTCCGCCTGCCAGCCGCAGCTAGCCTCAACCAAGAATGCTGGCAGCAAGGGGCGCTAGAACTGGTTTCATAAACCGGACTTGAAAGGGCACGGCTTTAGCCGTGCCGCTAGCGTGCCGCAAACATTGGGCTTTAGCCCCTGAGGGGAATCGAATTTCGCCGGAGCATCATCTATGAAACCGCATCTCGAAATCGCGCCCCTTTTTTCCGGTTGAACCAATTTCTTCTGAATGGGCTAAAATGCTGGGGCACGTCGGCCCCGGATTCCGCGTTGTAATCCACGAAGGAGCATCCCATGAAATCGCGCATCGCATTCTGTTGCGTCCTGTTTAGCCTGTCCGTATCTGTGGCTGCGCTAGCTGCCGACACCCCGGCCAAGCCGACGTTTGCCTCCGTCATCGACCACCAACTCTGCAGGCACCGAGAAGGCGGTTGTTCCTGCCGCCGACGCCATGCCCGCGGATAAATACGACTTTGCTCCCGACTCAGGGCGAATTCAAGGGCGTTCGCACCTTCGGCGCTGAGGTGAAGCACATGGCAGTGGCTAACTACGCGATTGGCGCGGCCATTCTCGGCGAAAAGCCTCCTGTCGACCTCGCCGGTGGTCCAGACGGCCCGGCCAACATTAAGTCGAAGGACGAGATTGTGAAGTTTCTGGCCGACTCCTTTGTTTATGCGCACAAGGCCGTCAACAGCATCACCGAGAACAATATTCTGGAACCCATCAAGAGCCCGTTTGGCTCGGCCATGACCACCCGTCTTGCTCTGGCGATGTCCCTTACCGGTCACCCCTACGATCACTACGGACAGATGGTCGAGTACCTGCGCATGAACAGCATCATTCCACCAGCCAGTCGCAAGTAGAGCTTTCTCCGCGAAACATCGTCGAGGGCGCGAGTGATCGCGCCCTCATCTGCTGCGTGGTGCGCATTTCCCTCGGTTACAATCGCCTACAGTAGCTGCCACGCGAAGCCATGCACATTCCCGACGGATACCTTAGCCCCTCCACTTGCGCCGTGCTCTACGGTGGAGCCGGCGTGGGATGGTACGCCGCACTGCGACGCGTGAAGCGAGCGGTAAATTCCCGCATGGTTCCGCTGATCGCAGTTTTTGCCGCCTTCTCCTTCCTCGTCATGATGTTCAATCTGCCTCTGCCCGGAGGCACCACGGGACACGCGCTGGGAGCGACCATCGCGGCCATCGTGCTGGGCCCCTCAGGCGCAATCCTGGCCATGTCGATCGCCATCGCTATCCAGGCCTTGTTCTTCGGGGACGGCGGCATCACCACGCTGGGCGCCAACTGCTTCAACATGGCTGTCGCAGGCTCGCTGGTTGCATACTTCTCATACCGGCTGATCGCTGCGGGCGCTGCGCTCTCTTCCCGTCGCAGGGTCATCGCCGCCGCCATCGCAGGATATCTCGCGGTGAATGTCTCGGCCCTGTTTGCGGCCGTCGAGTTCGGCATCCAGCCAATGTTGTTCCACGATGCCAACGGCGTGCCGCTTTACGCTCCTTATGCCCTGCGAATCGCGCTACCGGCGATGATGGCTGGCCATCTTGCCATTGCTGGTGTTGCCGAGGCGCTCATCACCGCCGGCCTTGTGGTGTACCTGCAGGCTGCCGATCCAGTTCTATTGCGAAACACCTCCGGCCTCGCCGCAGGTTCTGAAGAAGTGTCGCGTCGCTCACTACGCCGCCTCTGGATTTCCGTTGCCCTCTTGCTGCTGCTCACGCCGCTTGGAGTTCTGGCGGCGGGTAAGGCTTGGGGAGAGTGGTCCGCGCGCGATTTCTCCCGCCCGCAGAACCGCGCTCAAATAGAAGCATCCTCGTTGAATCAACCAGCGCCCACATCTGCGCCCTCTGGCCTCCAGCGTCTCTCCACCGTCTGGACCGCGCCCGTCCCGTCGTACGCGCCCCCGTTCATCAAGAGCCCCTCGTTTGGCTATCTGCTCTCAGCGATGTTTGGCGTGGGATGCGTGCTGGCCGTATCGCTGGCAGTCCAGACTGTGCTGCGTCGTAGTGACGCCGCGGGCTCGCCGCAATGACGCGCGGCGGATCATTTGCCTCGGCGGCCGTCGGTGTCACGCGCGCCCTCAGTCGGGCGCTGATGTCGGAAGCCGTAGCCCGTCAGCGCGGACTGCTACAAGCGCTCGACCCTCGCGTTCGCCTCATCGGACTGTTCTCTCTGCTGCTGGCGGCCACGTTATCGCACACCATAACCGCCTTACTGACGCTATTTACGCTTGCGGCGGTGGTCGGCTTGCTTTCGCGGGTGAGCCTTGCGGTTATGGCCACGCGCGTCTGGTTGGTGGTACTTCTCTTTACCGGAGTGATCGCCCTTCCAGCGCTATTTCTCACCCCCGGCACGCCGCTGTCTGTGAACTCTTGGTGGGGCCAGTGGATCACCGTCGCAGGGAGCGACTTCGGCTGCGCTCCTCATATTGCGCGTCGAAACCGCAGCGACCCTGACAACGCTGTTAGTCCTCACCACTCCGTGGATGCACATCCTGAAATCGCTGCGCAGCCTGCACGTCCCACAGGAAGTCGTGATGATGCTGGCCATGACTCACCGCTATGTCTTTCTGCTGGCCGAGACCGCAGGACAGATGTTCGAATCGCGCCAGAGCCGCACCGTTGGCGAACTCAGTCGGGCGCAGCAGCGGCATGTGACGGCGCAGACTGCAGGAGTCCTGCTGAGCAAGAGCATCGAACTCAGCGGAGACGTGTACCAGGCAATGCAGTCGCGCGGCTTTCGCGGAGACGCGCACGTGCTGGTCGATTTCCGAATGCGCGCTCGCGATTACCTGGGCTTAGCGGCATTTCTCGCGATCGGTGTCTCGGCCGCATGGATGGGCCGGCCATGACCTCGACGACCGTCTTCGCCGCCGAAAACATCAACTTCACGTACGACCAGATACCCGCGCTGCGCGACTTCTCGCTCAACATCGAGCGAGGACAATCGGTGGCCCTCGTGGGCGCCAATGGCTCCGGCAAATCGACGTTGCTGCGCTTGCTCGACGCACTCTGTTTCCCGGCGTCCGGCTCGCTCAGCTTCTGCGGCGCTCCGCTCACCGAGGAAGGCGCTGCGCGATGCGAGCTTCTTCCTGTCGTTCCGCCGCCGCGTCGGTCTCGTCTTCCAGAATCCCGACGTCCAGCTCTTCAATCCCACCGTGTTCGACGAAGTTGCCTTCGGGCCGCTACAGATGGGATGGTCACGCGATGAAGTCATCGCGCGCGTCAATGGCGCGTTGGAGCAGATGGGCATTACGCAACTTCGCGACCGTCCGCCCTACCGGCTCTCCGGCGGCGAAAAGAAGCGGGTGGCGCTGGCGTCGGTGATTGTGCTCGACCCCGAGGTCCTTCTGCTCGACGAGCCCACAGCCATGCTCGATCCCCGCAGCCAGAGCCAGTTGATCGACCTCATTCAGAACTGGAAGGGTTCGACGAAGACGATTGTCACCGCGACCCATCAGGTCGAAATCATCGAAGACATCGCCGACCGCGTCGTGGTGCTGGAGCAGGGAAGTGCCACCGCCGACGGTCGCGTCGCGCGAAATTCTGGCCAACCACGAGCTACTACTTCGCGCCAACCTTGTCCACGCCCATCGCCATCGCCACGGCGACGTGGTACACTCGCATCCTCACCTGCACTCGCACGGCGAGCACAAGCACTGACCCGCGTCAGTAATGAAACCGGAACTTCACCTGCACCGAGCACATAAACGGATCGGCCCAGTGCGTGCCTCCAAACGTATTGCTGGTGTCGACCATGTAGCGCTGGTTGGTGATGTTAGTGCCGCTGAAGCGCACCATCCAGTTCTCGCCGAACGACTTTCCCACCGACAGATCTAGCGTGTAGTAGCCCGGCAGATGACTCGGTCCGTCGCCGTTCAGAAAACCCGAGCCATAGTTGATGGTCACCGCCGCGAAGCTCCGCCACGGCAGGTTCCCGTCGAAGCCCGCGGAAAGCGTATTGCGCTGGTCGTGGTCGAGATAAAACGCCCCACCCTCCGGCGGCGAAAAGTCCGTCAGCCCTCCGGTGACGTTCCCCACCCCCTGGGCAATCTGGTGCGAGTACACCAGGTGAGCGTGATAGCGATGCAGGATCAGCGGCGAGCGCAGACGTGGCTTCTTCTCCCTCGATGATGGCTCCCTCAATCGTCAGCGGCAGGAAGATGTTGGAATTGCCAATCGACGTCGTGGTCAAAGAAGTTCCGCACGCTGGTGTGGAAATAGGTGAGGCTGGAAACCCAGTTCTTCACCGGAATCGTGACTCCGTACTCCTGCTGGATGTCGCGCTCGCCCTGCAGTGGCAGAAACCCCAGTCCCTGATTGTTGGCGAAATCCAGCAACGACCCCGACACGGTGTCGAGTGGCGGCGGCTGGTAGAAGTACGAATATGCGGCCCGCAGAACCCAGTTCAGTTTCGGAAGCGTGATGGCCACTCCCAGTCGCGGGTCAAAGGCATTCTCCGTGATGTTGCCCGAAAAGTGCGTCATCCGGAGCCCGCCCGTGAACGTCAACCAGTTCGTCGCCTTGAACTGGTCTTCCAGGAAACCGGCAAACACGAAACCGCCGGGATGCACCCGCTGATCGAACTGCTGCCCCGTGCCGTCATTCGCAACCACCGAAAAGAAAGTGTTGTCCTGTTGCGCGAACGCGTAAATCCCCGCGCGGGCATTGTTCCGCTTGTTGAGCCATGCCAACGTGACCTGTCCGCCCTCGTAATTGGAGGCGCGGTTGTCGGTCGTGCTGGGAACATCATTCGGCCCGCCCTCATACGCCGCGCGGTTGAAGTGGTAAAACGGCGACGTCATCAGCATCAGCCCCGGTGAAAACGTGTGGACCCATGTTCCCGTCGCAAAAATATCCTGTTCCCGCTGGCGATCGTTGATCCCGGCAGCCTGCATATCCGGATCGTTCGGCACCTGGTAGTAGTCGAGCCTGAATCCAGCGTCAAATCGAATCTGGTCCTTGGGGTTGGGATTGAAAATCAGGGACGTGAAGCCGCCGCCGCCCTCAGCCTGATTGTGCAGATTCACGCTGGTGGGCGGTTCCAATCCCCAGTTCGTATTGTTGCCGCCGGCGCTTACGTAATACGCGAACTTCGAGGTATGGTCGCCGAAGCTCAGCCAGTCATCGGTTTGGTTGTAGTTGCCGTAACTGGCAATGAGCTCGGCCTGCCGGTCGCGTTCGAAACCCGTGTTCGGGGCGACGTTGAACACGCCGTACGTACGGTCTCCGTATTCGGCCGCATAGCTTCCGGTCTCCGCCTGCAGATACGAGACGTCCTTAGGGTTGAACTGTGGCCCCACGTTTGAGGCAATGTTGGTGTTGGGAATGGGCACGCCGTCGATCGCCCATGTCACCTGGTGTCCGCCGCGCACATGCAATTGGTCGTGCACCATGTACGAGCCGGGAACAAACTCAGTGATGATCTTGAAGCTGTTGGCGGCGTCCACACCTGCATAGCGCGATATTTGTTCCTGACTGATGAGAATGTCCCGCCGGGGCGAATCCGGATTCAGGTCCTCGGGCGACGCCGTGACCGTGACCTCTGCCTTCGCCGTGGCTACCGCGAGCTGGTAGTGCAGCACCGGCGCAGAACCTGACACCACAACCAGTACCTGCGACTCCGAGGTGAATCCGTCGGCATCGGCGGTTACGGTGTACTTGCCCAACGGCACTGCGTCGAAGTGGAATTGGCCATCGTCGCCCGTAACGGCGGTCAGTTTGAACGCCGAGTCGCTCGCCTGCAGCGTGGCGTGTGCGCCGCTAAGCGGACGGTGCTCTGGGTCGTGAATTACGCCGCGTACGTTCCCAAATACCGTGGCGAATGCATGGCCTGCAAGCAAGATTGCCAGAGCCGCGCTGGTTACCAGCCCGCGAGCGCGGTGTTGCGTAAGTCTTCCGTGAGTCATGAATCCCGGTCCCTATGATCGACTGGCCGCGAAAGCGGGCTTCGCAGTTTACGGTGGCCCATCTGCGGCGACGCCGAGATATCGCTCACGCGAACTGCTAAAAAATCGCTCTTATCTGAATGGGCGGGGACTATGCGGTGGGAGGGCCGCGCTTTTGGACGACTCCAAAAGCCACGGAAAACGCTGCCGGATTCGGTAGGAAATCGCTCGAAGACTGAGTGGCCAGGATGGAGGCTCGCGGGCTCTCCGTCACCAGAGCCGCGATATTGCTCGTGACTGCGGGAGCCACGTGGTGCGGACACTGGCTCGGCACGGAATGGAACCCGTCCACTCCCTGCATGCCCATGCAGTGGTGTTGGCCGCCGGCACGGCAGCAGGCGGGAACTGACGATCCTCGACCCTGCGCCAACGGCACGAGAACGCCGCTCATCAGCACAAGCAGTATTGCAATGGAAGCCCCACGCCGCATGGTTAGCGAGAGTCTAGCACAGCCGCATCTGTAGGGGCTTACGGCATCCCGGCGATACGGAGTATCGTAAAGAAAAGGCTGCGACCCGAATTTGCAGGCTGCGGGTCGCGCTATTGTCTCTGGAGGCTGTCGTTGCGCTATCTTCTCGCTATTCTCGCTCTGGCCGGAATCACTGTGTCAGTGCTTGCTCTTCGCGTCCACTACAGCACTGACAGCGCTCCCTGCAGCATCAACGAAAAGTGGGATTGCGGCATCGTCAACCACAGCCCCTACGCCGTTATTTCCGGCGTTCCGGTCGCTGCTATAGGTATCGCCGGTTATCTGTTGATTCTTGTTTTCGCTTGGCTGCGGCGCCGCGGGCTTCTGTTGGTAGCCACCATGATCGGCATGGCCTTCGCCCTCTACCTCACCCACATCGAGGCCAAGGTGCTGGGTGTGTGGTGCGTCTATTGCGTGACCTCGCAAGGGATCATCGCCGCACTGCTGCTGCTCTCCATCGGGTGGCTGGTCTGGCATACGCTTCGGCACAGCGCTGCGTAAGGGCTTACGCGTCGACTTCGCCCGGCATGATCTCGTCCACGTAGCACCAGATCCAGCGCTCGCCCGGCTCAATCGAGCGAATCAGCGGATGCCCCACATGACGAAAGTGCTTGGTCGCGTGCTTGTTCTTCGAGGAATCGCAACAGCCGACGTGTCCACAAATCAGGCACAGGCGTAGATGGACCCAGGTGTCGCCCATCTTCACGCACTCCGGGCAAACGTGGGTGGTGGTCGTCGTGACTTTGATCTCATTAAGATGTGTACAACCTGTTGCCATCAGATTCCTCCTTCAGGCGATTGGGCGCTCTAACGCTTTGCGGTCCCATTTTCCCAGGCTTGCCGCGGCGTCATACGTAGTCTGCAGAAATTGCATTAGCATGTCCTTCGGCGAATCTGCGCAGCGCACGTCATCGTACATCAGCAGATACTCGCGGAGTTGGGGATCATAAAAGGCTGCGCCAGGATTCACTATGTATTCCGCAAATCCCGCTGGCTCCGGCGCCGCATAGGCGTAGTATGCCGCCCCTTCCACGCTTCCGCCTCCCGGCCAGAAACCAGCACTGCTGACCTCATGCGAATAAGCTTCGGCCGTGACCGGATCAGCATCTGGTCGCGGCGGCGCCACCCGGCCGCTGAATCGAGTCACGGCCAGATCGAAGCTTCCCCAGAAGAAATGAACCGGGCTGGATTTGCCAATAAACTGCGCGCGAAACTCCTTCAAAATCGTGTCACTCCATTCCAGCACTCGCCAGAACCGCCCCACGGCCTCCGCGTCGTACGAAGCGTGTACCGTGTCCTCTTCAAATCGGATGGCATTCGGGAACTCGACCGGCATCGTATAGATATGCAGGTTGATACCGAGATCGTGCAGAGCAGCCATGAACTTCTGATAGAACTCGGCCACCGATTGGGGTTCAAGCTTCACGATGCGGGTGTCTCCCCAGCTGGTTTCGATGACCAGCCGATGCTCGATGAAATCGAACCGAATCTCGAACGTACCGTGGCCATAGGGAACCGGTGAAGTCGTCAGGCCGCTCGACGTGACATACAGCGCCACGCCCCACCAGTGATTGATCATGGGACATTGCTCAAGACGCACCTTGCCTACAATTTGCGTCCACATGTGCAGCGTGTCGTAGGTGGCTTGCCAGTCGGACAGCGGCAGTTCCGGCAGATCGATCTCGGTTGACGCAGAATGTTGGGGGTCTGTGCGCATGACGTCCCTCACCTTCAATGCAGTGCAGATTGTAGATGATCGAGGGAAGGGAAAGCTGCGGGATTTCTTCGAACGGACGGGTCGCCCAGTACCCTGGCGGCGGCCCATCCACTGACTAGCGAGGTTCCCCAGTCGGCTGAAATTGCACTCCTGCAAACTGCGCGCCGGAGGCCAGCGCACCCCGGATTTGCGCCCGGTTCGGCCCCACCTTCTGTTCTGCTGCGGCCAGGGTCTCAAGCGCCTGCTCCAGCGAGGTTCCCTCCGGCAAACGGAAGATCCACGGTATGTTGATCGAGGTCAAAACTTTGTCCGACGAGATGGCAATTACCGGCACAAACGCCTTAACGCCAATCTGCTCCGCCAGGTGGCTGGAAGCGCGGTCGAGGGCAATCACGGCGATGACGTTTTGGTCATACACTGCGCTGACCAATGCGCTGGACGCCTTGCCCCACGGCACCTCGGACGAAATCCCGACGAGCTCAAACAGCCCACCCGCCGCCGCTCCCGATGCCGCTAATTTCTCCGCCTGCGGCCCGAACACGGCCACCTTCAGCGTCTTACCCTTGGCGTCCGCCACCGGAGGCCCGGCATACGGCACGCCTTCCTCACCTACCCGCGCGTATTCCTTCTGCATTGAAATCTTGCGGTACGAGATGTGTCCGTCGTGTACCGTGCCCAGGTACATGTTTCGAATCTGTTTGTCATTCGGATCAAACTGCATGGGCCCGGTCACTCCGTTGTAGCTCGCCGTTCCATACAGCGCGTCGCGAATCATCGCCCGGTTCAATCCCGCTTCGCAGATCGCCCGCAGCAGAATCTGCATCTGGTCGTAAGCCAGGGCAGAGAACTGTTCGGGCTGCTCGTGGTACTTCGCTTCATAGCGCGACTTGAACGCCAGCCACGCCGCGTCGGTGCTGTCTGGGTTGTAGGGATACACCGCTTCGAAGCCTTCCGCCGCCGGCCCTGCCAGCTTCACGAGTTCGCTACCCAGCGTGCGGTGGCTGCCGAAGACCCGCTGCTTCATCCCCAGTTCCTGCATCTGCTTCAGGATCATCGCGGCCTGAGGCTGGTCCGTCCACAACACGATGGCGTCTACACGCGAGTCGCCGATGACCTTCAACTGATGCGTGAAGTCGGTGTCGTACTGCATGAATTTCTGCTCGATTACCACGGGGTGGCCTAGTCTGCGGGAGGCATCGCGAAATTTGCCCACCCCAAAGCGTCCATAGCGGTCGTTCACGCGCAATATGGCTACGCGCTTCAGCCCCAAATCGGTATAGATAAGCCGCGCCAGGGTATAGTTCTGCGTCCGGTCGTCCTGCAGCACCGAAAAGTACCAGGGGATCGTGGTCTCGACGATCGTCGGGTCGGTCGAGGCGCTGTTGACGATAGGAATCTCCGCTCGTAGCGACGCGCGCAGCGCGATGTGCGTGGTGTCGCCGCTGATGGAGCCGAACATGGCCCAATCCTTGTCGTCGTAAACCATTTTGACGACCTCGTTGCTCGACGCACCCCAGATTGCCGAATCGTTGTGCAGCATCAGCTTGAACGGCTTGCCGCCATAGCCGCCGGCGGCGTTTGCTTCGTCGATAGCCATCTGCGCGCCGTTGAGCATGCGTTTGCCCAGCGCCGCGTCAGGATGGTTCTCCAGCGGCCCGATAAAGCCGATCCGCACCTCGCTGACGTCGTTCGTTATCGGAAGGTCGCGCGCCGCCCCGTTGTACTCCACCAGATCCACGTAGTTCTCGTAGTACGGTTCGGTGAACTTGGAGAACGGTTGCATGTCCGCCGGTTCCTGTGCGTAAGGCTTCATCGACCGCTCCGCCGGACGACCCGGCGGGTTCTTGCCGCACGCGCAGCCCTGGAAGGTCTGTGCGAACAACGGGCACGCCACTGCCATCATCACCACTGCCATCAGCACAACTCGACGCATGGATTACTCCTCGGTCTTGGCACGCTTGACCATCGCAATCGCTTCCATTTCAATCAGCAGCTCAGGACGACACAGCTTCGCTTCAATTCCCGTCGAAGCCGGCAGCGGATCAAGTCCCTGCTCCTTGAAGAACGCCGTGCGCTCCTCGTTGAACTCGGCGTAGTCGCGGTCGATGTCGCGCAGGTAGCACGTCGTCCGCACGATGTCGTGCCACGTCGCACCTTCCGCCGCCAGCAGCGCGGTGATGTTCTTGTACGTCCGCCGCATCTGTGCCCGAAAGTCGCCGATATGCACCGATACGCCCTGCTCGTCGATGCTCGCTGTGCCCGAGATCAGCAGGATCACGACGTTGCCGATGTCGATCCTCATGCCGCGCGAGAATGAGCTGGGCTTGGCATACTCATAGGCTTCGTTAAGCACGCCGAGGTTGGTGATGGCCCGCTTCTCAATCGGCTCGTTGCCGACCTTTGTCAGTTCCGCGATTACGTCCTGCACTGCCATGATGCCTCCTGAAAAATTGAACTCTTATTTCTGCCGTATCCCGTGACTCAAACCCTTTGCCGTCGCCACCCAAATGTCCTCGCCTTGAAAATCAATAGCGAGAACGTAGTTGTGTGCCGGCGCCGTGTCGACGGCGATGTTGGTGATGTTGCCGTCGGCGTCGCGCACGGACATCTCCGGCGCGCCGGTCGTGAGATTAGGCCGATACACCGCCCAGTTGGTGCCGTCGTAATATGCCAGTCCCTTGTCGGTGCAGAACCACGCGCGGTTGGCGTCGATCGCTTTCACCGAGTTGGTAAAGTTGCTGGGCAGGCCGCTGTCCTTGGTCAGAAAGTTGTGCCAGTTGCGGCCGTCATAGCGGCTGTCCCCGAAGTATGTCGCCACCCACAGAATCTTGTCCACGTAGCTCACCGACGTCGTGATCTCGTGAATCAGTCCCTGGTCTTTGAACAGCACAATCTCGGTCTCGCCGTCGGGATCGTTGTAGTCCTTCCAGCGCTCGGTCTTGATGTCGTACTCCAGCACCCCTGCGCCCCACACCGCGTAGTACACCTTGTCGGGGCCGACCGACACCCCATACGTCCAGATCTCATACATGGGCGTGTTGCGCTCGTTGAACAGGCTCCACTGGCCGGTGCGCGTGTTGTAGCGGCTGGCTCCGGCAGCCGTTGCCGTCCAGACGTAGTCGCCCTGCACCGCGACGCCGTACACCACATCGTTACTCAGCCCAGAGTTAAGCTGGTTGAACGTGTCGATGCGCCCTGCCGAAATGCGGCTCAACCCTCCCATGGTGGCCGCCCACACGTCGCCCGTGCGCTTGTCGAGCGCCAGTCCGAGCACTGCTCGATGCGCCAGGCCGTCGGCCGGAGTGAACACTTTCCACTTGCCGCCTTCATACATGGCCAGCCCATTTTCGGTAGCTGCCCAGATGCGGGTGCCGTCCACCAGCACGCTATAAACGTGGTTATCGGGCAGGCCGTTGGCGGTAGTGAAGTTTTCCCAGCGATAGCGCGGCATGTCCGGAGTCGCCGCAAAGAGCGGAACTGCCGCCACCAACATCGCAACCATCAGCACTAGCGCGACATTCGCCTTGTTTCCAGATGGGCTGGAGGTTTTACTGACAACTGATGACTGGCGACTGACAAATGTCATAAGGTCCTCAAATACTCGATGAGATCGTTGAGCTCATCTTTTTGCAGATCGTTGGTTACGCCATGCGTGTCGTGCGGATTGAAAATCGTCCAGATCTCTTCCATCGACTTCGCCGAACCGTCGTGCAGGTACGGCGCCGAATACGCCACATTTGGCAACTGTGGGACGTCCACCAACGGCGAGCGGTCCGTTGGCTTGCCACTGCCCACATCCGCGAGCTTGGTATTCGTATACTTCGGGCCACTGTGGCAGTAGCCGCATTGGTTGGTTTGCGGAATCGGTTCGCCCCGCTTGGTCGTCCTCCGCTCGAAGATCGCCTTCCCGCGCTCCTGGGCTGTCGTCAGTTCACCGCCCGGTAAACGGTAGCGATTGGGCCGGTAGGGAATCGCCATCACATAGGTCACCAAGTCAGCCAGCTCGGCGCTGTTGTAACTCTGCGAGCGGTAGAAGTACTTTTCCGTGCGCGGTCCGCATTCCGTGGCCATGTTAGGATTGCCGCCATTCCACTTGAACGGCTCTGTCCCGCCGAGGTCCTCGATCGAGCGGTTGTCCACAATGTCCACGCCGAAGCCGTCCGGCTCCAGGTCCCATTGCAGACCGTCAAAGGTCGAGTCGATATGGCAGTTGGCGCAACCGAATTGCCCCTGGAAGGCGAAGCGCGCGCTGTTGAAAATGCGCTCGCCTCGCCTCAGGGACGTCATGTCCGGCTTCCCACCCAAGCCTATCGTGGACACGACAACGTCGTTGGCGGTGTCAATCACGCTGATACTGTCATCCATCCGGTTGGCCACGAAGAGCCTGGTTCCGTCGCGGGAAAGCACAAGGCCCTTCGGGTTACGGCCAACCGGGATTCGGCCCAGCACGTAATTCGCTGATGCCGAAAGATCGTTGGCGATCGGCCCATTCGCCGACCGCACATAACTCAGCATCTTGGGAATATCGACGACGGTGATCGCATCCGATCCGGCGCTGCTCACGTAGAGCTTCTGCTTGTCAGGCGTGATCGCCACTGCGAACGGCATAGCCACGTAGCGCTCCAGTTCGTCCAACGGCACCTGCGCCACGCCGTTCACATCATCGCCAAAGATGGCGAGTGAATCGCCGAACGCCCAACCATGCTCCACGTGCGCCAGAGGCACCAGATTCTTGGGGCGCAGTTGTGCTACCACCACCAGCTTGCCGTCATTCGAAACCGCAGAATGAAACATACCCGCAACATTGTGCAGCTGCTTACGCTCCACCACTACCTGCCGCTGCGTGTCGATTACCGTTACTTCCGATTCCGGCGGCGCGCGGTGGGTCCCTATCTTCGGATAAACGTGCGTCGCATAAAGCAACTTGCCGTCCGGAGATAACGCCAGGAAGCTCGCCCCGCGCCCTGCCTCCAGTCGCTTGACCTCCTGCCCGCTGGTTAGGTCAATCACCGAGATGTCGTTGCTCAGCCGGTTCGCCACATACAGCGTCCTGCCGGCCAAATCCGGTTGAACGCCGTTGGGCTCAAATCCCGTCGTCAGCGTCCGCACCACCTTGAACGTGCCCGTGTCGATCTCCGACACCGTGTCGTCCCATGAATTCGCCACATAGAGCCGTGTACCGTCCGCCGATAGTGCAATCCCTCGCGGTTCATGTCCCACAGCGACCGTCTTCACCACCGTGCCGTGCTGCGTATCCACCACGCGCACTTCATCGCCGGCCTCGCACATCACATACAGCCACCGCCCATCATTCGACAAGACCATCTCCCGAGGGCTTAGGTACTTCGCTTCGTCGGACTCGGGCCGCGCCCCTGCGAAGCCTGCAAGCATGAGCGCCGACAATCCCACCGCCACGATCAGCCCTGCTCCGATTACTTGCGACTTGCCAGGTTTGTCGAATTGGATTGGAGTCTTCATTCTGATTGGCTATCACTAACCACTACTTTGGCTCCTCCACCGTCACAATGCGATCGACCGTGAGATTTTCCAGCACCTGCTCCCGGCCGCTCGGCCACTTCACCGTAAGCTTCTCCACCTTCGTCGCCGGGCCCAGCCCAAAGTGCATCCGCCCGTCGTCCTGCGACAGATACCCCGAGCCCGCGACGCGCTCCGCCAATTGCTTCTTGCCACCGGCGGTTACTTCCAGGCGCGCCCCAATGCCATCGCGGTTGCTTTTCGTCCCTTTGAGCTGAAAATCAATCCAGTGGCCCGTATTTGTCGACACGTTATGGAACAGGGTGCCCTTCGCGCCGAGGTTCACTAGAAACGCATCCACCTTGCCGTCATTGTCGTAATCGCCGAAGCACGCGCCCCGCGCCACCGTTTTCACGTCGAATACTGGCCCCGCCTGCCGCGACACGTCCGCAAACTTTGCATTTCCCAGCCCGCGATATACCGAGTGTTCTTCCGGAACCAGGTGAATCAATCCGCCATGAAACGTCAGGATGTCGAGCCACCCATCATTGTCGAAGTCGTAGATCCCCGATCCCCAACTCGTGTACTGCGCTGTGATCGGCGAAATCCCCGATGCCGCACCGATGTCCTCAAACGTTTTGTTGCCCATATTCCGCATCAGCCGGTTGTACTTTGCATCGGTCACCCACAGGTCGAGCCGCCCATCGTCCTCGATATCTGCGAACACCGGCCCCATCGCTGACGTCGACTCCCCGTTTTGCCCGTACGCCACTCCGGCGTCCACCGCGATCTCTTCAAACGTCCCGTCCTTCTTGTTGTGGAACAGGAAATTCTCCGTGCGGTCATTGGCGACATAAATGTCGGGATAACCATCGCCATCGAAGTCCGCCGCTGTCACGCCCATCGTGCGTCCCACTACCGCGCTGATGCCCGACTTCTCGCTCACGTCCGTAAACGTGCCATCGCAGTTGTTGTGGTACAGCTTGTTCGTCGTGCCCTCGTAATCCAGCGGCCCCGGATAGTTGTCCGCCGCGTAGTAAGCGCGGTACTTCGGATCGAACTTCACATACCGCCCGACGAACAAATCGACGCACCCATCCTTGTCGTAATCCAGCCACGTCGAGCTGATCGACCACCCATCGACATTGATGCCCGCCTTGGCCGTAACGTCCTCGAACGTGCCATCGCCCTTGTTGCGGTAGAGAATGGCCTTGCCGTAGCCGGTGACGAAAAGATCTTCGCGGCCATCGTTGTCGTAGTCCGCCGCGATCGCCGCCATGCCGTAGATGTTTGCGGCCACACCCGCCTGCTCGGTCACGTCCGTAAACTTTCCGTTGCCGTCATTGCGGAACAGATGGTTGTGCGGCGGATTTTCCGGCTGCTGCTTCAGCGGATACGGATGCATTCCGGCTTCGAGCGGCTTGCCGCTGGTGACGTAGAGATCGGGCTTGCCATCGTTGTTGTAGTCGAACCACACGCACCCGCCGCCCGTGCCTTCCAGCAACGACCCCAGCTTCTGCGAGCCAAAGCTGTGCGTGAACTGGATCCCCGCCGCGGCCGTCGCATCTTCGAACTTGATCGTCGAAGCACTTGGCAGTCTGCGCCATCATCGCCGCCGACAACATCACGACACTCAACGTCCGACAACAGCACTACTTGCCCCCCGTTAACGATTCACAGGAGCCGTCCCCGTCATCACCACCGGCTTAATCGACTTCACCAGCACAGCCGGCACCGCATTCTCCGGCGAGCGCTCCGGCCCCGCGTGGCATCCCACGCAGATGCGTTGTTCGCCCTTGCGGGCCCACCACCAGCCCTGCTCGCGCTGCAGCTTCTTGCCTTGTTTGTCGAGCAACTCAATCTGCAATGGTTTGTCGCCCGGAACCTGCACGTAAAACGAACCATCCACTTCCACCGGAGAGCTTCCCAACAGCCGCGGCTTGCCTTTCTCGTCCATGGTGTAGAGCCTCGCGCTCGCTACAGTACCCGACGCAAACTTGTACTTCGACGTGTAAGCGTTCAGGCAGAGCAGGTTCGCGTAGCTCCACTCGTGCAAGCCCGACGGATGCAGATTCGGCCACCGGTCGCGGAGCCACCACCGCGGGCTGCAACAAATTGGCGTCACTGGCACTAACCAACACTGCGAAGCTGCCGGTCTTGCTGTTCCACCTCTGCAACTGGTACGAAGCCTTCGCATCCGGACGCCAGGCCACCAGCCACTCATCCGCCGCGACCTGCGCTGCGTCACCCGCGAACTCGCCCTCCGGAGTCTTTACCTCCACCTGATGCGCCAGGGCCGAGGTAAACCGTCCCAGCCCATGCTCGCTCGCGAACACGATGTCGCCCGACGCAGTCTGCTTGCCCGCCTCTCGCCGCGGTCCGTGATCGCAGCGATACGACTCCACCCCGCTGCCGTCCGAATACACCGTGTAGATCTCCGGAGCCGTTCCGCTGCCCATCGGATACGCCGCCTCGAACAGAATCCGTCCATCACGCAGCACATCCGTCGGCATCGCATTGCCGGGTGCGTAGCGAAGTCTGCAACTTCTTTCCCGACTCGAAGTCCGCGCTCTGCAAAACGAAGCGCCCCTGCATCTTCTGCGCATACACCAACCGTCCGCCCGGAAGATAAAACGGTCGCACGCAGTCGCCGTCGCAAGTAGTGATCCGTTTCGCCTCGCCGCCCTGTTACGCCGACCTCCCAGACTTGCCACGCGTCCTTCGCCTCTCGCTTTCCCGCGAACAGAACCTTCGTTCCGTCGAACGAAACCGTCGGGTCGGCCGTCGCCGCGAATCCCGTCACCAGAGCTCGCGACGCTGCCTCCGTCGAGCACCATGACCTGCGCGCCGGCAGGGAAGCGCTCACCACCGCGCAGCCACGCGTCGCGGTCATACTTCGCGGCCGAGGTGTACAGCACGGCGCGGAAGCGTCGGTCTCGAGACGAGTCCGCCGAGACGCCCGATCCACACTGCGCTCGCGGCCAGGGTCAACAACACAAGAACGATGCCCAAACCTCGCACTACTCCAGCCCTCCCGTTACCGCGCAGGCCGATCGCCGGCGGCTTCGAAGGCTCAGATACGGGTCAAGGTCCAGCATCATGGCGTCGAACTGCTCAAAGGTCAGCGACTGCTCGCCGTCGCTCGCCGCCTTCTCCGGGTGCGGATGCACCTCCACCAGCAGCCCATCGGCGCCCACCACCACGGCGGCTCTCGCCAGTACCGGCACCAGCGACGCGCACTCCGGCGGCATGGCTCGGATCGACGATCACCGGTAAATGGCTCACCGTCTTCAGCACCGGCACCGCCGCCACATCGAACGTATTGCGCGTTGCCGTCTCGAACGTCCGAATGCCGCGCTCGCACAGAATCACGTCCGGGTTACCGCTGGCCACGAGAAACTGCGCTGAGCAAAGCAGGTCTTCCAGCGTCGCCGTCATGCCGCGCTTCAGCAGCACCGGACGCCCGCACGTCCCCAGTCGCTCCAGCAGTGCGAAGTTCTCCATGCTGCGCGCACCCACCTGCATGATGTCGGCATACTCGGCCACCAATTCCACGTCAGTTTCCGACATGACTTCGGTGATGACCGCCAGCCCTGTCAACTCGCGCGCCTTGCTCAGGATTTTCAGTCCTTCCACGCCCATTCCTTGGAACGAGTAAGGCGAAGATCGCGGCTTGTAGGCGCCGCCCCGCAGGATGCGCGCTCCTGCTTGCACGACCGAAACGGCGGTGTCCAGCACCTGCCGCTCGGATTCCACGGCGCAGGGGCCGGCCATTACGACGAACTCGTCGCTGCCGATGGCGATGTCGCCCACCCGCACCACGGACCTTGGCCTGCCCTCAGTCTGGGCGACCAGGTCAAAACATGAGTATTGTCCGTTCCAGCGTTTATTCACGTTGGCAGCAACCGTTTCACTTCGTGCTAGTACCCTAGTGATTTGGACACACTGTAGTCGGTGATGTATGAACATCCCGAATGTGATGTGAGGTCACAAGCGGGTACTAGTATGTTTGCAGTATTGAAGCGAAGTGATGAAAGGATTAGGAAAAATAGGTATTCGGCAAGCCTAATGCTTTTGGATTAGTTGCCGCCCTGTCGTGTCTCGGCATCCCTCTCAAGAGCTGCGTTTCGCGACGACCAACATGAAACGAATGTTTCATAAATCACTCGGTGCTTGCAAATCTGTTTCTGGCTCCAGCTATTGTGCAAGCAAACGCGCAAGCTGATCGTCTCCGTTCCTTCTCTCTGCCGGGCCATGCAGTCACTATCCACTGACCACTGCTTTACTCCACCGGCTCCAGATGCGCTGTGAAGTGGCGCAGGAATGGCGCTTCGTAGGTGATCTGCATTCCCTTGATCTGCTCCCGCCGCTCCCACACCCGCAGGATGATCTCCACTACGTAGTCAACGTGGCTCTGAGTGTAGACGCGTCGCGGAATGGCCAGCCGCACCAGGTCCATCTTGGCCGCGTCGGCGAACATCAGCGTCCCAATCTCCACGGAGCGGATGCCGCCCTCCAGGTACAGTTCTGCCGCCAAAGCTACTCCGGGAAACTGCGACTGCGGAACGTGCGACAGGAACGCGCGCGCATCCAGGTAAATCGCGTGTCCGCCCGGAGGTTCGACGATCGGCACGCCGTGCTCGGAGAGGTGAGCGCCGAGATATCCCGTCGATGCGATGCGGTAGCGCAAGTAATCCTCTTCCAGCGACTCCTGCACGCCGACGGCGATCGCTTCCAAGTCGCGGCCGGCCAATCCGCCATAAGTTGGATAGCCTTCCGTCAGGATCAGCAGGTCTTTCTCCTGCCGCGCCAGCACTTCGTCATTGGTACAGAGGAAGCCGCCGATGTTCGCCATGCCGTCTTTCTTGGCCGACATGGTGCAGCCATCGCCCAGCGCAAACATCTCCTGCGCGATCTGCTTCGGCGTCTTGTCCTCGTAGCCCTTCTCGCGCAGCTTGATGAAGTACGCGTTCTCCGCAAACCGGCAGGCGTCGAAGTACAGCGGGATATTGTGCTTCCTGCACACGGCGCTCACGGCCTTGGCGTTCTCCATTGAGACGGGCTGTCCGCCGCCGGAGTTGTTGGTGATCGTCAGCATGACCAGCGGAATGTGCTGGCGGCCGACGCGGGCGATCGTCTCCTCCAACGCAGCGACATCCATGTTGCCCTTGAACGGCAGCTTGGCCGACGGCTGCTGCGCTTCCAGAGGCAGCAGGTCCAGCGCTTCCGCGCCGACGTATTCCACGTTCGCGCGCGTGGTGTCGAAGTGCGTGTTGTTAGGCACAACGTCGCCCTGCTTGCACATCACGTTGAACAGGATGCGCTCCGCAGCGCGGCCTTGATGGGTGGGAATGACGTGCTTGTAGCCGAAGATGTCTTGCACCGAGTCGCGGAAGCGGTTAAAGCTGCGGCTTCCGGCGTAACTCTCGTCGCCTTCCATGATCGCGGCCCATTGATGGGTTGACATCGCGCCTGTACCCGAATCCGTCAGCAAGTCGATCAGCACATCGTCGGCGGGAAGAAGGAAGAGGTTGTAATGCGCGGCCTTGAGCAACTGCTCGCGCTGCGCTCTGGTTGTCCAGCGAATGGGTTCGACACTCTTGATGCGGAAGGGTTCAATGATGGTCTTGGTTGACATAAGCGTCCCGAGCGATTGTACTCATACCGCAATGCGGCGTCAGCAGCGGGACGCCTCTGTCGCCTCCATCGCTCCCGGCCGCAGTTCTTCTACGCCTGCCGCACGAACAGGTACCCCACCAGCATTCGTTTCATTTCCTCGATGATGCGTGCCCGCGCCTCCCGCGACGGCTGCTCATACGCATAGGCCAGCAGCCGTTCGCCCGCCTCGCTCGCCACCGACAGCATCATCTCCAGCACAGGCGTGCTCGGCACCCGCATCCGCCCCAGCAAAAAGCTCTTCAGCACCGACGGCAATCCCGAAATCGGCGAAGCCTCTCGCGCCTTGCTCCCCGCGCTGATCAACTGTCCCAGCGCCAGCGTCCGAAAGTCCGGATACCGGTCCATATACGTGACGTAGCTATCGATCACGTCTTCCAGAAACTTCGCCGCGTTGATCCCCGGCCCGTGCGTCGTCCATTCCTTCTCTAGCGGGCGCATCACGCCAATCTCTAGCCACTCACGAAACCGCGCCACATGCCGCACCGCCACCGCGTCAAAAATCGTCTGTTTGTCCGGATAGAACCGGTACAGCGCCCCCACCGACAGCCCCGCCTCCTTCGCTATCCGGCTCGTCGTCACAAACTCCAGAGGAATCGTGCACAGCAGCGACCCCGCCGCATCCAGGATTCGCTGCACTGTCTCCTCACCGCGCTTCTGTTGCGGCGCTCTTCGCGGTATTGCCATCACTTCTGCCATGAATGTCACCCAGTCCCCGTTCTTCTATCCCCGAAGTTCTTCTATCCCCAAACCGCCAGCCTGTGTAGGATGCGAGGCCACTGGCCGCTGACCACCATCTCGCCCTCACCCCCTCAGCATGAAAGCCCGCCCCACCTTCGTCAAGTTACGAAAGTAACCTGCTGCTCCCACGCTGGCCAACTTTGCTTGTGTGGGGCTTTTGACTTCTTCACCAGACGAATTAGAGCTATTTGAGGGTTAGCGTAGACCGATCGTGGGTGGAGCACGCCTTCAGAGGTTGCGGAAAAATGCGTGGGCCGAGAGATTTTGAACGGGCGCAGCTTTAGCTGCGCCGCACAAGTCCTTTATTTTTGTCATCCCGAGCGGAGGGAGCGAAGGGACCGGAGTCGAGGGAGCCGCAGTCCCGACTTTTTCGGCAGCCTCTTCAGGCGTGCATTCCAGTGGGTGCCCCAGGTTCGCCCTTCTTTTGGGCTAACCTGGGATCACTGCACTGTGTGACCGAGATGTTGTAAATTCCGTCGATGCCATCGAGTCTCCAGCCGGGTGCCCCAGGTTCGAGCGTGGCCCATATTTGCTTCCTTTGGCAAATGTGGGGCCTCTGTCGAAAGCCGCTGAGCCGGGTGCCCCATTCAAGCACGCGCAGCGGGCTTGAGTGGGTCTTTTGACTTTCTAGCCACTAGCCACTAACCACTGATTTCAGGGTTCGCCATGGCCGCGCGACCTCGCTTGCTTCCATGATGCTACGGATGATATTGGAACGCAGTGCATTAGGCGGGCATCCGCGGTCCCATTTGCCCGCGACTATCTGAGGTGACGTTGAGGGTCATTGCAGTGTTCCGAAGCTATCGCGATAACTCGCAAACAGATGCTCTTTATCTGCGAAATACTCCTCGTGACATCCGCTCTACTGTACCGTCTTCCGATCTGTGCCGCAGTCTCTTCCCCGTGCGCGATTGCATTTCGGTTGTTAACTATTTCATCAATTTTATAGAGATGCCTGCGCCGACGGGTCAGTGAGCGCCTTATGCCAAGCGCTCTAAGAATAAGTTGGGCCTGGGTGTGACGAAAATGACTTCCGTCAACGGGCAGTGTATCTACCGCGGCCACCCGGCGACTAGATGTGGACTGTTCAAAAAGTTTGAGCCGTTTTTCCCAAATATTCTTTGCGCCACAATCCCTCAACGCCCTTAGTTCCGCATCCAAGAAAAGAGCCAGGAGCGATGGCTTTAGCTCGGCGAACCTGTGTGCATGACCAGCGATTTCTGCGATCGCAACTCGGGTAACGCCCTTAACTGTGTACTCGTATACGGCATAAAGTTCGACAAAAACCAGGCCCTTGGCGATCTGCGCCAAGTCGCCCCTCCCCTTGGGGAGTTGCGAAAGTACCGCTCCACGGAAGTAAAGCGATCCAACACCTCAAGCTGCAGACTTGGGAACATAGGGTTTTCCAAGGAAGCGGTCACGACAAAATTCGATTCTGCCAACCACTGAGGACCTATCGTTAGTTGCCCCGGTTGTGTATTTGCGCAAGTCGGGCGATGCCAGCCAATCGTCCATACCTGCAGTATGCAGCCTACTCACCCTATCGAGAGCGAGCGAAGCACCCACTGCGATACCTTCAAATAGATTGAGCGGAGTTGTGTTCTTTCCACCCGGGCGCCTGATCCCACCGGGGAAAATCCGAGCGAGCTCGCTGAATGTCTTTGCGAATACCGAGTCGCCACGCCCATAGTCGAAACTCTTCGAAGCTGATTCCATATATCTATTGAGAAAGCTGGTAACCTCATGGACGAAATTTGGTAAATTGTTTCGAAACGCGAAAAATCTCAGCACACACTCTTCCGCGGTGGCATCACGCTGCTGCAGTGGCGTGAGCTTAACAACCTGTTGGAAGTTCGAATCTCGGGACCAAGTCTCAAGCTTGTCCGCGGTAAATACCGCGAAATACGCAGTCGCGAATTTCTTGGGCACTAAGAGCCACGCCGCCAGTATTAAGGCGCTCGAACAAGTCGTAGCGAACGATACTGTCGCTTTTATCGTTCAAGGTGATAACTTTGGCAGCGCGAGTATAAAAATGAAGCCTAATGTTCTGTGGAAGCTGATCGAAACCAAAACCGACGAAGTTGCGAAGCTTTTGTAAACCGACTAAAACCAACGCGCCATCTAGACCGAGTGCCTTCCGTAGCTCGTCATCGCCAGCAAACTTTACGATAGTGCTCAACCGTTGTACGCCATCTACGACTTCCCACGTGTTATCACTGTTGGTTGCCATGAAGAGACTTGGAATCGGTATGCCCAACATGACAGACTCAATAAACTGCGAACACCGAGCGTGGTCCCACCTGAACTTCCGCTGATAGGTAGGTGAAACCTGTATTTGCTTACTCTGAAGCATCGACAAAAGCTGCTGCATGTGAATATCAAAGGTGTCGAAATCGACAGTCCTTCGCTGGGCTTTTAGCTGCTCTTCCAGAGCCATGGGCAGCGGTATTTGTAACGCCTTGATTGGTGTCGCCGACATCGGCTTCTCCTATTCGACATTTGATAGATCGTCCGGAACGGTGCCAGCGGGTCTGCGCCCATCGCTGCCACACCCCGGATACGGTCTGCGGTTGCCAATCTAAGCTTCTGGCAAGAAACGCTTGATTGACCACACTACTGACGTAACCGAACTCTGCCGCTAATCGACTCGACTGGAATCATTTTCGGTTTCGCGTCAAAGAATACGCCACGACAGGCGGTCGGGTGCCCCAGGTTCGCGCCGCGCTTTTCGGCGCTAGCCTGGGCCTGTCCCCCACGCAGAACGGAAACATCAATCGACCCCGGACTAACGGCGCTCATGTCCCGCCCCGCGAGGGACAACTCTTGACCTGTCATCCCGAGCCACGACGCCAGCCCGCAATCCAATCACAAGACTGTGTCGTCCAGGTCATCTCCACCCTCGTGCCATTGACATTCCATCTACCTGGGCTAGACTTGCGTCACTTCCGAATGTCTGAGTACGACCAGGAGGGGCTCACATGCGTCAGAGTCTCGTCTTCCGTGAAGCGCTCAACAACTCCATTAAGCAAGAGGTTGCCGAGCGCACCCAGCTTCATCAAGCTAAAATGGCCGCCCTCAAGGCACAGCAGGCCGTCCACCCTGACGTTGCCTTGGCCAAGCCAGGAACTGGGCAGCCCTCTCCCCTTGTCCTCCTCGCGCACGGTGATTCCTGGTTCGACTACCCCCTGAACGGCAACCTTCCATCCTTGAACCCCACTGATATCGTCGCGCAATTGGAGAACCTCGGCACCCCCAGCCCGCTCATCCTGAACATCTCGCATTATGGCGACGCCACCTCCGACGAGTTAGCGTGGCCCAAGCAACAGCGCATGATCGACGCGCTCAACGATCCGGCCAACTGGCCTGCCTCCGGGAAGCCCGACGCCATCCTGTTTTCCGGCGGCGGTAACGATATCGCCGGCAATCAGTTCTGTATCTATCTCGACTATTTCGGCACGCCCGGCGGTGGACTAAACCGGCAGCGCTTTCAAGGCGTTCTCGACATGGTGATGGCGTCTTACCTCGATCTGTTTCTCTTCCGCGACCGCAACGCAAAAGGTGTTCCCGTCATCGGACATTGCTATGACTTCGCCATTCCCAATGGCGTTCCGGCAGCCTGTATCGGACCGTGGTTGCTGCCCTCGCTCAAATTCAATGGCTGGGACACGCCGCAGGGTACCGCCATCCTGCACGATGCTTTGACGGCATTTCACGATATGTTGCACGCGCTTGCCGCTGACGCTCACAACAATTTCATCCTTGTCGAGACGCAAGGCACGCTGGCTCCTGCGCAGTGGGCCAATGAACTTCATCCCACAGCCGCCGGCTTTCAACTGATTGCCGCGAAATTCGTAGCTGCGTTGCGCGCGCAGTTCCACGGCAGGGTCTAGTGGGAGGCCGGGCGCGGGTGGCCCAACCGGCGATGCTCTGGACCACAAACGATCGTGAAGCGGGTGCCCCATCCGTCCTGATTTTGGCCGGGTGGGTCTTTTGACTTTCACTGACCGCTGACTCCAGCTGCCCGCACCACACTCCAGTCCCGCCTCGCGGGACGGCATAAGAGAGCCCACCGTTTCAACGGTGGGAAAGCTCGTTTTATAGGTCCGGAGTCCCCCGGGGACGACATACTATCGCGAGGGCTTCAGCCCGAGCCCTCCCCACGCCGGGCGGCCCAGATAATCCATCTACTTCAGCGAAACAGTCTCGAGGGTGGCCCATTCAAGGACGCGCAGCAGCCTTGAGTAGGGTTTTTCGTTGCACCGTCGGCGGGCGACCCATCCGGCGACTATCCCACCATCAAACTTCCTTCACGAGCGCGCCCCACCCGGCCTTATTGATTTGGCCGGGTCGGCAAGTGTGCTCCTGTTATCATGCGCAGCTATGGTTGCAATGAGTCGGGAGTTGGAAGCGTCGAAACTGGAGCCGCGATGGCCCATCGTGCTGATGGCGTTGCTGGTGTATGCGTTAGGCCTGTTACCCGGCCGGGTGAAGGTGCTTCCGCACTGGGTCATCGTGCTGTTGATGGCTTCGCTGATCGTGCCCATGGTGGGGGTGCATCTGGCTCCCGTGAGACAGCGTTGGCTGAAGTTGGAGAAAGCCGCGATAGCGGTTTTTCTGGCGGTCGCCGCCTTCGGTATCGTGCTTGATCTCAAAGATCTGTTTCACGCAATGCTGCAACCTCCCGTCGGCCTTACCGGGATCGAGTTGCTGAATTCCACCGTCTCGTTGTGGGCGTCGAATGTGCTGATGTTCTCGGTAGCGTACTGGTGGATCGATCGAGGCGGGGCCGAGTCGCGGGTGAGCGGGTTGGAACAAATGCCCGATTGGCGCTTTCCGCGCGAAGATTGCGACGAAGAAGGCGTGCCGCCCTGGCAGCCGACCTACGTGGACTACCTGTTCCTGGCGTTTTGTACCGCGACGTCGTTCGGTCCGACGGAAGCCATGCCGATGACCGCGCGCGCCAAATTGCTGATGATGGCGGAAAGCCTGGTCTCGCTGGTGACGGTGCTGGCGATTGCGTCTCGGGCCATTGGACTGCTGGGCAGTTGAAGGACGTCCGCGAAACTACATCGCAGGAAACAGGTACGCCGCCAGCATCTTCTTCATCTCGGCGATGATGCGGTCGCGCTCGTCGCGGGTGGGCTGCTCGTAGGCGAAGGCGATGAGCCGCTCGCCGGCTTCGCTCACCACGCGCAGCGCCAGGTCGAGCTCGGGTGAATTAGGAATCGCGAGTTGCTCGAGCATGAAGCTCTTGAGCATGGCGGGGAGTCCGACGGCGGGCGAGGCTTCGCGCTCTTTGGTGGCCGCGCTGATGTGGCGGCCGAAGGAGATCGCGCGAAAATCGGGGTGCTCGTCGAGGTAGGCAACGTAGGCGTCGACCACGAGGTTCAGCATGCTGGCCGGCTGAAAGTCGTTGAGGTTGCGCATCTCCTGCGCAAGCGTGGGCAGAACCTGGTCCGCGACCACTCCGCGAAAACGCTCGACGTGGCGCACGGCGACGGCGTCGATGATCATCTGCTTGTCGGGAAAGAAACGGTAGAGCGCGCCGATGGAGATTCCGGCCTCGGCGGCGATGCGGGTCGTGGTGACGTCTTCGAGCGGCGTGCGGCTGAGCAGGGCACTGGCGGCGTCCACGACGCGCTGGATGGTCTGCACGCTGCGGGGCTGGAGGGGCGTCCGGCGCGAAGCCGGCGCGGTTGAGACGATTTCAAGGACGCTGTCGAGATTTTCTCGGTCGGGCATGGGCGGTGAGTGGGCCTTGGTCGTATTGACATCCTGCCACAAATAAGGTAAAAACGAAAGCGAATTCGCTTTCGCGTTTCAGAACGGCAGGTTATCACGATGGGTGTTCCGGTTTCGCAGATGTGGACGGTGGCGTCGTACGTCCTGACGCAGAAAATCAGAGGGCGGAAGCGGTATCCGCTGGTTCTGATGCTCGAGCCGCTATTTCGCTGCAACTTGGCGTGTGCGGGATGCGGGAAGATTCAGTATCCGGCGCACGTTCTGAAGCAACAACTCACGCCGGAAGAGTGCTTTAAGGCGGTGGACGAGTGCGGCGCGCCGATGGTGTCGATTCCGGGCGGGGAGCCGCTGCTGCATCCGCAGATTGCCGAGATCGTGGAGGGGCTGGTCGCGCGGAAGAAGTATATCTACTTGTGTACCAATGCTTTGCTGCTGAAACAGAAGCTGCACCTGTTCAAGCCGAGCAAGTACCTGACGTTTTCGGTACACGTCGACGGGCAGAGCGAGCATCACGATTTCAGCGTCTGCCGTGAGGGCGGATACGACCAGGCTATTGAAGGCGTTAAGGTTGCGGTCGAGCGCGGGTTCCGCGTTACGACGAACACCACGCTGTTCGACGGCGCCGACCCGAATAGCGTCAGGGCATTTTTCAGCGAAATGATGGACTTAGGGCGTCGAAGGGATGATGCTCTCGCCGGGGTATTCGTACGACAAAGCGCCAGACCAGAGCCACTTTTTGGGACGCGCGCGGACCCGGCGGCTGTTCCGGGCGATGCTGTCGAACCGTAAGAAGAACTGGGTATTCAACCAGTCGCCGCTGTTTCTGGAATTCCTGATGGGCAAGCGCGACTACCCCTGCACTCCGTGGGGCATGCCGACGTTTAACCTCTTTGGCTGGCAGAAGCCGTGCTACCTGCTGCAGGACGGCTATGCCGACACGTTCGAAGAGCTTATGCAGGCGACAGAGTGGGAGAAGTACGGCACGGAGTCGGGCAATCCGAAGTGCGCAAACTGCATGGTGCATAGCGGGTACGAGGCTTCGGCGGTGCATGATACGTTCGGCTCGCTGAGCGGATTCTGGGGGACGGTGAAGGCGACGTTCTCAACTGGATATAAGGATGACGAGGCGGCGGAGATGCTGAAGGAGCCGGTGCGGCCAGTGCATGCGCATAATCCGCTGGTGCAGATTGGAGATCCACCCTTTCGCCAAGCTGGCGAAAGGAGCACCCAGCAATTGAGGAGACGCGGGCATGAGCGAGCCGCAGCGACAATCTCACGGTGGACGAACTGGAAGTGGTCGAAGGAGCACGAGCATCACAAGATCGAAGGATGGGTTCCCGATCTTGCCTCGGACGCCGAACTGCGCGCAGGCGCTCGAGTTGGCGTTCGATTATCGCGGCGATGTGACGATCACGCGCAAGGACGGCACGCGCGTGGAAGGCTACATCTTCGACCGGCGCAACGGCGCGACGCTGGCCGAGTCGGTGGTGCGGGTGATTCCGCAAAGATTCGCACGAGAAGATCAGTATTCCGTTCTCTGATATTGCCGCCCTGGCATTCAGCGGACGCGACATGGCTGCCGGCAAGAGTTGGGAAGCCTGGGTCACGAAGTACTGGGAGAAGAAAGCCGCCGGCGAGAAGGGATTCTCCGCTGCGAGCCGGAATCGCTGGAGTAGCGAGAGCCCTACAGCACGACCCGTTCTGTCGCTGCGCGGCAGGGGTGGGGCCGATACTTGAAGTTCTTAGACGCCGGAGCGGGGACGGCCCCAGCCGCCGACACGCTGGCAAAAGGTGTTTTCCTGTGAGATGGCTTTCTTCAGAGCCCACCGTACTTGCTGTTCTAAAGGCTCCTGCCCGATAAAACTACGACCAGCGTGTCCCACACCAGTGCAGGAAACTCGCGAAGGGAGTAATAGAACCAACGCCACGCTTTGTTCTGCGCTCGTCCGCTAACCACCGCTCCGGGAAGTGCCGGGATTCCGTAGAGTTTGAACAGCCAGCGGCAGCGGGGGATGTGATAGAGGTCGGAACAGACGACAACCTCTGAGAAGCCGGGAAGGGACCGCAATATTCGCGAGCAATTGCGGACCGACTGAAGCGTGTCGTGTGAGGCTTCGTCCAGCACGATGTTCTGTTCGGGCACACCCGATTCCTGCAAGAGACTGAACATCACTCTTGCTTCGGAAGGCGGATGCATGCCAACGCCGCCGCTGGGCAAGAACAGAGGATTCAGCACACCGCGGGCGCTGACGATCGCGCCCTCGACGCGGCGGCGCATGGCGTTGCTGGCGCGGCCGCCCTCCCAGACGGCCGCGCCCATGATCACGAAGACTGTTGGCGAGGAACTTGTACTCACACACAAGGTCCGTAGGGATTGGCCGGTTTCGCGACGTTATAGCGTTGCTTGTCCTTCTGGATGATCTTTCCTGCCGCGCCCTGGCCGTAGTGTTGCGTGGCCCAATGGCAGAGTTGGTCGGTCTCAGGGGCGCTGAAAGTGAACTTCACCTGCCTTGTGGGAAGCACCAAGCCCAGGGCGTACCCGTAAGATACCTTTTCCGGAGGTTTACGCAGCGGCGGACGCACCTTCACCACTACATGATAATTGTCTTCCTTCCCTCCAATTTTCCCTTCATACTTCAGATTTCCGTCATAGAACTCCTTCTTGTCCCTCATCGCGTTCTTGAGGCACACCTGATCTGAAGGGCTATGGCACTCCGACGAACCGACGAGAATTTCGAATTTGTCTTCGCTGGTGGGAGCAACGTACTGTCCATTCCACTCAAAACCACCTGCCTCTTTCGGGTACTTTCCGGACCACTCGGGCACGCTCGGATCGGGTACTACGACCGGAATCTTCTCCGTTCCGCGGAGGGCGACATAATATCGATCAAGCTCCACCGAGTCAATCACCTTACGGTCCTTGAGAAACGTTACCGCGAGATGCAGGTTTTCATAGCCATTGTCCTCCCCGGTGAAGTCGAGATTTCCAAGGGCAAATGACATCCAATTCGTTCCCTTTTGCAGGGGGAACATGGTGCGATCGGGCAGAAAGCCGTCAATATACACGGGATGCCCGTTTACTCTCACGGCGTAGAAGTAATGATCGGCTTCCTTGGCTTTTCCTTCGGCAGTAAATTTCACGTCGAAACGTGTGTACCCGGGACGTGCAGAATCGGCCATAGAGTTGAGGCTATCCAGCGACGGAACCACCCAGCCAGGCTCTATGGCTGGCCGGTTCGGTTCAGCAGCGTACACCGGGCGTACCAACCCCGTATTGTTTGAGGCCTGTTCATCACAGGCAATGGCAGGTCCAGGCTCGGTTGTGGTCCGAGGACAGTTACTGGAAGCTAGGCATTTCAGCTTGATCAACGTGGAAGACGCTCCGGACGGATCAGGGGCCGGAAATGGCGTGTGAGGATTTGCTTTCAGACATATTAGCCACGTGCTTGGTGTTCCTTTGTTTTCCCAATGTTCCACGAAAATCGGATTCACTTCAGCCTTAAAGTGAATTGCCGGCTCCGTCGGCATGTCGATCACCAGGTGATAAGGGAATTCATTGTCTCCGGGTGCGGGGCCATACTCCTTCTTTTCATATTGGTTTTCGTCGGTTTCGGGTGAATCTACTTTGACCTTGATGGAAGATAACGCGCTGCCGGCCGCCGATTTGACCGAATCCGGGACTTCGGCGCCAAATCGGATGGGAACACGCACGAAGGCATCTGGGGGAGCGTCTTGGCCGACGATTGCTTGACGACGAATAGCGCAAGAACTAGCCCGAGCATTAGCCCTAATGTCGTCACCGGGACCCAGATCATGTAATTGAGGGATGGCCGCGATTTAAACAAGAACTGACGCAGCGCCAGAATAGCTGTGCCTGCACCGGCCGTGCCGACTATGACCTGTTTCCATACCTCGGAAACGGTCGACTTAAGTAGCCCCAGCAGATCTTGAGACAGTGGGAGTCTTAGTACTGTTGCCGCAATCCACAAAAGGAAGAGAAGCAACACTGACGACGCCACGAAGATGAACAGCACATCCAACGGCGTGGGGTTGACTTTTCCAGAATGCGACACGGGCGCGGGGGCAGGTCGATTCTCATTTTCTGGAGGCATGGCCCTCTCTCCTGGGTTGTGGCATGGTTGCCGCTGCGAAGCATACATCAACTCACTAGGGTTTCCAATACAGTTGTCTAAACGCCGCCCCGCCGGTGATGTGCTTGCCGAGGATGGGCATAGGAATGCCGCGAATGCAGCGCGGCTGGCCAGGCACCTCGCGCACCAGATCTTCCAGCGTGTAGCACTCGAACACACCGTCGATGCTCAGCGAACCGGGCGTGCAGTCGAGTGTGCTGGGCTCTCGTTGAACTAGCAACTCCATGGCGTGGTGCTCCTTCAAAACCTGTGAGTTG
The DNA here is from genome assembly GCA_963751155.1 of uncultured Acidobacteriaceae bacterium. GTDB lineage: Bacteria > Acidobacteriota > Terriglobia > Terriglobales > Acidobacteriaceae > DASRAA01. The sequence goes on along the minus strand of CAVVTL010000014.1, from coordinate 459,977 downwards.
AGGACAGCGTGTCGCGGGATTGTACCGCAACTCCGGGCGCGGCGGCGCGGTTGCAACCCTTCAGATGGAGAGCAGCGAAGTGACGATGCCAGGAACGGGGAGTTTGGCGCTGATCTGTTCGAGCAGACTTACGATGGCCAGCAGCGCTCGGTAGATGAAGACTCCACCGCAGAGCATCACGAGAAGAATCGCTCCAAGCAGGACCGCAGTAAGAGACATGGTTCCTCCTGTCGGTAGGGTAGCACTGCGCTGTTGGTCGCGATGGAATGGACGTAGGGCCGCCTGCCACTGTCGATAATATTTGACACGACCACGGCGCAGCGCTAGGTTGCTGGAATGCCTAAGCCCTCGCTGCAAGAGCAATTTGGTCAGATCGATATCTATCTTTTCGACCAGTTACTAAAAGGCCGCATCAGGCCCGGAATGAAAATTCTGCGATGCGGGATGCGGGTCTGGCCGGAACCTCGGGTACTTTCTGCGCGAAGGGTACGAAGTTTACGCGGCGGATGCGGATGCGCAGGCAGTGGAAAGTGTGCGGTCTCTGGCGTGGGAGTTTGCGCCTGGGGATTCCGGCCACGAACTTTCGGGTCGAGCCGGTCGAGGAACTGTCGTTCGACGATGCCTGCGCGGATGTGGTCATCAGCAACACCGTGCTGCATTTCGCGCGCGACGACGCGCACTTCGACTCCATGCTGCGGGGAACTTGGCGTCCGCTGAAGCCGGGAGGGCTGTTTTTCTGTCGGCTGGCGTCGACGATCGGTATGGAAAGCGAGTTCAAACGCGTGCAGGGACGGCGGTTCCTGGCACCGGATGGAGCGGAGCGGTACCTCGTGGACGCAGAGCTGCTCGCGGCGATGGCTGAGCGGATTGGCGGCGAACTGGCCGAGCCGTTGAAGACCACCGTAGTCCAGAATCAGCGGGCGATGACGACGTGGGTGCTTGAGAAGAAAGTGGCTAGTGGTTAGTGGATCGTGGATAGAAAATGGCCAAGGATTTAATTTGCCCGGAACGGCAGCTAGTGGAGTGCGGCGCCCTTTTCACTGCTTTTCAAAGCGCAAGGGCGAAAACGGGGCGAGATCCACGAATGGCTGCTGGCCGGTGATGAGTTGGGCCATGGCATCGGCGGTAGCGGGTGCGAGCATGATGCCGTCGCGGTAGTGTCCGGTGGCGGCGAAGTAGCCGGGAATCGCGGTCTCGCCGAGAATCGGAAGGTCGTCGGGGGAGCCCGGACGCAATCCAGCCCAGGCATCGTGAATGCGTGTGCTCGACAAGATCGGCGCGATAGCCAGCCCAGCCCGGTAGAGGCGTTGAATGGTGCGCGGATCGGTGCGCTTGTCGAATCCTGCGTCTTCGACAGTAGCGCCGAGCAGGATGCGGCCGTCTGAGCGGGGGATGATGTAGATGTCGGGCGTGCGGACCACGTGATGAACGAGTTCTTTCCCACATATCCCAAAAGAGGGGATATGTGGGCCACCCATTGAGGGTTGAAGGACGACGCAGACCATCTGGCCCTTGACCGGACGAGTGGGAATCGCGAGCGGTTGAATCTTCGCAGCCCAGGCTCCGGCGCAGTTGACTACCGCGCCTGCATGATAGGTGGCGTGCGAGGTGCGAACGCCCATCGCGCGTCCGGCGGCGGTGAGGACTTCGAGCGCCTCAGAGCCTGTGGCGAACTCGACGGCACGCTTGCGGCAGGCCTTGGTGAGGGCCCGTCCGAGGCCGCGAGGATCGACGGAGCGCTCGGGTAAGTACCAAAGGGTGCCGTTGAGACGAAGGGACGGTTCAAGGCGCGCGAGTTCGTCGGCGGTGAGCGGGCGCACTCCTGCGTGCGTGGGCGCTTCGCAATCGGCAAATACGGCGATCGTTCCGGTGTCTCTAAGGTCGGCGGACTCGCCGGACTCGGCCTCAATGTCGCGGACAAATTCCGGGTACATGGTGGCGCTGACGTCGGCGAGCGGCTGCAGCAGGGCGGGAGTGTGGGGATCGCAGTTGGCGATCATGCCTCCGGCGGCGTGGGTGGCTTCGCCAGCGGGCTCGTGGCGCTCGACCAGCAACACGGAGCGGTGCTCATCGCGGAGGCGCAGCGCCAGCGACATGCCGATGACTCCCGCGCCAAGGATGACGACATCCCAGTTCTTCACCTTTCGATTGTAGTGCAGCGGAATGCGAGGTTCAGGGGCAAGGAGCGGCGAATGTGCAACTTACGTGGAGGTTTTGGGTTCTTAGAAACGGTATAATCAGGCATAGTCGAAAAGCGAATTGCCCGTCATTTCTCAATGGGTTGGCGTTGCTCTCAGAGCTGGGGGCGAAGCTGTACCGAGTGCAACCCATAGCGCTACTTTCAAATTGATAGCACACGGTTGCGAAGCAGGGGCGAGACCGCATAACCCAATCAGTTACGACGAAAGGAATTTGGATGTACGAAGAAGACGTTAACAACCATGTGGAGACGCCCGCGCACAGCGGCGGAGAGCATAGCTCGATCGTGAAGTACCTCCTATTAGGAGTGGCGCTGATTTATGTACTCGCCTCGCTGTACTTCATGTATACGCTAAAGGGCCGGCTGGACGCTCTGGACGCGAAGGAGCAATCGCTGGATGCGGCGCAGGTTGAACTGGCGGCGCGTCTGCACACCACGAAGTCGGAGCTGAAGGAGGCTTTGACGACGGAGGTGGGTCAGACCAAAGAGGAAATAGCCCGCCGCGCTGCCGATTTGGAACGGCAACAGAAAGCCGGAGAGGCGAAGTTGTCAGCCGCGCAGTCGCAGCAGGGCCAGCAGATTGCCGCGGTCAGCGGGGAAGTGAGCGGGGTGAAGTCGGAAGTAGGCGCTGCCAAGACCGACATCGCCAAGACCCAGACTGACCTGCAGGCGACGAACCAGAAACTGGAGCGCACCATCGGCGATCTAGGGGTGCAGAGCGGATTGGTGGCGCACAACGCGTCGGAGCTGGAAACTCTGAAGCACAAGGGCGACCGAAACTACTACGAGTTCACGCTGGTGAAAAATAAGAGGACGCCGTTGTCGACCATCAGCCTGGAACTGAAGAAAGTGGATGTGAAGAAGAGCCGCTTCACGGTGAACGTGATTGCCGACGACAAGACGATCGAGAAGAAAGATCGCACGGTGGGCGAGCCGCTGCAGTTCTACACGGGCCGCGACCATCTGCTGTATGAAGTGGTGGTGTTCACGGCGGCCAAGAACAGCATTACGGGTTATTTGAGCACGCCGAAGAACGCACCCAAGCCGATAACGCCGTAACAGTGGATAGTAGTTAGTGGATAGTGGATAGTGGTTAGTGAGAAAGGCCAGAGTTCAATCTCTGGCCTTTTCTCGTTGGAGTAATTCGCTAGATTCAAGCGCTCACTTCGCGGGAGCGGCGCCTTTTTCGTGCAACTCAATGGCCTTCTGATCGTATGGGAGGATGGTGACGTTGAGGTCTTTGCGGGCAAAGAACTGCTCTTTGGTGATGGGAAAAGCCACCAGTACGGAGCCCTGCGCTTCAGCCCCGGGGGCGATCTTGGTTTCAACCTTGAGCGGATCGGTAGCGTACATCTGCAGGTCGGGGAAGGCCTGCAGGTAGCGGGAGTAGTCGACAGCGGAGGCTGCGTCATCAACGGAGGAGCCCTGGTCGGTGACGATCTCGGCCTTGATGGCCTTGATGAAGAGCGGCTTGCTGGTGACGTTGCGAACTGTGACCTGGATCAGCACCATGGAATAAGGCTTGTCTTCCTGCTGCATGGCGAAGACGCGATCGATTTGTCCCTGAGCGACGGGCTGGCTGCGGAAGATGTAGGCCACGCCGACAATAAAGACCACGACGACGACCAGCGCTGCGGCCAGCGGCGCAACCGGCGGCAGGGAGCGTTTGGCGCTGTCAAACTCCTCGGTAATGGGGACGTGCCCAGCATCGAATACGACGCCGGGCTTGGGGAAATTCGTGTCCTGTTGTGGAATAGGCGGGGGAACCTTTGTGTCCGGCATGGGGCACCTCCTTAAGGAAGCGGCACTTGTAGCTTACGCCTGGCGGGCCGGCGAATCACCTAATTTGTGGGCCAGTGATGCTTCATGGCGCGACGGAATTCTTTTTCGGGAAGAGTGTTGAGTACATCTTTTGCGGTGAGCCAGGCGCGGCGCGCCTGCAAGATGCCGTACTTGATCTTTTCGAAGTGCGAGGTGTGATGGGCATCGGTGTTGATGACGATCTTGACGCCGCGGTCTCGCGCCAGGCGCAGATGCACGTCGTTGAGGTCGAGGCGTTCGGGATAGGCGTTGAGCTCCATCGCCACTTGCTTCTCGCCGGCAAGCCTTAGCAGGGCTTCGAAGTCGAAATCGTAGGCCTCACGGCGTAGCTGTAGGCGGCCCGTGGGATGGCCGAGGATCGACACGTTCGGGTTGCTGATGGCCGACAACAGGCGGTCGGTCATCTGCGATTTTTCCTGGTTGAAGGCGGAATGCACGCTGGCGACGACGACATCCATCTGCTCGAGCACGGAGTCGGAGAGGTCGAGCGAGCCGTCGGCGAGGATGTCGACCTCGATGCCGGGCATCACGGTGATGCCGTCGATGCGCTCGTTGGCGGCGCGAATCCGCGCGATGTGCTGCACGGCGCGCTTGTCGTCGAGACCGTTGGCCATGGCGAGGTTCTTGTTTCATTTTTTCACTTTATATCTAGCGTACATTATCAATCTGCAATACAGTAGTCACCTGAGGCCGCTCATCAACGGAGGCGCCCTGGTCGGTGATGATGTCGGCCTTGATTGCCTTGATGAAGAGCGGCTTGCTGGTGACGTTGCGAACGGTGACCTGGATCAGCACCATGGAATAAGGCTTGTCTTCCTGCTGCATGGCGAAAGCGTGATCGATTTGTCCCTGAGCGACCGGCTGGCTGCGGAAGATGTAGGCCACGCCGACAATAAAGACGACGACGACGACCAGCGCGGCGGCCAAGGGCGCGACCGGCGGCAGGGAGCGTTTCGACGCTGTCAAATTCTTCTGTGATGGGAACGTGCCCAGCATCGAATTCGACTCCGGGCTTGGGGAAATTCGTGTCCTGTTGTGGAACAGGCGGGGGAACCTTCGTGTCCGGCATGGGGCACCTCCTTAAGGAAGCGGCACTTGTAGATTACGCCTGGCGGGGCGGCGAATCACCTAATTTGTGGGCCAGTGGTGCTTCATGGCGCGACGGAATTCTTTTTCGGGAAGCGTGTTGAGGACATCTTTTGCGGTCAGCCAGGCGCGACGCGCCTGCAGGATGCCGTACTTGATCTTCTCGAAGTGCGAGGTGTGGTGAGCGTCGGTGTTGATGACGATCTTGACGCCGCGGTCGCGCGCCAGGCGAAGGTGTACGTCGTTGAGGTCGAGGCGTTCGGGATAGGCGTTGAGTTCCATCGCCACTTGCTTTTCGCGGGCCAGCTTTAGCAGGGCCTCGAAGTCGAAATCGTAGGCCTCGCGGCGAAGCTGCAGGCGACCCGTCGGATGGCCGAGGATCGACACGTTCGGGTTGCTGACGGCTGACGACAGACGGTCGGTCATCTGCGATTTTTCCTGGTTGAAGTGCGAGTGCACGCTGGCGACGACGACGTCCATCTGCTCGAGCACGGAGTCGGAGAGGTCGAGCGAGCCGTCGGCGAGGATGTCGACCTCGATGCCGGGCATGACGGTGATGCCGTCGATACGCTCGTTGGCCGCACGAATGCGCGCGATGTGCTGCACGGCGCGCTTGTCGTCGAGACCGTTGGCCATGGCGAGGTTCTTGCTGTGGTCGGTGATGGCGATGTAGCGGTAGCCGCGCAGCTTGGCGGCTTCGGCCATTTCCTCGATGGTGTTCTTGCCGTCGGTTTCGACGGTGTGCATGTGGACTTCGCCGCGCAGGTCTTTCAGCGTGATTAAGTCAGGCAGCTCGTGGTTGGCGGCGGCCTCAATTTCGCCGGTGTTCTCGCGGAGCTCCGGCGGGATCCAGTCGAGCTTGAGCGCGCCGTAGATGTCTTCCTCGGTCTTGCTGGCGACGCACTTGTTGTCTTTCAGGCGGTAGAGGCCATACTCGTTGAGGGTGAGACCCATCTTCAGGGCGCGCTGGCGCAGGGCGACGCTGTGGTTCTTCGAGCCGGTGAAGTATTGCAGGCCCGCTCCGTAGGAGTCGGGGGAGAGGGTGCGGACATCGACCTGCAGGCCGGTAGTGCAGCTTGAAACTGACCTTGTTGTCACCCTTGGCAAGTACCTGGTCGATGCCGGGGAACTTGACGATTTCGTCGATGAGGGCGGCGCGGCGGGTGTCGTCGACACACACCGGACCAGTGATGAGCACGTCGAGATCGCCGACGGTCTCGCGGCCGCGGCGCAGAGAGCCGGCGGGGGTGATGGCGTCGATGCCCTTGACGTGTTTCAGGAACGCGGCGAGTCGCTCGGCGGTGCGGTCGGCTTCGTCGATCACGAAGCGGCCGGAGATGCGGCGGTAATCCTCAATGGCCTTGACGAGTCTTTTGCTCGCTCTTTTCGCTCATGCGAGGCAGCGTGCGCAGCTTGCCGTCGTTGGCGAGCTTGATGACGCCGTCGAGGTCGCTGACCTGGAAGGCGCTCCAGATGAGGGCGATGGTCTTGGGGCCGAGGCCCTGGATCTTGAAGAGCTCGAGGATGGAGGGGTTGAATTTTTGCAGCAGTTCCTGGTGGAGCTGGAGCTTTCCGGTTTGTGCGATCTCCTGGATGTTGGCTGCCATGCCTTTGCCGATGCCGGGGATCTCGAGGAGCTTCTTGACGTCGTCGGCGAAGTCGGTGGCCTGCTGAGGATGGCCCTCGAGGGTGTCGGCGGCACGGCGGTAGGAGCGGATGCGGAAAGGGTCGTCGCCGTTGATCTCCATGAGATCGGCGGTTTGGTTGAAGACGGTCGCGAGCGATTTGTTGTCCACAGGGATGTTCCGGGGCAATTGTAACGCGGCGCGGTGGTGAAGGAGGAACGGCATGAACGGCGTTGCGCTGGGGCGGCGGTGGGCAGAAATAAGACCCAGCCTGGGCGGCTGGGTCGGGAGAGATCAAGCGCAGCGTTAGCTAAACTTTCACGACATTCGCGGCCTGCGGCCCTTTCTGGCCATCGACAATCTCAAATTCTACGGCATCGCCTTCCTGCAGGCTCTTGTAGCCCTCAGCAATCAAGGCACTGTAATGCACAAACACGTCCGGTCCGTCCTCACGACCGATGAAGCCGAAGCCTTTTGCGTTGTTGAACCACTTCACGGTTCCTTTCAATTTCACTTTACTTTCCTCCGGAAGGCGGACTCCGAGTCTAGTTGGCACGGGGCCGTCAGCAAATTGCAATGGGTCAGATGAACTCAACTGCATCCTAACCCGAGCTTCGAACATTCGTCGCTCGAACGGGTCGGGAATGACACGTTAGTTGGCCGACCTGCGACAATTGTTTAAGAATTCTCAGGTGTTGTCAATGGAGTATACAAAATCGTTGTAGCGGGGACGAATCACCGAGATTCGACAGAATCGGAGTCGTTTAATGCAGAATTAATGCCCATTGATGGCGAAATCGCAGTATGTTCTGGCTCAAAATGGGAAATCGCAAGCGAACGATCAGACGCCAGGTGGCATTTTATTGCTGAACCACAGGACGCCGGCAATGGTCTTTCCGTCGCGAATCTTACCGGACATAATCCACTGCACGACGCGGGAGAGTGGGACGAGGTCACAGTCGATGCGCTCGTCGTCTTCGGGTTGGGCAAGGCCGGGCCGGAGCACGCGCGCCAGGTAGACGGTCATGGTCTCTTCCAGGAAGCCGGGGCTGGGATAGAAGAAGAGTGCCTTGCTCCACTTTCGTGCGGTGTAGCCGGTTTCTTCCAGCAGCTCTCGCTTGCCGGCGGCGAGGGAGGATTCGCCGGGATCGATGCGGCCGGCAGGTAGCTCGAGCATGTAGTCCTGAGCGGCATAGCGGTATTGGCGTTCCAGAAGCACGCGAGGCTCGGGGCCGGTTTCGTCCACGGCGAGGACGACGACCGAGCCGGAGTGGCGGATGACTTCGCGGATGGCGGTGACGCCGTTGGGCTCTTGCACGCGGTCGCGGGTGACGTGGAAGACGCGTCCCTGAAAGACGTTTACCGAGGACAGGACCTTGGGCTTTGACTGGGAACGGCGGCCGGAGGACGGCTGGGACGATTTGGGCTTCGGGGCAGGTGATTTCCGGGTGGTCATAGCACCCAAATATAAAGCAGATCGGGAGCAGGCTGCCCGATGAGCTGGTTGCACTTTGATATGCTGCCGCCATGCCTGCGAGTGCATGGAAGCGTCCGACTGTGAGCGTCGTGGGGCCGGGACGGCTGGGCACAGCGTTGCTGCTCAATCTGGCGGGTGCGGGCTGGGACATTGCGGAAGTGGTTGCGCGGGCCGGGGAAGAAAAAGCCGCGCAAGGTTGTGCAGCTTGGCCGCAGGTTGGGAGCGAAGGTAATTGAGCTGGGCGAGTCGCCGCTGGCAGCGGGCTTGATTTGGATTACGGTCCCGGATGACGCGATTGCGGCTGTTGCGGCGCAGTTGGCGTTGCGGCAAGAGTGGCAGCGGCAGGACGGTGTTTCATTCCAGCGGCGCGCTGACCAGTGACGTGCTACAGCCGTTGCGCGCGAAGGGAGCGCGGGTCGCGTCGGTGCATCCCGGCATGACGTTCGTGGCCAAGTCGGTTCCGTCGCTGAAAGGAGTGCCATTCGGAATTGAAGGAGATGCGGCAGCGTTGCGGCTGGCGCGAAAGATGATTGCCGAGCTGGGCGGCACGGCGGTGACGATCCGGAAAGAGAACAAAGTGCTGTATCACGCCTTTGATGCGTTTGCCTCGCCGCTGCTGATTGGATTGATGGCGGCGCTGGAAAGCGTGGGGCAGGCGGCGGGAATCCCGGAGAAGAAGCTGAGGGCGATGGCGGGGCCATTGCTGCGGCAAACCCTGGGCAACTACCTGGAGCACGGGGCGGCGGCGGCGTTTAGCGGGCCGTTTGTGCGCGGGGATGTGGCGGTGGTTTGCCGGCATTTGGAGGCGTTGCGGAAGACTCCGCAAGCACGCGCAGCATACGTGGCGCTGGCGAAAGTGGCCGTCACGAGATTGCCGGTGAAGCACCGGAGGGCGATGGAGACATTGTTGCGCGAGCGCACTTAGCAGCGGACGGGAGAGTTTACAGGCTGGAGAACAGGTGACCCATCCGGTCTTTCTTGGTTTGCAGATATTTCTCGGCGTGCTCGTAGGGTTCGACCTCGGCGGAGACACGCTCGGCCACCTGGATCCCGGCCTTCTCTAAGGCAGAGACTTTCTCGGGGTTATTGGAGATGAGGCGCACGGCGCGCACACCCAACTGCTTCAGCATCTCGGCGGGCAGGGTGTACTGGCGATAATCGGCGTCGTAGCCGAGTTCTTCGTTGGCCTCGATAGTGTCGAGGCCTTTGTCTTGCAGTTCGTAGGCCTGGATTTTGGCCATCAGGCCGATGCCGCGGCCTTCCTGTTGCTCGTAAAGCAAGATACCCGCGCCGGCGTCGGCGATCATGGCCAGCGACATTTCGAGCTGCTGGCGGCAGTCGCAGCGCATGGAAGCGAAGACGTCGCCGGTCAGGCATTGGGAGTGAATGCGAACCAGCGGCGGGGAAGACAGCACGTCGCCCATCACCAGGGCGACCGCCTCTTCTTTGCGGTTCTCGTCACCGGGGCCCGAGAATTCACCCACGAAACCGTAGATGCGGAACTGTCCCCAGCGCGTGGGGAAGTTGGCCTCGGCCACTTTTCGGATGTGAGCGGTCGTCACTCTACGATTATATGCGGTGCGATGGGTTTGTGTTGGCGGGCGCTCGCGCAGCGATGTTCGGTTCGCGCCGTCGCCGAGCATGCAAAAGAACGGGCGACCCGAAGGCCGCCCAGAAGTTCAGGAGAAGGACGACTTACTATCGGTGATTGCCGCCGCCGTGTCCGCCGGAGGAGTTGGAATGTCCACCTCCGCTAGAAGCGTGTCCACCACCCGAGTAGGAGGGCGCGGAGTAATGGGGAGCCGCCGGAGCGGCGGCCCTGGCGTTATAGCGTGGAGCCGCGGAGTATTCGCCACCGCCCGCACGATACGTCGCCGCTGGAGCCGAGTAGGTGCTGCGGTTGCCCGTGTACGTGGGAGCGCTTGCCGAGTAGCTGCGCGAGCCGCCACCGTAGCTGTTGCCGCCTGCGTACGATGAAGCCGTGGCAGCCGGGGCAGCATGGTAAGAGTATCCAGCAGGCGGGCGCGGGACGTTCGCGGACGCCATGCCGGGATTGCCTTTCGGAGCCTCTTTCGGCTTGCTCTCCTTGTTGCCGTTATTCTGCGCCGGCTTCTGGCTGTGATTGGCTGGCGCCGCGGCCGGAGTCACATGAGTTGCCTCGTGTGACGGGGCCGTTGCCTGGCTTGACGGATGCGCAGATGGATACGCGGAACCGTAGTTGCGGTTGGCCGCTTCGGTCGCGGTCGGGGCGTGTCCACCCGCGTAAGGCGGCTTGGGAACCACGTGCTGCGGTCCGGCTTGCGAAGCGTAAGGCGAATTGGAGCCCGCGTTCTGTCCCGGACGCGGCGCGCCAGCAGCCTGAGTGGCCTGGCCGTTTGCTGGGTTGTGGACGCCCAACGAAGCCGGCGGTGCGGGAACATTGTGATTGCTCGCAGGCTGCTGGTTAGCTGCCTGGGAAGGCGCCCCATTGTGGGTCACAACCGGGCGGTCGAAAGCCCTTTGCGGAGGAATACCGGTGGTCGTGGGAGCGTGGCCGCCCAGCATGGCTTCGCGAGTGGGAGTGACGTTCACATTGCGTAGCACCTCGCCGCTGTTCAACGCCGATTTGGGGACTGCCATTCCATAGCGGGCGATGTTCTGCCCGCTGGCCATGGCGGACTTGGGTGCGGCCGTAACGGCGCCCGCGATGCTACGGTTCGCATAGTGCGTGTTGTTGAAAGTGCCGTTGTGGTAGTTGTTGGCGACGTTGTTGATGTTGTTGATGTGAGTGTTGGTGACATTTACGTTGCGGATGTAGGTATTGCTGACATGTCCGCCGTGGTAGCCGTGGTACCAGGGGTAGTACGCTTCACCCCAGCCCAGCGGGAACCAGCCACAGCCGCCGCCGACACCAAATCCGACTCCGAAGGAAACGCCGAAGCCCCAGCCCGCGCCTCCGACCCAACCGACGAGCGCCGGCGCATAGTAAGGACGCCAGCCTGCGTACATCGGTCCCGGTGCCCAGCCCCAACCGCCGCCATAGCTGACCCAGCGGCCATAGTGGAAGGGAGCAAAGCCCCAGGGTGCGTCATCGACCCAGGTCCAGCCCCATGGGGCGACCCATGCCCAGTGACCGTAGCGGTAGGGTGCCCAGCCGGCGGCAACGCTGGTGGGAACCCAGACGGCGCCGTAAGTGGGATCCACTTGCCAGGTTCCGTAGTAGTCGAGGTCTTCATATCCGATCACGCCGGGGGCGACGTAGCGGGCAGACACCGAGCTATCGAGACGTTTGTCGCGGACCTGCGCCCAATCGTCGAAGCCGTCCGGCGCCGGAGCAGCGTAGGCAACGTTCTGCAAGCGAACCCTGTCCGGTGAAGCGAACCTGTTCGCCGCTGTTGACCTTCACGGCGGGGCCCTGTCCGGTGGCTTGGCCGTTGCCCTTGCGGACGGTCACCCAGGTTTGGTTGTCATTGGGCGGAACATCGATGCGATACACGCCTGCCTTCATGACGGTAAACGCCAGGTTGGGGGTGTCGATCTCGAAGATCTCACCTGGTTCCAAGGTGCCGGACGGTGAGTTCCAGCGTGCCCTGATCGAGCTGCATCTGGACGGTGTTGTCGCTGACGTTGGTGAGGGTCAGGCTGCTCTCGGAGCTCAAACGGATGAATCCAGTGCCGACGTTCAGTTCGGCGCGGGAATCCTTGTCGGTCCACACCCGGTCGGAGGTGGTAAGCGGGCTGTTCAGAGCTGGCGGCGACCCAATCATTTACGCCACCGGGCTGCATGGACACTTCGCCGGAGATGTACTGTAGGCGCGCCACACGAGCCGGCGGATCGCCGTTCGGGTTTCCGGCGTTGGCTTGAACATTCGGGTTGCTTGGATAGTCGATGTTTGTCGGAATACCGGCGTTCTCTCCGGACTGGCCGAACGGATCCCCGGACTGAGCGCAAGCAATAGCAGCGCCGTGATTATCCATCCCAACTGCCGCTGTGATTTCATGACCTTCTTACTCCTTCGACTTCCGCGCCGAGCGGAAGTGCGACCACCGGCACCGCAACAACCAACCAGTCGCTCGTGCCACTACTCTAAACCCTATGTCCAAGGGGGTGTTTCGCGGTCACCAGCATGCGCAACCCCTGATTTGGGTAAATAAATGTGAAGAATAGCCGCTGTCGGGCGGTTGGAGTGCGGATTCGCGGACACTTGCGGGGTTTTCGCGGATGCGCGGGCCGTACAGCCTCTGCTATGCTCAACGGTTCGCCCGGAGGATGCCCTTGTCATTCTTACGAGTTGTCGTGGTTTTCACGGTTTTGTCCGTTTGCGCCGCTGCCCAGACGCCGAAGGCCGGTCCGGCCCGGTCGTCCGGAACTGGAGCCGGCGGTGGGGCGGAACCCACGCTGCCCTACACCCCGAGCCTCGATGTCACGGCGATGGACCGCACCGTGGATCCGTGCGTGGATTTCTATCAGTATTCCTGCGGTGGCTGGCAGAAGAACAACCCGATCCCACCCGACCAGACATCGTGGAGCGTTTACGGGAAGTTGTACGTAGACAACCTCGGCTACCTTAAGGAGCTGTTGCAAGACGCGGCGGCGCAAAAAGACCGAGACCCGGCAACGCAGAAGATTGGCGATTTCTATGCTTCGTGCATGGATGAATCGCTGGTGGAGAAGCTGGGCGCGAAGCCGATGCAGCCCGAGCTCGCGGCGGTAGCTGGACTCACGAGCAAGAAGCAGTTGGCTGCGCTGATTGCCGACCTGCAGATGAAGGGCATGTCGGCGCCGTTCGGCTACGGGCCGACGCAAGACCCGGACGACTCCGACAAGATGATCGTCGGACTCGACCAGGCGGGACTGGGCCTGCCGGACCGCGATTACTACTTCAAGGACGATGCCAAGTCGAAAGAGACGCGCGAACGGTATGTGCAGCATGTTCAGCAGATGTTTGAGCTGATGGGCGACAGCAGCGATGTAGCGAAGAAGAACGCCGCCACGGTCATGCGCATGGAGACGAGCCTGGCCAAGGCGTCGCTGACCCGGGTTGAACGGCGTGACCCGTACAAGCAGAAACACAAGATGACGGTGGCGGATCTCTACAAGGTGGCGCCAGACTTCGACTGGAATGCGTTCTTTGCCGGATTCGGGCGTACCGAAGTTTGAGATCTTGAATGTTTCGTGGCCTGATTTCTTGAAGGACGTGAACGCGCAGATATCGTCGGCGTCGTTGGAGGACTGGAAGACCTACCTGCGCTGGCACGTGGCCCACGCGCGCGCGCCGTTCCTGTCGTCGGCGTTTGTGAATGCGAACTTCGAGTTTTACCGTAAGTACCTGCGTGGGGCCACTGAGCTGCAGCCGCGGTGGAAGCGCTGCGTGCAATACACGGACGGCGATCTGGGCGATGCGCTGGGCCAGGTCTATGTGCGCATGACTTTTGGGCCGGAGCTGAAAGCTTCGACGGTGGAGATGACCCGGCAAATCGAGGACGCGATGGCAGTGCGCATCCAGCAGCTTGACTGGATGAGTCCCGCCACCAAGCAGCAGGCGCTGGTCAAACTGAAGAGCGATTCGCAACAAGGTGGGCTATCCCGACAAATGGCGCGATTACAGCTCGTTGAAGATCGTGCGCGACGATTTTTACGGGAACGACATTCGCGCGGACGAATTTGAGATGAAGCGGCAGCTGGCGAAGGTCGGCCAGCCGGTGGACCGGACGGAGTGGGACATGTCTCCGCCGACGGTCAATGCGTATTACAACCCGCAAATGAACGACATCAACTTTCCGGCGGGCGTGCTGCAGCCTCCGTTGTATGACGCCAAGATGGATGCCGCGCCGAATTATGGCAATACCGGCTCGACCATCGGGCACGAGCTGACTCATGCGTTCGACGACGAAGGCCGGCAGTTCGACGCCAAGGGCAATCTCAAGGACTGGTGGACGAAAGAAGATGCCGACCAGTTCGTGACGCACGCGAACTGCGTGGTGGACCAGTATGGGCAGTACGTGGCAGTGGATGACATCAAGATCAACTCGAAGCTGACGGAAGGCGAGGACGTGGCGGATCTGGGCGGTACGATCCTTGCCTACGCTGCGTGGAAAGACGACACCAAGGGCGCAGAACTCTGCAGAGCAAGGACGGACTGACACCCGACCAGCGATTTTTCATCGGCTTCGCGCAATGGGCCTGCGAGAACCAGAGACCCGAGAACCAGCGCTTGCTTGCCCTGACCAATGAACATTCGCCGGGAAAGTACCGCATCAATGGCGTGGTGGTGAATATGCCGGAATTCGGCCAGGCATTTGGATGCAAAGCGGGGCAGCCGATGGTGAAGCCGAGCGACAAGGTGTGCCGAGTCTGGTAGGGAAGGACGTGCGGTAAACGAAAGGGGATGCCTGCCGGCATCCCCTGATTTTTTGCGGCTTACGTAGACTCGATCCAGGCTGTGCGGAAGACTGTGAGCGGGTCGTCTTCGTAGACCGGTCCTACCTCGATGTAGGCGTCGGCGACGATCCAGTAATACCGTCTTACGCAGTCGGCGAGTAGATCGATGGCGCGGTCGAGTTCGCGGTTGGAGGTCGTCAGGGCAGCGGGCGTGCGCTCATGAGCGGAAAAATGCGGGTCGACTTTTTCCTTGAGCACGGTGGCGATGCGGTCCAGTTCCGCAATATCGGCCGACAACTCTTTGTTGGTCACCTTGTCGTGCAGCATGTCTGGGTACTCGGCGATCTGGCCGACGAGGCGGCGCAGCGAAATATTGGCGTCCGGCGCAAACAAGCGACGTAGGCGCATCGTGACGGCATCCGTGTAGGCGCCGCGAATCATGAGCAGATAAAGATTGGTAGGATTCGGCGAGCTGGGCATTGGGGGCGATGACCTCGGATTCGAGCTTGCGGTAGAGGTCCCGGTCCGTGGCCAGGCTCTGCACCTGCTTGCCGATCTCCCGGAACTCCCGGACGGCGCGGTCGCGGAATTGCTTTTCGTTGAGCATACGTAAGTAGTTTATCGAAGAATCTTGCCGCGGAGCGCTGATTCGAGTTGCGAGCGCGGGCGCACGAAAAGTGGGCGACGAGAATTCGTCGCCCGATGGGATTGAGGTACTTCGGTTCGCTCCACCGTCCGGCAAAGGCGTCACGGCGAAAATGTCGCGATGACTGGATTGCGCGAGACGAGGCGCGGCCGAGGTTATTTCTTTTTCTTCTTGGCTGCCTTTTTCGCTGGCTTCTTGGCGGCCTTGCCTTGACGGCCTTCTTCGCCGGTTTCTTCGCGGCTGGCTTCGAGGCCTGTTCGCCGATGCCGCGACTCTTAGCCATGGGATTGACGGCCTGCTCGCCGATACCACGTGCCGATTGTTCGCCTATTCCACGCCGTGACTGCTCTCCCATTGGGGACATGCTTATTCTCCTGATGAGTTGTTTACGCTGTTGAGTGACGCACAACAGAACATCTTGAGCACGATATCACGATTGTTTGCGAGATCACGACTTTTCTTCCGAGATAGCCGGAGGGTTTCCCCCGTTTCTTGAGTTCACTTAAAGACGAGATGCGACTCCCGCGCAAAGTCCGCGGTGAATGTAAGCGCACACATTCTCCAAGGAATCGGCGGCCGGTAATAGAATCCTCAGGTTTTCCTCCCTACTGTGCCGGAATTCACTTGACCATGCGAATTTTATTCCCTAACCTACCGTCACACTTCTGCATGCTGATTGCGACGAGTTGGGGTCGCCTGGCAAGGAGCGGCTTGCACGGAATGCTCAGGAAATGGTTTTGACAACTGGGCCGGCAAGCACTCCGAGAATCGACACCCAGGAGTGGCGGCGGTGGCAGATCATACGGTTGATCTGCGCGAGGGATTTTCCCCGGAAATACTTGATTGTGCGTCTGCGGGCGAGCGACTCGTGATTGATATGGGTCGCTAGACCTGGAAACACCTTACTAAGTGAGGATGGCGAAGCTTTGTCCGCTTTCGTATCTACACCCGTGACGCAGGGAAGCTGCGTTGGTTCCGCTGAAGCGGTGCGGGTGTTTCCGGCTGAGACCGCTCCGGTGTGGCTTGCAGCGTACACAACGCCGCGCCACGAGAAGGTTGTGGCCCGCCATTTTGCGGTGCGCAACGTTGAGCACTACCTGCCGCTGTACAAGTCCATGCGGCGCTGGAAGAACGGGTGCAAGGTTGCGGTGGAGTTCCCGGTTTTTCCGAGCTACATCTTTGTGCGCACGGCCCAACGCGCCACTTCCGGCCTACTCGAGATACCCGGCCTGCTTGCGTTTGTGGGGGCAGGCCGCACAGCCACGGCCATCCCCGACGCTGAGATGGAATGGCTGCGCCGGGAACTCCCGATGCGCAACTTCGAGCCGCACGCGTACCTCACGATAGGCCGCAAAGTCCGCATTGCCGCGGGGCCGATGACCGGGGCCTGCGGCATTCTCCTGCGCCGCAAGAGCGGGTTGCGCGTCGTGCTCTCCGTGGACCTCATTCGACAGAGTCTGGCGGTGGAAGTCGGCGCAGACGAGATTGAAGCTCTGTAATTTTCCCACCCGCCCCATCGATTAACAGCCCAACCGCAAGGAGCCAGCCCATGAAGAAAAAGGCAGGCAAAACCGTCACCGAGCTTCGCATCGTAGAAGCAGCCGTTCAGCTGTTCGCTCGCGACGGATTCAAGGGGACCAGCACGCGCGACATCGCGCGGCTGGCCCGGGTCAATGAAGTGACGCTGTTCCGCTACTTTTCGCGCAAGTCGGACTTGTTCCGTGCCGCGGCCGAGTCTCGCCTGAGCCGCGTTCGCATGGGACGGGAATTGCAAAGTAAGCTGGCTGGCGACGCCGCGCTGCAGGTCACGGTCCCGATGCTGACCGAATTCCTCCTGATGAATTTCTTCTACCCGCCCGACCTTCTGCGGCTGATCCTGGTGGCGGGACTGGAAGTTCCGGCGGCCGACCTCATGGTGCGCGAGTACCTGGGCCCGTTCTTCGACGCCATTCATGGCTACTTTGACCGCTGTGCCGCCAGAGGCATCATCGGAAATGTCGATCCGACAGTGGCAACCCTGGGACTCGTGGGAATTGTGACCGCCCACCAGAATTTCTACCGCCTGTTCACCGACCGGGACCTGGGATGGAGCGTGGAACGATCTGTGCCGGCATATGCAGACTTTCTGCTGAGCGCGCTGAACCACGTGGAATTGCGCCCGGTCCGAGGCCGGGAATCGTAGCACCTCCGCAATCACCGGCACACCGGAGTTTCAGGCAACCGAGTCATAGAGGACCAAGGCAATGCGAACCGCACTCGCTTACTTGCTGGTAATAACGATTTCCCTGGGCGCCGCTGGCCAAGCCGCACCCAAGGGCGTCCAGTCCCAGGTGCAGATGTTCCTGGCGAGCCATCCTGAAGTGGTGGATCAACTGAAGGAACTACTGGCGCGGCAGTTACAACAGGAAGGCAGCGCCGTGGAGCCGCAGGCGATCACGGACGCGGCAGTGGCCGCGCGGCTACAGTCGGACGCGGCCTTTCGGGTTTCTGCGCTGCGCTTCCTGGTGGAGCAGGGAACGATCACCGAGGAGCAGGCCCGCACCCTGGGAGGTCAACTCGCCGAAGCCGGCGGCGCATCAAACGGGGCGCAGCCGGGCGAGGCTGCGCCAGAGGGTCGAACCGTTGGCCCCGACAGAGCCCCTTTAAGCAGCGCGACCAAGTCGGGCGCGACACCCGCAGCAATTTGACGATTCGGTGCTCAATCCGCGCACCGTGCCGCAACCGAACCCTTATCCCAATCTGCCGTCTACTGCCGCCCTGTACTCGCAATTTCCCGATGAAACGAGAGGTCTGACGCGGTTCGGGTCCGAGATCTTCCGGCCCGACGTCGTCGGACTCAGCCAGTTCCCCATGGACCTTCCGGCCGGGCCGGAGTACGTGCTCGGCCCGGGCGACACGTTGACGCTTGACATCTGGGGTGGCGTCTCGCAGAACTTGACGCGGACGGTGGACAGGGAAGGGCGCGTCTCGCTTCCTGACGCCGGACCGGTGGTGGTGGCAGGACTGTCACTGGCACAGGCGCAAAAGCTGATTCAGGACAAACTGGAGCCTCAGTTCCGCAATGCCAGAGTCGATGTCGCCGTCACCCGGGTGCGCACGGTGCGTATCTACGTGGTGGGCGATGTGCAACGGCCCGGCGCCTATGACATTAGCGCGCTGTCGACGCCGCTGAACGCCCTATACGCAGCCGGCGGCCCGACGGCCACTGGATCGCTGCGTGTCGTCAAGCACATGCGGGGGACGCGCATCATGGGCGAAATGGATTTGTACGATCTTCTGCTGCGAGGAGTCCGGCAAGGTATCGAGCACTTGGAGCCCGGCGACTCGATCCTGGTGCCGACGGTTGGCCCGCTGGTGGCGGTGGCCGGCAGCGTTCGACGTCCCGCGATTTACGAACTGCTGGCTGATACTCAGTTGGCCGACGTGTTGGAAATGGCTGGTGGCGTTCCCGTCTCGGCCAGCATGGACAATATCAAGGTCGAACGCATCGAGGCGCACGACCAGCGGGTCATGCTGAACGTCAAGCTTCCCGGCGGGCCGGGTCAGCGTCCGCTGCGCGATGCCGTGGGCTCGTTCTGGGTGAAGGATGGCGATCGAGTTTCGGTGTCGCCGATTCTCCCCTACAGCGACCGCACGATCTACCTGCAGGGGCACGTGTATCGGCCGGGAAGCTATCCCTATCGTGATGGGATGCAAGTCACCGACCTGCTGCATTCGTATCAGGACGTGCTTCCCGAGCCGGCAATCCATGCCGAAATTGTTCGTCTGCAACCTCCCGACTTTCATCCCGTGACCATCGAGTTCAACCTGGCCAGCGCGTTGGCTGGCGACTCCGGCGTTACTCTGCAGCAGTTCGACACCGTAAGGATTTTTGGACGATACGAAGTGGACGCGCCGAAGGTTGCGGTTTACGGCGAGGTGCTGCGGCCGGGGGAGTATCCGATGAGCGCGGGCATGACGGCATCGGCGCTGGTCCAGATGGCAGGCGGGTTTAAGCGCAGCGCTTATCGAGATTCGGCCAGCCTGGCAAGCTATGTGGTCGACAACGGCCAGAGGGTTTCGACCGACCAGAAGACTGTGCGCATCGGCGCCGCCTTTGCCGGCGAGACCTCAGCCGACGTAAGGCTGCAGCCAGGCGACGTTTTGACCGTGTTGCAGATTCCCGGCTGGAGCGACATCGGCCGGTCGGTAGCAATTCACGGGGAGGTGATGTACCCCGGCAACTATGGGATCAATGAAGGCGAGAGGTTGAGCACTTTCCTCCGCCGCGTGGGTGGCTTTACCGCGTCCGCCTATCCAGCGGGAATCGTGTTGGAACGGGACGACGTTCGCAAGCTGGAAGAGCAGGGCCGGCGGGAGTTGATTCAACGGCTGGAGACCAGCGGAGCTTCGGTCCATATTTCCCCCAACACCACCGGCAAAGACCAGGCCGACGTTTTGCAAGCGGTGCAGCAACAACAGACGCATGCCATCTCGCGGTTGCGCAGCCAGCCGGTTCCGGGGCGGCTGGTCGTCACCATCAGCAGCAACATCGCGGAATGGGAGAATACGCCCAGCGATATCATGCTGCGTGCCGGCGATTCGATTACCGTGCCCAAGGTCCCGAATTTTGTTCTGTCCTACGGGCAGGTCTATCACGCCGATGCCATTACCTATAAGCCCGGCAAGACCGCGGAATGGTATCTCAAACAGGCTGGCGGACCAACGCAGTTAGCGAACAAGAAGGGCATCTACATTATCCGCGCCAACGGCTCTGTCGTTTCGTCCGGCGGCACTTCGGACCTCTTCTCGGGCGGTGTGCTGAATACGAAGATGCACCCCGGCGACGTGCTGGTCGTTCCCGAAAAGTTCGTCACCGGATCTTCGGCCTGGCAGACTTCCTTGCAGACCGCCCAATTCCTCGCCTCGTTGGCACTTGCGGCGGCGGCAATTGCCCACTTCTAGCTAGACGAATTGACCCCGGCTGAGAACTCGATCCCTTGAGTGCGAACCTGATTTGGAGATGGGTCTCCTGCTTGCTGCTGGGTGGCTGCCTTGGCTCGCTTCAGGCGCAAACCAGTCCGGCTTCGGCCGCGACGGATGCGGCAGATGGTTCCATCTTCTGCGGTCTCGCACCGTTCCAACGCAGTCGGCAGACAGCGCCCGGTTGCTGCAACTCCTTCACAGCCGCCCCGAATTGATGCCGCTTGGTTAAGACCTATTACTCGCAATACATGATGGAAGCTGGCGAAAATGTGGCGGCGGGAGCCGTGACCGATGCGGTGGTCATCGACCGCATTCGCACCGACCCGGCCTTCGCTCGCGCCGCGTCGCAGTGGCTGGTCGAGCTGGCGAAGCAGGCGTCAGCCAGTTTGCAGGGACCGGTTCCTTCGGAACCCGGATCGGCGACTGGTGTGGTCATCCCTGAAAACGCGAAGACGCCCGTGGTGAAGCAACCAGAGGCGAACGCTTCAACTGTCGTTTCCGCTGCGGCACCCAGTCAGATAAGCCCGTGCAGTTCCAGCTCAGCTTCGCAGTCGCGCACGGTGGGCAACGCCGCGTTGAATCCTGGGGCGGCAGCCTTCTCGTCCGATCGCGTTCTGGCGCAAAGCGATCTGACCGTGCGCAATCTGCCCAAGTTCCTCGCGCAGGACCAGCTTGCCTTCTGGACCCTGCCCCTGCATTCGAGCGTGCAGTCTCTGGCGTTTTGGGTGCCGGCGACTTTTGGAACGGCTGCATTGATAGGAAGCGATACGGCGATTGAGGCGAAGCTGCCCACGTCTCCGACTACCGTGAGCCGTGCGGCGGATGCTTCGACGGCCGGGATGCTGGCGCTCGCTCGGCGTAGGCGGTGGGCTGTACCTGATGGGACAGGCCCAACACGATGATCACCAGCGCGAGACGGGCTTCCTGGTTGGCGAGGCCGCCATTGACGCCTACGCAGCTTCCACCGGCGTTGCAGTACACCACACAGCGCGCGCGGCCGTTCACGGGCAACAACAAGGGACAGTTTTTCTACGGCGGAAATTCCTTTCCGTCGAATACGGCAGCGGTGAGCTGGGCGGCCGCCAGCGTGATTGCTCACGAGTATCCGGGCACTCTTACCAAGCTGCTGGTGTACGGGCTTGCCGCCGGTGTCAGCGCCGGGCGGGTCATCGGCGAGAAACACTGGACCTCTGACGCCGTGCTCGGCAGCGCGATGGGATGGTACATGGGCACGCAAATCTATCGCGCCCGCTCGCAAGGGCCAGAGATTGATGCGGCGAACTGGGGTACCTTCGAACGCGCTCCCAGGGAAGAAGGATACGACCCGGCCTACATGGGCTCGACCTACATGCCTTTGGACAGCTGGGTCTATCCTGCGTTCGAACGGCTTGCTGCCCTGGGGTATCTTCCGACGGAAATCATCGCCATCCGTCCCTGGCCGCGATTGGAGTGCGCGCGGTTAGTGCAGGAGGCTGAGGAGCAGATTCGAGACAGCGGCGAAGAGAACCACTCGGTCCAGAGCGTGGTCCGCACCCTTCGCCAGGAATTTGCCATGGAATTGGCGAACCTCGAGGGCGCTCGCAACCTCGGAGTGCAACTGGAGTCGGCTTACGCCCGCGGCGACGAAATCGCCGGCCGCGCCCTGCGCGACAGCTACGACAACGCCCAGACCTTGTACGACGACTTTGGCCGTCCCTACGGACGCGGTTTCAACGCCATCGCCGGTGGTTCCGTTCGCGCCGAAGCCGGCCCGCTGGCGTTTTACTTTCGCGGAGAATTTCAGCACGGTGCCGCGCTGCCCAACTACACTCCGCAGCAGGCGCTGGCCATCGTGCAAGCCAACCCCAACGAGCCTCCCTACCTGCCGCTTTCCTCGGTCCCCACCTTCAATGCGGCGAATCAGTTCCGTCCCATCGAAGCCTACGTTGCGCTCAACATCGCCAACTATCAGCTCTCATTTGGCTATCAGACCTACTTCTGGGGGCCGGACGACAGCACCTCGCTGATGTTCTCGAACAATGCTCCCACCGAGCCCATGCTCAAGATCGGGCGGCTTGTACCGTATGAGCCGCAGGGCGCATTCCGTTGGCTGGGCAAAGTTCGCAACACTGCCTTTGTCGGTGCGCTACCGAACTACTACTGGGTGCGCGGTCCCTATCCCCAGTTTCCTGTGTACGGCAGCCCGTATCAGACGGTGAGCCCGTTGCCTTACACCTGGGGCGACAAACTCGCGCTGAAGATGACGGAAAACCTCGAGATCGGCGTCTCGCTCTCCGTCATCTGGGCCGGACACGGGCGTCCTGCTACGTTGCACACGTGGCTGCACACCTTCAACACCAACGGCAACGCCCAGCCGAACGATCCCGGCAAGCGTTACACCGGATTCAACTTCTCCTACCGTCTGCCCAAGCTCCGCGACAAGGTGCTGTTCTACGCCGACGGCATGGCCAACGACGAACCCAATCCCATCGCTTACTTCCACCAGTCGGCGTGGTATTCAGGGCTCTATTTTCCGCGCCTGCCCAAGCTGCCTAACCTCGATCTTCGCGTCGAGGGCGGCTACACCAACGTTCCCGATTTCCCCAACCTCGGCCCCTACTATCAGAACGACCACTACGCGCAGGGCTACACCAACTACTGGCAGATCATCGGCAGTTGGATCGGCCGTCAGGGCGACGCCATCCAAGCCTGGTCCACCTACTGGTTCTCGCCCCGCAACAAGCTGCAAGTCGGCTACCGTCGTCTCTGGGTCGATCCCATCTTCCTGCAAGGCGGCAATCTCAACGACTTCTCCACTTCGGTGGACTGGCTCTTCAAGCACGACCTCCAGCTTTCGTCGACGCTGCAGTATGAGCGCTGGAACTTCCCGCTGCTCAGTCCGACTCCGGTTCATAACGTCAGTGCTTCGCTGCAACTGATGTTCTGGCCCACGCACGGCACGTCATCGGGAAGGTTCGACCGCGTCGGACACTAAGCCGCCACTCCGACAACGCGCATGACTGAAACTCTCAAACCCGAAACCGACCAAGACCGGCAGCCATCCAGCCGACTCATCCAGCGCCGCCGGTTACGCCCTTAGCGTTCTCGACGTGCTCGCCAACCATCGCCGGCAGATCATTCGTGTCCTGATTGCCGCTCTGATCGCCTTCACCGTCCTCGCCTTCGTGATTCCCAAGCGCTACGAGGCCACGGCCCGGCTCATGCCGCCCGATCAAGCCGGCTCCAGCGCCGCCCTGATGGGCGCTCTCATGTCGCGCGGCGGAGACGTCTTCGGCGCCGCCGCCGGAGAAGCTCTCGGCCTCCGCACCCCCGGCGCTACCGTCGTCGGCGTCCTCAACAGCCGCACCATTCAAGACGACCTCATCAACCAGTTCGACCTGCGCAAGATCTACTCCCTCCGCAACTACGAAGACGCCCGCAAGCTCCTTCAGAAGCGCACCGACATCTCCGAAGACAAGAAGAGCGGCATCATCACCATCAGCGTGCAAGACCGCGACGCCGAGCGCTCCGCCCAACTGGCGCGCGCCTATATTGACGACCTCAACCGCCGCATCGCCCAACTGACCACTTCCGCCGCCCGCCGCGAGCGCGAATTCCTCGAACAACGTCTCGTGTCGGTGAAGTCGCAACTCGACGAAGCCACGTTGAAGCTCAGCCACTTTTCCAGCAAGAACATGACCTTCGACCCGCAGATCCAGGGCAAAGCCATGATCGAAGCCGCCTCCACCTTGCAGGGCCAGCTCATCGCCGCCGAAACCGAGCTCAGCGGACTGCAACAGATTTACGGTCCCGAAAACTCCCGCGTTAAGGCCGCCTCCGCCCGCGTCGCCGAACTTCGCGCCAAACTGCACACACTCAGCGGCGGCGAAGCCTCTGCCTCGCAACTCGGCCCGTCGCTGGAGCAGCTTCCCCTTCTCGGCAATACCTACTACGACCTCGCCCGCCAGGCCAAAATTGACGAGACCGTTTACGAGGTCCTCACCAAGCAGTACGAGCTCGCCAAGGTTGAGGAGGCCAAGGAAGTTCCCTCCATTCGCGTCCTTGACGATCCGGTCGTGCCCGAGAAAAAAGTCTGGCCACCGCGCCTGATCATCATCCTCTTCGGCACCGCCTTGACCTTCTTCGCCACCATCGCTTTCTACCTGGCACGGGCCGGCTCCGATCGCCTCTCCGCCGACGATCCCCGCCGCCTGCTGCTCGCCAAACTCACTCGCGCGTTGCCGCGTAACCGGACCACGTCGTGACCGCCTCTACCGAAATTCCCGTCGCTGCCGTTCCCGCCACCATCGGGAGTACGCGCCGCACCTTCGCCAACCTCGTCCATGTTGTGGGCGGCGAGGCCATGCTGCGCGTCGCCAATTTCGTCGCCGCGATTGTGATTGCCCGCATCGGAGGCGCAACGGTCTTCGGCATTTACGCCACCGCCCTGGCCTACGCCACGGTCGCGGCCATGCTTGCCGACAACGGCCTCGGCATTGCCACCGTGCGTCGCATCGGCGTCGCGCCCGACCGCGTCAACCAGGCATTCACTCACTACGCCGTTGCCAAGACGTTGCTGTTCGCGCCGATGATTGTGGTGCTCGCCGTCATCGGAAGCCTGGCCCATCTGTCCCTGCTCGAATGGAGTATCGGTTCGCTCATCGTGCTCCGAACCATCTTGCAGCAGTACTCCCAGATGAACGTGACGGTGCTGAAGGCCCTCGACCGTATGCGTGTCATCGGGCCGATTCAGGCCTTGCATTCCGCTTTGCTCCTGTCATTGCTGGCGGCTTGTTACTTCCACTGGCGTTCCATCTATCTCGTCCTGGCGTCCATGGTGGCGGCCCAAAGCCTCGAACTTGCTTTGGAGGTTGCGGCAGTTACGCGCTCCGGGGTCAAACTCGCGCCCGTAGCGCTGCGTGACGCCGCCAGCCTGGTGCTCTCGTCCACCTCCGCCGGCGCCACCCTTAGCATGGGCGCGGCCATCATGCGCCTGGACGTCATCATCCTTTCGACCATCGCCGGGGCTGCTGTCGCAGGCGTCTTCGCCGCGGCCCAAAGCGTGATTGTCATCATCTATCTGCTTGGAGCCCTGCTCTCTAGCGTCCTGTTTCCCGAGATGGCACGCTTGGCGCACAACCCAGACGCCCTGCGTCATTACATCCGCCACTGGGTCATCCTCATCCTGGCCGTGACCGTTCCCGCAACGATCGTGTCCATCCTCGTCGGCCCCGAAGCCATCCGCGTCCTCTTCGGACATTCATTCTCCGGTTCCGGAACGATCCTTGCCGTGATGCTCGCGGCTTCGCCCGCTATCGTTCTCAATGCGTTGTTTCTCCATCGGGCCTTTGCACTCCACTTGGTCCGTACCTACCTCGGCATTTATGCCTTGGCGGCCGTGTTTTCGGTTGCCTTGGAGGTGGCTCTTGCGCGTAATCTCGGCGCTGCCGGAGTCGCGCTCGCAGTGCTCACTCGCGAGTATCTCGTCCTGGCATCCTTCAGCCTACTCTGGCAGCAGCCCGCCAGCCGCGGCTCGTCCGAGCTTGAGTGCGTTCCCGCTGACGCTTCGCAAAGTTCTCGATTCCCACAGCCTGATTGCCTGAACCCAGCCATGCGCCCCCTCTTTTCCATCTGCATCCCGGCCTACAACCGTGCCAATCACTTGAGCGCGCTGCTCGACTCCATCTACGCGCAGGACTGCCGCGATTTCGAGGTCCTGATCTGCGAGGATGCCTCACCTGAGCGCCTGCAGATTGCTGCCATCGCGCGTGATTACGCCGTTCGATATCCCCGCAGCCTTCGCTACCACCAGAACGAACTCAACCTCGGCTACGACGCCAACGTCCGTCGCTTGGTCGAGCAAGCCGCCGGCGAGTACTGCTTCTTCATGGGCAATGACGACCTCATGTGTCCCGGAGCGCTTAGTACCGTGGCCGGCATTCTCGAGCGCCACACCAATGTCGGACTCGTGCTGAAAAGTTACGCCTGGTTCGATGAGTCGCCCGCCAAAATCAATCAGGAAGTCCGCTACTTCAGCGAGGAACGAGAGTTTGCCCCCGGACGGGACGCCATCCGCATCTGCTTCCGCCGCTCCGGCGTCATCTCCGGCTACATCGTCCATCGCGACAGCGCTCACGCCGCGGCCACCGACAAGTTCGACGGCACGCTCTATTACCAGATGCATCTGACGGCTAACGTGTTGGTGGACCGCTGCGCCGTCTGCACCCCACAGGTTCTTGTCCTTTGCCGCAACAGTGAACCGCCGGAGTTCGGCTCCAGCATCAGCGAGAAAGGGAAGTTCGTCCCCGGCCGCTACACCCCCGCGGCGCGCTTGCAGATGATCTCCGGTGCTCTTTCCATCGTCCGCGACCTGCGCGACACTCGCGGGGTTGACGTCGTGGATGACGTCACCCACGACTACGCCAACTACTTCTACCCGTACATCAAAGACCAGCTCAATCTTCGCTTCGAAGACTTCATGCACCTGTATCGCGGATACGGCCGGATGGGGTTCGCGCGCTACCCCATGTTCCACCTTTACTGCTTCGTGGGATATCTGCTCGGAGAACAGAATTTCGATGCTGTAACCCGGTTGGTGCGCGGGGCCTTAGGCCGCAGCCCACAATTTTCGTCTGTCCGGAAAATGAGCGGAGCGTAATTCAGTGACCGTACGCGATAAGCGAAAATTGCAAGCCGGAGGGTTCTTACTTTCGCCGTACGGTCTCGCTTTTGCATCGACGCTTGTGTTCCTGCTTGCGTGGCTCACCCCGCCTGATTACTACTCAAACATCGTTGGTGAGAAAGACCTCGTCTTTCTCGAGCCGACCTCGCTCCTGTTTTTCGCTCTTTGTGTGGCGGCCTTTCTTGCTGGTGTTGCTGCCATCGACATCTTCTTTCCGACGGCGACGCTCCCAATGTCAAGAATGCGCGTTCGGTTTTCGCCGTTGCTATTCCTGCTGCTCCCGCTGCTGATCGGCCTGCTTGTTACCTTCCAGGCAATCGCACTCCTTCTTCGCGATAATCCCGACATCTTTGACTTGATCATTGCCCAACAGGGATCGCAACTGAAGGAGAACCTCGATATCCATCAGCCGCTGGGCCTTGCCAGCATTTGGCTCCTCGGCATCTGCTGGTGGGCGTCGTGGCGTCGCGATCAATTCGAATTTGACCGTCGCTGGAAACGCTGGCTGGTTACCACCGCGATTGCCATTGGTATCCTCACCGTTCTCGCGTATTCCGTCCTGAGGCTTGGCCGAGGTGAGTTTATGCCTGTCGTGATAGGGACAATCTTGCTCTCTCTGCTTCGCCGGCGGGCGCTAGGCGGCCTGAGCCGCCGCTCGTTCCTCCGCACCGCGTTGGTCAGCGCGTCTTTATTGGTCGTGACGTTTCTGCTGTTTTCCTCGGTTCGCGGCGCGGAAGACCCTCTCGCCGACATTGTGAGGTATTCCGTTACTTCCTATAATCGCTTGGCAGCTCTCGTCACCGGCCGAATGCACTACACCCGTGCAGGCAGTGGCGTTTACTTTAGCTCGTTCCTGAGCTTCAACACTACGTTGAATCAATTGGTTCCGATTCGAGAGTACTTTCATTGGCCGACTTTTCAGGAGGTGTGGGATTCCGAGTTTACTTCCACATGGCAGGCCGGGCTCGACGGGTACATCATTTGGAGCGGCGCTTTCGGCTATCTCTTTTCCGACTTCGGTTGGTTCGCACCCTTGGTCGTTGCGCTCCACGGTTTCCTGTGTGGCTGGTTATGGCGCTCGGTCCGGGTCGGCGGTATCGCGGGGATTGTCCTTTATCCATGGTCCGCTTTTTGTGTGCTGTTTTGGTTCGGCACCAATTTCCTTCTCGACACCAAAATGATTGTCTTGGCACTCGCCGGACTTGTGTTGGCGAGCTATGAACGAATAGCAGCGGCAAAATCGATTGCCGCCTCGGCTGCGTCCTAACCCTCATTTGCTAGTTACCGATTTGCGCGCTCATGGTTACTAAAGTTTTTTCGCCGTGCAGATTTTTCTAGACATCCCCAACCAGCCTGGCGTATCACTAACGTTGGACTGTTGTGCCTATGGGCGATTGCTGACTTCCTGGCGTGTCAGCTAAGTTCTTTCTTAACAGGAATTTACCTCTAACTCCTTTGGGCAGACGATTTTACGGCGAATTCTTCCGTAAGTTGCTGATTCTAAGGAATCAGGGGGAGGGGGGAGGGGGGTAACCATAGCCTCCATTCCCGATTTGGGAATTTCGAGTTCCGCTCCGATTCAACTCTTTCCGCCCCATGACAGTCGCCTCAGAAATCCCAGAACAGCTTGTAAGTCCCAGTTTTTGCAATGGCTTGCGCGTGGCCCTCGTGCACGACTGGCTGACTGGCATGCGCGGCGGCGAAAAAGCCCTCGAAGCTCTCTGTGAGCTCTTTCCCAACGCTCCACTCTGGACGCTGCTCTGCTTTCCCGACAGCGTCAGCGACATCATCACTTCCAGGCAAATCACAACCAGTTGGCTGCAGCATTTGCCGCTGGCGCGCAGCAAGTATCGCCATTATCTTCCCCTGTTCCCGTTGCTGGCCGAAACCACCAGGGTCGGCGTTGATGACGCCGACGTCGTGATCTCCACCTCGCACGCGGTCGCCAAGGCAATGGTCCGCCGGACAGGCAAGCGTCCCTTGCACATCTGCTACATTCACACCCCGATGCGCTACGCCTGGGACCGCTTCGACGACTACTTCGGCCCCGAACAAGTGGGCGGATTGCTCTCCCGCTTTCTGTTCCGGCCCGTGATTAAGCTCCTCCAGCAGTACGACCTGGCAACCATCGACCGCGTCGACGTGTTCACCACCAACTCCAGCTTTGTTGCCGAACAGGTGAAGCGGATCTACGGGCGCGAAGCCGAAGTCATCTACGGGCCCGCCGATGTCAGCCGCTGGGAGCGCGTGGTCCGCAAACCGGAGGATTGGTACCTGATGGTCAGCGCCCTGGCCCCGTATAAGCGCGTCGATCACGCTATCGAAGCCTGCGCCGCCCTCGGGAGAAGCCTGAAGATCGTGGGCTCCGGCCCGTTGGAAGGGAAGTTGCGGGCCTTAGCCGCCGCTCTCGGCGCCGAGGTGGAGTTCCACGGCTTCGTCACCGACGACGAACTGGCTGACTTCTACGCCCGCGGGAAAGCCCTGATCTTCCCCGGGGTCGAAGACATGGGCCTGGTCCCCTTGGAGGCCATCTCCGCCGGCTGCCCTGTCGTAGCCCTTGCCGAGGGCGGCGTACTGGACACCATGTCCCCCGACACCGCGGTCTTCTACCGCGAGGCGACCCCTTGTGGCCTCCAACAAGCCCTCACCGAATTCGAGCACCGCAGCTTTGATGTCGCTGCGTTGCGAAGTCGAGCCCGAGGATTTTCAAAGAGAAAGTTCCAGGAGCGTTTTCTTGCCGTGCTGGCCGAGGCGATGAAAAGTGCTGGGTTGGAGACCACTGGGTGAAGAAATTGATGATCGACGCTCGGTGGTTAGATAGCGGATTGGGGGCCTACACGCTGAACGTCATCCGAGGCCTGGATAAAACGGAAGGATTTGACACGTGCTTGCTCACGCTTCCGAAACATGTTGGAGCCCTCAAGGAGTTTGGGTACGAAGTAGTTCCGGCAAGCGCACCTATCTACTCATTGCGAGAACAAGGAGAAGTATTGTGGGCCGCGCGAAATTGCGACGTTCTGCACGTGCCGCACTACAACGCCCCACTCATGAGGCGAGGATGCATGCTGGTCACGATCCACGATCTCACTCACATCGTTGATCCAACCCAAAGACGTCGCCCTGCCAGCTGGGTCTACGCACAACCAGTACTTCGACTGGTGGCCAAGCGGGCTAATCATCTGTTTACCGTCTCGGAATACACCAAAAGCATGATTGTGGACCACCTCTCGGTGAACCCAGACAAGATTACCGTTACATACAGCGGAGTTGGCCCGCACATCTATCAAGAAGATCGCGGGACATCGAAGGCGAAGATCGCCGTCGACTTTGGGTGTTCAGAGCCGTTTGTACTATTTGTCGGAAATCTAAAGCCGAACAAGAACGTATCCGGCTTGTTGCGAGCGTTTGACCAACTAATAAGGCGTCACCGCCTGCCCCATCGACTGATCATCATCGGCGACGACGGGTATTGGCGCCCCGTGCTGCAGAAGACCGCGAATGAGTTGGGAATGGAGTCAAAGGTTATTTTTGCAGGCCGAGTAACAGACGAACAGGTTCGCGCGGCTTATTCAGCTGCCGAATTAACGGTGCTACCGTCATTTGAAGAGGGGTTTGGACTCCCTGTGGTCGAATCCATGGCGTGTGGCACTCCTGTAGCATGTTCTGCGGCCGCATCATTGCCGGAGGTTGGAGGCGATGCAGCCGAGTATTTTATTCCGGGAGAAATGGAGTCCATCGTTTCCGCCATGGAAAACGTACTTTTAGACCAGGACCGCTGGAACTGCCTGCAACGCATCGGGTTTGAACAGGCGGCTCGATTTACATGGAATGGCTGCGCAAATCGACACTTCTTCACCTACCGCGAGTATCTGACTAGTTAGGCGTGTCCCGGCCTGAACGTGGCCACGACTTTCTCTCATGACGACGCCAAATGAACTCTCCAAGTGCCCGGCGCTGGTGTTGGTCGGGGGCATGGGTACTCGCTTGCGGCCAGCATTTTCTCAAGGGCCAAAGGCGATGGCACCAATTGGCGAACGACCGTTTCTGTTCTACCTGTTAAAACAATTAGCGCGCGCAGGCTTTACGGAAGTGGTCTTGTGTCTAGGTCACGGAAACGAACAGATTATTGCGTGGGCTGACGCACAGCGAGAGCTCGAGGTGAGTGTTTTGTACTCGGTGGAAGATGAGCCTCTTGGAACTGGAGGGGCAATCAGGCTCGCTGCGTCAGATTTAGGAATGAACAAGAGCTTCTTTGTGATGAATGGCGATTCGATCCTGCAATTGGACTTCGCTGGCATGCTCCAGTCGCATCAGGCACACGGTAAAACTGGGACTGTGGCACTTGCCCACGTTACCGATACAGGGCGGTATGGCGCAGTGCAAACGGATGAACTCGGCCGTGTTATCGAATTTCGCGAGAAGTCGGTGGCTGGCAGTCCGGGTTACATCAACGGCGGTACATACCTCTTCGAACCGAGAGTAGTCGAGTTGATCGCGAAGGAAGGTCCTGCGTCGGTTGAGCGGTCGGTTCTACCCGCACTGTTTCCCGACGAGTTGTACGCCTATCGGTGTCAGGGCTATTTCATCGATATCGGAATTCCTCAAGACTACCAACGCGCACAGAACGAGCTGAGGGGGCTTTCATGGCTATGACCATCCGCGCAAAAGCGCCATTACGTGTCAGTTTTGCCGGTGGAGGTACAGATGTGCCTCCTTATCCCGAAACCTATGGCGGTTGTGTGCTCAATGCGACCATCGACAGCTATGCATGGGGCAGCTTACGGCCAAGGCAGGACAAGCGAATCAGCATCGAGTCGGCTGATTTGAATTTGCAAGTGGAGTTCGCCGTTGGCGACGCAATGCAACTGGATGGGAACCTCGATCTGGCGAAGGCCGCTCTTAGGCGACTGGAAGCTGTGAATTCCACTGGTTGCGACATTTTTTTGCATAGTGATGCACCCCCGGGTTCAGGGCTTGGATCCTCGTCGGCCCTGGTCGTTGCCCTGGTCGGCCTGGTGCGTGAATTTCGAGCGACGCCCCTGA
Source organism: uncultured Acidobacteriaceae bacterium (assembly GCA_963751155.1). GTDB lineage: Bacteria > Acidobacteriota > Terriglobia > Terriglobales > Acidobacteriaceae > DASRAA01. The sequence continues at coordinate 428,092 of CAVVTL010000014.1, read as the reverse complement.
GCAACTATGAAGTAGCGGAAATTGCGTACCTGATTGAGCGCAAGGACTTGCAGATTAACGGTGGTCTGCAGGACCAATATGCCGCGTCGTTTGGTGGCTTCAATTTTATGGAGTTCGGAAAGGACCACGTCGTCGTGAATCCGCTGCGTGTCCATTCCAGTGCGATCAATGAACTCGAACACAATTTACTGCTCTGTTTCACAGGCAAAACCCGGCGCTCCGACCATATCATTGACGACCAGACCTCCCGCTTGCTGTCCGAGCAACGCGAGACTCTTCAAGGCCTGCAGTTACAGAAAGAACTTGCAGTGGCCATGAAGAACGCGCTGCTTACCAATCACCTGTCGCAGTTTGGTGACTTGCTGAATTCTGCATGGCACGCCAAGAAGAAGATGTCGGACAGAATCTCCAACCCGCAGATCGACGAACTATACGAAGCAGCTCGAAAGAACGGAGCGCTGGGCGGGAAGATTACGGGCGCGGGCGGCGGGGGTTACATGATGTTCTATTGCGAGTTTGAACGTAAGCATAAGGTGGCGGAGCAGCTTCGAAAGATGGGTGCGGTCACAACTGAATTTGCGTTCGACAGAGAAGGACTGCAAACCTGGAGGAACCAAGAATCCACCCTGGCGAAGGCAATCTGAAGCACGGAGCACAGAACTTATTGAAGATCGCAAGCAACGAGGGTGCTTGCTGTGAGGACGAATGAGCCAGAGTGTAATCAACGCTACTAGTTCAGTCTGCGCCAGACGCATCGCGGAGAGCATCTCGGTGAAGCAGCTGCTTCTTCAGGATGCAGCATTTCAGTTGATGCTGGAAGATGTAGCACACCGCATTTGTGGGGCGTTCTACGCTGGACACAAAGTGATGTTCATGGGCAACGGGGGAAGCGCCGCTGATTCCCAGCACCTCGCGGCCGAATTGACTGGCCGCTATTTGCTTGAGCGTCGCGCGCTACCCGCGATGGCACTTACCGTAAACACGTCAGCGATTACGGCTATCGGCAACGACTCCTCTTTCGAGCTAGTCTTTGCACGCCAGATTGAAGCGCTGGGCCTGCCGGGCGACGTAGCGATTGGATTGAGTACAAGCGGCAACTCCCGCAATATTCTGCTCGCCATGCTGGCGGCCAGGGAGCGAAGGATTACCACCGTGGCAATGACGGGCCAGTCAGGCGGTCTCTTAAAGGATGCAGCCGACATTTGCCTGCGAATTCCTTCCGTCGAGACTCCGCGTATCCAGGAGTGTCACATCATGGTAGGCCACATCGTTTGCGAGATCGTGGAACAGGAAGTCTGTGGCTAAGGCAGTCTTTCTTGACCGCGACGGAGTTATCAACCGCCCGGCGCCGGAGGGGCTCTACATCACCTCGCCGAATGACTTCATTCTGCTGCCGGGAGCGGCGGAAGCGATCAGCCGCCTCAATCAAAGCGGGTTCCGCGTAATCGTCGTAACGAATCAGCGCGGCATAGCACGGGGACTTATAGCGGCCGAGACCGTGGAGCAAATTCACGCGCGATTGCGACAGGTAGTGGGCGAAACCGGTGGCTGGATCGACCACATCTACACGTGTCCCCACGATTACGAGGATGCGTGTGATTGCCGTAAACCAAAACCCGGCATGTTGCAGCGGGCTGCTCGCGAGCACTCGCTAAATCTGGACAGCTGCTGGATGGTGGGCGACAAAGCTTCGGACATGGAGGCTGGCCGCGCCGCCGGATGTCGCACAGTACTGGTGGGTATCGCCAACGATTTGGCTGTCGACATGGCAGTCAAAAGCCTGGCCGAGGCGGTGGAGCACATCCTGGGCGACTCCTCTTCCCGGAATTGATCGGACGGACTTAGAAGCAATGCCTTTCTTCATTAGGTGTTTCAAGGTCTGAGAGTTACTAAACCCGCCCTGAAAGTAATTCCCAATTGGTGGACATAGCGCGAACCCAGACGGGCTGGCCTTTTGTGGCCCTGTTACCCGGCTTTCGAAAACCGCAGAACTGCAGCGGTCTTCGCAACGATTTTCTGTGAGGTGACGAAGTGTCTCTCCGCCTGAAGTCACTCGGCTTTTACATTCGTCTGTGGCACTATATGCTGCCGCTGCTGGCGTTCATGGGCGCAGCCTATGTGCGATTGCGAGTGATGGACCTGCAGCAGTATCCCGCGGAGTTTGATCCATGGTTCTATTTCGCGGTCTTACTGTTCATCACGATGGTATGGGCGATCGCTGCCGAGCGCCAGCATCTATGTGACACGGATGAGCTATTCCGCGAAAACACGGGCATTCGTAAGTCCCTCAGTGCGTGCTTCGCAACCTACACCGTGTTGCTTGCCGTCCTCTTTTTCTATCGGCAACAGAATTTCTCGCGTGTGTTTTTCGTAGTCAGCTCGGTTGCGCTGCTTCTTCTAACGCTGGGGACTCGAGTGGTAATGCGCCGGACGTTGCACGTCTCGCACTTTGGCCGGAGGGCAATCAGGGTGCTGATGGTCGGGGCGAGTCGTCGGGCCGGTCGCATCGCAACTCGCTTGGCGCATATTCCCGTGGTCACGTCCGAAGTAGTGGGATACATCAGCATCGGCGACGAGCCAGTTCAGGTTTGCGATGCCCCGGTTTTTCAATTTGAGGACATTGGCATGGGGCGAGTACCCACGTTCGAAGAGATCGTCATCGCAGCCAGCCCCGACCAACTCTCGGAAATGGACGATCTGTTGGTACGGATAGGACAACTCTGCGTCCCCACGAGGGTGGTTGTGGACCTTGGCAGTCTGCCTGTTGTGCGCGAGCGACTGTTTCAGTTAGGTGACCTGCAGATGCTTGACTTGGCCAACACTCCTCTGGAGTCGCCGGCCTACTTCGTCTTAAAGCGAGCCTTCGATGTTGCGTGTTCGCTCGTGGTGGTGTTTTGTTCGTTCCCGTTCATGGCCTTGATCGCGGCAATCATCAAGCTGTCATCGCCGGGGCCAGTACTGTTCCGGCAGGAACGAGTCGGCTTGAATGGAACGCCGTTCACCATGTACAAGTTTCGTACCATGAGGCAGGCCGAGTCGAGCGAGAGCGATCACCAGTGGACAATTAAGGATGATCCGCGTTGCACGGTCATAGGAAGCTTCCTGCGTAGGACGAGCCTTGATGAGTTGCCACAGTTCTTTAACGTCCTGCGTGGAGATATGAGTGTGGTCGGCCCCCGCCCCGAACGGCCGCATTTCGTGAGACGCTTCCTGGAGGAGATATCGCACTACGACAGCCGCCATCGCTTAAAGGTGGGCATCACTGGTTGGGCACAAGTGAATGGCTGGCGCGGCGATACCTCTATCCAAAAGAGATTTGAGTTTGACCTGTACTACCTGCAGAATTGGAGCTTCTGGTTCGACCTGCGGATCATTTTTCTTACGGCGTGGTCCGGCATGTTTGGAAAAAACGCCTACTGAAGCAATAACGGCATTTTCGCTTTGTGAGGATAGGTCGGCCCGCTGCCTGAGGTGCAGCGGGCCTTCTATTCTTCAGAGCAACTTCCGGTCTGTCTTCGGCGGAAAATCGAGACAGCAGAATCGGAATCGCGGTTATGTCAGGGTCGGAGATTCCAGAACACCGCGCAAGTAGGTACCGTAGCCGCTGTTCTGCAGTGCCACAGCGAGGGATTCGAGTTGTTCGGCGGTGATATACCCGGCGCGAAACGCAATCTCCTCGGGACAGGCGATCTTGAGCCCCTGCCGTTTTTCGATGGTCTGGATGAACGAAGCGGCCTCGAGCAGAGAATCATGCGTGCCGGTGTCGAGCCAAGCCATGCCTCGGCCCATGATCTCGGCATGCAACTCTCCGCGATCCAGGTATGTGCGGTTTAGGTCCGTAATCTCCAATTCCTTGCGGGCCGAGGGCTTGACGCTGCGAGTGAAATCGACAACGCGATTATCGTAAAAATACAATCCGGTCACAGCATAGCGAGACTTGGGTTGCTTGGGCTTCTCTTCCAGGCTGAGAGCCCGGCCGTCGCTGGACAGTTCAACGACGCCATAGCGCTCCGGGTCGTGTACGGGATAGGCGAATACGGTGGCCCCGGTTTCCCGCTGGGCAGCCGCCTGCATCATGTGCGAGAGATTGTGCCCGTAGAAGATGTTGTCGCCCAGGACCAGGGCGCAACGCTGCCCGGCTATAAAGTCGGCGCCCACGAGAAATGCCTGCGCGATGCCCTCCGGTCGAGGCTGCACCGCGTAGGAAAAATTCAGGCCCCAGCGGGAGCCGTCACCCAACAGCTGCTCGAATCGTGGCGTATCCTGCGGCGTGGAGATGACGAGTACGTCGCGAATGCCCGCCAGCATCAGCACGCTGAGCGGGTAGTAAATCATGGGCTTGTCGTAAACAGGCAGAAGCTGCTTTGAGACGCATTGGGTAGCCGGGTAGAGACGGGTGCCGGAACCCCCAGCAAGAATGATTCCCTTGAGCGGAGTGGTCATGCTAAATATCACCTCCGCGGCTGGCATACTGCGTGGCGATCCAGGACCGATAGTCGCTGCCGGTGACGCTGGCGACCCAGTCCTGATGTTCCAGATACCAAGCTACGGTCTTGCGAATGCCGGCCTCGAAGCTGACCTGCGGTCTCCAGTTCAACTCCTGCTCAATGCGGGAACAGTCAATCGCATACCGCCAATCATGGCCCGGACGATCCGTCACAAAACTGATCAGTTTGGCATGAGGTTGAAACGGCGACTCCGGGCACAGCTCGTCGATGACGGCGCAGATCGTCTTGACCACGTCAAGGTTGCGGCGCTCGCTGCGGCCGCCAATGTTATACGTCTCGCCGGGCTTGCCATTGCGCAGAACGCAGCGGATGGCGTCGCAGTGGTCCTCCACGTATAGCCAATCGCGAACGTTCTGGCCATCACCGTAGACCGGAAGGTTTTCGCCCAGCAAGGCATTGCGGACCATCAGCGGGATGAGTTTCTCCGGGAGCTGAAACGGACCGTAGTTGTTGGAACAGTTCGTGGTGAGCGTCGGCAGTTTGTACGTGTGGAACCACGCGCGGACAAGGTGGTCCGAAGCGGCTTTTGACGCGGCGTATGGGCTGTTTGGCGCGTAAGCCGTGCTTTCGGTGAACGGCAGATCGTTTGGGCCTAGCGAGCCATACACTTCGTCAGTTGAGACGTGCAGAAAGCGAAAGCGCTTCTTGTCTTCGGCCGAAAGGGAATCGAAGTATGACTTGGCCTCCGCCAAAAGCGTAAAGGTGCCGTGAATGTTGGTGCGAATAAATTCTTCCGGGCCTGTGATCGAGCGGTCCACATGGCTTTCGGCGGCGAAGTGCACGACGGCTGCTGGCCGATGTTCGCGGAAAAGTCGATCGACCAGTTCGCGGTCGTTAATGTCTCCGCGAACGAAGTGGTATTTGTGATGGTCGGCGACCGAGGCAAGGCTGGACAGGTGTCCGGCGTAAGTAAGTCGGTCAAGGTTGATGAGTGATGCCGACTCGCGCGCCAGCCACTGCATCACAAAGTTTGAGCCGATAAACCCGGCCCCGCCCGTCACCAGAATTGAGTCATTCATAAATTGATCCAGATTCTTTATTCTGGCTTATGCAATCTCCAATTGTCCAACGTCGCCGGGGATAGGAATGGGCCCCATCAAGAGTTTCTGAGCTAGCAACGGGATATTGCTTTGGACAACCGATTGTCAGACAGACCACGCCAAAGCTTTCATGCGGGAGTCGCGCAGGTCGGATCTACGATTGCATCCAGGCTATGCTCTGCGAAGGAAAATCAGGGCGGACAAGTTCTGGGCAAAGCACGTTTCCGCGCACTCATTTCCTATTGCGTCGCCACATTGTAGGTATTCGCCGCGGGCGTGACATCGGCAACCGCACACAGTTGCACCGTGACCGTGCCCGACGCTGTAACTGCGGCGCTCAGAATGACCAATGTGGTGTTGCCGTACCCGGCCGCCCGGCCGACGAAGGCGTTGCGCGTCCCGGTGGTATTGCTGTAACCGGCCAGTGAGCCGACAAACATGTTGTAGCTGCCAGTGGTGTTGTGGTAGCCGGCAGTGGCTCCTAGCATGAAGTTCTGCGTGCCGGTGGTATTGAAGTATCCGGCGTCGGTGCCAATGAAGGTGTTGTAGTTGGCTGCGGTGCCTGTCAGTGTGGCTTTGACGCGTGGTTGAAGAAGCGACAACCATTGCGTCGCTGGAATCACGGGCGCAACTTACGGCGCATCACCGCAGCGATGCCTCCGATCGCCGATCCCAGCAACAGCAGGCTCGAAGGTTCGGGCGTGGGGGAGAATGCATTCTGCCCCGGTAGCGCCGATGGAGCGAGAGCGGTTACGTACTCCAGGTTATCGATTTCGAAGGCAGGAAGGCATGCAGGTGTGGTGTCGAGACCGCATGACGAAAAGGTTATGTACGCCCAGGGGTTGCCCCCGTCTTTGAAGTCGATAACCGCCGAAGCAAGATCACACGAAGGGCTTCCAGATGGAGCGCCACACGGTGCATTGCCAGCCGTCGTTGTGTCGGTCGGAGTGAAACCGTTAAGATTTGAGCCGTAAAAATAATCACAGCTCCCCGAACTGTAGCAGAATCCGATCTTGTTCCAAGTGTCGATACTGCCCCAGTAGAACGCTAGCTCTTTAATGCCAACCTGTCCCGACGTGAGGCTCGTTGGACAGGTGGTGATGTTGACACCTTGCCCCGCACACAATGTGATTGCGGCCGAATCGGGCGAGTTGTAGGTTGACAGATAGTAGCCGTAGTCGCTCGACGGCGCCCTCCAAGGTTCTGAAGGGCTTGCTTGAGTCGAGTCATACCGATGGAGTGCCGCAGTGCCCGTTGTGAGAGTAAAAGTCAAACCCCCGTTGAGACTATCGAGATAGGTCTGAGAGTCGTCGGTTCCATTATATCCATGCCAGCCGCTGGGAGAGCTGGAGGTAGCCGGGGGGTTAAACAAAGCTGGCGGATTTTGTGTGGGATCATAAAACAATCCACAGTTACTACCGCCATTGGTTGACCCGCAGTAGCCTGTGGGAAGAAATTGCGCTGGTCCTATGGCGGCGCCGTTCTGGTTAGTGATCAGAGCATACCAAGTCCCTTTTGTATTACCCACCTGGTAGCAATGAGTACCGCAGTTCTGGGCCGACAAACTCGGAACGGCCACGACAACGAAGAAGAGGACGCCGCACAAAGCTAGCCATCGACTGAGCCGCCGCATCGCGCAAAACCCCATTTCGGGCACTCGGGCCGGAGCCACCCCGCTTCGACCAGTGCTGTTGTGCAGGATGCTAACGTCGATTGGACATCGTGTCAACAGATAGATTTCAAAGGGTTCTGCAGAGTGAATACGGTGATTCCACAATTCAAACGAATTAGTCCCGTCAAGGCGAGATGGAAGCTCGTTTTCTTTGTCGAAAATCTCCTGAGCGCCGCCGAGCGCGATGGTTGCGTGCGCAGAATCGGACGAAGGCTGCGTCGCCCCAACGGAAGTGGCGCCGTGTGAGCCAAAGTGTGCTAATGTCTTCCCATTCGAATGTGACTGGTGGTGAATGTCGCCAGTAGACGGAGTTAAACTGCGGGAATCCAGCCACTTTGGGTCGTTTCCCGACTGCGATCCGTCCCATTGCGTCAGTGGGACGGAGAAGTTTGGGGGTTTTCCTTATGCGGCGCGGGACGCTTCTAGCCTTGCTGGTGATTGTCGCCTCGTCTGTCAGTTTGGCCCAGGACCGGGCGCTCATTAGTGGTGACGCTGAAGACCATCAGGATACTCCAGTCCCTGGGGTGCAGGTTACCTTGCACAATGACTCTCTGAGGGTCGAACGTTCCACCACCACCAACTCCGACGGCTTCTATTTCTTTGCCGAAGTCGCACCCGCCGAAGGCTATGTCATTACGGTGGATGCGCCCGGGATGGTGTTTGCACCGCAGAAAGTGAAGTTCGACGTCGAGGTCGGAGAGACTCGACACATCCTCCCGTCGTTTATTGCCGACAAATCGCCAAGTCCTGTTTCGGCGCTGCGTAATGGGCCTGGACAACAGCGCGCAGGTAGATCAGATTGGGTGCCGCCGCTGCTGGGACAATCGGGATCAAGCTTCCTCGTTCGCACCTCAGCCCGCAAGCCAAGACTGGTTGCCTACGTTGTGAGTCGACCGGAAGCTCCCGGCAGTCGACGGAGCGACGGGGATGACGGCTCGCCCGAGCAGGAGAAGAACACCAGTCCGTCAGGCGCTTCGCAGCAGGGCAACGCGACTCCAGCAGCCGTTCCCCAAGCTGGGCCATCGTCTTCCAGTTCGGGTGGAAAGAAAGCTCATGCAACCCTGCGCGGAACTGCCGAGTCACCGCGAGTCCCGCTCGACACCCTGTCCACGGCGGTCAGTTCGGTCATTACCAGCAATCAATTGCGAAATCTTCCTTTCTTTAATCGCAACTTTCTGGTCCTGGGATTGCTGGACTCCAGCGCGCATGACCTTCCAGCATGGTCGGAGTTGAAAGACACGACTTTCAGCATTTCCGGGCAGCGGCCGACCGCGAACTTGTTCCTGCTCGATGGCATGGACAACCAGGCATCCAGCAGCAACCAGGCCATTCCATTTCAGGTAAACGATGCGATCCAGGAATTCCGGGTGGTCACCGCTACTTCGGATGCGCAATTTGGACGCACCATGGGGGGCGTGGTCAACGTCGTGACCCGGCGGGGCACCGCAAAGTTTCATGGCAGCGCATTCGGCTTTTTCGCGACCGACTCGATCGACGCCAGCTCACCGCTGTCGGTTTATAACGGCTCAGGTTTCGATCAGGCGGCGGCATTCGCAGGGCCGTTAAACGTGCCGGCTGCCTCTAACACCAACGGCCCTGGCTACTCGCCAATCTATGAGCCCAATTCTTACAACCAATACGTCAAGACGGTTCAGATGCTGAATGCGAACCCACAGTATGGAGTCAACTACTGCACTACCCCCAATTCGGCACCCAACACGGCTAACTGCAATCCACTTTTTGATCCAGCATCCATCCTGGCGCAAGACAACAGCCATACTCAGCCGTTCTCCTCGCAGCAATTCGGGGCGCAGGCTGGCGGGTCCTTTCTCAAGCGGTGGTACTGGTTTGGAGACTACGAAGGAACGCGCATCAATAATCCCAATCCGATCTTCGACCGGGTACCAAGTTCCTATGATCGCAGCCACCTGAGCGAGTTTCAGTCCGGCACATCGGATTATCAGGATGCCCAGTTTGCCCAGAGCGTTCTTTCGCTGTATCCGCAATCGAACGTGGTCGCCGTTCCTGATGTTCTGGAGTTCTACCGCGGGTACGCCCCCAACTACACCAACGTGGACAACTATCTGGGACGGGTGGATTTCACCCAGTCGGACCGCACAGATTGGACGTTTCGGTATAACCTGCAAAATCTCTCGCAACTGCACGATGACACGCTCCCCAACTCATCGGCGTATCCCGGGAATGGGTCGCAGCGTGCCGTACTGAACCAGAACCTCGTGGTTACGTTCACGCATCGATTTTCAGATCATTTCAGCAACGTCCTGCGCGGCGGATTCACCCGGTTTCAGGTGACAGAAACCCCACAGGACGCCCAGTTTAATGCTGCGAGCGCGGGACTGCCCAGCGGGCCCATGCAGACCTATCTGCTGTCAGGTCTGGATCCGCAATACGCCGGCGCCAGCAGTGGAGTAAACGGGGCGTTCGGAGGATGGAATGACGCGGTGTGGTCGCCGACCTATTACTTTACTGGCGTCCCAGTGATCACACCTTCCCTGGACGGGTTGTTCCCCTTTGCTCGAATCGGCGCGCCGCTCAGCTCTCCCGGAAAGCGCCGCGATACCGAAGGCGAGCTGGTGGACAACATTGTGTGGTTCAAGGGAAAACACACCGTGCGTTCCGGGTTTGAGTTACAGCGGCTGCAGAATGTCTTCGACAACAGCGGCTTCAGCCGCGGAATGGTTGTTTCCGGCGATATCGGCGAGTTTACCAGCGACAGCGAGACCTGCGTCGGCTGCTTTCCGCCTGCATTTACCAGCCCATCTTATGACTATGCGATTAAACAGCCCAGCCCGTATAACACCACATTTCATTCCTACGTTGTAGCCGGATATCTGCAGGACACCTGGCGAGTGAAGCCGAACCTGACGGTCAACCTCGGAATTCGATACGAATACTTTTCTCCGTCGTCAGAGACAAACCACCAGCTCTGGAATTACGACCCTTCGGCGAACGGATTGGTCAGACAGGATGAAACTCAGGTCCTGGACACTTTCGGCCACCCGTGCGACCGAGGGTTCAGCGGAATGGGATCGATCTATGGGTTGACCACGCCTTTGCCGTGGACCTGCAGTCCCAACGGAAACGGAAGTTTTGTCGTTGCCAACACCACGAACTTTGAGCCACGAGTTGGAATCGCCTGGTCAACCCCCAGCGGCGACACCGTGATTCGCGGCGGTTTTGGAATCTATTACGACAAGATTCCAGCTAGCCTGATGGCGCAACTGGCTTTTAACCGCCCTACGGCGAAATCCGCCACGAATCCTCAGACGCTTTACGGGCAGAATTTTTCGAGCTTCTATTGCTCCAGCGGACAGTGCGGACTGGGCAACTCGAGCCTGCTCAGTTCGAGCTATCAAACTCCGAGTTCGCAGGCTGCAAGTGTCCCGTTCGCTCTGAGCGCGATCGACCCGTCCAATTTGAACAATCCACTAACCCGGCAGGTGAGCTTCTCAATAGAACGCCAGCTCACCCGGAATGTCTCGGCGGAAGTCGCCTACATCGGCAATTTCATGGCGCAACCTGCCCACTACGACCAACACCGGTTATAACAACGAGTGGTTTTGTACCAACTTCGGCACCGGGCTTGTTTGGCAATCCGTGCGATGCATTCAGCTACGTTCCCGTTTTTACGACCGCCAATATCGGCTACGGCAACTACAACGCATTCGTGGCAAAAGTGACCACTAAAGGCTGGCACGGATTTCAGGCGCGAGCGTCGTACACGTATTCCAAAGCGCTCGACAACGCCTCGAGCGCGGGAGCCCCGCTGATTCCCGGTCCGCTGATGACCCAGGTGACTTGGCCTGCAGTCCTACGGGACGGGCAATCCCGCTCTATTACGCGCTGGGCACCAACTCGAACGCGTTTTCGCTCCGCCGGTCGGGATTTTCAGTCCGGGCGCGATCTCGGCAAATCTCTCAGCACTTACCAGGGCTGCTTGACCGCCGGAGTCAATACCACAGGCGCAGGGCAGGCGCAGGTGACGCCCTACACAATTCCGCAAGACCCGTATAACTTCCTGAGAAACGACTACGGTCGCTCCGATTTCGACCAAACCAACCGGTTCATCCTGGAGTACACGTGGGAGATTCCGACGTCAAAACCATCGCGAGGCTTCGCAGTGGCTGGATAGCTGAGTGGGGTCTTGACGGCCGAGAGCGGACAGCCGTTCACCATCTTTAGCGGCCCCGTCGCCGGCGAACTCACACAGCGGGTGAGACTCACGGGCATCTGACGACGACCGGCAATCCGTACGCGCTACATTCGGAAATACCTCCGCAATCACGTTGCCGGGCAGGACTGCGCCAGCCAGCCGGGTGCCCAGTCTGCCGATATATCATCCAGATCGACGGTTGGAATTCGCAGCGGCACAGGTTGGTACCCCGTGCCTGGGTACACTCCGGCGCGCAACCAGTTCACCGGTCCGGGCTACGTGGACTACGATATGGCGGTGCAGAAGATGTTCAAGCTCCGCGAGACGACTTGTCCTTGTCCTTCGCGCCGAATCCTACAACTTGTTCAATCACCCCAATTACTACAACCCGATCAGCACCTACAGCCTCGATGGCGTCACGCCATACTCGCAATTTGGCCAGATCAAGTCGGCCCATAATCCGCGGCAATTTCAGTTTGCCGTCCGCATGAGCTGGTGACGAAATATGCGACACTAGCTCTGCACGTGCGGGCGATGCTTTGCGATGGCCTTCGAGAAACAAGTCTTCATCAGCTACGCGCACATTGACAATGAGCCGCTGACGCCCAATCAGCAGGGCTGGATCAGCCGTTTCCACGCCTCGCTGTCGGCCATGCTCAGCATGCGACTGGGCCGCAAGGCCGAGATCTGGCGTGACGTAAAGCTCACGGGCAACGACATCTTCGCCGACGAGATCATCCAGCAGTTTCCCAAGACCGCCTTGCTGGTTTCCGTTCTGACGCCTCGCTACGTCGAGTCGGAGTGGTGTACCCGCGAAGTCAAGGAGTTCTGCAAGACCGCCGAGACGACTGGCGGCATCCTGGTCGACAACAAGTCGCGCGTGCTGAAGGTCATCAAGATTCCGGTGGACAACGAGAACGCCCTCCCCGACGTGATGAAGATGGCCCTGGGCTACCCCTTCTTCATCTTCGACGAGCAGCAGACTCCGCTCGAACTCGATCCCGCCTACGGTGAAGAATTCACCCAGAAGTTCAACCTCAAGATGGCCAAGCTGGCCTTCGACGTCGCCGAACTGATCAAGAAGATGGATGTGCAGGCAGCGGCCAGCCCCGAACCTCAGGCGCGGCACGGCTGCGGAAAAGCCTTCCGTATTCATGGCCGACTGCAGCGGCGACCGCCGCGAAGATCGCGAGGCGGTCATCGCCGACCTCCGTCTGCACGGCTATCCGACATTGGCGGACGTGCAGTTGCCGACGGATGAAGCCAGCTTCATCGGCGAACTGGCGGCCGTGTTAGGCCGCTGCAAGCTCTCCGTGCACATCATCGGGAGCCAGTACGGAATGGTTCCCGATGGCCCCAGCGAAAAGTCCGTCACCGTCCTCGAAAACGAACTGGCCATCGAGTACTGCAAGATCTTCGGCCTCAAGCGCATCATCTGGTTGCCCGCCGGAACCAAGTCGAGTTCACCTCGCCAGCAGGAGTTTATCGACCTGCTGTCTGCGCGATCCACAGTCTCAGTCGGGCGCCGACCTCATCACCGGCGACGTGGAGGAGCTGAAAGCCGCCGTTCACGCGGCCCTCAAGAAACTGGAGACGCCTCCGCCGCCGCCTCCAGCTCCGCAGGATCCGGGCGAACCAGGCAGCAAGCTGGTCTACATCATCTGCGACGAGCGTGACCGCAAGGCGACGATCCCACTGCGCAAGTTTCTCAAGAGCCAGGGAATCGACTCCAGCGTATCCCGCCTTCGAGGGAGACGCCGCCACGGTCCGCCAATCGAATCAGGACATGCTCGCCGCCTGCGATGCGGCCGTCGTCTTCTACGGCGCGGGCGACGATGCCTGGAAGCGCTCGGTCGACGCCGAAATCCGCAAGTCGCCGGGCTATCGCTCCGGCAAGCCGCCGCTGACGCCGTTCACCTATCTCGCCGAGCCATCGACCGGCGACAAGACCGACCTCGTCGACCTCGAGGAGCCCCGACTCATCAACTGCCTGCAAGGGTTCACCGACGCCGCCATGGCTGAGTTCGTCGACGCCCGTCGCCGGAAAGGCGAAGGCGTGAGCGCCGCTGCTGGTCACTGGCGCAAGGCTGGCCAATCCATTTCCCGGCCTGCGTCCTTTCTACGAGAGCGAGCAGCACCTCTTCTTCGGTCGCGAGAGCCAGATCGACACCATGATCGACAAGCTCGCGGCCAACCGCTTCCTGGCGGTCGTCGGCACCTCGGGCAGCGGCAAGTCGTCGCTGGTGAATTGCGGACTCAAGCCCGCGCTGCGTCGCGGCCTGATGTCCTCCGCCGGAACGTCGTGGCGCATGGCGCACTTCCGTCCGGGCAGCGATCCCATCAAGGCGATGGCGCAGTCCCTGGTGCAGCCCGACGGCCTCTTCCGCACCCCTGAAGTCGAAGGAATGTCGGTCGAGGAGATCGTCGAAGCCACCTTGCGCATGAGCAAGCTCGGCCTGGTGGACGCCTACGAACAGGCCGTTTCCGATGACCCTCCCAACCTGCTGGTGATCGTGGACCAGTTCGAGGAACTCTTCCGCTATCGCAACCTGCAGCCTGTCCTCCGACGGTGCCCAGGGCACCGACGAGAAGGCCGTCGCGTTCGTCAACCTGCTTCTGGAAGCCGCTGCATCGCCGCATCCCATCTACGTCGTCATCACCATGCGTTCCGACTTCCTCGGCGACTGCGCGCAATTTCCGGGACTGCCCGAGGCCATCAACCGCGGCCAGTATCTTGTTCCGCGCATGTCGCGCGACGAGCGCCGCTCCGCCATCGCCGGCCCGGTCGCCGTTGCCGGCGGCGAAATCAGCCCGATCCTGCTCACGCGCCTGGTCAATGACGTCGGCGATAACCCCGACCAGCTTTCCATCCTGCAACACGCTCTGAACCGCACCTGGGCTGAGTGGCAGCGCCAGGGCGGCGCCGGTGCCATGGACCTGCCGCACTACGAAGCCATCGGCACCATGACCCATGCCCTCGACTACCACGCCGAAAAAGCCTACGGCGAATTGCAGGGCGACGAGCAGAAGACGATCTGCGAAAAGGTCTTTCAGGCCATCACCGACAAGGGCACCGACGCCCGCGGCATCCGCCGTCCCACCAGTGCGGCCACGCTCTGCGCCATCACCGGCGTGAGCCTCGAAGAACTGACCTCCGTTCTCGCCGCCTTCCGCAAGCCCAGCCGCTCGTTCGTCATGCCGCCGGTCTCGGACACCATCGCGCCGGACACGGTCATCGACATCTCGCACGAGAGCCTGATGCGCGTGTGGAACCGCCTGAAGGCCTGGGTGGACGACGAAGCCGACTCCGCGACGCAGTACCAGCGCCTGGTGGAGAACGCCACGCTCCACGCCAAGGGCGCAGCCGGGCTGATGACCGACCCGGAGCTGTCGCTCACGCTCGACTGGCAGCAGAAGCGGCAGCCCAACGCCGCGTGGGGAGAACGCTATCGTCCCGGCTTCGACGCTGCCATCAAGTTTCCTGGAAGAGAGCCGCACAGGCCCGCGACGCCGCCATCGAAGCCGAGAAGGAGCGCCAGAGAAGGGAACTGCGCCGCGCCCGCATGGTCGCCGCGGTTCTAGGCACGGCCTTCCTGCTGGCCATTGGGTTTGGCGGCTACGCGATCTACCAGCAGCGTCGCGCCTCCGCCGAACAGGCTCGGCGCGTTGCAGTCTGACAAATTGCGCGAGGCTGCAGCAGAAACTTGCCGAAGAACAGGAACGCGGCCGCAAGCAGGCGGAAGAACTCAACCAGAAGCTACGCGTCGCGCTCGACGAAGCCAAAGTCGGCCAAGGCAGAGGCCGAAGCTGCCGATGCTCGTGCCGAGTTCGAACGAAAGCTGGTCATCACCGCCATCAGTGCTCAGGCCGCCGCACAACTGGCCGAGAACCAGCAGCTGGAAAAGGACGAAATTCTCGAGGTCGATCGAAGCTCCGGCAAAGACGCGGCGACCATCGCTCGCGACACCCAGGTTCGCGATGCTGCGGCTGCCCGCAAACTAGCCCTGAAGGTTGATGCCGCCCAGAAGTCGTCCGAGGCGGCGGCCATCGTGGCTCACGCCAGCCTGCTGAGTCCCAGCCAAATCAGCGGGTCAGATTTGTTCGATATCTCGAAGGGCACGGTCATCACCGATTGGAGTGGTCGCGCCGCCGGGAGTAGTAGCGCCGGACAAGGGCGGCTCCGGCGACGCCGGTATGCGGTGAGTTCTCCACCGGTCACAAACTACCCGACGGATATGTTCAGCGGAGCCGGCGGGTTCTCCCTGCAAGGCGACCGTGTTTGCCGACAAGCAACCTGTCGGCACCGAACACTGGATCAGCTTGGAAAACGAGTCATGAGGTGACGGTCAGGAGTATGGGCCGTGTTTGCGGCTCACGATGAGATTCGCTTGCGCCGCTCCTTCAGCAGACTTCAAGTTTTACGTTAAGAAACAGGGTCAATGGATTGAAGTAACAGAATATAGTCCGCAGCTCAGTCCAGCCTATATGTATGGCGGAAGTTGTGGTGCCAAGCCCTGTTCTCCCGCGCCCGCCAAGAAGTACGCTCCCGGATCGGTGCTTGCCGTTTGCATCGAAGTGCCGCCCACCACCGGACAGGAGTTCCGCGCCGGTTTCGTGCAGAACGTCAGTTCCGTCGAGCGCAACTCCGCTCCGCGCGTGCTGCAACTCGACGGCTACAGCGAGCCCGGCTGCAAGAAATAGCCGTGGCCAGGAACTGCTTCCACAGCTCCACACCGTATAATCAAGACTTCCTTCCATGAGTTATCAGGTTCTAGCCCGCAAATACCGGCCGCAGAAGTTCGCCGACGTCATCGGTCAGGACCACGTCACCCGCACCCTGAAGAACGCCATCGAGCAGCAGCGCATCGCCCACGGCTACATCTTCAGCGGGCACCGCGGCATCGGCAAAACCACCATCGCCCGCATCCTGGCCATGGCGCTGAATTGCCGGTCCAAAGATCATCCGGTTCCCGAGCCCTGCGGCGTCTGCGACTCCTGCACCGAGATTCGCGCCGGCAACGCGGTGGACGTCATCGAGATCGACGCCGCCACCAATCGCGGCATCGACGAGATCCGCGAACTGCGCGACGCCGCGCGTTACCGTCCCGCGCGCGACCGCTACAAAATCTGGATCCTCGACGAAGCCCACCAGATCACCGACGCCGCCTTCAACGCGCTGCTGAAGACGCTGGAAGAGCCGCCGTCGCACGTCATCTTCATGATGGCGACGACCCAGCCCGAAGACATTCCGCAGACCATCCGCTCGCGCTGCCAGCACTTCAGCTTTCACGCCGTCAGCTTCGACGACATCGTGGGCCAGCTTCGCGACATCGCCAAGCAAGAGGGCATCCACGCCGACGACAACGCGCTCGCCATGCTCGCCGAAGCCGGCGACGGCTCCATGCGCGACGCCCTCAGCATCATGGACCAGGCCATCGCCAGTTGCGGCGACACGCTCAGCGCCGACGTGGTGCGCGGGCTGGTCGGCACCGTCGGCTCCGACATTCTCGAAGACATGATGGACGCCGTGGCCCGCAACTCCAGCGAAGACGTGCTGCGCACGGTCGATCGGCTTGCTCGTCGAAGGCCAGAGCGCGCAGCATTTCGCGCGCCAGATGGTGCGCTTCCTGCGCAACGCGATGGTCGCGAAGGTGGCGGGTAGCGATTCGCCGCTGCTGCAGATTTCCTCCGACGAGCGTGCCCGTGTCTCGCGCGTGGCCGACCTATTCAGCGAAGAAGACCTGACGCGCTTCCTGCAGATCATGCTGCGCACGCACTCCGACCTCGGCTACAAGCAGGAGCAGCGCTTCCATCTCGAACTCGGCTTGCTGAAGCTGGTTCACGCGCAGCGCTTGTTGCCGCTCGAACAGTTGCTGAGCGGGAAGCGGCGCGATCAGGTGCCGGCGCCCGCCCGAGGCGTGCGTCCTCCGGTCCGGCAAGTCCATCGCCTCGCGCGCACCGCTGCCCGCTGCCCGTCCGTCGGCTGCCGGAGCGTCGCGTCTTCTCGCACTGCAGCCGTCTCGCCGTTCAAAGGCCCGTCGCCGTTCGAAGCCGATCGCAGCCGCAAGAGCGATCCCAAGGCCGAAGCGCCGGCAATTACCGCTCCGTCTGGTCAGCCGTCGATGTCGGCTCCATCGAGACGTTCAGTCTGCTTCCGAAGCCGGAGGTCGTCATGGGCATCCGCTGCGTCGCCGTTGCCGAAGAGCCGCCACCGTTGCCGGAAGCTGCCGAGCTGTCGATCGACGCGCTCCGCAACGATGTTCTTGCGGCCCTGGAGGAGGCCAACCAGCAGATGCTGGCGCACAACCTCGAATCCGGCGAATGGTCCAGCGCGGCAACGAAGTCACCGTGAAAGTCGCGATGTCGCAAGTCATGTGCGACGTGGCGATGGGCGAAGTGCCCGGCGCATCGTGACCGAAGCGCTGGCGAAAGCGTCCGGCAAGCCCATGAAGCTCAAGATGGTCAGCGGCGGAGCGCAGTTTGCGCCCAAGCCTGCGGCCTCGAGCGCCGCGTCCGGCAACGGAGCGGGTGCGCGCAGCCGGGCGATGTCTGATCCGGTGGTGCAGCGCATGCAGGAGAAGTTCGGAGCGGAAATCCGCTCCGTGATCGACCACAAGGAGCGCGGGTAAGCCGGAAATCCCGCACGAGTTGGAACACCATGAGCGGAATGAATATCCAGGAAATGCTAGCGCAGGCCCGGGAGCAGGCCGAAAAGCTCCAGGAGAAAATGCAGCAGACCGTGGTCGAGGCGTCCTCGGGCGGCGGCAGCGTCACCGTCAAGATGAACGGCCAGAAGCAGGTGTTGAGCGTGGTGATTGAGCCGGACGTCGTGAAGTCCGGCGACATCGAGATGCTGCAAGACCTCATCACGGCCGCCGTCAACGCCGCCTCGCAGAAGGTCGAAGACGCCATGAAGTCGAGCCTCGGCGGCATGCTGGGCGGGCTCGGCCTCCCGGGAATGTAACGAACGCCACTCGAACTGTACTACGAGGTCTCCTTTGTCCCGATTTGCCGAGCCGATGGCTCGCCTGATTGACGAATTCAAGAAGCTGCCCAGCGTGGGCAGCAAGACGGCGCAGCGCTTCGCCTTCCACATCCTGCGCTCCACCGACGAAGATGCCGAGCAACTCGCCGACGCCATTCGCGACCTCAAGGCCAGCCTGCATCTCTGCTCGGTGTGCAACAACATCACCGACGTTGATCCCTGCGTCTATTGTGCAAGTCCCACTCGCAACCAGCGACTGGTGTGCGTGGTCGAAGAGCCCACCAACATCGCCGCCATCGAAAAGACGCGCAACTACAACGGCGTCTACCACGTGCTGCATGGGACGCTTTCTCCGCTGCACGGGGTTGGCCCCGACCAGTTGCGCATTGCCAACCTCGTCAGCCGCGTCGAAGCCGGCAACGTGGACGAGCTCATCCTCGCCACCAATCCCACGGTCGAAGGCGAAGCCACGGCGAACTACATCTCGCGCTTGCTCAAATCTGCCGCCGTGAAGGTCACCCGCATCGCCACCGGCGTTCCCGCCGGCAGCGACATCGAATACGCCGACGAAGTGACGATGCAAAAGGCACTCGAAGGCCGCCGCGAAATCTAAACCCTGTCGCGATACGGCCCGGATTGGCTTGTATGCCGACGTCTCATCCGCTCCGACGGATGTGGTACCCCCCCTCCCCTCTCACCCAATGGAATCAGTCGTTTAGGTATGCTTTTGGGTATAAAGTCGCAGATCGATTGAGGTTATCAGTACTTAATAGAAAATAAAGAATTTAATTAGCGCGGATGTACCGGCGATTTTCTTCAGGGCAGCTTCCGATGGCTTCCGAAATCGAATTGTCAAAGAGCCCTTCCGGGGGCGTTATGTGCGCACCCGGGTGCAGGCGACACTAATCCCGTCGCCTCACAACCCAGCTATAACGCAGCGGCGGCCCACGAAGCTAGCAAAATCAACAGCACGGAAAAACTAAAGTAACCTGACCTTCCCAGATTGGAACGGCGGTGCCGAGTTGCGCCCGTCTGTGACCTAGGTGGGCTATTTCGAACCTGTCCGGGCGAAAAATCCGTTGATCATCTCCGCCCATCGGGGTCCGCTATTGGCGTCGGCCTGGGCCATGCGGACGACCTGCTCGTTGGCTTCGGGGCGCAGCGCCGTGCGTTCGTAAACAACATCCACCTTGGTTTCGTTGGTTCCCGACCTTGTGACGTGAATGTCGATCAGCGCCGTCATGACATCGGCGATCCAGTAAACGTACTGGACATGTCCGGTGGCGGCGTCAAAGGCAGTGTTGACCCACACCCGGGGCATGCCTTCCTGCTCCGTGGTGAATACCATGCCGGGCTGATCGTGTGCGGGAACCGGATGGACAAATTTCGGCTCGAAGCCTAGGGCCCATTTTCTTTCCTCGTAGGCACCGAAGAGCGGGAAGACGTCCGCATAGGGCGCCGATACGACAAAGCTGAATGCCTCGTGGGTATGTGCCGGCTTTGTGGTGTCTGTGGCCCGGGCCTGAGGCGCAGACGAAGCTACGACGCCGGCAACGGCGGTCAGCAGGGAAAAGGCCAGTACGTGGTTCATTTCCGCTTCTCCTTCAACTGATGGCTGTCGGTCGCTTTCAGCGTCAGGCCGTAGATGCTGCGCAGTTTCTCGATTTCCTTCAGGGTCGATTCCCCAAACGGCGCCTTGCCTTCGAAGGCGTGCAGCACGATGCCTTCCAGCAAGTCGCCCAGAGTCATGTCTTTCAATTCAGCCAGGCCCTTCAGGACCTTCAGTAGGCGTTTTTCCATGCGTACGCCGGTTTGCACGCGTTCCACGACGATGGGGTGTTCGGGTTGTTCCTTCATGGTACGAATGTACCAACTTACCAAGATGTTGTAAACTCGGACGCAAATGGTCGCCCATGGGCCGCGCTGACCGTGTTGTGCGTTCGCTCACAACAGTTGGGTGACGAACATCACCGACCCTCTGTGCGCTTACTTTGTACATTGAAATTGGCGGAAGAACCGCCAAGGCTGCTGCCGGTGAGGGTGGCAGGCGAGATCCAGATCGAGGAGAACAGCAATCATGGCGTACACAATTACTGATACCTGCACCAAAGACGAACTCTGCGTGGAAGCTTGTCCGACCGATTGCATCCACCCCAAGAAGGACGAGGAGAAGTTCGAGGCCGAGACCCAGCTTTACGTCGATCCCAACGGCTGCATCGACTGCGGCGCTTGCGTGCCGGTCTGCCCGACCAACTCCATCTTCCCCAACGATGAAGTCCCGGCCGACAAGGCCGAGTTCATCGACAAGAACGCTGCGTACTACGCGTAAAAGGCTCTTCGCGCCGGCTCGCGCGGCCCGGTCTCATGCCGGGCCGCCCGGCGCACTGACTCATAATCCATTCATACCGGGCACAGCTGCAGCTGTGCCCTTTTGTACTCCGTAACCCGTTGTCTGTTCCTATTCGCCGCTTGACTTCTGGCTGGCCTTAAACTTACAACTTCTTACGCACGAAAATGCGGGCAGCGTCGTGCCGCAAAACCCAAGGAGTCCTTATGCGAGTTCCATCGACCAAAGCCTTCCTTGCGCTGACTGTACTGATGACCGCGCTCGCCGCCCATGCCCAATGGGTCGCTGTCGCCCGCGCCGTTTCCGGCCGCATCCAGCAGATGCAGCAGAAGGGCGCCAACGGCCAGGGCGGCTACGACGTTGCCACGGTGGTCATCGAAGCGCCGGCGCAGAAAGTGTACGAAACCGCAATGCAGCGGATGCAGGCGCACGCCTCCCAGGTCAAGCTCCTCGAGCAGAATCCCCGCCAGCGCATCGTCGCCTTCACCAACGGCACTCAGACCGCCAGTCTGCAGGCGAATCCCTTGGGTGACAAGCTCACCCAACTCGTGGTGGCCTCAACGCTCGACCCGGCGCAACCCAGCGCAACGTCGCTGGTGGTCAACAGCATCCAGAATGTCTGTAGCGAGTTGAAGGTCGAGTGCACTCTGCAGAATGACTAGCCACCAGCTATAATCCGGCGACATGCAATCCTTGAGTAGCAGACCTTCTCCTCTCTCTCGCAACCTGCGATCTCGCGTTGCGCTGTTGGCGCTATTTCTGTCGTCGGCGCAGGTGGTGGCCATTGCGCAAACCACCCCAGCCGCCCCGCGCGAAAACATCCTCCCCTACATCAAGAACGCCTGGAACACGCTCGGCCGCTCGATGAACGAGTGCTCCTCCATCTCCGACCCCAAGTTCGGAGCAGGCGCGACCTCGGTGCTCTACCTGCCCTACGGAGTGACGGTTCCTCCGGCGGTTGCGGCCCTCAGCAAGTGCGGCGTAAAGGTCGAGAACCTGCCCAAGAAGATCACCGGCCTCGGCACCATCCCGGTAGCCGACCTGAACGCGCACGGCCTGCTCTATCTGCCCAACAAGTACGTCGTGCCCGGCGGCCGCTTCAACGAAATGTACGGATGGGACAGCTACTTCATCATCGTCGGCCTGCTCGAAGACGGCGAGCGCGACTACGCGCGCGGCATCATCGAGAACTTCTTCTACGAGATCGAGAACTACGGCGCCGTGCTCAATGCCAACCGCGCCTACTACCTCACGCGCTCGCAGCCGCCGTTCCTGACCTCGATGATCATGGCCCAGTACGCCGCCGACAAAAAGGCCGGACACGACGACAAGAAGTGGCTTGCCCGCGCCTACGAATACGCCGTCCGCGATCACGATCTCTGGACCAAGCCTCCCAAGCTCGCGGGCGACACCGGCCTGGCGCGCTACTTCGACGTCGGCGAAGGCCCCGTGCCCGACATCGCCGACCATCCTGAGTACTACGCCGCCATCGCCGACTGGCTGCTCAAGCATCCCGAGGCGGAAGCGCAGAACGACTACATCGCGCCCACGCTGCAGAAGGGAATCGGCCCCGAGCTGATGGTGCCGCTATGCGACAACAAAGCGTGTCCGGACGCTCACGCCGTGAAGCTGACCGCCGACTTCTACCAGGGCGACCGCGCCATGCGCGAGTCGGGCTTCGATCCGTCGTTCCGCTGGGGGCCCTTCGACGGCTCCACCCATCACTACGCGCCCGTCTGCCTCAACAGCCTGCTCTACAAGGCCGAGATGGACCTGGCCGAGATGGCGACCCTGCTGGGCAAGCCCAGCTGACGCGAAGAAGTGGAAGGCGGCGGCCGAGGCCCGCAAGAAGCTCATCAACAACTATCTGTGGAACGCCGACAAGGGCATGTTCTTCGACTGGGACTTCACCACCGGCAAGCAGTCCACCTACAACTACGTGACGGCCTTCTATCCGCTATGGGTCGGCCTCGCCACGCCCGAGCAGGCCAAGGCGGTGGTGAAGAATATTGGCATCTTCGAGCACGAGGGCGGACTCGCCATGAGCGATCAGCAGACCGGCGTGCAGTGGGACCTGCCCTACGGATGGGCCCCCACCAACCTGCTCGCCGTCGAAGGCATGCGCCGCTTCGGCTACACTGCCGATGCCGACCGAGTGTCGGTTGAGTTCCTCGACACCATCAACCAGAACTACCAGCGCACGGGCACCATCCGCGAGAAGTACAACGTGGTGACCGGAAGCGATGAGGCTCCGGTGTTGGCGGGCTATCACGAAAACCTGATCGGCTTCGGCTGGACCAACGGGACCTTCCTGGCGCTCTATCACGCGCTCCCGCCGGAGTTGCAGAAGAAGGTGATGGGAGCAGGAACCGCAAAGGCGAATTAGTATCGCCTTGCAGTCCAATGCTCAAGGGACTATTCCAAGTTCGGACCTGCACCCACCAGCAGGTCCGAATCGGTACTGTCGCACGGTTTAGAACGGAATGTCTTCGTCCGTAATCTCACCAGTCGGCGCCGGGGCTTCGTCGTGGTCGGGGGTGCGCTGGTCGAGGTTGTTGCTGACCTTCGCGCCGCCGCGATTTGGAGCCGCTGTAGCCTCCGCCTCCACCTTCGCCGCCCTCGCGCTGGCCGCCGCCGAGGAGGACCAGATCGTTGACGATGATCTCGGTCTTGTACTTCTTCTGGCCGGTTTCCTTGTCGTCCCAGGAGTCGTTGTGCAGACGGCCTTCGATGTAAACCGTGCGGCCCTTCTTGAGGTACTCGGCGGCGATTTCGGCGGTGCGCTGGAAGGCCATGACGTTGTGCCACTCGGTCTTGTCCTGCCAGTTGCCGTCTTTGTCTTTGACGCGATCGAGTGGTAGCGAGCGAGAAACGGGCGACGGCATGCCGCCTTGGCGTGTATTTCACTTCCGGGTCCTTGCCCAGGTTGCCGAGCAGAATAACTTTGTTGACGCCTCGTGCCATGAGAACCGCTCCTATCTTGAACGATGAATTTGAGTGGAACGCCTGCGGGCGGAGGTCAGCCTCGCCAGCTATGCGCGCGGTCCACGCCGCACCTGCCACAGAACGGACAACAGACCGGGAAAGGCAAAGAATATCAGAAAGCGGCGGGACAGCTACCGCGACGAAAATCTTGTACAGCATCACGTAAATCACGACCCCGGTCACCGACACGTAAAGCCAGATGGGGAAGGTCCAGCGCGCGATGGCCTTGTGACGGGCGAAGTTACCCTTGAGCGCGCGGTAGAGCGTCACCAGGATGAACGGGACGACCACCACTGCCAGAAACGTGTGCGACAGCAGGATGGCGAAGTACATCGGCCTCCAGATGCCCTCGCCCTTGAAATGCGTGACGCCCGCGCGCAGCACCAGGTGGTAGTAGAGGTACGAGATGAGGAACAGCGTCGAGGTGACGAAGGCCGTCAGCATGAAGCGCTTGTGGGCCTCGCGGCGTCCGGTCTTGATGCAGTAGTAGCCCGCGCCGATGAGCACGGCGCTGGTGCCGTTGAGGCACGGCGTTGAGGGCAGGGAAGAATGTAGGGCCCAATGGCATGGCGATCTAGACGCCCGGCTTGGTGCTGCGCCGGTTG
Source organism: uncultured Acidobacteriaceae bacterium (assembly GCA_963751155.1). Classification (GTDB taxonomy): domain Bacteria; phylum Acidobacteriota; class Terriglobia; order Terriglobales; family Acidobacteriaceae; genus DASRAA01. The sequence continues at coordinate 403,776 of CAVVTL010000014.1, read as the reverse complement.
GCCACCAGGAAGCAGAAGCTGAACATCACCAGCGCGAACACGGCCAGCACGAGCAGGTTCGTTCTCGAGCGGCAGAATTGTCGCCAAGTTCTCCCGGGTAGAGCAGCATGCGCAGCGCATCGGTGCCGTAGGTCAGCGGGTTGATGCGCATCAGGGCGCGAATCCAGATGGACGCGCCGGCGAGCGGGAACATCGAGCCCGACAGCAGCCACAGCGGAATCAGGAACAGGTTGATGACGGCGTGGAAGCCGCCGGTCGAGTCCATCGGCCAGGCGATGATGAAGCCGAGCGCGGTCAGCGAAAACGACACCAGGAAAATCACCAGCGACGGTCAGCGCGAAGCTGACGAGGGTGAAGTGAATTCCGAGGAACGGCGCGAAGACGAGGAAGATGAGTCCTTGCAGCGTGGCCAGCGTGGCTCCGCCGAGAACCTTGCCCAGCACGATCACCGAGCGGCTGACGGGCGCGACCAGCACCGAGAGCAGGAAGCCTTCCTTGCGGTCTTCGATCACGGTCATCATGGTGAAGATGGCGGTGAAGAGCACGATCATGATGAGCGCGCCGGGGAAGAAGTAGTCGAGATAGTGCTGGCCGCCCGCGCCCGAGGAGCGGAACGACGAGCCGAAGCCCGAGCCGATCACCAGCCAGAAGAGCAGCGGTGAGGCGACGACGCCGACCACGCGGCTGCGCTGGCGGTAGAAGCGGACGATCTCGCGCCACCACAGGGAAATCGAGGGAAGCACGATGCCCACGCGGGCGGGAGCGTGCAGGAGTGCCGGTAAGATGCAGTTTGTTGCCATAACTAATCCACCACGGAGACACTGAGACACGGAATTGATTCAGCTCGTTCAAGCTCTTCCTCAGTGTCTCTGTGGTTCAATTCTTGTCTTCTTCCTGCTCCGTCCAGAAGCGATGCCCGGTGCGGCGGATGAAGACGTCTTCGAGGCTCGGCTTGTGCACCGATACGCCCTCGATTTCGCCGGGGAAGGCTTCGACCACATCGGTAACGAAGCGGTGTCCGTGCTCGATCTCGAGTCGCACTTTGTTGTCGATGACCGCGGCCTGCAATCCGAAGCGCTGTTCGATGTGCTGCGCCAGTGCGTCAGGCTCGTCCGCTTCCAGCAGGATCACGTCGCCACCGATTTCGCTCTTCAATTCGGCCGGAGTGCCCAGTGCGACCACATTGCCTTCGGCGTAGATCGCCAGGCGATCGCAGCGCGCGGCCTCTTCCATCAGGTGCGTGGTGACCAGAACCGAGACGTGTTCTTCATCGCGCAGGATCTGGAGGTACTGCCACAAATCGCGGCGCGCGCCGGGATCGAGGCCGGTAGTCGGCTCGTCCAGCAGCAGAACGGACGGATGGTGGAGCAGACCCTTCGCCAACTCGAGGCGGCGCTTCATGCCGCCGGAAAAAGTCTCGACTTTTTCTTTGGTGCGGTCGGCGAGGCCGACGCGCGCGAGCATTTCCGCGACACGTGCCTTCAGCGCTGCGCCGTGCAGTCCGTACACGTGGCCGACCAGCATCAGGTTCTCTTCCGCCGAGAGCTTGATGTCGATGCTCTGCTCCTGGAAGACGACGCCGATCTGGCTGCGAACTTTGCCCGGTTCTTTGGCGACGTCGTGTCCCATGATGAGCGCACGGCCGCCGGAGGGAACCATCAACGTCGAGAGGATGCGAAAGGTCGTGGTCTTGCCGCTGCCGTTGGGGCCGAGCAGTCCGAAGATCTCGGCAGGACGAACCTCAAACGACACGCCAGCCAGTGCGGTGCGCTCACCGTACTGATGGCGCAGGTCCTGCAACTGAATGACAGGCGATGCTGACGTGTGCGGCTGCGTGCCGGTTGTAGGTGTGTCTGACGCTGGTATGGCTGTCTGTTGAATTCACTCTGCTTCTATTCTATGCCGCGCGGTTGAGCATCATCAGCGCAAACAGCAGCGGCAGATAAATCACGGTGGCTTGCAGTAGGTGACGGGCGCGAATTTTTGAATCAGGTGCAATCGGGGCCAGCTTCATGGTCCACATGCGCAGGCTGAACCACAACAGCCCGCAGCCCAGCAGCAGCGCTCCGGCGAAGTAGGTCCATCCGGCCATGCCCATCAACGTGGGGGCCAGCGTGACCGGCACCAGCGCGACTGCATAGAGCACGATGGCGCGGACGGTGGAGCGGCCGTCGCTGTGGACGACCGGCAACATGCGCACGCCGGCGTTCTCGTAGTCTTCGCGGTACAGCCACGCGATGGAGTGGAAATGCGGGAACTGCCAGAAGAACATGATGGCGAACAGCACGATCGCTTCGGGATCAATGCGGCCGCGCACGGCCACCCATCCGAGAAGCGGAGGCATCGCCCCGGGAAACGCGCCCAGGAACGTGCAGATGGGGTGCACCTGCTTCATCGGTGTGTAGACGAGCAGGTAGCTCGCCGATGTGAGCGCGGTGAGCAGGGCAGCCTGCCAGTTTGTCGCAAACCAGAGGTAAACCAGTCCGCCGAAAGTCATGCCGAAGGCGATCGTCGAGGCATGCATCACGCTCAGGCTCTTTGTCACCAGCGGACGCAGAGCGGTGCGCCGCATGTGCGCGTCGAGGTCGCGCTCCATGACTTCGTTGATGGCGGCAGTGCCAGCGCTCACCAGGCCGACGCCGATAAGTGCGTTGAAGACGGCCCATGACAACCCTGGAATGCCGGACTTCACCGCCGCGAGATACGCGCCGCACCACGTGGTGAGGATGATGAGCGTCGTCACGCGAGACTTCACCAGCACGGAATAGTCGCGCAGCAAGGCCGACAGACCGTCGCGGGGAATCGCCAACGGCTGAGTGGCTGTGCTCATGCCGCCACGGCCTTTCGTGAAGTGGTTGCCATAACGCTTTCTTGTCCGCCGGCGCGAATCATGCGGTGGCTCTGGATGGCGAGCACAACGGAGGTCGCCAGCACGATTGCTCCACCGGCCACGTGCGCGACTGTGCTGATCACGACGTACGTGGCTGGCGCCGGAGCATTCAGCATCCAGATGAGGCGGCTGGTGTAGGCGGCGAATCCGAGGCCAAGTTGAACCATCAGCATCGCCAGGATCAACTGCGCCGGACGCCGCAACTGCGCCGGCATTGTTATAGCGCGTCAGAATGCGCACCACCGTCCAGCAGAGCATTGCGGTTACCACGCAGGCGCCGATGACGTGCGGCAGCAGGCGAATTCCGGTGTGGCGGAAGGCCGCGCCGAGAATCAACTGCACCCAGACACAAGCCGCGGCGAGGGCAGTCAGCGACGGAGTGCTCGGGGTCAGACCGATCTTCCGCGATGGGTTCGGCGTCCTGCAGCCAGCGTTCTGCTGGTGAAGAGCGCCATCGCCGTCACGACACAGAAGATCGTTTGCGCCAGCGTGGCGTGCGCCGTTGAGATGTACCACGGCAGGCCGAACAGCACCGTCAGGCCGCCCAGCACGCCCTGTCCAACGACCGCGCCGAGGGCGATCCAGCCGAGGGCTTTCATCCATTTGCGGCTTCTCGACGCGCTGCGTCCACACGGCCATCACGATGATCAGCAGGCCGACGAACTCGGCAAACATGCGGTGGCCGTGTTCGTACTTCACGCCACCGACCATCGGAGGAATCTTGTAGAACGAGCCGAACGAGGTAGGCCAGTCGGGAACCGAAAGTCCAGCGTCGTGGCTTGTGACCATGGCTCCCAGCACGATCAGCACGCAACGTCATGCTCGCGAGGAAGACCGCGAAGCGATGGTGCGCCTGGTTGTACGGAATCGTCCGAGAGGTCAGAACAAGCTCCTGTCAATACTGCGTTCGGCGTACGCTACCCAAGCGTCTGCGGAACCGTAAATCCAGTTAGATATTTGCGCTAGGAGTTATGCGCTGCGAAATTGCCCTACGGCCACGCTCATACTCGACGAGCCGATCGTAGCCGTATTGTATCAAACGGGTTAGCGCGCCCGGAACGCTTCACACGACTATTCGGCCGCTCTATCCGCGGCCGCCGGATACCGATTGAAATTGTCGATCGACCGATTCACTGAGGTCTCCGCTCGGTGCTCGCAATGGCATTTATGCGGGCGCAGAACGGGCTTCGCTTGCGATGGTCCTCGGAAGGGGAGATCGGTATCCCGGGGTTACAGTTCCACTTCCCGCGTCACCGGCGGCGGAACTGGAATCGTCTGCAGCGCCTCGATGACGGCATCGGCGAACTCGCTGGTTCTGGCCGTACCGCCGACATCGCGCGTGACGTGCTTCTTTGGCGGTGTAAACGTGCGCCAGGGCGGCGTTGATGTGGTTGGCGGCGCTGTGTTCGCCCAAGTGATGCAGCATCAGCACGGCCGATCGCAGTACGGCTGTCGGGTTCGCCATGTTCTTGCCCGCGATATCGGGGGCCGAGCCGTGTACCGCCTCGAAGATGGCGCAATCGGTGCCGAAGTTCGCGCCCGCCACCAGTCCCAGCCCGCCGACAAATGCCGCGCACAGGTCCGAGATGATGTCGCCGTACAGGTTCTCCAGCAGCAGTACGTCGTACTGGTACGGGATTCATCACCAGCTGCATGCAGGTGTTGTCCACGATGTGCTCGCCATAGATGATCTCGGGATAGCCGCGCGAGACCGTTCGCGAGCACTTGATGAAGAGGCCATCGGACATCTTCATGATGTTGGCTTTGTGAATGGCATGAATGCGTCTTGCGCTTGAACTTGCGCGCATATTCGAAAGCGAACTTGGAGATTCGCGTCGATGCCTTCTCGGTGATGATCTTCAGGCTTTCCACCACGCCGGGCACCACTTCGTGCTCGATGCCCGAGTACAGCCCTTCGGTGTTCTCGCGCACCACGATCAAATCCACGCCCGGATACTTCGTCGGCACGCCCGGCAGGTTGATGATGGGCCGGAAGTTGGCGAACAGCTCGAACTTCTTGCGCAGGGCAACATTGATGCTGGAAAAGCCTCCACCCACCGGAGTCGTGACCGGCCCTTTGAGCCCGATGTGCGTGCGCTCAATCGACTCGGTCAGTTCCTTGGGGATGTACTCCTGGTATTTCGCGAAGGCCTCGGCGCCGGCGGCGAAACTCTCCCACTCGAATTTGACGCCGGTGGTTTCCAGGATGCGAACGGTCGCCTGCACTACTTCGGGCCCGATGCCGTCGCCGGGAATCAACGTAACTGTATATGCCATGTGCTCTCGTCGTGCTAGTTAACGGTCTTGGATTTTGTTGCCGTTTTCTTTGGTATCCAGCAATTCCTTCAACTCTTCCATGAACTCGCGAACGTCCTTGAAATCGAGGTACACCGAGGCAAACCGTACGTAGGCGACCTTGTCGATGCGCTTCAGCCGATTCATGATCAGCTCGCCGACCTCGCTGGCTGTGCGCTCGCGCTCGGGCGAATCGACCACCAGACCTTCGGCGTCGTTGACGATCTGCTCCAGCTTGCTACATGGAGACGGGACGCTTTTCGCAGGCCCGCAGCAGTCCGTTCAGCACCTTCTGGCGCTCGAACTTCTCGCGGCGGCCATCTTTCTTGATGACCATGTAGGGGATTTCGTCGATGCGTTCGTAGGTGGTGAAGCGCTTTTCGCACTGCAGGCACTCGCGCCGGCGGCGAATGGATTCGCCTTCCTTGCTCTCGCGCGAATCGACCACCTTATCGTTTTCAAAGCCGCAGAACGGACACTTCATGGATGAAGGAAAATGCGGGCGGAACTGCCCCACGCACTTGATTGTAGCAGGGGAGAACTAGGCGATCTGGAGAGCTGCCGTGGCTTACGACCATGTTTCGGTCTGCAATTTCATTTTGGGAGGGCAGGCAGCGAGCGATTGCTGAATAGTGGGAAGTTTGCTATCCCTTACTGCGCAAACTGTTGCACATTCCCTGTGAAAGACTTTGGCGGAGTGACGCATCTAATTGGCCACGCGCTGATGTTACTAATTAAGAAATTCCCAATTCGGAATAAGTTAACTCAGATATAACACCACCTTAGTGTCTATGAGTCTAGGCTGATGCCTGAGAATCACGTCCATCGGAATTTCCGCCGCGAATTGGAAGCCGAGATGCACGAATACACAGTGAGAACGCCTCGGGCGCAATCCCAAATCGGGACGTTCTCCGTTCGTGGCGCGTAGATCATCCACGAGCGATTGCGGCATTATTCCCCTTTTGCCGTCACGAAGTCATCATTTGAACGCAACATCTTTCATGCGCATGGAGGTGTAATTATGAAGCTAAGTCTCAGGGCTGCTTTGGTCCTGATTTGCTGTCTGGCCATTGGAGTGCCGGCGTTCGCAGGAACGTTCGTCAACGGCGGGTTCGAAGATGGAAACTTCAATAGTTGGACCCAGGGTGCGGGCTACTGGTATGGTGGCTGGCCGATCGATCCCAGCACGTATCTGCCGGGTGGCTCCAACTACAATATCGGGTACAACGCTTCGGCGATTGTTACCCAGGCTTCGATCCGATTGTTGGCAGCAATCTCGATTACGGTTTACAACGGGGTGTACGCGGCCCGTGTCAACGACTGGAACCAGAACACCAGCGTGTCGGTCATCAGCCAGACCGTAACCAACTACACCGATCCTTTCATCTACTTCGCATGGGCCGCGGTGCTCGAGTCGTCGCACGGTTCCACCGACTCCGACAACTTCACACTGCAACTCATCGACGAAACAACCCACACAGCTTTGGTGAACCTGACCTACAACTCGTACGATAACGGCTCCATTTTCCATCCCTACGGCAGCTGGTTTTACACCGACTGGCAGGTTCAGCAGCTGGACGTCAGCGGCCTGCAGGGCCATGACTTCACCCTGACATTGCTCGGTTCTGACTGCCCTTATGGTGCTCATGCGGGCTATGTCTATCTCGATGGATTTGGAGGCACACCTCCACCACCGGGCGTTCCAGAGCCCGGTACGCTAGCTATGCTCGGATCGGGTGTTTTATTTGCAGCCAATTGGCTTCGCCGGCGCTTCTAGGAAGGCGACGCGATAGCCGCCTCCTGAGAGGTTGAGTGACTCTCGGAACTAGAGCGGACAGTGGGAACCTTTGGAAAAGAAGACCCTCCCAAGGGTTCCCGCAGAAAGCGCTCGCAAGCCGTTCGCTGAGAACCTCAATTTTCCAGGGCGGCCTGCTCGTTCTCTTCCGCCGCCGCCACTGCCCGCAGCGAGAGCCGTTCCCGGTGTGCCAGCAGCAATCCCATAGGGATCACCGACATAAACGTCCCCAGCCACATCAGCATGCCGCAGCTGACGGCGACTTCGTTGCCACTCCGAAGATTCCGTTGAGCACGGCGATGGTGGCCAGTTGCGAGCCTCCGCCGACGCCGGGCAATTGCAGCAGCGATCCGAACATGGCCGAGACCATCAGCACCAGGATGCTGGCCGAACCTAAGCTCCGCGAGCCGTCCGCCGTAGGCATGGACGATCAGCCAGTACGAGACGGCCGACCAGCGCCCACATCACGCATCGATAGAGCGAACAACTGGACGAACGATGAGGCATCGCTGATGATCTGCAAGTCCGTCGGTGAAGGCATCGATCTTGGTGCGCACTCCGTGTGCGAGCCCGTGGCTGCGCCCCTGCTAATTTCTGTTCGAGCGCTCCGCCAATGGCATGGCCTGACCGGCGAAGCACGACGGCTGCGGCCGTCAGCACGACGATACCGACGAGGAACAGCGATGGCCGACCAGCGCACTTCGGCTTGCAAATGAGTGTTGGGCAGCGTCTGTCCACAACGGATCGCCGATGAAGACCATCACGACGAAGATCACGCGATGATCCCATGTCGAAGATGCGCTCGACAGTCCAAACCCCGAGCTGCGACGTGAGCGTGAGGTCCTCTTTCTTTGCGATGAGGTAGGGCCGGACGACTTCTCCGGCTCGGCCCAGCAGCGCCAGCCCGGCGAAGCCGATGAACTGCGGAGCGATCAGCCGGCGCAGTCGTGGTTTCGCACATCGGCTTCAGGAAAATCCGCCAGCGCACCGCACGGAGCACGTAAACGAAATAGATGATCGCCACCGCGGCTGCCACGAATACCCAGTTGACGTGCTCGGTATTGCTCCAGAACGTCGTCCAGTCGAACTTCTTCCAGGCGTGCACCTGCAGATACACCAGCAGGCAGAGCACGGCCACGACAGCCACGGTCACCAGGGTTTGTCTTCTTGTTCATGAGGAAATCAGCAGCCTTGCGACCAGCGGCCGCCGTGAGTGTACAAACTCAAAAGGTAAACGAGCGGGTGGGTGGGGTCAATGAGGGGCTACTGGCCGCTCGTCGGCGAGGGCGGCGACGCTGCAGCCTTTTGCGCTGAGGCCGCTTGTGGCGGCCGATGTCTTTGGGGCCGCCTGCTTGGCCTCCGCCGCCTTCTTGCGATTGTAGTCTGTAATCACCCGCGCTACATAGGCATGCGTCTCGCGGTAGGGAGGCACGCCTCCGTACTGCTGAACCCGCTGCGGTCCGGCGTTGTAAGCGGCCAGCGCCTTCGCGGCATCGCCGTTGTACTGCAGCAGCAACTCGCGCAGATAACGCATGCCGCCGTCCACATTTTCCGCCGGATCGAAGCTGTTCTTTACGCCGAGGGTGCTGGCCGTCTGAGGCATGAGTTGCATTAGTCCTTTCGCGCCCTTGGGCGACACTGCCTTGCGGATTGCCGCCGCTTTCGGCGTGAATCACGCTGGCGATGAAGTCGGCGTCGATGCGGCTGCGCGTGCTGGCGTCGCCGATGATCGACGGCAGATCACGCGTCGAAGCGATCCGGTCCGTTGTTCCCGGACTCGAGCGGCGCGGCCTCGAAGCTCTCGATCTGCGCGGTGGCGATGTCCACGTAGCTTCCCGACGTCTCGCTGGTCAGGTACAACCGCGTGGTTTCGCCCAGCGTCTCATGCCGCTCGTGCCGGATGCTGAATCCGTTGCGCAAGTTGGCTATCTCCGCCGCCGGCAGTTGCATTACGGCCAGCGCCAACACCAGTCCGAGTTGGAGCACTCTACGCATTCAGAATGGCCGCATTCGACTCCAGTACCTGCTCGATGGTGGCTGCCACTCCGTGCTCATCGTGGTGCAGCGTCACCGTCCAGCCGTTCTGCTTCAGATCGTCACAGGCATTGCCCATGATCACCGGATGCCCGGCGAACGTCAACATCTCCACATCATTGTAATTGTCGCCGATGGCCATGACCTCGGTGCGGTCAAATCCGCGATGGCGCGCCCACCGCTCCAGCGCGTGGCCTTTGGAGCAGCCCGCATTCAGCAGATCCACAATGCACAGGTCGCGGAAGTCATACTGCGTGCGCAGCGCCGTGAAGTCCTGCCGGAAGTCGAGTGCCTCGAGCTCGGATTGCGCGCGGTCCATCAACTCGATCGGGCCGCACACCATTGCCTGGATCGGGTCTTCGGTCAGCGCGTTTTCGATAGGGCTCACGTACTCGATGAACGGCGCATTCTTCTCCATCCAGCGCTGGATCACGCCGTAAAGCAGGTCATGGTTTTCGCACACGATAGCGCCCATGGCCGAGCGATCGAAGGTTAGCACCATGTAATTGCGGTACTGCGGCAGGGCTTTGGCCAGACGAATCGCCGTCTCTCTCGGCAGCAGGTCGCGATGAAAAGTCTCGCCGCGCGTTGACCGCGTAACCGCCCCATTGGAACTGAACAGCCACAGGTCGAAGCCCAGCGACCCGGCGATCGGCATAGCAAAATCGTGCCGCCTGCCCGTGCCCAGCACAATCTCGATGCCCGCCTCGTGGGCGCGCCGCAGCGCGTCGCGGTTTTCCTGCGAGAGTTCGACCTTCGAGTTGAGCAGGGTGCCATCGATATCAATGGCGATAAGGCGGATGGGGCGCTGCACGTCCTTATTCTACCAACGACGTAACCCCCGCCAGGAAGCAAGGCTATTCCTAACGAGACCTGTCGCGACTCCGCAAAAAGCGAATCGTAACAAACGGAAAAGCGGTTTGCTCCCGTCGCTTCCAGCGACGTACAGTAACAGCACCATGGAGTTGCGCAAAGACCCCATCACCCGGTCCTGGGTCATCACTGGTGACGAGCAGGACACGGACCGCGGCAACGATTTCCTGTGCCCCTTCTGCCCCGAGTCGGGCCAGCAGCTCCAGGTGCTGACGTCGATGGCGACGGTGAACGGCAATCCTTGGTCGGCGCGCGCCGTGGTCCATCCCAAGCCGCTGTACCGCGTGGAGGGCGATCCCGGCCGGGCCGGCAACGGCCTTTACGACACCATGCAGCCGGTGGGCGCCCACGAAGTCATCATCGAGAATGCCCGCCACGACCGACAACTGTGGAACGCCGACGACCGCGAGATTGAGCAGTATCTAGCGCTGTGCGCGCAACGCATCGTGGACCTGAAGAAAGACGGACGCTTTAAGTTTGTCAGCATCATCAAGAACTTCGGTCCGCACTCCGGCCAGGAGTTCGATCATCCCACCTCGGAGATTGTTGCCACCACGTTTGTTCCGCGCCGCGTCCTGTACGAACTGCGCGCCGCCCGCGAGCACTACCGGGTCAAAGAGCGCTGCGTGTTCTGCGACATCTTTTCGCAGGAGCTCAAGCAAGAGAAGCGCATCGTCGAGGCCCGTGGCGACTACCTCGTGTCGTGTCCTTACGCCTCACGCTCGCCTTACGAGACATGGATCGCCCCGCGCATTCACGAAGCTTACTTTCGAGCGGTTGGCTAACCGGTCGGGAGCGCTGCGCGATCTTGCCGCGCTGCTGCGGCGCACTCTCCACCGTATTCGCAGCATTGCCGACGGCTTCCACATGGTGCTGCACACTTCGCCCAACACGCAGCATAAGTCGGAAACGCTCGGGTACTGGAAGTCGATCGAAGACGACTATCACTGGCACATCGAGATCCTGCCGATTCTCGGGCCGAAGGCCAAGTCGTATGCGTTCAAGGAAGTGTATGCCTCGACGGTGAGCCCGGAGTCGGCTGCGGCACGACTGCGCGAGCGGCCGACGGAGAGTTAATTCGCGGGAGTACAATCGGCCGTCGGGAGTTGCTATGGCCGTCCGCCGCGTCAAAACTTATTCCGCTCAAACCGGCTTCGTGTACGAGTACTACTTTGTCGGCCAGCGGGCGGCGCTCGACGGCGACCCGTTTGCGCCCTCAACCGAGTTTATCTTCGATGTAAGCCCTGATCGCAAGACCGTGTTTGCCGTGAGCGTGTTCCTCCTGCCGCGCGCGCTCGAGGCTTTTGTCGTCGAACGTGGACGGACCCTCAGCAATCCTGAACAGTACGCCGCCGCCAAGCTCCGGCTGCAACAGGCCTTCGATGAAATCGCGAACCTGTTACAAGATGGACGCCGCCTCACACTCGACTCCGAAATGCTGGTGGCCCTGCTGTCATCGGTGGGGATCGATTAGTTCGCGCTGCGGTGCCCTCCGCGGCACCCTTCCTGCTCACATTCTGGCGTAAACTCTGTCTAATGTTTCGATGGGCGGGGCGATCGCGTGTTTACTGAGCTGAAGCCGACCGGACGCATGCGCTGGGACATTGCGCTGGTGCTTTCGTTCGCCGTGCACTGCGCGATCGTACTTGTGCTCAGTCACCACTCCGCGCCAGTGTTCATCATGCCGTCCGACGTTGCGCTGGGCACACCCGGATCGTCGGGCAGTGTCATCTATCTCGCTCCCACGGGCGCCGAGTGGACCGTCGAAGTGCCAGAAAAGCCAAGCGTCAGTCTGCAAGCCGCGGCTCTGAAAACGCCGCAACCCCCGAAGCCGCACACGCCGGTCCATGCGAACGATAAAGGCACCGAAGGCGCGACGCTCGACGCCGACGGCGCAGAGGCGGATCGCTCTATGGCGCGCGCATTCCCGGAGCGCCGCTTACCGGCCACGAAGTTATCCCCGCGCTGCCGCAGGTGTTTCCCGATCCCGCAGTCTCGCGCGCTGATTTGCCGCCGGGTGTGCAAGGTGACGTCGTGGTCGAAGTCACCATCGACGAGCACGGAAACGTGATCGAGCTCAAACTCGTCCGCGGCATCGGCTACGGCATCGAAGAGCGGGTGCTGGCCACCCTGCGCCAGTGGCGGTTTCGTCCCGCCTCGAAAGATGGCGTGACCATCGCCTCGCAGCACATCGTGACCTTTCACTACCCCAGTTGATTTGGCGCGAGCGGCCTCCCTGTGACGCATATCACACCCTCTTGTGATAGGCATACTCGGCTCGGTCGCCGTCCCATTTATACTGGCTCTTACACGAACGATTCAGGACCTATCCTTACGGGTCTGTGGGGTTTATGCCTCTAGTCTGGTTGCGAGTTGCGGTGGCGTTTTATGCGGTTGGACTGCTCTATTCCCTGCTTCTGCTGGGGAAGAAAGGCAACCTGCTGGCCAAGGTGGTCGAACCCGCCGTCGGCCTCGGACTCATCTTTCATTTCGTCTCGTTGGTGGAATACACCGTTCTTATTGGGCGCCTCTCCTGGGCTTCGATTCACTACTCCGAGTCGCTGCTGGCGTTCATCGCCATGGTGGTGTTCTTCATCTTTTTCGTGGGATACCGCACGACTTCGCTCGGCGTCGTCATATTTCCCGTCGTCTTCGTCTTGACGTTTGCCTCGGCAGTCGGGCAACAGCCGGTCACGTTCACTTCGCCCGCGCTGCGCAGCAGTTGGATATTCGTCCATGTGGCAATGATCTTCACCGGCTACGCTGGGCCTGTTTCTCAGCTTTGGCGCAAGCCTGCTCTACCTGATGGAAGAGAGGGCGCTGAAGTCGAAGAGCACCTTCACTGTCATCTCGAAGCTGCCGCCGCTGCAGACCATCGACGACATCGGCTACAACTCGCTGCTGTTCGGCTTTCCGTTCATGACATTTGGTTTGATCGCCGGCTCGGTGCTGGCCATCGCCAAGTACGGTCCGCTCTTCTTTATCGATCCCAAGATCCTGCTGTCGTTCATTATGTGGATCGTGTACCTGCTGTTGCTGTACACGCGCTGGAGTTCCGGCTGGCGCGGCCGCCGCGCAGCTTTGCTTGCAACCTTCGCCTTCGTCATTGCGCTGGGCGTGTGGGCCGCCAACAGCCTCAGCCGCGTGCATAGGTTCCCGCCGCTATGAACCTGATCGTCATCGGCGTGAACCACCAGACCGCTCCTGTCGAGGTGCGCGAGCAATTCGCCATCTCGGAAGCGCGCCTGCCCGAGGCTGTGAAGACGCTGGCGTCGCAGCCTGGCATCGAAGAGGCGATGATCGTCTCCACTTGCAATAGAGTTGAGCTGATTGCCCGGGCCAGCGACGCGAACGCCGATTTACATGGCTGCCTGCACGAGCTGTACGGCTTCGACACGCAGGCCTATCGGAAGTATCTGTACGAATACCGCGAGCGTGACGCCGTGCGTCACGTCTTCCGCGTGGCCTCGAGCCTCGACTCGATGGTCGTGGGCGAGCCGCAGATTCTCGGCCAGGTGAAGGAAGCCTACGCCACGGCGCGCGCAGTGGGTGCGGTGAACTCGCAGCTTGACGCGCTCTACTCGCGGGCGTTTGCCGTCGCCAAGCGTGTGCGCACCGAAACCGCGATTGCGTCGTCGGCAGTTTCCATCGCTTCGGTCGCGGTCGAACTGGCCAAGAAGATCTTCGGCAACCTCGAAGGCAAGAGCGTGTATCTGGTTGGCGCGGGCAAGATGTGCGAACTGGCTGCGCGTCATCTGCTGGCCCACGGCGCCAGCAAGATTTATGTCGGCAACCGCACGTTCGAGCGCGCCGCGGCGCTGGCCAAGAAGTTCAATGGCGAGCCTATCGCCTTCGAGCAGCTTTACGATACCGTCGATCGCGCCGACATCGTCATCAGCTCCACCGGTGCGCCGCACACCATCTTCCGTAAGGAGCATGGCGAGAAGTTCCTGAGCCGCCGCAAGAACCGCCCGATGTTCTTCATCGACATCGCGGTGCCGCGCGACGTCGATCCGGAGATGAACAAACTCGACGGCATGTTCGTGTACGACATCGACGACCTGCAGCAGGTGGTGAGCTCGCACATCTCCGACCGCCGCGTCGAAGCCGACCGTGCGGAAGCCATCGTGCAGCTCGAGGTGGACAAGTTCCAGGCGCGGCTGCAGACGCTGGATGTTGTGCCGACCATCGTTTCTCTGCAAGAGCACCTCGAGACGGTTCGCCAGGCGGAGATCGACCGCGTGCGCGGGCGTCTGGGCACGCTGACGCCGGAGCAGGAAATGGCGGTGGAAGCGCTCTCTCGCGGCATCATCAACAAGATCATGCATACACCGATCACGACCCTCAAGAGCGCCGCGCGGGAATCGTCAGAGTCCACAACCATCGTTGACCTGGTCCGCAAGCTGTTTAACCTGCGCGATGCGCGCAAGGCTGCTGCCGACGAGGAAGCGGTGGTTGTCGAGAAGACGGGAGTGCGACGCTAATGGCGCGACTGCGAATTGGGTCCCGCGGTTCCATGCTCGCTCTCTGGCAGGCCAAACACATTACTGCCCTTCTGGTCGAGCACGGACACGAAGTTGAGCTGGAGATCATCAAGACGACCGGCGACAAGATTCTCGACGTCGCGCTGGCGCAGGTTGGCACTAAGGGAATGTTCACCAAAGAGATCGAAGAGGCCTTGGCGGAAGGGAAGGTCGATCTGGCGGTTCATAGCCTGAAGGACCTGCCGACCGAATTGCCTCCGGGATTTGAGATCGTGGCTATTACTGAACGAGTCAATCCACAAGACGCATTTCTGTCGGTGAACTACGACGGCGTGGACGCGCTGCCCAAGGGCGCGAAGGTCGGCACCAGCAGCTTGCGGCGGCAGGCACAGCTCAAGGCGTTCCGTTCCGACCTCGAGATATTTCCTCTGCGTGGCAATGTTGATACGCGCGTTCGGAAGCTGGAAGAGGGCGAGTACGACGCCATCATTCTCGCGGCCGCGGGACTGACGCGGTTGGGCAAGACACAACTGGTCAAGGAATATCTTCCGGTGGAGTTCATGTGTCCAGCCGCGGGACAGGGCGCGCTGGGCATCGAGATACGCGAGGGTGACGTAGAGATGCGGAAGCATCTAGCGTTCCTCAACAATGCTGATGCACGAGCGGCGACGATCTGCGAGCGGGCGCTGCTCAACAAGCTGGGCGGCGGTTGCCAAGTTCCGATCGGCGCGTTTGCCGAGGTGAAGGACGGCAAGCTGCACCTGACTGGCGTGGTCGCGAGGCCTGATGGTTCAGAGGTGCTTGCGCGAGCAGCAGGTCGGAACCGATCCGGTTACGCTCGGCGAGATGGTCGGCGAGACGCTGTTGCAGCGTGGCGGAGCCAAGATCCTGGAAGACGTTTATGCGGAGGGAATGCCGCCGAATCCGTAAGTCCCATGACAACCGACAAGACACTTGCGGGCTGTAGAGTGCTGGTTTCGCGCGCCAGGAAGCAGGCGGGCGCGCTGTCGTCGACGCTGAAGCAGCTGGGCTGCGAGGTCATCGAGATTCCGTTCATCGAGATTCGTAAGCCGTCGTCGTTCAAGCCGCTCGATACTGCGCTGCAGAACCTGGCGAGTTATGACTGGCTGATCCTGACTAGCGTGAACGGCGTTGAGGCGATGTTCTCGCGGATGGCGAAGCGCAAGGTAGACAAGGCGAAGCTGTCGCACTTGAAGATCGCAGCGATTGGCCCGGCGACCAAGTCGTCCATTGAGAAGCATGGGCTCGCGGTCACGGCGACTCCGAAAGAGTACGTCGCGGAGTCGGTGGTGAACATGCTGCAGACGAGGGTGAAAGGGAAGCGCGTTGCTGCTGGTACGGGCGAAGGTCGCTCGCGACGTGATTCCCCGCGAGTTGCGCAAGGCCGGAGCAACGGTCGATGTGGTTGAGGCGTACGAAACCGTTGCGCCGAAGGCTTCCGAGAGGCGGTTGCGCGCAGTGCTGAAGAGCAAGCGCAAGCCGCATGCGATTACCTTCACCAGTTCTTCGACGGTGAAGAACTTCGTCGGCCTGCTCGGGCTGCGAAGCGCGAGAGCGGCGCTAAAGAAGACTACGCCGAATCACGGCGTTCATTCGGCATCGATCGGGCCTGTAACTTCGGCAACGCTGCGCGAGTTCGGATTGCCAGTCGATATCGAGGCCAAGAGCTTCGACATTCCGGGGCTGGTGAGCGCGATAGTCGCACACAAAAAGAACATTCGATAGGGCGATTGTGTGCCGCCGGCTGAAGCCGGCTCAATTCTCAAAACAACGCATTTTCCGCGGGCTTACGCCCACGGCTCAAACAAATTCCGCCCTTTGGGCCCCCCATCCGTCAGACCTCGTGCTACCCGATGAGCCGAAGGTCTCACATTGTCAGACAACGACAATAGGTCAAAGAGCTAATTCACTTGGCACTGAGCCAAGCATTGACAGCGAATAGCGAAGAGACAAAAGCGAATAGCGAATAGCGTTATTCATAAATCGAGCAGCCGCAGCCGGGTGAGGGGACGCGCACCTTCAGGAAGTCGGAGATGCGCTGCCACTCGTCGATCTGGTTTTCGATGCGCGAGAACTGGTGGCCTTCGTTCTCGTAAATCTTCACCTGCACAAATCCACCTTTCTTCTTGATGGCGGCGGCGACCTGCTCGGTTTCGCCGCGCGGGTCGCGCACGTCGTTGCCTCCGGCGATCAACAGCAGCGGGGCCTTGATGCGGTCGATGAAGTTGATGGGCGAGCGGTCTTCGTAGAGCGCCTTGTTCTCCACCGGGTCACCCATGATGGAGATATCGTAGGCGCGAATGGCGGGGTCTTCGGTGGCCAATTCGGTAAACCAGTTGGTGTAGGGAACGATAGACACACCCGCGCCCCACATATCGGGGAACTTGGTGAGAGCCATCATGGTCATGTAACCGCCGTAACTGCCACCCATCGAGACCAGCTTCTTGGGATCGACGAATCCGCTCTTGGCGATCCATTCAGCAGCATCGACCACGTCGGCGAGGTCGCCGCCGCCTTCGTCATGGAAGTTGGCTTTCTGAAACTCCTTGCCATATCCGGTGGAGCCGCGGAAGTTGGGGGCGATAACGAGGTAGCCCTGATTGACGAGGTACTGAATGCCGCGGTTGAACGAGTTGACGAACTGCGAGGTGGGGCCGCCGTGGATATACACGATGGCGGGAAACTTGCCGTTGCGGGTGATGTTGTTGGGCACGTAGGCGAAAGCGGAGATGGTCCACTTGCCGTCGCGGCTGGGGAAGTGGACGAGGTACGGCTCGACCATGTCGGCGGTGCGCACGCCCGCCATCAGCGAATGGGTGATCTGCGCGTCGCCTTGGACTTCAGGTCGTAGGTCCAAACGTCGTTCGGCGAGGTGGGGCCGTTGTGGTAGTAGAGCAGGTGCGAGCCGTCGGGTGAGAATGGCGACGGGTTACCGGCGATCGTGTTGACGCCGGGGCCGAGTGGCAGCAAATCTTCTTTGCTCGAGGCGAGGTCGTAGAGGGAGAGCGTGGTGTTGCCCTCGAAGTTCGACGCCCAACTGACTGAACTACCGTCGGGCGAGAACTCTCCGGCTCGTATCTCCCACCTGGCATCGGTGATCTCTTTGACCTTTTGGGTGGCGATGTCGAGAAGTCCCACATTGTCGTATCCGTTAAAGGAATTTGTGGTGAGGAGAATCGATTTGCCGTCGGGAGAGATGCTGCTGGCGAAGAAAGTGTGCTCGCCCGTCACGGGCGTGAGGTTCGTAGCCTTGCCGGTGGCGAGATCGAGCAGGAAGACTCTGGCGTCGGTGTCGTTGGCGTCGGTCTGGGTATAGACGAGGAACTTGCCGTCGCGGGAGAAGATGGGGCCGCGGTTGGTGCGGCCCTTGGGAGTGTTCTGAGTGAGGTGCTTGACGCGGCGGGAGTAGACGTCCATCAACTCGATTTCGTAGCTGGCGCCAGACTTGGGCTTAGCAATGTAGGCGATCTGCTTGCTGTCGGGCGACCAGGTGGGGGACTGCTCGGAGATTTCCTTGGTGGTAGTGAGGTTCACGACTTCGCCGGTTTTGGGGGAGGCGAGGAAGATGTCCCACTGCTCATTGCCGTCGTAGTCGGAGGCGTAGGCGATCCATGCGCCGTCGGGCGACCAGGCGGGCTGGGTCTGGCGCTGCTCGCTGATGGTGAGCTGCGAGGGCCAGCCGCCGTTGGAGGGGACGAGCCAGAGATTGTTGCGGCCGCTGATGTTGGAGACGAAGGCGATCTGCTTGCCGTCGGGCGACCATGTGGTGCCTCCGATGCCGCGCGTCATGTAGAGCTTGTCGACGGTGAAGTTCTGCATGTTCTCGATGGTGCGGCTCTGCAGCTTGGCGGGGTCGGTGAGGGGGGGCTGGGCGAGGGCTAACCCAGTCAAAACGAGCAGCAGGATTCCCACCCTTTCCCAAAAGCGGGGAAAGGATGGGGCACCCAGATTTCTGAAATAGGACAGGAAAAGACCCACACAAGCCAAGAACGCTTGTGTGGGGCACCCAGCGAGCACACGAGTGGATAGAGACAGCAAATGAGGGGTACCCCCCTCCCCCCCTACTTTCGCAAAATCCTGCAAACAAAGGAGTTGTGAGGTATGGGGCCTGCAAAATCTTGAGCGCGTAGGAGTTACGGGTAAATTCGTCCAGCATAAGGACTTAGGGGATGGTCATGGCAGGATGAAGATATTCCGGCGGGTGGGAAGTTGGCAAGAGCGGCCGTTGCGTAGATGTCTGCATGCGGTCTCGATGGCGAGGGACAAGAATTCCCTCGTCCTCTGCAGGGGTGAGTTTAGGAGGGCGGGAGGGGCGGCGATAGGACGTGGGTCACGGTGTGTGTGTGACAGCGACGGTTCAGGATTTTGAGCGGTCGGCGATGGCTTGGAGCACAAGTTCGCGGTTGCTCAGAGGCCGCGGCGAAGTCGGGGTTGAGGCGAATGGCCTCATCGTAATCTGCTAGTGCGCCGTCGAAGTCGCCTTGCGCGTGGCGCACACGTCCGCGGCTGTTGAAGGCCTCGAGCGAAGTCGGGCTTGAGGCGGATGGCCTCGTCGTAGTCCGCGAGCGCGCCGCTCCAGAGTCGCCTTTCGCCTTGGCGCAGCGATGACCGCGGTTGTTGAAGGCTGCCGGCGATCGTCGGGCTGGAGGCGGATGGCCTCGTCGATAGTCCGCGAGCGCGCCGTCCAGGTCGCCTTTGGCCTGCGCGCGTAATGCCCCGGTTGTTGAAAGCATCGGCGTCGTCGGGCTTGAGGCGGATGGCCTCGTGCAGTCTGCCAGTCGCCGTCGAGTGCGCCGTTGAAGCTGCGCGCTTCCCTGGAAGTTACGGCATCGCCGGGCTGGAGGCGGATGGCCTGCACGTAGTCTGCAAGGCGCCGTCCAAGTCGCCTTGGCCCTGCGCGCTGCCCCGGTTGCTGAAGGCGTGGCGTAGTCGGGCTGGAGGCGGATCGCCTCATCGTAGTCCGCGAGCGCGCCGTCAAGTCGCCTTTGGCCCTGCGCGCGACGCCCCGGTTGTTGAAGGCGTCGGCGAAGTCGGGCTTGAGGCGGATGGCCTCGTCGTAGTCTGCGAGCGCGCCGTCCAAGTCGCCTATGGTCGCGTGCGCTGCCCCGGTTGTTGAAGGCGTCGGCGAAGTCGGGCTGGAGGCGGATGGCCTCGCTATAGAAGCGGATCTTCTCGTCAGGGTCTGTTGCGTTAACCCCTCGCTCGAACCATTGCTGGGCGGTCAGCTCTTCTTGGGCGACCGCGGGGCGGCCGCGGCCGCCGCGCCTTCTGTTGGGTGGCGGCTTGCCGTGCAGCCAGGATGCCGGGTGGAGCACCGCATCCAAGCGCAACGTTGAGGAACTTGTCGCGCAGCTTGTCCATGGCTGCGTCGAAGTATTCCGGCGGCACGCGTCATGGCGTTGTAATGCTTCAGGAGCAGCCAGCTTGCCGGTCAGTTGGCTGGCGATCGCGGGCGTGCTGAAGTCGAAGCCTTCCAGCATCAGCGGCACGATGTTGCGCCGGCTGTCGAGGGCGGCTTCGATCTCGCGGCGCAGCCAGTCGCCGGGATCGCCGCAGCGCTCCAGCGCGGAGGGGGTGAGCAAGACGAGGAAGTGCGCCCGGGCACGGATGTTTTCCAGAATGACGCTTTCGAAGTCGCCGCTGGCGACGCCGGTGTAATCAAGAAACACATCATAGCCATGCTGGGTGAGGTCCTGGAAGATGGCCAGCGCCCAGGGATGTTGGTGCGGCGATAGCTGATGAAGACGGTCTTCTCGATGCGTGCCATGGCGAGGTAACGCGGGTGAAGGGAAACGATAGCAGAAGAAAGTCGCCAGTAGCCAGTAGTCGTACCAGTTGCCAGTAAGAACAACAGCAGGTCCTTCGACTGCGCGCTCGCCCGATCCGCAAAGAACGCGGATCGAAGAAAAAGCTCGGCGAGCGCTGCGCTCAGGATGACGCGATGAGGGATTAGCGTTCCCACCCTTTCGCCAAAATCGGGCGAAAGGATGGGGCACCCGCGGATCTTGCGATGCGCACAAACAGCAGGTCCTTCGACTACGCGAGTCCGCTGCGCGGCCTCGCTCCGCTCAGGATGACAATCGTGGAGAAGCTGGGGAGGCCGCGAAGTGGAGGACGCCGTCGTCGATGTTTGGCGAGCTTCATGGTGATGGCGTCGAGGATGTAGTTCTGGCGGATGAACCAGGGCTTGCTTCGAGCCCTGCTTGGGCAGGTCGGCGACGGCGCGGAGGACGTAGCCGGAGTTGAAGTCGAGCAGCGGCTTGGGGTCGAGCGTGGTGGGGTCGCAGGCGGGTACCACAGTGTGGTAGCTGTGGCGCTGCATGTGATTGAGCAGGCGCGTGACGAAGAGCGAAGAGAGGTCGGCGCGCAGGGTCCAGGAGGCGTTGGTGTAGCCGACGCAGAAGGCGAAGTTGGGGACGTTGCTGAGCATCACGCCCTTGTAAATGAAGGAGTGGCCGGGATCGACGGGGGCGCCGTCGACGGAGAGGCGGACGCCGCCGAGAGCGAGCATCTGCAGGCCGGTGGCGGAGACGACGATGTCGGCGGGGAGTTCTTCGCCGGACTTGAGGCGGATGCCGTTGGCGGTGAAGGTGTCGATTTCGCCGGTGGCGATGGAGGCGCGGCCGGAGGTGATGGACTTGAACAGGTCGGAGTCGGGAACGAGGCAGAGGCGCTGGTCCCAAGGGTTGTAGCGCGGGTTGAAGTGGGTGTCGACGTCGTAGCCCGCGGGCAGGTTCTTGGCGGCGGCGCCTTTCATGAGGCGCTTGGTGAAGTCGGGGGCGCGGCGCGCGAGTTGAAAGATGCCGAGGCTGATGAGGATGTTCTTCCAGCGGACGATGCCGTGAGCGGTGTGCTCGGGCAGTAGCGCGGCGGAGGAAGTTGGCGATGGGATCGCGGGCGGGAAGGGTGAGAATGTAGCTGGGCGAGCGCTGCAGCATGGTGACGTGCGCGGCGGTTTCGGCCATGGCGGGGACGAGGGTGACGGCGGTGGCTCCGCTGCCGATGACGACGACGCGCTTGCCGGCAGTAGTCGAGATCTTCGGGCCAGTGCTGCGGGTGGACGAACTGTCCGCGGAATTGATCGAGGCCGGGGAAGTCGGGCTGGTATCCGGCGTCGTAGCGGTAGTAGCCGGTGCATCCGTAGAGGAAGTCGCAGGTGTATTCGAGCGGTGGCGTCGTTGGTTTGCGTGGTGACGCGCCAGCGGGAGTCGTCGGACGACCACGCGGCGGCGACAACGCGATGGTTGAAGCGAATGTGGTGGTCGATGCCGTACTCGCGCGCGGTGTCGCGGACGTAGTTGAGGATGGAGGGGCCGTCGGCGATGGCCTTGGCTTCTTTCCACGGGCGGAACGGGTAGCCGAGGGTGAACATGTCGGAGTCGGAGCGGATGCCGGGGTAGCGGAAGAGGTCCCAGGTGCCGCCGATGGCGGCGCGGGCCTCGAAGATGGCGTAGGTCTTGCCGGGGCATCGGGTCTGGAGGCGGTAGGCGGCTCCGATGCCGGAGAGGCCGGCGCCCATGATGACGACGTCGAAGTGCTCGACGGGCATGGGGGTAATTTACAGGAAGCAGTGGATCGTGGTTAGTGGATAGTGGATAGAAAGAGCGAGACAGAAGCAGTTTCGAGTTTCAAGTTTCAAAAGACCGACACGATCCAAAACCGGGTCGTGGGGGGCGCCGGAGATTGTCGTTCCCACCCTATCGCCAAAAGACGGCGATAGGATGGGGCACCCGCCGGTATTCCTCCCAAAAACATCGTGAAACCCACTTTTTTCTGACACTTTTAGCCGGACGTGACATAGCTCACAGACGGGCGAAAGCCGCGCCGCTATGGTTGAAGGTTAGTCCTCTATTCATAGCGAAAGGCAGCAATCATGGCTACAGCGGTGCAGGGCACGTCACGCGTTCACAACTCCAAACTTGCAGAAAAAATCATGAGCGCCGAAGAGGCTGCGGCGCTGATCCACTCGGGCGACCAGGTGGGGATGAGCGGCTTCACCGGGTCGGGCTATCCGAAAGAAGTTCCGATCGCGCTGGCGCGGCGACATCGCCGAGGCGCACATCCACGGACAGAAGTTCCAGGTGAGCGTGTTCACCGGCGCATCGACCGGGCCGGAACTGGATGGGGCGCTGGCGATGGCGGGCGGCATCAACCTGCGGCTGCCGTATCAGTCGGACCCGGAGACGCGGAAGCGCATCAACGCGGGCGAGATGGAGTACATGGACATCCATCTGAGCCACGTGGCGCAGTTCGTGGAGTACGGCTTTCTGGGCAAGCTGGACGTGGCGCTGATTGAAGTGGCGGCGGTGCTGGAAGACGGGCGGCTGTTGCCGAGCTCGTCGATCGGCAACAACAAGACGTGGATCGACCAGGCAGAGCGGGTGATCCTGGAGGTGAATGCGTGGCAGCCGATGGCGCTGGAAGGCATGCACGACATTTACTACGGATTGCAGCCGCCGCCGAACCGCGGGCCGATTCCGCTGGTGCATCGCGGGACAGCGGATTGGATCGCCGTATCTCGAGTGTCCGCCGGAGAAGGTGGTCGCGATCGTGCTGACGGATTCGCCCGACCGGAACAGCCCGTTCAAAGCGCCGGACGCAGCGTCGAAGAAGATCGCCGGACACATCCTGGAGTTTCTGAGCTGGGAAGTGAAGAAGGGACGCATGCCGGAGAACCTGCTGCCGCTGCAGTCGGGCGTGGGCAACATCGCCAACGCGGTGCTGTTTGGGCTGGAAGAAGGGCCGTTCGAGGGGCTGACGTCGTACACGGAAGTGATTCAGGACGGCATGATTCGGCTGCTGAAGTCGGGCAAGCTGACCTGCGCCTCGGCGACGGCGTTTTCGCTTGAGTCCCGACATGCTGATCGAAGTGAACGCCGACATGGAGAGCTATCGCGAGCGCATCGTGCTGCGGCCGCAGGAGATTTCGAACCATCCGGAGATCATTCGGCGGCTCGGTGTGATCGCGATGAACGCCATGATCGAGGCCGACATGTACGGCAACGTGAACTCGACGCACGTGATGGGATCGCGCATTCAGAACGGCATTGGCGGCTCGGGCGACTTCGCGCGCAACGGGTACCTGTCGATCTTTATGGCGCCGTCGATCGCGCAGAAGGGAACGATTTCGACGATTGTGCCGATGGTGTCGCACGTGGACCACACCGAGCACGATGTGCAGGTGATCGTGACCGAGCAGGGGCTGGCGGATTTGCGCGGGCTGTCGCCGCGGCAGCGGGCGAAGCTGATCATCGAGAAGTGCGCGAATCCGGACTACAAAGGCGACGCTGCTGGATTACCTGAACCGGGCGGAGCGGCTGTCGTATGGCAAGCACACGCCGCACCTGCTGACGGAGTCGCTGGGCTGGCACAGCCGGTATCTGCGGAGCGGAAGCATGAAGCAGAGGGAAGAGAACTAAGAGCAGTGGATAGTGGCTAGTGGTTAGTGGATAGAAAAGGCGGTTTCGAGTTTCGGGTTTCAAGTTTCGGGTTTCAAAGACCCACTCAAGCAAAAGACGCTTGAGTGCGGCGCACGGCGGCTAAAAACTGCTTCGAATTCCCGAGTCTGGATTTAGAAATGGCGGATGGCGGGCACGAGGTCGGTGAATAACATCGCAAGGACCAGATCTGCACCGGCGCAGATTCCCGTAGCGACGGCGATGCGGACCACGATGCGCATGAACGTTCCCGCGGTTGCTCCTAAAGGCAAAATGAGACTAAGCGTACCGATGGCGCAGACCTGCAGAACGATAGCTGCGTCGAGAGCATAGCCGGCACGTTGCCAAAGCAGGTGTACGTCGGCTTCACGGCCAGGAACTCCTACCAGATCGCTGCCCGCCATTCCTTGCCCAATGTAGCTGAGCAGGCAAAAGAGCGAGCCTAGGAAAAGCAGCAGAGCCACGAGCGAGAATGTCCGTGCCCGGGTCTTCACGGTTTCGCCGTCTTGTGAATGTCCACCGTGGACCAGGTTTTGTCGGCGGCGTGGCAGAGGGTTTCCATCGGGCACTCGGCGCACCTGGGCTTGCGCGCGATGCAGATGGCGCGGCCGTGATGGATGATCTGGTGGGAGAAGGCGATCCACTTGTTCTGGGGGATGACCTTCATCAGGTCCTGCTCGATTTTCGGCGGGGCCTCTTCTTTTGTCAGCTCGAGGCGGCGGGAGATGCGCTGGACGTGCGTGTCGACGACGACGCCAGCGGCGATGCCGAACCATGAGCCGAGGACGACGTTGGCGGTTTTGCGGGCGGCGCCGGGGACGGTGAGGAGTTCATCCATCGTCTTGCGGGACTTCGCCGCCGAAGTCGGCGATGATCTTGCGGGCGGCTCCGACAATGGATTTCGACTTGTTGCGGAAGAATCCGGTGGAGCGGATGTCAGGCTCGAGCTCTTCGGGCTCTAGCGCGGCGAAGTGTTGCGGCGTCGGGTATTTCTTGAACAACCCGGGCGTGACCATGTTGACGCGCACGTCGGTGCATTGCGCGGAGAGGATGGTCGCGACCAGTAGCTCCCATGCGCTGTTGTGGTGGAGCGCGCATTCGACGTTGGGGTAGAGCTGGTCGAGGTGCCGCAGGATGGCGGAGACGCGCTCGGGGGCGAGGGGGTTGTAGGACTTGAGGTTTGCTTTCCCACTCAAGCCAGAAGAGGGCTTGAGTGGGGCACCCGGAGTTTTCGCCGGAGTAGTCTTCAGCGGCTTGGACGCGATGCGGGTGGTACGGGCCTTGTCGTGGCGTCCGGCTTTGGAAGGCTGGCGAGGAATATTGCCGCGGGGCATGGGTGTTCTCCGTTATGACGCATCAGTTTATAACGCCGATGCGACGATCCTAGGTTGGCGCTCAAAAGACAGGCGCGAATCCTCAGCTGGCTCGGGACAGGCCTTGGGGTACCAGCCACGAACGGATCGACGGTGTGGGTATAGTAGAAGCTCGATGGTCGATCTGACATCCGATTCACGTGATGAGATGCTGGCCCGCTACCGGCGGCGACAGTCGCGTTGGTATCGCTGGCTGCGAGCGCCTTTGCCGCTGGTCTATAACCCGGCGATGCGGCCGCTGCCGAATGTCGACGGAGTCAGGCTTTGGATCGGTGGGGCGGGTTGTGCGGTGCCGGCTGGATTCGTGAATGTCGATTATGAGGCGGTGGCGGGAGTCGATCTAGCGGGCGACGTGCAACAGCTTCCTTTCTGCGACAACTCGGTGGCGGCGATTGAGTGTAATGCGGTGTTGGAACATGTGCCCGATCCGATTGCAGCGGTAAGGGAAATGGTGCGGGTGCTGCGTCCCGGAGGATTTCTGCGGGTGATCGTTCCATTTCAGCAGCCGTATCATGCGTACCCTGACGATTACCAGCGATGGACCGTGCAGGGCCTACGCCGCCTGATGACCGATGCGAATTGCACGGTGGTGGCCGAAGGCATTCATACCGGACCGACGGCAACCATGCTGGCCTACTTCTGCGAGTACTGCCGCATCCTGGCTCCGTCGAAATTGGGCAAGATAGCGTACGCGGCTGCGAACTGGCTGGTATGGCCTCTGCGCTACCTGGACGTGTGGCTGAACCGCAAGGCGAACGCGCATATCCTGGCGAACACCCTATTCATTCTTGTGGAGAAGTGACTGCCTCAGCGGAGAGCGGCCGCTGTGCACTGCGCTCGACTGAGCATTGCGCCGACCCCAGGTTAGCGCCCAAAAGAGGGGCGCGAACCTGGGGTACCTGCATTACGCAGATTACAATGAAAGATTGGACCTAATCATTCTGAAAGAGTGGAGTTTGTGAATGGCGAGTAAGCCCGAAGTACAGGCAGGCGCGGCAGCGTTGTCTGCGGTTCCGTTGACGCTGGAAGGTTACAGCGTGTTGCACCAGATGTTTCGCTTCCGCTGGACTGAGTGGCGGAAGCTCGACGGAGCGCGGCGCGAGGAGATTGCGCGCGAAGCGGCGGCGGCGTTTAGCGAGTTGGAGTCAGCCGGACAGTTTGCGGCGTATTCCATGCTCGGGCACAAGGGCGACTTGATGTTCGTCCACTTTCGCGACTCGTTCGACGACCTGAACCAGGCGGAGCTGACGCTGGACCACACGGGGCTGCGAGAGTTCCTGGAGCCGGTGCACTCGTATGTGTCGGTGATTGAGCTGGGGCTGTACGACTCGAGCCGTGAAACTGTTCCGGCAATTGGCGGAGCGGGGCGTGGCCACGCTGAGTGACCAGTGGAACAAAGAGGTGGAAGAGACCATGGAGCGGCAGCGGCAGGCGATGAAGCCGCGGCTGTTTCCGAAGATTCCCGAGAGCCGGTATCTGTGTTTCTATCCGATGGACCGCAAGCGCGGCGAGGACAAGAACTGGTACATGCTGCCCATTGAAGAGCGCGGACGGCAGATGGAAGAGCACGGCATGGTCGGGCGGCGGTACGCCGGCAGGGTGCAGCAGATCATCACCGGGTCGATTGGCTTCGACGACTGGGAGTGGGGCGTGGATTTGTTTGCGCCGGACCCGACTGGTGTTCAAGAAGCTGATCTACGAGATGCGGTTTGACCAGGTGAGCGCGGTGTATGCGCTGTTTGGGCAGTTCTTTATCGGGTTGCGGGTTCCGCTGGCGAAGCTGGGGGAATGGGCGGAAGGGAAGTTGCCGAAGAGTAGCTGGTAACTGGTTAGCAATTAGCAGATTAGCCAACAACCAAGAGCCTGCAGGACCAGTCGTCGCGCGTCGCGACGATCCCACTTCCGGCCTCGGAGTCTTCTTACCTACTCATGATTGCTCACATTATTGAAATTCTGGCGGCGTGGATTACGTCCGTCATTTCGGCCATGGGCTACGGCGGCGTGATGCTGCTGATGGCCATCGAGTCGGCGTGCATTCCGCTGCCGTCGGAAATCATCATGCCGTTTTCGGGATACCTGGTGTACACGGGGCGGTTCTCGCTGCTGGCGGTGGCGACGTGGGGCGCGATTGGCTGCAACGTCGGCTCGATCCTGGCGTATGAAGATTGGGTATTTCGGCGGGCGTCCGCTGGCGACGAGGTACGGGCATTACATTTTCGTGACCAAGCACGATCTCGATACGGCCGACCGCTTCTTTGTGCGCTGGGGATCGCTGGCGGTGCTGATTGCGCCGCCTGCTGCCGGTGGTTCGGACGTTTATTGCACTGCCAGCGGGAATTGCGCGGATGCCGCGGCTGAAGTTTCACCTGTACACGTTTGTCGGATCGTGGCCGTGGTGCCTTGCGCTGGCGTATGTCGGCATGCGACTGGGCGAGCAGTGGGACAAAGACCCGCGGCTAAAGATGTGGTTCCATCGCATGGACGCGGTGATTCTCGCAGTGCTACTGGCGGGCGCGGCGTACTTTGTGTGGTCGCACGTGAAGGACCGGGTGAGGGAAGCGGCGTAGGGCATAAATTCGACTGGATAAGTGCCGCCGCTCCGCGGCTCCTAATCAATTCAGACGACGTACCGCGGGCTTACGCCCACGGCTAGAACAAATTACGCCCTTCGGGCTCGCTACATTCCTGTGGCTATGTCGGTCTGGTCTGACTCTTACTCGTCGATCTTTACAAACTTAGCAACCATGCGCTCGTAGCGACGCCAGGGCATGAGGCGCTTGAGCCAGACCTGCATCTTGGCGTCGCCGCCGATGAGATAGCGGAGCCTGGGGTTGGGGTTGCCGGCGATCCGCAAGATCAGCTGCGCGACCTCGCGGGCGTCGCGGCGGTTCTTCGAGTTTTGTTTCACGAACTCAGTGAAGCGCTGGCTACGTTCTTTGTTGGGCGAGTTGGGATCGAGCGCGCCCGCGGCGACGCTGACGTTGCGGGTCCAGATGTCAGTGTCGTAGGCGCCGGGTTCGACCAGAACCACGCGGATTCCGAGCGCGTGAGTTTCGATGCGGAGCGATTCGCTGAAGCCTTCAAGGGCGAATTTCGAGCTGTTATAAGCGCCGAGTAATGGTGCGCTAACGCGTCCGCCAACGGAGGCGATTTGGATGATGTGTCCGGATTGTCTGGCGGCGCATGACTGGAATCACGGCCTTGCTCATCGCGACAGCGCCGAAGAAATTGGTTTCGAACTGGTGGCGGTAGTCGCTGAGGGAGAGGTCTTCGGAGAATCCGGCGACGCTGAAGCCGGCGTTGTTGACCAGCACGTCGATACGGCCGTGGTCGCGGACGATGGCGTCGATGACGCCGGGGATGGAGTCGAACTCGGTGACTTCGAGGCGGCGGAGGTCGAGGCGATCACGGACGCCGGCCTGCTGAGCGGCCTGGTCAAGGCGGGTGCCACGGGCGAGGTCGCGCATGGTGGCGACGACAAAATAGCCGTTTCGGGCGAATTCGATGGCGGTGAGCAGTCCGATGCCGCTGGAGCTGCCGGTAATGAGTGCGATTTTCTGATTGGACATGGTCCCCGCCGAATCCTTGATATTGCCAACGAAGGCTGAAATGGTTCCGTTCAGGCCGCGTAGATTGCCATTCGTGGCTCGAATACGAGAAGATAGCAGGTTTGTAGACACTTCATGAAACGGATTGATAAGCATGCCAACCGATAATCAGCAGGAGAAGAGCAAGAGCGGCCGCAGCGAAGTGGCACCCGCCAAGGGCAAACTTGGCATCATGATTCCCGGCATGGGAGCCGTGGCGACGACGTTTGTCGCCGGCGTAGAAGCCGTCCGCAAGGGCATCGCAGCACCGATTGGCTCGGTGACGCAGATGGGGACTATTCGGCTGGGCAAGCGCACCGATGGCCGGTCACCGAAGGTGAAAGATTTTGTGCCGCTAGCCGGGTTGGACGATTTGGTCTTCACCGGATGGGACATCTTTGAGGACAACATGTATGCCGCGGCAGGCAAGGCCGGAGTGCTGGAGCGTTCGCTGCTGGAGCAGGTAAAGCCCTTTCTGTCGGGGATCACGCCGCGCAAGGCGGTGTTCGACAAGAATTACGTGAGGAAGCTCGACGGCCCCAACGTTAAGAAGGGCAAGAACAAGAAGGAACTAGTCGAGCAGTTGCGCGACGACATCCGCGACTTTAAGCAGACCAGTGGGGCTGACAGGTTGGCGATGATCTGGTGCGGCTCGACCGAGTCGTTTATCGAGGCGAGTCCGGTTCACCAGACGGTGGATTCGTTCGAGAAGGGCCTGCTGGCCAACGACGAGAACATCCCGCCTTCGATGATGTACGCCTACGCGGCGATGCAGGAAGGCGTTCCGTTCGCCAACGGCGCTCCCAACCTCACGGTGGACGTTCCGGTGATTCAGGAGCTGTCGCGCAAGAACGAGGCGCCGATCTGCGGCAAAGATTACAAGACGGGACAGACGCTGATCAAGACGATTCTCGCGCCGGGATTCAAGGCGCGCATGATCGGGCTGAACGGCTGGTTCTCGACCAATATCCTGGGCAATCGCGACGGCGAAGTTCTGGAAGATCCGGGCTCGTTCAAGACAAAGGAAGAGTCGAAGCTGAGCGTGCTGGAGCACATCCTGCAGCCGGAGCTTTACCCCGAGCTGTACGGCCACATTTGCCACAAGGTTCGCATTAACTATTACCCGCCACGTGGTGATAACAAAGAGGGTTGGGACAACATCGATATCTTTGGATGGCTGGGTT
The DNA here is from genome assembly GCA_963751155.1 of uncultured Acidobacteriaceae bacterium. GTDB lineage: Bacteria > Acidobacteriota > Terriglobia > Terriglobales > Acidobacteriaceae > DASRAA01. The sequence goes on along the minus strand of CAVVTL010000014.1, from coordinate 373,803 downwards.
ATCCGATGCAGATCAAGGTCGATTTCCTGTGCCGCGACTCGATTCTGGCGGCGCCGCTGGTGCTCGACCTGGTGCTGTTCATGGATTTGGCGAAGCGCTCGTCAGCACTGCGAGGAATCGGCATCCAGGAGTGGCTGAGCTTCTACTTCAAGTCGCCGATGACAGCGCCGGGGCTGTATCCGGAGCACGATCTGTTCATCCAGTCGATGAAGCTGAAGAACACGCTGCGGCACCTGATGGGCGAGACCATGATCACGCACCTCGGGCTGGAGTATTACGACTAGGTCTTGAGACTCTTGAAAGACTGCATACGGTCCCGGTTTCGCCGGGACCGTTTTGCGTTACTGGTTTGTTTTCGCGGCGGATTGGCCGGTCGGGTGCGCCTGGCCCTCCCACAGGCCGACGCTGTGCACGATGGTGTCCACCGCGGCTTCTTCGCCCACAGCGGAATTCACCATCAGGTGGAACTTGCTGCGGTCAGGCCAATCGACATTGAAGTACTGCTTGATGAAAGCGGCGCGTTCCTGGTCGACCGTCTCGGCGAGGTGGACGGCGTCGGCCTCGTTCTTGCCGCGCGCCCGGAGACGGCGAATCTTGTCTTGCACGGGAGCGTAGATAAAGACATGGAAGGCGTCGGGACGGGTCTGCAGGTAATAGGCGGAACCGCGACCGACAATGACGCAATGACCCTGGTCGGCGGCCTGCTTGACGACGCGCTCACTCACCGCACGGATGCTGTCGGTGTCGGCCATTTTCACCCGGGCGGCGTTCTGGCTGCCCTCGTAACTGCCGCGCATGAACGACTTGAGCAGACGATAGTAGAGAGGATCGCGTTTCTCTTCGCGCTCGCGGACTACGTGCCCGGCACATTCGAGATGCCGGGCGATCTCGTTGGTGAGGGCATCATCCCAAAGTTTCCAGCCCAGGCGCTCGGCGAGGGCGCGCGCAATCTCAGCACCGCCGGCGCCATACTCGCGGTCCAATGTGATGATGCGGACCGAGCGGGAACTGCGGGAATCGGGGGCGGACATAGGGCTACTCCATGGCAGCGGGGCGCTCGCCCAACTGATTTTTCTTCAGAAAGAATGACAATCCGAACATCAGCATCGCAATCACCGCCAGAATCATATATGTATCAACGTAAGCCAGGGTAGTGGCCTGCAGGATGACTTCGCGGTACAAGATGGCATAAGCCTGCTTGGCGGCGAGGGTGGCGTCCGAGCCTGCTGCCGCAACGCGGGCGGTGAGGCCATTGAGCGCCAGGGTAAAGGGAATGGAGCCGGGGCGGATGTTGTCGACCAGGTAGACCTGGTGGAGCTGAGCGCGGCGCGCGACAATCGTGGTGACCATGGATGTTCCCACGCTGCTGCCGATGTTGCGCATGAAGTTCACCAAGCCCGCGACGCTACTACTTTTCTCCGCCGGCATGCCCACGTAGGAACTGAGATTGATGGGGACGAAGAGGAAGGCCATGCCGAAGACCTGGATCACGCGCAGCCACGCGGCGGTGCGGAAGCTGATGCCGAGGTCCAGTTCGCGGCTGGAATAGTACATTGCCAGCGACAGAGTGAACCAGCCAAAGGCGATCATGTAGCGGGCCTGCACCTTCGACGCCATGATGCCGATGAGCGGCATCATGAACAACAGAAGCAGTCCTCCGCCGGAGAGCACCAAACCCGCCGACTCCGCTGTGTATCCAATGAGTGATTGCAGGAACAGCGGCAGCATGACCAGGCTGGCAAACAGCACCACGCCGAGAACGAACATCATGGCGTTGGCCTGCAGAAAATTCAGGTTACGGAACAGCTTCACGTCGATGATGGGGTGCCGGTAAAACCACTCCCATACCACCAGCCCAATGAGACCTACGGCCGCCAAAACGGCCAGCGTCACGATAAAGTGCGAGCCGAACCAGTCGTCTTCCTGCCCCTTGTCTAGCATGATCTGAAGTGCGCCCACGCCCAGCACGAGCAGGGCCACGCCGACGTAGTCGATGTTGGAGGAAGCGCCGGACTTGCGCTTTGCCCAGGGCGGATCTTCGATCATGCGGTACACCAGGAACAGCGCCAGAATGCCGACCGGGAGATTGATGAAGAAAATCCAGCGCCAGGAGTAGTTGTCGGTGATCCATCCGCCGAGAGTGGGCCCGATGGTCGGGGCCACGATCACCGTGATGCCGTAGAGAGCAAACGCCAGACCGCGCTTTTCCGGCGGAAACGTATCGGCCAGGATGGCCTGCGCCATGGGCTGCAGTCCGCCGCCGCCCAACCCCTGGAGAATGCGAAACACGATAATGGCGCCCAGGCTCGGGGCAAATCCGCAAAGCAGGGAACTCAGAGTGAAGATAGTCAGGCACAGCATGAAAAAGCGCTTGCGGCCGAGCATGCCGGCGAACCATCCGCTGATGGGCAGCACGATCGCGTTGGAGACGAGATACGAAGTCAGTACCCAGGTGGACTGATCGGTCGTCGCCCCGAGGTTTCCACCGATGTAGGGCAGCGCGACGTTGGCGATGCTAGTGTCAAGCACCTCCATGAACGCCGCGACGGCGACGACAACCCCGATCACCCAGGGGTTGAAAGCGGGCTTCCAGGCGGCTGCCGGCGGCGCGAGTAATTGGGCGCTCGCCGTCGAGGCAGGCTCCGAATTGTCGAGGCTTAGGGCAGTGTCAGCCATCGCTGCAATGAGAGCCTATAACAACCTGCCCTCGCTGGCAGGCAATGTCTGTGTCCTTCATCGAGTTCATAGTGTAACGGCGCCACTTCTGCGTTGGTGTCCCACTGGAACCGGTGGTCACCTCTGGTGCTTACAGCCCGATAATTCGAGGAGCGCTTAGCAAGTCATTTCCATTGGATGCACCGAGCCTGGGTTACGAAGCGGGAACAGGTGATTCGCCGGCTCTCGCCGTCCAAGGAAGAGTGCCGAGATGCCAGTCTCCCGCAGGGGAATCATAGCGCGCCGCGGAGCACATCGAAGCCGCAAAACTCTTCGGCGCCGTCGTCGGGATTGGAGCGAGAGTGAGAGGTCAGATTTCGCGGCCTTTCCCGAAAGTGGGGAAAGGCCGCGACGTCGGGACTCTGCGGGCATGCGGCGCTCTACTGCGGTTTGGTAGCGGGCGTCGTGGTCTTGGTGCTCGTGGTGCTCTTGTGCGTGGTCGAAGTCGCCGGCTTCTTAGCGGGAGCCGCCGGCTTGTTGGGATCGACGATCTTCACGTGCGTGATCTTGACCGGGTTGAAGGGGCGATCATTGCGCGGATCGGTGGCGAAGCGCGCGATCTGCTTCACCAGATCGATGTTGTCGCACTGTCCGAAGATGTTGTAGTGGCCGTCCAGGTGCGGTGTGGGAACTTCGGTGATGAAGAACTGCGAGCCGTTAGTGTTCGGGCCACTATTGGCCATGGCGAGACGTCCTGGCTGGTCGAAAGTCAGATCGCTCTGCTCGTCGCGGAAGCTGTAGCCGGGGCCGCCGGTGCCGTTGCCCAGCGGGTCGCCACCCTGGATCATGAAGTTGGGAATGACGCGGTGGAAGATGGTTCCGTCGTAGAGCGGACGGTCATGCATGGTGGCGCCGTTGGAGGGGTTCTTCCAATCCTTCGTGCCGGTCGCGAGGCCGACGAAATTCGCAACGGTGATCGGTGCTTTGTCAGGAAAGAGCGTGCAGTTGATGTCTCCGGCGGTCGTCTGGAAGGTGGCCTGAATGGGTTGCTTGGGGGCGGGCGTGGTCGCGGCGGGCTTCGCGGTCGCTGGCTTCGCCGTTGCAGGCTTTGGCGGTTGTGGACTTCGGCGCGGTGGCGCCGGTTTGAGCGGTGGCGAATCCGGACAGAGCGAGAACTAAAATTGCGGATAGAACGTTATGCATGAGACCTCCGAGAGAAATTACCGCAGCGGCTGAAGCCGCGCTGTCTGTATCAACTGTATGCACCGCTGAAGCGGTGCTCCACCCAGCACAAGACTACTGCTTCGGCGGCGCGTCGGGGGCGACCTCGCGGCGCTTGTCTTTCGGCGGTGCGGCTTCCTCCGCCTGAATCATCTTGGCCGTCTTCTCCACCTCGGCGAAGACGCGCATCAGGTTGCCGCCGAGAATCTTCTGCAGGTCAGCCGCCTTGTAGCCGCGCTGGTAGAGCGCCTCCGTGATCTTGGGCAGGTCGGCCGCCGAGTCGATGCCCTGCGGCGAGCAGTCGATGCCGTCGAAGTCAGAGCCGATGCCCACGTGATCGACGCCCGCGATCTTCACCATGTGATCGATGTGGTCGATGAGGTCGCTGAGCGGCGGACGCGGCACCTTCTTTTCGAGGACCGCTTCGAGCCTCGTACAGCTGTTTCGCCATCTCGCGGCGTGCGCTCGGTCATGAAGAGCGACTGGACCTTTTCGTAGTCGGGATCCTTCTCGTCCTTGAGCTTCTTCATGCCGTCGGCCCACTTCTGCGAGATGAAGCCGCAGTAGAAATTCACCTGCGCTACGCCGCCGTTGCGGGCGAGCGCGACCAGCATGTCGTCGGTCATGTTGCGCGGCGCGTTGGTGAGCGCGCGCGACGACGAGTGCGAAGCGATGACCGGCGCGCGGCTGGAGACCAGCGCCTGGTAGAACGTGCGGTCGGCGACGTGCGAGATGTCGACCATCATGCCCATGCGGTTCATCTCGCGCACAACCTGGCGGCCGAACGGCGTGATGCCGTTGTGGTGCTCGATGTCTTTGTTCGTCGAGGTCGCCGCTGGAGTCGCCCAGTTCGTTGGTGTTCGACCAGGTGAGCGTCATGTAGCGCACGCCGAGACGGTAGTAGTCGCGCAGCACGCGGATGTCGCCCTGAATGGCGTGGCCGCCCTCGACGCCCATCAGCGCGGCCAGCTTGTGCTGGCGGTGCGCGGCGAGGATGTCCTGGGTGCTGAAGGCCATCATCATCTTGTCGGGATGCAGACGGGCCTGCTCGTACACCGAGTCGATCATGTCGAGCGCGCGCTTGATTTCCTTGCCCTTGAACTCCTTGGGATTGACCCAGATGGAGAAGAACTCGGCGCCAAGGTTGCCGGCCTTGATCTTGTTGAAGTCCATGTAGCCGTGGCCGGCGTCCTGCGCGAGGTCGAAGTTCTCGTCCACAAAGCGGCCGGGCGTGTCGGCGTGGGTGTCGATGACGAGGGCGGAGTTGTGGATGGCCTGCCAGCCAGTGGCGACGCCATTGGGAGAAATGGTGACGGCCTTCGCCTTCGGTTTAGGCGGCGGTGTGCGTCGGTGCGGCGGTTTGGGCAACGGAGAGCAGTTGAGAGCAGGACTGCGAGAGCTAGGACCCGGGGAATACGGGGCCATGTAGAGGAATGGGCTCCAACCAAGAATGAGCTGCGATTGGATTGTAAATGATGTGGAGCGCGCTGGCGAAGAGGGTCCGTGGTGTGCCTTGCTGAAGGTTATTCCTTGAAATTGAGCCGCGAAGCGGCGGCTTGGCTGCATGAACCCGGTCGAGCGCAAGCCGCCGGGAGCTGCGATACGAAATTGCCGCTGAGCCGCGTAGCGGCGATCGATTAGTCGAAGACATATTCGGATCGTACTTCATCCGCCTGCAGCGATCTCGAGTTTCGGTTACGATTGACGAGCTTCCGTCAGCAGTTACGCAGATGCGTACTTTGGATTGCTGGAATGATCTCAGCGATTATTTCAGCGACATGGTCGACTTGGTGGTCGAGTCTTCCATTCAGAACCCCTACTTCCGCCAGTCCGTTGCATTCTGACGCGAACCCTTGTTTATGCGGCTTGAGTCGAATAAGTACTGACGACATTGCGCATTCTGCTCGCGTCTGGCCATCGGCAATTCGTTGCGGGCGAAGGGCTATTCGGACTATGTCTCAGATCCGTTGCTGCGCTCTGAGGTGGAGCGGCAGATGCAGACCGTGCGGTGAGGCCTTGGCTGCAATTGCGCCAAGATCGACCCTGAAACCGCCGTGCGCATCAGTGAACACGCAGAAGATCATCGCTTCGTGCTGAACACACAATGTGTGATGTTCAACGTGTAGGTGTGAGCCATAAGAAGTCGCCGCTACGCGGCTCCGGGATTTGCTCGGAGCTTCCCGGGGCTTGCGCCCCGGCTAATTGCGAAGCGCCGCGGCGCGGCTCGCCTCGACGACCTGACAGTTCACAGGCCGAAATTTCGTTCTCGCGAAACTCAAAGACCCCGCTACTTGCCGCAGTCGGGCAGACGCGGGGCAATTTCGTCGGTGCCTCCTTACGTCCGGAACAAATCCTTCACTGCCTGCCACATGACCTGTCCGCCGACGTCGGCGATGGACTTGGTGAGCGGGATGTCCTTGGGGCAGACTTCGACGCAGTTCTGCGCGTAGCCGCATTCCTGGATGCCGCCGTCGCCCATGAGCGCCTTCAGGCGTTCCACCTTCAGCGCCTTAGCCTGTGGGGTGGTTGTTGAACAGGCGCACCTGCGAAATGGTGGCCGCGCCGACGAATCCGGTGTTCTCGTTGAACTGCGGGCAGGCCTCCATGCAGCAGCAGCACGAAATGCAGCGCGAGAGCGGATAGTTGACTTCCTGTTCCGCAGCGGTCTGGCGCGGGCCGGCGCCGAGATCGTAGGTGCCGTCGGTCGGTACCCAGGCCTTGACCTTCTTGAGGTTCTCGAAAAGCACGCTGCGATCGACCGACAGGTCGCGCACCACCGGGAACTTGGAGAACGGTTCCAGCTTGACCGGCTGCTCGAGCTTGTCGATCAGCGCCGAGCACGCCATGCGGGCCTGGCCGTTGATGAGCATGGCGCACGAGCCGCAGACCTCTTCCAGGCAGTTGGAGTCGTAGGTCACCGGCGCGGTCTGTCTTGCCGTCTTTGGTCACCGGGTTGGCGGCGATGTCCATCAGCGACGAGGTGACGTTCATGCCGGGGCGGTAGGGAAGCTCGAACTCCTCCCAGTAGGGCTTGGAGTTCGGGTTGTCCTGGCGCTTGATCTTGATGATGACGGTTTTTCCGTTAGTAGCCATATTGATTTATCGCTCTTCGCTATTCGCTCTTCGCTAAGGCAAGCTGTCAGCCATCAGCCGTCAGCCACTGCCGTGTCCGTTCAAAACTATCCACTAACCACTATCCACCAGCCACTGCTTTACGTCGCCGCGTCGTAACGCCGCGGACGCGGAGGAATCAGTGACGTGTCCACCGGTTCGAACTCGAAGCGGGGCTCGTCGGCATCGGCCGCGAAGTACGCCTTCGTCGTCTTCAGGAAGTTGGCATCGTCGCGCTCGGGGAAATCGGGCTTGTAGTGCGCGCCACGCGACTCGTTGCGCCACGCCGCGCCCTGCGTGATCACGCGCGCCAGTTGCAGCATGTTGTAAAGCTGGCGGGCGAACGCGAACGACGTGTTGGCCCACTGGGTGCGGTCGCTCAGGTTGACGTGGCGATAGCGCTCCAGCAACTCGACCAGCTTGGCGTCGCACTCCTGCAGGTTCTTGTTGTAGCGGATGACCGTGCAGTTCTTGGTCATGGTGTCGCCCAACTCGCGCCACAGCAGGAACGGATTCTCGGTGCCGTCGTTGTTCATCAGGCGCTGGTTGATCTCTTCCTGCCGCTTCTTCTCCGACTCGTACACATGCTGCGGAGCTTCGTAGCCGCTCTTGTGGACGCCGCGCGCGTAGTTCATGGCGTTGGGCCCGGCCTGGAATCCGCCGGTGATGCACGACATCAGCGAATTCGCGCCCAGGCGGTTGGCGCCGTGGATGGAGTAGTCGGCTTCGCCGCAAGCGTAGAGCCCCTCGATATTGGTCTTCTGATCGGCGTCAACCCACATGCCGCCCATGGTGTAGTGCATGCCGGGGAAGATCTTCATGGGCACGTCGCGCGGGTCGTCGCCGACAAACTTCTCGTAGATCTCGAGGATGCCTTCGAGCTTGCGGTCGAGCGTGGCGCGGTCGATGTGCGTCAGGTCGAGATAGACCATCGGCGACCCGTCGATGCCGAGGTTGTGCTCGAATACGACTTTGTGAATCGCGCGGGTCGCGATGTCGCGTGGCACCAGGTTGCCGTACTTCGGGTACCACTCTTCCAGGAAGTACCAGCGATCGCTGTCAGGGATACTCTTGAAATCGCGCTTGTCGCCCTGCTTCCTCGGCACCCACACGCGGCCACCTTCGCCGCGCGCCGATTCCGACATCAGGCGCAGCTTGTCTTCGCCCGGAATGCAGGTGGGATGCACCTGGATGAACTCGCCGTTCGCGTAGTACGCGCCCTGCTGATACAGCGCCGACTGCGCCGATCCGGTGCAGACCACGGAGTTGGTGGACTTGCCGAAGATCGCCCCATTGCCGCCGGTGGCGATGATGACCGCCTCGGCGGGGAAGGCGACGACTTCCATGCTGCGCAGGTCCATGGCGCAGATGCCGCGGCAAACGCGGTTCTCGTCGATGACGCCGGAGAGGAACTCCCAGCCTTCGTACTTGGTGACCTTGCCTTCGGACTCGTAGCGGCGCACCTGCTCGTCGAGCGCGTACAGAAGCTGCTGCCCGGTGGTGGCGCCGGCGAAGGCGGTGCGGTTGTAGAGCGTCCCGCCGAAGCGGCGGAAGTCGAGCACGCCTTCGGGAGTGCGGTTGAAGGGCACGCCCATGCGGTCGAGCAGGTCGATGATGCCGGGCGCCATCTCGCACATGACCTTGACCGCCGGCTGGTTGGCGAGAAAGTCGCCGCCATACACCGTGTCGTCAAAGTGCTGCCAGGTGGAGTCGCCCTCGCCCTTGAGGTTCTTGGCGGCGTTGATGCCGCCCTGGGCGCAGACCGAGTGAGACCGCTTGACCGGGACGATGGAGAAGAGGTCAACGTGACCTCCCATCTCGGCAATCTTGATGGTGGCCGAAAGTCCTGCCAGCCCGCCACCCACAACGATGATCTTAGGATTAGCCATAAAAATTTCGATTTCTACGCACACAAATAAGGCGGCCGCAGCCGCCGGAATTAACGTAACTGCGTGCTCTCGACGCGACTCGACCGCACTGGGCTGCGGCACCAGCGGGTGGCTGACGAAGCCATAAATCGAAGCCAAGCCGATGGCAACCAGGACGACCGCCAGGCCCAGGCAAACGTAGCCCAGCTTCTTGCGGGCGTTCTCGCCGACCGTGATGCCCCACTTCGCGCAGAACAGCCAAACTCCGTAGGAGAAGTGCCACGACGCCGCGGTGATGCCGATAACGTAGGCGGCCATCGCCCAGGGATTCTGGAACTCGTGCTGCACCTTCCAGAAGGCCGCGTTGTAGCCGCCGCCCATCAGGTGAACGCCGCTGAAGCGCATGTAATAAAGGTGGTAGCAGATGTAGAAGAAGGCGATCATGCCGGTCCAGCGCTGCGAGGTGTACAGCCAGTTGCCGGTCCAGGGATACTCGCCGACGTTCGACTCGCCGCGATACCAGATGTAGAAGCCGTAAAGCGCGTGGTAGAGCAGGGGCAGGAAGATGAAGCCCCACTCCAGCACGGCGACGAACGGCAGGCCGGTGAGGAACTTGACCTGGTCGTTGTAGGCGGCCGCGCCCTTCATCGCCTCGGAGTTGGAGATGAAATGCTCCAGCAGAAATGCGCCGATGGGAACGATGCCGGAGAGCGAGTGCAGGCGGCGCAACAGGAACGAATTGCCCTCGCCGGCGCGTAGCGCCGGAACGCCCTTGGCAACCTGAACGGTAGCTCTTGCTAACAGGACTGGCGGATGAAGCCACGACGCCGACTCCTTATGATTCGCGAGTGATGAAGGCGAACCTTGCATTATCAATTTCGCAAACTGCGCAAGTCAAGAAATGCTGCAACCCAGTTTGATGTCGCGGGAAACGGCCTGCGATTCTGACCAGCAGTTCCTCGGCGATGTCTCATTGCGCTGGACCCTGCATTTCGAACGCTCGTTCAGAATAGCGGAGAGGGTGGGCCGACCGCATGGTGACGAACGTCACTGAGCCTTGTGAGGATGCAGGTCGACCGAGTGGTCCGCCCACTCCAGAAACTGCCGGAAGGCGGCGCCGCGATGGCTGTACCGGGCCTTTCTCTTCCGCCGTCAGTTCGGCGAAAGTCTTTTCGATCTGCGGGAAGAAGAACAGCGGATCGTAGCCGAAGCCGCCCGAACCGCGCCGCGCGTGCAGAATGACGCCCTCGGCCTTGCCGTGGAACGTCGCCAGCGTGTGTCCGTTGCGGGCGACGGCGATGACGCAGACGAAGCGTCCGGTGCGGTACTCGTCAGGAACATCGTGCAACTCGCGCAGCAGGCGGTTGTTGTTGGCCTCGTCGTCGGAGTTGCCCGACTCCTCGTCCGGGTTGTGCTCGTCGGCGGCGTAACGAGCGGATCGAACGCCGGGAGCGCCCTGCAGTGCATCGACTTCCAAGTCCGGAATCGTCGGCAATCACCAGTTCGCCGTCGCTGTACTGGCTGTAGTACTCGGCCTTCTTGCGGGCGTTGGCCTCGAACGTCAGGCCGTCTTCCACGACCGACGGCAGGGAGGAGAAGTTCGGAAGCGTGGCGATCTCGATGCCGTGCGCGGCGGCCGCGCCGACCAGGTCGCGGATCTTTCCCGGGTTCGAGGTGGCGACCAGGACCCGTTTCATGCGCCATTATGCGTGCCGGCTGGCGCGTGCTCGAGGTGGTCGAGGCTCCGTGAGCGACTGGTAGAACTTCCACAAGGTGAGGAGCAGCGCTACAGCAACCAGACAGACACTCCAAGATTGATCATCACGATGGCGAAGTCGAGCGAGACGCAGGTAGCGAGAGATGCCAAGAATTCCAAAGAGTCCGGCGGCGATGAAGACGCCGCCCGTGACGCGACGCATCAATCGAAGTGCGGCGGTTCAGCGCGATGGCCAGTCCGAGCAACAAGGCGGAGACGAAAAAGAATGCCCACTTGGACTGTGAAAATTCGGAAATGTCGACGGCCACCGCGTCGGTAAACGTCTTGACGTTCATGGCGATGAGGATGGCCTGGTTCTCCAGAACGTCAGCGATAGCAGCAGCGCTGATGCTGACAGCGGCACAGAGGGCCAGAACGCGCTGCCCGAGCTTTCCGGCAAGGTACGCCAGACCCACAAAGGCCGACCAGTAGAGCAGGATGAAGACAGAAATCCATGTAGGTATTGCGCACGACCATCTGGACGTTATGGGCGATGCCTTCGCGGTCGCTGGAGCCGTTGGCTTCTACCGCCCGGTTGAGCGAGGCGGCATCGGTGCCGAGCTGAACCAGGAGGATACGGTTCGACTGGCTGCCTCGAAAGCCGGTGGTCACAGTCATCAGAACAGCCCATCCGGCTAGAGCAACAATCAGGACGGCAACGAGTTTTTCAGTTGAGCGCATGATGGCGCCTCCGGCTATGAGGAGATCGGAAGATGAGTACGCAAAAAGGGGCGCGAACGCCGCAACCGGCGGCCGAATAGGGCCCACCAACGGCGTGGTAATGTAACACGACTGACCAGGGACTCGGCCGAACTGGGGGCTGCAATAGTGCCATGAGACTCCATGATGGTTGTACACGCGCGGCGGATGAGCCGCAACAGTCTGCCCACCTTACTAATCAGGCACCTGCAAGGATCACGCACGCATGAGTGAGAGCCGCCGCACGGACAATCCCGACCATCAGCGCATCATGGACCGGGAGCAGGGGCTGGCGCGGCAACTCTCGCAGCGGCAGCTCAGCATGATCGCCATTGGCGGGGCGATCGGCACCGGCCTGTTCCTGGGCAGCGCCATTGCGGTGCGAACGGCCGGGCCAGGGGTAATCCTGACCTACATATTCGCTGCAATCATCACTTTGCTGCTGATGGCCTGCCTTGCCGAGATGGCAGTAGCGCATCCGACCGCGGGGTCGTTCGGAGTTTACGCCGAGCTGTACGTGTCGAAGTGGGCGGGGTTCGTGATCCGCTACACCTACTGGGCGGCGCAGTCGATTGCTATCGGAGGCGAGGCGGTGGCAGCGGCGATCTACACGCAGTGGTGGTTTCCCAACACTCCGGCGTGGCTCTGGGTGCTGTTGTATTCGGCGGCGCTGATCGCCATCAACTCCATGAGCATTGGCGCTTTTGGGACGTTCGAATACTGGTTCGCGATGATCAAGGTCACCGCCATCCTGGTGTTCATCGTGCTGGGCCTGGCGATGATGTTCGGCGTTCACCAGGACCGTCCCATCGGCTTTGCGAACTTCTATCGTTACGGCGGATTCCTGCCTCACGGCCTCACCGGCGTCTGGCTGGCTCTGGCGGTGGTGATCTACAGCTTCATCGGCGCGGAGGTGGTTGCGGTCACCGCCGGCGAAGCGAAGGATCCGGAGAACAGCGTGCCGCGGGCCATGCGTACGCTGCTGGCGCGGCTGGCCATCTTCTATGTTGGCGCTATCGCGGTGCTGGTGGGGGTAGTTCCGTGGACACAGATCCAGCCGGGCCACGACATCACGGTCAGCCCGTTTGTGCGGGTTTTCGAGATCATGCATGTGCCGGCGGCGGCACAGGTCATCAACTTCGTAGTGCTTACGGCGGCGCTGTCGAGCATGAACTGCAACCTGTACATGGCGACGCGCATGATTTTTTCGTTATCGCGCGGGGGCTATGCGCCGGAGGGCCTGGGGCGGGTGACGCACAAGGGAACTCCGTTTGCCGCACTGCTGTTTTCCGCGGGAGGATTGCTGGCGGCGGTGGTGCTGGCGTACGGGTTCCCCGGCTCGGCGTACGTGTATATGTTTGGAATTTCGCTGTTCGGCGGATTGTTTGCGTGGCTCATGATCTTTATTACCCATTTGCGCTTCCGCAAACAGTGGGATGCGCGCGCTGACCGCGTGCTGCCGGTGCGTGTGAAGTATTTCCCCTATACGACCATCGTCGGAGGGCTAGCGGTGCTGGGTGTGCTGATCTCGACCTGGTGGGTCGACGGGATGCGCGTGACACTGCAGGCTGGGGTGCCGTGGCTTGCCTTCATCACGATTGCGTACTACGCGCTTGGACGGCACCGGCAAATCGCCGCGCAGGCCAGGCTCGCTGCCCGGGAAGCCGAAGCCTCCCGGGCAGGCGAAAGGTAATCCTACGGTTTCTTAAACGTCCCGTAGGGGGATTGCGCGGGAGCAGGCGCGTCTTTCAGCACCCAGCGCCGCACGGCGGCGTCGCACACGGCGTAGCCCCAATCGATCAATTGCTCCTGTAAGGAATTCTCGACGGCGGCCAACCTCGTGGGGGTCTGTGCTAGTTTGGTCGTGACATCGATCGGACAAACGAGCTTGTCGGGCAAATCATAGTTCTGGATGTTTGATCCGATGCCCCAGTACGAGCCTTCGCGCTCGCCCAGCGTGAAGAGCTCAACGATGTCGCGGGTCCGCAGCGTGACTACCTGGCTATAGATGATCATGAGCACGCGATTGGTCTGGCTCAGCCAGTCGTGCTTGGGATCGACGTCGAGCGTGAGCGCTCCGCCGCCATTGCTCACCAGGATGGTCTTGCAGCTCTTCCACGCGGTCTCAAGCCCGAGGTTGTCATAGACTCCGCCGTCGGCCAGAACGATCTGCTTGCGGAAGTCGGGCAGCTTAATGCCCGGAGCCGCTGGAATCGCCGGGTCAAAGCTGTTGGGGTCGAGATTGAGCACGCACGGCGAAAGCAGAGGAGGGAAGGCCGATGACGCGGCTACCGCCCTTGCCAGTTCGACCATGGGGTTCCTTACCAGCCCGACCTTCCAGTCGCCCATAAACGGCTTGGAGAAGCGCCACAGCACGCCTGTCTGCAGGCTGGTGGCGTTGAACACAAACCGCGGAGCGTCGGGTATCTGCTGCAACGTGGCGTTGTGAAATAGAAATTTGTTGTAGTGATCGACGATGTGTTCGGAGACGCCGCCGAAGACGCCTTCGAGAATCGAGCTGACATCCACCGTTTCCGACGCCATCTTGCGGATCGGCTGCGTAATCTGCTGGTCAAAGTTCAGCCCGAAGCCGTTCGCGTCGAAATTCAGGTTGTTCCAGTTCATCGCCAGCACGCCGCTGGTGATGGAGCCGCCCGAGACGCTGGAGATGCGGTCGAGCTTGGAGAGATAGTGCAGCTCATTCAAGCGCCACAACGTGCCCAGATGAAAGAGCATAGCGCGGTAGCCGCCTCCAGAGAGACAAAGTGCGCTACCGTCGGTAGGCTGCTGGGGATCGCCGGGATGGTCGTGGACCGGAGATAGGTTCGGACTGTCGGGCATAGCGCCTCCTCAATGACTGTTAGATTGACGGCTGCTTGATGGACACGCGCACTTTAGCACCGATTGCGTCTTGGGAAAAGCGCCAAGCGCAGCCTTTGTCAGTAAATCGTTCCAACGGAGGATTCGAGTTTGCCATTAACGGCGGAGAGCTTGTAGGACATGCCTCCGCTGCCGCTCCAGTCCTTGATTCCGAAAGTCCCGCTGCGCGTGATCTTGTAGACCTCAATGTTGCGGAAGGTGAGCGGCTTGCCGGATTGGCAAACTTCCGGCTTTGCGGTCGGGCGGAGGAAGTAAGCCGCGCCCTTGCCCACTAGCGTGGCGGTACCGTGCTCGTCGACCAGCACGACGTTCCGCTCGTCCACGGCGATTTCCCGGATCGAAGTGGCCATGCCGTCCTGCAGGATGCGCGCCAGGAAACCAATCGAACGGCCGAGGCGGTTGCGCTTCACGAAATGCTGGTCGGTGAGGATGCCCTGCATATACGGAACGTCGAGGAATCCAGTGCCGAGCGTAACTTGTTTGTTGTACGGATCGGCCAGAGTTTCGCTCGAGAGAGCGGTGTCGTACAGGGCGGTGAAGACAAACTCGCCGAGCACTGCGAGCCCGGCGCTCGTACCGCCGATGGGGACGCCGTCGCGGAGGCGTTCGTTGATGGCTGCCTGTACCGGAGTGCCTTGCCAAAACTTGATGTAGTTCGATTGGTCGCCGCCGGTGATGAAAATCGCTTCGGCGTGGCGGATGATGTCGGCGACGGAAGGCGATTCGGCGGCAGCGCGGCTGGGGAGAATCAGGGTCGCCACCGAGTTCACATGGCACAGCTTCTGGATGTAAGGGTTGTATGCGTCGTCATCACTGGCGGTGAGGATGAGGAAGTCACCTCCACGGGCGCGGTCGCACAGCCAGCGGAAAGCAGGGTCCTGATCGTTGCCGCCGCCCATCAGCGCCGCGCCCTGCAAGGGAGCAGTTTGAAGGTCGTTGGGATTGCCCATACGAACGTAGCGGTATGACGGCTGAAGGGCAGGGGACTCAGTCTGTGCCGTGGCAACGATAAGCAACCCAGGGAGCAACGCGACTACTGCCGCAAGTAGTAGTGCGGTGCGCACGCGGCAGGAACGAACAACTAAGATTTTTTCCACAAAACTGGCCAAAAAGGCTCCCAAAATGGCAAAATACTGCCAGAAACGGCTCGCAATGTGAAGAACTGTAAAATATATCCGTTTTCTTAGTGCGCACAGAGACTTTTTGGGCGAAAATGCGTCTAAGCTAGTAACCCAAATCAGGTGGGCGCCGCAACCCCGACAGCAACCCCAATAGGCGCCCACCGCCCCCTTAATAATCCTGATTCAGCCGGCCACGCGATTTCCATGCATTCTGCGTTGGTCGCACGCCAACGATCTCTTTCTCCCCGGACTAGAATAGACAGCGTAGGCGGTGGCCGTGAACGCAGCACTGCATCCAGCCCGCTGGTGGGACACGATGGCCGATGGCCGTCTGCACTGCTTCCTCTGTCCGCGCCACTGCCACATCGGCGAAGGCCAGCACGGGTTCTGCTTTATCCGCAAGAATGAAAGTGGCAGGCTGGTGCAACTTGCCTACGGGCGCCCCGCCGCCGTTGCCATCGATCCCATCGAGAAAAAGCCACTCAATCATTTCTTCCCCGGCACCAGCATCCTCTCGATGGGCACCGCCGGCTGCAACATGGGCTGCTTCTTCTGCCAGAACTGGGACATCTCCAAGGCCAAGGCCGATCAGGTGCGCTCGGCCGATCTATCACCGGCCGACGTCGTAACCCTGGCGATCGAGCATGGTTCGCCGCACCTCGCCTTCACTTACAACGAGCCCACCATCTGGGGCGAGTATGTCGTCGACATCGCGCACGTGGCCCACGCCACTGGCCTCAACACTGTAATGGTCACCAACGGCTACATCACCCGCGAAGCCTTCTTCGACATCTATCGCCACATCGACGCCGCCAACGTTGACCTGAAAGCGTTCACCGAGAAGTTTTACTCGAAGGTCACACTGACCCACCTGCAACCAGTGCTCGATGTCTTAAAGTGGCTGCGCCACGAAACCGGCGTCTGGTTCGAGCTCACCAACCTCATCATTCCCACGCTGAATGACGACGATTCCGAATTCCAGCAACTCTGCGAATGGGTGCTGGAGAACCTCGGCGACGACGTGCCCCTGCACTTCACCGCGTTTCATCCCGACTTCAAGCTACAAGATAAACCAGCCACCCCGCCCGACACTCTTCATCGCGCCCGCCGCATGGCCATGCAGATGGGCCTGAAGTACGTTTACGAAGGCAACATCCACTCCGACGGCGGCAACACCCTCTGTCCGGGATGCAGGCAGGTGGTCATCCAGCGCTCCTGGCACGCCGTGACAGCGAACAAGCTGATCGACGGCCGCTGCGCGAAATGCGGAACCCGCATCGCCGGCGTGTTTATCCCAGCTGAGGCTGCGAAGCGCAGGGAGTGGACAGGCGCCTTGTCGGTTGCGTCCGAATCCCCTGAGGAAAGGTCACAAACCAACGGCGGTGCAGATATGACGATGAACAAACTTCGTGGATGGATCTTGGTATTGCTGGCTGCGCTGGCAATCTCCTTGCCGGCGTTCGCACAAGTGACCGTGATCCTCTCCCGCCACGCCGAAAAGGCCGCCACTCCGGCGAAAGACCCGTCGTTAACCCAGGCAGGGAAGCAGCGGGCCGAATTGCTCGCTTCCATGCTGGCCGACTCCGGCGTAGATGCGATCTACGTCACCGAATTCAAGCGTACCCGGCAGACCGCCGAACCGCTGGCTGTGCGCGTGCACGTCACGCCCATCGTGATCCCTGCCAGTGACACGGAAGCATTGGTGAAAGCGATTCGCGCCCGCCAAAGCGGAGTGGTGGTCGTTGTCGGACACAGCAACAAGTTGCCGGAAATCATCGCGGCCCTCGGCGGACCGAAAGTGAAGATTCCAGAGTCCGACTACGACAATCTCTTCGTGCTCACCTTGGGCGCCTCGCACAGTTCTCTCCTGCGCCTGCATTACGGAGACGTAACCCCGGTACCTGTCCCCAACGGCAGCATGCAGGATATGCACGAGCCCACTCCGAAGCTTTGAAGGTATTGCTAGTGCGCCGTCCCAGGCATCTTCGCGGCCCTGCTCTTCAGTGCATCGGCAAACACCTCGCATTGCTTCTGCCGCAACTGCGACCCCGCGACCGGCCCGTTGTCCGTAAACTCCAGAAACTTCCGCGATTGCCCCGTGTACGCAGGCCACGGCGGCAGGCCCGTTTCATCCGGGTTACCGGTCTTGGCGAAATTCGTCCAGTACCCCTGCATTGCTCTTGAGATAGCGTAGTCAGCGGCCTCGTACTTCGGGCGCATCGGGTTCGGCTGATCCAGGTTGCCGAAAACGTACACCACCTCGCTCGCGTGGATGGCGCCAATTTCCGGATGCCCCGGAATCCCCCGGCTGAACTGGTACTCATAGGTCGGGATCCCTGCCTGGCTGTTCCAGTCCGCGACCATCATCGCCGGGCAGCGGAAATTCGTATCGGTGGCAAACTGATCGCCGGCCTTTCCGTAGAGCGGATCGGGCGCACTCTGCGACACCGTTCCATCCGCCGCCGTGCTGATTCCGTACAGCGGCAGTGCCTTTGCAGCGAGGCCGCCATAGTCCTTCTCGATTTGCTTCTTGACCTCAGCCGCCTCCGCGGGCCCGCCGAACTCTCGCGCATTGATGCCAATGATCAGCGCCGCCGGAATCTGTTTGCCCGCCGCAAATACCTCTGCCGGCGACTTGGGCAGGACGTGCCCATCCACCGCGACCATCAAGCTCGAAGGTACTCCGCTTGGCCCCGCGAACTTGGCGAAGGCTTCGAGCAGTTGCTCTGTGCTGGCTGCGCGCAATGCCTTCACGGCACCTGCCGTAGTGCCGACGCCCGCCAGTTCCGCGAACTTGACGCCGCGCTGCTCCGCCTCGCCAAGGGGCGCCGCCCCTCCTGCCAGGAGAATACTTCCGCTCTCGGCGATGACACGATGGAACAGCCCCTTCGCGAGCGGGGAAGCCATCAGCAGGTTGACGTCCATGGCGCCTGCCGACTCGCCGAAGATCGTCACGTTCTCCGGGTCGCCTCCAAACTTCTTGATGTTCTCCCGCACCCATTGCAAGGCCGCGATCTGGTCCATGAGTCCGTAATTGCCCGAGGCATGGTCAGTCGACTCCGCCGTGAGCTCGGGATGCGCCAGGAAACCGAAGATTCCCAGCCGGTAGTTGAAGCTGACAAGTACGATGCCGCGCCGCGCCAGGCTTTCCCCGTTTTCGTTGCCTGATCCGGCCACATTGCCGCCGCCGTGAATCCACACCATCACCGGTTTCAGTCCCGCGGGCGGCCATGTCGGCGCCCACACGTTGAGGTAGAGGCAGTCCTCGTTCGTCACCTTGGGCATGCCCCAGATGGGATTCATTGCGCACGTCCCGCCGAACTTAACCGCGTCGCGCACTTCGCTCCACGGCTTCACTGGCGCCGGTTTCCGCCAGCGTAAGTCAGCCAGCGGCGGTTGGGCATAGGGAATCCCCTTGAAAAACGCACCGCCGTCTTGCAGCGACTGCCCGCGTACCTGCCCGCCCGTCACCGTGACCACCGGAGCCTGTTGAGACAGGGAAAAGCTCGTGCAAAGGAACAGGAAAACCGCAAGGTATGCGGGAAATTGAAGGCGGCAAACTCGACGCATGAAGGTTCTCTCCTCGGAACACCGCGAACGGCGCAGGGTCTTGGGCAGGTTAGCGCTCCGGGACACTGCTGTAAAGTGATCTTGAGCTAGCGTTCTTCGTCGACGATCCACTTCTCGACCGACGGGGCACGGAACTCCGCCATTGCCTGCAACAGTTCTCTGGGCTCGTGGTGTGCCAGTACCAGCCGCCGGTTCTCTTCGCGCAGGAAGCCCTCGCTCACCGCATGATCGAACAACGCCAGCAGCGGATCGTAGTATCCCGCGACATTGAGCAACCCGCACGGCTTCGACTGAATCCCGAGCTGCGACCAGGTGACCACCTCGCAGAATTCCTCGAAAGTGCCGAACCCACCAGGCATCGCGATGAACCCGTCCGACAGGTCCGACATCAACGCTTTGCGCTCGTGCATCGACTTGCACGACGCGCAACTCCGTGAGGTCGCGGTGTCCGACTTCTTTCGCCAGCAGTGACTCCGGGATCACCCCAATCACTCGGCCCTTGGCATACAAAACGGCATCGGCGAGGACACCCATCAACCCGACGTTGCCGCCGCCATAGACCACTTCGATGCCGAGATTGGCCAGGATTTGACCCAAGGCGACGGCGGAATCGCGGTAGGCGGGATTGTTTCCTGAATTGGAACCGCAAAAGACGCAAATTCTCTGAAAGTTCATGGCAACCTGACACGCGAGGAATAGGCGGTCAGTCTACCGCAAAGCGGTTCGCATAGAGGTGTGATCAATTAAGGAGCGCAGCGGCGATACCGCTGCGCTCCATGCATCGTCTCCCTGTACTGGTCAGTGCGGCTAACGCCGAGCTCAGGCCAGGTCGTAGCGGTCGAGGTTCATCACCTTGCCCCACGCCGCCGCGAAGTCCTTCACAAACGTCTCCTTCGAGTCGTTCGATGCATAGACTTCGGCGAGCGCGCGAAGCTGAGAGTGCGACCCGAAGATCAGGTCCACACGCGTGCCGGTCCACTTGAGTTCACCGCTCTTGCGATCGCGGCCCTCATACACGCCTGCGGAGGCAGACGAAGGCTGCCACGTCGTTCCCATGTCGAGCAGGTTGACGAAGAAGTCGTTCGTCAGTGTCTCGGGCCGCTTGGTGAAGACGCCATGCTTCGACTGCCCATGGTTCGCATTCAAGGCACGCATACCGCCGATGAGGACCGTCATCTCGGGAGCAGTCAAGTTCAGCAACTGCGCCTTATCGACCAGCAACTCCTCGGCTGAACTTCCGTGTCCGTTGCGGCAGTAGTTGCGGAACCCGTCTGCCTTCGGCTCCATTACGGCGAAGGAGTGTACGTCGGTCTGCTCCTGCGAAGCGTCGGTGCGGCCCGGCGAGAAGGGAACCTTAACCTCGTGCCCGGCTTTTTTCGCAGCCTCTTCAACGGCCGCGCAGCCGCCGAGAACGATCAGGTCAGCCAGCGAGACTTTTTTCTTCCCACCAGTGCCGTTGAATTCCTTCTGGATCGCCTCCAGCTTCTCCAGCGCCTTCGCCAGTTCAGCCGGTTGGTTCGCCTCCCAATACTTCTGTGGCGCGAGGCGAATGCGCGCGCCGTTTGCGCCTCCGCGCTTGTCGGAGCCGCGGAACGTTGCCGCCGATGCCCACGCTGTCGTCACCAGTTGAGAGATCGACAGTCCGGACGCGAGGATCTTCGCCTTGAGAGCCGCGATGTCCGCGTCTCCGATTAATTCGTGATCGACTGCGGGAACTGGGTCTTGCCAGAGCTGGTGCTCCTTGGGAACCAGTGGACCCAGGTAGCGCGAGATCGGCCCCATATCGCGGTGCGTCAGCTTGAACCAGGCCTTGGCAAAGGCGTCTGCCAACTCCTCAGGATGCTCGTAGAAGCGCCGGGAGATTTTTTCGTAGGCTGGGTCGAAGCGCAAGGAAAGGTCCGTGGTCAACATCGTCGGGGAGTGCTTCTTCGATGGATCGTGCGCGTCCGGAACGGTGCCCGCTCCGTTGCCATTCTTGGCTACCCACTGGTGCGCGCCGGCCGGGCTCTTGGTCAACTCCCAGTCATACTTAAAGAGGTTTTCAAAGAAGTTGTTGCTCCACTTCGTCGGCGTCGTGGTCCAAATCACTTCCAGGCCGCTGCCAATGCTGTCATCCCCGCTGCCGGTGCCAAAGGTGTTCTTCCAGCCCAAGCCCTGCTGTTCGATGGGGGCTGCCTCAGGTTCGGGACCAACATACTTGAGCGGGTCGGCTGCGCCGTGCGTTTTGCCGAAAGTGTGCCCGCCGGCAATTAGAGCAACCGTCTCCTCGTCATTCATCGCCATACGGGCGAAGGTCTCGCGGATATCACGTGCCGCGGCAATGGGATCCGGGTTTCCGTTGGGTCCCTCCGGATTGACGTAAATCAGGCCCATCTGCACGGCAGCGAGAGGATTCTCGAGGTCGCGGTCGCCGCTGTAACGCTCGTCGGCCAGCCACTTGCCCTCGGATCCCCAGTAAATATCTTCCCCGGGCTCCCAGACGTCCTCGCGTCCGCCGCCGAAACCAAAGGTCTTGAAGCCCATGGACTCCAGGGCGACGTTGCCGGCGAGAACCATGAGATCGGCCCAGGAGATTTTCTTGCCATACTTCTGCTTGATCGGCCACAGCAATCGGCGTGCCTTGTCGAGGTTCACATTGTCGGGCCAGCTATTAAGGGGCGCGAACCGCTGTTCACCAGAGCCTGCCCCGCCGCGACCGTCGCCGATGCGGTACGTACCGGCGCTGTGCCACGCCATACGGATGAACAGAGGCCCGTAGTGGCCAAAGTCTGCCGGCCACCAGTCCTGCGAATCCGTCATGAGTGCGTGCAGGTCCTTGATCACCGCATTCAGGTCAAGGCTCTTGAATTCCGCGGCATAATTGAAGTTCTTGTCCATAGGATCGGACTTGGAGGAGTGCTGGTGGAGGATATTCACGTTCAGCTGATTTGGCCACCATCCCGCATTACCTACGGCTCCAGCTGCAGTAAATGTGCGAGCGCCGCCCGCTACCGGGCATTTGGATTCGGTTCCCACGTTTTGCTCCTTTTGATCGGGGACAGAATACCCCGTTGGTTTGGTGAGTTGTTCTGCAATAAGTCCATCTGGCTTCGAACTACTTCAATAAATTGTGACGGGCCTCGAACCCATCTCGGCTCCAGCTTGCGTGTCATCGTCGCCTGCGGCGCTTCTTAACCCCCGCTGATCGTCCAGACCGCATAAGCCTACGACACGGCACGAGACGTCTGCCGCCGCGGAGCGCACTTCGAGCACAGGCCCCTGAAAATGAGTTCGCACTCACGAAGGACCCGCTTGCCAAGGGACGCCGAGGCAGGCTTGGGCACGTCGTACCACGGAATATCTTCAACATTGCCGCAGCGGTCGCAGATGAAGTGATGATGCCGCAGGCCCTTCGCGTCGAAGCGCGCGGCGCGGCCCTCGACGGCCACTTCCCGCACCAACCCAGCCTGCACCAGGTCCCGCAGATTGTTATAGGTAGTGGCCCTGGAACAGCGGGGATCGACGCGATTGACAGCTTCAAAGATTTCCGCGGCCGTGGGATGCCGGTTGTGTTCCATCAGGAATGCCATGACGGCGTAGCGTTGGGGAGTGCACCGCAATCCGCTTCCTTCCAGGGTCTGCTTGATTGCCTCTGCGTCCATGAAAGAGTTAGACTATTTCTAACATGACACTTTGTCAAGACTGTGCTGGGCTTCAAGCGAACGGTCTTCGTTCACGCCCGCGTCCTGCTCGACCCGCGCCAACGGCATGGCACGTCGCGCGTGGACCCGGACGTCGCGAGTCACCATCAGGCTGTCCGCGAGCCGTGCAGTTCCATCTCGGCGTACCACCACGACTCAATTGAGTCGGTTAAACTGGAGGTGCGACTGCCTGCCGGTTTCCGGCTCCTCGAGTCCCCATTCGGTGCGCTGGG
Organism: uncultured Acidobacteriaceae bacterium; assembly: GCA_963751155.1. GTDB lineage: Bacteria > Acidobacteriota > Terriglobia > Terriglobales > Acidobacteriaceae > DASRAA01. The sequence continues at coordinate 351,009 of CAVVTL010000014.1, read as the reverse complement.
AGCGTGCAGGTTGTGTGCCACCAAATCAATCCATACAACATTTATCCCAATCTTCAAGGAGACCACGCATTATGTTAGGAGTAGGCGAGAAATTCCCCGATTTTAGCGTCACCGCAACCGTCAGCCTCGAGAAGGGCAAGGAATTCACCACCATTACCGACAACGATTACGCTGGTAAGTGGAAGGTGTACTTCTTCTGGCCCAAGGACTTCACCTTCGTTTGCCCCACGGAAATCGCCGCCTTCGGCAAGTTGAACAAGGAATTCGCCGACCGCGATGCCCAAATTCTTGGTGGCAGCACCGATTCTGAGTTCGTACACCACGCATGGCGCACCCATCATGCCGACCTGAAAGATCTGCCGTTCCCCATGCTGGCCGACATCAAGCGTGATTTGTGCGGTCAGTTGGGTATCCTCGACGAGAACGCGGGCGTCGCCCAGCGCGCCACTTTTCTCGTCGACCCCGAGAATGTCATTCGCTTCGTGTACGTCACCGACCTGTCCGTGGGACGCAACCCGCAGGAAGTTCTGCGCGTGCTCGATGCGTTGCAGACCGACGAACTTTGCCCCTGCAACTGGCAAAAGGGCCAGGAGACCTTGAGCGTCTAGGCGCATCCCAGGGGGCCGCTTTGGCGGCCCCTGTAAGTGCTTGAAACACAAGGCCAAAATTTTTCAAAAAACATTATTACAAACATTATAATTCGCGCGCCCGCCGCGCACATTTCTAGGGGAACGAACATGAGTCTCGATGCCTTAATGGACACCCTGCCCAGCTACGCCAAAGACCTTAAGTTGAATTATTCCAGCGTAATACGTCAGCAAACGGACCTCACGGAACAACAGCTCTGGGGTACGGTCGTGGCCTGCGCCATGGCTTCCCGCAACGAAGACCTCACGGCAATCGCCTTGGAAGAGGCTGCTAAGCATCTGACAGAAAAGGCTTTAGAGGCCGCCAAAGGCGCGTCCGCCATCATGGGGATGAACAACATCTACTACCGTTTCCTCCACCTCAGTAGTAACGAAAAATACGCCACCATGCGCACCGGATTACGCATGAATCTGATCCGCACCCATGGTATCGACCAGCTTGACTTCGAGCTGTGGTGCACCGCCGTCTCCACCATAAACGGCTGTGGCGCTTGCGTCGACTCCCACGAGAAAGTGTTGAAAGAAAAGGGTTTTGAGGAAGAAAAGATTATGGCAGCGGTGCGCATCGCGTCTACATTGCACGCCATTGCGGTCGTATTCGACACCGAGCGCGTGGTTGCGGCCCAGCCCGTTACGGCCTAACCTAAAAACCATGGCGGCGAGCGCTAGCTCACCGCCATGTCGTTTCGAGAAAAGGGTTTACAGACTATTTTCCGCTAAGGCAACCCTTCTGTCCGCTACTGTTGGGATAGCCCGTGCCAGCCGTATACGCAGCGTTCGACCACTCGCCCTGAATCTTCCACTGCGATCCGTTGGTAAACGTCACCAGTGGCGCGCCGAACGTCCAGGCGCACTTGTCGCCGTTCTCCGCCCCGGACGAGTCATACCAAGCAGGCGAACCGGTCGTAGAAGTAGTAGAAGGGTCGCTGCGGGCTTCGGACAACTCGTGTCCGCTGACGTTAGCGATAGCCGCAAGCCCTTGAGAATGCAGGCCTGAGGTGTCTTGTGGATCGCAGCCCGCGTCGCCGTCCAGTTTCCAGAAGAACGCGAACTGAACTGTGGTGGTACCGCATTTGCCGGACGCATGCCACGCGCAGTAGCCTGCGTTGCCACGCGGCAGGTCGGTGTACACAGCGTAATATCCATTGCCGGAGGCATCGGGGTTGGGGATCACCTTGCATACTTCGGCCAGGATGGTGCTGGTGTTGCTGCCGCCGGAGGCTTTGGTCGTGTCAATGTAATGTCCACCGTAGGTCGAAGTGGGACCAACTTGCCCGTTGGTGCCGGTGTATTCATCCGTAGCCTTGGCGTAGTTTGAGCCGCTCCAGCCCGTATAGTAGGTGTCGATACCAGCGATCTTATCTCCCGAGTAGGTGCCCCAACTGGTGCCCCAGAAGATCGCAGCGATAGCAGCCGTTGGCATGATCTTCCCACCGTGATAAGTCATGTTCACGCTACGTCGGGCGGGCGCTAAGGATTGGCTAACACCTTTGGTCCAGGTGATACCGACCCCCGGCGGGGGCGCGGACGTAGATGACTGGGCTTGGCCGAATGCGTACATCGCAGACAGGGAAAGTAGCAACAGCAGGGAGAGTCTTCGCAATTGATTTCCTCCAGAGTGGCGGTAGCCACAGAAAACGCCCAATGGGTATATCAGGCCGAGTAAATTACTTTTATTCGACAGCGAAAGCAGTACGACGAGCGACTAAAGTTGTGTCAGTGTGTGGCCAGATAGTAGTGTCTGTCAATTCCACTAAAGCGCCGGGCAGAAGGAATAACCCACTGCGGTCGGCCAAGGCGCGAATCAAGTCCAAACTCGAGTTGTCGCAGGCCTGGTGTGACCAGTGACCACGGTTTCCGGTCGTATGCTACTTCTGTGGAATCAAGCTAACGTCATGAAAAATAAGTTGTTACGCGGCTTTTTGGGAAAATTAGCGATGCAACTCGCGGTCATATATCACATCAACTTGTGACTTACGTACTTGTTCCATGTGCGCTGTAAGCGGTCTGCTAGGGATGTCAGGAGCGGAGCCAGACGGACGGTTGCTCTACGGAGATCGCCAAATGCCCGTGATTCGAGGGGGTCAGCGATTTCTCATCAGTCACAACGTTTCGTGACCGAGCGCACGGTGCAGAGTTTGCTGTTGGGATGCTGGCGTCAGAGGGAATCCGTTTCCGGATGCGCGCACCGCGCGCAGGGCCCACGCCGTGCCAGATTGGGGGACTACGTGCTATCACCTTATGGTCTGGACATCATCGAAAATTGTTTGACCTGCAAAATGCGGGCTGACCATATTTTTTGCGATCTTCCGCCAGCAGCCTTGCAGTCGTTCGAAAACATTAAATATGCCACTGCCTATCCCAAGGGCGCAGTGTTGTTCGTGGAAGGCCAGTCGCCGCGAGGCATTTTTGTCTTGTGTAAGGGCCGGGTAAAGCTTTCGATTTGTTCCACTGATGGCAAGACGCTGATCCTGAAGATCGCCGAACCGGGCGAAGTGCTGGGGCTAAGTGCTTCCGTCAGCGGCAAACCGTACGAATTGACCGCGGAAACCGTCGATCCGTGCCAGATCAACTTCGTGAAGCGCGAGGACTTCCTGCGGTTCCTGCGGGAGAACGCCGACGCCTGCCTGCGGGTGGCCGAGCAACTCAGTGAAAAGTACAACACCGCGTGCCGCGAGATCCGGTCGCTGGGGCTATCGCACTCGGCAGCCGAGAAGCTGGCCAAGCTGTTGCTGGAGTGGAGCGCGAAAAACGGGGAAGCTGCAAAGGCGGAGCCGCGCCTGAAACTGGCGCTGACACACGAAGAAATCGCGCAGATGATCGGCACCTCGCGCGAGACAGTAACCCGTTTGTTCGCAGACCTTAAGAAGCGGCAGATTGTGCAAGCGAAGGGCTCGACACTGCTGATTCGGAACAAGGCTGCGCTCAAGGCGATGGCAATCACACAATAAGAACGGCCTGAAATGGGAAACGGCGAGATGACGGCGGTCGACCGCCGGACAGCGCGCGAAACACCGCGAAAAACGCGGCGATCGCTGAGCCCGCGTGCGTTTGCTCTCTGACTGGTGTGAAGAAGGTCACGGAAAACGGTGACTGGAATCACTGCACCGAACCGGGGCAGGACGTATCACCTAGACATGGAAAGCGTGCTACAGCAGAGCTGCCTGAGTTGTGAGTTCCGTCCTGACCGGACGTTCTGCGATATGCCGGCCGACTCCCTAAGGGACTTCGAAGCGATCAAGTCGTCAGGTTCGTATCCGCGCAATACGGTGCTGTTCGCGGAGGGTAGGCCTGTCCGGGGCATCTACCTGCTGTGCGATGGACGGGCCAAGCTATCAATTTGCGCCGAGGGCGGGAAGCGCCTGACCCTGCGAGTGGCCGGGCCCGGAGAAGTCCTCGGCCTGGGAGCGGCACTGTCGAACACTCGCTACGAGATCACGGCCGAGCTGCTCGATGCGTCGCAGGTAGTCTTTGTGCGTCGCAAGGATCTGACAAAGTTTCTGCGTGCGCATCCCGAAGTGTGTATGCAGGTGGTGCGCATGTTGAGCCAGGACCTGCATGGCGCCTACGAACGGGTCCGCAGCATCGGCATGGTACACAGCCGCCGTCCGCGAACAATCGTGAGGCCGCGCTTCCTGATGGTCTAGTTTTGCTAGTCCTCCGTTAACGCCCGCAGATTTCCGCGGGCGTTTTTCTGCGCCTGTTGAAGCGAGCGGCGCGGCATGACTTAAGGGGCCGGATTGAGTGAGAAGCCGACGCAATTGTGACCGTTGTCACGAGTAGCGGTGAGCCGACTCACTGCCGCTTTTCGACTGCAACTGCGAAGGTTGAAAGTAGCCTATTCGGGCCCACGTAACTACCGTATATTCGTATGCGGCTGCCAATACGGGGCCAAGACAGGAACGCTTCAATTCAACGGAGGAAAGAGGAAACCATGAAAATCAAGGGTGTGGTCCTAATTGCGTGCCTGGCGCTGGCCAGCACGGCGTTCGCCGCTGCCGATGGTGCAGCGACGTTCAAGGCAAAGTGCGCTATGTGTCACGGTCCGAACGGCGATGCCAGCACAGGCATGGCGAAGACCATGGGATTGAAGCCGCTGAGCAGCGCGGACGTCCAGAAGATGTCTGCGGCCGACCTGACAGCGGTGGTGACGAACGGCAAGGGCAAGATGCCGGCGTACAAGGGAAAGCTGAGCGACGACGAAATCAGCGCCGTCGTGTCGTACGTGAAGACCCTGAAGTAAACCTGATCCGCAAGCCTGGAGACTGAACCACCCAGCCCGCGCCGGCTGGGTGGATTTGAAGTGAGAGGATTTTTCGTGAAGCGTAGCGGTTGGATTGTTCTACTTGCTTCATTGCTCACGGTAGTCGCTGTGGCGGCCCCTAAACCGTCCTCCAAAGCGACGAAAATGAGTAATGAAGATTGTCTGGCCTGTCATAGCGACCCGACACTAACGAAAGACGAGAACGGGAAGCAGATCAGTCTGCATGTGGATGACGCGAAGTTCAAAGGATCAATCCACAGTACGTTCGGCTGTACGGACTGCCACACCGACATCAAAGCATTCCCGCACGAGCCCACTCCCGCCAAGCCGGTGTGCGCGACCTGCCACGCCGACCAGGAAACTGCGTACGAGCACGGGATCCACGCCAAAGCTGCGGCGGCGGGTAACGCCAATGTGGCCAAGTGCCAAGATTGTCACGGCAACGTACACGAAATCCTGCCGGCAAGCGATCCCAAGTCGAAGGTAGCGCACGGCAACATTCCCGATACGTGCGGCGCGTGCCATGGCAAGCAACTGGTGATGGCCAGCAGCGGAGTCAGTTCTGCTCCCTTCACTTCTTACGAATTAAGCGTGCATGGCAAGGCGGTCAACGGCGGTTCGGAGTATGCGGCCGTTTGTACCGATTGCCACGGCGCACACGACATTCTGCCTGGCTCCGATCCCAAGTCACCCATTGCGAAGTTCAACGTACCGGCCACTTGCGCCAAGTGCCATGGGAACGTGGAGACGGCGTTCATGCAGAGCGTGCACGGTACTGCGCTCACCCGCGGCAACTGGAATGCTCCAGTGTGTACGGATTGCCACGGCATTCATACCATTAAGGCCCCCAGCGATCCCAAATCGTCGGTGGCAGCGGGCAACGTCGGTAATACGTGCGCCGCTTGCCACGCCAGCGTGAAGCTCACATCAGAATTTGGCGTCCCCGGAAACCGGGTCTCCTCCTACTTGGCCAGCTACCACGGCATGGCTTCGAAGGTCGGCTCGGCGACCGTGGCGAACTGCGCCAGTTGTCATGGAGTGCACAATATTCTGCCCTCGAGTGATCCGCGCTCAACGATCAATCCCGACAATCTGGCCCATACCTGCGGAAAGTGCCATCCCGGCGCAAACGCGAAGTTCATCACTGCCAAAGTCCACCTCGATGGTTCGGCACAGAAAGCGGACATCGGGACCAAGGTGTTGGGTTTCATCAGCAAGTTTTATATCTGGATGATCGTGGTGGTGATTGGCGGAATGTTGCTGCACAACCTGCTGATCTTCCGCAAGAAACTGGCACTGCACCGCATCGGTCATCCCCGCATCCTGTTCCGCATGACGCTGGCCCAGCGTGCACAGCACCTGACATTGCTTATTAGCTTCTTCACGCTTGTGCTTACGGGCTTTGCCCTTCGCTATCCCTCGTCATGGTTGGCGATTGCCTTCTTGAACGAACATGTGCGTAGCCTGATTCATCGGATTGCCGGCGTGGTCTTGATTTCGGTGAGCATGTTTCACATCTGGTACGTGAGTAGCAGTCCCGACGGGCGTCAGCTTATCAAGGACATGCTGCCCGACTGGAAGGACGCTACGGATGTCCGCGATGCCATGCTTTACTACCTTGGGTTGAGCGAGCAGCGACCGATGTTCCGGCGCTTCTCGTATGCCGAGAAAGCCGAGTACTGGGCACTGGTGTGGGGAATGTTCGTCATGGCCGCCACCGGCCTGATGATCTGGTTCAAGGTGCTGATTGGCGGCCGGGTGCCGGGTTGGTGGATCGACGTGGCCATCGCCATTCACTGGTACGAGGCGATTCTGGCGACACTGGCCATCGTGGTTTGGCATATCTATGCGGTGATCTTTGATCCCGAGGCTTACCCGATGAACTGGGCGTGGTTCGACGGCCGGATGTCGATTGAGCACTACGAGCACGAGCACCCACTCGATACGCTCGCGATCGAGAAGGCAACTGCCGTTGGAACCGAATTCGAGGATGCGGGGGACGAAGATAAACCCGTCGAGAGCCAAAAGTAAGAGCTAGACGCGGAGCGTGGGGTTCCGCATCGGAAACTTGGGCCACTGCTGATTGGGGCCGGATCCAAATTTGGAATATCTCCCTGATGAATTGTGGTAACTTCGAAATCATTTTTAATTTGATCGAACCAGAGGTGGTTCAATGGCCGAGGACTCGCAGGAAGTGAATCCCAATATCTCGCACCCTCCCGTGAGCATAAAGCTCTACAGGAACCCCATCAGCCTGGTCGGCATGGCGCTGGCTGCGGTCGCGTTTACCAACATTCTGTTCCTGGCCGTTCTAGATGGTTTCAGCCACGTTTCCAGTCCGTACGTAGGGATCCTCGCCTTTATGGTGGCCCCGGCGATCATGATCGTGGGATTGGTAATGATTCCTGCCGGCATGATCATCGAACGCCGGCGACGGCTTAAGGCCGTGGGTGTCCCGCATCACGTTCCCCGCCTGGATTTGAACAATCCGGCACAACGCAGCACGGCGGCATTTTTGCTGAGTTTTGTGGTGATCTTTGCTTTGATGAGCGCGGTTGGCAGCTACAAAGCGTACGAGTTCACGGACTCGATACAATTCTGCGGACAACTCTGCCACTCAGTCATGAGTCCGGAGTACACGGCGTATAAGGCATCGCCGCATGCGCGGGTGGCATGTGTGGAGTGCCACGTGGGCTCGGGAGCGGGGTGGTACGTGAAGTCCAAGCTCTCGGGGTTGAGGCAGGTGTATTACACCGCCATGGGGACATATCCCCGGCCCATTCCGACGCCGGTGCACGATTTGCGTCCGGCGGCCGATACCTGCGAGCAGTGCCACTGGCCCAAGAAGTTTTGGGGAGCGCAGATGAAAGTCTTCTCGCACTATGGTTCGGATGAGCAAAACACACCCCGTGTCATTCGCATGCTTATCAAGACCGGCGGCGGCGATCCTGGATTGGGGCAGTCCACGGGCGGCATCCACTGGCACATGAACATCGCATATAAGTTCTCGTACTTCGCCACGGACGACCACCGCCAGGTGATTCCCTGGGTACGCATGGAAGACAACAATGGGAATGTCACCGATTTCATCAACAAGGACACCCCTCCGACACAGGAGCAAATCGACAAGGCCGCCAAGCGGCGGATGGATTGCATCGACTGCCACGACCGGCCATCGCATGTCTTCACTCCGCCGGATCTCTCCGTGGACCAGAGCATGGTGGCCGGCAGCATCGATCCCAGCCTGCCATTCATCAAGGCACAGGGCGTCGAGGTCCTTACCGGCGACTACAAGACGGCGGAGGAAGCGAAGAATGCCATCGCGGAGAAGATCCCCAAGTTCTACGCCGACAAGTATCCGCAGATCGCTACAGCCAAGGCCGCCAGTATCAGTAAAGCAGTCTCCGAATTGCAGGTCATCTATGGAAATACGTTTTTCCCCACGATGAAGGTGGACTGGAAGACGCATCCCAACAACATCGGACACATGTACTACCCGGGCTGTTTCCGCTGCCACGACGGCAACCATGTCAGCAAGGACGGCAAAGTCATCAGCAAGGATTGCAACTCATGCCATACGGTGCTGGATGAACAGGTTGGCGCCACGCACGTAGCGCAAATGCCGGTTGAGCAATTCAAGCATCCGGTTGATATTGGCGACCTGGCGACGGTGAATTGCGCGGATTGCCACTCGGGTGGCGTGGGGCCGTAGCCGGACTGCGGCGCTGAAGAGACTCAACCATGGGACGGCCTTCGCGGGCCGTCCCGATTGTTTTCTCGGCGGGTTTCATCGGCAAGCTGGTGTGTGCGGAAACGTTGAAGTGACATACATCACAGGTTCAAGTGATAAGACTCACGGCTTGATGCGCTCCTAAATCCTATTGTGGAATACAGCAACGATGAGCCGGGAGAGCGGAAACGCCGAGGAGAGCACGATGTCAGAAGGGAATGACAGCAAGCACGCCGAGAGCGCAACAGAGATGAAGCCCCGCCTGATTTTCTGGGAAGTTACCAAGGGCTGCAACCTGCGCTGCATCCACTGTCGCGCGACCGCGACCGAGTTAATGTCGCCCGCCGATCTGCCGACGGCGAAGGCGCTGGACATCATCAAGCAGATCGCCGATTTCGGCAACCCGATCCTGGTGCTGAGCGGCGGCGAGCCACTGTATCGCCCAGATATTTTCGAGCTTGCGGAATATGGCACGAGCCTCGGGCTTCGCATGGCTTTGGCAACCAATGGCACCCTGGTTACGAAGGATGTGGCGGAGAAGGTCAAGCATTCCGGCATCAAGCGGGTCTCGATTTCACTGGACGGCTCAGACGCCGCTACGCATGACTCCTTCCGCGGCATCCCGGGCGCCTTCGACGCGGCCGTGTACGGCATGCGCAACCTGCAGGATGTGGGCGTTTCCGTGCAGATCAACACGACTATCGCGCGCCACAATGCGCATCAGTTGCCCGAAGTTCTCGATCTGGCGCGCCGTCTGGGCGCAGATGCGCTGCATACCTTCCTGCTGGTTCCGGTAGGTTGCGGTGTGGACATTGCCGAAGAGCAGATGGTTGCGCCCGACGAATACGAGCGCATGCTCAACTGGTTCTACGACCAGTCACTGACCGGCGACATCGAAATGAAGGCGACCTGTGCGCCGCACTACTTCCGCGTGGCACGGCAGCGTCGCGCCGCCGATCGCCGCGCCGGAAAGCCGGTGCCGGCAGCACCGATCGCGCACCATCCGCAACCGATTGGGCCGACCGACATGACGATGCCGGGTTCGACTGGCATTTCACTTCGTCCGGGTGCAGGTGCACCGGTGGGTCACACTGGACACCCGGGTGGCCATCCCAGTGACATGAACGCCATGACCAAGGGCTGCCTGGCGGGCACGGGGGTCTGCTTCCTTTCGCATGAAGGGGAAGTCTTCCCGTGCGGCTACCTGCCGGCGCTTGCGGGGGACCTGCGCAAACAGAGCTTCGCCGATGTTTGGAACAATTCCGTCGTGTTCAATCAACTGCGCGACGACAACAACCTGAAAGGGAAGTGCGGCTGCTGCGAGTTCCGCCATGTATGCATGGGATGCCGCGCCCGCGCCTTCGCCGCCACTGGCGACTTCCTCGCGGAAGAGCCCTTCTGTGTGTATGAGCCGGGTACGTCAGGCAAAATGATTCACGAGATTGCCGAGGCTAAGAAGTAACGAAACTTCGAGGCCATCTTCCTCCGCCGGGCTCCCCATGGGGCCCGGTTTTTTACTGGCAGAAGGAAACCAGGCGCATCTGGAGGTCCAACCGGCGGCTCGACGCACACCACGTTAGCCGAGGTTTGCGGCGGGGAGGGAAGCAGCGGATTCTGCGTAGGGACGGTGACGCGCCCATCGTCAATTACGTGCTTGGGCACCAAGTATATTGGTGGCGGAAATTGCGCCGCAGCCATAGGTGAGACTTATGTCATAGCCGCCTACGGCCGGAATTCTTACTATGGAGGCGTGGCGATCCCGGCAGGTGCGTTGCAAAACCCGAGACTGAAAGCGATGGTCATTCCCCGCGAGCACGGCGCGTGGGGAATGTTGCTGGTTCCGCTAGTAACCGGCGCGGTTGTGGCCAGCCGTATCGGCCACGACTATGGGGCGCTGGGTCTGTTCGTGATCGCCGCGCTGGCATTGTTCTGGATGCGCACGCCCGTTGAGGCGTGGCTGGGCACAACGGCAATCAAGGCGCAATCGCCGCAAGAGCGCGTCACGGTACTGGTCGTCTCGTTTGGCCTTGCACTGGTCGCGGGCGCCGCGATTGGCGGACTGTTTCTTCTGGGATTGTCGCGCGGCTTACTGCTTATCGGTGCCACAGCGGCTGGGGCATTCGGCCTGCAAGCTGCGGTCAAAGGCCTTGGTCGCGCCGGACGTATGCCTGCTCAGATTATCGGAGCTGTCGGACTTACCTCCACTTCCGCGGCAGCCTACTGCGCTTGTACTGGACTCCTTGACCGCACTGCGCTTGCTCTCTGGCTTGCTAACTGGCTTTTTGCCGGGAATCAGGTGCACTTTGTGCAGGTACGCATTCGCGGTAGCCGGCTCGATGGCTATGCAGAAAAAATAGGCAGGGCTTACGGATTCTTCGCTGGACAAATTGTTCTGCTCATCGCCGTAATGGCCCTGGCGCGATTTGGAATCTTTCCCCGGTTTGCAGTTTTAGCGTTTGTGCCGGCGCTGCTGCGAGGATTCTCTTGGTTCTTGCGTGGGCCGGAACCTCTCGATGTGCACAGGCTGGGCTTTTCGGAGTTAGCTCAGGCGCTCGTCTTCGGCGCGCTCCTCTGCGTGGTGTTCCTCGTGTGACCGGCAGCCTTTACGAATGTCGCGAGCTGAAGGGTCCAATTCCTGCTAAGGGAACGAACGGGATTCTCGAATCCCTCGCAATAGCGGGAATGCCCGCGGTTAAGCCCAGCCCCACGATCGCCGCCTAGAGCCAGACGGCCTCATCGCAATCGATCGCCCAGGCTATTGTTGTGTCCGATCGCAAGAATCTCGAAGTCGAACTCGCGACCGTGTAATAACGCGCGCCACGCGAGGTAAACCGGAATGCTTCTGGCGTCGCCCGGTCGTGTTCGCGTCCGGAAAGGTTAGTTTGTCAGCGCCGCCACTTTGTCTACGTGCACCGCACCGTCGCCGGTAAGCGTACCGGATATCTTCACGTGCTGACCTTCGTGTCCGGCAACCGCCGAGGCGTTCTCAATAGGAACCACCTTCTGGTCTTTGTCGGTCACCAGTACAGGCTTCTCGCCGCCTTCAATGCACTTCTTGGCGCACTGCGCGTGTGCCGCATTGGCGCCCTTTGCGCCGCATTTCGAGTCGCTAATCCACCCATCCCAACTGGTTGACGCCGGACTGGCCGCAGCCCAAACCGCGAACACCATCAGTGCCGCCGCCATGAGAGCAATTCGTTTCACGATGCCTCCACTGTCCGCATTAGGCTGCGGACTGCCACCCTAAATAGCTTTGTGCCTTTGGATTGTAGCCCGGAACCTAACGATTCAATGTTGTTCGCGACGCAAGTTTGTCGCCCGAGGGTCTCTTGGCGAGCCGGCTGGCTATTTGCCGGCAAGATTGGGGGAGGGAATGGCCTGCGCAACCGAACCGGTGCGCATATCGGCTTTAGGTTGCGGCTGCACCAGCACCACTTCACCCGGTCTCACGTAGCCTAATTTCTCTCGGGCTTCCTGCACGATGGTGTCGCTGTCGCTCTGCAACTTGCGAACGCGCTCTTCCAGCGCCTGGTGTTCGGTATTGGCCTGGTCGATATCTTGCTGCAACTTAAGGTACTCCGCGCGTTTGCCTCGCCACTCGACAGTTCCGTTGGCGCCATATACCACCTTGTAGCCGATCATCAAAGCCAAGACGCCGATGCATACTGTCGCCAGAATGCGACGCATGCGGTGCAACCAGATGCCGACTTTGCTCGTTGCTTCCAATCGTTCCTTAATTCCATCGAGCCGGCGAATGCAATGTTTGAAGCTAAAGCCTCATGCATCACTGCAAGCGTGGCCCGAAACGCACACTACCTACATCTGCTAGTGAACGGCGGAATGAATCCTCGCGCAAGCGAAGGGCAGGCGAAAGTCCTGGAAGGAACCAACTTCGACAATGCGGTTCCGACCATCTGTCTTGACACTCTGACTCCCGGGCGAGTATCGAGCCTCCGGTGCTAGAGTCGGGAGTTGGAGCCGGATCGCATCAAGTTCACTGGGAGAGTTTTGCATGTCAACTGCCCGCATCGTTCTTACCACCGTCGGATTGCATCAGAGAGCCGAGGAGTTGGCACAGGCGCTGGTCGAGCGGCGCCTTGCCGCCTGCGTAAACATCATTGGCCCTATCCGCTCTATCTATCGCTGGAACGGTGCCGTCCAAAACGAGCAGGAGTACCTTCTGCTGATCAAGACTACCTCTGACCGAACTGCCAGTCTCGCGGCGGCGTTTACCGAACTGCATCCTTTCGAACTCCCTGAGCGTGTCGAACTCGAAATCTCGGGTGGTAGCGCGGAGTACCTGTCGTGGGTTATTCAGCAGACAGCTCCTTCGGATTAGTAAGCCAGCAACACTCGCAGGTCGCGGACATTGTTGCCAGTTGGGCCGGTCATGATCGCGTCGCCTATGGTCTCAAACAATCGAAACGCATCGAACTCGCCTAGCGCTCTTGCAGGAGAGAATGCGTTTGCCGCCGCCCTCGAGGCAGATGTTCCGTCTACCACAGCTCCTGCGGCCGGGCTGTTGCCGTCGATGCCATCGGTTCCGGCACTCAGCACAGTGATGGCCTCGCCCGTTATCTGCGGAGCGCAATACAGCGCGAACTGCTGGTTGCGTCCGCCCACTCCGGAGTTCTCGCCGACTTTCACCGTAACTTCGCCGCCCGAGATCAAGCACACCCGCGACGATTGTCTGCGAAGTTGACGCAGGCGTTCGAGCAGGTAGCTGGCTGCGCGGGCGTAGTCCCAGTCGTCACAGCGGTTGTCGACCTCTACGGTGAAGTTCAGGGCTTTCGCCCGCTCGACCGCTGCTCTGACCGCCGTATGGTTTGACAGCAGTGTTACGAAACGGCTATTGGAGAAAGTCGCATCGCCCGGCTTGGGTGTCTCCTGCAGAGCGTGATCGGCGAACGTTGTCTGTACGCGACCGGGAAAGCGCTCCAGCAAGTCGTAACGCTGCACGATGGCGTAGCAGTCGGCGACTGTGCTGCTGTCGGGCATGGTTGGGCCCGATGCGAGCGCATCCAGTGCTGCGTCCGGCACGTCGGACACGAGTAGCGAGATCTGCTTTGCCGGGGCCGCTGCCTCTGCCATGCGCCCGCCCTTGATGGCGGACAGGTGCTTGCGGATGGCATTGATCTCGGCAATCGGCGCTCCGGAATGAACGAGAGCGCGGTTGGTCGCCACAATGTCTGACAATGTCAGGGTCTCGTCCAGCGGCCATTCGGCGATGGCTGATGCGCCGCCGCTAATCAGAAATACAGCTAGAGCGTCCTCCGGAAGTCCTCGCAGCATTTCGAGAATCGCTTTACCTGCCCGCAGCGAGTCTTCGTTCGGCATGGGATGCCCGCCAGTGAAATATCGCAGCCCCTCGACTGGGTGCGCCTGTGCTGTTGGGCAGGAGACGATGCCCGCCACCCTCACGGGGACAATCTGCGAGAATGCTTCGGCCATGCTGTGCCCGGCCTTGCCGATCGACACCATGGCCAGTTGCGAGAATCGTGCAAGGTGGTATGCTTCACCACCAACTCGGAGGATGCCGTCGGCGTATTGAAGCTCGCGCGCAAACGCCCCCGTGATGCTACATTCGGCCAGCGCATGGTCGAAAATTGATCTCGCGGCTGCACGCATTTCCGAAATGACGTCTGCATTGGGCGCCGCAGTCGATGATCCTGTCATTTCACCCCCAACAATTCTTGCAACCAGCTCTCGATGGTCAGCCGCATCTCATCGAGATGCCCCTCGAAGAAGTGATCGCCGGGGAGGAACACGAGTTCTTTCGGTCCAGCTGCATTGGCTACCACCCGTTCCAGAGCCTCGTGCGGACCAAACTGATCGCGATCGCCGCTCAAGAACAGCTTGGGCTTGGCGCATTCAGCGAGGAACTTGTAAGAGTACAAGCGCCCTTCCGCCTCGACTGGAGTGCCCAACGAAATCAGCGCCGGGACGTCGGGATGCGGGCAACAGGCGCGCAGCCCGCGGGCCGCGCCGAATGAAAATCCCGCGAAAATAACGGGCAGCCCGAACTCCTGTTTGAGCCACGCCAGCGCAGCCTCCACGTCGCGGACCTCATCGCGCCCATCGTGTACGCCCCCGCTCAACCCGGCGCCCCGAAAGTTGAAGCGCAGCACGGGAAAGCCGAATGCATGGAGCGCCTTCATCGCATGAAACACGACCTTGTTATGCATGGTTCCGCCGAACATTGGGTGCGGATGTGTCACCAATCCAGCGTGCGTCGCATCTGGCGCGCCGACGTTGAGCAGGGCCTCGAGCCGTCCGGCGGGTCCATCGAGAAACAGCGTACGAATGGCGGCGTGGAGTGCGGGCAAGGCGTCCTCGGCGAGTGCTCTCTGCCGATGATACCAACTCGGGGTATCTTGGAACTGCGCAACAAGGGCGGCTCGCTCGCAACGCTCAATTTCCTTTCACGGGAGTTTCGATGGTCCGATTCGGAATCGCTGGCTTTGGATTGCACGCCGTTAAGCGCTTGATGCCCGCCTTCGCCACCGCTAGCAATTGCACTGTCACCGCGTTGACCCGGCGGGATTTTGAGCGCGCTCGGCGGTCCGCCCAGGAGTTCGGCATCGCTCACGCCTTCACCTCGACGGCAGAGATGTGTGCGTGCTCGGACGTTGATGCTGTCTTTATCGCTACCCCCGACGCCCTGCACCTCGAGGACGTCCTCGCAGCTACCCGTGCGGGCAAGCACATCCTGGTGGAGAAGCCGATGGCAATGAATGCCCGCGAGGCCCGCCAGATGGTGGAGGCTGCGCATTCTGCCGGCGTTACCCTCGGCGTGGCCCACGTGATGCGCTTTGAAGCCAGCGTGCGCTGGTTTCGCGAGCGTATTGCGGGCGGAGCCATCGGCAAACCGCTGCTGGCGCGCGCTGCGTTCGTGGCCCCTCTCCTGAGCAGCGCCCGTACTTGGATTGACGACCCGGCGCTGGCCACCGGAGGCCCGCTGGCCGATATCGGCGTCCACTGCTTCGATACCCTGAAGTACGTCCTCAGCGACGAGGTACTTAGCGTGATGGCCCAGGCTCAATATGACCAGCATTGGATCGTCGAAGCATCGGGTACGGCGCTCTTCCAGTTTGCCGGAGGCACTTTGGCGACTATGTCGGTCTCGGCTCGCGCTCCGTACCAGACTCTCCTTGAAGTCATTGGGGAGGATGGCATTCTATGTGCCGTCAACGCTTTAAACGTGGAACATCCAGTAATACTTGAGCATCGCAAAGGTTTCGACCTGGTGGAGAGCATCGAAGTCTCGAACGCCCACGCCTACACTTTGCAAGTGGAATCGTTCGCCGCTGCAATTGAATCCGGCCAGCCCTTCGATATTCCCGGGGAGGTCGGACTTTCGAATCAGTTACTCCTCGATGCCATCTTCCGCAGTGTAAAGACCGGCGAGGCGGAGCGACTCTAACTCCGGGCTATTACGTGGCCCACGATTTTCAGATCCGTTTTTGCGCGACAAGTTTGGCGTAGATTGCTTAAAATTGTACGTTATACATAGCTATCACACAATAACTTGCTGTTAAGTGTATTTAAAATAGATAGTTTACAAACTATATTGCAGGAGAAATATATGAAATAAATCACCAGCAAACTACATAAGTACAACACGACAATAGTAGAACACGCAAGCACTAAATTGGCGCGCTGCCCGACTGTTGGCAAGGTGAGCGCTGGGATTCACGACGCATATTCGGATTTCAAAGAACGGTCCCGCCGGGGCAAGAGACACCAATCCCTTCGCCTCACCAACCATTGATGACAGAGTGAGTGTCAAGGGGATAGGACGTCGGACACAGATGCTGGTGATAAGGCGGGGGGCGCTGCGGCCAACATTGTAAAAGCCGGGCGCACCAGACTCGAGCATTTCCAGGACTGGCGTATGCCGTCGAAGAGTCGGAGCGCGCCCGGGGTTAAATCCGGCTGGCATTCGACGGCCGTGCTCGAGCGTCGCTGAAAAGGCTGGTACGAAACTGTGCCGTCCCTGAAGGGACTCGGGTTCATCTCACAATGGCCCCCGGGGCTGACGCCCCGGGCTACGATTGTCCCGCCCAGCGGGTAGGAATTTCCGCTCAAGTCCGACCTCTACGCTCCACCGCTCGTTTTGCCCGATGAGTTTCGAAACAGGCACTACAGCACAGGTCGACTATGATCGCCCGCAGGTTCCAGCTACTCTGGGACAGCTTTAGCCGCATGGTGAGGGAGGGGCTGCGGCATCTCGGACACGTTCCAGGCCCACGCTGCGAGGAAAGCCGCGCCTTCGTTGATCTGGTCCGGAATCACTTTGTCGAAAGTGTCGGTTTGGCTGTGGTGAGCCTCGCGATAGTGCGCGGGAAGCTGAATGCAGAAATACGCGGGGACGCCTTTCTCGAGAAACTCCACGTGATCGGATGAGCCGAAGTAGCGCGTACTCGGCGGCTGCATGTCAAAGACCTCCTGGAGCGGCTGGTAGATCTCGGACATCAGCGGGCCGGTCTCCCACAGGTTCTCGAGCGCAATGCTGAACACCTTGCCGGTGCCGGTATCGTGAATTAGTACTGCGTCGATCTTGGGGATGTCGGCGGCGTGGTTCTTCAGAAAGGTATGGGCGCCGATGCCGCCTTCTTCCTCGCCCGTGAACAGTACGAAGGTAATTGTGCGCTTTGGTTTCCATCCCAGCGCTTTCAGTGTGCGAGCGGCCTCCAGCACGGCCATGGCGCCGGTGCCGTTGTCGAGCGCGCCTTGCCCCAGGTCCCAGGAGTCGAGGTGTCCGCCGATGATCACTCGTTCGTCGGGAAACTCGGAACCTTTGATCTCCGCCACCGTAATCGATGCCGGCGCGGGTTTGTCACTGAAGGTGTTTTGCAGGTTTGCCGTGAGTGTCACCGGACCGCGCTGCAACAGCCGCCAAAGTAAGTCGTAGTCTTCATGGGTAACGAAAGCCTGCGGCGCGCGACTCGGTTTGTACGCTGGATGGGCACCCGTCATGTTGTAAAGGCTATCGGGCTTACCGCTGTCGACCAGAACCAGTGCGGGTTGTTCGTCAGCGATCTTCCCCATGAGCTCCTGGCGCTCGCGCCACGACATGCCTGCGGGCTTCACTCCGTGAGGAGCGGGAAT
Organism: uncultured Acidobacteriaceae bacterium; assembly: GCA_963751155.1. Taxonomy (GTDB): domain Bacteria; phylum Acidobacteriota; class Terriglobia; order Terriglobales; family Acidobacteriaceae; genus DASRAA01. The sequence goes on along the minus strand of CAVVTL010000014.1, from coordinate 333,257 downwards.
TACCGCATCGTAGGCGTTCTCCGGATTTGGGTCGGCGCTCGACAGATCGGCAGGCTTGCCTAGCATGACAATGGCGCCCTTCAACTGATCCTTAATCTTGTCGAAGTCCATCCCATCCTTGAGCTCGATCGCCACGACCTTGCCGCTAACGTCGCCATTGGTGGCCTTGCTCCAGCCATAGGCGTGGATGCCGATGCGCTTCCGGACGGGGCTGGTGATCTCGGCGCTTTCATGGCCGCGCGTCCAAGCGTGGTCGATCTTGGTTGTCTCCAGGTGGGAATCCACGCCGTAGTCCTCGAAGCGCTTGCGCGTCCACTCGCTGGCCTCCTGCATTTGCGGTGAGCCAGTAAGCCGCGGCCCGATCTGCGTGGTCAGGTACTCCAGGTTCTTTATCAATTCGGAGTGCGCCTTCACCTCGTCGGCGATTTGCTGGTCGGCCGTCTCCATGGCCTTGCGGTATTCCTGCTGCTGTTCGGTAGTGCGTGGAGGGGTTTGAGCTGACACGAGTCCGCTCAGTGCCACCGCCCACAACAGGGTCGCCAGAAAACGTTGCGATCGAATCATTGCACCGTCCTTGCAAAAGAAAGCTGTCAGCATCATAGCGGGCACTTCAGGCAAGCTCCAGCCCGCAGAGCGGCGTCCCGTTGCTGATACGGGCAGTGATAAACTAACGAAACTAGGCACTCGGCAAATGGAACTGCTGCTCAATCTCGTGTGGTTCACCCTGGCCGTGATGGCGCTTGGCGCCTTCCTGCGTCAGCGGCGCTCCAGCTCGCGGACTTCGCGGATACCGTATGCGAAGGCGCTGCTGGCGCTGGCTTGCATGCTGGTGCTGCTGTTCCCGGTGGTTTCGGCCAGCGATGACCTGCATCCTACGCAAGCCGTACTCGAGGAAGCCAGCAAGCGCATCCACCAGTTGGTTGCGCCGTTGCAGCACCTGCAAGGTAATGGTCCGATGACTGGGTTGCCAGCGGTGCTGGCAGTGCTTTTGTTTTGCTCTCTCTCTGTTCTGCAGTGGCGGCAGCCGGAAGTCCAGGACGCCCGACTTCTTGTTCGCGAGCATCTTCCTCGCCTTGGGCGCGCTCCCCCCTCTCTCTAATCAGGTCTTCGATGCTGCGTCGCCTCGCGGCGCAGGCTTGTTTTGATGTAGCACGCTTACAGGCAGCCTGTGGAATCGGTTTCTGCAGTGCCTGCCCAACCGGCCTGATACCGGATGAAAGAGCTCTCGATGCTGTATTGCAAACTCCCGCGCTCCCGCGCCGGGCTTGGTTTTGTTTTTATCGTGTCCGGATTGCTGGCGGCGCTTGTTCTCGCCGGTTGCTCCAGCCGGAAGGACCCGCCCGCCGACACCAAAGTCGAGATCAACTCCGACCCCAACGTCTTTAAGTTGCAGCACCCCGACCAATTCCCCTTGGTGGAAGTTCAAGTCCGCAAAGTGGTTGACGAACTGCACGTCAACGGCGTGATCGCGCCGGATGTCAACCGCACCGTACCCGTCGTGTCGCTCGGCGGAGGTCGGGTGGTCGACATCAAGGCCAAGCTGGGCGACTACGTAAAGAAGGGCCAGACGCTGCTGCTCATCAACAGCCCCGACATCTCGCAGGCCTTCTCCGATTACCAGAAGTTCAAGGCCGATGAGCAACTGGCCGCCAAGCAGCTCGCGCGCGCGCAACTGCTTTATGACAAGGGCGCCATTGCGCAGGCGGAGTTGGAGACCGCCCAGGATGCTGACTCTAAGGCCAAGGTTGACTTGCAGACAGCGGCACAGCGCGTGAAAGTGCTGGGTGGCAGCCTGAACAATCCCTCTCCGCTGTTGCCTGTAGTGGCGCCAATTTCTGGGACCATCGTCGATCAGCAGATTACGGGCGGCACGGGTGTGAAGTCGCTCGACAACTCGCCCAACCTGTTCACCATAGCCGACCTTTCCACGGTGTGGGCGCTGTGCGACGCCTATGAAGACATGCTTTCGCGGGTGCAGGTGGGCGACACAGCGCAAATAAGCCTAAACGCGTATCCCGACCGCACGTTGACGGGCAAGGTGGTCAACATCAGCGCGGTGCTCGATCCCGCAACCCGTACCGCGAAGGTGCGCATTGAGTTGCCTAATCCGCAGGGCATCCTGCGTCCCGGCATGTTCGTCACGGCCGCATTTAAGGCGCAGAAGACCAGTGATCGAACCGTGATTCCGGCTACAGCCGTTGTCCACCTCCACGACAAAGACTGGGTGTTCCTTCCGGCGGGCGGCGACAAATTCCGAAGGGTCGTGGTGCAACTCGGTGCCCAGGCTGGAGACGGATAGCGTGCAGGTGCTCAGTGGCCTGAAGAGCGGCGACCAGGTAGTTAGCAATGCGTTGCAGCTCTCCAGCGAAGCCGAGGAGCAATAACGCATGATTGGCTACCTGGTCAATTTTGCCTTGCGCAATCGCATGTTAGTGCTGGCACTGGGCGTAATGTTGCTCATCTGGGGCATCATTTCGTTTCACAACCTGCCCGTTGAGGCCTATCCCGACGTGGCCGACAAATACGTGTGGGTGATCACCCAGTGGCCTGGCCGCGCTGCCGAAGAAGTCGAGCAGCAGGTCACCATTCCCATCGAGACGCAGTTGAATGGTGTGGCCCACCTCACGCACCTGCGCTCGACCTCGATCTCCGGGCTGTCGTTCATCACCGTGCTGTTCGACGACGAATCCGACAACCAGCAGAACCGTCAGCAGGTTCTGGAGAAGCTCACACTGGTGAACCTGCCGCCGGGAATCAATCCCCAGATCGGCCCTGACTTCAGTCCAGCCGGGCAGATCTACTTCTACACCTTGCAGAGCACCGATCCTCGGTACGACGTTATGGACTTGAAGGCGCTGCAAGACTGGGTGGTGTTTAAGTACCTCATGTCGGTGCCTGATGTGGCTGCGGTTTCCATCTTCGGTGGGCAGACGCGCGAGTATCAGGTGCAGATCGATCCCGACAAGCTAGTTTCCTACGGCTTGAACATGGCGCAGGTCGAGCAGGCGCTGGCCAACAACAACCTCAACGGCGGCGGCAGCTTCATCGAGAAAGGCCAGCAGGCGTATAACATCCGCGCCGTTGGCTTGATGCAGAACACCGATGACATCGGCGCTACGGTCATTGCTGCGAAAAACGGCACACCGGTGCATATTCGCGACGTTGCCGTAGTCACCCAGGGCGCAAAAATTCGTCTCGGGCGGCTCGGCAAGGCCATCCGCCACGACGATGGCCGCGTGACCGACAACAACGACGTGGTCGAAGGCATCGTGCAGATGCGCAAGGGTGCTGAGGCTGAGGCCGTGCTGCGTGACATCGACGCGAAGGTGAAGTTTCTTAACGAGCGCGTCCTGCCCAAGGGCGTGACGATCGTTCCGCACATCGACCGCGACGATCTGGTGCATCTCACTACGCACACGGTGCTGCACAACCTGACCGAAGGCATCCTGCTGGTGGTGCTGGTGCTGTTTTTCTTCCTCGGGAACCTGCGTTCGTCGCTGATTGTGGCGCTCACCATTCCGTTCTCGTTATTCTTCGCTTCGATCCTGCTCGACCTGCGGCACATCCCGGCTAACCTGCTTTCGCTGGGCGCGCTCGACTTCGGCATGATCGTGGAAGGCGCGGCGGTAATGGTCGAAAACATCCAGCGCAGGCTCGAAGGCTGGAAAGAGGGCCACGCGTCGGTCGACGAAACGATCCGCTCTGCCGCGCATGAAGTGCAGCGGCCCGTCTTCTATGCCATCGCGATAATCATCATCACCTACCTGCCTATCTTCACGCTGCAGCGGGTCGAGGGCCGTCTCTTCCGGCCCATGGCCTGGACCGTGACCTTCGCGCTGCTGGGAGCATTGTTTTTTTCCATCATCATTGCTCCTGTGCTTGCCAGCTACATCTTCCGCAAAGGCGCGCACGCTTGGGACAATCCGATCGTCAAGTGGATCACCATTAACTACGACCGCACCCTGGGCTGGATGATCGCGCGCCGACCGGTGGTGCTTGTCTCGGCGCTGGTGGTTTTTGCTCTCACGGCGTACCTCGGGTTCGGCGGCGTAATTGGCTCCGAGTTTCTGCCTCACCTCGACGAGGGCTCGATCTGGGCCCGTGGCACGCTCTCTCCCAGCGTCGGCCCCACTACCGGCGGCGAAGTGATGGACCGGGCACGCATCATCTTCGCGAGCTTTCCCGAGGTAACCAGGGTGGTCTCGCAGGTCGGGCGCTCCGATGACGGCACCGACGCCACCGGCTTTTTCAATACCGAGTACTTCGTTGATCTCAAGCCGCGCAGTGAATGGCGTCCTCAATTCCGTGGCCGCAAGGAACTCCTCATCGAGGCCATGGACAAGGAAGTCGAGAAAATTCCCGGCGTGACCTGGGGTTTCTCCCAGCCTATCGCCGACAACATGGAAGAGGCGGTGAGCGGCGTGAAAGGCGAGCTCGCGGTCAAGATCTTCGGCTCCGACCTCAAAGATCTCGAGCAGAAGGGTGAAGAGATCATGTCTGTCATGCGGACGGTCCCCGGCGTCGCCGATCTCGGACTCTTCCGCGTGCTTGGCCAGCCCAATGTGAACATCGTGGTCAACCGCCAGAAGGCCGACCGCTTCGGCATTAACGCTTCCGACATCCAGGACGCCATCCAGACCGCAGTGGGCGGCAATCCTGTGAGCCAGATTCTCATCGGAGAGCAGCGCTTTGACCTCGTGCCGCGCTACCAGGAGCAATTTCGCCGCTCCGTGGAAGATATCGGCAACATTCGCATCCTCGCCCCCAGCGGGGAGCGGGTTGCCCTGGCCGACGTTACCGATATCAAGATCGAAGACGGCGCTTCGATGATCAACCGCGAAGGGAACCAGCGGTACATAGCCATCAAGTACAGCGTGCGCGGCAGCGACCTCGGCAGCACCGTCGAGCAAGCCATGATGAAGGTCAATCGCGAGGTCAAATTGCCGCAAGGCTATACGCTGGAATGGGCTGGCGAGTACGAAAGCCAGAAACGCGCCAATCACCGGCTCGCGCTCGTTATCCCCCTAACCCTCCTGGTCATAATGCTGGTGCTCTACTCGATGTTCCGTTCGTTCAAGTGGGGATTCCTCGTTCTGCTCAATCTGGGACTCGCCCCCATTGGCGGCCTCATCGCGCTTCTGTTGACCGGCGAGCACTTCAGCGTTTCCACTGGCGTGGGATTCCTGGCTCTCTTCGGCGTTTCGGTGCAGACCGGAGTGGTGATGATTGAGTACATCAATCAGCTTCGCGCCCGCGGCTTGCCCTTGCACGAGGCGGTGATCGTCGGCTCGACTCGTCGGCTTCGGCCCATCATGATGACCATGCTGGTAGCCAGCCTTGGACTTCTGCCGGCTGCCATGTCGCACGACATCGGATCCGACTCGCAGCGCCCATTTGCCATTGTCATTGTCGGCGGGTTGCTGACCGAGTTGTTCCTCAGCCTGGTGCTTCTGCCTGCGTTCTATGCCTGGATCGCCGGGCCCAACGACGTCCTGCCCGAAGAGGCTGAGGAGGTCACCGAATAATGTCTCGGATCGTCTCGTTGCTGATCATTCGAATGTTGATCGTTGTTACCACGCTTGCCTCGTCCCTCGTCGTGCCCTTCGTCAGCGCTCAGGAAAACGTTGCGCTTCCCGATGCCCCAGGCGCTCGCCGCGTACTTACCGCGCAGGCGCAGACTCCGTCACCGCTGCCGTCCGCTTCGCAGTCGCCCGCTGTACCGAAACCGCTGCCCCAGGCCATCACCCTGGAGCAGGCTTTAGAACTGGCCCGGCAGAACAATCCCGCGCTGCGCGCCAATGACACCTTGGTATCGCAGAACAAGGCGCAGGAGATCACGGCAAACCTTCGCCCCAATCCCGTGCTGCAATGGGACACCCAGTTCATCCCAATCTTCTCGACCAGCCTGTGGAGCGACTCGAACTACTGGGAGACGCAAGCGCAGTACGACGTCGGCATCGGATATCTCTTCGAGCGGGGCAAGAAGCGCCAGCACCGCCTCGACGCCGCCAAGACGACGACGGCAGTCACCGAGGCACAGGTCTCCGACGCGCAGCGCACTACGCTGGCCAGCGCGGCGCAACTGTTTGTCGCGGCTCTACTGGCTAAGTCGAACCTCGAATTTGCCGAGGGCCTGCTCGATAGCTACAGGAAGACCGTTGCTCTGAGCGAGGAGCAGCTCAAAGCCGGGCGCCATGAGCCGCAACGATCGCTGAAGATCCAGTTGCAGCAACTGCAGTTCGAAAGCGACGCCAATGCCGCCCGGCTGGCAAAAATCCAGGCCCTGACCTCGCTGCGGCAGCTCCTGGGCTTCGACTCCGTGCCCGCCGATTACGATGTCGCCGGCAATCTGGTGTACGAGCCGGTCACTTTGCATCTGGAAGACCTGCAGGCGCGCGCCCTCAACAACCGGCCGGACCTGCAGGCGGCGCAGCGCACCGTCAAGGCCTCCGAAAGCCAGGTCGGACTGGCCAAGGCCAACGGCAAGGTCGACCTCAACGTCACTTTCGATTACACCCGTCTCAACCAGAACAACCTCGGCGCGTTCTACTTCAGCCTTCCGTCTGGCCATCTTCAACAAGAACCAGGGCGAAATCGCGCGCACGCAATACGCCGTCACGCAATCGCAATTCCAGCAGAAGGCCGCCGAACAGCAGGTCGCTCACCGATGTGCAGCAACTCCTACGAGGCCCTGCGCAGCAGCGAGCAGGTGGTAAAGCTCTTTGACAAGGGCTACCTCGATCAGGCCACCCAATCGCTTGAGATCACCAAGTTTTCTTATGAGCACGGCGCTACATCGCTGCTCGACTTTCTCGATGCCGAACGCAGTTACCGCTCCACCCAGTTGAGCTACCGCCAGGCGCTGGCGTCGTACATGACCGCGCTCGAGCAGTTGCGCCAGGCCGTAGGAAGCAGGGAATTGCATTGAGCCTGGCTGCCCCCGACTTGTGGACGTCGGCATTTCTTGCCGCGCTTCCTGTATCCTGAAGACTCCCGCATGCTCAGCCATCGTTCCGTGAAACGGTTGTTTTTCCGCCCGCTGTCCTTCCTCTTTCTATCCCTGTCACTGGTGCTCGGTGTGGCCTACGGTCAATCGGTCCCGCCACCGACGGACCAACCTAAGCCGACGGCCCCGCCGCCTGCCGCCCAGCCAGATACCGAGCCGCAGAAGCCCATCACAAAGGCGCAGGCGAAAGCCCTTTTCCGTTCCGTCGACGAAATCCTGCAGTTTGTCAGCCAGGACACGGGACTCCCCATCAAGCACAAAGTGAAGCGCAAGCTCATCACTCGCGAGCAGGTGGAGCGCTATGTTGCCAAGGGGCTTGCGGACGACAAGGACGCGCAGCGCCTCGAACGCTCGCAACTGGTATTGGAAAAGTTTGGCCTCGTCCCGCGCGGCTACGATCTGCACGGCGAGTTCCTGAAACTGCTAGGCGAGCAGGTTGCTGCCTACTACGATCCGAAGACGAAGACCGTAAACCTACTCGACTGGGTGCAGCCAGAGTTGCAGCGGCCCGTGCTCGCCCACGAACTGACTCACGCCCTGCAGGACCAAACCATCGGTCTCACCCAGTGGCTTCGCGCCGGAGGCAACGACCACGGACCTTTGCCCGACCAGCAGGAACAGGTGGTCGAAGAGGCCCAGGCTGCGCGCCAGAATCTCACGGAAGGCCAGGCGATGTTGGCCATGCTCGACTACACCCTGGCGCCCGCGGGACTCAATGTTCTCAAGTCCCCCGATGTTGTCGATGCCATGCGCGCTTCCATGACCACCGGCGCCGACCTGCCGGTCATGGCGGCAGCGCCGATGTACCTGCGAGAATCCCTCTACATGCCCTACACCTTTGGACTCGACTTCGCCCGCGACGTGCTCCAGAAGGATGGCACGCAGGCCGCGTACGCCGGTGCCCTCGAGCATCCTCCTATCGACACGTCTCCAGATCATGCGGCCGCAAACCTACCTCGACAAGCAGATCGTTCCCGCCGCTCAACATCCCTGACCTCGACAAGTTGATTGCCCCTGATTACGAGCGTTACGACTTCGCCGGCATGGGAGCCTTCGACGTGTACCTTCTGGCCAAACAGTACGCCCCGCAGAGTGACGCCAAACAGTACTACTCACATTGGCGCGGTGGCTATTATCTGGCGGCGCATTCGAAGTCCGCGCCGAAGAATCAGATCGCGCTGGTTTACTTTTCGCGCTGGGACTCGCCCGAGGCGGCGCGAGCGTTTGCCACGCTGTACAACAGCTACACCCCGCAACGGTATGAGCTCACACCCTCCTCGTCGCCCAGTGCCGCGGCCCAGGCCGACAGCTCGGGCGACATGACGTTTGCATGGGACTTCGGACCATCGGGTAAAGTGATCATCACTACCCACGGGAGCGACATGTTGGTCCTTGAGGGATTCAGCGACTCGGTTGTGCTGCGTGCCCGCGGGCTCCTCTTGTAACGAACCGGGCGTTCATCGCTGCGTTCGCCGGCCGCTGCTCTGCATCGGAATCGCACACGTGGGAATTGCCGGAAGATGCCGCACATCCGCTGAATTCGCGCCTTCCACGCGGCTTTCCTGACAAACTTCGCTGTGTGTCCAACATCACAAACCCCTGTGACATAAGTATTACAATGCCCCGTCTCCAAAGTTGCTAGTCTGGAAATGGCTCTTCCGTGCACCACCACGGACGGGAATTCACACCACAAGGGGTCTCATGGTTCGACAGGACAAACGTATCAACTGGATCACCAGCATCTTCATGGTGCTCTTCCATATCGGCGCAGTTGCCGCGCTCTTTATGTTCAGCTGGAAGGCTTTGTTCGTCGGGCTGTTTCTCTACTGGATCGCAGGCAGCTTCGGCATTGGCCTCGGCTACCATCGCCTGCTGACGCACCGCGGCTTCAAGTGTCCCAAGTGGTTCGAGTACTTCCTCACCGTCTGCGCCACGCTGGCGCTCGAGGGCGGACCGATCTTCTGGGTGGCCACGCATCGCGTGCATCACCAGCTCACCGACAAGCCCGGCGACCCGCACAGCCCCCGCGATGGCGGCTTCTGGGCGCACATGGGATGGATCATGAGCGGCGAAGCCATGCACAACAAGATCCAGGGCCTGCTGCCTTACGTGCCCGATCTCCGCAAAGACAAGTTTCACGTCTGGATCAGCGAATGGCACTGGGTCCCGATGGTCGTGGTCGGCTTGTTGCTTCTGGCCGTCGGCGGCTGGAAGGTCATGTTCTGGGGCATCTTCCTGCGTACCGTGTTCCTCCTTCACAGCACCTGGTTCGTAAATTCCGCCACCCACATGTGGGGTTCGAAGCGCTTTGCCACCGACGACGATTCGCGCAATCTGTGGTGGGTCGCGCTGTTGAGCTTCGGCGAAGGCTGGCACAACAATCATCACGCGCATCCGCAGTCGGCGCGTCACGGGCTGGCCTGGTACGAAGTGGACTTCAACTGGTACCTCATCAGCGCGCTCAAGGCGGTTGGTCTCATTTGGGACGTTAAACTGCCCAAGCTGCGTGAGGCCCGCATCAAGACCGTGGAAGAAACGCTCGCCAAGCCCGAAGAGGTTTTGGTCGGCGCCTACAGCGGCGACTAATAGACATACAGTTTCGATTTCCTCAGACGGCGCAACTCGCGCCGTCTTTCTTTTGCGCGGTGCTATGCTTCGATTGAGATATCGATGCGCATCACAAGCCGCAAGAAGACCATCGCGTTCGCCATCACGCTCGGCGTGCTTGTTGCCGCGGTGGCGCTGGTGCTCAACGTCAGTTGGATCGTCCTCAACTGGCGCGAAGTTGTCCCGCTCATTCTTGGCATCATTTTTTTTGGCTTCATCATCGCGGGCGTCATCCTCAACACCATTTTCCTGGTACGCGAAGTCAAACGCAACGAGCAGCAGGACAGCTTCCTCAACGCCGTCACCCACGAGCTGAAAACCCCCATCACCTCCATCCGTCTGTATCTTGAGACCCTGCAGCAGCGCCCGACCGATGAAACCCAGCGCCGCGAGTTCTACCAGATCATGATGGACGACACCCAGCGCCTGATGACCACGGTTGAACAGGTGCTGCGTGCCGCTCGCGTCACTCAGAAGAATGCCGTCCTGCAAAAAGCCGAGATTGAGGTCGGCCCATTGGTGCAAGATGCCGTGGACCTTGCCCGCCTCCGGCACCACCTGTCAGCGGAGTCTCTGGTGTGGGACCTCGACGGCCTTCCCGTCGAGCGCCTCAGTATTGTCGGCGATCGCGAAGAGCTTTCCGCTGTGCTCTCCAACGTGCTCGACAATGCCGTCAAGTACTCGCCCAATCCGCCGCAGATTCGCGTTGAGGTCGTGACTCCTGACCTGAAGCATGTTCAGATTCGGGTGAACGACAGCGGTGTCGGCATCCCCAGCGGCGAGCTTAAGCGCGTTTTTAAGCGTTTCTATCGGGTGCTCACACCTGGCGCAGCGCAGGTGAAGGGAAGCGGCCTCGGACTTTTCATCGTGCGCGCCGTAATCCAGCGCCATGGAGGCCGCACTTTTGCTGAAAGCGAAGGCGCGGGCAAGGGAACCACCGTTACCATCGAACTGCCCAGGTATCACGTATGACCGCCAACATCCTTGTCGTGGAAGATGAAGAGCACCTCGCGCGCGGCCTGAAGTTCAATCTCGAAGCTGAGGGCTACAAGACGAGAATCGCCGGCGACGGCGAGACTGCTCTCGACTTGCTACTTCATCAGCATGCTGCGTTCGATCTGCTTGTGCTCGACATTATGCTGCCCGGCAAAGATGGATTTACGGTGGCCGCCGAGTTGCGCCAGGCGAACCAGTTCATCCCGCTGCTGATGTTGACGGCACGCGGCCGTCCCGAAGACGTACTCAAGGGCTTCGCGGCCGGCGCCGATGACTATTTGCCCAAGCCCTTCGACCTGAACATCCTGCTGGCGCGCATCCAGAGCCTGCTGCGCCGGAAGGACTGGATTCGCTCGCTGGTAAAGGAGGAGACGCCGCAGATAGCGGCCGCGGAACAAATCAATTCCGACGCGCCCCGCGAATTCGATGTCTACGCATTTGCGGGACGTCAGGTCGACTTCGCGACCCTCGAGCTGCGCGCCAACGGCAAGATCTTCCGCCTGACCTTGATGGAAGCCGAATTACTCCGCCACCTCATTCGCAACAGCGGCAAAGTGGTTTCGCGCAAACAGATCCTCGAGCAGGTCTGGAACCTGCACGAAGACACCGACACTCGCGCCATCGACAACTTCATTGTTCGCCTGCGCAAGTACATCGAGAAGGACCCTTCCAATCCGCAACACCTGCTTACAGTTCGCGGCATAGGTTACCGCTTCGTCCCCTCGCCTGCCGCGGACAAGTAAGTCGGGAAGTGGACTTGGCGTCAGTTTGTCGGTGAAACCCTGGGAGCTACCGCGCCCGCGCCAGCACCAGCGTGACGTCGTCGGGTTGCTCGTTGCCGCCGATCCAGTCCGCCACGGCTTGTGTCAGCAGGTCGCTGATGCGCGCCAGGGGCTGTTGGCGGTGGGCGCGAATCAAATCGATCAGCCGCTCCTCGCCAAACTCGCCGAATTCGTTTTCCGGTTCGGTGACCCCATCGCTGAAAGCGACAAAAATGTCGCCGGGATGCAGCGGCAGGCGGCTCTCGCCGTAAGTCATCCCGTCGAACAGTCCCACCACTGTGCCCGAGACCTCCAGCCGCTGGACACTCCCGTCGTTGCACACGATGATGGGCGGCAGGTGACCGGCGTTCGAATAGGTCAGCATGCGCGACCCGCCGTCGTAGCAGCCCAGGAACATCGTTGCGTACTTTTCCGGAGGAGTGGATCGGAAGATCTGGTAATTCAGCGTCGCCATCAGCGAGCCAGGAGCGCACTCTCCCTGCGGCAGGTCAAGAGTCAGGCACTGTCCGCCGCCGACGTTCGCGCCCGATACCAGCGCCGCCGGCTCCATGGCGTGCTGCGGCTCCAGCGAATACGCGCGCACAAATGCGTGTACCGTGGCCATCAGAAGCGCCGCGGAAATGCCCTTGCCGCTGATGTCGCCCACCGCCAGCATCAGCCGATCGTTGCGCAGCGGAATGAAATCGTAATAGTCTCCGCTCACCGTCCTCGCCGGACGGCACACGCCATGCACTTCCAGCCCGGCCAACCCCGAAGCCTGCCCGGGAAACAGGAGTTCCTGCACCTCGTGGGCGATCGCCAACTCGCTCTCCATCCGTTGCTTTTCCTGCTGTTCGGCCATCAGCTTAGACAGCGACGCCGACATCGAGTTGAACGACTCTTCCAGCGTGGCCAGTTGGTCGTGCGTCCGCAACTTTATGCGGTGCGAGAAGTCGCCACGGTTCACATGTTGTGTGGCCGTATAGAGCTCGGCCACCGACTTCGTCATGCTGCGCGTCAGCCGCATGCCGATGTAAAGCGCCACCAGTTCGATCAGGCCCAGGAATACCGCGATTCCCGCCAGCAGTTGGATAAAGATTCCTGCTTTTGTACCGAGCGTGCCAAACAGCACGTTGTACAACATCGAAGGACGGCTTCCAACGACGATCGCGCCCGTCAGTTCCTTGCCGCTCTTCCACTCGACGGCGTTGAACAGCGTCCACCAGCGAAACTCTGGATCGAAACGGCTCGAAGCCGGAGCAACCTTTCCGGCTTCGACGTTTTGCAAATTGTTAGCCACACCGTTGCCGGCAATCTTGACCGTGGATTTTTCTCCGCCAAGGTTGATCGTGACCGAGTCGTTGCGCGGCGCACTTGGCTGAGTGGTGGACGCGCCCGTGGTTCCTTCGGTCTCGACCTCGGTGTTGGGCGGGTACAGGTCCACCGAACCCACGCGCGCCGCTCGCGACAGCAGGTCGGCGGTCATGGGCACGTTCGAGATGACGGTCAGACGACGTCCACCGGTGTCGATCTGCCGAAGTGCTCGCATGTGCAGCCGTCCGTTGTCCATCACGAAACTGCTGACTTCTTTGTTCTTGATGCTCGCCGGCAGCTTCTCGTGAATTTCTACGATCTTGCCTCCCGGCTCGATCACGAAGCCGGTGTCACCCTCCAGCACCTTTACCGTCCTCTGGATAAACATTTCGTTTGAGGCGCTGGCAATCTCGGCCGCCAATTGCGGGGTGAGCCTTCCCGTCTGGCTCAGGACACGGTACTGCGACGCCAGCGCATCGTTGGCGGCCGTCAAGTGCTGTAGTTCAATGTCGAGGTCGGCCAGTGCTATGTAGGTAGCAAACTGCCCCGCAAACAGGTACGTCGCCAGCAGAAACATCGAGAGCAAGAGCACGATCGGGATGACGCCGATGAAGACATAGGTCACGATGAGTCGATTGCGTAGCCGCCACATGAGCTCTTTTCGAGCCCAGCGGTATCCCCTGATGACGAGGCAGGCTGCGAATACGTAGGTGATCAGCGAGGCCCAGACGCTCAGCATCGTCCCGCTGCCGGCTCGCGTCATAATGCTCCACGCTTGCAGAAGCAGCGCCAGCAGGCCGAAACCCAGCGTGATCTTGCCCAGCTTGCTCTTGGGGCGGATCATTCGCTCTAGTAGTGCCCGGACCTGCGCGAGTTTGGGTAGGTCGCTCATAGTCTGCTGTGTTGACGTTAGTCCGCTTTCGGATTATAGATGCCGCTGACCGCAGCCTTGCACTGCTTGTTACGCGGCGGGCGGACAGAACGTTCCGCTCGAACCGAGGCCGTTAACAGACCTCGGCCGCCAATGCACGCTCCCCCTGAGCTAGATCTCCGGATACAGGTCGAAAAAAGCGTCGATGCTGCTCTGCAACTGCTTTTCGATCTCGTCCTTCGATCCTTCCACAATGTGCATCGTGACCGCGGCCTCGTGCCCGTTCTTCAGCTTGATGGGCGCTTGGCCTACCTCGTCGATCTCATCCGAAGGGAGAAGACGCATGCCGTACACCAATGTGAGCTTTGCCATGCCGACCATTGTATCTCCGCCGCGGCTCGCTCCTTTCAGCCTGAGAATTTCGCACAGCGCCGCCACTTGTTAGAATCCACACAGCGGCCCGCTCTCCACTGCAACCTTTTGTCCGCCGCAGGAATCTACCTGATACGTCCATGACTGACAACATTCGCAACGTCATCATCCTTGGGTCCGGCTGCTCCGGACTCACTGCCGCCATTTATGCCTCCCGCGCCAACCTAAGCCCGCTTGTGATTGATGGCCATGAGCCCGGAGGCCAGTTGTCCATGACAACGCTAGTCGAGAATTTCCCCGGATTTCCCGATGGCGTCCAAGGGCCGGAATTGATCGACAACATGCGCAAGCAAGCCGCACGTTTCGGCGCAGAGTATCTCACGGGTCATGCCGTCAAGGTTGACCTCAGCCAAAAAGCCGCCGACGGCTCTGCCAAGCATATCGAGGTGAACCTCGGCCGCGAAACCCTGCTTACCCGCTCCCTCATCATCGCCAGCGGAGCCTCCGCACGCTGGCTCGGGCTGGCCAGCGAGAAAGCTCTCATTGGGCACGGCGTCTCTTCCTGCGCAACCTGCGACGGTTTCTTTTTCTCGGGCAAGGAAATCACCGTCATCGGTGGCGGCGACTCCGCCATGGAAGAGGCGATCTTCCTCACCCGCTTCGCCTCCAAAGTGACGCTGATTCACCGGCGCAGTGAATTCCGCGCTTCCAAGATCATGCTCGACCGCGCCCGCCACAACGAGAAGATCGCCTTCCTCACCGACACTGTGGTTGACGATGTCTACGATGTCGAGAAAAAGGAGGTCACCGGACTACGACTGCGCAATTTGAAGACGGGCGAAGAGTGGGATTTCCCCACCAGTGCGATGTTCCTCGGCATCGGCCACACCCCGAACGCCGATTTCGTGGGCGATCAACTGACACGCGACGGCGAGGGCTATATTGTTCCCACCGACGGTTACGTCTGCACCAACGTGCCCGGTGTATTTGTCTCCGGTGACGTTGCCGACCGCCATTACCGGCAGGCCGTCACGGCCGCCGGGACGGGCTGCATGGCCGCCCTCGAAGTCGAGAAGTACCTCGAAGAGATCGGTAAATGATGCAGGCCCAGGCATGACCGCGAACGACCAGTACACCGCCGCGCTCGCCGCTGCACAACTCGTTCAGGCACGTGCCGCTTTGCGCCCTCGCATCGCACTGGTGCTCGGTTCTGGTCTTGGCGACTTTGCCGACGAACTCTCCAACCCCACACCCATCCCGTACGCGGATATTCCTGAATTTCCCCTCAGCACTGCGGTGGGCCACGCCGGCACGCTCGTCATCGGCGAGGCTGCCGGAGTCCCCGTCGCCGCCATGCAGGGCCGCGTGCATCTCTACGAGGGATACTCGGCGCAACAGGTTGCATTTCCGGTGCGGGTGTTTGCCGCTATGGGTATTAAGGCAGTAGTCCTCGCGAACGCCGCAGGAGGTATCAATGCGTGCTACAGCCAAGGAGCGCTGGTCGCCATCCGCGACCACATAAACCTGCAGGGGCATAATCCGCTGGTCGGTGCCAATGACGATCGCTTTGGGCCGCGCTTTCCCGACATGACCGACGCCTACGATCCCCAATTGCGTCGCTTTGCCGCCGAAGAAGCCGCGCGTGCCGGCATCGAACTGTTTGAGGGCACCTACGCTGCCATGCTTGGCCCCAGTTATGAGACGCCAGCGGAAATTCGCTTTCTACGCACGATCGGCGCGGACCTCGTCGGTATGTCGACTGTGCCAGAAGTCATTGCGGCCCGGCACATGGGTATCGCCGTGCTGGCGATCTCCTGCGTCACTAATATGGCCGCGGGCATGAGCGGGGAGAAGATCAATCACGACGAAGTCCTGGAAACCGGCCGGCGTGTCCGCGTCAAGTTCGTTGCTCTATTGCGCGCCGTCCTGCCGAGGATTGAAAATTCCCTGTAATCGCTACCCACCACCCGCTGATCCACTGATTTACACTGTACCCGCATGGCCGTGAAGTCCTATCTGATCGGCATCGCCGGGCCCTCGGGAGCAGGGAAGAGCTATCTGGCCTTTCATCTGGCGCAACTGCTCAAGGCTCCCGTGCTGTCGCTCGATCATTACTACCGCGACCTTTCGCACCTGGCGCTGGATGAGCGTGCTGGTTCCAACTTCGATGAGCCTGCCGCCCTCGAGCACGAGCTGCTGATCGCCCAGGTCGCTGATCTCCACGCCGGACGCCCCATTCCTGTGCCGACCTACGATTTCGCGGTTCACACCCGAACTGGCGTCACTCAGTGGTTTGAGGCTGCCCCAGTAGTCATCATCGAGGGGCTGTTTACTCTCTACTGGCCTAAACTGCGCCGCCTGCTCGCCACCGGCGTCTACGTGGAGATGAGCGACGACATTTGCCTGCACCGCCGCCAGCAACGCGATGTCCGTGAGCGCGGGCGCACGCCTGAGTCCGTCGTCCAGCAGTTCCGCGCCACCGTTGCCCCCATGGCCGAGCTTCATGTCCGGCCCACGCGCCTGCACGCCGACGTGGTGCTTTCCGGCGACACTCCAATCGATGAGAGCGTGGCTCGCGTTCTCGATCACCTGCGGCGCCAAATG
This sequence comes from uncultured Acidobacteriaceae bacterium, assembly GCA_963751155.1. GTDB lineage: Bacteria > Acidobacteriota > Terriglobia > Terriglobales > Acidobacteriaceae > DASRAA01. The sequence continues at coordinate 316,726 of CAVVTL010000014.1, read as the reverse complement.
GGCGATGCCGCCGCCGAACTTCTTCTAGCGCACCACGCACCCGATTAGTCGATGAGGACTACCATGCATCTCCGTCGCCTCAATATCGCAATCCTGACTGTAGTCGTCGCTGTCGCTGCGGTTGCGCACGCTCAACAGCGCACCATGGATCTCTCCACCAGTAAGGCACTCGATGAGCCTGTCCCCGGTGCGCCGCAGCGAACCAACAGCCTGCCGGTCACCGTCGCGCTGAGCCCTGACGGAAAGTTTCTGGCGCTGCTGAACAACGGCTACGGTTCGGCAGAATCCGACTACCACCAATCCGTCGCCATTCTGGACCTTACCACCAACAAGCTGACCGATTTTCCCGATGGCCGCCTCGCCGTCCACGCCAAACAATCCTATTTTGTGGGGCTCGCTTGGAACTCCAGTGGAAGTGAGCTGTACGCGTCCATCGGTTCGCTTACCGATCCTGAGGGCAAGAAGCCGGGCAGCACCGGCAATGGCATCGCCGTCTATCACTTTGCCAACGGGACCCTCACTCCCGATCGCTTTCTCAAGCTGCCGCTCGTCCCGATTACCCAGAAGCGCAAGAACACTTACGGTGCCAAACACGTTGCGGCGGGACAGAGCATCTCATACCCCACCGGGATCGCGTTGGTTAAGCGCCCAACTGGTGACGCCCTTCTGGTGGCTGAAAACCTGGCGGACGACGCAGTCCTGATCGACGCGCACGACGGACGCGTGCTGCAGCGTTTCGATCTCGGGCGCGGCAACTCTGTGCCCAGCACTTTTCCTTACACCGTGGTAGTGAATCGCGAAGGTACTCGTGGCTGGTGTTCGCTCTGGAACGGCTCCGCTGTTGCGGAACTGGACTTGCGCACCGGCAAAATCCTGCGTCAGGTTGGGTTGCTCGCGCCCAAGGTCGAAACCGACGCATCTTCGCATCCGACCGCAATGCTGCTCAGCCCAGATGAGATGAAACTGTACGTCGCCCTGGCCAATCGCGACAGAGTCGCCGTGCTCACGACCGCCGACGGCAAGCTGCAACGGTATCTCGACACGCGTCTTCCGCACCAGAGCTATGGTGGCAACTATCCGCTTGCCCTGGCCGTCTCCGCCGACGGCAACACGCTTTACGTGGCCGACTCAACCTCTGACGCCGTCGCCGTCTTCGACCTGCGCGAGAGCAAGGGCACACACGCCCAAGCCAACGCCGATCGAGCTTTCTATTTCATTCCGACCGAGTGGTATCCCACGGCGCTCGCCGTACACGGCGACGATTTATTCATCGCTACCGGCAAGGGGAGTGGCACTGGACCGAACTCAGGGACAGAGTCCGTCACCTCGCGAGGCGAGAAGCAAGGCCATCCCTATATAGCGTCGTTAATTCGCGGCTCAATCGCCCGCGTCAACCTGAAAGATGCGGAGCGTGATCACGAAAACTTAACCGCCGAAGTTCTGCGAAGCAATCGCATGGAAGGCCGCAGTCAGGACATCGCCTTCGCTGGCGGCAGCAATCCCATTCACCACGTGATTTACATCATCAAAGAGAACCGCACTTACGACCAGATTTTCGGTGACATAAAGGGTGCCAATGGCGATCCTTCGCTGGTGATGTACGGTGAAGACATTACGCCCAACCTGCACAAGCTCGCGCTACAGTTTGGCATCCTTGACAATTTTTACGACAGCGGAGAAGTCTCTGGGGACGGGCATCCCTGGTCGATGGCCGCCATCACCACCGACTATAACGAGAAGGCGTGGCCCGTTGCCTATCGAGGGCAAGAGCGCGAATACGACTCTGAGGGAACTGTCGGTGAAAGCAAGCCGCTCGACGAAGGCATCCCCGACGTCAACGAGCCCGCCACGGGATACCTTTTCGACAACGTCGCCCGCCACCACTTGACCTACCGCCACTATGGCGAGTACATCGAGACGCGCTGGTGTGAAGACCTCGACCAGAGCTACACGCCAGCGGCCACCGGAGCGCCGAAGGGCGACGTTCCCAAGTGCGAGCGCGCCGCCATAAAGCCCGGTGAAGACCTGCCCACCGCGCTCGGAGGCGGCAAGAGCCCGTATCAATACACGATTCCCCTCATGGCGTATAACACTGCCACCAAAGCCGATCTCCGCGATCACTTCGACCCGCACTACCCCGACTTCAAAGTCGAGTACCCCGACCAGTTCCGCGCGGACGAATTCCTCCGGGAGTTTGCCGGTTTCGTGGCAGCTCGCAAGGCCGGCAGAGGTGAACAACTGCCCAGCTTCGCGCTGGTCCGTTTGCCCAACGATCACACCGCCGGCACTAAGTTCGGCTCACCCACTCCGAAGGCGGCCGTCTCCGACAACGACCTCGCCGTCGGCCGAGTTGTGGAAGCCGTCTCCAACAGCCCCTACTGGGACGACACCGCCATCTTCGTCATTGAAGATGATGCGCAGGCCGGAGCCGACCACGTAGACGCTCATCGCAGCATTGCCCTCGCTATCAGCAAGTACTCGCCCCGCGCACCCCAGCCTTTCATGGACCACAACTTCTACACTACGGTGAACATGATTCACACTATGGAAAGCCTGCTAGGCCTGCCGCCCATGAACAACAACGATGCTCATGCCGCCGTCATGGCTCCGTTGTTCAGCGGTTCGGGTGATCAGCCGGCCTTCCAGGCCGACTACCGCAATCGCGAAAATGGCCTCATCTATACCGCAAACGCGAAAACCGCGCCGGGCGCCAAAGAATCCTCAAAGCTCGACTTCTCCGTCGCCGATGCCGCCGACACGGCTACGCTTAACGCTATTTTGTGGCGCGATGCTCGCGGCGACGCGCCGATGCCCGCGCCACAGCACGCGGTCTTCCCGGGTTCACGGCAAGAAAAGTAGTCGCTGCCGTGGTCTCCGAGTGACCGGGAGTGACTACATTGCGCTGAATCTAAGGTCGCTCGTCCTCGCAACTCATTGAAAGCGCAACCTGCTGCTCCCCGATTCCACCTCAGTGCATGGTCGCATCACCCTTGCGGGGAATTCCCAAAATCGATTCTGCATTAGAATATGAATCAGATTCCGCGTCGGGGTGCCGCGCCATCGGTATTAACGAACCATCCACGGGCTCACAGGTAAATAAGTTCGAGCGCCACGGGAGCAGTCCCTCACAAAACGGCGAGATCGAACGCTTCGGCCCACCGGCCGCCGAAGCCGGCTCGGACTTCATGGAGCCCTCCCGTGCCCCGCTGACCCTGCGCGAGGCCATCCTGAACCACGTGCAATACACGCTGGTTCGGCCCACCACCGGCCTCAAGCCGGTCGACTACCTTAAGCCGCTCTCGCTCGCCATCCGCGACCGCATCGTCGACCGGATGATGTCCACCGAGTCGAAGTTCCGCCACAAAGACGCCAAGCGCCTTTACTACCTCTCCATGGAATTCCTCATGGGACGTTCCTTGGGCGACAACGTCTCCAACCTGCGCATCGAAGAGCAATGCCGGGGTGTACTTGCGGGATTGGGCGTTGACCTCGACGAAGTCCTCGACAGCGAGTCCGACGCAGGTCTCGGCAATGGAGGCCTCGGTCGCCTTGCCGCCTGCTTCCTCGAATCCCTCGCCACGCTGGGCATGCCCGGCTATGGCTACGGCATCGACTACGAGTTCGGATTATTCAAGCAGGAAATTGTCGGCGGCTTCCAGCGCGAAAAACCCGATCGCTGGAAGGCCAACGGCACTCCCTTCGAGATCGAACATCCCGAAGAGGCGGTCAGCATCCCTATGTACGGCCGCATGGATTCGCAGAGCGACGCCGACGGCAACCTCAAGCAGACCTGGATCAATTACAAGGTCGTCCTCGGCATTCCCTCCGATATGCCCATCGTCGGCTATCTCGGCCAGACCGTAAACTGGCTGCGCCTGTTCACCGCGCGCGCCTCCGAAGACTTCGACATCGAAATCTTCAATCGCGGTGACTACCTCAACGCCGTCGAGCAGAAGATCGCCAGCGAAAATATTTCGCGCGTGTTGTATCCCTCCGACGCAGCCGTCGCCGGCAAGGAACTCCGCCTGGTGCAGGAGTACTTCCTGGTCGCTTGCGCCATCGGCGACATCATGCGCCGCTTCCGCCAGCAACACGACGACATGGAACTGCTGCCCGAGAAGGTCGCCATCCAGATGAACGACACCCACCCCAGCCTGGCGGTGGCCGAACTCATGCGTGTCCTGCTTGACCAGCACGGCCTCCCCTTCGAGAAGGCATGGGACATCACCCGCCGCACCCTCGCCTACACCAACCACACCCTGTTGCCCGAGGCGCTGGAAAAGTGGTCGGTGCCGCTCATGGAGAAAGTCCTTCCGCGCCACGTCCAGATCATTTTCAGCATCAATGAGCGCTTCCTGAAGAGCATCACCGACCTGCCCTTCATGAACGCCGAGAAGCTGCGCAAGATGTCCATCATCGAGGAAGGCTACGAGAAGCAGGTTCGCATGGCCAACTTGTGCATCGTCGGCAGCCATTCCGTCAATGGTGTATCTCAGCTGCACAGCGACTTGGTCGTGAGTTCCCTGGTACCCGAGTTCGCCGAGCTCTGGCCCGAAAAGTTCAACAACAAGACCAACGGTGTCGCCCCGCGGCGCTGGATCATGAAGGCCAATCCCGGCCTAACCGATCTGATCAGCCAGGCGCTTAACGAGAACAAGTGGATTACCGACCTCGGCCGTCTGCGCGACCTTGAGCCCTTTGCCGATGACGAGAATTTCCGCGCCGCATTCAAGGCTGTTAAGCGCCGGAACAAGCTTAATCTTGCCGAAAGCATCGCCGACCAGCTCAGCGTCACGGTCGATCCCGATTCTATCTTCGATGTCCAAATCAAGCGCATCCACGAATACAAACGCCAGTTGCTCGCGGTGATGCACCTGATTCACGACTACCTGCGCATCGTCGAGCACGGCGAGATGCCCGCCTCGGCCCGCACCTACATTTTTGCCGGCAAAGCTGCGCCCGGCTATTGGGCCGCCAAACAGATCATCAAGCTCATTCACAGCGTCGCCGCCGTGGTGAACAACGACCCGCGAGTCAAAGACGCCATCAAGGTCGCATTCCTGCCCGATTATCGCGTCTCTCTCGCCACGCTTATCATTCCCGGCGCCGATCTGAGCGAACAGATCTCCACCGCCGGCATGGAAGCCTCCGGCACCGGCAATATGAAGCTCTCCATGAATGGCGCGCTCACCGTCGGCACATGGGACGGCGCCAACATCGAAATCGCCGAAGAAGTCGGCCTCGATAACATTTTCATTTTCGGGCTCCGCGCCGAAGAGATCCTCGCCATGCGCCAGAACGGCAGCTATAACCCGCGCGAGCGTTACGACAACGATCCGGTGGTCAAGGAAGTCATGGACGCCCTCGCCTCGGACCTTTTCTGCCCCAACGAGCACGGTCTGTTCCGCTGGATCTTCGATGAACTCGTCCACCGCGGCGACAAGTACTACCACATCGCCGATTTCCCCAGTTACGTCGAAGTCCAGAACGAAATCAGCGAGGCCTACCAGAAGGACGAAATCTGGTGTCGCAAGTCCATCCTCAACGTGGCCCGCATCGGCAAGTTCTCCAGCGACCGGACCGTGATGGAATACGCCCGCGACATCTGGCACATCGGGCCGTATGAAAAGCCCACCAAGGGATTCAAGCCAACGGCCAAGCCCCTCGCAGCCATCTCATCGGAGCCGTCGGTTCTCAACGGCGAAGCCATCCCGGTCGCTAAGCTGGAACAGTAGAGAACTGCGGCGGGCCCATGCCCGATTGAGTAAGGAATCGACAAGCGACAATCGGCTACGCCAGATCTTCGGCCGCCAGCGTCAGCCCGCCTGAGGAGTTCTCCTCGGCCGGCAGCACCTCCACTAGCGGGAACCCCAAATCCTTCCACGCGTAGTACCCGCCCAGTAATGGACGCACGTTCTGGATGCCATACCGCCTGAGTTGCAGCGCCGCACGGGCGCTGGTGGCTTCGTTCGGTCAAGTACAGAAGAGGACGATTTCTCCGTCGCGAGTGACCTCGTTGTGTCGGCGCTCAAGATCTTCCGGAGATATGCGCAGCGCACCGGGCAAGGTGCGCGGGTCGGGCAGCAGGTCCAGCGGATGCCGAAGATCGATGATGGTAATCGCCTCTCCGTTATCGAGCTTTGCCTTCAGCTCTGTAGGCTCGATGCGTGCGCCCGCGACTTCCTTCAGAAACCGCCAGCGCTGGTAGAACTTGTACGCGATATATCCGGCGACGGCCGCCAAGAACGCCACGATCGTCCAGGACCCGAAGCGCGCCACATCGTAGGCCACCCGATCCAGTTGCTTGCTGAAGATCACGCCTAGTCCCGCGAATGTGCTGGCCCACAGCAGCGCGCCCAGCCAGGCAAACAGCACAAACTGCGTAAGGCTGATTCCGGCGGTTGCCGCCAGCGCCGGTGCCGCAGTGTTCAGTCCAGGAACGAACTTGCAGATCAGCAGGGTGGTCCGGCCCATCCGGGTAAAGGCTGATTCCGTGCGCCGCACGCACGAGTCCGGCTCCAGCGCGATCTTGCACAGCCAGTTGAGCACCACCGCGCCCTTGCGCTTGCCAACGAAATACCAGAATGTATCCGAAACCAGCGATCCTGTTGCGGCCACAATGACCGCGAGCACAAAATTGACCTGGTGCTGACCAGCCAGCGCTCCTACGCCGAGCAACAGTGGCGCCGCTGGAATCGGCAGTCCTGCCTGCTCGATCAGCACCCAGAAAAACAGCAGCACATACCCGTACTGCACCACGAATTGAATCAACTCTGCCATGGAGAAAAGAACGCGGCCCCGAACCTATTCAGATGCTGCGGAGCGCAGAAAGTTTCCTGCCAAGGCAGCATCAGCGATGAATGGCTGATAGACCTAAGAATGGTAACGATGCGCCAGCTGAGGTCACCCACCCGCCGCCGCTTCATAATCCCGCGCTACTTCGGCTGGCGTCCATTGGTTTCCGGAGTAAACCTTCACTACCTTTCCGTCAGCGCCGATCAGCACCGTCCGCAGGTTGTGAACAATCTGGCCGTCCTTTTCGTTGTACGACATGCCGAAGAAGTCCGCCGCCTTGCGCACTTCCTTCGCAGATCCTGAGGCAAACTGCCAGTGTTGAAACGTCGGATCAATCTGGCCGGCGAACCCTTCGCCATAGTTATGCAATACCTTGGGCGTGTCGAACTCAGGATCGATGCTCACACTCAGCAATTGTGCTTTGGCATACACCGCCGGGTTCATCTGCAACTGCTGCAGTATTTCCCGAAAGTTGCTGCTCATCCGAGGACAGTAATCCGGCAGCGGGCATCGCGTGTAAATGAAAGTCAGCAGCAGCGGCCTTCCTCGTAATTGCTGCAACTCAATCGGCTTACCCGACTGGTTCATCAGCCGGAAGTCCGGCACCTCGTCGCCCACGTCAGGCAGGCGCAGTTTCGTTGTCCCGTCGCTCTCGGTGTCGCTGCCTTTGGTGAATGAAATGCTTTGCAGTTCGGCGTGGTCGGTCATCACAAGTGTTGCGTGAATGTGGTCGCCCGGTGAGACCTTGCCGAAGACCCAATCCTCACTTCGCGCCACCTGGAACGGCATCGTCATCCCGGGCATCAGTCCCACGATTTCTTGATGGGCGACCGTGATGAGCTTGCTGGCCGAATCCACCGCCACCACGCGCCCCTCAATCTCATACCGCTTTCCCTCGGGCTTTTTTTCGCAGGCCGAGAACGCCAGGGCGGCCAGGAATGCGACGTAGCACGGTTGCCCGCCTTTGGCGCATCCGGCAGTCAACTCGCACCTACAATACCTCGCTCGACCGCCCGAGTTCGCCGCACACCGCTTCCGCAGCGCGGCGTCCCGCCAGCATCGCGCCATTGAGCGACGCCGTCCCGCAGTGATCTCCGCAGTAGTACAGGCTCCCATGTGCTTTGCACCGGCGACATCTTCACTCCTCCGTGCGGCATCGACTGGTCGGGCAGGGCGTGCTCAATGTGGTACGACCGCAGAAATTCCCATCCCGCCGCCTGCTTCGCCAAACCAGTCGATGAGTTGTTGCCGCACGTCGCGCAGCATGTGTTCCTCGCTGAGCGGCGCATGCAGCACCGTCACCGACACCAGGTGATGTCCGCGCGGCGCGTACCCCGGTGCCACCACGCTGGGCACGCACAAATTGTTTATCGGGCCTTCCCCCTCGCCGTTTAACACCAGGAAAGGCGCGCCTACGGGAGCATCGGCCGCCGCAAAATACAGGCACCGGACGCCGCGCATGGCCGTGCGAATACCCGCGTAGGGCAGCAATCGCGCAGCGCGCACTGGATCGCACGCCACGACCACGGCTGCGGCGAACAACTCTTCGCCGCTGTCCAGCCGCACGCCGCCCTCCCAAACGTGTTGCACCGTCGCGTGGAAGCGCATTGCCCCATCGTCAAGTTGCGCTGCCAGTTGTTGAGGGATATCGCTGCATGCCCCGGTTCGGAATTGCCGCCACCCCTTGGGCGAACATGCGATACACGAATCGGAACATCCGGCTTGAGGTCGCTAGCTCTGGATCGAGAAAAATCCCACCCAGAAACGGCCGGAAGAATCGCTCGATGATGCGGTCGGAGAATCCATACTGGCGCAGTGCCGCCAGGGTTGTCGTCTCCGGGGCGCTCAGCACCTGGTCAATCTCTGATCCGAGCAACTCCCCCGTCAAACGCGCTATCAGCAGCTTGTCGTTTGCCGTTCCCACCGGAGAGATTACCGACGCGATCACGTCGCGTGGCCGCCGCATCGGATCGGAAATAGTATGGAAGCGCCCGCCCTGGCGCACGATGGCGCCCGGCTCGAACTCCCGCAACTCGAGCGCCGCGAAGTTCAGGCAGCGCCGCGCCTCGGGATAAGCGGTCAGCAGCACTTGGAAGCCGCGGTCCAGCAGAAAGCCGTCCACCAAATCGGTGCGCACCCGTCCGCCTACGCCGTCCGACGCCTCCAGCAGCTGCACCGAGAAGCCGCGGCGCTTAAGCTCCACCGCGGCAACCAGTCCTGACACACCAGCACCCACAACAAGAACGTCGAGATTCATCTCGTGTCCAGTTTACGTGATTCGCAGATGTGGTGAAGGGGACCGCCGCAACTGTACCAGGCAACACAACTGCCGGTGGCCGACTCCCCCAAGCTGGCCACCGCTGCGGTCCGCAGGAACTTAGCAGCCCGCTCGGCAACTGGAGAAGTGCGAATCCAATCGCCGCAGACTTGAATCTAAGTGAAATAGTTTTGAGGAAGGAGAGAAGTCAACGCGTGTCGGAGAGTGATTTGCATGCCTTGAAAAAATCGCATGCGCGATTTTCTTCCTGAAACAATCGGAGGTGCATCGTGGTCAGCAAAACGATTGAAGACAACCTTCGTCCCTATCAAATCGGCCCCAAGCTCCGCGCTCTGCGCCTGAAAAAGAGCATGGGACTGGTCGAACTCGGCAAGCACACCGGACTGTCTCCGGCGCTGCTCTCCAAGCTCGAGCGCGACAAGCTGTATCCCACGCTGCCGACCCTGCTTCGCATCGCGATGGTCTTCAGCGTTGGGCTCGACTACTTCTTCACCGACGAACGCAAGCGCCATGTTGTCTCGGTCGTTCGCAAAGAGGAGCGCATCAAACTTGCCAGATCGTCCCGGCACCGAAGAGATTGCCTACCACTTCGAGAGCCTCGACTTCAAAAGCAACGAGCGTCGCACCAATGCCTATCTGGCTGAGTTCGAGCCCATCGCCGAGGAGAAACTGAAGCCGCACCAGCATCCCGGCTCCGAATTTCTCCACGTGATGAAGGGCACGCTCGGACTCAAGCATCGGCATGGACGACTACGAACTCGACGCCGGCGACTCGATCTACTTCGATCCCAGCGTGCCGCATACCTATCGCCGGGTCGGCAAGCAGCCCTGCCAGGCGATGATCGTCACCGCCGGCTAGTCCGCTTTCCGCCGCAACTGGGTGTGCCGATCTTGCTACACTGCTTGCACGCTCCCATGCGACCAATCATGAACCTGCATCGTCTTGCTCTGACTCTTCTGCTCGCCGCTACCAGTGCCTTCGCCCAATCTCAGCCTCGCGCCCGCGATCTTGGCATTCCCTTTGACGGCGCGCCCGGAGCACTCAACGCCATTACCGATGTCGCTGGCGTCGAAGTCGGCTTCACCACTCTCATCTCCGGAGAAGGGAAGTTGGTCGTCGGCAAAGGCCCGGTTCGCACCGGAGTCACCGCTGTCCTTCCGCGTGGCAAGCAGAGCATCAACGATCCGGTCTTCGCCGGATGGTATTCGCTCAACGGCAACGGCGAGATGACCGGCACGACCTGGATCGAGGAATCCGGGTTTCTCGAGGGCCCGGTCATGATTACCAACACCCACAGTGTGGGAGTCGTGCGCGACGCGACTATCAAGTGGCGCTTCGAGCACGGCGCGGCCGACCTCAGCGGTTACTGGTGGTCGCTTCCGGTTGTCGCCGAAACCTGGGACGGCGAACTCAACGACATCAACGGCTTTCACGTCAAGCCCGACGACGCCTTCCACGCGCTCGACAGCGCTGCGAGCGGCGCGGTCGCCGAAGGCAACGTTGGCGGCGGAACCGGAATGATCTGCAACGGCTTCAAGGGCGGAACCGGATCCGCTTCGCGCAAACTCTCCGCGAAAGACGGCGGCTACACTGTCGGCGTGCTGGTGCAATGCAATTACGGAGTGCAATCGCAACTCCGCATCACCGGGATTGCCGTCGGGCGCGAACTTCCGCCGGGAATTCCACACAACGACGACACCGGTTCCATCATTGTCATCGTCGCGACCGATGCGCCTTTGCTGCCATCGCAACTAAAACGCCTCGCGCGCCGCGTGCCACTTGGTCTCGGGCGCATGGGCAGCTACTCAGGCGACGGATCCGGTGACATCTTCATCGCCTTCTCGACGGCCAATCCTGGCGCTTGGGGAGGAGGTACGGTGAAGCACGTCGATATGGTTCCCAATGACGACATGAATCCCATTTTCCTCGCCACAGTTCAATCCGTCGAAGAATCTGTCGTCAACGCCATGATCGCCGCCAAGACGATGAAGGGCATCAACGACTTCGAAGTGCGCGCGATTCCGCATGCCGAACTGCAACAAGTGCTGAAGAAATACAACCGACTCGTCGAGCCTGCAAAGATTCATTAATCAGCGCGAGCGTTGCGAGAAACCTTGCGCCGGAAATCTCGTTCGCCAGCAGTTGCAGGGCGCGCAAAGCAACGCTTCTACAGCGGTTTCCCTAATTTCTTTTTACTAAGAAAAAAGGTAATACGTCTCACAAAATACTTGCGCAATCATGCGACGTTCACCCCCGGATCCCGTCTAGAAAAGCAGGCGTGCCGCGGCTGGCGCTTCGGCGGGGCCCCCTGCCGCAGGTGCTGGCCCGGCACAACGACAACTTGTCGACGGAGGTCACGTATGAAACGCGCATTTTTCCTTTCAGCCGCTGCGGTTCTTTTGTTTGGTACCGCCGGACTGACCAACCTGTTTGCTTCTCCCAAGGCTGAGGCTACGCACACCCAGGGGATCGAAGTCACGGGGTGCCTGCAACCCGGTCCTATCGCTAAGGAGTACCTTCTCCACGCCAGTGACGGCACGACGTGGGGCGTCAACGAGACCGACATGCTGTTGAACGACTATGTCGGGAAGTCGGTGACGGTCGCCGGCGATGCGAGTCACATGGCCGCCGGTGAGCGGAAGGCCGGCGGCGCGAGCCGCTATCTGCTGGCCCGCGATGTGGTCGTCGAAAACCAATCCTGCCAGAACTAGCATGGGGAGCAGGTGAAGCCACGCCCCGTTCTGCCGCCTGCCGAAGGCGGTAGGGCGGGATCGTGCTTGATGTGGCACGTTGCACCGCAGATGGTGCAATCTACCCCCTCCCCCTATCTGTAAATTATTCGTTTTCATGGAGATGCACGGATTCCCGCGCAAATTCGTGCACGCAAAGGAGTTATACGTAAAATATTGAACCGTAGAGGTTTGCATGGCTAGTCCGGGGAGCCGCTTGGGTGGCGGAGAGGGATGGCGGCCTGCTGCAGGTCAAACAGAATGCGGCCGGCGCGCTGGGTGGAGATGCGCTGGGCGGCGATGGCGTTCATGACCTCGGAGAGCGCCACCTGGATGTCGTCGAGCGATTTCATGCGGGGGAGGCGGGGACCGAGGACGTCGGCGCGGCGGAGGACAGCCGCGACATATTGGCGGCGCTGTTGATCGCGGTGGTGGAAGTAGCAGAGTCGCTTGCCGTGGAGGGCGGGAGAGCCGCAGGGGAGGCCATCGGCCTTGGGGAAGTTGCAGATGCGGAGAGACATGGGAGCCTCCGAAAAATCGGCTGTTAGCTCTTAGCTCGTGGCTAAGAGGGATTGATGCACGCTGTCGGTATTCCGGCAGCAAGGTCGAGCAGAGTTCGCGTTGCTGGTAACCTATGCTTGGTTACCTTGCTCCCTTTCTATTTGGGGTGTCAAGAAAAAAGTTGGGAAAATATGCGGCGCGTTCCCGATTTGGGAAGAGAGGGGATGGACGACGGAGGGTCCTAGCGCGGGGAGCGCTCGGGCTGAAGGCGTCGCGGAAGAGTGCCGTCCCCGAGGGACTCGGATTCCTATTCGATGCTTTCCCACCGTTGAAACGGTGGGCTTTCTTCTGCCGTCGCGCGCGGCGGGACTGGAGTGTCGTGGGTTCGGGGTCGGGTCAGTGGTCAGTTGTTGGTGGTCAGTTGTCAGTGAAAGTCAAAAGACCCACCCGGCCAAAATCAGGCCGGATGGTCCACCCTCTCCTGTAACTTATTTTCTATCAATAAGTTGACGGGGTGGGCCACCCGCCGGCGGTTAGCGCCGAAAGGCGCGGCACGAACCCTTCGACGAGCTCAGGGCAGGCTCTGGGGCACCGGCTTGTGGAACAGGAGGCGGATGAGGCGGGTGATTGGGCCTCGGACTAGGACATACGGTACGACGGCGCATCCGATGGCGACGATTAGGAGCTGGCCGAGGTGAAATGACCGCAGGACCCAGAGTTGGTAGGTGGTGTCGAGCACGACGGCGACGAGGAAAATGCGGCCGACGTCTTTGATTGCGGAGCGAAAGAGCCGCCGACGCTCGACGGGGTTCGTAAAGAAGGCTCCCCAAAAAGCAGGACGGCCCTCGCGAGCGTCCCTGAGGTCGGCGCGAATGGCGAGGATGGTGACCACGGTCGGCATGACGAACAGGCGGAAGTTCAAGGGCCCGCTGAAGCGGCCGAGCAATTCGTCAAACCCGCGAGAAATCAGATGCAAGAGCGTGTCCATGGCTTTGTCTCAGCCGAACGGACCGGAGCGAAAGATAATGCTTCCGAACAGCAGCGCACCCAGAATCGCGATCAGGCACGCCACGATGAAGCTCAGGTCCCAGGGTTTGTAAGGCTTATCCGTCCTCAGGTCCTTCACGTAGCTCCAGTGCTGAATCGAAGCGATGACTACCACGAAAGTTCCGAGGCCGGTCAGCACGAGCCCAACGTTTCGGGGCGCATTCGGCCGCAGAACGGGCACCGTGCTCTGCTCGTCAATCACCTGGAGGAACTTGTAGATGGTGAAGCCGAAGCTGATCATGGAGAGGGCGGTGCGAACCCACGCCATGAGGGTGCGCTCGGCTGCGAGCTTGTTGCGGTCGAGCGCCAGAATGTCGTTCAGCTTGAGCTCGGGTTGCGACATGTTCAATTCCCTCGCCGTTGAACCGGTTCCTTCGCGCCGCGCGGATTAAAGCTCAGTGCTTCCACTTGCGCTATCCCTGGGCTAAAGCCCGGTGCTTCCAAAGCAGGCTGCTAGACGCATGCGGGTTCGGCGACCTCGGCCACCTTTGACTTCAAATCCAAAGTGAGGATGGCGCGGGACAACATGCCGCCAGAGATGTTGCGGGCGCTGAAACCGTTTTGCAAGAGAATGCGCGTGGCGTAGTAAGCGCGCTGGGCAGAGCGGCAAATGACGTGAATCTCGCGGTCGCGCGGGAGTTCGCCGAGACGCGAGCGCAACTGTCCCATCGGGATGTTGACGGCGCCGGGCACGCTTTCGACGGCCAGCTCCACGGGCTCGCGTACGTCGAGCAGGAATGCAGTGTCGTTGGCGTCCCAATGAGTGAGCGGCATGTCTCCGCGCAGAACGTCGGCGGCGACCATTCCGGCGAAGTTGACTGGGTCTTTGGCGCTGCCGAACTGCGGGGCGTAGCAAAGCTCCGACTCTTCGAGGTCGTAGATGGTTGCGCCCATCTGGATGGCCACGGCGAGGGCGCTGATGCGCTTGTCGACCGCAGGGCCGTCCTGGCCAAGCGCCTGCGACTCCGAGAACTTTCCCGTTGGACTTGCGGAAGATGAACTTCATGGCGATGAACTTCGCGCCTGGATAGTACCCGGCGTGCGAGTTGGGGAAGAGGTAGATCTTTTCGTAGTCGGCGTCGCCGATGCGCTTGAGCATCTTCTCGCTGACACCGGTCCAGGCAGCCGCGCCACCGAAAAGCCCGATAATCGAGGTGCCCTGGGTGCCGCGGTAACGGGAATCGCGTCCGGCGATGACGTCGGCTGCGATGCGGCCCTGGCGGTTCGCCGGGCCGGCCAACGCGATGAGGTTCCACTGTCCGGTCCCGAAATCCTTGACCTCGACGGCGTCGCCGACGGCGAAGATATCAGGGTCGCTGGTGCGCATGTGCTCATCCACGCGGATGCCGCCGCGTTCACCGATAGCGAGGCCGGCCGCCTTGGCCAGCGTCGTGTCCGGCCGCACGCCGAGTGCGAGGATGACGATGTCGGCCGGATACTTTTTGCCGGACTTCGTCTGCACCTCGAGCGCGGCGCCGTCCACTTGTGTGAATCCGGCCACGCCGTCATTGAGCGCCAGGTTCACGCCGTTTCGAGTCAGATGGCCTTCGACGAGGTTGGCCATCTCGCGGTCCATTGGCGCGAGTACCTGGTCAAGCATCTCGACGAGACTAACGTCGAAGCCGAGGTGGACAAGGTTCTCGGCCATTTCGAGGCCGATGAATCCGCCGCCGACCACCACCGCATGGCGGGTGGGCTTCACCATCTGGATTCCAGAGTAGTTGGACATTCCGGCGAGAAACGTAGTGCCTCGTTCCACCCACTCGCGAATCGTCCTGGCATCCGGCACGGTCCGGACATGAAAGATCCCGGGCAAATCAATACCGGGCAGCGGCGGGCGTACCGAAGGCGCTCCGGGCGACAGCACCAGCTTGTCGTAGGACTCGGTCGTGACCTCGCCGGTGTTGACATTGCGCAGGTCGACCGTCTTCTTCTTCTGGAGATATGGCGATGGCCTCGCAGTTGGTCCGCGCGTCGATATTGAAAGCACCGCGGAAATACTGTTCGCTCGCGACCAGGAGGCTCGATTCCTTCGGGATCACGCCGCCGACGTGGTAGGGCAGTCCGCAGTTCGCGTACGACACGTACGGTCCGCGTTCGACCATGATGATTTCGGCTTTTTCGTCCAACCGGCGCAGACGCGCCGCACACGAGGCTCCGCCGGCGACTCCACCTACGATGATGACTTTCATGATGTTCACTCCACGTCCGCGAATTGTTTAATTCAGAAACCAACCTGCAGGGAATGTCGTGGAGCCTATTCGACCCCACGACACTCCCTACCAAGATTCTCCCGCCTAGCCGAGCCGTGTTTCAGAGGCCAGCGGAGCAGCGGTCTCGGGAAGCTTGGAGGTGGTCTGCTTCTTCCATTCCTCTTCCAACAGCTCTCTGGCAGCCTGCTCCAGGAACTCCGGCGCCGCCCATGCTTCACATCGAAGTCGTTCTTGATGTAGCCGTGGCTCAGCATGAAGTCTTTGCCGATTTCGACCGAAACCAGGTTCTGCGGCGAGAGGTTCGGGACCATGTCGATGTGTTCAATGCCGCGGTAGGTGTGCTCGACGTCGAGGTAGAAGGTCTGCTTGTCGAGGATGGCTGCGGCGGCGCGCTTGTGCTGGTTGGCCCAGCGGCCGACCTTGATCATTCCCTTCATGAAGGTGACAGCGAGTTCGGGGTGCTTCTCGGCCATGACGTCGGTGCATGTGATGGCGGCGGGGATGTTGGCCACTTGCAAGGTCCAATCCGGATAGCGGGAGAGGTCTTCGATTGCCTTGAACTTGCCGGTGGCCTCCGAGAGCTGCTGCAAGGGGCCGGTCTGCATATACATGGCGTCGATGGTGCCTTTCTCCAACGCTGTCTCCAGAGGACGGAAGGCGAGGTCGTGCTTGTGGTCGCGGCGCAGCCACAGTTCGGACGGGTTTTCCATAAGCGGGCCCATCATCTCGGGCTTGTCGTACCAGTCGTCGGGATAGGGGAATTCCACGATCTGGACGTCTTTGCGGGTCATGCCGTTCAGCCGGAGCATCAACTCGATGCCCTGTTCCTCCTGAATGCCCCACCAGTCGGTCTTGATCTTGTTCTGGCTGCGGGAGAGCCCGATCTTCTTGCCCTTGAGATCGTTCATGCGGTAGATGTCGTCCCGCGAGCGCACCAACATAACGCCGCCTTCGCGAGGGGCGTGGGTGACGCCCAGAAGTCTGGTGCGGCGGATATCGGCTTGGACGTGGACGGGCGGGAACAGGCCACCGAAGCGGATGAGGTTGTCGAGGTTGTGGACGTAGTGCGGGTACCAGTCGTTCTCCGCGCGGGACCGAAGGTAGAGGTACTCGATGCCAATCTTTTTGTACTGCTCTTTGGTCCAGCCAAGTTCCTGGTCGACATTGCTGGCGGAGACGAGGGGGCAGTTGGTGTAGTACACCTCGTTCCAATCGAGCCGTACGGTGCTGAGTTTCTTGATTTCGGGGGCGGTCATGGTGGCCATGGGTTAACTCCTCTTTCCGTTTACGTTGTTAAAGTCGATTGTTTGGCTCGTCGCACATCGGGGATCGGGGTAGAGATCGCAGTGTGTTCGAGCCCGTGCTGATTTGGGACTACTGCAAACTCGACACTGTTGCAAAGCGCTGTCCGCCGGGCACGAAACAAAGCTACATGCCGCCGAAAGATCCTACAGTGACGCGCATCACACTTTAGTGGGTGCCCAGGAGGCTCGGCATCACGTAACAAACCGCGGAGTGCTTAGCGGCCGATGACTGTTGCGGGTTGGGGAGACGGGAACCTGTTCGACGATTTCGATGCCGAAGCCTTCGAGGCCGGCGACTTTGCGCGGGTGATTGGTCAGCAGGCGGATGCGCTTGAGGTTGAGGTCGCTGAGGATCTGCGCGCCGATGCCGATTTCGCGCTGGGTGCGGCGCTGGCTTTCGGGCAGCGTGGGCAGGCGCTGTTCGTGGTGGAACTGCAGCGTCAGCTTGTCGCCGAGCTTCTCGACGGAATAGCCCTTCGAGGTCTGGTGCAGATAGATGAGCGCGCCGCGGCCTTCGTCGGCGATGCGGCGCATGGCGCCGTCGATGGCGTCGCGGCAGCCGCACCAGGTGGCGCCGAAGACGTCTCCCACTAAACAATGCGCGTGCATGCGGACGAGCACGGGGTCGTCGTCGGCGTGCTCGACGTCGCCTTTGACCAGGCGATGTGCGAGTCGCCGTTGATGTCGGACTCGTAGACGATCATGCGGAAGTCGCCGTAAGCGGTGGGGACGACGGTCTCGATGAGGCGGCGGACGTAGCGCTCGTTGGCCATGCGGTAGCGGATGAGCTCGGCGACCGTGAGCATCTTGAGATCGTGCTCGCGGCAGAATTCGGCGAGCTCGGGCACGCGCGCCATGGTGCCGTCGTCGTTCATGATCTCGCAGATGACGCCGGCGGGAACGAGTCCGGCGAGGCGGGCGAGATCGACGGAGGCTTCGGTTTGTCCGGCGCGGACGAGGACTCCACCTTTGCGGGCGCGCAGAGGGAAGGTGTGGCCGGGACGCGCGAGATCGTTGGGGCGCGTGGCGGGATCGATGGCGACCTGGATGGTGTGGGAGCGGTCGTAGGCGGAGATGCCGGTGGTGACGCCGTCGCGGGCGTCGATGGACTCGGTGAAGGCGGTGCCGAAGTTGGAGGTGTTCTCGGCGACATGGGGCGGAAGGCGCAGGTAGTCGAGGCGCTCTTCGGTCATGGCGAGACAGATGAGGCCGCGTCCGTAGCTTGGCCATGAAGTTGATGGCTTCGGGAGTGATCTTCTCGGCGGCCATGGTGAGGTCGCCTTCGTTCTCGCGGTCTTCGTCGTCAATGACGATGATCATGCGGCCGGCGCGGATCTCGTCGATCGCGGTGTCGACGTCGCAGAATAGGGAAGCGTTGGGCATGACAGGCAACTGAAGATTCTAGCAGGGGCGCGGGGGAGGCCGCGAGTCGAGCGAAGGCTTCACCACGGAGGCACGGAGGACACTGAGGAGTCATCAGCTAAGCAATTCGCGACTAGCAGTTAGCAAGTAGCCTAGAGCTAAGAGCGAAAAGCTCGGAGCAATCTGGGCGCACGTGAGAGGCGAGCTTGTGCGGCGCTGACTATGCCGTGGGGTTGAAGAGGCGGATGATCCAGAAGGTGAGCATGGCGACGGCGGCGGAGGCTGGGATGGTGAAGATCCAGGCCCAGACGATGCGGGTGGCGACGCCCCAGCGCACGGCGGAGAGGCGGTGGGTGCTGCCGACGCCGACGATGGCTCCGGTGATGGTGTGGGTGGTGCTGACGGGGATTCCGGCGAGGGCGGTGCCGAAGAGGGTGATGGCGCCGGCGGTTTCGGCGCAGAATCCGCCGACGGGTTTGAGCTTGGTGATCTTCGAGCCCATGGTGTGGACGATGCGCCAGCCGCCGAGATACGTGCCGAGGGCGATGGCGGCGTGGGCGGCAAGGATGATGGGCCAGTGCCAGTGTCCCCAGTTGGCGGCGAAGTCGTCCTTGTTCATGACGCCGGCGGTGTAGAGGGCTCCGGCGACGATGCCCATGGTCTTCTGCGCGTCGTTGCCGCCGTGTCCGAGGCTGTAGGCGGCGGCGGAGACCAACTGGAGTTTGCGGAAAAGCTTGTCAACCTGGCGGGGCGACTTTGTGCTGGAAGATCCAGGAGACGGCGACCATCATGCCGAAGCCGATGACGAAGCCCATGAGGGGCGCGACGACGATGAAGATGAGCGTCTTGGTCCAGCCGCTGGCGATGATGACGTGCGGGCGCGGAGCGACCAGCCGTGCAAGATGGCGGCGCGGGCCATGGCGGCTCCGGCGTATCCGCCGATGAGGGCGTGCGAGGACGAGGTGGGGAGTCCCCATAACCAGGTGAGGAGGTCCCAGACGATGGCGCCGACCAATCCGGCGATGCACGACATACTGGGTGACGATGTCGAGCTGAATCATGCCCTTGCCGATGGTCTTGGCGACGGCGGTGCCGAGGAGGAAGGCGGCCAGGAAATTGAATGCCGCGGCCCAGGCCACTGCTAAACGGGGCGATAAGACGCGGGTGGAAACGACGGTGGCGATGCTGTTGGCGGCGTCGTGAAAGCCGTTGAGAAAGTCGAAGATAAGCGCGGTGAGTACGGTAATGACCAGCAGCACCATGCCGGTGTTCATGGTCGTTTACTCCATCTGGATGGGTCGGTCAGTTGCACGCGATGGGGTCTCAAGCGCTCTTGAGGATGACAGTTTCCAGGACGTTGGCCACGTCTTCGGCCTTATCGCTGGCTTCTTCCAGGACTTCCAACAGCTCTTTCAACTTGATCAACGTGATGGGGTCGGGCTCGCCGTCGAAGAGACGTCCGATGGCTTCGCGGCTGACCTTGTCGGCCTCGTTCTCCAGGCGATTGACTTCGACGCAGTGCTGAAGAACTTGTCCGTCTTTGCCTAGCAGTGCGACGGCCTTGCCGAGTTCTTCGGTCTGCCGCAAGAATGATGCTGGCCAACAGCTTGGCGGACGGCGAGGGCTCGACGATCTTGTAGTTGAGCAAACGGTCGGCCGCGGAAAAGATGAAGTCGAGAACGTCGTCGAGCGAGGAAGCCATCAGGTGAATGTCTTCGCGGTCGAATGGCGTGATGAACGTCTGATTGAGCTTGACGAGGATCTGGTGGGTCATCTCGTCGCCGCGGTGCTCGATGTCGGTGATTCTGGCGACTGCGGCCGGCATCTTTTCGTAGTCGTAGTCGT
Source organism: uncultured Acidobacteriaceae bacterium (assembly GCA_963751155.1). Classification (GTDB taxonomy): domain Bacteria; phylum Acidobacteriota; class Terriglobia; order Terriglobales; family Acidobacteriaceae; genus DASRAA01. Next base: position 296,651 of record CAVVTL010000014.1, on the reverse strand, counting down.
TGAGCAATTCCGACAAGACGCGGGCACCGTCGATGACGTTGTTGGCGATGTCGGCGAAGAGGTCGAAAAACTTGGTTTCTCGCGGTATCAGGCGAACCATGAATGCGTCTCTTGGGAGATCTAGGGTCAAAGGAATCTGCAGCAGGCTGCACAGCAAGATGTTAACAAAGCATTACAGAACGATGAACATTAACTATGGCATGCAGCCAAGCGGAAGGTCAAACAGACGAGTTTCGGAGCATGGGACGGCACCGGTGGTTCGATCTAAGTAATTGAAACAAAGACATTAATTGGTTAGCTGGGGAGTTTGGATCGACAGCGGGCGGTCTGCCGGATGCCGACACCAATCGGGCTTGCGAGCCGGAGCCGAAGACGGCTGGCGACGGCGTCGAGAAACAGGGTCGGCGAGTTGTGTTCGCGGCCGAGAGAAGAACGGGAACCTGGGGTCGAACCTGGCGAATGCGGGCGCGGATGGCGATCTGCTCGTCGTATGTGAAGGTGGCACAGACGATCGCGAGGTCGATAGCGCGATTTGCTGAGGCGGCCGGACAACATCGTCGATTTTCAAGACGAAGTCGGTGCTGTATCCGGCCTGAGTCAGCACGTTGGCGCCGGAACTGAGCCGTGAGACGTCGTTGCCGATGGCGAGAATGCGGACGACTGCGGATTGTTGGGCGACGACTCATCAGGGGATCGCGCGCCTTCTAAGAGAACAGGAGAAGCGGAAAAAAGCAAGCAGCCTTTCGTGGTGGAACGGGAAATCGGGAACCGGCGAGTCAACTGCCGGAAGCGCTTGCGATGCTCGCAAACAGCGGAATTGAGGCAGTCGTCGGCAATTTGGAGGCGCTGGACGGGTCTGGTCGCCGAGGATGTGCTGCTGGACGATCTCTTCAACATCGGCCGGGGTGACGTGGCCGTACCATACGGCTTCGGGATAAACGACGACAGTGGGGCCGTGCTCGCACTGGTCGAGGCACCCGGATTTGTTGGCGCGGACGGTGGCGCGAACCGGCGGTCGCCGCCAGAGCGCGCTTGAACTCGCGATGGAGGACTCCGGTAGCCGGACGGGTCGCAACAGCCGCGGGGGTGATCTTCCGGGCGCTGATTGCCGCAAATGAAGATGTGTTTGTGAACTTAGGCACTGGGAGCTCCGTGCGGGACTCGGAATTGGATTTCGACTCGAAAAAAATCGGGCCGCAAGCGGCCCGCGCGATGTCTCAAGGAGAGAACTAGAGGGTCGATTCGATTTCAAAGCCCCAAGCTTCCAGAAGTGGTTCGGGGATGTACTTTGAATTCTTGTTCTTGCGCGCCCACTCGCGCAGTCGGGTTGAACGAATAAACTGGTCGGGTTGGAGCTTGAACTCCTTGACCACCTGTTCGAATTCGGTGATGGTCGGGACAACCGGCCCGATGGGCTCCGGCTTTCCCCAGTTTGGATTGCCGCGTCGCTTTGCCATAATGGAGAGTTTCCTGTCTTTTTAGATGATCTTTGGCCTGCTTGGGAGTGCTGCTTTTGTCACGATCGGATGAAACTGGTACAAGTCATTGTAAATCAAGCACATCCGAAGCCCTGCGTACAACTGCCCGAGTCTGGACGGGCGCGAGTGAGTACTATGTGCAGGAAAAACCACAGCTCTCAAATCAATCCAGTGTACCGTGATTCGTATCCCAAACTCAAGGGAAAACCACAGCGTCGTGGACGACTTATGCACAGGTGAAAGCGGTCGCGCCTGCCTGTATCTCACTCACAAGATTGACGGTTAGGAAGGTATTAAGTTAGCAACGAGCGATGTTGATCACACCGATTACGACAAAAGTAGCAGAGCGGAATCGAGGCGGCGAAGCGGAAATGTGACCATTGGGTTAGGGGTTGACTGTAAGGGTGGCGGAGTTGGAAGTGACACCGTTGGCAGTGGCGGTGACGGTGGAAGTGCCAACAGCGACGGCCGTGGCCAATCCCGTGCTGGAAATGGTGGCAACCGAACTGGGGAGAGAGTTCCAGGTTGAGGTGGAGGTTACATCGCCGGTCGAGCCGTCTGAATAGGTAGCCGTGGCGGTGTACTGGACGGTGGTCGGCCCGATGGAGAGGCTGAGGGTCTGGGTAAGGGGAGCGATGGCGATGCTGCTAATGGCCTTCGTGGTGACGGTAACGCCGGTGGATGCGATAACGCTGCCGCTTTGCGCCTTGATGGTGGCGACGCCAAGAGAAACTCCGGTAACGAGGCCCTTGCTAGAGACAGTGGCCACATTGGTTGGAGTCGTGCTCCAAGTGACGCTGCTGGTTACATCTGCGGTGGTGTTATTGCCGTAGGTCGCGGTGGCGGTGTACTGCTGCGAGACGCCGGGAGCAACGGTAGCGTTCTGGGGCGCGACGGCTAGCGCGGTGATGCTATCAGCGCCGGGGAAGAATTGTCCGCAACCGAGGGCGGCGAGCAGGGCGGCGAGAATCGCAACGGTCAGAGGAGCGGTTCGAAAGTTCTGCACGAAAATAATCCTAACACCTGCGTAACGGCGTGCGAAGGGCTGCAAACGGGAAGTTGTGGTACCGGATGGAACTTCTGCGAAGTCGTAGCGTGAGAGCGGAATTCGTGGGCGGCGATTGGGCTGGGAGACGCGAGCACAGCGACCATCGTGGGGCGAGGGACCAGCCTCGAAGGGCGACTGCTTAGCGGGTCGCGGCTGCCAAGTCGCACGGGGCCTAACGGCGTGCAGTCAGGCCCCGATTGAGACGATGCGAGAGCTACCTGTTAAAGCGGCGGCGCACGCCAAGCGATAGGCTCAGCAAACCGCTCCCCAGCATAAGGAACGTGGAGGGTTCCGGCGTGCCGGCGTAAGACAAGCCGGTGATACCACCGTCAGCCCATGCGACCGATCCGCCACCGCCCGGGATTGTGTTCTGCAGGACGAGTTCGACCTGATACCCACCGCTCACCGGTGCAATGCCAGCGAAGTTGACAGTACCGGTCACGGTGCCGTAAGTTCCGCAACCGCCGCAATCAGGAATGACTGCACCGGCAACCGCGACGCCATTGACATACACGAACCAAGTTTCAGTGAACCCATTCATGTAATCCTGGAAGATCCAGTTGGCAGTCAAATCGGTCACTGAGTTGGTGGGCACGCTGAAGATGGCGGATTGCACGAAATCTCCAGCCGTCCATTGGAAGGCGGTTTGGCCGCCTGAGGGTATCGTGCCGCAACCGTTGGTTGCGCTGCAATACGCATCACCGGCGGAGGGGAAAGGTACGTTGGTAACGGGGTCGTTAAGGTCAACATGCGTGCTCATGGCAATCAGCGTGGGATGCATGTTGGTCGCGAAGAGAACACCCGACGTGAAGAAACACACCAGCGCGAGAAGTACAATCCTCTGGCAATGGGATCTGGTCATAGAGTCGTCTCCTTTTCAAGGTGGGCTAATGAGTTTTTGGGGCCGGGGACAGCCAAACTAAAACTACCGTCTTGGCTTCGATGGGTCGAAATTCTACAACGAGCTAGTGGGCGATGACAATTATTTTGTTGTTACAGTGCGACCCGGGGGACGCAAGGTAGAATCCGGCGGGATGTCATGCAGGGCCGAGTTCGGAGGCGTCTGGCAGGCGGGTCCATTCAGCGAGGGAGCGACCGAGTCCCTCTTCGCGGGGACGACCAAGTGTGGTCGGGGTTATGGAGCAGGGCGTGCTCTACGACTCTTAAAGCAGAAAGACTCCGTGCGACAGCGGATGCCCGTCCTGCATTGGCCCGGCCGGTGACAAGAGTGAGCGTTCCAAGGAAGTGGCTCTAGCGATCCTCGGCAGGCTGTGTTCCTGATGGGCGGTAACACCCAACAAGAAGAACCGTAGGTATTCAACGTACCGTGACTCAGAGGACAACAGATCGCTTTTCCCGGTTGAAGGCGTTGCAGCGCCCTTCGGTCCTGCCTGTGTCAGGACACAGCGTTGGACCGGCAGGGAACTGTGGCGAAGATCGACCCATCAGTGTCGAGTCGGGCCTTGCCGCTGGATCCGAGAGGCTTGCCCAGATTTTAGGCGCGTCGGTCAAACGGAATTGTCATGGCGAACATCTCTCAGTCCACTGTTGGCACGGCGACCACGCCCCATGCGTTCCTGATACCGCGGCACTGCGGTTGCTCGCACAGGACGCACCCGAAGAGGTTGCGGACACTCAGCGTTGGCTTTTTCTTGATCCCGGAGCGAATTGGACACGGTGCCCGTTGTTCATAGTCTGATGTTGGGGCCCATCTGGACTAGGCGAACAAACAACGAATATGATACGCCACCCTGATGGAAGAGGGACGAAAGCGTGTGCTCGCGATTGTCGCCGGAATCCTTATGGCGCGTCATCTTACGACGACTGAGGACCTCTTTGACAGCAAACCAAGCCCAAGAACCGAATCCTTGGTTGCTTCAGCGGTTCAATGGGCCGAGAGGATCATGAAGAAGATTGATAGCGTCTATCGTCAGGGAAGGTTGGCCGACGACCTGCTCGGAGTCTCAGTGGCCACCTCCACGAATAGGGCGTTTTACGTCCAAGTGACTGTGCCAACACGGTTGCCGGGTGCTGGCTAGCCGGCTTATGGAGAGTAGTCTCCCCATTCCGGTTTCGGGCTAATGTGACAAGCGGACGTTACTCGGAGCATTATGTCTGGGTCGAATAGGGTGCGATGGAGCCTCTTCACAGGAGCCATCAGGAAACGATGTACCTGCCAGCAAGTTCTGGTCGCGCCATGAGCTCCCGGTGCCGGGAGGAGGGCTACGCGCGCATCTAGCACCTACTTGGTTAGAACGGCTGGGTATAGCTTCTTCCAGAATTCACAGTTGTGCTCGGAGCTTGCGTCGAAGGATCCAAGATTTTCCGGTTCGAACCGAAACACCTTGTCGTCGGCGGTGAAGGCCTCCCACACTGGAGCCCCTTGTACCACCGGTACACCGTTTCTGGCGAAGCTCGTCCAGTATGCCATCATCTGCTTTGCCATCTTTTGTTGCGCCTCTGGAAGGGCAGGAGCATCCACCTTCGCTGTATCCGAGAAATGTGGAAACTGGTACGGCAATTCTGAAGCGTGTACCGCGCCCATCTCGAATCCTGGATCTTTGGTGACCGGTGGAGCGTCACGATCAGCAAATACATATTCATAAACCTTGACGTACTTCGAGGCCAGCTTGGCGGTCTGGAGATAGATGCAGTTGTTAAGCCCGACGTCGAGGCGGAAGTCTGACATCACGGTGCCCAGTGCTGATGGCGGTGAAGAGTAGGCACTGCTGGGATACTCGGTGATGACCTGATCAGCAAACCCGCGGTAGACTTTTTGAATGTGGGCGGCGTAATTGTCTTTCGTCACCAAATCACCAGCTTGAGCATCGTAAGCAACGTACAGCCGCAACTCGTCACGGTTTCCGCCATTAATCATTGGCACGTGCACGAACTTACCGCTGCGTAGTGCGTCGGCACCCTGCAGCGGTATCGATTTCGATCCCACGCTTGGCGCATACGCCAGCAGGTTGCTTCCCTGAGCTTTACTGCCCGCCTCGAGTAAGTCCTTAACCGATTTGCCCCGCAAGCACGCTAAAGCGGTCGCCGCATCAGTGCAGCCCACATAATCCGCAACCTTTTGCCCAGTCTTGCTGTTTTCCGCTATAGTCTTCAACGGTGTTGCGCAGCCGCCGCTTTGCACGATCGCTTTGTGGAAGAGTCCGAGTGTCTCTTCAGGCGCTATGACGTGCATGCAGACTGAGGCGGCGCCGGCAGACTCGCCAGCGATTGTGATGTTGTTCGGGTCTCCGCCAAAAGCGGCAGCGTTGCGCTTCACCCAGCGCAATGCGCTACGTTGGTCTTCCAGTGCCAGGGCGCCGTTCCAGTCGGGATCGAACGAGGGATGGGCCATGAACCCAAGAACTCCCAATCGATAATTCATGGAGACCACGACGACGCCCCCTGTCGTGGCTATGAAGTCGAGAGGGTAGAGCGAACTTGACCCGCCGACGAAGGCTCCGCCGTGTATCCAAACGATAACCGGGCGCAGCGTTGGAGAACCGTGTTGGGAGTAGGGCACCGTGACGTTGAGATAAAGACAATCCTCGTCATAGCTTGCTTCCGTAGAGCCGTAACGCGAGAGCTGTGGACATGCGCTCTTATATTTAGTCGCATCCAAGACACCGGCCCATGCCCTCGGCGGTTGCGCTAGCTGCCAGCGCAGCTCTCTGAGTGGAGGTGCCGCATATGGAATTCCTTTGAACTCAAGCACACGATTGGAAATCTTCCCGCGAACCATTCCCGCGTCCGTTTTCACGATTGTGGGATCCGGATTTCCCCTGCCCGCGGCCGTTACGTATTGAGCGGAGACAGTTGCCATTACCACTAAGCAGAGTATTAGACGCGGCTTGCTCATTGCTCTCCTTGTTAGACTTCCCATCGAAAACGGAGACACACAAGTCCAATCGGGGTCGAATCGGACGGCTTCTCAACTGTTTTGTACAGCTACGGAGGACTCAGTGAAAGGACCAAAGTCACAGTGTTTGGTGACCGTAGTAGGACTCGGTACTTGAACGTCAAGGATAAAGCCACTGTCGTTGCCTTGTGCCTTGTAGAGCGAGCGATCCTTCTCTCTCTCTTTTACTAGCTTTACCTGCGAATGGTTCGGAGAATTGGGCTCTTGTGGTGCCCACGTTGAGTGGGGTCTTGGCCTCCCGGCACTCATAGCGAACGCGGCATCGCCACGCCGTAGGTAGTCCTGAGGAACAGCCTATCGGCGAGTCTGCCTTTTTTTTAATCTCCAGAAGTCTTCTTTGAGGAGACGTGGTGTGAAGGAGCGCTGCTAATACTCCGATCTCCGCGAAGGCCGTTTGGAACCAACTTTCGGTCGGTCGACCATGCAACTGCTGAAGGTGATCGGGTTACGGGAACTCCTCGTGCTTTGATGAGAAACTGCCAATTCTGCATGGCCGCCGCCTGACCGGCAGTTGAGAGATGCGAGGTCGCAATCAGGCGTGACGGAGAGCGATATAAGGGGCAAGCTGCCGCTGAGTCCGAATTCCAGATTTCAAACTTGGAAATGAGGATTGCGTCCATTCTCAATCTTGCGATACGCCTTCTGCTTGCCCATTCGATTCGGCCAGCTAATTGCACTCTGTTCCGTGCGGGATCCATGGTTGGCCGATAAAGCTGCGCGAGTATGTGCTGCAGTCCGTCCAGTAGCGACGTAAAGCCGCAATGGCGGAGCCCCTGTCAAGCGTGGTGGCCAGCGTGAGCCGACGTCCTGCAATCGTCGAAATCCGGATGAAAAGGACAGTGGTAATGGTAAAGCCCGAATGATCATGGCCGCGCTCTAGGCACACAGTATCTCGACGCGGGCCGGAGATTTCGCCCTTTTGCCCACGGATTCATTCTCAAACCAGCACCCTTCTATGCAATCTCGGAGTGATAAACCTATGGACCTCGGAGCTAGCGTTCGTAAAGTCACAATAACTGCCCTGGCCTTCTCGGGCTTCATGGCAGCAAGCGGAGTCATCGCCCAAACACAATCCACCAACCCGCAACGTCCCAACATCGTCATGTTGATGACGGATGACACGGGCTGGAGCGACTTCGGCGCTTATCCTGGAGGAGGTCAGTCGCTCGGACATCCCACGCCGAATGTCGATCGGGTCGCGAAAGAGGGCGCACTTTTCACCAACTGGTATGGGCAGGCCAGTTGTACGGCAGGCAGGGCGTCGTTCATGACCGGGCGTATTCCCATCCGTTCGGCCCTATCAATCGTGGTCGCACCCGGAGACGAGAACTATCTTCGCAAAGAAACTCCAACCATCGCCGAGTTTTTCCAGAAGAACGGGTACTCGACCTACTTTTCAGGAAAATGGCACATGGGCGACAAGCCTGCGTCGTATCCAACCGAACATGGTTTCGACGAGATGAAGCACTTCGCGGCTTACTATGCAGGGGTCTATGCCTACAACGACACTTCGAAGTGGTTCCATCCGTGGTTCCCGTCGTTCAATCCGCAATTTAACAAAGCTTACGACGACATCGTGAACTTGGGCGAGTGGGAGGGCACTGCTGGCCAGGCCGCCAAGATGGTCGGAACGATCAGCTATGACTCGCTAGCCACCTTCGATCTGCAGCAGACCGACTCGGCAGTCGCTTACATCAAGCAACATGCCAAGGGTGGAAAGCCCTTCTTCATGGACGTCAACTTTATTAAGATGCACAATCCGACGAATGCGGCTCCCCAGTTCCGAGGCAAGTCGCATTTGGGCGACTACTCCGATTCGCTAATGGAGCTGGATTACAACATCGGCCGGATCATGGATGCCATCCGCGCCGAAGCCCCCAACACGATCGTTATAGTCACCGCCGACAACGGAGCTTGGCTGGATGCCTATCCTGACGCTGGTACCACGCCCTACCGGGGCGAGAAAGGCTCAGCGTTCGAGGGAGGCTGGCGTGTGCCGGGCATTATGTGGTGGCCAAGCCACATTCCGGCTGGTGCTCAGTATGGAGAGATGATGTCGCACATCGATTGCTGGTCAACGCTGGCCGCGATGGCAGGAATCACTCCGCCCCCGCATGGCGAATGGGAAGGCAACGACGGCAAACCGATATTCTTCGACAGCATCGACAACAGCGCCTACATCCTGGGTAAAGCGCCACACTCGGCCCGATCTACCTGGGTCTATATCGACGGCGAAACTTTCCAGGGCGTACGTGCTGACATCGGCGGCGGCCCGGATGAACCGTGGGTGCATATCGCGTGGAAATATCTCTACACCGCAAAGGACTCTTGGCTCGGGGTGGAAGCAAACCTGGGCGCGATTGGCGCGACCTACAACCTCACTATGGATCCTTTCGAGAAGTACGACATGACCTTCAACGGCGCAGCCCCCAGCCGCGTAATGACCAGTTCTCCCGGACGATATGCCGGGCAGGACAACGGTTGGGTTGGGGCGCTGATCGGACCGGTGATGCTTGAGTTCGATCAGTCGATTATCAAGTACCCCAGCATCAAGAGGTTCCCCGGAGGCGGCTCGACCGATTTGATCCCGAATCTGCAACATCCGGAGAATCCTGCGCCGCTGGTGAAGGACATCGGTAAGTCACTGCCCATCCCCAGCAACGACTAGTAGGCGGGTGGTCTACATGGAGCGTGTGCGCCGGGCACGCTCCTGATTTATCCGAGGCTGAAGCCCTTATGTAGGAGGCAGTCATGAAGCTCAAGCTTATCCTAACGTTCACTTTAGTTGCTTGGCTGCTGACGCCGTTCGCGGTCGCGCAAAACAGCGATCCGCTGCCTTCCTGGAATGACGGAGCCTCAAAGCAGGCAATACTCAATTTCGTCCGCGCCACCACGGATGCCTCAAGCGCAAACTTTGTGCCTCCCGAGCAGCGTTTTGCAACCTTCGATCAGGATGGCACGACCTGGGTCGAGCATCCCATATACACGCAGTTCGTCTTTGCCTTCGAGCGTGTGGCTGCCATGGCTCCGCAGCATCCGGAGTGGAAGACCACGGAGCCGTTCAAATCGATCCTTGCCGGCGACAAAGCGGCAATGGCTAAGTTCACCGACAAAGACCTTGAAACCATCATGCTCGCCACCCATACCGGCATGACCGTCGATCAGTTTCACGACATGGTTAAGGCGTGGCTGGCCAAGGCGCGTGACAAACGTTGGAACCGTCCCTACACCGAATTGACTTATCAGCCAATGCTCGAGGTGATGTGCTACTTGCGGGCCAATGGCTACAAGACCTATATCGTCACTGGAGGCGGACAGGAATTCGTGCGCGTCTATTCCGACCGAGTCTATGGCATCCCGCCGGAGCAGGTTATCGGCACGGCTCTGGCTACCGAATACAGTTATGACTCAGCGGGTAAACCGATCCTGATGCGGCCTCCGAAGCTGTTGCTGAACGACAACTTTTCCGGGAAACCGGAGGACATCTACCTTTTCACCGGTCAGCACCCAAGAGCAGCATTCGGCAATTCGACTGGCGACCAGCAGATGCTGGAGTACGCGCAGGCATCCACTGGCGCCTCGCTAATGATGCTGGTGCTGCACGACGATGCTCGGCGTGAGTATGCCTACGGACCGGCACAAGGGTTGGCGGATTCCAAGATTGGCACATTTACGCAGGCGTTGTATGACGAAGCCAAGTCGAAAAGCTGGCTTGTTATCAGCATGAAGAGTGACTGGAAGCAGATCTTCGCATGGGACAAGTGAGCCGGATACCGGGTAGTCATGACCATCGTAAGGCGCAAGGAGGAAGTAGTGGTTATGAAAACGCCAGAAATAGTTACTGAACCCTATCTCTGGAGCCAACTTCAGTCGCCAAAAGCGAGCAGATGATTCGCGAGCGGGCCTACGAGGCCTACGAGGAGAGAGGGCGGGGCCAAGGAAAGGATGTTGATGATTGGTTGACTGCCGAAACTGAGCTACAGGAGAGAAATCTGCCAGCCTGACAGCGGTATCCGGCATGGCCAGCCATCGGCCCGTCAGGCCGCCCTTATTGTCTGGACAGGGCACACTAGACAGAAGCAGGGCTCGCCGCACCATGGTGAGCAGAATTATCGGTTGTCCCTAAGAGGAGAGAGAGAAATGACTGCAACTCCGAACCACAGGATCTTACCATTCCTTCTTAGTATCGTCATGGTCTTGGTCACAATGCCGTCGGGGGCAGGGGCGTTGGTGGTGGATCAGGACACGGCCCAGCAGGCACCTGTTTCCGCTTCTGCTTCCGCCGCTTCCCCGGAATATTCGGGACAGGGAGCGCCCATGTCAGAGGAAGTACTGCAGAGCCTTGTCGCTCCCATCGCACTGTACCCGGACGCTTTGGTAGCACAGGTTCTTTCCGCCGCAACCTTTCCCGACCAAATTGCAGTTGCCGATTATTGGCTACAGCAGAACAAGAATCTCACGGGGAGCGCTCTGGGGCAGGCAGTGAATACCCAGTCGTGGGATCCGAGTGTCAAGGCACTCACTCAGTTTCCCTCGGTGCTGAATAATATGGCGCAAAACCTGACTTGGACGTCGCAACTGGGCGAGGCTTATCACAACCAGTCCTCCGATGTAATGGCGGCTATTCAGACGTTGCGCGCAAAAGCCAAGGCCGCCGGTAATCTCAAGTCGGGCTCACAAATCACCGTGGCCCAGCAGTCTCCCCAAACAATCGTGATTCAGCCCACTAATCCGCAGGTCGTCTACGTGCCAGAATACAACCCAGCGGTGATTTACGGTACGCCGTACGTGACACCGGGCTATAGCACGGGCGATCTGGTGGCCACGAGTCTGCTTTCCTTCGGTGCGGGAATGGCAGTTGGAGCAATGGTGAGCGGCGGATGTTGCGGCTGGGGATGGAGCAGCTGGAACTGCAACTGGCATCACGGCGGTGTGTATTACGGTAACCGCCCATACTACGGGAACAATGCCTGGCATGGTGGCTATTACCCAAACGGCTACCATCCGTATAACGGCTATAACGCCAACGCCTTTCACGCCAACAACAGCAACAATGCCTACAACCACAGCGGGAATACCTACAACCGCAATACCAACATCAGTGGCAACACCGTCAACGTAAACCACAGCGCAGCTTCAAATTCTGGGAACAAGCCCAACGGTGGCTGGGCCAACTCGGAGGCGGCTCGCGGCTGGGGCTCGCAAACTAGCGGCAGCCACTCCACTGCTTTCAGCGGCTATGGCAACCACTCGGGCTCTGCTGATTTCGGCGGCGGCGGATGGGGAAGTCGCTCGGCCAGTTCGCAGGGTTGGGCAAGCAAAGGCGGTGGCGGAGGTTGGGGCGGCGGGAGCCATTTTGGTGGTGGGGGCTTCCGCAGATAGCCATGTTTTAGCTCCAAGAATATCAACTACTCGGAACGCAATTGAGGAAGTCGGAGGATCTCCATGTTGCAGCTTGATCGACAGGTTTCCCAGCGCTGGATCTGGATTTTGTTTGCCTTGTTGGCAATCCTAAGTTGCGCCGTCTCGTGTAGCAAGACGCAGGACAAAGCTCTGGCCACGGAAGTGCCGCAAAAGACTTTTGTCTCCCCCGACGATGCCGGCACGGCACTTGTCAATGGGGCGCAGTCCGCGAACCATGAGGCGATGCTCGCCATCTTCGGGCCCGGGTCTAATCAGCTTGTCTACTCCGGGGATGCAGCCGAGGACAAGGCGTCGTTTAACGGATTTGCGACCTCCTATAGCGCGATGCACCGTTGGCGCAAACTGGACGACAGCGAAGAAATCCTTCTTGTTGGTGCCGACAACCAAGCGTTTCCCATTCCGCTCAAAAAGAACGCTTCCGGACAATGGGCCTTCGACACCGCAGCCGGCAAGGAGGAATTGATCGCCCGCCGCATCGGTGACAACGAGTTGGCGGCCCTCGACATCTGCGCCGCCATTGCCGGCTCGCAGGCCGAGTACTTTTCGCAGAGCCACGGCGGAGTAAAGCAGTACGCGCAGAAGTTCATCAGCGACGAAGGCCAGCAGAACGGCCTGTACTGGCCCTCACCCGAAGGCAAGCCGCGCAGCCCGCTCGGTCCCCTGGTAGCTTTTGCCAGCGAGGAAGGATACCAGGTCAAAGCCAATCAGCATGCCCCGTTCCATGGTTACTATTTCCGTGAACTACTTAAGCAGGGGGCGGATGCTCAGGGCGGGGCCAAGAATTACCTCGTCAATGGCAAGATGACGGGCGGATTCGCCTATGTCGCCTACCCTGCCGAGTACGCTAACTCCGGCATTAAGACATTGATGATCAACCAGCAGGGGACCGTTTACGAGAAAGATCTTGGCAAAACGACCCCCGACATTGCGGCATCGATGACTGAGTTCAATCCCGATAAGAGCTGGAAGCCAGTGCAGCCATGAAAGCCTGAAATGGCGGCTACCGGCATAGGAGCAGCCGCCACATGGTCCAGAGAGCCGCAGAGACGGAGGGTTCCATGAAAACACACAAATGGGTTCTCGCTTGGGCCGCAATGGGCTGCCTATTCAGTGCTATGAACGCGCAGGCGCAGTGGGTGATGGTCGCGCGGGCCGTAGCGGGACGAATTGAGCGCATGACCAATAAGCCCGCGACAGGTAGCGGCCAAGCGGCGGAAGATGCGAAGTTAGCGGCGAATTTTAGCCGTACGTCACGTTGAGCGTCTCGAAGGAGCTAGCAAGCAGATACGCCGTGCAACTAAACACAGCGCGAAGGCGTTACACAACAATAAGTTAAGTGGTGCCGGGAGGGGGACTTGAACCCCCACAACCCTTTCGGGTCTGCGGATTTTAAGTCCGCTGCGTCTGCCAGTTTCGCCATCCCGGCGCAGAGGGTGCGCAGGTTCAGTATCGCACGGGCGAGGAAGTGCTCCTACCTAGACTGGCCGCGAACGCGGCGAAAAGCAGGTCCTGCGACTTCGCGAGCGCGCTACGCGGACACGCTTCGCGCAGGGCGACAAGTCAAATGGCGCGATTCGGGGGGAAACTGTTCGTTTGTTAGATCAGTGGGCGCCGGCTTCGGGGGCTTCGCCGGGCTTGGGTTTCTTGAGCAGAAAGGGCATGGGGACGAGGCAGGCGACGATGAGGGCGGCCCACCAAAATGCGTTGACGTAAGACAGGAGCGCGGCCTGCTGTTGAATGAGTCCCATGACTTGGTTGTAGGCCTGTTGCAAAGCAAGCGCCGGCCCGGAGCCTGACTTCGCCATGTTAGCGGCGCTGCCGTGCAGCATCTGGTTGAACTGGGGATTGGCGGAAGTGGCGTGGGCGACGAGGTTGGTCTGGTGCACCTGGCTCTGGCGGGCGAGGAACGTGGTGAGCATAGAGATGCCGATGCTGCCGCCAAGATTTCGAATGAAGTTGCTGATGCCGGAGACCTGATTGCTCATGTTGCGCGGGACGCCGACGTAACTGAGGATGCTGATGGGGATGAAGATGAAAGCCAGTCCGGACATCTGATAACAGCGCCACATAATCATGGTGCGGAAATCGACGGCGAGGCTGAGATTGGTGATGTGATAGAGGGCGAGGGAAGTCATGCCGAAGCCGCAAGCGATCATGTAGCGCGGGTCGATCTTGGTGGAAAGGATGCCGGCGATAGGGAACAGCAGCATCAGCATGAAGCCGGCAGGAGACAGGACTTCGCCAGCCTGCTGCGCGGTGTATCCCATCATGGACTGCAGGAACAGCGGGATCAGCACGGTGGTGCCGAAGAGCACTGCGCCAAGGATGAAATTAAAGAGCACCGTGGCGGAGAAATTGCGGTTCTTGAGCAGCTTCAACTCGAGAATAGGATGAGGGTGATGCCACTCATGGAAGACGAGCACCAAGAGCGAGAGCATGGCGATGGCGAAGAACGCTGTGATGTAAGGAGTGCTGAACCAGTCTTCCTGCTGGCCCTTGTCGAGGACGACCTGCAGCAAGCCGAGGCCGACGACGATGAGGGAGAGTCCGATGTAGTCGACCTTGATGTTCTTGCCCTGACGGCCACGGAGCCAGGGCGGATCTTCGACGATCTGCGAGGTGAGGAAGAGCGAGATGATGCCGACGGGGATGTTGATGAAGAAGATCCAGCGCCAGTCATAGTTGTCGGTGATCCAGCCGCCGAGCGTGGGGCCGATCGCAGGGGCGACGACGACAGCCATGCCGTAAGACGGCGAAGGCCAGTCCGCGCTTTTCGGGCGGGAAGGTGTCGGCGAGGATCGCCTGCTCGCTGGGACCGATGCCGCCGCCGCCCGCGCCCTGCAGGATGCGGAAGAAGACGAGCAAGGGCAGCGTGGGGGCGAGTCCGCACAAGAACGACGACGCAGTGAACATGGCGACGCAGGTCATGTAGAAGCGCTTGCGTCCAATCATGGTGGTGAGCCAGCCCGACATAGGCAGGACGATGGCGTTGGAGACCAGGTAGCTGGTGAGCACCCAGGTGGATTCGTCCTGCGCTGGCGCTGAAGCCGCCGGCGATGTGGCGGCAGGGCGACGTTGGCGATGGAGGTGTCAAGCACCTCCATGAAGGTGGCCATGGTGACCACCAAGGCGATGATCCACGGGTTGTAACGTGGCTTCCAGGTGGAGATCGCGTGTTGTTCGGCGTCAGTCATGGGCAGTCGTCGGTTGTCAGCTATCAGTTGTCAGTTACGACAGCGCAAGCCAAGGAGCGGCTGTCGCGGTCATGTCATCGCTCAAGGTAAGCGGACAAATCGCTGGCGGCGTTACTGGGTCTTGCCCTCCGGGGATGCTGAGACGTTCACCTCGGGGGTGACAGACATGCCGGGACGCAGAAGGCCATCGGAGTTGAAGTCAGGCTTGTCGCAGCCGTCGAAATCAATGCGGACCGGAATGCGCTGCACGACCTTGACGTAGTTGCCGGTGGCATTTTCAGGTGGTAGCAGACTGTACTTTGCGCCAGTGGCAGCTCCGAGGCTGGCGACGTGGCCTTCCCATTTGCGACCGCCGTAAGTGTCAACCTTGATGACGACGGGCTGGCCGGGTCGCATGTGAGCGAGCTGGGTTTCCTTGAAGTTGGCAGTGACCCAGATTTCGCGCAGCGGAACGACGGCCATGAGGTCCTGTCCGGGGCCGACATTTTGGCCGACCTGGACGGAGCGCTTGCCGACGACTCCGTCGACAGGAGCGACGATGGTGGTGTAGCCGAGATTGAGCTGGGCTTGTTCAAGCGCGGACTTGGCGCGCTGAGAAAGGGCCTCGGCGGCGGTAGCGCGAGCGCGGATGGCTTCGACCTGCTTAGGCGTGACTTGGGCATTGTTCCAGCCAGCCTTGGCCTGATCGACACGCGACTGGGAGACACGAATCTGCTCTTGCGCGGCCACTAGTGAGGCTTCGCGGGCAGTAACAGTGGCGTTGGCGGAGGTGGCAGCCGCAGTGGCCTGGTCGAACTGCTGTTGCGAGATTTCGTGCTTATCGAGGAGCATCTTGTAGCGCCCAACGTCGGCGTTGAGCTTCTTGGCGTTGGCCTCAGCTTCGACGACCTGGGCCCGCGCAGCTTCCATCTGTTTTTGAGCGGCGAGCACTCCGGCCTGGGCGCCGGTGACATCGGCAGAGGCAGAGTGGATCTGGCTGGAGGAGCCGACGTCGGCGATGGGGACACCCGCCTGGGCCGCAGCGAAATTGGCCATGGCGTCCTGATAGTCGGCCTGGGCGCGGTCGACAGCGACCTTGTAGTCAGTGGAATCAATCTGGACGAGGACGTCGCCCTTGTGGACGAATTTGCCGTCATCGACGCTGACTTTCACGACCTGTCCGCCGACGCGGGCGCTGATGGGATAGATGTGGCCGTCGACTTGGGCGTCGTCGGTGCTTTCCCAGCGGCGGCTGTCCCACCAGAACCAACCCACGACCATCAGGGCGGCCAAGACGGCAATCACGAGGACGACCTTGGCCTTGGGGTTGCGCTGGAACAGGCTGCGGCCGCTCTCTTCGCCATTGCCGTTATCGACTTCGGCGGCGTCGGGGAGGGCGGGTTTCGTTTCGGTTTGCTCAGTGCTCGTCGGACTCATCTGTTATTCACCTGTTACTTGGGTTGCGGAGGATTGGGCGATGATTGCGGAACGTCAGGGGGCGCGGCCGGTGGTGTGTCGGGTTTTACGACCGACGGCGGCAGTGCCTGGCTCCCGGCTAAATATTGTTTGACCATCTGCTCGGCATTACCGATGGCGCGGGCGAGCAGCACTTTGGCGATGTTGTGCGCGAAAAGGCTGCTGATATAGAGATCGTTGGCGGCAGCCAACTGTTGCTGGGCCTGTATGACCTCGACGTTATTCGTCACGCCGGCGGCAAAGCGGTCCTGCGACTGGTCGACGGTCTGCTGGGCCAACTCGAGCCCGATTTTGGCGACTTCGACCTGACGGGCGGCTGCCTTCAAATCGAGGATCGAATCCTGTACTTCCTGCTCGATGCGGCCCTTGAGGCTTTCAGCCTGCTCCTGGCGCGTCTTGAGCGCCGCGTCTGCTTCTTTTACGTCGGCCTGCACGCGTCCACCCTGAAAGATCGGAATGTTCAGAGAGGCGGCAGCCGAGTAGTTGGGCGCCATAGAGTCGGCAGTGTAGCCCAGGACGCCGTAGGTTCCGGAGACTCCGACGGAGGGGAGGTAACCCTTCCACGCAGCGGACCGGCGGAGTTCGGCGGCACGCAACTGGGCGAGCGCAGCCTTGTAGTCGGGACGGGTCTGCAACGCGAGGTCGAATGCTCCCTCGGTTGCTATGTTGGGGACAGGGGCATAAGGGACACGGTCAACGAGGCGGAACTTCTGCTGGATTGGTAATCCGATAACGCGCGAGAGGGCGATACGCTGCTTTTCGAGATCGTTTTCAGCCTGGATGAGGGCTTCCTGCTGGGCCTGAAACTGGACACGGGCGCGGAGCGTGTCGATGTTGGGAGACAGACCAGCGGCTTCCTGGTCTTTGGCCAACTGGTAAAGGGCCTCGGCGGTCTTGACTTCGGCCTGTATGGCTTCGACGCGGGACTCCTGGGCGATTACCAAGGAGATAGTTCGCGCCGACGGTTAGGACGACCGTGTCACGCGCGTCCTGATAGTTGAACTCGGCGGCCTTTACTGTCTGTCCGGCGGCACGGTAGCTGTCGATCGAGGAGGCATTGAGAGGTTCCCACGTGCCGGTGGCCTGGGTGGCGGTGATGCCGAACGGGCCAACGGAACTGGGAAAACCAGTGAACTTGAAGCCGAAGGATTTGAGATTGATGCGCTGCAACTCCTCAGCGAAGGAACCATTAATGTTGGGCATGAGCCTGCTAAGAGACTGCATGCGCAGGGCGCGCGCCTCGGCGGTGGTATTGCCGCTCAGCAAAAGGCCAAGGTTGTACTTGAGGCCGCGGTCGAGGGCGTCAACGATGGTGAGGTCAAGGGTTTCGCTGGTGAGCTTGCCCTGCTGAACCGACCCCGAATAAGGGTCGGTGCTGCGGTTGATGACGGACTCGGCGCGGGGCAAGGGAGCGATCCCGGACGAAGAAGGGAGCTGAGCGACGAGCTGGGTGGCGGACAAGCCGATCACCACAGCAAAGGTCAACAGGTAGAGCGGGTTGAAAGAATTGCGTCGCATGTGTTTCATGGTGTATCTAATACATACATGCATGTATGTCATGATACATGAAGGTTTTGATGTCAGAAGGGGGAGCCGGGTCGCAAAAGTTTCATGGGCTTTTCCTGGTAAAGAGTCATGGGTGTGCGATCGGAAAAAGTTAAGACGGCCGGAACGTCGAGCCGAAGCGAGCGCACGGAAATCACGCGCGCGCGCTTCATTCAATCGGCGGAAAAAATCTTTGCGCGCGACGGGTTTGAAGCCGCGAAACTGGAAGAGATAGCCGCTGACGCGGGCTACACCCGCGGCGCCTTCTATGCCAATTTCGACAGCAAGGAAGACCTGTTTTTCGCCTTGCTGGAGAAGGAGATCTCTGCCCGCATCGCGGCGCTGGAGCGGGAAATGGACAGAGTGCGCGAGCCCGAGGCAAAACTGCGGACGATGCGCGATTTCTTCCTGAGAAAAACGCTGGACCGGCGCTGGTGCCTGCTGGCGCTAGAGTTCAAGCTGTTTGCGGTGCGGCATCCGGAAGTGAGGCGCCGGTTGGCGACCATGCATCGGCGATTCGTGGGGCCGAGAGTCGGCTTTCTCGACGACGTGATGAAGGCGCTGGGAAGGGAACTTCCGGCGTCAGCATACGTCACCGGGGTTTCAATGGCGGCGCTGGGCACTTCGCTGACCCTGGAGTACATGCTCGACCCGGCGATGATGCCGGAGGGTGACGTATTGCGCATCACGTCGAACTTCTTCGACAGCCTGACTTCAGCGAAGAAACTCTAGTCCACTCACAACCTTCGCGGACATTAACGGCCGCGGCCCAATCCCAATTCGCTGGTGGAAGGGCGCGACATCAGGTCGCGAATGGCCTCCTGCGGCGACTTCCCGTCGTGCAAAATGGCATGCATCTGCTCGGTGATGGGCATCTCGACTCCCATTTTTCGGGCGAGCCCGATGGCGGCGTTAGTGGTGAGGACGCCTTCGGCCACCATGCCGTGCATGCCGGCGATGATGTCGTTGAGTTTGCGTCCGTGGCCGAGTTCGACGCCGACGCTGCGATTGCGCGACAGGCCTCCCGTGCAAGTGAGGACGAGATCGCCGAGTCCGGCGAGACCAGCCATGGTTTCGTGGCGTCCACCGCAGGCAACGACGAGGCGAGTGATCTCGGCGAGTCCGCGGGTGATGAGAGCGGCCACGCTGTTGTGGCCGAGCCCGAGACCGTCGCAGACACCGGCGGCGATGGCGACAATGTTCTTGAGCGAACCGCCGAGTTCGACTCCGACGACATCATCGTTGGTGTAAACGCGGAAGCGCGGGATCGCTGAATTCCTTCTGCACGATGCCGCCGTGAGGTCGTTGTCGGTAGACGCAACGGTTAAGGCGGTGGGCTGGCTGAGTGCGACTTCTTTCGCAAACGTCGGGCCGCTGAGCGCGCCGATGCGCGGCGCGAGCGGGCCAAGCACGTCGGTGATGACCTCGCTCATGCGCAGGTAGGTGTCGTTCTCGATGCCCTTGGTGGCGCTGACGAAGAGCATGCTGGTTGCCGAGGTGCGGCAGCATGGCGGTGAACACTCGGCGGGTGTGGTGCGAGGGCATGACGCTGACGACAATGTCGGCATCGCGCAGCGCGTCTTCGAGGCGGTTAGTGGCGACGACGGCGGCGGGGATCGGGCAATCGGCGAGAAACAGTTCGTTCACGTGGCGGGAGTTGATGCTCTCGCAGACTTCGGTTTCGTGCGCCCAGAGACGGACGTCGTGGCCGCCGCGGCGTCCGAGGACGATGGCGATGGCGGTGCCCCAGGCTCCGGCTCCGATGACGGCAATGCGACTCACGCGGCACCTGACTTTCTCCCGCCGAAGCGGTTTTCGTTGCCGGCCAGCAGGCGGCGAATGTTGTCTTTGTGGCGAACGATGATGAGCAGGGAAGAGGCGGCACATGAAGAACATGACGACCGGATCGCTGCGAGTCTGGGATTGAGCCACCAGGCAGCGACGGGGAACACGGCTGCGCCGACGATGCTGCCGAGCGAAACGTAACGGGTGATGGCGACGATGGCGACGAAGATCACCGAGGACGACCGCGACGGCTGCGGGAGCGATGCCGAGAAATGAGCCGACGGCGGTGGCAACGCCTTTGCCGCCCTTGAAGCGCAGCCAGACGGGGAACATGTGGCCGAGGATGGCGCAGAATCCGGCGAGTGCGGCGAGGATGTAGACCGTGTGCGGACCGAATGCCGGCAAGATGGTCGGGATGATGACCGGCGAAGAAGAAACGTGGAGCGACGGCGATGTAGCCCTTGAGGGCGTCGAGCAGCAGGGTGGCGATGGCCAATCCTTTGGAGCCGGTGCGGGCGACGTTGGTGGCGCCGATGTTGCCGCTGCCGGTCTGGCGAACGTCTTCGCCGCGAAAGATGCGGACGAGCAAGGTAGCCGAACGGGATCGAGCCGAGAAGATACGAGACGACGACGATGACGAATGTATGGGTCAAGGAATCTCGTCGTTATCGTGGTCGGCGACGGCTGCAGCGGATAGGCTGCGCGCTTTTCGTAACGCGGCCCTGCCGACGACAAGTGGCTCTCGTACAGAAAGAACTGGTGCGCCGTCATTGTACCGAAGTCGGGTGACGGTGACTTCGCGAGTTCGTCGCGGACGCGTTGCAAACCAGGTGCGGGGCGCTCGCCGGGAACGGGGCGGGGCCGTCCGCTGCCGGAGCGTGCGAGGGTGAGGTGCGGGGTGAACGCGCCGGGATCGCGCTCGAAGCCGAGGGGCGCGAGAGCTTGCGCGATCGATGACGACGAGCTCCTGCAGGTCGGGCGTCGCCTTCGATGCCGACCCAGAAGACGCGCGGGCGCCTTGGCGTTGGGAAAGAATCCGGCACCGCGAAAGGCCAGTGGGATGGGTGCGCCGTGGACTGATTGGAGCGCGTGACGGATTTCGTCGAGCTTGTTGGTTTCGCCGAGGAACTGCAGTGTGACGTGAAAGGTTTCGGGGCCGACCCAGCGAACGTCGGGCGCGAGACGGCGCATCTGGTCGCGGAAGGCGGTGATGCGTTCGCGAATGTCGGCGTCGATGTCGAGGGCGACGAAGAGGCGCATGGCTTACATCACCATGCGGCGGACGAGGTCGAGCGCCTGCTGGCTGGCCCAGCGGCGGATGCGTTCGCGGTCTCCGGGAAAGCGGCGCTGCACGACCTCGTGCTTCGTGCCATCGGTGACGGCGACCCAAACCAGTGCCGACAGGCTTTTCTTCGGTGCCTCCCGTCGGGGCCGGCGATGCCGGTGATGCCGAGTCCGATATCGGCATTGCAAATCTCGCGAATGTTCTCGGCGAGGGCGACGGCGACTTCTTTGCTGACCGCGCCGTGGGCCTCGATCAGCAGCGGAGGCACGTCGGCGAAAAGCGTTTTCAGTTCGTTGGAGTAGACCACCGCTCCGCCGAGAAAAAAGCGCGAACTGCCGGGAACGGAGGTGATGCGCTCGGCGACCATGCCTCCGGTGCACGACTCGGCGACGGCGAGCTTGAGATCGCGCATCTGCAGGAAGTATCCGACAATTTCTTCGAGCGACTCGCCGCCGGTAGAGAAGACGGCGTCGTCGAGTTCGTCTTCGAGTTCTCCGGCGAGCTCGTCGACCGCGGCCTGGGCTTCTTCGATCGTGGGTGCGGTGGCAGCGCAGATGAAATTCGACCTGGCCCTGGCCTGCGAGCACGGTGGTTTCGACATTGGGATGCAGCTTGTAGATCGGCGCGGTGCGCATGATCGACGGCAGACTCGCCCAGCATCGCGGTCTTGAGCACTTTGGTCGCGATGGCCGCCGGCGGCAAGTATCTCCTGCAGGCGAGGTTCGCACTCCATGCGCCACAGAGCTTCGAGTTCGTGCGGCGGGCCCGGAAGAAGAATGACGATGCGCGGCCGGCCGTGCAACCATGGTCTCCAGGTACTGTCCCGGCGCGGTGCCGCGCGGATTGGGCAGAACGATCGCGCCTTCCACGACGTCGGCCTGCTTGGCGTTGTTGGGCGGCATCTGCATGCGACGCTCGGCGAAGCGCTTGTACATGGCGGCGACCATGTCGTGATCGCG
Source organism: uncultured Acidobacteriaceae bacterium (assembly GCA_963751155.1). Classification (GTDB taxonomy): domain Bacteria; phylum Acidobacteriota; class Terriglobia; order Terriglobales; family Acidobacteriaceae; genus DASRAA01. The sequence goes on along the minus strand of CAVVTL010000014.1, from coordinate 274,562 downwards.
GCGCAGGTCGACACCCAGCGCAGCGGCGACGCACTCGCGCGTGAGGTCGTCTTCGGTGGGGCCGAGACCTCCGGTGATAGATGATGATGTCGGAGCGTTCGAGAGCGGTGCGGGCGACCGCGACCAGATGATCGAAGTTGTCGCCCACGACGGTCTTGAAGGCGACGACGACGCCCATCTCGTTGAGTTGCCGGGTGAGGAAGAGGGAATTGGTGTCCTGACGGAACGGAGTGAGCATCTCCGAGCCGACCGCAATGATTTCAGCGATCACCTAGTCCAGTCTAGCATTGCGAAAAACGCGCCTAGAAGGCGGGTAGCAGGTTGCGGCCGGCGATGTTCGCAGTCGAGACGGTAGAGTGCGCTGTTGGTGGCAAGCACTACTGATTTGCCGGGGGCGAAGGCCAGGCCGACGAGGTTCTGTCCAGAAACGGCGAGCGATGCCTTACGGTCGGGGGAGATCTTGACGATGCCGCGGCGTCCATGGAGCGAAGCGGCCACGTAGAGATTGCCCGCGGCATCGAAGGCGAGTCCCTGGGGGCGGCCCAATCCGCGGTAGAACACTTCGACATGGCCATGGGGATCGACCTGGTAGACGGCGTCGAAGCTGGAGGTCGTGGGCCCGGCGACGTAGAGATTGCCGGCGTCGTCGAAGGCGAGATGGTAAGCGGCGACGCTGGGCTCGATGGTGGCGACGACGAAAATCTGGCGGTCGCGTCCGATCTTAAAGATGGTGCCGCTGCGGTCGCCGACGTAGAGATTGCCGTCAGTGTCGAAGGCGATGCCGGTGGCGACGCCCATGCCTTCGGCGTACGACGTCATGGCGCCGTTGCGGGAGACGCGATAGACGGTGCCGTCGTAGCGCGAGGACACGTAGAGGCTACCGTCATGTCCGAAGGCCATGCCGGTGGGATTCATCATCTCCGTCGACAAAAGGCTTGGCGACGCCGGAATCGTCGATGCGATAAGATGGCGACGGGGACCTTCTGTCCGCGGGAGCCGGAGAAGGTGACGTAGATGTTGCCGTCGTCATCGACGGCGGGATTGGCGACGGGATGCAGGCTGTCGGCGATGGGCGCGGCGACGTGGACAGGGAAGGGATTGCTGCGGTGGCCATTGATCGCGACGACGACGTTCGCCGGAGGCCGCTCCGTCGGGAACGCGGGCGACCAGAAATTCATCAGAGCTGACTACGACGGAACCGTCAGTCTCACCAAAACGGACATCGGGACGACGAAGTTCCTGAGGGCGTAAACTGCGGCCCAGAATGCGGATTTCGCCGCCGGGTAGTGCGCAGTCAGGCTCAATGGAGTCGATGCGGGGCGTGCCGTTGGGGTTGATGACTGACATGATAAGGACCCGTAATACTCAGCCTGCCGTTTAGCCCAGCAGACGGAAGTGGAGCAATAACTGCAAGACGATGAAGCCGTAAACGCCGGCGCCGAGGTCGTCAACTACGATTCCAGTCCCCTCGGGAAGCTTTTCAAGGCTACGGATGGGCGGCGGCTTCACGATGTCGAACGCACGGAAGAGTATAAAGCCCGCCAGCAGCGGTTTCCAAAGAATTGGGCAGGCGGTGAGGGTGACGAGCTGGCCGGCCACCTCGTCGATGACTACATGCTGAGGATCCTTGCGGCCACTGCCGCGGGCCTCGAGGGTGGCAGCGGGGATTCCGATGGCGGTGGAGGCAACGATGAGCAGCAGAATCGCAGGCAGTTGCCAGGGCGCGGGTAGATGCGACGCCAAGAGCCACCAGAGCAGGGCTGCAGCCAGCGATCCCCAGGTGCCGGGACCGGGGCGAAGGCGTCCGGCGCCGAAAAAGGTGGCGACCAGCGTGGCCCATCGAGGGGCGGGAACTGGTGCGGATTCAGTTGGGCTTTTTGCCATTATCGTCCGACTGGAGCAGTTCGATGTCTTCGGGATCATTCAGCGGCGCAGAGATGACGTAAGCGCCACTTGCCCACTTGCCGAGGTCGATCAAGCGGCAGCGGTCGCTACAGAACGGGAAGTCGGGGTCTTTCGCCAAGACGATGATCTTGCAAGTTGGACACCGCAGACTGACTGCGCGTTTCTTGGGCATCGGAGAACCTACAGAATGCGGGCCACGAGGTCGTAATCGTGGGCCGTCGGTAATTTCGCAGCGGTAGAACTTGCCCTCATGCACGTCTTCGCGATCGCCGATGTCGTTGACGTACACTGTGCCGTCGATTTCCGGAGCGTGCATGGCCGTGCGTGCTTGCCATAACAAATCGGTCTCTTGTGACGGGCCTTCGAGCAGCAGTTCAAATTGGCGGCCGATCAGAGCCTTCTTTTTCTTGCGGCTGATCTGCTTTTGAATTGACATCAGCTTCTTGCGGCGACGTTCGATTTCGCGCGGAGCAACTTTGTCGGCATGATCAAAGGCGTTGGCCCCTTCTTCATCGGAGTAGCCAAAGACGCCTAGCCAGTCGAATTGCGCCTCGCGGACGAAGTCACAGAGAATCTCGAAGTCCTCCTCCGTTTCACCAGGGAAGCCGACGATGAACGAGGTGCGCAACGTCAGATCGGAGATCTGTCTGCGCATCTTAGCGATGGACTTGAGGAAGATGTCGGCGCCGGCGCCACGCTTCATGCTCTTTAGGACGGAGGGAGAAGCATGCTGTAGAGGAACGTCAATGTAGGAGCAGATCTTGTCGTTGGCTGCGATGGTTTCCAGCAGTTTGCCGGTGATTTTGTTGGGATAAGCGTAGAGGAAACGCACCCAGCGCAACTCTTCGATCTGGGCGAGGCGCTTGAGCAAGAGCGCGAGTCCGTCTTTGAGGCCAAGGTCTTCGCCGTAGCAGGTGGTGTCTTGCCCGATAAGGGTGATTTCGCGGACACCTTGTTTGGCCAGCCGCTGCGCTTCGGTGATGACCGACTCAAAGCGGCGGGAGCGAAACTTGCCGCGCAATTGCGGGATGATGCAGAACGAGCAGGGATGATCGCAGCCCTCGGCAATCTTTATGTAAGCCGAGTATTTCGGCGTGGCCAGCAGGCGCGGCGTGTTCTCGTCGTACAGGTAGTTCGGCAGATCAGCGATGGCGCCGTCCCAGCCGTCTTTGGAAAAGCGCCCTGCCGACTCGCGGGCATCGCCCTCGGGGCGGGATCTCAGGATGACGAACGGGTCGGCTTCGTTTTCCGGTGGCGCGATTCCGGCGGCGGCGAGAATTTGCTGCAGTTCTCCGGTGCCGACGACGGCGTCCACTTCCGGGATGTTCTTTTGGATTTCGTTGCGGTAGCGCTCGACCAGGCAGCCGGCGACGATGAGCTTTCTGGCCTTGCCGGAGATCTTGTACTGTGCCATCTCGAGGATGGCGTCGACGGATTCCTGCTTGGCGGTGTCGATGAACGAGCAAGTGTTGACCACGATGATGTCAGCGTCTTCGGCGCGGGGGGTGATCTGAGCACCGCCTTGGGAAAGCAGTCCCATCATCACTTCGCTGTCGACCAGGTTCTTGGGACAGCCGAGGCTGACGAAGCCAACTTTCAGAAGGGCGGGGGCAGCGGCGACCTTTTCGGGCTCGTCGAGTAGGGCTACAGAATTGGGTTTTACAAGCATGGAATCCCTTGATTTTAGCATCCTTACGCGGTCTCGGGGATGGAGCGTGCCGCACCGACAAAATGGTATGATGCAGAAGGTCGGGCGCTGGTCCCGCGCAACGCACCCTGTGAACCCCGCCAGGTCCGGAAGGAAGCAACGGTAACAGGTCACTGCTGTGTGCAGCGGTCAACTGGCGCCTGACTTTTTGGCTTTCAGCCGTCAGCTATCACCTGCTCGCGGTGTGATCGGTGGGTTATCAGCTCGCTACATCGCATAGACATTCTTCCCGTCATCCTTCAAAATTAGGTTTCTGTAATTCTTCTGTAACTTCTGATGGAGAAATCGCTTGTCCAGTCCTGTTCGCGCTAAGATTACTGCCCTCGGCACCTACGTCCCTCCCCGCATCCTTTCCAACAAAGACCTTGAAACCATGGTGGAAACCACCGACCAGTGGATCCTGGATCGGACGGGTATCCGCGAGCGGCATATTGCCGCTCCGGGTGTTGCCGCCAGCGACCTGGCCGTGGAAGCCGTGAAGAAGCTGGTGGAGAGCCATCCGTTCGACCTGCAGGAAGTGGACCTGATCGTAGTGGGCACCGTGACTCCGGACATGATGTTTCCTTCGACGGCTTGCCTGGTACAGGACAAACTTGGCATTCGGCACACATGGGGCTTTGACGTGTCTGCCGGATGCTCGGGCTTCCTGTATGCGCTGAATACTGGGGTGGCTTTCGTTGAAACGGGCAGGTACAAAAAGGTCCTGGCCATTGGTAGCGATAAGAACTCCGTGATGGTGAATTACGAGGACCGCGCGGTATGCATCATTTTCGGCGACGGTGCGGGTGCGGTATTGCTGGAGCCGGCCGAGGATGGAGAGGCGGGAGTCATCGACCATGAGGCCCAGATCGAAGGCGTGGGCGGACAGTATCTGTACATGCCTGCGGGCGGTAGTCTCAACCCTGCCACCCATGAAACTGTCGACAAAAAAATGCATTATATCCATCAGGATGGGCAGCAAGTCTTCAAGTATGCAGTGAAGAAAATGGCGGAGATGACCACCCGGGTCCTGGAGCGGAACCATCTGACTGGGAGCGACATCGACTGCTTCATTTCTCATCAGGCGAATCGGCGCATTATCATGGCTACGGCCGAGCGATTGAAGATGCCCGAGGAGAAGGTGATCATCAACATCGACCGCTACGGGAACACCACCGCAGGGACCATCCCGCTGGCAATGCAGACGGCCCTCGATAACGGCAAGTTGAAGAAAGGCGACACCGTCTTGCTGGCAGCTGTGGGGGCTGGGTTTACCTCAGGGGCGACGCTGCTGAAGTGGGCGTACTAAGCAAAGGCCGTTCAAGACCCGGATCATCTATAAACTTCGCGCCGATGGCCAACCCTAAGAACCAGCACTAAGAGGCCATCATCTTCGATTTTGGCGATGAGTCTGTAGTCGCCGACGCGGTATCGCCATAGTTCTCCGAAGCGTTCGCCTTGTGAGGCGGTTCCCAGTTTGCGGGGATTGTCGAGTTCAGCCAGCCGCCCAATGAGATATTTCCGGATGCGGCGCTGGACCGCGTTATCGAGTTTCTCAAGTTGTCGCAGTGCGGTATCGGTGAACTCAATCGCCCAGGCCAAGGTCCGTAGCCACCTCATTGAGCTTGTGGGTAGCTTCTTTGCCTGCCCGCACGCGCTCCAGAACACGCTCGGCCTCGTACACATCTTCCAGGTCTTCGATGTGCTTAAGAATCGCCTCGCGCGCATAGAACGTCTTGGTGCGGCCTGTGCGCTTGGCCAGCTTTCGAGACGTTTTTCTATGGCTTCGGGAAGCCGAATGGCCAGCATAGGCACCTCGCAATACAAGTATAGCACCGCGGAGGCTCGCGGCACTCCTAACTGCGAACCTTGATCTTCTCGCGATCTTTGGCAGCGTCCAGCGGGCGGTGCGGTTCGGTCATGCGCGCTGGATCGAGGATCTCTCCGATCTGCTCTTCGCTGAGGTAGCCCTTGGCGCGCGCGATTTCGATGATGGTCTTGCCGGTTGCCACCGATTCCTTCGCGATCTCAGCGGCCTTCGCATAACCAATGTAGGGATTCAGCGCTGTCGCCAGAGAGACGGTGCTGTGGGCGTAGGTTTCGCAGCGCTGCTGGTTGGCGGTGATGCCCTTGATGCAGAACTCGGTGAACTGGCGCAGCATGTTGGTCATGATGGTGATCGACGTGAGCACGCTGTGCGCCATGGTCGGCATCATCACGTTGAGCTCGAGTTGTCCGGCCTGTACGGCGAGCGCGACGGCGGTGTCGTAGCCGATGACCTGGAACGAGACCATGGCGGCGAGTTCGGCCATGACAGGGTTGATCTTGCCGGGCATGATGGACGAGCCGGGCTGCAGCGCGGGAAGGTTGATTTCGGCCAGGCCGGTGTTGGGGCCGGAGGCGAGCAGGCGCAGGTCGTTGGAGATTCGAATGACTTCGAGGGCGAGGTTGCGCAGGGCCGAGCTAACGGATGACATCGCCAGATTGGACTGCATCGCGTAGCGCATGTCGTCTACAGGCGTAAGCTTTTCGCCGGAAATGCGGGCGAGGTTGGCGACTGCCTTTTCGCGGTAGTCGGGATGGGTGTTGATGCCGGTGCCGACGGCGGAGCCTCCGAGGCCGAGTTCGCGGAGAAGTTCGGCTTGCTGCGCGATAGATTTCCTGGCGCGCGCAATCGCGGCGGCGTAGGCAGTGAATTCCTGGCCGAGGCGCATCGGAACGGCGTCCATCAAGTGCGTGCGGCCGGACTTCAGGATGTGGATGAAATTCACGGCCCTTGGCATCCAGCGCGGCGGTGAGGCCATCGAGCGCGGCGTAGAGCTTGTCGATTTCGAGCAGCGTGGCCAGCCGCATCGCGGTGGGGAAGACGTCGTTAGTGGACTGGCCATAGTTGACGTGGTCGTTGGGGTGCGCGTGGCGGTATTCGCCCAGCTTGCCGCCCAGTAACTCAGAAGCGCGGTTGGCGATCACCTCGTTGGTGTTCATGTGGAAGCTGACGCCGGCGCCGGCCTGGAAGACATCGACCACGAAATGCTCGTGCCATTTGCCGCGCTGAATTTCCTGCGCGGCCTGGATGATGGCGTCGGCGGTCTTGGCGTCGAGCAGTCCGAGGTCGCGGTTGGCTTCGGCGGCGGCCTCCTTCACCATGGCGATGGCGCGGATGAGCGTGGCGTGGGCGCGGAGTCCGCTGATGGGGAAGTTCTCGACCGCGCGGGCGGTCTGGATGCCGTAATAGGCGTCGGCGGGAACGTCTTTGAGGCCGAGAGAGTCTTTTTCGGTACGGTTGGATGGCTTCGACATGAGGGGTTACCTCCAGCAGTAAAGATGATAGAGGAGGCAGGAAGGCTTCCGGCGAATTGGCTTCCATCCTTTCGTTGTGCCAAGCTAGGGCAACCGCCAACCAAGACATGCCCGCGGAGCCACGCCAAGTATCTTCTACCGGCCGCAGCACTTTTTGAACTTCTTGCCGCTGCCGCAGGGACACGGTTCATTGCGGCCGATTTTCGGTTCCGCTCGATAGATAGGATCGAAACCGTCGTAATCCGATAGCGGAGGTCGGCCCGGTAGAAGAAGATCGTCCCGAACACGAGGCTTTTGATTCTCGAGAAAACAATGCCACCACGACAGCTCCTTATTCACATCCGATACGAGCGAGTGATCCCGCCGAAGCTTGGCCATGCCGGCTTCCTCGCCGAGCGCCATCGCCCGTTCAACGTCGCCCCTGCCGATCATCCTGGGATCGATCAAGTCGTCCTCATAAGCCTGACGAAGTTCTTGCATTACGTCCCCCGGCCAGACATCAGCACAAGCATTGGCCAACCATCCCCATACGTCGTCAGAGGTGCGCGGGAGTTTTCGGAAAAGGGTCCTGAAATACGCAACAAGCTCGTCGCGGCTGAGTGTGCCGCATGCGCACAACGTTACCAGTCCAGTCAGACCCGCCGCCCTCACAAATTCATTGGCTTTTTCGTTCTCAATGAGTTCGGTGATTCCGCTGGTGTCACCGCCGGAAACCGAGGCAAGGATTTTGCCAAGCCCCTCGGTGACAACGTAGTCGACCAGTTCAAAAGCGAATTCACCAGGCACGGAAAAGATCTTGATCAGCAGCGGGTAGGCGCGAGTCTCCCGGAATTGCGCGAGGAGATACATGGCATAAATATGGTCGAAGCGCCGGTGATCCTGAATGTAGGGCTCGGGGTCGCGGATTACACCTTCGAGGATTTCCAGCAGCGCTGGCGTGATTTCGTCCCGGCGAAGTACCGCTTCGGAGATTGCTTCCCGTTGATAATGCTCGTCGGTGCTGGCGAGGGCGTTCAGTATCTCTTGCAGGTCCATGTCGCCGTCAGATTAACATTGGCTCCGTGTTGGTCGCATAGAAGGAGCAGATGCGAGGCGAACGAAAACGCTGGTCCTTAACCGGCAGCTGAATTGTTGGCGCAATCTGACTAACCAATTGCAACCAACTCCGCGATCTTCGCCTGCCACTCCTTCGGGCCGGATTGATGGACCGCGTTGCCGTTTACGTCCACGGCGACGGTGACGGGCATGTCTTCAACCTCGAATTCGTAGATGGCTTCCATGCCGAGGTCGGCGAAGCCCAGTACGCGCGACTTCTTAATCGCCTTCGAAACCAGATAGGCCGCGCCGCCGACGGCCATGAGGTACACAGCCTTGTTGTCGCGGATGGCCTCGATCGCCGCGGGGCCGCGTTCGGCCTTGCCGACCATGCCGAGCAGTCCAGTCTGCTCGAGCATCTGGCGGGTGAACTTGTCCATGCGGGTGGCGGTAGTGGGACCGGCCGGGCCCATCACTTCGTCGCGCACCGGATCGACCGGGCCAACGTAATAGATGAAGCGGTTGGTGAAGTCGACCGGCAGCTTCTCGCCGCGGTTCAGCATGTCGGTCATGCGCTTGTGGGCGGCGTCGCGTCCGGTGAGCAGCTTGCCGTTGAGCAGCAGGACTTCGCCGGGCTTCCAGGTGGCGACTTCTTCGCGGGTGACGGTGTCGAGGTTCACGCGTCGCGCGCCCGCTGCCCATGGGGTCGTAGGTGAGCTTGGGCCATTCGTCGAGCGAGGGCGGGGTGAGCGCGACCGGGCCGGTGCCGTCGAGCACGAAGTGCGCGTGGCGGGTGGCGGCGCAGTTGGGAATCAGCGCGACGGGAAGGTTCGCGGCGTGGGTCGGGTACTCCTTCACCTTCACGTCGAGCACGGTGGTGAGGCCGCCGAGTCCCTGGGCGCCGATGCCGAGGGCGTTGACCTTCTGATAGAGCTCGAGGCGCATTTCTTCGGTGCGGTTCTTGCGGGCCGCGGGCGATCAGGTCCTGGATGTCGATGGGCTCCATGAGGGCTTCCTTCGCCAGCAACATCGCTTTTTCGGCGGTGCCGCCGATGCCGAGGCCGAGAATTCCCGGAGGACACCAGCCGGCACCCATGGTGGGCACGGTCTTGAGTACCCACTCCACGATGGAGTCCGAAGGGTTCAGCATGACGAACTTCGACTTGGCCTCGGAGCCTCCGCCCTTCGCCGCGACGATCACGTCGAGCTTGTCGCCGGGAACGATGGTCATGTTGATGACGGCGGGGGTATTGTCTTTGGTGTTCTTGCGGCTGCCGCCGGGATCGGCGAGCACGCTGGCGCGCAGCTTGTTGTCGGGATGCAGATAGGCGCGGCGCACGCCTTCGTTGACCATGTCTTCGACGCTCATGGTGGCGTCCCACTGCACGTTCATGCCGACGCGGAGGAAGACGGTGACGATGCCGGTGTCCTGGCAAATGGGGCGGTGGCCTTCAGCGCACATGCGCGAATTGATGAGCAACTGGGCGATGGCATCACGCGCGGCGGGCGATTGCTCCCTCTCATAGGCGCGAGTGAGGGCGCGGATGAAATCGACCGGGTGGTAGTAAGAGATGAACTGCAGCGCGTCAGCCACGCTCTGAATAAGGTCGTCTTGCTTAATGACGGTCATGTTGGCCTGCCGTTAGGAGATTAGCGCGGGCAAGGGTTCTTAGAACCCGGGGCGCCCGGGCGGTGCGAACCTGAGAGTATAACGCCGGCGCGCAAGATAGATTGTGACCGGCGAACATTGCGCGTCCGTTAATGTGAGAGGCTGGATCAGGTTATCCTCCTAACATGGAAGACGCGACCGCTTGCGAGATTCAGGCATACGAAGAGCTCGACGTGATCGTGATTGGCGCGGGCCCGACCGGATTGGCTTGCGGTATCGAGGCCAAGCGCGCCGGGTTCACCGTGGCCAATATTGATAAGGGGTGCCTGGTCAACTCGCTGTACAACTACCCCAGCAATATGACGTTTTTCACCACGCCGGAGCTGCTGGAAATCGGCGACATTCCATTTGCGAGCCCCAATCAGAAACCGACCCGGCAGGAGGCGCTGGAGTACTACCGCAAGGTGGCTGAGCACTACAAACTCGACGTTCGCCAATATGAGACGGTTCAGGGTATCGATGGCGGCGATGGGAAATTCGTAGTGCGGACGCACGACCATCACGGCCGCGACCGGCAATACCATGCGCGAAAGATGATCCTGGCGACGGGATACTACGACCTGCCCAACCTGATGAAGATTCCGGGCGAGGAGTTGCCCAAGGTCATGCACTATTACCGCGAGCCGCATCCCTTCTATGGTCTGGATGTGATGGTCGTGGGGGGCAAGAACTCTGCAGCCATCGCGGCACTGGAGCTGTGGAGGCACGGGGCGCGGGTAACGCTGGTGCACCGGCGCGACGGGATCAGCTCGTCGGTAAAGTACTGGATCAAGCCCGACATCGAGAACCGGATCAAGGCCGGCCAGATCAAGGCACGCTTCAACAGCACGGTCAAAGAGATTGCACCCGACCACGTAGTGCTGAATACACCTGACGGAGAGGTGAAGCTGGCGAATGATTTTGTGTTCGCCCTGACCGGGTACCATCCTGATTTCGAGTTCATTTGCAACCTGGGCTGCCGTTTGCGCGGCGACGACGACAAGAAGCCGGTGGTGAATCCGAAGACGCTGGAAAGTAGCGTGCCGGGTATTTACCTGGCTGGAGTGATTGTCGCCGGCATGCGCACCAATGAAATCTTTATCGAGAATGGCCGCTTCCACGGACAGGCGATTGCGGCGGACTTGAAAGAGAAGCTGAGTCCGGAGCGGGATTCAGCCTGAGGTAGCGTCTGCGATAGACTCGATACGCCCCCCTCGCAGGTGCATGCCTGCATTTCCCGATTAGCGGAGGAAACTGTGTCATTCATACGAGTTTGGAACTGTGTCGTTTTGGTGTCCATGCTGGTAGCTCTTGCCGGTACCGCTTGCGTGGCCCAGGAAGTCCATCACTGGGGGTATTCCGGTAAGACTGGACCGAATCATTGGGCGGAGGTAAGTCCTGTGTGTAAGTCCGGTCATGCGCAGTCACCGGTTAACATCACTCATGCCGAGCAGAAAGACCTGCCCAACCTCGAGTTCTCATATCACCCATCTGCGCTCAACGTGATCGATAACGGTCACACTGTGCAGGTGAACCATGCTCCCGGCAGCATGCTAAAGATCGGCGACAAGACGTACGAGTTGGTTCAGTTCCATTTCCACCATAAGAGCGAGACGGCCATCCACGGCAAGCATTCACCGATGGAAGTCCACCTCGTACATAAGGACAAAGACGGCAATCTCGCCGTGGTAGCTGTACTGCTCCACGAAGGCGAATCTAATCCGGCAGTTGCAACAGCTTGGTCCAACATTCCCGCAGTGAAAGAAAAGGCTGTATCTCCCGAAGGGGTTGATATCCAGGCCATTCAGCTGTTGCCCGCAAATCGTCGCTACTATACATTTTCTGGTTCGTTGACCACTCCTCCGTGCACGGAGAATGTGACGTGGCTGGTGATGGTCGATCCTGTGACGGTTTCGAAGGAGCAGATCGAGAAGTTCGCCAAGCTTTATCCCAATGACGAACGCCCCGTGCAGCCCTTGTACGGTCGAGCGGTTTTGGAAAGCAAGTAGTGCACAGAGATTGAACATCGCAATCCGCACCGTGCGCTGAATTCTCTGATAAACTTTTGCGCGGGGTGAGGCCAGGTGGTTCCAAGCCAGACCTCTCGAGTATTTGGGTATTTCAATCTCGGCGTGGTCCGCTCCGGCGGGTTGCGCCACGGAGGATCGCAATGGCTACAGTCGTAAGTGCCGCTCCCATGCACAGCCGCGTAGAGGAGTTCATCAGCAAGCCGCGGCAGATGTTCATCAACAACCAATTTGTAAATTCGGCCTCGGGCAAGACGTTTCCGACCTACAATCCGGCGACCGGCGAAGTGCTGGCGCAGGTGGCGGAAGGCGATCGCGAGGACGTTGATCGCGCGGTGAAAGCAGCCCGAAAGGCGTTTGACGGCGACGCGTGGGCTTATATGTCGGCATCGCAGCGCGGGCGCCTCATGTGGAAGCTCGCCGACCTTCTGGAGGCTCGCGCGGAAGAGTTCGCGCAATTGGAGAGCCTCGATAATGGCAAACCGCTGGCGGTGGCGCGCGTGGCGGATGTGCCTTTGGCGGTGGACTTGTTCCGCTACATGGCGGGATGGGCGACCAAGATCGAAGGCAATACGATTCCGATTTCCGCTGGAAACAAGCGCACGCAGTTTCTGGCTTACACGCGGCGCGAGCCGGTGGGCGTGGTAGGGCAGATTATCCCGTGGAACTTTCCACTGCTAATGGCGGCATGGAAGCTGGGCCCGGCGCTGGCGACGGGATGCACGGTGGTGTTGAAGCCCGCCGAGCAGACGCCGCTTTCGGCGCTGCTTCTGGCGGAACTCGTTGCCGAAGCCGGATTCCCCGAAGGCGTTGTTAATGTGGTACCGGGCTATGGCGAGACTGCGGGAGCGGCGCTTGCGGCGCATCCTGACGTCGACAAAGTCGCATTCACCGGGTCAACGGAAGTGGGCAAGCTGATTCTGCAGGCGGCGGCTGGGAACCTGAAGAAAGTCTCGCTGGAGTTGGGCGGCAAGTCGCCGAACATCGTCTTCGACGACGCCGATCCGCGTTCAACGATCGCCGGCGCATCGATGGCCATCTTCTTCAACCATGGCCAGTGCTGCTGCGCCGGATCGCGGCTGTACGTGCAGAAGGACATGTTCGACCAGGTGGTCGAGGGAGTCGCCGAGCAGGCCAAGAAAATCAAGGTCGGTCCGGGCTTCGAGCCTGACACGAGCATGGGACCGTTGGTGTCGTCCGAGCAACTGAACCGTGTCTGCAGCTACCTGGAGTCAGGGCTCAGCGAGGGCGCGGAAGCGGTGGTCGGCGGCAAGAAGAAAGACGGCGCGGGATACTTCGTGGAGCCCACCGTTCTGGTCAACACTAACCCGAACATGAAGGTAGTCCGCGAGGAGATTTTTGGACCGGTGGTGGTGGCGTCGCCATTCACTGATCTTGACCAGCTGGTGGCCGAGGCCAACAACAGCGAGTACGGCCTGGCGGCAGGCGTGTGGACGAAGGACATCAGCAAGGCCCACCGAGTGGCGCACAAACTGCGCGCCGGCACGGTGTGGATCAATTGCTACAACGTCTTCGACGCGGCGCTGCCGTTCGGCGGGTACAAGCAGTCAGGCTGGGGCCGTGAGATGGGCCATGAAGCGCTGGAGATGTACACCGAAGTCAAAGCGATCTGCGCTGCGATCTAAGACCTTGCGGTACTGGGGTGGGGCATCACTCGCTCCCCAGTACCGCAACTTTGAGTTTGCGCGAGGTCACAGCCAGAACGCGACTAACCGTTGTAGTGTTCTAGTTGTGTATTGCAGAAATCCGTCAAAAAATAATATCGTCGTTCATTGTAATCAATGAGTTAGCCATAAAATGTTCGCAACTCATTGATTTGTAAACTATTTATATCTATCCATTTCATTTAAAAGCTAGTTATAGCGGCGATTTTCGCTGATCGTTCGCCGGTGGAGACTTGTCCTCTGAGTTTTTCAAAGAGCCGACAGTGCCGCAGCCTAGGCGCGACCCGTAAGAGACACCTTTCCTGCTCCCTCACGATTGCCTTCTTACGCGACAGGCAACCGGGTTGCAAGGACGCAGGTCACATCGCCCGTGTGATAAGGGAATTGGCGGCTGGTTCGCGACCAACAGGCGAAAATTATCTAGTCACCGATCACGGTCAGCGCGGGCTCCTCGGGCAACGCCACGCTAGCGGCGATGTTCTCGAGTGACGGTCGGAAGCCGCGCTGAGCCATGGTCACGACCTTGAACTTCGTGCCTTCGCCTGCTTCTTCCACCCAGTGATGGCGCTCGACGAAGGTCTGCGGTTCGTAGGTCACGCCAGCGGCCAAGCGGCGGTCTTCGCGGTTTGACGTCCAAAGCAATATCGGTCCGAGGGCAATGCGCAGCAGGCGCGTCGGCAGCCCAAAGGCAGCTTCGACCTGGCGGCGTAGTGCGGTGATGCGGGCCGAGACCTCCGGGTTCGTAGTCTTCAAGCGCTTCTCCATCGCCCACAATGCGGCGTTGTAGGTGGTGCGAAGCTTACGTGCCTCGTGGGCGAAGCGGGCCCGGACACGGGCCTCGGGATGGTTGTGGTACTGCTGCCATCCGTTGAAAAGCGTCTGGCAGATGCGAAACAGGCTGGGGCCGTTGACTTCGAGATCGTAGCGGAATGCGCCATCCAGAAGTTGTTGCGACAGGTCGCGGGAAATGGCAGCGTGGCGGAAGTTGAATTTGAACTGGCCGTGGATGTCGGCCAGGTCAACGCCTTCGAGCATGCGGCCTTCGGCCATCATCTGGTGATACAGCGGCGTGCCCGGGACGGGCGTGTAAAGCATGAACTGGTGGAAGTCGGTGCCGTGGGCCACGGCGTAGTCGATGTCTTCCTGGATGTTTTCCGGGGTGTGGTGCTCGAGGCCAACGATGGTCGAGCCGAGCATCTTGATGCCGTGTTCGCGCAAGTTGGCGATGATGGCTTGCGTGTCGGAGTCCTTCAGCTTGGCGTAGCTGGATTGGGGGGACTCAAGACCGACCCAAATCCACGAGATGCCGAGTTGCACCAGCTCTTCCATCGAGTACTTGCGAATCGCGTTGATCGAAGAAAAGACATAGAGCGCCCAGCTCTTGTTGTGTTCCTGCATAAGCCGTAGCAGTTGCAGGGCGCGCGGGCGGTTGAGCAGGAAGTTTTCGTCCATGACGAAGAACGACTGCACTCCCATGCTGTGCTCCATGTGCTGCATGACTTCAAACAACTGATCGCCGGATTCGTAAAAGTGATGGGTTTTGCCCTTGCCGCCAAAAAAGGCCGACGTGGTGCAGAAGTTGCATCCCATGGGACATCCGACAGACGGGATGATGGTTGCGGCGGTGTCGCGGGTGTTGTCGGGGACCTTCATGCCGAGAATGCGGAAGCCGAAGCCGGAGAGGATTTCGGGATGAATAACGGGCGCTGTGGTGTCTTCGCCGAGGAACCGTCGCATCCATGCGATGCCTTCGCCCTTTACGACGTGGTCGGCATCAAGCATTTCTTCTACGCCAGGAATTCCGGCTACGTGTCCGCCAACGACGATGGTGGAGTGCGGCGACAGCTTACGCACACGACGGCACATCTCGCGCACCTTGCCGAAGTTGGGAATGATTCCAGAAATGCCGACGATGTCGTAATGGTGCGAGGTCAGCTCGTGCTCGAACTTGTCGAGAGTAGGGAAGTCGAGCAGAGTGCTGGGGGCGGAGATGTTCTGCTGGATCATCATCAGGCCCCAGGAGCGGTGAAACATGCGCAGCGAGAAGCTGCCCTGCTCGCGTGTGACCTGGTTGTGGTAAAGCTCCATGGGATTGATGGCGCGGCTGCCGAATTCGTCGTCTTGCGCGTAGGGGCCGAAAACGGAGGTTAGGAGGACTTTTGCTTGAACGCCTTTGGGATGTCGTGGTGCGTATTCAGGGCCGATTGAATCCATGACTTCATGGTAGGAAGGGAGAGCGGCGAAGTATGTGATGTAAGCCCGTCGGCGGCCGATATGACAGAAGTATTACATTGCGAATTTCGGTGGTGAAGTGGGGAAGCATCCACGAAAAAAGGCAGGGCCGAAGCCCTGCCTTGCCGAACGGATGATGATTGACTATTCAGCCGGCGGAGGCGGCGCGTCAGTTCCGTTCGCCATCTTCTGCAAGCGCTGGTTGATGCGATTGATCTGCTCAGTGCGCATCTGCTCGGCCTTGGCCTGCTGGTCCGGAGTCAGTACCTGGGTGTAAATCTGGTGCTGCACGGACTCACGATTCACGATCATGACAGCATGCAACTGCGCCTGCTGGTTGGCCAATGCCTGGATCTTGGCCGCGTCATAGGCCCCATTAGCAGTGGCAGCCAGCATAGCGGCGCGATTCTGCTCTGTCTGCTGCATGACGGTCTTCATGGTGGCATGGTTCGCCTGCATGATGGTTTTGACCTGCGCCTTCTGGGCGTCGGTGAGGTTCAGTTCATGCAATGCCATACCCATTCCTGGCCCGCCGCCAGGTCCGCCCCATCCGTGACCCTTGCCGGCCGGTCCGGGGCCCTGGGCATTGGCGATCATCGCAGTTCCACACAACAACAGGGCCATTACGCTCGCAGCTACCATCAACTTCATCTTCATACTCTTGACTCCTTCTGGTCTCGACAGTGTGACTGTCACTTCTAAGAACACCAGCCTTGCTACTTCCACCGTAAAGTCCGGTTACGTGAGGTAAAGATTTGTAGTCCTTCGCAAACTCCCGCTTTTCGGATGGGGCGAACCGACCTCTCGGCGGCTCACTGTGTCTGGCTGTCATCCAAGTTTCTGCTCACGGGCCAGCGGAGTTCCAAAATCTTCATCCCATGCTTATCTGAAGTGGGGCTGGGCTGCGGTAGGAAGGGGCCGGCGATTGTGCCTCCGAGGATGCAAAGCTTTCCCATGACGTAAAAGTTGTAGGCGCACGACTCTACCTCCAGATTTCCTAGGCACAATTTGCTTTCCGCGCTCGCCTCTGGGAGATCCTTAAGGCTGGATTGTGAGCAACGTCACATCCCCGCGTGACTGTTGTCCTATATTGCTCGGAAGCATCGCCATACGCTTTCATCGCTCTTTAACATCCGACTTTCGCCGAGGACTTGCCGTGAAACGACTCGTTGTCGCCGTTCTTGCTCTTGTGTCTCTGCCTGTCACCTGCGGATTTGCGCAAACCATCAATATTGGCTTTACGGTGTCAAAGACCGGAGCCCTCAACGTTGACTCGCTGGAGCAGTACCGCGGCTTCGAGCTGTGGCGCGACCAGGTGAATGCCGCTGGGGGAATCAAGGCCGGTGGCAAGAACTATAAGGTGCAATTCGTCGGTAATTATGACGACGAGTCCAACGTCAAGCGAGTGCAGCAGCTTTACACCCGCATGATCCTGCAGGACAACGCCGATTTTTTGTTCAGCCCGTACTCGTCCAGCCTCACTGCGACGGCGGCGATTGTGACCGAGCAATATGGCAAGATTATGCTGACCAGCGGCTCTGCCGAGGGAAAGACGTACACCCTGGGCAATCACTACCTGTTCCAGATGTTCGCTCCCGCGACCGAATACCTCAAAGGCGTACTGGACATGCTGAAGGCCAAGGACCCAAAGGCGACGGTGGCATTCGTCTATGAAGACGCCTCGTTCTCGGTGGCGGTGGTGAACTCCGGCCAAGGCGTATGCGCAGCAGTTGGGGTTCAATGTGGTGTTCAGCGAAGCCTATGCCCCGAACACCACGGACTTTAGCGCGATCATCGACAAGGTGATTGCCGCGAAGCCCAACGTGCTGATCGGCGGGGGCCATTATCCCGACGGATCGACCCTGGCGCGGCAACTCTACAGCCATAAGGTCAATCTGAAGATGATCACGCTCCTGGTGGCTCCCGACAGCCCGCAATGGAGCGAACTGGGCGAAGCCGCCGTAGGCGTGGTTGTGCCGTCGCAGTGGGAACCGCAGACCGCTTTCAAGGCCCAGTATGGCCCGAGCGGCGCTGATTTCGCCAAGGCCTATACCGCAAAATATAATGTGCCACCGAGCTATGAATCGGCGGGCGGTTACGCCTGCGGATTGATTTTGCAGCGCGCCATCGAGCAAGCCGGCTCGACTGACACGGCAAAAGTCGCGGGGGCGTTAAACGCTACCGACCTCACCACGTTCTACGGACAGACGAAATTTGCCACGAGCGCGAGTGACCATGGCCTGCAGATTGGGCACTCGATGGTTCTGGCGCAGTGGCAGAAAGACAAATCCGGAGCACCGGTGAAACAGGTGGTCTGGCCGCTGGCCGCCAAGAGCGCCAATCTGGTATATCCGATCCACTAAACGTGGAGAACACAGCCTCAGGAGAATGGCGCAGCCTCACTTCACGTTAGCGGAAGGCTGCGGCAGGGTGAGATATGTCTGGAATCCTAGCTTCCATGATCGACGGCCTGCTCATCGGCGCGGTGTACGGGCTGGCGGCGATGGGATTGAGCCTCATCTGGGGAGTGATGGACGTCATCAATCTCACTCACGGGGCGGTCATCGCGCTCGGGATGTTCGGCATGTACCTGTTGTTCACGGCCTTTCACTTGAATGCCTACCTCCTATTGCTGCCGATCATCGCCATGGGGTTGGTGTTTGGCGCCCTGGTTTACTGGACAGCGGTGCACTGGGTCATCGGCCGGCCACAGTTGTCGAGTCTGCTCTCAACCTTCGCGGTGAACATGATCATCATCGGCGCAGGCACCGCCATCTGGAGCACCAGCCCGTACAACGTGAACTTCAGCCTGCCCGGCTTCACCGTTGGACTCTATACGTTCACCGGGAACCACATGGCGGCTGCCGCGGCGGCAGTTGTCATTGCGCTGGCGCTGGAGTTGTTTCTGTATCGCACCCGCCACGGCAAGGCGATTCGGGCGGTCGCTGACAATCGCGAGGCGGCCGAATTGATGGGGATATCCTCGACCACCGTTCTGGCGCTGGCCTTTGCCATCGGCATTGCCCTGGCCGCCGCCTCGGGCGCACTGGTATCAACGTTGTTTCCCTTCACCATTCTTTCCGGGGGAAGTTACCAGCTAAAGAGCTTCGTGGTAACGGTCCTGGCCGGACTCGGCAGGCCCTTCGGGGCGCTGGTGGCCGGGCTGCTCCTCGGTTTGCTGGAAGGAGCTGCCACACCATTCCTCGCGGTCAGTTGGATCCCGCTGATTGAATTTGGCCTGTTCGTGGTGGTGCTGGTGGCATTTCCGCGGGGCATCTTCGCCAAGGCGACCGCATGAGCACGCAACCATCTTCGGGCGTATCGACTGCGGCCGGCGCGGATCCACCGCCAGGCTCGAGGCCGGTAGCGCTGCCGTCGGCGACCCGTCGCGGAGGCATTCTGCGCCGTCCCGTCTTCTGGCTGACGCTGGTGTTTGCCGGGCTGATGATTGCCGTTCCGCTGCACGGCAACAATGTTGCGCTGCGAGAAGATCTGATCCTGGTCGCGGTGGCCGTGATTCTGGCCAGCAACCTGAACCTGATGATTGGCTACACCGGCTACGTGAACTTCGGACACATTGTCTTTTACGGGCTGGGCGGCTACGTGGGTCTATACCTGGCCACCGTCCGGCACTGGAACCTCATACTGGCGGCCGCTGGTTGCCGGCGTGAGTGTCAGTCTATTGGCACTGCTGTTCGGCATTGGAATCCTGCGGCTGCGAGGAGCCTATTTTGCGCTGGCGACAATTGGCGTTCTGGTGGCGGTACAGGCGTTCGTCTCGAATTTCGACCCTTGGGGACGTTCGACCGGCATGTATGTCTCGTTCGACGCCTACGCGCCTCTGGGCGGGCCCATGCGCGCACTTTGGACCACGTACAAGTTGATTATTGGGGTAATGGCCCTGTCGATGATATTGAGCCTCGCCATTAAAAACTCGAAGTTTGGGCTGGGCCTCTTTGCCATCCGAGAAGACGAGGATGCCGCAGTAGTCCTGGGCATCGACTCCCGGTTATTCAAGGCGATCATCTACAGCGTGTCCGCGTTTCTACCTGCTGTTGCCGGAGCGTTGATGTTCTACAAAAACGGGATGATCGATCCTTCCATTGCGTTTGAATACATGCTTTCGCTGGAAGGTATCGTCATGCTCATGCTGGGAGGGCAGGGAACGGTTGTGGGCGCTGCTCTGGGTGGCGGACTCTATGAACGGCTGCGCTCCTACCTGCTGACCTCGCCGCGGCTCTCGAACTTCCACCTGGTCATCGCTGGTGGACTCTTGCTGCTGGTAGTGTTGTTTGCCCCGGGCGGCCTGATTGGCTGGCTCTATCGCCTGTTTCCGCGCGCCAGGAAGGTGATCGAATGAGCGCCTTATTGGAAGTCAAAGGCGTTAGCCTGCGGTTTGGTGGCCTGCTGGCCGTCAGCGACGTGAGCTTCACGATTGGCAAAGGAGAGATTCTCGGGCTGATCGGCCCGAACGGCGCGGGTAAGACCACGCTTTTCAACATCGTCAATGGAGTTTACAAGCCTAACCAGGGAAAGATTCTCTTCGATGGCGCCGACATCACCAAGTGCCCGCCCAACGAAGTTGTCCATCTGGGCCTGTCGCGCACCCATCAGATCGTAAAGCCGCTGAACGGCATGACCGTCCTGGAGAACGTGACGGTAGGCGCTTGCTTTGGCCGCGACAATCTAGGCCTGTCGGCGGCGCGTATTGCCGCCATGGCGGTGCTGGAGCGCGTCGGCTTGGCCGACCGTGCCGAGACGTCGGCGCGTTCGCTCACCATTGCGGGCAAAAAGCGGCTGGAGGTCGCTCGCGCACTTGCGGCCCGTCCCAAGTTGCTACTGCTCGACGAGGTACTGGCGGGGCTCAATCCCACCGAGATTGAGCAGATGATCCAGATTATCCGCGGCATTCGCGATAGTGGAGTCTCGGTATTCATGATCGAACACGTGATGCAGGCCATCATGAACCTCTCCGATCGCATCGTAGTGCTCAGCTTCGGGCAAAAGCTCGCCGAGGGGCTGCCGGCCGACGTCGCACGCGACCCGCAAGTGATCGAGGCCTACCTGGGCGACCCTGACATTGCCGATAAGCTGCTGGAGAATGCGTGATGGACACCATTCTCGAAATCAAAGGCATCGAGTCCGGCTATGGCGAAGTGCAGGTTTTGTGGGGCATCTCCTTGCAGGTGAAGCCTGGCAAATTGACCACCATCATCGGCGCGAACGGCGCCGGAAAAACCACGGCCTTGCGTACCGTGATGGGAAGCGTTCGCTCCTGGAAGGGCAAAGTGTTGCTGAACGGGGAAGACATCACCAAGCTTCCGCCGCATGCCCGCGCCAACCGGGGACTGGTGCTGGTGCCTGAAGGGCGGCAGCTCTTTTCTGACATGTCGGTGGAGGAGAACCTGGAAATGGGGGCCTATGCGCGGCGTGCGCGCAAGGGACACAAGCAAAACCTGGAACGTGTGTACGAGTCATTCCCTCGGCTGAAGGAACGACGCAAGCAGCAATCCTCTACGCTTTCCGGCGGCGAACAGCAGATGCTGGCCATGGGGCGGGGACTGATGCAGGAACCCGTTGTCTTGATGATCGACGAGCTTTCGCTTGGACTGTCGCCGCTGCTGGCGCAGCAACTCTTCCTCTCTTTGAAGGCCTTGCGCAAACAGGGCCTGACCATCGTGCTGGTCGAACAAAACGTGCACCTGGCGTTGGCTTTGAGCGATTACACCTATGTTCTGGCGGAGGGCAGGGTGGAAATTGAAGGAAACTCTCGCGACGTCGCAGGCATGGACGAGGTGCGGAAGGCTTACCTGGGTTTGTGACGGTCAACTTCCCTTGTCCGATTGCTTAAGCGAACCAACACAGCTCGATTTCCAATAGAATGAGTTGCGCAGCAGCCCCAGGAGGCCCTTGATGCGCATGTCCCTACGGCTTACAGTCCTGTTGGTCCTTTCCGCCGTTTGCTTACAAGCAGAATTAGCCAGCTCCGCGTCGGACAAGAGCCAGAACTCTGGCTCGTCGGAGTCGACGACACTTCAAGGATGCCTGAAGCTTGTGATAAGCCAGTACATCCTGACCGAAGACGACGGGACTGTTCATGCGTTGTCTGGAGCCGCCCGAAAGCTCGGCCCACATGTCGGCCACGAAATTACCGTCACTGGCAAACCTGGGACGAGAACTGAGGATGCCACGAGCGCAGGCGGCGCCTCCAGCGTGAGAGAGTATGTGGTCTTCGAAGTGAAAACTGTGACACATGTAGCTGACACATGCAAAACGGTTGCTCACTGACCGACCGGTCTCTTTTGATTCGTGCCAGTGCGGTTTGCTTGCCGCAAAAATGGCGGCCAACATAACAGCTTCGCAGCCCGGACAGGGAAAAGGGGGTGGAGCGCTTTCACGCCCACCCCCGGTTGGATCAAAACCAGTCGTCTGGCTGTTAGAAGGTGAAGATCGGTCCGAACTCCGACCGCCAATCGGTAGACGTACAAGACGGCACACCAGCGACTTTCGTCGTGCAAATGCCCTTGGTATTGGGAAGGGCGAAGCCCTGGTATTTGCCCTCTTCAAAGCCAAACTGGACCCAAGGGTTCATCTTGTAGAAGATCGTTACGCCCTTGAGAGTGTCTTTGATGGGACCGGCGCCGGTCGTTGCGTTAATGCCCTTGGCCAATTTGAAGTCGTTGGCATTTGCCGCGTCGATACCGTATTCGACGTACGCCTGCCAGCCGGCATTTCTGCCCTTCGGATCGGCATTAAACCAGCGCGAGAGCGGCATTCCAAGCTGAACGAAACCGCCGTAACCGCGCACCGGAAGTTGGGGAGCCGCAACTGCCTGGCCGGCAGCATTGGTGCCAAACAGGACGGTTGAGGCACGATCCACGGAGAACCCGTCCGCTATAGCGGTTAAACCGCCCGCCTGGTTGTAGTTGGACAACGTCTCGCCACCGAAGAAGAACCGCAGATCGGCTCCCTGGTAGCCGCTTGCGACGACGGTGAACCAGCGAGTTGGAAGGGACAACGCTATCTGATTGCCATATCCGTTGCTGGTAGCGTCGTACCCGGTCGGGAAAGCACTCTTGTATGCAGTGGGAATGGCCGAAGCGAGTACGGTTGCCTGGCGACCGCTGTAGAAACCGCTCCAGAGGATCTGTGCGGGAACGACACCGGGCGCCTTGTCAAGTTGGAACTGGAGGACTACGCGAGATTCGATTTCAGGTTTGCCCCAGTCAGCGCCCTGGCGCTCGCCGTAACCAATCTGGTTGGCCAGTCCGTTAACGACAGTGCAGGAACTGCCTGCGGTAATGTTGGCTGAGGTACAGGTAACAGCATTCGCCGGGAGGTCGCCTTCGGACGGCATCATGACGGCGAACTCGGGAGAAATCTTGAAGTTTCTCGATCCGCCCAGCTTCTGCACTAAGCCGACACGGAACTGGGGAGACCGCTCGTACAAATTGCCCCAGTAAGCGCCATAGAACGTGGTCTCGAACAAGTTCATCATCGCGCTGGATCCGAAGATGGTCCAGTCTTGTCCGCCTTCGAAGAAGACGTCCGTGTTCGGTCTCACGTTCCAATCGATGCGCCCGTAGGCCAGACGCAATTGCACGGCATTGCTGCGGATGGTGGAGACGTTGCGGTTGTCAACGGCGCTGAAGTTGCCTTCGAAATCAGCTTCGATTTGCCCCGTAATCGTAATGTTCTTGGACACGTCTGGCCATTCGAACTTGGAACCAAAACGAGTGGAGCGGGCCTTCATGTGAAACTCGGGATTGTTGTTCGGGCCGGTGTCCGCGGCCGAGAAGGCCGGCCGGGGAAAATCATCGCCTGTTGGATCCAGTGAGTCGTAGGCCGCGGTGGCCTTGATGAAGCCGTACGGCGTCATGGTCACCCCGCCTAACATAATTCCCGGTGTCAGCCCTTCCTTCTTCGCCGGATCGAGCGAGAGCACCCGGACGGGAGCGATCGCAGGGACGACCTTCGGTGCAGCCGGGATCTGGTAGGGCTTTTCCAGCATGACCAGGGACTTCTTGGCTTCGGTCAGGTCTTTCGTGTTGGTCTGCGTTGCGCTCTGCAGGTCAACCACGGAGGAGTGCAGCGTACTCATCGCAGCTGCGTCCTCTGTGTCATAGCCATTGGCTTTGTTGGCGGCTGCGGCTGCTTGCTGGGCCGTCGCCGCTGCCTGCTTTGCATCGGCGGCATTTTGATCGGTCTCTTGCTTGACCTGTCGCATCGCGTTATCGCGACTTTCGATCTGCTGCTGGAGCTGTTGGATCTGCTGCTGTTGGGCAGCAACTGCGTCTTTCAGTTGCCTGATCTCTTCCGAGCTTGAGCTTGGTGCGGCTTTTGCTTTTGCGGAATGGGTGGTTTTCGCGGTAGTCGATTTGGCCGCGTTCTGATCATCAGACTGCGGCTGCGCCGCGGCACTTGAGCTTGGCATCAACAAAAATGCCAGGATCAACATGATCGAAGCGGCTACCACAGTTCGTACCCTTGATTGGAAAGAATGCATCGTCGCCTCCAAAGTTGGGGCATTTGCTGTGGGACAGGACTGCCCTCCGTACCGGTGGGCCTCGAGTCGCGCCGTTCCCATCTGCAAGTTTGCCTTGGTCGAAAAAGTTATGTGAACCACAAGTTACTGGCTGCGGCATAGGTCACTGATTCTTGTGATATTGCTCACATTTGTGCGGATGAACCGGGCTCAATGCGATCGGCAAGAGCCATGGATATGCCTCTGGACGGGCAGAACCTGCGCGCGGCTAGGGGGGCGCCGGGCACCGTACAACTTTTGTGGATTCGTGGGATGCGGGCTCCGCAGCAGCAGGGAACTTTAACGATTGGTTGGATCGTGACGGAATTGGCGTGAGGTATGTTTTCGGGAGAGTACGGCCCTAGCGAAGCAAGATCACCGGACAAGGCTAGAGGAGGTACCAAAGAGGGCAACCCTCAATCGGCCGGATCCAAGCAAGATTGGCGATTGAGGGTTGCTCTGAATTTGTAACCGCTGGTCAAGTTTCTTCCAGCGCCACGACCAAGGGTCAGCAACAGGTCATGTTGACTTCCGCCCCCTCGGCGACCGGTCCGAATGCCTCTTCTGGAATCTTCTCGCCATGCAGAGTCTTCCAGCACCGTCTGCTGGCCTCGATCAGAACCAGTACTACGCCCACGATGAAAATGATCATGAGCGCGGAGTCGAGATAGCCTTGAAACTCCTTGCCCGACGTGTGCGCCAGCGGCCAATAAATGTTCTCAATCGAGAGAACGCCCGCAGTCAGCGTCGTTACTCCGACAAAGCACATGGGAACCGCCGTTACCCAGGCATATTTCACCTTGCCCATGTTCACCAGGAACGTGGTGACCACCGCCAGTGCGATGGTGGCCAGCAGTTGATTTCCAGTGCCAAATAGCGGCCACAGGGTCGAGATGTTACCGGTGTAAATCAAATAGCCCCAGGCCGCTACCACGACGGCGGAAGTGATCAGGTTTCCCGGCAACCACGCGGTGTTGGTGAACGGCTTGTGCACCTTGCCCAGCAGTTCATGCATGACGTACCGTGCCACGCGGGTTCCCGTGTCAACCGTGGTCAGAATGAACAGGGCCTCAAACATGATGGCGTAGTGATACCAGTAGCCTGTAAGCGTCTTCATGCCAGGCAGGCCCTTGAAGATTTGCGCCATGCCAACGGCCAGCGAGACGGCTCCGCCCGTTCGTCCTGCGAGTTTCTCGCCCACTTCAGCGGAGAACATATCCAGGTTTACCGTGTGCATCCCCAACTTGGCGAAGACCGCGGGTGCGGTGTTGATAGCGAAGTAGTCGCCGGGATACATGGACGTCGCTGCGATCAGTGCCAGCACCGCGACGATTCCTTCACACATCATGGCTCCATAGCCGATGAATCGAGCGTCGGTTTCTTGCCACAGCATCTTGGGTGTAGTACCGGAAGAAACCAGGGCGTGGAAACCGGAAATCGCGCCACAGGCAATGGTGACAAACAGGAACGGGAACAGCTTGCCCTTGATGATCGGGCCGCCGCCATGGATGAATTGGGTCACCGCTGGGAACTGAATGTTGGGGTGAACGATAAAGACGCCCACGATGAGCAGCACAATCGTTCCCAACTTCATGTAGGTGGAGAGGTAATCGCGAGGTTCCAACAGGAACCATACCGGCAGCACCGAGGCAATAAACCCGTAAGACATCATCAGGAAGGTGATCTGGTGCGCATTGAACGTGAGCATGCTGGCGTAGGGCGAGGCGGCAAACCAGTGGCCACCGATCACGGCGCCGATCAGCAAAACGACGCCAGCCGCGCTGGGACCTGCGATCTTGATCTGCCCTGGCGTGCTCTTGAACATGTACAGACCCATCCCGATCGCGATGGGAATCGTCCAACCGATGGTGAACACGCCCCACGGACTGTCGGCGAGTGCGTTGACTACCACCACTCCCAGTCCAGCCAGCGTGACCAGCAGGATGAACAGAAGCGCGATCATCGTGACCAGGCCGGCACCCGGGCTGATCTCGGTGCGCGCCACGTCCGCCAGCGACTTGCCCTTGTGTCGAACCGAAGCCACCAGCACGGTAAAGTCGTGAACGCAGCCGGCCAACACCGCCCCAATGAGGATCCATAAGAACCCTGGAGCAAAGCCGAACTGTGCCGCCAGGGTTGGGCCAACCAGCGGACCGGCGCCAGCAATCGCGGCAAAGTGATGTCCGAAGAGCACCCACTTTGGCGAAGGTACATAGTTATGTCCATCTTCGTAGGTGTGTGACGGCGTGACGCGGCGATCATCGAGCACCAGCACCTTGGCTGCAATGAATGCGCTGTAGTAGCGATAACCCAGCGCAAACACGCACAACGTTCCCAGCATGATTGGAAATGTATTCATCAGCCTTCTCCTCGATGAATGGGAGAACGCCTGGGGTTGGATGCGCGAGCGTTCACCCAAAAGTCACGAACGACCAAACCACGCAAGTCTTGATACTCAACAACGCCGGAGTAACGGGTATTCGGAACGAATATATACCCCCACTTTGGGTTCAGCGCAGCAAATAATTTCTGACGGGCCTCTCGGACCTCCGCCACAGCGGCTCATTCATAGACCTGCAGCTCTTTTCCTCGTGTCTCCGGCAGCAGAAGCACAGCCACGATCATGATGAGATAGGCTGCCACGGCAAACACGGAAATCGCGTGTCCCAGCGTAATTCTGGCGCTGAGGTAGCCGACGAGCGTAGGAAATAGCGCTCCGATGCCGCGACCGAAGTTGTACGAAAACCCCTGACCCGAACCCCGCAACCGGCTGGGAAACAGCTCCGTAAAAAATGCCCCCACCGGACTGAACGACCCCGACGCGAAAAAGCCCAGCGGAAATCCCAGCACCAGCATGAGTTGATTGCTGATGGGCAGATAGGTGTACGCCGTCACCGTGAGGAACGAGCACACCGCAAACAGGATCAGCGTCCTCTTGCGGCCCAGGCGATCGGCCAGCCACGCGCTGACCATGTACCCGACGAACGAGCCCACGATCACCACGAAGAGATAACCGCCGGTGTTGAATACCGAGAGGCCACGCACCGTCTTCAGAAACGTAGGTAACCATGTGGTGATGGCGTAGTAACCACCTTGTACGCCGGTTGCCAGCAACGCGGTGAGGCAAGTGATCTTCACCAGCTCGGGGCTGAATATCTCCAGGAAACGGCTCTTTCTCCCGAGGGCCGCTTCTCTCTCCTGCGTCTGGTGGAACACCTCAGGCTCGGGAACATTGCGTCGAATGTAGAACACCAGTAACGCGGGGAGAATTCCAATCCAAAACATTGCCCGCCACGCTATGGCGGCAGGAAATTTCGAAAAGAGCACGGTATAAAAGATTGCCGCGATGCCCCAACCGATGGCCCATCCGCCTTGCACAGTTCCGACCGCTTTGCCACGGTGCTGTGCGCGAATGGCCTCTCCCATTAACACCGAGCCGACCGCCCACTCGCCGCCAAAGCCAAGGCCTTGTAGTCCGCGCGTCATCAGCAATTGCCAGAACGAATTGGTAAATCCGCTCAAGAACGTGAAGAACGCGAACCATACGATGGTGACTTGCAGGACCCGTACCCGGCCGAAGCGGTCTGCCAGCAGTCCGGCCAGCCATCCGCCGACGGCTGAGATCAACAGCGCGGCTGTGCCCAGCAAGCCGGCCTGTCCTTTGCTGATGTGCCAGGCTGCGATTAGCGCCGGAATGACGAAGCTGTAAACCATCACGTCCATGCCGTCGAGCGCCCATCCCAGAAAGGTCGCGACCAGGGTGCTGCGCTCCGGCGCCGTGAGCGTGAGTATCCAGGGCCGCTGCGTGACGGTGTTCGAGACTTTGGGCGGTTTAGCGCTCATGACGTTCCTCGCGGGTCGGGGATAGCCTCCTGGCGGCCGGCTTCATTGGCGCTCATTGTAGCTCGTGGCCCTTGGTGGTCGATCGGTGTTCCAATTTGTGCGCTACGTCACAGCCGACAGTGAGTTATGTCCGCTCGCACATTCCGCTGGCTAACGTAAAGTTTCCCGCGTAATATTCTCGCGAACTTTTTACGCTATTCCGCAGTTGAATTGTGCTCTCTCAGGAGGAGTACTCATGGCAGGTCCCGTGGAAGCTGCAAAGGCGTCCAAACCAGCGTCAGCCGGATGGACTGATGTCGCATTCTCCGTGTTGGCCGTCGTGGCCGCTGTGATTGTTCTTCGGTTGCCTGAGCTCTCTTCGGGCTGGAAGCAACAGTACGATCCGACCGGTCACTGGTTGTTATCCACACTCATCGCCTCGCTGCCCGTGGTCGTGCTGCTCGGCGCCCTCGCGTTCGGCCATACCAAAGCGCATTACGCAGCGCTTGCCGGACTCGCGACCGCACTCTTGACGGCGATCTTGGGATTCGGAATGCCGACGCGCATGGCGTTTGCCACGGCGGTCTATGGATCGCTGTACGGGCTGTTTCCTATCGGCTGGATCGTTCTGAATGTCATCTTCCTCTACCAGCTAACGGTCGAGGCGGGGCGCTTCGAGGTGCTGAAACACAGTCTGACCGGCATCACCCAGGACCGCCGTTTACAACTTCTGTTGATTGCCTTCAGCTTCGGCGCATTTTTTGAAGGCGCTGCGGGATTCGGGACTCCAGTCGCGGTGACGGCCGCTTTGTTGATTGGACTGGGATTCCGGCCGCTGCAAGCATCCGGATTGTCGCTCATCGCCAACACCGCGCCGGTGGCTTACGGTGCGCTTGGCACGCCCATCATCGCCTTGGCCGGAGTTACCGGCTTCAGCGAGATCACTCTGGGCGCGATGGCCGGACGCATCCTGCCGTTTTTCTCGCTGCTAGTCCCCTTCTGGCTGATCTGGGCGTTTGTGGGATTCTCGGAAATGATCGAGATTTGGCCTGCCATTCTGGTGGCCGGCGCTTCGTTCGCGACCTCGCAGTACTTCATTTCCAACCATCACGGTCCGTGGCTAGTGGACGTTATCTCCGCCGTGGTCTCGATGTTGGTTCTTATCGCTTTCCTGAGGGTGTGGCATCCCAAACGGGTCTGGACCTTCGAAGGAGAGGAAAAGAAAACCGACCACCGCGCCTCGCACGGATACAGCCGCGGAGAAGTGGCTCGCGCCTGGCTGCCTTGGCTCATCCTGAGCGTCATCGTTTTTTGTTGGGGTACTTTCACCGGCAAGAAGATCATGAACACGCCGGAAAAAGTCTTCACCTCGACGGCCAGTTGGAGCACGCCGCCCAGTAAGATCACCAACCCCCAATATCCCGTACACGGTTTGAATAAGTTGATCGAGCGCGTCCCGCCGGTCGTGGCCAAGAACACCAAGGAACCCGCGGTTTTCGGGCTGAATTGGTTGAGTGCGACTGGCTCAGGCATTTTCATCGCCGCGATCATTTCGGGCTTCATTATGGGTTTCGGCATCCGTGACATCTTCAGGATTTATCTGAAGACAATCGTGCGCGTGAGGTTCTCGCTGCTCACCATTTCAGCCATGATGGCGATCGGCTTCCTCACCCGCTATGGAGGACTGGACGCCACCATGGGCCTGGCCTTCGCCCGCACCGGGCACTTCTATCCCTTCTTCGGAACGCTGCTGGGATGGCTGGGCGTCGCGCTGACGGGATCTGATACTTCTTCGAACGTGCTGTTCGGCAGCTTGCAGAAGATTTCGGCGCAGCAGGTGGGTGTGTCGCCGATTTTGATGTCGGCAGCCAACAGTTGCGGCGGCGTCATGGGCAAGATGATCGATGCGCAGAGCATCGTGGTCGCCAGTACCGCTACCGAGTGGTATGGCCACGAAGGAGACATTTTGCGCTACGTATTCTTCCACAGCATCGCACTGGCCTGTCTGGTGGGAGTCCTGGTGTTTCTGATGGCGTACGTTGCCCCGTTTACTCATCTGGTCTTGCAGTAAGCGGGGAGGCGCGCCCTCCGAGCAAGTTGTAACTTCGTCTAGTTCTCCCGGGGAACGCGAATGTCGCGTTCGCCGGGAGAAGTCTGTCGCGCCTCGCTCTGATTTGCGCAGGTCGCGGCTTAAGTAGGGAATCATTCACAATGGCTGCAACTGTTCTGACCTCCGGACCGCAAACGTCTTCTCAAATCAAGGCGGCGCTCAGCGCCCAGCTTGATGCCGACCGCATCCTCATTCGGCCTATCGACCTCATCGCGTTTGCTTCCGACGCCAGCTTCTATCGCCTGATTCCCCGGCTGTAGTGCTGGCGAAGGACGAAGAAGAAGTCGACAAACTCTTTCAGTTCAGCCAGCAGTCACGGAATTCCCATGACCTTTCGCGCTGCCGGCTCGAGCCTGTCGGGACAGTCGATTTCCGACGGTTTGCTGGTTGAGGTGGCGCGACACTGGCGCAATGCCGCGGTCGAAGACAGCGGGAAGAAGATCCGGCTGCAGCCCGGCGTAATCGGCGCGCGCGCCAACCAACTGCTCGTGCCGTACGGCGCGAAGATCGGGCCCGATCCGGCCTCGATTGCAACCTGCACCATCGGCGGCATCCTCTCCAACAACTCCAGCGGCATGTGCTGCGGCGTGGACCAGAACGCCTACCACACGCTGCACTCCATGACCTTCATGCTGCCGTCGGGCACCGTCATCGACACCGCCGCAGCCCGATGCCGACGAGCAAGTTCCACGCGCTCGAGCCGGAACTGGCGCAGGGCGTTCTCGACCTTAAGGCGCAGTTGGAAGTCGAATGCGGCGCTGCGCGAGCGCGTGCGCAGCAAGTACCGCATGAAGAACACCACCGGCTACTCGCTCAATGCGTTTCTCGATTACGACCGCGCGGTGGACATCTTCCAGCACGTGCTCATCGGCTGCCGAAGGAACGCTGGCCTTCATCGCCGAGGCGGTGCTAAATACCGTGCCTGATCTGCCGGTGAAGTACACCGGGCTGCTGCTGTTTCCCGATCTTGTACGCGGCGGCCGACTCCATCGTCCCGTTGCGCCAGGCGGGAGCCAAGGCGCTCGAGGTGATGGATCGCGCCTCGCTGCGTTCGGTCGAGACGCAGGCCGGCATTCCGCAGTCGCTGCGCACGCTGCCGGAAGGTGCTGCGGGATTGCTGGCTGAGTTTCAGTCAGCGGAAGAGAGCGAGCGGCGGCAGCTCGAGCAACTGGCAGCCGACGCGGTCGGTTCGGCCTCAAGCTGCTCGAACCTGCAAGGTTCACCCATGCTGCGGCAGAGCAGGCGCTGTTGTGGAAGATTCGCTCGGGCATGTTTCCGTCAGTCGGCTCGGTGCGCAAGACCGGCACGACAGTCATCATCGAAGACGTTGCGTTTCCCATCGAACGGCTGGCCGACGGCGCGCTCGACCTGACCAAGCTCTTCCGCAAGCACGACTACGACAACGCCATCATCTTCGGCCACGCCAAAGACGGCAACCTGCACTTTGTCATCACGCAGGGCTTCAACGACCAGGCCGCGGTCGATCAGTACGCGCGCTTCATCGACGACGTGGTGGAACTGGTGGTCAAGCGTTACGACGGCGCGCTCAAGGCCGAGCACGGCACGGGCCGCAACATGGCGCCGTTCGTCGAGACCGAGTGGGGCAGCGAAGGCTACGAGATCATGCGGCGGCTGAAAGAGCTGGCCGATCCGCATGACCTGCTCAATCCGGGCGTCATCATCAATCCCGATCCGCGCGCGCACCTGGCAGAACCTCAAGCGCATTCCAACCGTTGAGCCGGAGGTCGACAAGTGCATCGAGTGCGGCTACTGCGAGTCCAAGTGTCCGAGCCGCGAACTAACGCTGACCCCGCGGCAGCGCATTGTCGTGCGCCGCGAGATGGAGCGGCTTTCACAGATCGTAGATCCATCAGCTGTGGGTGAACTTCCTGAACCAGTTGATCCCGCTACTAGGCATGCTGCGATCGAACTCTTTCAGGCTCTAGGCCGCGATTTTCCGTACTCCGCGCTCGACACCTGCGCCACCGACGGACTTTGCGCTACGGCGTGTCCGGTGAGCATCGACACCGGGCAACTAGTGAAGCGGTTCCGCCGATTACGGCAAACGCCCGCGTCCCAGAAGTGGGCAGCCAGAATTGCCTCTCATTTCGCGACGACCGAGACAATGCTTCGTTGGACACTGCGCATGGGACACGCTGCGCAGTCGGTAATCGGCGCATCGGCTGTGCGTTCGATGTCGCAGGTGATGAAGAGCGTAGTCGGCGACAATATGGCCGAGTGGACAGCCGACATGCCGCATGCGGCCGAAAGCGTTCCGAAGACCACGCGAAGCGGCGCGCAGGCAGTGTACTTTCCGTCGTGCATCTCGCGGACGATGGGACGACTGCCAAGCGAACCTCACGACCGTTCGCTGATGGAGGTGATCCTGGAGCTTGGACGGCGCGCGGGCGTGCCGCTGTACATTCCCGACGACGTTGCCGGGACCTGCTGCGGGACGCCGTTTTCCTCGAAGGGTCTGAGCGACGCCCACGAGATCGCGGTCAACCACGCCATCGAGCGTTGCTGGGCGTGGTCGGAGCAGGGAAGGCTGCCGATCGTCGTCGATACGAGTCCGTGTACTTACGGCTTCCGCAACGCTCGCGGCTATCTGAGTGATGAGAACCAGCAGCGCTTCGACCAGATGACGTTCCTCGACTCCATCGAGTTCGCGCATGACTCGCTGCTGCCCAAGCTGCGCGTGAGCACGAAGTCGGCTTCGGTCGCACTTCACCCAGTGTGTTCGGTGACCAAGCTGGGCATCGCGCCCAAGCTGGAAGCCATCGCTAGAGCTTGCAGCGACAAGGTTCTAGTTCCGCTCGACGCAGGCTGCTGTGCCTTTGCCGGTGACCGCGGATTCCTTGTGCCCGAACTTGACCGCGTCAGCAACTCGACTGGAAGCGATCGAAGTGAAAGACAAGCAACCGGAAGCTTGTTACTCCAGCAGCCGAACCTGCGAAATCGGCATGACGCGCGCCACCGGACAGGTCTATCGCTCGTATCTGTATTTACTGGAGAAATCGACGCGGTAGCGCGCCAATCAGCTACAGCGAAGTCACGCGCGCGCGCGTGACGATGAAATACGACGCCAGCAGAACCAGCAGCAATCCGTTCACGCCGAGCACCATCGGAGCGCCGAATACCGGCACCAGCCAACCTGACACGAGATTGCCCATCGGCATGCCGCCGCGGAAGGCAAAGTTGTAAACGCTCATCACGCGGCCGCGCATCTCGTTCGGTGGTGATGAGTTGCACCAGCGAAGTTGACGGTGGCAAAGACGGCCATCATCGAGAAACCCACCAGCAACACCACGACATAACTCACGGCCAGCGACTTCGACCAGCGCGAAAGCTGAGATGCGCCGAGCCAAGACTGATCAGCATGAGCACTGCAACGCGGCCCTTGTGGCGGAAGTTGCCGAGGCTGGCGATGGCCAGCGATCCGCAGATCGAGCCGATGCCCATCATCGACAGCAACTGGCCGTAGGTCTCAGGGCCGCGCTTGAAAGATGTCCTTCACGAACACGGGGAAGTATGTCCGCATCGGCATGCTCAGCGCGGTCATGCAAAATGCCAGAACAATCAGCGCTTCCATCGAGCCCTGCTTCCGCACGAAGCGAATGCCCTGCTTGAAGCTGCTCAGCATCGAGTCGGTCGTCTTCTCGCGGCAGGAAGCGCGTCGTGATCATGGTCAGCGCCACAATCGGAGCGAGAAACGAAAGCTGCATTCAGACCGAAGCACCATTTCTCGCCCAACCGGGCCAGGGTCATTCCGCCCAGGGCCGGCCCGACCGTCACCGCCAGGTTGAACTGGATGGAATTCAGCGCGATGGCGTTGGGCATGTCGTCGCGCTCGACCAGCGTGGGAATCAGCGCCTGATAGGCGGGACCGCCGAAGGCCTGGGCGAATCCCGAAACCAGCGAGAGGGAGAGAATCTCCCAGACGTGAACCGTTCCCGTTGCTACCAAAATGGTCAGCAATCCCGCACTCGCCAATTGAATGTATTGGGAGCCCAGAAGAATGCGCCGTCGTTCCATCCGATCGGCAATTACCCCGCCCAGCAACGAGAGCAGAAAGATGGGAATGCCACCGAAAAACTGGTCCAGCGCGAGCAAAAACGCGGAGTGGCTGAGGCGGTAGATGAGCCAGCCCTGCGCGACAATCTGCATCCAGGTGCCGATGCTGGAGGTGCAAGCGCCAATCCACATGAGGCGGAAGTCGCGGTATTGGAATGCCTTAAAGATCCTGCGGAATGTCACCATTTAGCGCGGCGTCCGGCTCATTAGCTGCTCTCGGTACAGTATCAGAATGGACGAAACAGGGTGCATTCGGGTATCGAGCGAATGAGGTTATTCACCACAAGGTAAACTGCATCAATTCCTACGGAAGAGACGCGCAATCTCGCCGATAGCGCACCCCCCTCCCCCTCGGGTTCTTTAGAATCAATGACTTCGAAGCAAGATCATGTGTAAAGTCGGCAAAACAAATGATTTATGCGTACTTGATTCTGCCATAAGGACTTATTGCAACCCAATCGACGCCAATCGAGCATAACTGTGGACATCGGTCGTAACTAGAGGGTAACAGGTTGTCAAAGAGCCTTGGCTCGCGAGGTGGCGTGTAGCCGGCCTTGCAGGATTCGACACACGAATCCCTGTGCCGGAGTATAGGACTGAAACGTCCGGGGTCAAGTTACTAAGGTACATGTACTAAAGGTAGTTTCGAGTTTCGAGTTTTGAATCTCGAGTTGGGCGCGGAGCCAGGAACTAGAACAATAACGACCACAGATTCATGGCGTGCCGGGCCTCACTTTGGGTCACGGTTGCGAACGGGTAAAGACGGCGTTGTGTTCAGGGGAGAGCATCTCGATTAACACCTGATTCTTCTTGGGCGAGAATATTGCGCCGCGGCGGCCGATGCCGGTGTTTTCGCTGGCGAAGTAGTAGGTGAAGGTGTCGCCGTCCCAGTGCGCGAGTTCGTGGTAGCTGCCGAACGCCGGCAAGCCGCAGGATGAGGCGATCGTCTTGGACGGAAACTTCCAGTGTCCCGAAATACTCATTCGAATACTTGCCGGTATAGGCGGTGAGCGGATTGGCGGCGGTCGTCGTCGTGGGCGGCGTCAGGGTGGCGTAATCGGGCGAGGCGTCCTGAGACTCGGCGATCATGCTGGAGAAGAGTTTCTGCAGCAGCGGAAGATAGTCGCGCTGCGGCTTGCCATAGTGGACCATGTCGAGGAAGTACAGGCAGATGGACTCGGGAACGCCGACTGGCATGCTGTTGCTGAGGACCAGGACTCCGAGGTGCTCCTGGGGAATGAGGTAAACGCTGGTGGACGCGCCGAGGAAGAATGCGCCGCTGTGGCCGAGTTGCAGGTGGCCGTCGGCGGTGGTCCCGACATCCCACCCGAGGCCGTAGTACTTGTTGCCGACACATTCACCGGGCTTCGCCGGGTCGGGAGGACTGGTGCACATCTGGGGCTTGTGGGTTTCGGCGAGGGCAGCGGCATCGATGAGCTGCTTGCCGTTCCACTTGCCATCATTGAGCTGCAAGCGCGCCCACTGGGCGAGGTCGCGGGCGCTGGACGAGACCCCTCCGGCGGGGGCTTCGGCGTCAGCCTCGCGAACGAAGCGGTTGACGGGCTGTCCGTCGAGGAAGATGTGCAGTGCCGCTTTGTTGGCGCGGTCTTCGTAGTCGGAGAAGCGCGAACTGGTGGAGGTCATGCCAAGGCGGGAATAAAGCTGCTCGTCGGCGATGGTCTCCCACGGCTTGCCCAGCTTGATGGCGGCCGCGATGGCCCCGGTGGTGTAGCCGAAGTTGCTATAGGCATACGACTTGCGGAACTGGCCCGGGAGGGGCAAGTAGCGCATGCGATACAGGATGTCGGGGCGGGAATAGCCGAGGTCTTCGAGCATGTCGCCGGATTCGGTGGCCAGGCCGCTGCGGTGGGAGAGGAAGTCGCGGATGGTGATCTGCTTGGTCGTCTCGGGGTTCGACAGTTGGAAGCGGGGATCGAGGTCAATGATGCGATCGTCCCAACTGATTTTGCCTTCGCCTACCAGCGACGCGAGGATGGTAGAGGTAATGGGCTTGGAAAATGAGGCGATTTCGAAGGCGGTATCGGGATCGACCGGGGCAGGGTCTCCGACCTTGCGAACGCCATAGCCGCGCAGGAAGACGACCTGATCGTTGTAGACGACGGCGACGGCGACTCCGGGGACCTTGGTGCTGGCGAGGGTGGAGCGGATGAACGGATCAAGCTCGGCAAGGGCGGAGTTGACGCGCTCGGGGGTTACGGCGGGGGACTGTTGGGAGGCGGAAGTCAGGCTGCACACACAAACCACGAGCGCGGCGGTGAAGGCTCGGAGAACGGTCATCGGAGTGGAATCCTCGCGGAGAGCATTAGACCACGAGTAGCGAGAATCGTCGATGGTGTCGCGGCGGGAGGGAATTACTGTCGCCTTGGGTGGATGGCAGGCATCGACGGGAAATGCACCACCCCAGCCCAACCCTGGAATGGCACCTTCCGGGCGAGGTCGAGGGGACCTGGTAACCAGCCGGAGGTAACTATTTTCGGGAATGAGCAAATTTGCTCAGTATCCACTTTGACGAAGTGGGACGATCACCTTGTCGCGTAAGTTCCCGCTAGTTCAGAAGTCCACATTCTTTCCAGTTCGAAGTGTTTTGAAGTTTGAGGAGATCCAGACGATGAAGACCCAACTTCCAGTAAAACTTGCATGCTTGCTGGCAATTGCCCTGCTCGCGCCGCTTGCCCATGCGTCAATACTCGGCAACGGAAATTCAGTGCCGCCGAGTCCGCTCTTTCCCGCGGGGACGCAGGTGGCCTGGACATCCGGCACGATTACGACCGTAACTTTCTCAGTGGACTATACCCAATGGGTGTATGCCGACCCGGGCAACACCTGGTGCGCCGGATGCTTGGATTTCGTCTACCAGTTCACGAATAATGGTGGAGATCCGATCGAACGGTTCTCGATGTACAACTTCGCTGGGTTCCTCATCGACGCAGGCACCGATCCATTTGGAGTTCATGATCCAGCGACGATTGATCGCAGCTTGTTCGGCCGGGTGATTGCATTCAACTATGGTGCGAGCAACGAAATCGTTCCTGGCGAGACGACGCCGTTGCTGGTCATCGAAACCAACGCTCTGCTCTTCACGACCGGCTATACGTCGGCCCAGGATGGTACGGCGGGCTACGGCTTCGCGTACGCACCCAGTGCGGTCCCAGAGCCTTCGTCGCTGGCTTTGATTGGCGGCGGTCTGTCCGTTTTTGGACTGCTGCTGCGTAAATTCCGCTTAGGATAGTGAGTCAAAAAACGCAAGTAGGGGGAGGCACGTCCATCGGCTGCAACGACGGACGTGGTTCCCCTTCTCATTTTCCTTTGAGTTGTTGTGCCCCAGACTGGCGGGCTGATCGCGCTCGCGATCGGTGAAGCCGGGATCGGTGGATGCACCGTGCCCTGTAGTTCGGCGGGTCGCGCGGTGCAGTGGGGATAAGCGCCAGCTTATTCTAGATGTCGTTGTAATTGCCTATGCCTACGATCTTCTTGATATTCTGCACAAAATGCGGTCCTCAAGGCCGCGTTCCCTTTTGCCGTTGTTCCCGGCACGGGACATGCGTGTGTGTGTTTCAGCGTGCCTGGACCAAAAACACGCCGCTTGTCTGTGCAATAATGCACACTCTATAAACTTTAGTAACCGCGCCCAAACTTCCCTAAGGTATTGAAAAGAGTACCTTTACCATCTTAGCGTAACATCCGCCACACGAACCGCAATCCAATTAAGCCTGACGGGGCACTAAATTGTTGCCGATAACGATTAGTATCGACATTCCGAACTACGCAGGCCGCCCTTAGAAGTCCGGAAAATCCAAAAACTAGGTCTCTCAATGCAACCAACGGAACCTGTATGTCCGTCCGATATGACTGACTTCGAGAGCGTATTTACCGTGCTGCCCCAGACAGTTCGCCAATTTCGGGTTGGTGCAATCTTACGCTTGTGCTTCGCGATCTACTTGCTTGTCGCATCGCTATCCGCTTTTGCCTCCGATTATGCCGCGCTGGCCAAGATCGCCCCGGGACTGGCATCCCAAACGGCCCTCGGCGGCAGCAGCGAAGCCCTCATCGTTTTTGCCGAACAGGCCGACTTAAGCGGGGCAGCAAACCTGCCCACCAAGCTGGAAAAGGGTCGCTACGTTTACAACGCGCTGCGGGCGGTCGCCGAACGTACCCAGGCCCCAATGCGCAAGATGCTACAAGACCGCGGCATACCCTACGAGTCGTATTACGGCGTCAACATGATTAAGATCACCGCCAGCCGCGACTTATTGTATGAACTGGCAGGCCATACCGAAGTAATGCGGATCGACGCCAACCCCCAGGTTCGCAGTTCGATTCCAGTGCCCAACCTTTCAATCCCGACCGGGCCAAACGCGTCCAAACAGAGCCAGACGACCCAGCAGGTAACCGGAACCATCGAGTGGAACGTGGCGCGCGTGAACGCCCCCCAGGTTTGGGCGATGGGTTTTCATGGCGAAGGCTTGGTGATCGCGAACGCCGACACTGGCGTGCAATGGGACCACATTTCCCTGAAATCCCACTACCGCGGATGGAACGGAACCACCGTCAATCACAACTACAACTGGCACGACGCCACGAGCGACCATTCGCCGACTCCCATCGATCCGCAGTTTCACGGAACATTCACCATGAGCGAAATGGTAGGCGACGACGGACTGGGCAACCAGGTCGGCGTAGCGCCCGGCGCGAAATTTATCGCTTGCCGCAACATGGACAAGCACGGCGTCGGTTCCCCGGCGCAGTACATCGAGTGCTTTCAGTTCCTGATCGCGCCCTATCCCATGGGGCATCCCGAGTTGGCGAACCCGGCCATGGCGCCCGACGTCATCAACAATTCCTGGGACTGTCCAGCCAGTGAAGGTTGTTCGCTCAGCACCCTACAGGCGATCGAAAATGCGGTGGCGGCGGCAGGCATCTTCCAGTCCATGGCGGCAGGCAATTACGGACCGAACTGCTCTACCGTCTCCACCACGCCTGCGATTTACACCAGCGGTGTCGGCGTCGGCGCCACCGACTCGTATAACTCCATTGCACGATTTAGCAGCCGCGGGCCGGTTACGGTGGACGGCAGTAACCGGTTGAAACCCGAGCTCGTCGCGCCCGGCTACAATATTCGGGCAGCCATTCCCTACTTGAACATGTACCAGGGCTACTGGCAGGGAACTTCGATGGCGTCTCCTCATGTTGCCGCCGCTGTTGCTCTGCTGTGGCAGGCCAGGCCGTCTTTCAACGGTCAGGTCGCTGCCACCACTGCACAGCTAACCAAGACAGCGCATCCCTTGACTAGCACGCAAAGCTGCGGCTCGTATGCCGGGCCCGCTGTTCCCAACGCCGTATTCGGTTACGGACTGCTCGACATCTTGAAGGCGGTTCAGACTCCTTAGGGGGCGCTCAAGGATCGTGGCGAGACTGCAGCGTTCAAATCTGCGGCGTCCCAGCCCCGACGTCTAGGGTGTCTGGGCGCTGCGCCCGTGGTGAACATTATTTGCAGGAGCATACTGTCTGAGATAGTCTTACCGCTCACCAACAACAATTCCGCCAGAGGACCGGTACAGGACAGGAAATCACTGCATGGCGCGCGTGTTTATCTCCCATTCGGGCCGAGATAATGAGTCGGCTGCGAGCATCAAGGTATGGCTCATGAGCCGGGGTTTTGAGACTACTTTTCTCGACTTCGACAAGGACTCGGGCATTCCCCCGGGGGCTGATTGGGAAAAGAAGCTCTATCGCGAGATGGAGCAGTCGCAGGCCGTCATCATCATTCAGACGCCGAACTGGATGGCCTCGAAGTGGTGCTTCGCCGAGTTCACGCAAGCCAGGGCGCTGGGAAAGGCGATCTTTCCGGTGATCGAGGCGCCGACCGGCGACACCCTGATCTCCCCGGACATCCAGGCGCTGGATCTGCTGAAAGATCGCGAGGGAGGACTGGAGCGGCTGTCGCGCGAGTTAGTGCGGATCGCGCTCGACGCACAGGGCGGCTTTCCCTGGGACGCCAGCCGGCCGCCATTTCCGGGACTGCTCGCGTTCCAGGAAGAGGACGCGGCGATCTACTTCGGGCGCGATGACGACATCCGGCGGCTGATCGAACGACTGGAAGCGCGGCGGGCCCAGGGCGGCGCCAAGCTGGTTGCGCTGCTTGGGTCGTCGGGATCCGGCAAATCGTCGCTGCTGCGGGCGGGCGTCATTCCGAGACTGAAGCGCGCGGGGCACAACTGGATCGTTTTGCCGCCGATGCGGCCGCGCACACATCCGGTCGATGAGCTGGCGATGGCGCTGGCAGTGCCTTGCGGTCCAGACACCGATTACTCCAAGCTGCAGGGCGATCTGACGAGCGGCGATCCGGCGCGGGTGATGAAAGATGTTGCCAACAAGCTGCGCGTGAAGGCCGGGGTCAATGACGCGCAGATCCTGATCCCCATCGACCAGGCGGAGGAGTTGTTTGGCGTCTCCGAGGCGGGGCAAGCGCGGCGATTTTTCGAGATTATCAACCAGGCGATGGCCCCTGACTTGCCGTTCATGGCGGTCATGGCGCTCCGGTCAGACTTCCTGGGAGAGCTTCAGTCGGCGGCTGCCCTGAGAGCGAAGTTCGAGGAGTTTTCGCTTGGACCGATGCCGCAGAGCCGCATCCCCCAGATCATCCAGGGCCCGGCGCGGGTGGCGGGCCTGGGCGTTGAAGACGCATTCGTGCAGCAGGCGACCCGCGATGCCGAAACCGAGGACGCGCTGCCGCTGCTGGCTTTCGCGCTACGGGAATTGCTCGACCGGTCGCCGAACAAGTATCTCAGTCTCGACGGCTACGAGGCGCTGGGTGACGAGAAAGCCGGGCTCAGCCCGCTGGAAAACGCGGTGCGGAAGGCGGCTGACGACGTGCTGGCGCAGGCGAAGCCTGCCGAGGACGAACTGTCGGCGTTGCGCGAGGCGTTTGTTCCGGCGATGGTGAGGATCAACGATCAGGGCGAGTATGTGCGGCGTCCGGCGCGGCTGGACGAGCTGCCGACGAAGGCCCAGCCACTGTTGGAGCTGCTGGCCAAAGCGCGGCTGCTCATCGTTCGACAGGACGGCGACAGTCCGCGCGTGGTTGAAGTGGCGCATGAGGCCCTGCTTCGCAAATGGCCGTTATTGCGGTCGTGGCTTGATGCTGCCCACGAGTTCCTGATCGGCAAGCAGCAACTGGAGCAGGACCTGAGCGACTGGCAACAAGCCCCGGACGCAGACAAGAGCAGCGCCCTGCTGACCGGCCTGAAGCTGAACCGCGCGCGAGGATGGCTGGTGGAGCATCCGAATCAACTGACGACGCAGGAGCGAGAATTCATACAGGCCAGCAGCGAGGCTGCAGAAGAAGAAGAACTCCGGAAGGTGAAGCAGCGCCGCTTGATTACGCAGGTGTCGATCGCGGCGGCCGTGGTGCTGGCCTTCGTCGCAGGCTACGCGTTGATGCAGCGACACAAAGCGGTGAGACCAGCTGCAAAAAGCGGATGCGGCGAGAGAGCAAACGGCGCAGGAGGTCATTCGCTATACGTGGATCGATCTGGGAGCGAAGGAGGCCGAGGCCGTCAGGCTGACAGCGGTGGCCCAACAACTCGCCCAGCCGCCGGATGCACTGTTACCGGACATCCTTTGCGCCAACAAAGACTGCACGGAAACCAAGAAACAGGAGCCGGGTGATTTTGACTGCCAGACGTATTTGAAAATGGGGTTCCGCTACCTTTACTGCACGGTGAGAAACGTCGTGAGTTTCGACAAGGTGGAGGCTATCTCGGGGCTGAGCATTTTTGTCCCGGCTGGGCCGCAGGACCCGAAAAAACTCGACCTGCTCGACCCGGTCGGATTCGGCCACTACAATCCCAAGTTCCTGGACTGGCTGGATCAACACATTATTCCGGACCAGACGGACCCGTGGTTCCGCGGCGTCACGCAGGAAGTCTACAAGGCCTATATCGGACCGACGGTGCGGGCTTTGTATCACTCCCATCAGATTCTGTTTGCCACGCCGGAGCAATACCGCAACTTCGAAATCCAATATCAAGCTGTCAAGAAAGACTACGATGAAGGGAAGCACCAGTGGGCAAGGTTTTCTGGCGACCCCATTCCGCTGGAGAAGCTCAAGGCAGACTACCTACAACAGATTGAAAAGAAACGCACGCAAGGGATAAGCCAGGAACAGGCGGAACAAGAACGTATGAACTTTCAGGACGTCGGATCAAAGCTGAATGCGGACTGCACTTGGCTGAGCGACTTTTATTCCAGCTACCCGACGGCCCGAGAAAATGGCGATGACTGGTACCTGGCCAACACCGCCGCGGGGTTCTGGGTGAGGCGGTCGATCGATGGTACGGAACCAAAAATCTTCGAAATCGTGAAGAAAGTGCTACGGGCGTATGAGCCGAACGTGCTGAATACGCCATCGTTCTGAAGTCACCCGGCTGCATCGTTTGGTGGAAGGCGCGGTATGCGTGTTATTCTTTATGGCGTAACAACATACGACAAAAACAGAGTAGGAGCGCACCCGAAGCAGTGTTAGCCCGAGAGAAAAAAACCGCCCTGATTGACCAGTACCGTACTCACGACACGGATACCGGTTCGCCGGAAGTCCAGATTGCGATACTGAGTACGCGCATTGGTGAACTGACGGAGCATTTTAAGACGCATAAGAAGGACCATGCCTCCCGGCGCGGTCTTCTCATGATGGTCAGCAGGCGTCGCAGCCTGCTGGACTACCTCAGAAAGTCCGACCCCGAACGCTACAAGAGTCGTCATTCAGAGACTGGGCATCCGCAAGTAAGCTGGCCAGCCACTGAAATACCGCTCTCAAGCGTATTGTGCGTCACGATATTCGCCTGCCATGGCCCATGGTGCGGTGGCGGGCAGTTCGAATTGGGTGTTCGGAAGAGCCCACCCTGCCAAAAGAAGGCGGGATGGGGCACCCGCACAGATCCAAGTTTCAGCCCCTCTCGGCTGACATGAATTCCATTCTCCCCATCCCGCTGCCGCATCCATCCGGACATCGCGAGCATTGACCTTGCGCGAGTACCAGGACCTGGGACTCCAGCGACCGCAGCGGCCGCGGGGACCGCATCGGTTGCGTTTTCCAACGGAAGGAAGATAAATGAAACCGAAGCATGAAGTAACAGTTGAGCTGCACGGCGGTAAGTCCATTCACTTTGAAACCGGCAAGCTGGCCAAGCAGGCGCACGGCTCCTGCATCGTTCGCATTGGCGAAAACGTGGTTCTCGCCACCGCCTGCGCCAACGCCGACCCCCGCGAGGGCATCGACTTTTTCCCGCTCACGGTTGACTACCGCGAGTACACCTACGCCGCCGGACGCATCCCGGGCGGATTCATCAAGCGCGAAGGGCGTCCGAGCGAGCGCGAAATTCTGACCAGCCGCCAGATCGACCGTCCGATCCGTCCGCTGTTCCCGGAAGGCTTCCGCTGCGAGACCCAGGTCATCGCCATGGTGCTTTCGGCGGACACGACGAACGATCCGGATGTTGCCGGCATCAACGGCGCGTCGGTGGCGTTGAGCGTCTCGGACATTCCGTTCCACGGTCCCATTGGCGCGGTGCGCGTCGGGCAGGCGAATGGCGAGTTCGTCATCAACCCGACCTACGACGAGCAGCGCGCGGGCCAGTTGAACCTGATGGTCGTCGGCACCATGGACGGCATCGTGATGATCGAGTCGGGCGCGAAGGAAGTTTCGGAAGAGACGGTCGTCAACGCCATCGAGTTCGGTCACACCGAGATCAAGAAGATTTGCGCCGCCATCAACGAGCTGGCGAAGAAGGTGGGCAAGGCGAAGCGCGTGGTCGAGCCGGTGGTTACCGACGAAGCGTACCTCGGCGAATTGCGCGCGAAGTTTGGCGCGCAGCTGACCGACGCGGTCAACACCGAGAAGTATCCGAAGAACGACAGCTACGCGATGATCAAGAAGCTGAAGACGGAAGTGAAGGAAAGCGTTCCGGAAGAAGACGAAGCTGGCCGCAAGAAGGCGAGCAAGTACTTCGACATGCTGCGCGAGCAGATCTTCCGCGAGCAGGTGATCAAAGAG
The DNA here is from genome assembly GCA_963751155.1 of uncultured Acidobacteriaceae bacterium. Taxonomy (GTDB): domain Bacteria; phylum Acidobacteriota; class Terriglobia; order Terriglobales; family Acidobacteriaceae; genus DASRAA01. The sequence continues at coordinate 230,441 of CAVVTL010000014.1, read as the reverse complement.
AAGCGGCGTCCGGATGGCCGCAAGTTCGACCAGATTCGCGATATCTGGATCGAAGTCGGCGTGCTGCCGCGCACGCACGGATCGTCGGTATTTACCCGCGGCGAGACCCAGGCGCTGGTTACCACCACGCTGGGCACCGGCGAAGACAAGCAGCGGCTGGAAGCGTTCGAAGGCGAAACCAAGAAGCGCTTCATGCTGCACTACAACTTCCCGCCGTTCTCGGTGGGCGAAGTGGCGTTCCTGCGTGGCGCGGGTCGTCGCGAGATCGGTCACGGAGCACTGGCTGAGCGCGCGTCTGTCGGCGGTTCTGCCGGACGAGACGGATTGGCCGTACGCGATGCGCGTGGTGTCCGACATTCTGGAGTCGAACGGTTCGTCGTCGATGGCGACGGTTTGCGGCGGTTCGCTGAGCTTGATGGACGCGGGCGTTCCGCTGAAGGCTTCGGTTGCCGGTGTGGCGATGGGTCTGGTGAAGGAAGGCGATGCGTATGCCATCCTGACCGACATCGCGGGCGCGGAAGACCACTACGGCGACATGGACTTCAAGGTTGCCGGAACGCGCGAAGGCATCACGGCGCTGCAGATGGACATCAAGGTGATGGGCATCACGGCGCAGATCATGCGCGAAGCGCTGGAGCAGGCACGGCATGGCCGGCTGCACATTCTCGACAAGATGAACGAGGTGATTGGCGAGTCGCGCACCACCATCAGCGAGTTTGCGCCGCGCTTCTACACGGTGCAGATTTCGACCGACAAGATTCGCGACCTCATCGGGCCGGGCGGCAAGGTGATTCGCGGCATCATCGAGCAGACGGGCGTCAAGATCGACGTGGACGACACCGGCAAGGTGAACGTTTCGTCGAGCGACCAGGAAGCTGCGGCGAAGGCGTTGCAGATGATTTCCGACATCACCGCCACCGCCGAAGTAGGGAAGACCTACCTCGGCAAGGTGACGCGGCTGGCGGACTTCGGCGCGTTCGTCGAGATCATTCCCGGAACCGACGGACTGCTGCACATCAGCGAAGTTGCCGAGCATCGCATCAATGATGTTCGCGACGAGCTGAAGGAAGGCGACCAGATCCTGGTGAAGGTGCTGGCGGTCGAAGGCAACCGCATCAAGTTGTCGCGCAAGGCCATCCTGAAGGAGCAGCGCGCCAAGATGGGCGGCGGGGAAGTTGCCGGAAGGCGTCGAAGCTCCTGAGGAGTGCTGGCGGTGCAGGTGGCGTTCGAAGGCGGGCACGAAGCCGCCGACGAGCCCAACTTCAACCGCGAAGGCAGCCGTCCGCCGCGCCGTGATGGCGGTGGCGATCGCGGTCCTCGCCGGGGTGGCCCGGGTGGTGGACGCGGTGGCGACCGTGGCGGACGTGGACGTGGCCCGCGGCGGTAGAGTCAGTGGATAGTGATTAGTGGATAGTGGTAGTGAGAATGCCCCATTCCTGCGCGATGCGTGAGTGGGTTTTTCATTGTGCGAGTGCGCAAAGAGCGACAAGCGAAAAGCGAAATGTTACGCTGAAATTTGGCCTGCCTTCTCTATTGCGTCACGCCGATGTCATGCCGAATCCATCCCCGGGCTGAGTGGCGTCGCTGACCTGCCAGTCGCTAGCGCATGAGGCTCAGCGGCCTGCGCGTCTACTGGAGCGAGGTCGCGAATCCTGAGACGCTGCTGGAGGCCGCCGCGCAAGCGTTCCGCGGAAGCAGAAGTATCGCCAGGTGCTGCGCGAGATCGTCGCCGTTCGCGCGACGGCGATCGCGTTTCCGTTTCCCGCCATGGTTGCGGATGTTGAGGCCATCGATTCGCTTGTCGCGGAGCAGCGCGACTAGCTACGTCGAGGCGCTCGACGCGGCTGGCCGATACGGTGCAGTACGAACTGACTGCGACATGGGCGGAGGAGGAACGCGCTGACCTGGCGACTCCGGTCAGCGGGCGAGAGTATCTGAAGCGGCGGCAGGAAGCCGAGGCGCGAATCTGCTGCGATCGACACCAAGCTGAAGACCGTGACTGCCGGTATCGTGCGCGATTGGCGTTCGCGGCAGGACCGACGCAATCACGTCTGGTTCGCCCTGATTGCAGCGTGACGATCGCGAGCGATTCATCGCGGCCTTGCGCAGTGCGGGTCCGTCGGAAGGCGTGCGGCTGCGGCTGGGCGGGCCGTGGCCGCCCAACGAATTCGCAGGCGCTCAGGCCACCACCGATTGAAGCTCGCTCGCGAGTTCCGGCCGACGCGGTTTCGTGGCTGAATTCCCATCCCTGCCTTCCCGCGTACCATATCTCTACCTATCTTTATGCGCACAGTCCGGCTCGTCCTCCTCTCTCCTTCCTCCTGCCTTCTTTTCTCCAGGCGCAAACGCCTGCTCCGGCTGCGAAGCCGTCCGCCGACTACTCGCAGGAAGCCTTCGTCACCGAGCTTCTTCCCGAGTCGTTTCGCTTCGAAAACGACGGCACCGGCCGCGAGCAGATGGACGCCCGCATCAAGGTCAACAGCGACGCCGGAGTGCAGGCGCTGGGACAGCTCAAGGTCGGCTACAGCGCACTGAGCGACAAGCTGGAGATTGCCTACGTGCGCGTCATCAAGCCCGACGGCACGATCGTGACCGCGCAGGAGTCGGCCATTCAGGACGTCACCTATCCGAATGCGCTGATGTACACCGACTATCACGAGAAGCACATCAGCGTTCCGTCGCTGCGGCCCGGCGATGTGCTGGAGTACCGGTTTGTCCGCAACATCGTGAACCCGCTCACGCCCGGGCAATTCTGGACGAGCTACGACTTTCGCGACCGCGGCATCGTGCTCGATGAGCAACTCGAAATCAACGTTCCCAAGTCGCGCCAGATCAAGCTGAAGAACGAGCCGGGCGCCGACCCGAAGATCACCGAAGAAGGGCGACCGCCGCATCTACCGCTGGAAGCACTCGCACCTGGAGGATGAGGAAGACGCCGACCTGAAGAAGAAGAAGCGCATCCCTCGCGGCGGCGCGACGAAGACGAACCGCCCTCGGTGCAGCTCACCACCTTTGAGAGCTGGCAGCAAATGGGCGACTGGTACGCCGGACTGGAGAAAGACCGCCGCGAGCCCAACGACGCCATCAAGGCCAAGGCCGCCGAGTTGGTCGCAGGGCAAGACCACCGACATGGACAAGGTGAAGGCGCTCTACGACTTTGTCTCGCGCGACTTCCGCTATGTCAGCCTGTCGTTCGGCCTGGGCCGCTATCAGCCGCACGCCGCATCAGAAGTGCTGGCCAACGGCTACGGCGATTGCAAAGACAAGAACACGCTGCTGGCGGCGCTGCTGGCGGCGCAGGGTTTCGACTCGACCTCGGTGCTGATCGGTTCGCAGCACAAGCTCGATCCCGACATTCCTTCGCCGTCGCAGTTCGACCACGTCATCACCCGCGTCAACGTGGATGGACAGGAGATCTGGCTCGACAGCACCAACGGTGTCGCGCCTTTCCGCATGCTGGCGTTTCCGCTGCGCGACAAGCAGGCGCTGGCGGTTGCGCCGGATGGTGGTTCGGCGCTGGTGCGCACGCCGGCCGAACCTGCCGTTTGCGAGCTTCGACCGCAGCCGGATCGAAGGCTCGTTGAACGACACCGGCAAGCTCACGGCGCACTTCAGCGACGTCGGCCCGCGGCGATACCGAACTCGGTCTGCGCTTCGCGATGCGCCAGATTCCCAACAACAAGTGGAAGAACCTGTTCGACATGATGCTGGCGAACACGCCGATGAAGGGCGGCGAGATCACGAACCTGAAGGTCGGCGATCCTGCGAACTACCGACAAGCCCTTTGAAGTCGGATTTCGACCTTGCGGTGAGCAACTACTTTGACTGGTCGGCTTCCGACCCGAAGCTGCCGCTGCCGGTGATCGGCGTTCCAGCTCGCGCCCGCCGCCCGACGACGACAGCAAGAACCCCAAGCCCATCAAGCTGGGCGGCTCGAACGAAGTTTCGGTCGAGGTGAAGCTCGGCATTCCGGCGAAGTACGGCGTTCGCCTGCCCATCGGCGTGGACGTCAAGCGCGACTATGCCGAGTACCACTCCAGCTACAAGTTCGAGCCGGGGCAGCACTGGCAGCTCAGCTCGCTGCGCAAGATGAAGATCCTGATGACGGAAATTCCGTACGAGCGGCGTGACGACTATGCGTCGTTCCGCCGCACCGTCGAAGCCGACCAGGCGCAGAGCATCACGCTCGACAACAAATCGCCCGGCACGGCCGGATTGGGAGCAGGGCAGTCGCCCGACGACCTGTTCGACTCGGCATGCAGGCCGCGAACAACAACAACTTCACGCTGGCCATCGAACTGTTCGAGCGCGTGGCGAAAGCCGATCCCAAGCACAAGGACCTGTGGAACAACCTCGGCCGCGCCTACCTGGCTGACAATCAATACCAGAAGGCGGCCGACACTTTCCAGAAGCAGATTGACGCCAATGCCTACGACGAGTACGCATACTCTAATCTGGGGCAGGCGTACGAAGGCATGCAGACGCTACGACGACGCCATAGTGCAGTACCAGAAGGCGATCGAAGTCAGCCCGCTCGATGTGTACGCCCACGGCAGCCTCGGGTTGCTCTACAGCAAGCTGAAACGCTGGAACGAGGCCGTGCCGGAGCTGGAGAAGGCGGCGTCGCTGCAGGACAAGAATCCGCTGCTGCAGATCTCGCTGGGACAGGCGTACATTGCCACCGGCCAGACCGACAAGGGCATGGCGGCCTTTGAGCGCGCCATCGCCGTTGTCGCCGACCGCCGTGGTGTGGAACAACATCGCCTACTCGCTGGCCGAGCAGGACGTGCAACTGGAGCGCGCCAGCCAGTATTCCGACGCCGCCATCAATGCGGTTGAAACACAGTTGCGCGACGTGAACCTCGACAACCTTCGCCCGCAAGACATCTTTACCGCCAACCTGCTCTACAACGTGTGGGACACCAAGGGCTGGGTCGAATTCAAGCGCGGCAACCTCGATGTCGCCGAGCGTTACATTCGCGCATCGTGGGACGCCAAGGGGAACGGCGACATCGCCTGCACCTGGGCGAAATTGCCGAGAAGCGCGGCAACAAGGACGAGGCCATTCGCTATTACTTGATTCGCTTGACCGGGCAATCGCCAAGCGTGGAGGCCCGTGCGCAAGCTGGCGGCCCTCGGCGTCTCCGGCGATCTTGACAGCCGCGTGGAGAAGGCGCGCGCGGAGGAGAAGATCGCGAGCGTACCCGCAAGCTGAACGCAACGGGAAGGGAAGTGGCGACTTCTTTGTGTTGGCCTCTCCTGCAGGAATCGAGCAGGTGAAGTTTGTGAGTGGCGACGCCGAAGATCAAGGCGCTCGCGGACGTCGTGAAGTCCGGCGACCTGGGGATTGTCTTCCCCGATCCTTCGTCGGTGCGCGCGCTGCGCCGTGGCACGGTGACGTGCGGGACCGCTCCGCCGCCGCCACAAGGCAAGGCCTCCGGCAAGAAGGCAGCGAAGGATAAGCGAAGCCGCTGCGGAGACGACGTCAGCTCCTGCGCCGACACCGGAGTTGCTGCCCGGGCCGTGTACGGTCGAGTTGCTTCCGTCTGATAGCGTTCGGTCGGTCGATTAGAATTTGAGCAAATGCAGCAGCAACAAGGAGTGAGTGACCATGGAAGATCTGCGCTATCCCGATTGGCAAGTTCGAGTGGGTTCCTCCGGACAACGAAGAGGAGATGGCGAAGCGCCGCGCGCAGTACATCGAGGTGCTCGCGCAACTGCCCGAGAACTTCGCCAAGGCTGTGTCAGGTCTCACGCCGGAGCAACTCGACACGCCTTATCGGCCGGAGGGCTGGACCGTGCGCCAGTTGATCGCACATTCCCGACAGCCACGCGAACGCTTACATCCGCTTCAAGCTGGCGCTGACCGAGTACGAGCCCACCATTAAGCCGTACAAGGAAGACATGTGGGCCAAGCTGCCTGACACCGCGAACACTCCGGTGGAAGTGTCTCTGCAATTGCTCGGCGCACTGCACACGCGTTGGGTGGCGCTGCTGCGAGGTATGGACTCCTCCGACTTTGCCCGCACCCTGCGGCACCCTGATCTGGGTGTTCTGGACCTGAACCGGATGCTGGCGCTGTACGCCTGGCACTCGGCGCATCACACAGCGCACGTTACTTCGCTGCGCAAGCGGATGGGCTGGGGATAGCTCCACCCTTCACCTTACTTAACACAACCGGCACGCTACCCTCCGGGAACTTTCTTCGTCTATTTGCGTAGATACGACAACGGCGTCTAGCGCGCGGACGTCGAAACCTGCTGTGACGCGGCAACGCTGGTGTTGGCGCGGCTGCGGCCGATTGCGTACTAGAGGAGAAGTAACCGTGAAGAAACTGATGACTCAATGCACACTGATGGCGCTTGCCCTGGGCCTCTCTTTGACGGCCTGGGCCAAGCCGAACTATGGCAACGTAACGCTTTATCACGATGCCACCGTGAACGGCGCGAATCTTCCTGCAGGCGACTACGTCGTGAAGTACGAGGGCGACGGCGATACCGCGCAGGTGCAATTTCTGAGAGACGGGAAGCAAATTGCAACCACCAACGCCCAGTTGAAGACACTACCGAAGAAATACGGGACCAGCAGGGTAGTGTATGCCGAAGGCGCGAACCAACGCAGCGTCAGCGAGATTGACCTCGCCGGAAAGGACAAGGCGATCACCTTTGGCGAGCCGGGGACAGCAACCGGCAAATAACCTATCCAACGCGGCGGAGGCTGTACATCACGGTCTCCGCTGCGACCGTCAGGCCCTCGTGCCGATCGGCGGCGGGGGCCTTACGCGCTCATCCTCGCCGGCTCTTCATGGAAGCGCACCGACACCAACCGCGACACGCCCGGCTCCTGCATGGTCACTCCATACATGGTCGGTGCGATGCCCATCGTCTTCTTGCTGTGGGTGATGATGATGAACTGCGTCTGGCCGCTCATCTCGCGGATGAGGCTGGTGAAGCGGCCGATGTTGGCTTCGTCCAGCGGCGCGTCCACCTCATCAAGGATGCAGAACGGGCTGGGCTGATACTGGAAGATGCCCACCAGCAGCGACAGCGCCGTCAGTGCCTTCTCGCCACCGGAGAGCAACAGCACATTCTGCAGCTTCTTGCCCGGAGGTGACGCCACCACGTCGATGCCGCTCTCCGCCGTATTTTCCAGATCGGTGAGCCGCATGAATGCTTGTCCTCCACCGAACAGCTTGATGAACGTGGCAGAGAAGTTTTCGTTGATGCGGTTGAACGCTTCTTCGAACTTCTGCCGCGAGATCGTGTCGATCTCCTTGATGGTGTTCAGCGTGTTCTCGATGGACTGCAACAGGTCTTGGCGCTGTGTCTCGAGGAACTCGTGCCGCTGCGCCGTCTCCTGGTATTCCTCAAGCGCCATCATATTGACCGGGCCCATGTTCTCCAGCCGGGTGCGCATGTCTTTGTAGAGGCCGTCTTCGTTGGTGAGTTCGTCACCGGCGAGGCGGGCAAGGGTTTGGTCGGCAAGCAGCTCTTCGCGAGGCTGGCTCAATTCCTGGATACAGGTCTCGGCCATGTGCTGCGCGTCGGATTGCAGGCGCGCCTGCTCAGCCGCTAATTCGCCGCGGCGATCGCGCGCGGCATCGAGCTCGTGGCGAGCGGTCTTGAGCGCCTCTTCAAGTTCGGCCAGGCGCACGCGGACGCCTTGCAACTCCTCTTGTAACTCGCGATCACGCAGTTGCGCGGCGTCGCGCTCGGCAGTCCACTGGATCTCCTGCTCGGCGAGGCGGACGTTTTCCTGCTCGCGCTGCTCTTTCTCGGCGGCAGCCGACTCGATTTGGCCCTTGAGCTTGTCGAGACGCGTGGCCACCTCGGCGACCATCGCCTCCAGCCGCTGTACGGTGACGGCGGAGCCGCGACGGCGCTCTTCCAGCGTGGCCAGCTTGGCACGGGCGTCGCTGGCATGCTGCGCGGCTGCATCGCGTCGTTGGCGAAGCTCGTCGAGACTGCTTTGTGCCGCCTCCATCGCCACTTCCAGCGATGCCTTGCGCTCGTCATGCGCCAGCAGTTCGGTGCGGTGTGCAGCGATGCCAACTTCGCACTGACCGCACTCGGCCACCAGTCGGGTCATCTCGCGTTCGTAAGTACCGAGGCGTTCGCGGACCCGCGCCATCTCGCTGTCGAGCTGCTGCAGGGTGTGGCCAGACGTCATCGCCTGGCGCTCGGCCTCGCGCTTATCGTCTTCGAGGCGCTGCAGTAGGGAAGTCAAGTCGCCAATTTCACGGGTCAGGGCGGCCACGCGGGTCTGTTCCGACGCCATCATGCCTTCGATGTCCGCCGCCTGCCGTAGAACTTCGCGCAGCTCGCGCTTCAGCGCCAATGGACCTTCACTGCGCTGCTTGCCCCCGGTGACCGTCACGTTGTGGAAGCATTCGCCTGACTGTGAGAGGAAGAACGCATCCGGATTTTGTAGTGCCAGATCGCGGCCCACTTCCGGATCGGGCACGATGTAGCCGTTGCCCAGCTTGGGCAGGATGACTTCGAGTGACTTACCGAAACCGTCGAGCACACGGATGCAATGCTTCATGGGTACAACCGTGTCGCGCTGTACGCCGTGATAGCTACCCTCTTCGCTTAAGAACGAAAACTTGGCCTGCGAGTCTTCGGGATGCACCAGGAACGTCGCCCGGCCGTCAACGTCGCTGCGCAGCAGGCGCAACCCCTCGTCGGCAGCGTCCCACGACTTTACGACGATGTAGTTGAGTTCATCGCGCAGGAAGTCGTCCACTACGTGTTCGTAGCGGTCTTCGACTTCGAGGAAGTCGGCCAGCACGCCGACTGGCGCCATTCCGCCGCTCATCGCGCCGGACTTGAACAGCCGCCGCACCGAGTCGGTCGAATAGCCATGTTCGGTGATCACCGCTTCCAGCGAGCCTTTCTTGCCGCTCAATCCAGCGTATTCGGCGCGCAGGGTATCGAGGTGCTGCTTGCCGTGGGTTTCGTCGGCGCGCTTCTGTGCCAGCAAACGGCGGTTTTCGTCGATCTGCCCCGCCAGCGCCTCGACTCGTTGCGACGAAGATTCAAACTCCAGGCCCAGCTGTCCGCGCTGTCCGCCAAAGCTCTCCAATTGCTGATGGGCGGTCGTCGTCTCCTGTTCGAGGCGGCGAGACTCGCGGTCCAGGGCGGCGATGCGCTCTTCCGCCTGGGTAATGCGGTTGCGCACCGACGACGCTGCCGATACGCTTTGCAGGATGGCGGCGCGCCGCTCCTCCTGCTGGCGCTCCACGTCCATCAACATGCCCGAAGCCTGCGTGGCTTCGTGCTGGCGCTGCTGTAACTCTGCCTGAGCCAGAGCGACATCGGCGCTCGCCGACTCAAGAATGGCGCGGTTCGTGTCCAGTTCCTGATGATGCCGCGCGATCTGCTCCTCGGTGCTGCTCAGTTCGGCCTGCGCGCCTGCGGAGCGTGCATCCAACTCGGCGCAGCGCTCGTCATTGGTGCGGCGCCGTGCAATGGCGCGGTCGATCTCCATGACCATCGCGTTGAGCTTCTCGCGATTTTCGTTGGCCTCGCGTTCGATGGCGTAGCCGCGGTGGGTGCGGTCACCGTGCTCGGCTTCCATAGTTTCTACGGCCTCGCCCTTGACGCGCATTTCTTCAGCGATAGTGGTGAGTTGTTCCTCGATCGCCGCAGCCTCGGCATCGAGTTGCGCAAACTTGCTGGCCAACACCACGCGCAGCTTGGCTCGCATCTCGTCACGCAGCTTGGCATAGCGCTCGGCTTTGCCGGCTTGCCGCTTCAGCGAGTTCATCTGCCGCGTGACTTCGTCGAAGATGTCGTTGATGCGCGCAAGGTTCAGCTTCGCGTCTTCGAGGCGCGCCTCAGCCAGCCGCTTGCGGGTTTTGAACTTGGTAATGCCAGCGGCTTCTTCGATGATCGCGCGCCGGTCGGTCGGCTTGCTGCTCAGAATCTGGCCGATACGGCCCTGCTCGATGATCGCGTACGATTCCGGCCCCAGGCCGGTGCCCATGAAGATGTCCTGGATGTCGCGCAACCGGCACAGCTTGCCGTTGAGCAGGTATTCACTCTCGCCCGAACGGAACAGGCGACGGGTCACTGCGATCTCGCCTGCCTTGAAGGTGCGCTTGAACTTACGGCGGCGAATCTTCAGCACCACGTGTTGCCCGACGTTCTCGACCGCGGCAGCCTCGGCCGGCGGCGCGCTGCCCGTTTCCGCTGCCTCGGCAGGCTTCCTCGTCACCCTGTCCGGGGTGAACCTCTTCCGTATATCGCGCGGCGTCTTCCGCCTTGGCGGAACGTACCGCCGACTCGTCCCAATCCGATTCCGGCAGATCGTCCTGGATATCAATCTCTGGCTCACCGGCGTCACCATAGAGTTCGGGATCGACCAGGGTCAGAGTGACCTCGGCCATGCCCGTCGGTTTGCGCTCGCGCGTACCGGCAAAAATCACGTCCTGCATGTTCACGCCGCGCAGGGAACGGGCCGATTGCTCGCCCAGAACCCAGGAAATGGCATCCGAGATATTCGACTTGCCACAGCCGTTCGGACCGACGATGGCGGCCACACCGTCGCCCTGGAACTTCAGTTCCGTGCGGTCGCAGAACGACTTGAATCCCAGAATTTGCAGTTTCTTTAGTTTGAGCAACTTACACTCCTATTCGCGAGCGGCACATGAACCTGGTCGGCTTTCCCCATCCGCCCGATACTCCCGCGCGGGGAGTGAGCACAGGCCGACACCAGTGCAACTTTACTTGCGTTCACGGGGGGCGTCAACTTAGAAAACCCAATATTTTGTGTGTATCTGTAAAATACCACACCATATTGCACCGACATTGCAGCAACTAGGAACAACACCGACACCGCACAGGTCTGACGAGGCCGCCGGACTGACCCACAGCGAGGCGCAAAAAGGAGGGAAGGAACCACAAGAGCTAGGCCGATTCTAGGGATTCAAGGCAGTGCATTCAATGGAAAAACGCCAGCAGTCCTCATCTGGTAAACATCGCAACCAAGACAAATTCTCGGCTGAAGTCGGGGGTCATTGGAGATGCTTCAGCTCGAACACCTGCACCCGTCCATTGCCCGAATCGGCCACGTACAGGCGGTTTCGATGGCTGATCCACAGACCCTGCGGAGCGGCAAACTGGCCTGCCCGTCCGCCGGACGTTCCAAATGCCGCAAGCATCACGCCCTCCGCACTAAACACCCGGACCACGGCCCCATGACAATAGCTGACATAAAGGTGACCGTCCTGGTCAGCAGCCAGGCCATTGTCACGCGTAAGTGAGGGATCGCGAGGACGGGGAAGGTCAAACTGGCTCAATGGTCTGAAGTCCGCACCCAACACTTGGATTCTTGTGCCCGAACGATCAAGTACATAAATCCGACCACGATTCAGGCTGATGTCCGTGGGAGCGTCAAACTCTCCAGTCCCTTCGCCGCGGCGGTTCTTGCCCAACCGTTTGATAACGTTTCCGGCTAGGTCGAGTTCAAAGACCTGGTTGCGCGGGGTGTCGACCACAAACAAGTGGCCCCGCTGCACGTCGACGGCAATACCTTGAGGACTGGCATAGTCAGGTTCGCCGTGGTGGTCGCCGATATAGCGCAGGAAGTTTCCGCGGCTGTCGAACACCGCCACCATGCCGTGCTCAGAATCGGCAACGTAGATGTTGTCCTCGGCATCAGTCGCAACGCCCGCGGGCCGGTGCACGCGATAACCGCCGCCGCACACCAGGCGAAACGAGGTCTTTCCCTGGGGATCGAGAACATGTACCGCCGGCGCAGCCGGATCGCTCAGAATCAGCCGCTGTTGCGAGTCGGTGACCACATAATGCGGGGACATAATGACGCTGGGCCGGCCGTAGGCATAGGTCATCACGTGATTGCGTACCTGGGCGGCGCGAGAGTGAGCCGAGGCAGCGGCTTGACTATGGGCCGGCGGCTCCAGGTTCTCGACGATGCGTTCACTCGATACCACCATCCACTCCGGAAGATCGCTCTGTGGCGTGCCGTTCGGCGATGTCGCCCGCGCGATCCCCTCTCCAGGGGTGTCACCCCGAAGCTCCGTAAACCGGGATCGCCCATGGAACATCGCGTCCGGGCTGAACATTCCGAGGTAGGTGAGATCGATCCCGCCGCGTAACTGAAGGTGCGGGTAGGCACGCCCGCCCTCAATGGGTACCGGGCTTCCTGCCGAGGCCGTTGAGGGGGCGTCAAGCAGAGGATTCAGATTCGGCTGGGCGAAAATCCTTCCGAGCGCAAAAATGCAAAACACTACAGCTGTACAGCCAAGTTGCGTGGCGCGCAACCGCTTCATTCATGACCTCGCAATTCTTTCTGTGAGGGCAGGTCTCAACCGCATGTTAGTCGGAGTTTACAGGGTCTTGCGATATAAGTCTTATCAAATGTGTTTTGGCTTCCCGTTATGGGAACTGGTTTGCGTATACACGAACGAGCCGGACGGAGTCGGGCCATCACTTCGGCTCATCGAGTCGGCAGACGGATGGAAGAGCAAGGCAAGCCGCTCGGTGTAACATGTCATTCATCTTGCATGGCCGATATAGATCTCGGGCTTCCGTCGTTGGATGAACGGGAAACATCCGACTGACCACAGCAGGAGTCATTCTTACGGCTCCGAGGCACGGCAATGGTCCCATGGGAAACGGCAAAGTCTTAATTACGGGCGGGTTGGGTTTTATCGGCAAGTGCGTGGCGCGCATGCTGGTCGAACAGGGACACGAGGTCCGGTTGTTCGACAACCTTAATCCGCAGGTTCACGGGGAAGTGCCTCGGCTGCAAGCCGACGACCTGCTGTGCCATCCCCAGGTGGAAGTGTACCGGGGCGACGTGCGTAATCCAGCGGATTGGGCCCGAGTGATGCCGGAAACTGGTGCTATCGTTCACTTGGCGGCAGAAACCGGTACGGCCCAGTCGATGTATGAAATCTCCCGTTACACCGAAACCAATGTCAGCGGGATAAGCCTTCTCCTGCAGTTTCTCGCCAATTCCGGCCATAGTGTCGAAAAGGTTGTCCTGGCCTCTTCGCGCTCGGTGTACGGCGAAGGAGCCTATGATTGCGCCCGCTGCGGACCGGTCTACCCTCCTTCCCGCTCCGCCGAGTTGCTGAGGTCGGGGTTGTGGGACCCGGCCTGTCCGGTGTGTGGCGGAGAGATTAGCCCGGCTCCCACACCCGAGAATGCAGAGCTGGCACCCAAGTCGATCTACGCGGCTACCAAATTGGCCCAGGAACATCTGTTGCGGATCACCAGCCAGGCGCTCGGCCTGCCGGCTGTAATCCTCCGCATGCAGAACGTCTACGGCGAGGGCCAGTCCTTGCGCAATCCCTACACCGGGTTGATGACAATTTTCGCGGCGCAATTGCAGGCCGGGAAGACCCTCAACCTGTTCGAAGACGGGCAGGAGAGTCGTGACTTTGTGCACGTAGAAGATGCCGCCAAGGCCCTGCTGCTGGCGTTGTTTGACGACGCCGCCGATGGATGTACCCTCAACGTTGGCTCCGGTCGTGCTGCTTCGGTGGAAACCGTTGCCAAGATGCTCTGCGCGTGCTTTGGAGTCAGCGGGCAGTATCACGTTAGCGGCCAATTCCGCCTGGGTGACGTCCGCCATTCGATTGCCAATCTGACGGCGATTGAAGACCGCTTGGGATTTGAGCCGACGATTTCTCTGGAGCAGGGGATGGAACGGCTGGTGGCATGGGTCAGGTCGCAGCCGATCGAGCCCGGTCAATGGGACACCGCCAACGAGCAACTGGTTCAGCGAGGTTTGATGCCGACGGGTTCCGTTCTTGCGGATTGAGCGCCGCCGTCGCAGCTTTCAGACCTGGCTTCACGGTTCGCGGATTGGTTCCTAGCAGGAAACTTAATGGCAGAACCACCCCTCGACTTAACGGTCATCATCCCCAGCTACAATACCCGCGAGCTGCTTTCCGCCTGCCTCGCCTCGATTTACAAGTACACCGCCGACATCACCTTCGAGATCATCTGCCTGGATGATGCTTCCCCTGACGGCAGCGCCGACATGGTGGCCGCATCGTTTCCTGAGGTCATCCTCGTCAGTGAAGTGGTTGCGCCACTCGTCCACCAGTAAGAGCGTCTCTTCCAGTGTCTCGCGCCGATACTGGCTGCTCATGCTGCTGCCGCGCACGCGATAACGGCATACTACCTCCTGCAGCGCGCGTGTCTCGTAGCGGCTGGTTACCACGAGATAGAGAAAGTAATCCGGGGTAGTGCGAACATAGCTGGGCATGTCGCCGGCTTCCTGAACCGCTTTCCGGCGCAGCAGGGCAGAACTCATGGCAACGAAGCACCCGCGGCCCAGCAGTTCCGTCATGATGTCGCCTTCGGGCAACTCGCTGAACTCGTGAAAATAGTCGTGATCGCGCTGGCTGCCGTCGGTATCAAAAGCCAGCGTCCGGCCGTAGATCATCCCCACCGACGGCGGGTCGGCGAGAGCCATCTGGAGTTCCAGTTTGCGCGAAAGCCACACATCGTCCTGGTCGAGAAACGCCAGCCACTCTCCCTCCGCCCGCTGGATGGCGGCTGCACGAGCCTCGCCGAGAGACATGGATCGAGGCGCCAGAAAATAATGAATGCGAGGATCGCGAAACGAAGCCACAATCGCGGCGCTATCGTCGGTCGAGCAGTCGTCCCACACAATCAGCTCCCAGTCCGCAAAGGTTTGGTCTAACGCGCTCTGCAGCGCCTCGCGGAGCGTGTCTGCCCCGTTAAAGATGTTCATGATGACGCTGACGGCTGGCATGGCTGAGTGATGGAGCTCCGTTGCAACGTGCAGTATAGCCCGCGGACTATTGGGCGGAGCGCTTCCAGTGCGGGCGCACCAGGCTCCTCCGCGCCAGGTGAAACACGAAGTAAAACGGGCGCAGCAGTTGCGACGCTGGTGAACCATCCGTAAACAGCCGCCGCAGGCCTTGCAAAAATGTCGTTCGGCTCCCCATCTCGGCCAGTGCAAGCTCCGTGGAGTGGCGGCGCTTGCACTTCGCGAGCAGGTTGTCGTCGACGTCGCCGCCATACATGTCCATCAGCCGCAGCGCCTCTTCCTGCACCGCAATCGCAGACGTGTGCGACGTGCTGTGTCCATGCATCCGGTAGCGACAAACCACCTCCTGCACGGCGGCGGCAGGGAAGCGGCGAGGAATTGCGAGGTAAAGGTAGTAGTCGGGGATGATGCTGATCGCTGCGGGAATTCCGCCAATGTCCGCAATGGCCGACCGGCGGAACATCGCCGAACTCATCGCGATATAGCAGGAGTCTTCCAACAGGCTGGTGAAGATGTCACCCTCGGGCAGCAGGGCGTATTCGTGGGCCTGGTCGTAGTCGCGCTCGCTGCCGTTGGGATAAAAGCGGACGGTGCGACCATAGATGAGGGCCGCCTCGGGATCAGTACGCACCCGTTCAAGTTGCCGCTCCAGTTTGTCGGGCAACCACAGATCGTCCTGATCGAGGAAGGCGATCCACTCGCCCGTCGCCAAGTCGATGGCACGCTGGCGCGCCTGACCGAGCGGAAGTTGCGTGTCCGAGCGAATGTAACGAATCCGCGAGTCGTGGAATTGCGCGAGAACTTCGGCGGAGTTGTCGGTCGAGCCGTCGTCCCACACCAGTAGCTCCCAGTCGGCGAACGTCTGCGCGATGACCGAAGCAACGGTTTCGGCGAGGGTAGCGCGGCCGTTGTACAAGTTGACGATGACAGTGACGGCGGGCATTTTCTGCACGAAGTATAGCTGGCCGAGCGGTGCAATCCGCGAATCCCGCGCGACTGGCCGCCCGGTGCTGACGTACCAATCCTGTAAAATCCGCCTTAGTCGAGCCCCTGCATGCAATTCACGCCATCACGAAGCGACGATTCTCCGGGCCATCTCCAAAAGAGGGAAGTGCCGGCCATCGCCGGCGGCACGCCCGTGCGCTCCCGGGAGAACCGCATCATCTTCGGAGCACCGCTGATTGGCGAAGTCGAGGCCCAATCGGTGGCGGCCTGCATCCGCAGTGGCTGGATCGGCATGGGCGAGCGCGTGGGCCGTTTCGAGCAGGAGTTCGCCGCGTACAAGCAAGCTCCCTATGCCGCCGCAGTGAGCAGTTGCAGCGCCGGGCTGCATCTGGTGCTGGAGGCGCTTGGTATCACGCGGGCGACGAAGTCATTGCTCCTACGCTGACTTTCTGCTCCACGGTGCACGCCATTCTTCACACAGGCGCCTTGCCAGTTCTTGTGGATAGCGACCGCGTGTCCATGAACATTGACGCTGCCGCCATCGAGCGAGCAATCACGCCGCGCACCCGTGCGGTGATCGTCGTTCACCTCTGCGGGCGCGCCTGCGAGATGGATGCGATTCTCGATCTCGCCGCACGCCACAACCTGAAGGTCATCGAAGATTGTGCCCACGCCATCGAAACGACGTGTCGCGGCCACGGCGCCGGGCTGTTGGGAGATGCCGGCTGCTTCAGTTTTTATCCCACCAAGAGCATCACCACCGGCGACGGAGGCATGGTCATCAGCCGACATGGCGAGCTGATTGAGCGGGTGAAACTGCTCTCCTATAACGGAGTGGCCACCAGCGCCTGGGCCCGCTTTGCCGGAGACGTGGCCGGCTATGAGGTGCTTGCACCGGGATACAAATACAACATGACCGACATGGAGGCAGCTCTGGGTCTGCCGCAACTGCCATTGTTGGAGGAGCGCTGGGCGCAGCGCGCGCGACTGTGGCGGGCGTATGACGCGGGACTCCGCGACCTGCCGGTCGTCTTGCCTTCGCTCGGCAACCCTGAAAACCGTCACGCCCATCACCTCTACACGCCTCTCCTGCATCTGGAACGCCTGTCGGTCGGCCGACGTGGGATCGTTGCCGCCATGGAGGCGGAGAACATCGGTGTCGGCATCCACTACGAGCCCGTGCACAGTCAGCCGTTCTATATCGAGCGCTTCGGCCGCAAAGACTCCAACTTTCCCAACGCGACCTACATCGGCGAGCGCACCATCTCGCTGCCGCTCAGCGCGGGCATGACGGCGGCCGATGTCGCGGATGCATCCGCCGCCTTTCGTCGTATAGTGCAGTATTACTCGATTTAGAGCCGCTACACGTCACCCGAACATGTCATTGAAGGCGTGCTTCGGTCAGCAGTAAGATCTCGATGGACGAAGGCCACTTATGGTAGGCGAGCATCTGGCCCATTACCGCTTGCTGGAAATGATTGGCGCCGGCGGAATGGGCGTGGTGTACCGCGCCCACGACGAGCAACTCGATCGCGACGTAGCCATTAAGGTCCTCCCGGCAGGCATGCTGGCCGACGATGACGCGCGGCGGCGTTTCCGCAAAGAAGCCCTTTTGCTGGCGCGCCTGAACCATCCCAACATTGCAACGGTACACGCATTCAGCAGCGACAAAGGCCAGGATTTCCTGGTCACTGAGTACATCCGCGGCATCACGCTCGACGACAGAATCGCCGAGCAACCGCTCCCTCTCAAGCTCTGGCTCGATTTGGGGGTCCAACTCTGCCAGGGTCTGGCCGCCGCCCATGACGAGGGTGTCATCCATCGCGACCTCAAGCCCGGCAACTTGCGCCTGACCACCGACGGACGGCTCAAGATCCTCGATTTCGGACTGGCGCAGTTCACCCATCCCGAGGGGGACATGGCGGCCACCGCGACCGTCACCCGCTCGACCGTCACCAGCGGTGGCACCATGCCCTACATGGCGCCAGAGCAGTTGCGCGGCGAGCTTACCGATGCCCGCTGCGACCTCTGGGCCGCCGGGGCCGTGTTGTACGAGATGGCGACCGGCCGCCGTGCCTTTCCGCAAAACCGCGCTGCGCTCCTTATCGATGCAATCCTGAACCAGGAACCAAGGTTGCCGCGTCATGTGAACCCCAGCCTCTCTGAAGGCGTGGAGAACATTCTCACCAAATCGCTGGAGAAGGACCCGGCACGCCGCTATCAGTCTGCCCGTGACCTGGGTAACGATCTGGAGCGGTTGCTGGCAGGTCTTTCTCCGATTTCGGCTTCGCGGCGTCGGACGCTTCCTGGCCACCGTTGGCTTACGGCGAAAATCGCACTTGTCGCAGCCACTGTGCTCGTTTTACTGGTGGGGATGTTCGCTGTGCCATCAGTACGGGGACGGCTCGCCGCGCTCCTGAGTGTCGGCGGTGAGAAGCACATTGCCGTTCTTCCTTTCGACGACCTTGACGGCAATCCCGCCGACCAGGCCGAGGCGCAGGGCCTCATGGACAGCATGACCAACCGCCTGTCGAACCTCGATGTCGGCCAGCAGAGCCTCTGGGTGGTTCCCGCCAGCGTGGTGAGGCGGCGCCAGGTCGAAGACCCCGCCAGTGCCTATCGGGAACTTGGTGCAACGCTGGTGGTGAAGGGAAGCATCCAGCACGACGGAAAGGCTGTCCGCTTGACCATCAATCTCATCAATGCCAAGACCCTGCGCCAGATTGGCTCGGTCGAATTGGAGGATCCCGCCGGCGACATGGCGGCGTTGCAGAACCAGGCGCTATCGCGCCTGGCGCAGATGATGAACATCACCATTACCCCGGAGATGTCGTCCGGCAATGGCGTCAGCTTCGCCCCCGCCGCCTACGAGCTGTATCTCAAATCTCTCGGCTACCTGCAGCGTTACGACAAACCCGGCAATCTCGACCTGGCCGTCGATGCCCTCTCCCAGGCCGTCAGGACCGATCCTCGTTTTGACCTCGGCTATGCGACCCTTGGCGAGGCCTACCGCCTGAAGTACCAGTTGGACAAGAATCCCAAATGGATCGACGCGGCCACCGCCGACTGCGACCGCGCCATCGCCCTGAACAACCGCTTGCCCGCAGCCTATGTCACGCTGGGCCGCATCCACAACGACACCGGCCAGCACGATCTGGCGGTCTCCGAATTTGATCAGGCTCTCAAACTCGATCCCCGCAACGCCGATGCGCTGAACGGCATGGCCCACGCCTACGAGAATGCCGGTCGCATCAACGATGCCGAAGCCGCCTTCCAGAAGGCTGCTGCGATGCGTCCCGACTACTGGGACGGCTACAATACGCTCGGCCTGTTTTACGATCGCCAGGGCAAGTATCAGGATGCCATCGCCCAGCTCAAGCAGGCACTTGCGCTGACCCCCGATAACGCCCAGGTCTACTTCAATTTGGGTGCGGTCTATCTGGATACCGGGGACCCCAAGTACCGTTCCGACGCCGAAGCGGCGCTGCAGAAATCCATCGCGCTCGGACCCACCGCTCCGGCGTACGCCAATCTCGGTTACTTGTATTTACAGCAGCGGCGCTGGGCGGAGTCGGCGACCGCCACTGAGAAGGCTCTGCAAATCAACGACCGCGAAGTGACCGCATGGACCAACCTGCGGAACGCCTATCAATGGCTCGGAAACAAAGAGAAGGAGGCCTACGCGCGGGCGCGCTTGATGGAGTTGGCGCAAACCGCGGCCTCCGCGAATCCGCGCGACCCCCAAACCCAGGCCATGGTGGCATGGCTCTTCGCCGCGCAACACGATCCCAGCCAGGCGCTGCCGCACTTGCAGTCGTCACTCGCTTTGGGCGGCGATGATCCCGGAATTCTCGAAAACGCCGCCGCAGTTTACGAACTCCTGGGCCAGCGCCAACAGGCGATACAGTTCGTAGCCAAGGCCGTCGCCAAGGGCTATCCAAAAGCCGATCTGGCCCTCGACCCCGACCTTCGTGCGCTACTCACTGACCCCAAGTTCGCCTATACTCCTTCGCAGTAACTTTCGCAGCCACAGGAGACAGTCATGGCAAATGGATACGACGTCGTAGGCGACCCACCAAACCAGATCACAATTAACTGGTCCTACGACCAGTACGGCAACGTTGTAACCACTCTCAGCGGAACCGTCAGCGTAAATCCCGGCGGCAACGTGAAGTTCGACATTGACCCTTCCAACTTCCCCACCATTGGCGGGCAACTGCAGAACGTGTGCAATGTTCAGGTTACCTTCGTCAGTTGGGGCTACGTAGCTCCCGACGTCGCCACCGGCGGAGGCACTATCAAGGTCGGCTCGTAGAAGACGCTGCGCCAGTCTTCGACACTGTAAGCCGCGGCCCTCGCCGCGGCTTACAGTTTTAATGCCACTTGGCTCGCCCGGGCTAAGTACCGCTCAGCAGGCGTGGCTGCTGAGTGGGATTGTCTTCAGCCGTCGCCAGATGATTCCCATAAGAGAACTCGGACTTGGATCCGGATCGACAGTCTCTACTCGCTCTCCCCAAGTCCGCCTATACTCCT
Organism: uncultured Acidobacteriaceae bacterium; assembly: GCA_963751155.1. Classification (GTDB taxonomy): domain Bacteria; phylum Acidobacteriota; class Terriglobia; order Terriglobales; family Acidobacteriaceae; genus DASRAA01. The sequence goes on along the minus strand of CAVVTL010000014.1, from coordinate 210,188 downwards.
GCTCAGTAAATCTCTTAGCTTAGGGAGTGTCACTATGGCTAATCACGTACTCACGTTTGCCCCCATCACCTTCTTGCCGAGTCCGAACCCTCTCGCAATCAACAATAACGATACGGTTCAACTGGAATTTCCACCGATTGCCCACAATTCCTACGTGTATATAACCTTTACAGCATCGACGACGCCTCCAGTCGACCCGATTCGAACCGGTGGCGGCACCATCAAAGTCGGCTCATAAGAATTACAGCGTCATTATGGAAATGGAAGCCGCGGCCCTCACTGCGGCTTCCACTTGTACGGACGCTTCGCCTCGATGTCGGGATACCACGTCACCTGCACCGAAGCTGTTACATCGTGCTGGCGATTGGGGGCCAGCACCGGCTCCAACCAGCTCTCGTACTGAAACAATCCGCGCAACTCCAACTCCGCGCGCGGCCGCAGAATGGCCGTTACATTTGCCACCTGTTGCGTGCTGCCCTGAGGAATGTACTCCTTAGCAATCTTCACGTTGCGGTAGCCAACCTGCAAGCTGGTCTTCGGCCCGAGATGATACGTGCTCCACGCCTGGTAGCCGTTGGCGTCGCGACCGATCCAACTCCCAAACAGGTTCCCGTTGTTCACGTACACGTTGCGATACACCGTCTCGTAATAAAAGAAGTACGCCCGGCATGCCCGGCGACACGAACCGGTCTGTTGTCACGCCTTCCAGCCGCAGATCGAGCTTCCGCAGCCCCGGCAGCCGCGCAAAATAAAGCCCCGGATTAAACGCCGCCCGTCGCGGCGCCGCCAGCGGCGTGACCTCATCATGCGTGAACATGTCGATGTAGATGTTGATCCACGGCCAAAATCTGCCACGAGAAATCGAAGCTCGCAAACCGCGCTCCCGGATCATTGCGCGAAAACTTCACGTCGAGCGGCACCGCACCGGTGCTGCTGAAACTGTTCCAGAACGACCCGAACGTAAGCGGAACGTGGTTCTGTCCTGCGAACACGTTGGTACGCGCAAACGAAATCTCGATCCCCTGGAACGGATGGTGTCCGCCCATGCCCCACGAATAGCGCGCGAATGGCTTGAAGCTGAGTTTGTTGCCGTAGATGTACGGCCCGGCAGGGAACTGGTCGTGCCCCGAAAGCTGTCCGAAAAAGTTGTCCCAGCGGAACGAGCCACAGCACCTTTGACACGCCCGGAATGTACAGCGGCTCCGTCTGATTGATGCGCAGCATCCAGAACGGCTCGGCATTGTTGCTGAACAGCATCGACGCCGCTGGTGCTCGGCCCCCAGTACAGGCTCTGCTTGCCGACCGAAATATCCTGCCCCAGCCACTTCGTCGAGACGTAGGTAGTCGAGCAGCCGAAACGTGTTGATCTCGGCAAACGGCATCGCCGGCTGCACCGGATCGAGCATTCGCCTGCGCAATCGCCAGCCGCGCTGACAACGGATACGCCGGTGCCGAAGGCGAGTGTTGAAACTCCCCGCTCACATAGAACGAGAATCGCCCATCGTCCGCCCGCGCCGAGAATCCGGTGTAGTTGTTGAATCCCGACTGATACGGACGGCCCTCGTTATTCGATCAGTGTCTGTCCCAGGTTGTTGTCGTTGAGCGGTTGTCCCGCAATTCCTGTGAGCCGCGTGTACACCGTATCGAACCGGATTAGCTCATACGGTCTGTCCGTCGAGCGCGCTCAGTTCGTCCGCGAACTCCTCGATTCAGAGCCACCGAATTGCATTGAGATCGGCCGGAAGCTCGAAGCTGTTTTGCATGCGCTCATTCAGCCCTGCCAGCATGCGGGCGCAATTCATGCGCGTCCACGGACGCAGATCCATGAACGGCATCGGAATCGCCCGCGCCACCGCCAGCCGCTCGATCGCCCGATAAATCCAGCTATCCAGCGGAACATACGTACTCGCGAGATGGCCCGGGAATCGGCGAAGAAGTCTGTTGCGCGACAATTGTCAGGTCGTCGTCGAGTCTGCCGGTTGTGCCGCGACTTGTAAACCTGCCGTCCAACCTGGTAGCCGATCAACCCGCCGATGAACACATCCGACAAGAAAGTGCTGGCTCGCGGCCACCCGCGAAAGGCTCACCGCCGTCGCCAGTCCGTAAGCCCCGAATTGCGCATAAATATTCGGATACTCATGTGCCACCACCGAAGCGAACGCCCACGCCAGCGCCGAATGATTCGACGGAAACGAACTTCCGCCGTTGAAAAAGTACGTTCTGGTAATTCGACTGGATACGGTCGCATCGCGTCCGGTGATGCCGCGAATCGCGAACTGCATGCGGCAGCACGTCGATCATGGCCTCGGTCGCCAGCACGCCGGTTTCGCGCGAACGTTCGCTGTGCGTGAGTGTCCCCAGGCGTACATCGCGGCCGTCGTTCCAAACGCCGCGCCCAGCCCGTAGTTCGACACGTCTTTCCACGTATTCGGATGGTAGCTCGCCATGCCCCACGAGCTGTCAGGGTCGGTAACGAACAGTCCCGGTCGCGATCCCCGACGACGGCACCAGCCACTTCCAGTCTCCCGCCTGATGTGCGCAGGACTCGTCCAGATCGCCTTCTGGTCTAGCGCCAGGTGCTTGAAAAACTACTTCTCGTTGGGATGTGATGGACGGTCGGTCAGTTTCGCAGCCGTGGCGTACCGATGTCGCGGTATCGGTGCCGGCACTCGTCACTGGGCTGCTGGGCGGCGGCGCTCAGGCCTAGCACAGTGGTCACGATGACAACTACAACGGCAGCCCGCAATGGCAACCCCGACACGGTGAATGTCGACAATTCTACTGAATTGGCGCCACCATAGGTGTAATCTCGCCGTGCCGATTGCCGCAACCTCCTACTTCACCACCCTCAGTTCATTGGTGACGGCGAACACTCCTGGAATGCTGCTGGCCGTAATATTCGCCATGTTCTTATCGCCTTCACTGTCATCACGTAACCCTTCAGCGTGATGCGCTGGTTCTTGACGATGATGTGAAGGCTCGGCGCCGCTTCCCAGAAGTACCGCGACAAGCCCTCCCGTGCGGGAGAGTGCTAGTAAGCCTGCTCCCGCACTCGTGTATCCAGCGGCGACGGCGGCAACACTTCGATGTTGTTGACTACCTTCTCCACTCCTTCGATGTGCTTCACTGCGTTTGCCGCATCCGATTTCGTCACAGCATGTTCGCTCGTCACATAGCCGCTCAGAGTGACCGTACGGCCGTCGACGGTAAACTCCAGGTCGTCGAACAGCGAATACCACGGCAGCATCAGCAATTCGTGTCGCACCTCTTTCGCAATGGCCGCGGTTGCCGGGTCGCTGCTGGCCATCTTCTTTCCATAATCCAGCACCACCGGCCCGCCACTCGTGACCTCCTGCGCCCACGTCCCCGCAGTCAGAGTTCCGACGAGCAATGCCAAAAACAGCTTGCGCATAACCATCCTCCTTATCTGCTGCTTTATTAGATGTCGGGCGGGCCATTAACGTCACACCCGCTGTGTGACGCACGGACTTGCGTCCACCGCGGCGAAGCCTAAACTGTCTTCAGTAAGACATCAGACCGCCAACGGTCGCTGCCTGCGCAGCACGGCCACGCTTCCGAAGCGAAGGCCAAACGCTCACGCTTTGCGAGACAACCCCGGGCCTTCCGGCCCGCCCGATTGTCGACAGGAGGTCATCATGCCGCTCAACAAAGTCAGGGCCTTCCTCGACGAACACCACATCAAGTACGTGGTCATTTCGCATTCGAAGGCATACACCGCGCAAGGAATTGCTGCCGTCGCCCACATTCCAGGGCCAGGAGCTCGCCAAAACCGTCATCGTCAAACTCGACGGCGCTCTCGGCATGGCCGTCCTCCCGGCCTCGTATCAGGTCGACCTGCTCGCGCTCAAGAAAGTCACTGGAGTCGCAGACGCCGCCCTCGCCAGCGAGCGTGAATTCAAGCAGCACTTTCCCGACTGCGAGACCGGGGCGATGCCGCCGTTCGGCAACCTGTACGGCATCCCGGTTTACGTGGACGAAACGCTGACCCGCGACGACGAAATTGCCTTCAACGCGGGAACGCACCTGCAGTTGATTCGCATGTCATTCGCCGACTTCGAGAAGCTGGTCAAGCCCGTCGTGCTCGCGTTCTCGACCCGCCACAGCGGAGCGTCTGATCGCGAACCGGCGTTGATGTTGTAGCGCCGTAGGCAAGGGTCTACGAGTCAGGTCCCGCGGCGACGTCGCAAATCCAAGCATCGGCGAAAGCCCTCCGATGCTGCAACGCCGCAGCGGGACCTTCTTGGCGCTAACTAGTGAGCCCGAGAGCCTCGTTCAACCGGCCATCTTTGCTTGAGCGGGGCCTTCGTGAGAGGGAGGAAATCCTCGCGGCGCGATTTTACGCGTGCGCGGCCCTTAATCCCCAGCGCGCTGTGCATGCCCCCACACCCATCCCACGATGAATCCGAACACAAAGTTCGAGCTGGTCACTTCGCAGAAGTGCACCCAGCGAACCGTGTCGGGGAAGATCGCATTCGGCATGATCAACGGCGGCAACGCCGCTCAATGCACGGTAAACGCCAACCCGACTGCGAGCGCACCCGCCAAGTGGGGCAGTCGAAACATGCGCAGCAGCAGCAGACAAACCAGGATGAACATCGGCCCGCGCAGCAGGAACTGCATGGCCACGATCTGGCCACCGCTCGGCATGTGCTGCGTGGCGTAAAGTCACGCACATACGGAAAGATGATCATTCCCGCCAGGAAGTAGAGGAACACATAACACGCGGAACACACCGCAAACCGCGACAGCTATCTGCCCGAAGCTCGCGGTGTGGCAGCGGCGACTCGACCGGCGACTCGGCACCGGCGCGTCCGCGGAAGATCAGCAGCCACAGCAACGTCGCGATCGCCAAGCGAAACCATGCGTGAACGATAAGCGTCGCGCCAGTCGATGTGCGACGTTGGGCAGAAAGAAGACGCCCTCAATCAGTTGACCGTCGCTGATTGCCGCGGGAACCGCGAACAGAGCCGGTAACAGCTTCCAGTCGCGCCAATCACTGCGCAAGGCAGCCGCGCCCATCGGGAGGACGATGAAAGCGTCATACACCAGAACAAAAAGCAGCGGCATGCGGATTGGGTGGGCTCTTCGGGTGAATCATCATGCCCGCCACAATTTGTGCGGCCAAGCAGCGCCATCCACGACAGAACCACGCGGAAAATGATTTTCGGGGAATTCATCGGAGACCTCCGTTATGAGTTTTGGGCTTGGTGAGAGCGGTTCGTTGCTGGGACTCGCGATATTGGCGAACGGCGTAATCGGTCCAGGCATACAGGCTGCGATAGCCTCGTATCCCGCATTCGAGCGCGAGACGTCCCGAGAGCGGCATGCGTTCAGCGTTGGCCCGGAGATAAGCTTGCAGGCTCGGCAGTGTAGGGCTTCAAGCACGGCGCGAAAACTCTGCAAGAAGGCAACGGCGGCCTCCGACCCCAGCGCCTTTTCGGTGAAAGCAAAGCGAAACATCAACTCCGATAGCCCCGTCTTCACATCCGATCGCCTCAATCGGACGAGTCAGCCACCTCCTGAGTGCTGCAGTACCCTTGGGCGTCAGGCGATACAGCCGGCGGCGGCGCAGGCTGTCCGTGTCTTTCACTATGCCGAGGACGAGTCCCCGGGCCTCCAGGCGTTCCAGTGCGGGATAAATGGCGCCCGGGCTGCTGCTGTAGTTTCCCATCGCCGTTTCCGCGAAGATCTTGCGCAGGTCGTAACCCGAGCTGGGCTTCTGCTGGACCAGCCCCAGCAGCGCATATCCCAGAACGGAAGTAGACTCGTCGGTTTCATAGTACGAAACGTACTATAACGCTTACGTACTAGTACGAGGCAAGAGAAAATCCGCGTGCGTATGCGGTTCCTATTCCCAATCTGGGAATGACGCAAAAGAAAAAGCCCGCACGTGGCGGGCTTTGTCAGGAGAGATTCAGCTCTTACTGGTTGTTAGGTGTCGCGGCGGCGCCGGGTCCTGCTGCGCTGTTATGCGAGCGTTGCTGCGCTGGGCGATGGTCTTCTTGGCGTTGTCGGCCAGTTCCTTCGCCTTGGGCAGCAGATCCAGCGCCTTCTGCACCGTCGGATCGGTTTCCGCGTGCACCTTCAGGCCTTCCTGGCTGCCGAACTCATTCACGAACAACTCCGCCTTGATGTTCGAACGCACCCAGTCGTTGTTCTCGCGCCAGCTCGGCCTCGGTAAACGGGATCTGCTGCGAGTCCAGGAACTTGCGGAATTCCTGCATCACCGCATCATCCACCTGGAAGCTCTGCGTCACCTTGTGGTTGATCACGTAGTGCTTGGCGAAGTTGAAGAACGCGTACTTCTGCAGCAGCGTGTCCTGGAACTTGTTGCTCTTGATCGGTGCGATGACCACGTCGGGATTGATGCCGCCGCCGCCGTACACCGTGCGCCCGCTGTCGGTCATCTTGACTTCGCGGCTAGGCGTCGGAGGCGTGCCGTCACCCGTGTCGCGGCTGTTGTAGTAGTAGTCGTAGAGCGAAACGCCGTTGTAGTCGCGCTGAATCAACCGTCCGCTCGGCGTGTAGTAATGGGCGGTCGTCAGCGCCAGTCCGGTGTTCTCCGACAACGGATACACCGTCTGCACCAGACCCTTGCCGAATGTGGTTTCGCCCACGATCAGCCCGCGGTCGTGGTCCTGGATGGCTCCGGCTACAATCTCAGCCGCCGACGCCGTCCCGCGATTCACCAGCACCACCAGCGGATAGTCCTTGCCGCCATTTCCGTGTGCCGCGCGATAAATCTTTTCCGGCGACGAGCGGCCATGGTGCGACACGATGACCTGTCCCTTCTTCAGGAACTTGTCGGCCACGCCCACGCCTTCGCTCAGCAAGCCGCCGGGGTTCTGCCGCAGATCGAGGATCAAGCCTTTCAGCTCGCCCTGCGCCTGCAACTCGTCGAGCGCCACCGCAACTTCATGCTCGGTGGTCTCCTGGAAGCCGTTGACGTGGATGTAGCCGATGCCCGGCTTGATCATGAAGTGCACGTCCACGCTGTAGCGCGGAATCTCGTCGCGCACCACGTTGAAGTCGATGGGCTTGTCCGTGCCTTCACGCAGGACGGTGATCTTCACCGTCGTGCCCTTCGGCCCTTTCAACAGATCGGCCACGTCGGCCGGTACTCATGTTGTCGGTGATCTTTCCGTCGACCGCAATAATTACGTCACCCGGCCGGATGCCGGCGCGATAAGCCGGCGCCCCAGAGAACGGAGCAATCACGATGACCTTGTTATTCCGCGGGCCCACCTGCATGCCCACGCCGTAGTACTTGCCGCGCTGGTCTTCGCGCAGGGCCGCGTACGCCTTAGGATCGAAAAAGTTCGAGTGCGGATCCAGCACCCGCAGCATCCCCGGAATCGCCCCGTTATAAATGGCCTTGTCGGGATTCACCGGCTCGGCGTAGTTCTGCTGCACCACTTCGTACACCTGGGTGAAGCTCTTCACGCTGTCGCGGAGGTCGCTGTCTCCCGCTGTGGTGGTGGTGTTAAGGCGCTGCCCAAACAGCATGCCGACACATCCGCACGCAAGAACAACGGCGACAATGACGAGGGTTGTACGACGGGAACTACTGGCCATTATTTGATCCTTCTAGCGGAGGGAAACTCGTGTGGATTGCTCATTAACCAGCACTTTGCTGCCAAGTATAACATTTTACGCCGGCTGACTTTCTTCCTGTCAGTGTTCATTTGGATGCGCGCCCGCATTCCGAAGATGCTGAATCCACGTCATTTGTCTGACGGGTTGAACCCTGGTTGGTTAGCCCGCGATCATGATCGACACCGCACCCGCACCTAGGTTCCCGTTGGCGCCAACTTTCAGTGTGTGCGCAGCGACGCAGTCGCCGGCGGGCCCTCATCCGCTTCGCAGCTTCTTCCCGTTGTCCTCCTCACTTTGCCTGTAAACAATTCCCGCCATGGATGCATCCATAGCGGGCAAGTTGGTGTCATTGTTATCGCGGATGCCCCTGTTCGTGGCCCCGGGAAGGCGCCTGATGAGACGCCATCTGGCGAGGCGGTTCTGCGCGATGAGGAGCCTGCTGCGGCATCATTCGTTCCGGAGGCCGAGCCGTAGCGTGGTACTGCGGCTGAGGTGTCCGTGCAGGAGCGGCGTGCTCCGCAGGGCTATGTTGCGGTACGTTATGCGCCTGCTGCTGCGGAGCACGCGGCGCGTTCCGCTGTGCCTGTTCCTGCGGGTGGCTGTTCTGTTGCGGATGCGGCACGTTCTCCTGCACACGCGCCTGCTGATGGTTTTCTTGCGCAGGATGCGTTACGGGCCGGTTATTCTTCGCTACGTTGGGGGCCGGCTCGTGCCGGTTCATCGGTTGGCTTGCCTGGGCTTTTTCGTGGGCGTTGAAAGCTCCCGGCCGAGGCGTCGCAACCACTGCGGGCCTTCCGTGATTCACCGAGGCAAGTTGAGCGCGATCGTTGCGCGCCGCCTGTTCGTGTGCGACCTGCTGGGACGTGGCTGCCATGTGATGCTCGTGCTCCGCAGCGAATTGCGCCGACGTCGGACGAGCCTGGATTCCGCCACGGCCCCCGTTAAAGCTCACGCGGCTGACGTTCGCATGGTTCACCACAGCCCGGTTGTATGCGTAATGGACGTTGTTGATGTTTACGTTATTAACTGCCCGGTTGTAGTAGAAATGGCGGCCCTGCCAGTATCCGCCATAGTACCCGTTGCCCGGATAGCCAAAGCCATAATTAATGCCTCCGTAAAAGCCGACCACTGGGCCCCAGTATCCTGGGTACCAGTTGTAGAGGCCCGCCGAAAAGCCCCAGTAGCCCGGGGTCCATAGAAGACCCGGATCTGGCGGCAACGCCCAGGTTCCCGGAACCCAGTAGTATCCGTCCGGACTCCAGGCCCAGTACCCCGGGGTCCAAAGGTATCCCGGGCCCGGACATAAAGGTTGCGAGTACACGGGCAGCACAGGAGGGCCAACAGCGACCGAGACAAAAACCGCGCCCGATGCAATCATCGCCGTCGTCAGCATCACGGCGCACATCAATACCGAAAAACGAATTCGAGTCATGTCGTCTACTCCTCGGGTCTCATTTCAGATTGCTCGCATCGAAACTTCCGACTCGAACGCATGGGACCCCGAAGTAGCGCATTCGTCGTTCATGTGTTTAGATGCGCGACTGGGGAAAGAGGGCGACCTTAGGAGGAGGGCAAAAGAACCTTAGGGAGGGAGCCGTTATACTACTTGCCTTTACGGTCGTGCACTGCCATGCGGCCGACGATCCAAACGACCCCCGACCCCAAAATATGCTCTGGAGTCCTTGAAATCGGTATATAGGGCCCCCTGCCGTTGTCCGCTGAACGGGATTCCGGGTTTACGCCCCGGGTGGATTCACTGCGGTGTTCAACGGTGCTGTTCCGGAACCGGGCAGCCTTATCCTGCTTGGCTCTGGCGTCATCGGACTTGCGGGCGCCCTGCGCCGGAAGCTCTACCTGTAGTTTGTTGAAGTGTTGGATGGACAAGCCGGGGAGATGCTCCCCGGCTTTGTCGTGTTTCGATGGGCAGAAGTTACAAAGTCAGCTTGCGGCGGAGCGAGCCGAACAAACCAACTACGCCCGTGCCCAAAAGAATCAGGCTTCCAGGCTCCGGCGTTGCGGTGCCTGTGCTGGCGGTAAAGGTGGAATTTCCCGAACTTTGAATGTTGAATCCGCCCAACGTCGTGTTGAAGGTGAGGTCAGGGCGGATGAAGGAGGCATTCGTGATGGGGCCGATCGCTGTGGTTAGGTCATAGGCGCCGAACGCACCATCATACGTATCGAGTACCGAGCCGGGTCCCTGGGTCAGGTCGCCAAAGCCAACTGCTGCAGAGCCCTGATTATCGAAGACTTCCATGGCATCTAAGAACGTGGCCGTCCCAACGCTAGCGACGTCGACAGTGAAGGTGCCCACCAGGTTCTGGAAAAACCCGCCGCCGCCAGTGACGTTCGTGGTGTCACCAACCAGCGTGAGGGTAACCAACGAGTTATTGAAGAAATTGTTGCCGAGGTTGCCAGAAACAATGGCTTGCTCGGTGTAGGTTATCGTTGCGGCGAAAGTTTGGCTTGCCCCGAACGTGATCAGCACAAGAACCAAAACCATCATCAAAAACTTGTACTTCTTCAATGGGTGTTCCTTTCAGGATGGGGAGTCCGAGAACGTGTAACTCCCACGCGGAGCATAGCAGTTCCGATACCAAGTAGATACAACCATTTCCCGGTGAATCAGCCGCTTTCCCTTTGGTTGAGAGGCGAAGCCTCAGGTTCGCGGCCCTCTTTTGGCCACTAGTGTGGGTTCGGTAGTTCCTAACCACTGACGCCTCCATCCGGACGCGCGGTACCGCCGATGAGATGTTAGCCGTGCACCAGGCTGGATTTCTCCGACTTCACTGCGTTCTGCGCGATTCCTTTGGCTTTTCTGCCCGGCCTTCTTTGCGCTTCCGTGTCTCCCCGGTGGCTTTCCCCGTCGTTTGCCGCTCCCGCCGCAGGCCAGTTATGATGAACCCATGAATCTCGGCATGCCCGAAATGATTTTTATCTTCTTGCTGGCCCTTATCCTCTTTGGGCCCAAGAAGCTTCCCGAATTGGGACGCCAGTTGGGCAAGGCCCTCGCCGAGTTCAAAAAGGCCAGCAACGAATTCAAGAGCCAGCTCGAAACCGAAATGCTCAACATCGAGCTGGAAGAGCGCGCCAAGCAAGCGCCTCCGCCGTTCGACAACTCTCCCAAGATTCTTCCCGCCGAGAAGGTGTTCGAGACGTCCAGCGGCACGCCCATCGAGTCCATCCCGCGCGAGCCTCTGTCGCTCACAGCCGAATCGGCCGTGCCCGAAGCCGTCACCACTCCGTCGACCGGTTCCGAACTAGCCCCAGGCAGCCCCCTGGCGCCGGAAGCGTCCTACCCCGAATGCCTAGCCCCATCGTCGAGAAAGCAGCCCAACGCGGCTCCGAAGAGATGACCGGCATGAGTTTCCTCGAGCACCTCGAGGAGCTTCGCCGCCGCATCATCTACAGCTTCCTCTACATCGTCGGCGGATTTTGCGTCTGCTGGTGGTTCCACGAGCAAATCTTCGCGCTCATGCAGAAGCCCATCATGACGGCCCTGGCCGCTCATAACATGGAGCAGAAGCTCGTCTATCTCAACCCCACCGACCCCTTCAACATGTATTTGAAGATCGCGTTCATCGCCGGGGTCTTCGTGGCGTCGCCCTTCGTCCTCTACCAGATTTGGCTGTTCATCTCACCCGGCCTCTATCGTCACGAGCGCCGCTATGTGATGCCGTTCATGTTCAGCACCGTCGGCCTGTTCCTCGCCGGCGGACTCTTCGCCTACAAGATGGTCTACCCGGCGGCGCTCGACTTCCTCATCGGATGGAGCGGCCAGTTCAAGCCGATGATCACCATCGGCGAATACACCGACCTCTTCCTCACCATCATCCTCGGCCTCGGCATCGTCTTCGAGATGCCGATCCTCGTCTTCTTCCTGTCGCTGATGGGCATCCTCACCGCCGGCTGGATGTGGCGCAACCTCCGCTATTCCATCCTGATCATCTTCATCATCGCCGCCGTCATCACCCCGACCACCGACATCATGAATATGTGCATCTTCGCCGCCCCGATGATTGTGTCTGTACCTTGTTCAGCATCGCGATCGCCTGGTTTGTCCATCCCGCCCAGCGCCGCAAGCGCGCCGAGAAGTCCGGTAATACGGAAGGCTAACCGCCGCTCCACGCCGAAGCTCCTCGCCCGAGCTCGTAGCCACAATCCGCCCAGCTTGTGACCTCCATCACTGCATAGTTTGCGATAATGCATTATTCATAATTGAGACCTCACTGGTTTTTAGAGGCCCTCATTTAGGGAGCCCCCGATGAAACAGGCACCCACTCCTGCGACGTCAAAGTCCCGGCAATCCGTCGATCCCCCGATCCCGGCCTTCCAGCCACACCACTCGCGAGCCGAACTCGCGGCAATGGGCAAGGCGTTGCGCGACAAGTGTCCGCGCGATTCACATGCTGAATGGAAGCCGCCGCACAATCGGCCTGATCCGGTCAGCGTGGTGCTGAAGGCCGACGCGGGGCGCCTCCCCGATCTCATTCCCCTTCGCCATGGACGCATGGTGCAGTCTCCCTTCACCTTCTACCGGGGCTCGGCGCTTGCCATGGCGGATGATCTGGCGGGCACTCCTTCCACCGGCGCCCGCGTGCAATGCGGCGGAGATTCCCACCTGGTCAACTTTCGGGGCCTCGCCACCCCGGAGAGGCGACTCATCTTCGCCATCAACGACCTCGATGAAACCCTCCCTGCGCCCTGGGAGTGGGACCTCAAGCGTCTGGCGGCGAGCACCGTGATCGCGTGTCGCGACAACGGGCTCAGCGAATCCGCCGCCAAGGATGCGGTCCTCGCTTGTGTCCGGTCCTACCGCACGCACATGGCCGAGTTCAGCAAGATGAACGTCCGGGATTTGTGGTACCTCGAGGTCGAGCTTGAAATGCTGATCTCGGGCGTCAAAGATGCCGGGATTCGCCACAAAGCTACAAAGACGAGTTGCCGAGGCGCGTGACAGCAGCACCTCAGAAGGCCTCTTCCCGAAGCTTGTAGACGATGCGGGAGGGTCGCCGATTATCAAAGACCAGCCCCCGACGATCTTCCACGGGAAAGATCAGTCCCCGGGAGAGATCCATCAGAAAATCATGCAGGTTTTCGCCCGCTACCGTCAGTCCTTAGCGCCTGCCACTCGCGTCTTACTCGACCGCTACGAAATCAAGGATGCCGCGCACAAGGTCGTCGGCGTCGGGAGCGTTGGCACCTCCTGCTGGGTGCTCTTGCTGACCGACGCGGAAGGGGATCCTCTCATTCTTCAGATCAAGGAGGCTCGCGCCTCGGTGCTGGAGAATTATGCGGGCAAGAGCGTATATCCCAATCACGGAGAACGCGTTGTGAACGGCCACCGGCTTATGCAGCCGGCCGGTGACATCTTCCTCGGCTGGACCGAGGGTGGGATAGGAGAACGTCACTACTACGTCCGCCAGCTGCGGGATGTCAAAATCAAGCTTCCCGTCGAGACCTACGACAAGTCGAGGATGACTCTTTTCGTCGAGTGTTGCGGCCACTCCTTGGCGCTCTCCCACGCGCGCTCCGGCGACGCCGCGGTGATGAGCGGTTACATGGGCAAAAGCGACGTGTTCGACGAGGCGCTGGCCAAGTTCTCTGTTGCTTACGCCGACCAGAATGAGAAAGACCACGCCGCGTTCAAACGCGCCATTCGCGCCGGAAAGGTTAAGGCTGTATTCGAGGAAGCAAAGTGAGTCGATCGCGGTATCTGTCCATCGCAAGTTGGCTCTCCGAAGGGTTGGGTCGGACTTCCGGAGACAACGGTAAGTACTGCCGCTCATCTTCGGTGCGAAATCGAATCTCTTCAATAAGGGGACTGCCATGACATCAGCACACGATCACTCCGTCTCGCCACCGCTTCCCGGTGCTTCAGGGGGTGCTGCCGATTACGACCGCTCAGATTCCGGCCGAAATCCTTGCCGGTATCACGCTTGCCGCAATTGCCGTCCCGGAAGTAATGGGCTACACCAAGATCGCCGGCACCCCGCTGATCACGGGTCTCTACACCATGCTCATCCCCACCGCATTGTTCGCTTTGTTCGGCTCCTCACGGCACCTTGTGGTGGGTGCCGATTCGGCGACGGCGGCGATCCTTGCCAGCGCCATGGTGGGAGTCGCAGCCATCGGTTCGGAACAATACATGGCATTGGCCGGCGTGCTCGCGCTGATGGCTGCGGGTTTCTTGATTCTGGCGCGCCTCATGCGACTGGGGTTTCTGGCGGACTTCCTCTCGCGCACTGTGTTGATCGGATTCCTGACCGGGGTCGGTGTTCAGGTCGCGCTGGGGGAGATCGCCGGTATGTTGGGCTTGAAGGGTGGCGGCCATGGCGCCTTGGGAAAGTTCTGGAACGACCTTCAACAGCTCGGGCAGGTCAACCGCTACGAACTGACAGTGGCGCTATGCGTTTTAGTGGTCATAGTCGGCTTCAAGAAGATCTCGAAGAAGATTCCGGGAGCTCTTATCGCGGCGATCGGCGCCCTGATCGTAAGTTGGGCGTTCGGACTCGACAAACAACTGCATGTAGTCGGAGCCGTTCCCAGTGGTCTGCCGCATCTCGGCCTGCCCAAGGTGGACTGGAACTGGACCGTCATGGCGACATTGCTTCCCACGGCCTTCGCGATGTTCGTGGTGATCCTGGCCCAGAGCGCGGCGACCTCCCGCGCCTTCGCCACGCGCTATGACGAGAACTTCAGCGAGAACACCGACCTTGTCGGTCTGGCCCTTGCCAATATTGGCGCCGGCCTGTCCGGCACCTTCGTCGTCAACGGCAGCCCAACCAAGACGCAAATCGTTGACGACGCCGGCGGCCGCAGCCAACTGTCGCTTCTGGTGATGTCGGCGATGGTAGCGCTGATCCTGCTTTTTCTGACTGGAGCGCTGACCTATCTGCCGGAAGCGGCTTTGTCGGCCATCGTGTTTCTGATTGGCGTCGGCTTGATCGATGTCGCTGGGATGCGGAGGGTCTTCGATCAAAGGCGAACGGAGTTCTGGTTGGCACTGATCACCGCGTTGACGGTCGTGATCGTCGGTGTCGAACAGGGGATACTGCTCGCCATCGCGTTGTCGCTCATCAGTCACACCCGGTACGGCTATCAACCGAAGAACGCGGTGCTTCTGCCGAGCGACTCCGGCGGTTGGCAGCCGGTGCCTGTGGCCAAGGCCGCTTCGGCCGCACCCGGGTTGGTAATCTACCGGTTCACCCACAGCATGTACTACGCGAATTGCCGGCAGCTTGCGGAAGAGATCGTTTTTCTCGCGGACACCGCGGAGCCGCCTTTGCGCTGGCTCTGCATCGATGCGTCCGCGGTGGACGATGTTGACTATTCCGCGGCGGAGACCATCCGGTCGGTGTACGCGAAGTTGAAGGCGAGAGGAATCCGACTGGTCGTTACGGAAATCATGGATGACCTCAATACCAGAGCACGCTACAAGATGTGGGAGTTGATTGGTGAGGATGCCCACTACGACCGGTTGGAGGACGTCGTGAAGCAGTACCGGCAGACCTTCAATATTGCTCCTCCACCTACGCATTCAGACTCGACTCTAGGTTGACTTAGGGTTCCGGTCCGGATGGCGAAGAGGCACACTTGATCTCGCGCCATTGAAGATCATTTTTAGCGTCGATATCGTGAGGACGGATCGTGGCCCATTCTCATCACACATGGTTAAAGTTCGTACGGGATTACGTGGACCTGGCGAGCCGATTGGAAGAGGCGATCGCCGGCTTGATCATGGTGCTTGGCTTCACCCTCATCGCAGGGTTGACGGCGGCCTCGGGAAAGCAGGGAGTGCGCACCTTGTTGCTCGGCGCGCTCGGATGTAATACCGCCTGGGGAATCATTGACGGCGCCTTGTTTGCGTGGGGGAATTTAACCGATCGCCGGCTGCAGCTGCGATTTCTTACTAACCTGAGGAGCGCGCCAAATGAAGGCGAGGCTTTCTCGGTAATCGGCGATCGACTCAACCCATTGCTTGAACCGGGACTAGGCCCTGAAGAGCGCACCCGCCTTTGTCAGGCAATTTTACCGGTAGCGATGCGCGTCCAATTGCCTGACCCCGATCTTACTAAGGAGGATGTCGATGGCATGCTTGCCATCTTCATGATCGATGTCGCGGCGGTGATCCCCGCGGTGATACCGTTTCTATTCTTTTCGGAACCGCGCGTCGCTCTTCGTGTTTCGAACGGAGCGTTGATCGTATTGCTGTTCATCACGGGGCTGCTGTGGGGGAGACGCACGGGCTTCAATGGCTATCTTGCGGGATGCTGCGCAATGCTGCTTGGCTTGGCGCTCGTCGGCGTAGCCATCGCTCTGGGAGGATAGGAATCGCCCGGGTAGTCCGCAATTGCCTGGTGCCCCGGGTACCCCACGTACTTCAGAAAAATATTCTTGCGGGTGCCCCAGGTTCGCGCCCCTCTTTTGGGCGCTAACCTGGGTTCACTGCGGTAGGCGCACTACACGACGTCAGCCGCGGACGTGAGTCCGCGGTCGAGTGGGAGAATTCATCGAGCCGCGTAGCGGCGGCACCGCTGCGACGCAGCCCAGATAGCCAGTTCGTTTTTGGATATCTTCTGGGGACCAGATGTGCGAACCTACTAACGGAGTTGCCAATGAAGAATATTGTGTTGATAGCGTGCCTCTTTCTCACTTCCAGTTTGTTCGCGGGCGACTGCGTCAAGAATCGCCGTGGCGAAACCATTTGTAGCAATGGGAATACTGCCGTCGCAGTCAATCCGAACACCGGCAATGCCGCCGTCGTCCAGAAGAATTCCACCGGTGTAAAAACCACTTCGACCGGCAACAGTGGAGTTAGTACAGCTCAAGGGGCCAACAGCGCCGCTGCGGTCAACCATCGCACCGGCAATGCTGCTGTGGCACACACCAATTCGAACGGAGTCACTACCACTCAAACCACCAAAGGTGGAGAAGCCAAGACGAAGAATGGGAAGGGCGTAGCCCAAGGGCCCGGTGGCACTACCTGCGTCAAGACCGCGAACAATCAAGGCTGCACGAAGTAAGCTTGCCTGTTGCCCCAGGCCTTCAGAAAAATATTCTTGGGTGCCCCAGGTTCGCGCCCCTCTTTTGGGCGCTAACCTGGGTTCACTGCACTGGTAGGCAGAGACCTTCCAAAGTCGTTGCTGTCCGGTCACGACACTCCCCATCTCCTCTGTGTCTCTGTGGTGGATTTTCTAATTTGCCCACCTCCGCAAGAAACTGCTAGTGTTTCTTGACGCAATCTTCGAACCATGAAAATCACTGCCCGACTGCTCTTCGTCCTTCTCCTGGCAGCCTTGCCGCTGCTCGCTCAACAAACCGCCCTGCTCCCTCCACCGATCCGGTTGAGGCTCTGCGCACGCCCGGCTGGAACAACGGCTTCTATCGTCGGCGGCAGCCAGTCGTTCGCCAACACTTTCAGCGCGCAGACTTTTCTGAGCCGGCGCGCGTTTCGGAAGCGTGCTGACCCACGAGCTCGGCAGCAACGCGCTGCGCGGCAGCTTCGAGATGGCCATCGATATCATTCCCATCAACGAATTCTGGATCGGCGGCCACGCGCAGTACGCCGGAGCCATCGATCCATTCATCGCCAAGTGGAACTTCACCGGTGGCAAGACCGTCTCGCCGTATATTGCGGCTGTCGGAGGAATTGTGTTCAGCCCGCAGCAACCTCCCTGCGCCGGCGATACGTCGCAAGTGAACTTCACCAGCGGAGCTGAGTTGGGTGCGCAGTGGTTCCACCAGCTCGAAAAACTCCATCGACTTCGCCGTGAAGATCTACCACCTGTCGAACGCTTCGCATCGGCACGTTACAATCCCGGCATCAACGGCGCGGTCCAGTTCATGGTCGGCTACACCTGGCACTGAGCGACTGGACGCTCCTAAATGGCCGTAAGTCCAATAAAATTACCCGCCGCCGCGCTCGGTAGTTAATGTGAAATCTCAGGTAAGCCTGTTCAAGCGATTGAATAGGAAAGCTCGGCCCCCGCACCAAAATGCGTAGTTCCCCTCAAGTTCGGCAAATTGTGCATTATAACAATTGTTATAAATACCCCTCCCGGAGGCGCCAAAAACCCTCGTTTCGTGTCCGCGTGCAACCTTTCCGCCAGATTCCCGATTGCATTGTTCGCGAATTCCGATATCCTCAGAACTTATGCCAGCACTCGTCGAATGTGTTCCCAATTTCTCCGAAGGCCGCGACAAGCCAAAGTTGACGCCATTCTTGAAGCCATGAAGATGGACGGCGTCTATCTCCTTGACCGTGAAATGGATGCCGACCATAACCGCTGTGTTATCACGCTGGTAGGCGATCCCGTCAACGTCGCCGAGGCGGCCATTCGCGGCGTCGGCAAGGCCGCCGAACTCATTGATTTGACGAAACATACGGGCGCTCACCCCCGCCTCGGCGCTGCCGACGTCATCCCCTTCATCCCCATCGAGGGCGTAACCCTGGAAGACTGCGTGGCCATCGCCCGCCGCGTCGGCGAGGAAATCTGGAAGCGCCACAAAGTTCCGGTCTATCTCTATGAAGCTGCGGCCCAACGGCCTGAGCGCCAAAACCTTGAAAACATTCGGCGTGGACAGTTTGAGGGCATTCGCGAAGACGTAAAAACCAACCCCGACCGCCAGCCCGATTTCGGCGAGGCGGCCCTGCATCCCACCGCTGGAGCGACCGTAGTCGGCGCCCGTAAGTTCCTGGTGGCCTACAACATATACCTCAACACTCCCGACGTCGAAATCGCCAAGAAAATCGGCAAGGCCGTGCGCTTCTCCAACGGCGGTTTGCGCTACGTAAAGGGCATGGGTGTAGGTGTCCGCGGTCTGGCGCAAGTATCGATGAATCTTACAGATACAGACCAGACCCCGATCGCCCGCGTGTACGAATACGTCAAGCGCGAAGCCGCCCGCTACGGCGTCATGCCGCTATCTAGTGAAATCGTTGGACTTATCCCCAAGAAGGCCCTCGAGGACGCGGCCGAGTGGTTCCTCCAGATCGAAAACTTCGACTCTTCGCTGATTCTGGAGAACCGTCTGGCTGGCGTAATGAGCGGCAAAATGGCCGTCGGCGGCCTGCGCGCCGGCGTAGAGCCGTTTATTGAACAACTTGCGGCCCCCACCGCAGCCCCCGGCGGCGGCAGCGCCTCGGCGGCGGCAGGAGCCATGGCCGCCGGCGCTGGGCGGCATGGTCGCGAGCATGTCGCGTGGCAAGAAGGCCTATGTGCAATATGAGTTACAACTTAGCGAAGCCATCCGGCGCCTGGCGGAGATTCGCGAAGAACTGAAGTCCGCGATCGACGCCGACGCGAATGCATTTCACGAAGTCATGGCCGCATTCAAGAAGCTCAAGGAACATCCCGACGCTCAGGCCGAAGTCGACGCGGCGACGAAGAAGGCGACCCTGGTTCCGCTGACTGTGGCCGAGCGCAGCAGGGAAGTGCGCAACATTCTTGGAATCGCTGCAAGCAAGTAACGAACCCGAAGATGGCCTCGGACCTCACGGTGGGAATCGCGCTGGCGAACGCGGCGATGGAAGGCGCTCTGGCCAATGTCGAAATCAACCTTGAGCGAACTGACGGACGGGTCTTTTGTTGCCGAGGCGTGCAAGTCGCGTGGCGGCGTCCGAAGGCTAGTCCCTCAAAGTTGCAGCAACTCTCTCACACTGCAGGGGTTTGTTGCGTCTAAGACTCAGGTAAAATAAAGCCAATGAAGAAGTTACTTTCCCGACTCGTCCTGTCATCGTTTCTTGTGCTCCGGCATTTTCGCGCGCCGCTCAGCAGCAATGCCCGCACCGTGGTTCCATCAGCCATTCAACAGATTATCTCGGTTGACTACCGGGCTTTGCGCGGCTCGCAGACGGCGACCGCGCTGAAGAACCGCGTTCTGCCCGAGAACCCTGAAGCAGTTTGAGACGGCGTTGCGCGGCTTCGGGATAGACCCGAACAAGGACGTCGAACAGATCACGTTTGTGACCTACCGCCCGGCCAAGGGCGGATTGAGCGCCATTGGCATTGCCCAGGGCACCTTCAAGCAGAAAGAGTTTCTGCAGAAGATGAAGGCTCAAGGGCGTGAAGCCGGAGAAGTACCTGCTGTCGTTCCTCTATCCCATGGGCTCGCGGCATGCAGGTAGCGTTTCTTGACCCGACCACGATCGTGTTTGGCGAGAATGCGGCGCTGAAGGGTGCGATCGACGTTCGGGACAAGGGTGCGGAATCGCTGGCTTCGAACAATGCAATCAACGACCTGATTCTCGACAGCGACAGCGCGACCATCTGGAGTGTGCTGGACCAGCTGGGTACGCAGGTCATGATGAAGTCGGCGCTGGGGCAGGCCGTCGTCGCTGGCCGACTACGACGTAGTGAAGCGGCGGCTGCTGGCGTCGGACTACACGATGAATTTCGAAAACGGCGTGACGTTCGACCTGAACGTGAAGACCTCGGACAACATGACGGCGGCCAGCCTGGCATCGTTGCTGAAGGCGGGAGTGATGTATCGCGGCATGAACGCCACGCCCACCGAAAAACTGGCGCTGGAGAGCATGACGGTCGACAACCAGCACGATCTGCTGCAGATGCACTTCAAGACCGACGACCAGCGATTTCAGGCGCTGCTGAAGTCGGATTTATTCGCTTCTGTTGTCTCACTAATCCAGGTCGATCATGAGCGAGTAGCCGCCGTTGATGGCGGGCTCGCAAGTGACCAGAATCGGTTCGACTTGCCAAATTTCCGTCCCGGAAAATTCATCTTGCACGACGCTGTGCTTGTGCGGGCTGATGCTGCTCGCGAATTCCGCGTTGCGCAGGTCAAGCGCGGAACCGCAACGCTGCTGGTGATGCCATTTGAGAACCGCTCAAAGGCCGCGGGATCGGAATGGTTTAGCGAGGCGTGTTCCGAGGTGCTCGTACAGCGCATGGCGTCTCCGGCGGCCTGTACGTGGTCAACCGCAACCAGCGGGTATATTCGTTTGACCATGCCGGCGTGCCGGTCGCCGTGAGGCCCTCGCGGGCGACGATTTTCCGTGTGGCCGAAGCAGATGGGCGCCGACTTTGTCGTACTGGGCAGCTACGAAGTGAGCGGCAGACACCTTCCAGGCGAGCGCACAATTACTGGAGGTGAAGAACCCGAGACTGCGTCCGGAGATCAAGCGCAGCGGCAGCGCTGGCGGATTTTGTTGCTCTGCAATCTTCGCTGGCGTGGACACTTTTGCAGGAAATGCCCAATCCGCCGCAGGTGAGCGAACAGCAATTCATCCAGGCGGCACCGCCCATTCGTCTGGACGCGTTCGAGAACTACGTGCGCGGCGTGGCGAGCAGCAGCCGTCCGCAGAAGATCCGATACTGGAAGGAAGCACTGCGCTTGAATCCGGGCTATGCGGCGGCGGCCTTCCAACTGGGCAAGCGTCTATTACGACGGGCACGAGTACGAGCAAGCCGTCGTGTGGCTGGCCAAGGTGCCGAAGGACGACCGTCGGCGGTGAAGCGACGTTCCTCCTAGGAATGGCGGAATATAACCGGGGGTATCTGGATCGTGCGAACGTGGCTTTCAGTTCTCTGGCGGCGACGCGTGCCGCTGACCGAGGTGTACAACAATCATTGGTGTAGTGGACGCGCGCCGGGGCCGCCGGACGGAGGCGGTGGAATACTTCTCGAAGGCGGTAGCGGCCGATCCCAGCGATGCCGACTACCGCTTCAACCTGGCGCTGGCACTGTTCAAGAACGGAGACAATGCCGGGGCGGCACGCCAACTTGCGGGAAGAGCTGCAGCTTAAGCCCTAGCGATTCCGAGGCCAAAGCACTGCTTGGACCTGCTCAACCGCGGAGTGACCGATGGCGTCGGTCGCAAGCGCGTCCGCCGGCGGAGGCTCCGGCGGCGAGCCGCCACGGATTCCCATCGAGCGCATCAAGCGCAATTACGACGAGGCTTCGTACCGCCAAATCGAAATGCAGATCAATAACCTGAAACAGCAGCAGCGAACGAAGTAGATATAGGCAGAACTCCGCAAGGAGGCTGTATGCTGCGAGTCCGCGTCGACTTCTTCTCGTTTTCCCGTTACTGTTCTTCGCACACGGCTGTCCTTTCCGCCAGCAGCGTGGTCAAGATCCGTCGTTGACGACACAATTCAGCCCATCAGCGACGAGTACATTGGCCGCGCCATCGAGCAGGCGCGTCAGACCAATGCCGACGCGGTGCTGATCGAGTTGCGCACGCCGGGCGGCTTGGTGGATTCGACACGATCGATCATCGCGAAGATGCTGGCGTCTCCGGTTCCGATCATCGTGTACGTTGCGCCTTCAGGGGCGCGGGCGGCGTCGGCGGGATTCTTCATCCTGGAAGCGGCCGATGTAGCCGCCATGGCGCCGGGAACCAACACCGGGGCGGCGCATCCGGTGAACCTCGGCGGCGAGAAGATGGACGATGTCATGAAGCAGAAGGTCGAGAACGACTCGGCTGCCTTCATGCGATCGTTTGTCGGGCCGCGAGGACGAAACGTCGCGCTGGCGGAATCGGCGGTGCGCGAATCGAAGTCGTGGACCGACAAAGAGGCCCTGGACCAGCACCTGATCGACTACGTGGCGCGCGAGCCAGGAAGACTTGTTCAAGCAGATGGAAGGCAAGCCGATCAAGCGGTTTGACGGAAAGACGGTCACGCTTGAACCTGGTAGGGGCACAGGTCGTCGAGTTGCCGATGACCTTGAAGCAGCGGATCCTCGATTTCCTGCTTGATCCCAACATTGCGTTCCTGGTGCTCGCGGTGGGAGCGCTGGCGCTCTATGCGGAATTCAACCATCCGGGCGCGATTGTGCCGGGAGTCGTGGGAGTGGTGTTCATCCTGCTGGCACTGTTTGCGCTGAACCTGCTGCCGACGCGCTATGCGGCGTTCACGCTCATCATGGCGGCGTTCGTGATGTTCGCGCTGGAGGCGAAGTTCGCGACTCACGGCAGTGCTGGGCATAGCCGGGCATTGCGCTGATGACGATTGGCGGGCTGCTGCTGGTCGACGGGCCGATTCCGGAGATGCGGGTGAAGCTGTGGACGGCGCTGGCGGTGAGCATTCCGCTGGGAGCGATCACGGTGTTCCTGATGGGCATCGCGCTGAAGGCGCGCCGCAACAAGGTCGTAACCGGAAAGCAGGGAATGATCGGCTCGGTTGGTGAGGCGCGGACGGACATCGATCCGGAAGGCAAGGTGTTTGTGCAGGGAGAATTGTGGAACGCGCATGCGACGTCGCGGATGCCGATGGGAGAGCCCGGTGGTGGTGCGAAAGATGGAAGGTCTTGAACTGGAAGTGGAGAAAGCTGGGCCGCAGCTAGCTCCGAACGCTCATAGCAGAATCACGGTAGCCCCGGCGTTCTCGTCGGGGCTTTGCTGCTGTTGCCAACTTGGGTTACGCCCCCGAGATAAGCCTACAATCGACTGGGCCACAGGCTCTAAACTCATCTGTGGCCGGGAGGCTCGCGATGGACTCTGTTTGTCATCATTCCCGTGGTCATCGTTGTGCTGTACCTGCTGAACTCCATCAAGATTCTGGCGGAGTATGAGCGGGGCGTAATATTTCGTCTGGGTCGTTTGCTGGGCAGCGCGAAAGGGCCGGGGCTGATCCTGGTGTTTGCGCCGATTGACCGAATTGTCCGGGTTTCGTTGCGGCAGGTCGTGCTGGAGGTTCCGCCGCAAGACATCATCACGCGCGACAACGTCACGCTGAAAGTGAATGCTGTCATTTTCCTGCGGGTGGTTGAACCGAACCAGGCAGTCGTCGCGGTTGAGAATTACCTGTACCAGACGTCGCAGTTCGCGCAAACCACGTTGCGTTCGGTGCTGGGCGAAGTGGACCTGGACGAATTGCTGGCGCATCGCGACAAGATCAACACGCGGCTGCAGTCGATTCTCGACCAGCACACCGGTCCGTGGGGCGTGAAGGTCACCAGTGTCGAGGTCAAGCAGGTCGATTTGCCAGAAACGATGATGCGCGCCATGGCGAAGCAGGCCGAGGCGGAGCGCGAGAAGCGGTCGAAGATCATTCATGCCGAAGGCGAATATGCAGCGGCACAGCGGCTTAGCGGATGCCGCGCATCTGTTGGCGATGGAGCCTACCAGCATTCAATTGCGCTACTTGCAGACGTTGACGGAAATCGGCGTCGAGAAGAATACAACCATCATCTTTCCCGGTTCCGGTGGACCTGCTGACGGGTCTGCAGAAGCTGGTGCAGGCGGATACGCCGAAAGCATGCGGCGCCCGATATTGCCGCCTGCCCAATAACGTCGGAGAAGAACACGAATGGAAGCAGAAGAGAGAGACATTACGATAGGCCCGGGCAAGCTGCTGGGCCTGTTTTTCATGCTGGTGGTGATTTGCGGAGTGTTCTTTGCCATTGGCTATTCGCTGGGTAAGACCTCGGCGCGCGAGCAGGCGCTCAATGACAAGACGTCGCTGAACGCGTCGATCAGCGCGCCGATCGTTGGGGATGCGAGCGCACCGAAGCCCTCGGCGGCGGTGCAGGGCAAGAGCGAGCCAGACGGCAATGCAGCATCGCAGCAGGAGAAGGCCCCGACAGGGCCGGATTTGACATTCTTCAATGCCGTAAAGAAGAGCGATAGCACGGCCCAACCCGCGACGGAAACCGCTAAGTCCACTGCCTCCAAGGGGGAGCCACAGACAAGTTCTGCTGCGCCTGCAGGGGCGACTGAGACTCCGGTGGTGGCGAAGACTAACACCGACTCCCCAGCGTTGAGTCCCGCTCCGAAAACCGAGGTAATCTCATCGGCGAATGGGGCGTTCGTGGTACAGATCGCAGCCGTAACGCGCGAGGAAGATGCGGAGGCGCTCGCTGGAGCTTTGCGCAAGAAGAACTATAGCGTCTTCGTAGTGAATAACCAGGCGGTCCACGACAAGTTCTATCACGTGCAGGTCGGGCCGTTCGGGTCCCTGCAAGACGCCGAGGCCATGAAGGCCAAACTGACGGGAGAAGGGTACAACCCGATCGTGAAGCGGAGTTGATGGGCGGCTGCAAGTTATAGCCAAAGAATGTCTCCTCAATCAGAGTAACAAGTGGCGTGCCCCTCCGTATCTGGCTGGGGCTCTCGCTTTTGAGGAATGCTCCTAGGCGGTAGACGGGAGTGTCAAATGGTTGGTTGAGCGATCGACCGTTCCGGCGCGCCGTTGAAGTTTCGTGGGCGTCGGGAGTGGGTAAAATTCCTCGTTACTGAGTAAGAAATTCATAGTCCAGGTACAGACGTAGCACTTTTGTGCGCCTTAAGTTATTGCAAGCATGACAGTTGTAGGCGAGATCGGCTGACCTGAATCGGCGGGCGAATTGCTAGTGCATCAGGCATGATTAACGTCGTCCTTGCAGATCACGAAAGAATCTTCCGCATTGGCATGGCCAGCATACTGGGAGCGGAAGACGATCTTCGCATCGTGGGGCAGCCCTCCACAGTGCTCCAACTCATACATAGTGTCGAAAGCTTCCGCCCGCACGTCGTAATTCTGTCGTCGAGCTTCCTCTCGGGGATTGGTGACATTCGGCAGGCGTGCGCTCGGCAGCGTACGGCGATGCTGTTTCTGCGGGACTATGACGCTGCACGAAAGGTTGATCACTCGGAAGTGTTCCAGGGGGTAATCGACCGTGGCACCGACGAGGAGACGATCGTGCGGCACGTCCGGCAATTGGCGGGGGGTGGCGGCGTTCGTAAGCTTAGTCCTACGTCCAGTCAGGCGGAAGGCATGGAGGCGGTTGGTCTGCGCGTACGGAAGCGATTGACCGCAGAGGAAATGGCGATCATCGCGTGTGTCGTACGAGGCCATAAGAACCGTGAAATCGCTGAGCAACTGGGCGGTACGGAGCAGTCCGTTAAGAATTCTCTGCGCCGGATCTTCGATACGACCGGTGTGAATGGCAGGTTGGAATTAGCGTTGTTTGTGGTTCACCACAATATGATGATTGCAGCACCCGGCGGACGTCTGGCGACCGCGAACCAGCCGGCGCTGCGCACTTGGTTTCCTGATTGGAACGTTGGCCAACCACTGAGCGTGAGCTAATCGGCGGGGACGCGCCTATGTTAGATTTAGGAGTGTGGGCCCGTAGCTCAGTTGGTAGAGCAACGCACTTTTAATGCGTGGGTCGCAGGTTCGATTCCTGCCGGGCTCACCATCTTCACGGTCCGTTTCCGCTCTTGCCCCGCCGGACGTTCTAGCCCTTTTTCTCGACATATACAGCAGTGCCGTAAGCCAGTACCTCGGTCACGCCCTGCATGACTTCGGTGGCGTCGTAGCGCATGCCGATTACGGCATTGGCGCCCAGTTCAGCTGCGTGTACTAGCATGAGGTCGAAAGCATGCTCGCGGGTCTGCTCACACAGATTGGTGAGCAGGGTGATGTTGCCGCCAACGATGGTCTGGAGCGTGGCGCCGATCGTTCCAACGATGGAACGCGAGCGTACGATGATGCCACGTACAAGCCCGAGATTGCGCACGATGAGGTAACCGTCCAGCGTGAAGGCGGTGGTAACCATGTGGTGGGGCACTGCCGGCACAGAAGATGCCTGGGGAGGTGTATAGGCACTGCTCATTTAGCCCTCCTGGGAAGCGATGCCCGCAGGATAGCACGCGGCTGATCTGTTTAACTTGCGGCGCGCCCGCGCTGAGCCTGGGCCCTAAAGTTGTGCGTCTCTTCCAGAATTGAGCTCAGGGTCCGGGGTGATACCAGACCATCA
The DNA here is from genome assembly GCA_963751155.1 of uncultured Acidobacteriaceae bacterium. Lineage (GTDB taxonomy): Bacteria > Acidobacteriota > Terriglobia > Terriglobales > Acidobacteriaceae > DASRAA01. Next base: position 183,864 of record CAVVTL010000014.1, on the reverse strand, counting down.
AGAGCGTTCATGTAGGGAGACGGTGCAGTGAACGACCGGCGACGACGACGGACTAGGAAGGTGCGGAAAAAGATAATGGCTGCAATCAGCAGCAAGACGCGCGACATGCGGCCTCCTCTGGAAGTTAGTCGAGGCTTGCCCCCGGAAATAGCGGCAATTGTCTCGCTATGGCTTCTTTATCGGCACGACGTCTCAGTGCATTAACTCCGGTCGTACTAGAGTAATCTGGAGGTGAGACAGTTTTCGGTTTCCCCGGCTGCAGATGCCCAAGCAATCCAAACACAATACGACGATCATGGTGCTGTCGATTGCCGTGGTAGCTGGCATGGCGATTGGCGTGCTGGTCGTGATGCTGTGGATGAAGTATCCATCGACTGTTGCCTACGGCGCCGGGATGCATGCAGCCATAGCCCTATGTCCGCCATTCATGCTGATTCAGGTCGTCGGCGGAACCGGCGATACGACGATGGGGTTAATCATTACGACGGGAACCATCGTCATCGCCAATGCCTCTCTCTACGCGGGGTTGGCCATGTTCGTCTTGTGGGCGGTGACGGCGTTCCGGCCAGCGGGATCGAAACCATAATCGCCAATCAAATTGCGGGTTGCTGCTGTGTGATGCAGTGCAGCGTGCCCAGTCCGAGCACCAAGTCGCCACAATAGATGCCAACGACGGTGCGCCCGGGAAATGCGCCAGCGAGGATGTTGAGCGCGACGCGGTCGTTGGCGTCGTTGAACACCGGCACCAACACGAGACGGTTGGCGATATAGAAATTGGCATAGCTGGCCGGCAGCCGCTGTCCGTCGAAATGGATGGGTGCGGGCATGGGCAGCTTGACGACCTCGCAGGGGCTTGCCGGATTGGTCGGTGCTCCTGGAGAGTTTGAGGAAGTTCTCGCGCAAGGGCTCGTGGTTCACATCGCCGGTGTCGGGCTCGTAGGCTGTGAGAACCACATTCGGCGCGACAAAGCGTGAAATGTCGTCCACATGGCCGTGGGTGTCGTCGCCGGCGATGCCACGTCCGAGCCAGATGACCTTCCTGATGCCGAGATAGTCCGCGAACAGCCGCTCCAGTTGCTCGCGAGTGGCACCGGGATTGCGTGCCTGCACTTCGCTGAGCAGACATTCCTCGGTGGTGAGCAGAGTGCCACGACCGTTGACGTCGATGCTGCCGCCTTCGAGCACCACTCTCCGCGACTGGCCATCGATCTCTAGACTCAGGCTGCCAGACCTTGGCGCTCGGCGACGCAGGCAATTGCGCCGGAAACTGGAGCGTCGCGCTTCCAATCGTTGTACTTGGCCCAGGCATTGAAACGCCAGGACACAGCGCCGAGAGCGGCGTCGGTTCGCGCCGCGGGCATCGCGTTTAACGAAGGTTGGCCCGGTATCACGCAGCCAGCCGCGATTGGTCGGAAGGTGCCAGAAATCGACGTTTCCGCTGCGAGTGCCCGGCTCGATGCGAGTCCTTGTGCCAAAACATCGGCGGTGACCAGCACGCGCGCGGGCCTTCGCCCGCAGGCTTCGTCATTGACCAGGATATTGACCTGCTCGACGCGCGCGAGGTTGCGAACGATCTCGGCGTAGACCCATGGAATAGGAGCGAACTTGCCCGGCCAGTCAGTGCGATTGTGCGGCCATGCGATCCAAGTGGCGGCGTGGGGTTCCCACTCGCCGGGCATGCGGTAGCCAAGAGAGGCAGGAGTCTGTTGGGAACTGCGTAGCAGGCTTCGCCACGGTTTACACCAGGAACCGCTGCGTGATGGCGCCGTAGGCGTCGATGCGGCGGTCGCGCCAGAAAGGCCAGTTGCGCCGGACATCTTCGATGCGGTGCAGGTCCACCTCGGCCAGCAGAATGGCCTCTTTGTCGTGGGGAGCCTGCGCGATGACCTGTCCGAAGGGATCGGCGATAAACGAGCCGCCCCAGAACTCGAGGCCCTTGCCGGGTGCTTCGTTGCCGCGAATATTGCCGGTCTCGAAGCCGACGCGATTGACCGCGGCGACGTAGACTCCGTTGGCGATGGCGTGAGAGCGTTGAATGGTTCGCCACGCATCGTATTGGGCCTCGCCGTACTGCGCCTTCTCGTCGGGATGCCAGCCGATCGCGGTGGGATAGAACAGCACATTCGCCCCTTGCGCGGCAGTGAGGCGCGCTCCCTCGGGATACCACTGGTCCCAGCACACGAGGGTGCCGAACTTGCCGAAGCTCGCTTCGAATGTCTTGAATCCGAGATCGCCCGGGAGTGAAATAGAACTTCTCGTAGTAGAGCGGATCGTCGGGAATGTGCATCTTGCGGTAGATGCCTTGAGTTCTCCGTCGGGACCGAGAATCGCTGCGGTATTGTGATAGACGCCGGCGGCGCGCCGCTCGAACAGGGAAGCGATGAGCGTGATCTTCAGTTCGCGGGTCAGTTCCCCGAGTCGCTCCGTGGCTGGGCCGGGAATCGGCTCGGCCAGCTCGAATAGTGCCGTGTCTTCGCGCTGACAGAAATACTGCGTCTGAAAAAGTTCGGGCAGGCAAATGAGTTCAGCGCCCTGTCTGGCGGCCTCGCGGACGTGGGCGATGAGCCCGGTCCATATTCTCCGCGGGATCGGGCGCGCACGACATCTGCACGATTCCGATGGTGAAATTGCGTTCGGCCACGTTGCGCTCCACTGCGATCTGCTGAAGGGAAAGGATAGCATTCCGCGTCGAGTGAACAGGGTGGAGCAGCGCGATGTGAAAATGGCGTTAACGCGAGAAATCGATGAACAGCGAGAGATGTTGACGCAATCTACAATAGGACTGTAGCTTCAAAAGTTCGGGGCGCATTCCACTTCCGAATGCAACGCCCCATCATTCCCCAATTCTGAGCTCATGAGGTGACCGTGACCGATCATCCGCAACATCACGACGAAGGCAAAGACCGCGTTCTGCACGACCCGATCAGCGACAAGCTGGTGCCGCTGGCTCCGCTGGACCTGTCCAAGATTCAGTCGGTGGACGACCTGGTGCGAGCCATGGGCAACACCGCGTTTACGGGCGGGAGGTGGGCAGGGGCGCCGAGGTGCTGGAAGCCATGGCGCGCGACAAGGACTGCTTCGTGGTGATGACGCTGGCCGGCGCCATGACCGTCGCCAAGCAGGGGCTGGTCGTAACCGACCTGATCGACGCGGGCGTCGTCAACGCCGTGATTTCGACCGGCGCACTGATGGCGCACGGACTGGTGGAGGCAGCCGGGCGTTCGCACTTCCGCTACGACCCGCGCATGGACGACCAGGAGCTCTACGACGCCGGCTACAACCGCGTGTACGACACGCTGGAGCCGGAGACGAACCTCGACTTTGTCGAGACGATTGTGGCGCGCATCCTGAAGGGATGGGACCACAATGAGCCGCTGTGCTCGCTACAAACTGAATCGCGACATCGGCAAGTACCTGAGCGAAAACGTGAAGGAGCGCGGCATCCTGAAGTCGGCGTACGAGAAGGGCGTGCCGGTGTTCGTGCCGGCGTTCAGCGATTCGGAGATTGGACTGGACTTTGCGCTGCACAATCGGGCACGGCGAAAGAACAACATTCCGCCGCTGCGCTACGACCCGTTTGAAGACCTGGAGCACTATGCCGAGACGCTGCTCCAGCAGGAGCGGTCTGGGCATCTTCACGATCGGCGGCGGCGTGCCGCGCAACTGGGCGCAACAGTTTGGTCCGTACATTGACCTGCGGCATCGACGGGGCGGGGAAGACCTGCCGCTCAAGCGCTTCCACTACGGCGTGCGCATCTGTCCTGAGCCGGTGAACTGGGGCGGCCTGTCGGGCTGCACCTACAGCGAGGCGGTATCGTGGGGCAAGTTTGTGCCGCCGGAAGAAGGTGGCCAGTTCGCCGAGGTCCTGCTCGACGCGACGGTTGGACTGCCGCTGATCGCAGGGGCTGTGCTGGAGCGGATCAGAAAGTAGCTCGTTTCCTGGAGCGTTCCCAATTGGGGAAGTTCACTCGAATTTACCGAGCGTTCATGACTTGGCGTCGAGCGCTTACCTCCAGCAATGATCATGGAGGAGCGTCGTATGAGTTCCATGGCCGTGATTCAGGATTTCCTCGCCCAGAAGCGGATTGCCGTCGTGGGCGTATCGCATGATCCCAAAGACTTTTCCGCGCGCTGCTACGCACGTTGCGAGAGCGTGGATACGATGCAGTGCGGTCAATCCGACTCTGGAGTCCGCAGACGATGCGCCGTGCTTTCGCGCAGCCTTAGCGGATGTCAGCCGCCCGTGGATGGCGTGCTGGTGATGACTCGCCCGCCGTCACCGACGAGGTCGTGCAGGAATGTGCCGAGCTGCACATTCCACGCGTGTGGATGTACCGGGCCGGTGGCGAGGGCGCGGTCAGTCCGCAGGCCGTTGAGTTCTGCGAAGAGCACGGAATCGCCGTGGTGCCGGGTGAGTGTCCATACATGTTTCTGTCCGGAGAGCCATGGTTCCACCGGCTGCACGGGTTCGTGAAGAAGATTGCGGGGTCGTATCCGTCCTAAAGCGTGCGGTTGACGGCAGACGAGAGTGCTGATGAGTGCCAGCCACCGGCTCCGGTTCAGGCCCGGCGAGGTCTAAACTCCGGAGCCGGCTTCGGCTTCCGCGGAACTCTTACGAGTGCTTGATGGCGACCTTTGCGCGACCGCCGCACTCGCGAAAGGTCATGTTCTTTGCCTTCCGTTTGTATTTACGTTTCCATTCGAAGAAAAGTTCAGCATAGGATTTCGTGATGTAGTCGGACGGTGTCGACGCCGAGCGCTTGCGCGGTGCGATCGATCCAGCGCGGCGGGCCCTTCGATCTCGGCGACGTCGCCGATGGGGGTGTGGTCGAGCACGACGTGGCCCTTGCCATCGCTCCACTCGGAGCGATACTTCTCGTACACAAAGACAGGCACGATAGCCGAGAGCGCGCAGAATCAGTCCATTTGTGTTCCGTCGGCGACGGCGGTCTCCAGCTCGACGCGTGACTTGTATTTGCCGGGCTTGGCGCGAGCCTTGTGGGTGAGCGTCCACGTGTCGCCATACCTGCGCAGGCGGAGCAACTCGCCTTTGCGACGGAGCTTTTGTCCGGGAAGGTCGTAGAGCGTATTGAATTCGTGGGTGGACGGTGTGACGCAGTGAAAGCCGGCGCTGGAGAGTCGCGTGCAGCGAGGTCGGGTCAGAGACGAGAAACTTGATCTCCACTTCCTTCGGGGCTGCCATGAAGGAGAGTGTAAATCAAGGAGGCGAGTAACTGCCCAGGTGGAGTCTGGCGGCTAGTTCTGCCGCTCGACCACGAACTCCGGAACCCAGAGCAGCACGCGCTTGATCTCGGAATCAGGGAAGGTGCCGATGGCTTCGCGCGCCGCATTGGTGAACTCGGCAGCGCGTGCATAGGCGGCGTCGATGGAGCCGTAGCGCTTCAAGATGGCAACGATGTCGGCAGGCGTAATGCCGTTGAATCCGCCGTTGCCCAGCACGGACTCGATGGTGGCGCGCTCCTCCGGAGTGCAGCGTTCGAGCGCGTGCAGCACCGCGAGCGTCGCCTTGCCTTCGCGCAGGTCGCTGGCAACCGGTTTGCCGAGTACTTCTTCCGAGGCCGTAAGGTCGAGCACGTCGTCGACGATCTGGAAGGCCATGCCGAGGTTGCGGCCGTAGTCGGCAAGTCGCGCGAGGTCAGCGTCGGAGGCGCCGGCGAGAATGTCCGCCGAGCTTCATGCAGACCGAAAACAGGCACGCCGTCTTGCGGTAGATCAGCTCGAAGTGCTCGTCGATGGTGATGGCCTTGCCCAGTCGCTCGATCTGCAGCAACTCGCCCTCGACCATGGCTTGCGTCAGATCGATCAGGGTGTCGAGGATCTGGAAGTTGCGTTCCTCGATCGCGATCTTGAAGGCCTGCATGTAGAGCCAGTCGCCCGCCAGCACGCACTTGGCATTGCCCCACTGGGTATTGGCCGCCGGACGTCCGCGCCGCGTCTTGGCCTCGTCGATGATGTCGTCGTGGACCAGCGTCGCGGTGTGAATGATCTCCACCACGGCGCCCAGCTTGATGGCGCCCTGGCCGGTGTAGTTCAGCAGCTTGCAGGAGAGCAACAGCAGGGCCGGTCGCAAGCGCTTGCCGCCGCCCGCCCGCAGGTATTCGCCGATCTCGGTGATGGCCCGCACGCCCGAGACCGTGTCGCGCCCGAACTCGCGCTCGATGGCGGCGAGGTCGTCGTGCAACAGGTCGAACACTTCCTTGGCGTTGCGGGTTACGGTCGTATTCAAGTCTGTCAGTCCCGTCAGTTGGATCGGTAATTCGTGAACTGCATGTCGATGCCGAAATCCGATTGCTTGAGCATGGCGATGATCTGCTGCAGCGTGTCGCGGTCTTTGCCGCTGACGCGGACGAAATCGCCCTGAATCGACGCCTGCACCTTGAGCTTGGAGTTCTTGACCAGCTTAACGATTTCGCGTGCCTTCTCGATCGCGATGCCCTGCTGCAAGCTGACCTTTTGCCGAACGGTCGATCCGGCCGCCGGTTCGATGGCTCCGTAAGTCAGAGACTTCAGCGACACCCCGCGCTTGACCAGCTTGCCTTGGAGCACATCGTTTACCGCCTTGAGCTTGTATTCGTCCGCGGAGGTCAGCACGAGGTCTTCCTTGGCGTCGAGCTGGATGTCCGACTTGGAGTCCTTCAGGTCGTAGCGGGTATGGATCTCCTTCAGCGCCTGCTGCATGGCGTTGGAGACCTCCTGCATGTCAACCTTGCTGACGATGTCGAAAGAGTTCTCGGCCATAAGCAGTTAGTGTAGCAAGGCTTGTGCGATTGCCGAAATGGCATGCGCACCAATCTTGATTCATGCTGCGTCTGGAATGCGAAAGAAGCGGTAGAAGTTCTCGGTTGTCTGCTGGCCGATTTCCTCCGGAGAAACTCCGCGCAACTCGCCGATCTGGCGGGCGACCTCAGTCACGAATGCAGGTTCGTTGCGCTTGCCGCGATGCGGCACCGGCGCCAGGTAAGGCGAGTCGGTCTCGATGAACATCCGGTCGAGCGGAACCATGCTGGCGGCGTCGCGAATGTTCTGCGCCTTCGGATAGGTAATGTTGCCGGCGAACGAGATGACAAACCCGAGGTCGAGCGAAGCGCGGGCATGTTCGACGGTGCCGCCGAAGCAATGCATCACGCCGCCGAGTCCTGTGAAAGACCAATTCTCGCGGATCAGGCGCAGCGTGTCATCCCAGGCATTGGTGCTGTTGTCCGACGGTCGGCAGTGGATCACGATGGGGAGTTTGGCGGCTTTCGCCAACTTCCATCTGTTGCAGAAATACTCGCTGCTGCACGTCGCGTGGAGAGTGATCGTAGAAGTAGTCGAGACCGATCTCGCCCCAGGCTACGACCTTTTCGTGCCTTGCGAGGCGCAACCAGTTCGTCGAAGTCCGTGGCTTCGCCAGCGCGGCTTCGTGGGGATGAATGCCGACCGTCGCGTAAACGCCCTCGTGTTGCTCGGCCAGCTTGATGGCACAATCGAATGTCCCGGTACCCGGCCCATCGCCATTGCCGATGGCCAGCATGGTGGTGACCCCGGCGGCCTTCGCCCGCGCAAAGACGTCAGGACGATCAGCGTCGAAGCGCTTGTTCTCGGGATGGCAGTGGGAGTCGGTGTACATGGAGAAAAGCTTTGAGCCGCCAGCTATTCGTTCACATCGTTGATGGCTGACAGCTTCACTTCAGTCTCGCCCCCACCGGCACGTCTTCCAGAAAGCCCGCCAGTACTGGCACTCCATCGTCGCCGAGAGACGCTGCGACGATCATGCCCTTGCGATTCGAGTCCGCGAAGCTTGCGCGGCGCGAGATTGGCGACGATGACCACTTTGCGTCCGATGAGCTTTTCCGGATCGTAAGCCTTGGCAATGCCGGCGACGATCTGCCGCGTTTCCGTGCCCAGATCGACCTCAAGACGAAGCAACTTGTCGGCGCCCTTCACCTTTTCCGCTACCTTGACCTGCGCGACCCGTAGCTCCACTTTGGCGAAGTCGTCAATCGTGATCATGTTGCTGGCAGGCACGGTTACGGGTGCGGCTACCGGTGCCGCTTGCGGAACTGCCGGTTCGGGTGTCGGGATAGGGGCGCTGGCCTCAACAGCTGCCGGTTGCGCCGCCTGTGCGGCCCGGTCCTGTTCCATCTGCTGCATCCTTTCGATTGTGCTTTTGTCAGCGCGAGGAAAGACGGCCTCAACCTTCCCGAGCTTTGTGTGTAATGGCAACTGTCCCCATGCGAGGTTGCGGAGGTCGAGTTTAGCGATGTCGCCCAGCCCCAACTGCTCCCATATGCGCGCCGTGGATTCAGGAATCACCGGATGCACAAGTGCAGTGACGATGCGCAGGGCCTCGGCCGAGGTGTGCAGAATCGTCGCCAAACGGGCGCGTGAGTCCTGGTCGTCTTTCTCGGCCACAGCCCAAGGCTCGTGGTCAACGATGTACTTGTTGACCGCTGCCACTAGTCCCCATGCGGTCTCGAGCGCACGAGAAAACTGGAACTGCTCAAACTGCACGTCGAAGTCGGTAATGGCTTGTTGCGCCAACTCAGCTATAGCATCGTCACTAGCGTCTCTGGCACCAGTGGACGGGTAGGGAATCTCGCCGTCGAAGTAGCGGGTGATCATGCTGAGAGTGCGGCTTGACAGATTGCCCAGTCCGTTGGCGAGGTCGGCGTTGAAGCGCTGCACCAGCGCGTCGAAGCTGAACGATCCGTCGCTGCCAAAAACGATTTCGCGCATCAGGAAGTAGCGCAGAGAATCGGCGCCCAGGGTATCGAGGATGGTTTCGCTCCGTACAATATTGCCGCGCGACTTCGACATCTTGCTGTCTTCAAACAGCAGCCAGCCGTGCGCAATGATTGACTTGGGGAGGGGAATTCCTGCTGCCAGAAGGAACGCCGGCCAATAGACGCAGTGAAAGCGGACAATCTCCTTGCCGATCATGTGCACATCGGCAGGCCAGTAGCGTGCCAGTTTGGCTTGGTCTTTGGGATCGTCGGAGCCGAAACCGAGCGCGGTGATGTAGTTGGCAAGAGCGTCGAGCCAGACATAAATGACGTGCTTCTCGTCGCCGGGAACAGGAATGCCCCACGTAAACGTCGTGCGGCTCACGGATAGGTCGCGCAGGCCGCTGCGAACGAAAGAAATCACCTCGTTGCGGCGGGTCTCCGGCCGGATAAAATCGGGGTTCTCGGCGTAAAGCTTCAGCAGAGGCTCTTCCATCGCCGACAGCTTGAAGAAGTAGTTCTCTTCCTGGACAGTCTCGGTCGGACGCCCGCACTCAGGGCAGGGAGCTCCAGGCTCGGTCACATCAACGTACAGCTCGTCGTACACGCAATACTGGCCGCTGTAGGAGCCTTTGTAGATATAGCCACGCTCCTGCAGCCGTTTGAACAGCGCCTGCACTCCGCGAATGTGTCTCGGCTCGGTAGTGCGAATGAAGTCGTCATTGGTGAGCTTCATGCGGTCCCACAGCTGGCGGAACTCGCCGGACACGCGGTCGGCGAACTCCTTGGGCGAACAGCCGGCGGCCGTCGCTGAGCGCTCGATCTTCTGTCCGTGCTCGTCGGTACCAGTGAGGAACCAGGTGTCGAAGCCCATCATGCGCTTTCGCCGCGCCACGATATCGCAGGCCACCGTGGTGTAGGTATGGCCGATGTGAGGCCGAGCGTTCACGTAGTAGATGGGAGTCGTGATGTAGAACTTGCCAGGGTTATCCATTCTTCTTTTCCAGGTACAGGCGGAGTGCCTTCTGCATGACCGTCTTCAGTGGTAGCCGCTGCTCGGCGGCAATGCGGTGGCAGTCTTCATACTCCGGCGCGACATTCAGTTCTGTGTCGCCGGCACTTCCAATCTTGATTCGCACCTCACCCCACGGCGTCCATACGGTTTCGTGGCGGCGGTCGAGGACGTGGCGCTGTTCACGTCGGCTGCGCACGCCCAGAGTGCTGGTCTCCTCAAACAGGATACCGCGTAGCCTAGCTTCGTCCTGAGGCTTGGCAAGGAGCGTGAGCAATGTCCCCGGGCGACCCTTCTTCATCTGGGCTGGCGTCGTGAAGACATCGAGAGCACCCGCCGAGAACAGGCGCTCCGCAGTGTAGCCGATGACTTGTGGGCTGAGGTCATCGAGGTTCGCTTCCAGCACGGCGATTTCCTCGACTGACGCGCCACCTTGCGGTTCGCCGATGGAACGATTGCTTTCCACAGTCTCGCCAGCCACCAGCCGCAACACATTGGAATGGCCTGCAAAGTTACGGGCACCAGCGCCGTAGCCAATCTTTTCGGTGGTCATCGCCGGACGCGGGCCAAACTCGCTGACCAGGACTTTGACGATTGCAGCCCCAGTCGGCGTCACAAGCTCTTTCTGTATCTCTCCCGAATAGACAGGGATGCCTTTCAGCAACTCCAGAGTCGCCGGAGCAGGCACCGGCATGATCCCGTGGTTGCACTTGACGGTTCCGCCGCCGACGTTGAGCGGGGAGCTTACGATGCGCTCGACCTGCAGGGCTTCAGCACCCACAGCGGCGCAAACGATGTCCACGATGGCGTCGGCGGCGCCGACTTCGTGGAAGTGCACCTTCTCAACCGGAACGTTGTGGACCTTGGCCTCGGCCTCACCCAGAACGTCGAAGATGGCACTCGCGGTGCGCTTTGCGGTGTCGCTGATGGGAGCTGCGGCAATGACCTTCAGGATGGCTGAAAGGTGTCGGCCGTGCGTATGCTGGGGCAGCGCTTCGTGCTCGTGCGAGAGGTCGCCGTATTGCGAATGAAACTCCTCGCGCGGCATATCTTTCGCGCCATTCACCAGCACGTCTATCTTCGTCGCGGAAATTCCGCTGCGATCGACCCGCGAACGCTCCAGAGTGGCGCCTACATTCAGGCACTCAACCGTCCGCTCGAATAATTCGAACGGCACGCCGGCGTCCACCATCGCGCCCAGAAACATGTCGCCGCTGATACCGGAAAAGCAATCGAGATAGGCAATGCGCATGGATGTCTTCCGCTGATACGCCGCACCAGAGCTCCACAAGGTGCGTGGTGGGAACCTTCATCATAGGTAACGCTGCCAGCAGCGTCAAACCCGCATCAATGCTGGCGTTTGCTATAATCGGCTTTTTCCTCAGCGAATCGCGCGCCACCTCGCGGCGCGCGACACCCGTAAACAAAAAGCCGCCAAGCAGCGAGAGCATCCGGAGTCAACGTGTACTTGGAACGACAGAAACAGCTGGCTGAGCACGTGCGCCAATTCCTCCGCCAGAAGTATCAGATTGAGCTGAAGAACATTGTTATAGACGTGCCACCCAAGGTTGAAATGGGCGAGTTTGCCATGCCGTTTTCCTTTGAGCTGGCCAAGCAGCTTCGCAAAGCGCCAAGAAAGATTGCCGACGAAATCGTCTCCGAGATCTCCGTACCAGAAGGCTTCGAGAGCTTCGAGGTGGCGGGCGCGGGCTACATCAATGCCCGCCTGAAGCGCGAGCAGGCCGCGACGGCGCTGGCGGCAGGAATGACGACCATCACCACCCATGACGGCGAGGGCGCGGCCAACGTCAAGGGCAAGATACTGGTTGAGCACACAAGCATTAATCCGAACAAGGCCGCGCACATTGGGCACCTTCGCAACGCCATCCTGGGCGACACGTTTGTTCGTCTACTTCGGGCCGCAGGACACACCGTCGACATTCAGAACTACATCGACAACACCGGGGTTCAGGTGGCCGACGTGGTGGTTGGGTTTGTCCACCTCGAGAAGCAGAGCAAGGCACAAATCGAAGCACTGATTGCGTCTAACCAGCGCTTTGATTACCACTGCTGGGAACTGTACGCGCGCGTCTCACAGTGGTACGAGCAGGACAAAGCTAATCTTAAAGTACGACTTGATGTCCTCCATGCTATTGAGCAGGGAAATAATGAGATAGCGGCCATGGCTAACCTCATCTCTACGGCCGTTTTGAGGCGGCATCTGGAGACCATGGATCGCCTCGACATCGAGTACGACTTCCTGCCGCGCGAGAGCGAGATTCTGCGCTTGCATTTCTGGGACCTGGCCTTCCAGCAGCTCAAAGACAAGGGCGTGCTGTACTTCGAAAATGAGGGCAAGAACAAGGGCTGCTGGGTGATGACGCGCCCGGCGGCTGCAACCAGGGCGAATGTTTCGCGCGATGCGGAAGAGCCAGCGCCGTCCGCAGAGGAAAAGAGCGGTCCGGACGAAGACGCAAAAGTCATTGTGCGGTCGAACGGTACAGTGGGCTATGTCGGCAAAGACATTGCCTACCACCTATGGAAGTTCGGCTTGCTGGGACGCGATTTTGCCTACCTGAAATTCTTCCACTATCCGAATGGACACGACTGCTGGATATCCGCCGAGCACGGAGAAGCCGAGCATCCGCACTTTGGCAGCGTCTCGGCCATTTATAACGTGATCGACTCGCGCCAAAGCGACCCGCAGAACACGGTAGTGGAGGCGATTCGGCTGTTAGGGTATCCCGACAAGGCCGCTCATTACACCCACTTTTCCTACGAGATGGTTGCGCTCACGCCGCGTTGCGCTATCGACCTTGGCTACGAGGTGAGCGAGGAGGATCGCGCCAAGGCCTACATCGAGGTTTCGGGCCGCAAGGGCTTCGGCGTCAAGGCCGATGACCTGCTCGACAAACTGATCGAAGCCGCGAAGGCCGAGGTAGACAGCCGCCATCCCGAACTCGACGACGCCGACCGTCGCCAGATCAGCGAGCAGATCGCCATCGGGGCATTGCGCTATTTCATGTTGAAGTTCACCAAGCAGTCGGTGATAGCATTCGATTTCAAAGAAGCCCTGGCCTTCGAGGGCGAGACTGGCCCGTATGCGCAGTATGCCGTGGTACGCGCGAGCAATATTTTTCGCAAAGCGGGAATTGCGGCCGAACAGGCGCTTGCGGATGAAGTTGACTTCGCACGATTCTTTGCTGATGAAAGCGGCACCGAGATCTGGGAGCTCTGGCTTCTGGCGGGGAAGACCTCGGCCGTTATCGAGCAGTGTATTGCGACCACCGAGCCGGCTTATGCCGCGAAACACGCTTTCCTGCTGGCCCAGCAATTCAATAACTTCTACCACCGCCATCACATCTTGAACGAAGCCGATGACGCGCGCAAGAAATTCCTGCTGGCGACAGCCGCCGTCGTTCGTCGCGAGCTAATTGCGCTGCTGGCGGTGATGGGCATCCAGTGCCCATCCGTAATGTAGGAGGAGCCGATCAATGTTTACGCCGCTACCAATCGGTTATGTGCGGAGTCCGTATGCGGAGACAGCCCAGGTGCCAAAAGGCCTGGGCGCAAAGCATGCCGCCGAGGGCGAGCTGGAGATTCTCCCGGAATTTGAAGCCGGCCTGGCAGATATCGAGGGCTTCTCGCACTTGTACGTGATCTGGGAATTCAATCGTTCGCAAGGTTTCGAGCTTTACGGCAAGACGCCGGCCGACGATAAGCCGCACGGTTTATTCGCCACGCGTTCGCCGCGGCGACCTAACCCCATTGCGCTGACGGTAGTTGAGTTGCTCGGGCGCGAAGGCCGCCGGTTACGGGTGCGAGGCGTTGACATGCTCGATGGCACACCCATCCTCGACATCAAGCCCTACCTGTCGAGTATTCCGGAAGAAGAATTACGCCGAGGTTGGCTGGCTGAAGCCGAGGCCCGAAAATCGACAAAATAGAATTTCACCAACTGCTATACGCCGAGCCTTCGCTCGATTTCTGCTCGCTACCCGAATGCACGTCGACGATGCCGGGCTGCGATTGGTCAGGCGACATGATGCTGTCATCCGTGACGGGCACCCACGTTTCACGCGAGTTCGTGAAGGGATCGATCGGTAGCGTTTTCAAATAGCCCGACTCGACGAGGTCCTGCAGGGACTGCGGGGCTTTCTGCTTGTCGAGTGTGTACTGGTCAATCACTGAGCGCAGCGTGTAAAGGTCGTCGCGCAGCACGGTCTCGCGCGCCCGCAGGATCGATGCCTGGTAGCGGGGAATGGCGACTGACATCAAGATGACAATGATGCTGATGACCACCATCAGCTCGATCAGGGTAAATCCGCGTTGTAGCGAGTGCCGCCGCATAGGTTATCGTTCAGCCAACCAAACTACCACGTCTTATACTTCGTGCCGTCGAGAGCTGGTACCCTCGGACTTGGTATATACGTCGAAAACGCTTTGTCCGCCCCACGAGTCCGAATCGGGATCATCCTGCATGGAGCGCAGCCCCCATTCAGTTTTCCCGGTCATCGGGTCCACTGGAATCCGTCGCAGAAACCGCATCTTCTTGCCGTTCGTAGTCCACGCCCTTTACCAGCGTTTCCAGGTCGGGAGGGTATCCCTGGCTGTCGACCTTGATCTGAAACGCGCCGCGATCGGCAGCGTCCTTGTAGCGGTCGATGGCGTCGCGCATTTCCCACAGGTCATGCCGTAACTCGCGCTCCTTATTGCGCTGGATGGTCACCCGCACAATGGGCACCGCCGCTGCCGTCAAGATCATCAGAATCGTCATGGCGACGATCAGCTCGATGACGGTGAAGCCCTTGGATTTTGAAATACGGAGCATGGACCTCAGCTAGTGCACCGTGATGATGGCCTGCGACCCGCCCGCAGGCAAGCTCTGCATGCTTGCGTTCTTGAGCGAAGCCCGGTTGATGCTCAGCGTTGCCTGGCCGGGCGACTTCGCCTGGAACGTCAGGGTGAACACCTGCCCGTCTCCTGAAATACCGTTGCTGCCCGGAGGCCGCGAGGCGGTCAACTGCAGAATACCCATCATGCTGTCGTCTCGATGCACCAATGCAACTGCCTGGCCATCCTGCGAAAGCATCGGCCCGTTAGAGACATTCACCAGTTGAAGGACGTTCGGGTTGTAAAGAATTTGCAGAGGAACGGAGTAAACGTTCTGTCCGCCGGCCAGGTTGACGTTTACGGTGAAAGTCGAGCCGGTGGCGATGTTGAGCGACGCCGGATCAAAACTTAACAGCGCGCTGCCCGCCGGTGCGCTGGCCGCCGACTGGTCCGCTGGAGGCGCGCCAGCCTGAGGAATACCCGACTTCGAAGGCTGCGTCGCCGGCACCTGCTCGGTCGCGGGAGGAATTGCCCGATGCAAAGAAATCGCATTCGCGGTCCCGACGTCAATAGCGCGGGTGTTGCTGTCGAAAACGTCCTGTGCCCGCACAATATGCGGGATGAGCATGAATACCAGCTCGTTGTCCTGCCGCTGCTTGTTCTCCGTGGAAAAAAAGTAGCGGAAGAAGGGAATGGATGCCAGCCCGGGAATGCCGTTCACCGAACGGCTCTCGGTCTCTTCCAGGATACCGCCCATGATGTTGGCTTCGCCCTCGCGCATACGAATCTCGTGCTCGATCTTGCGCTGCCCGATCACGGGCTGTTGAATGCCGCCGATGTTCTGGTAGGAGTCAACCGCCGAAATATCCATGGAGAGCTTTAGCGTTACCTCGTCGGTGCCGTGCACATGGGGAGTGACGTCGATGTTGACGCCCACGTCAATGTAGTTGAACTGGGTGTTGACCAGCGGGTTGATGCCTACGCCGCCAATGCCGGGCTGGAAAGATCCAGTGGCCACCGGGACTCTCTGGCCGATCTTTAATGACGCTTTCTGGTTGTCGAGGGCGCGAATCTGGGGCTGCTGCAGGATCTTGGTATTGCTGTCGTTGTAGAGGAACGTCGCGGTAGCCGGCGGCACGGTCACCTGGAAATTGGTTGCATTCAGGTGCGCCAGGCTGTTCAGGTTAATTACGCCGGCTGTGCTGCCCGTTGTCGTCGTGACCGATCCGTTCCCCGTTCCGACGTTCGAGCCGGAGGCGCTGGTGGAAGAAGTCGTGTTATCGACCAGTGCCACGGATACGCTTGTGGGCGGTGTGATGCCCAAATCGCGCAGCTTATTGCGTTGCACCTGCATGATGACTACATCGACAACCACTTCTGGACGCGATTTGTCGAGGTCGTCAATCAGTTTCTCGGCCAGTGCGATCTGGTCGGGCGTGCCGCGAATCACGATGGCCTGCTGCGATGGAAACTGCTGCAGCCGCTGCGTGTCCAGCAGGGTGCGCAGGATGTTGACCAGGTCCTGGAGCTCGTTCGCCGCCGAAAGGTTGGTCAGGTAAAACGTGCGAATGACGTTCTGTTCGAGTTCCTTCCGTTTGGCCGGAGAGTCAGCGGCCACAAATATCGTGTTTGGTGTCACCGGGCGCCAGAAGGTTTTCGATTCCAGTGCAGTCACCTCCAGCGCCTCTTGCAGGGTCACACCGTTCAGTTCGACCTTGATGCGCCGTGAAGTGTAGTCGGGATCGAACAGCACATTGATTCCTGCCAGCTTACCGATTGTCTCGTAGATGGTCTTCGTGTCTTCGCTAAGCTTCAGCGTAATAGGTGTATTGGAAATGGTGGCCAGTTCGACCGGACCGGCGGCCTCCTCCATGCGCTTGTGGAGCGCAGACTTCGCCGCCTCGCCCGGAGGGGGCTGACCTGGATGCTCGGCCTCCTGCAGGGCGCGCCGGACCTTGTTGGCTTCCTGCTGGGCGATAAAACTTGAGGGATCGATGGAGATCGCCTGCTCAAACTCAGTCAGGGCCTGCTGCAGCTTGCCGTCCTTTTCGAGCTTTTGTCCTGTGTGGACATGCGCCGCCGAAGCGAAAAACCGTACCCGCTCGAATGACGCCCGGTAGGTAATATCTGTGGGCTTCAGTTCGTACGCCTGATGATAAAAGTTATAGGCGGTAACGTAATCCTGACGCATTTCGGCGTCGAGACCTTGTTTGTAGAGCGCCTTGGCTTTGTCGGTGGCTACCGCGGGTAGGGTGCCGAATATTAAGAGCAGGGCCAGGACACGGGTGAGCCGTTTCATCAGGATCCTTTGGGACAATTTTGTCGGACCACACTCCAATCGGCCTGGAGTGGCGCTCCGGTACATAGCTCTGACTGCTGACATGTTGAAAAGTAAGCGTTTCGCCCTATATTGCGGTAGGTAGCGGCGCTTCCTTGTCAGTGCTCAGAATGGCGCGAT
Organism: uncultured Acidobacteriaceae bacterium; assembly: GCA_963751155.1. Classification (GTDB taxonomy): domain Bacteria; phylum Acidobacteriota; class Terriglobia; order Terriglobales; family Acidobacteriaceae; genus DASRAA01. Next base: position 166,835 of record CAVVTL010000014.1, on the reverse strand, counting down.
TATAACACCCCGCAATAGGCGGATCTGTGACGTAACGCTGTGTTAGCATACGAGTTCCCTCGCTCCTCGAGGCGCTCCCCCATGGCCCGTCCACCAGTCTCCACAGGTCGTCCAGAAAAGGAAAAACAGCCCCGGCGGGATCCCACCGCCAGCGGCCAGCGCGATGCCTCGGTCAATCGCGCCGCATCGCATAATTACTTCCTGATGGAGAAATTCGAGGCCGGGATCTCCCTGCGGGGCACCGAGGTGAAATCCATTCGCAACGGTCGCGCCAACCTCAAAGATGCCTATGGACTGGTGAAGGACGGAGAACTCTGGCTCATCAACGCCCACATAGGCGAGTACGACCACGGCAACATCTTTCAACCATGAACCAACCCGCACACGTAAGCTGCTGGTACACCGCAGCGAATTAAACAAGCTGGTCGGCAAGACCCACCAGAAAGGCCTCACGCTCATCCCTACGCGGATGTACTTCCGGAACGGGCGGGTGAAGGTTGAGATCGCGCTGGCCAAGGGCAAACAAACTTGGGACAAGCGCGAGACCGAGCGCCGCAAAACCGCCGACAAGGAAGCGCGCGAGGCCATCGTCCGCAGCAGAAAATCCTAAGTTTTGGGAAGATGATCTTATGAAAATCGCACTCTCTACTACCACACCCTCGCAAATTGAGACCGAATGTCTCGTCGTCGCGGTCGTTGATGCCGCCGAAAAGTCCGGCAACGGCGCTGGCGAAAAAGCACAGCCGCAACTCCTGACTGACGACGCCGCCATCATCGCTGCTGCCGCTGACCTCATCTCCTCCGGCGAAGTTACTGGCAAGGTGATGGAATCGACGCTCCTGCACAAGCCTGCCGGACTGAAGGCCAAGCGCCTGCTGCTGATCGGCGGCGGCAAGGCCAAGAGTTTCGCGGCCTCCGACGTGCGCAAGATCGCCGGTGCTGCCGTCCGCACCATCAAGGGCAAGGACCTGAAGAGCTTTGCCATCGTCGCGCCCGCAACCCTTGGTATTTCGGCTGCCGACGCCGCCAAGGTCATCGCGGAAGGCGCGTATGTCGGCAGCTTCGATCCCGACTACTACAAGAGCGACCGCAAGGTGCAGGCCATCGACGAACTGACCATCGTCGCTCCGGCATCGTCTGATGCAAAGGCCTTGCAGGCTGCGATTGAGACCGGAACCATCATTGGCGAAGCTCAGAACTTCACCCGCGACCTGGTCAACGAGCCTGGTAACCGCATGACACCGACCATCTTGGCTGACCGCGCCAAGAAAATGGCCGACGAAGTGGGATTGAACTGTGAGATCTACGGGCCAGACAAGATCAAAGAGCTCAAGATGGGCGCGTTCTGGAGCGTCTCGCAGGGCTCCGTCGAGGAGCCGCGGCTGATCGTCATGCGCTACGAGCCGGCCAGCGCGCCGGAGAAGCCTGTCCTGGGGCTGGTGGGGAAGGGAATTACGTTCGATAGCGGCGGAATCTCCATCAAGCCCTCCGACGGCATGGAAAAGATGAAGTACGACATGGCGGGAGGTGCAGCCATGATCGGTGCCATGCGCGCCATCGCCCAGCTCAAGCCCAACGTGCGTGTCATCGGGATCGTTTGCGCCAGCGAGAACATGCCCTCCGGCGCGGCCCAGAAGCCCGGCGACGTTCAGATTGCCATGTCGGGCAAGTCCATCGAGATCATCAATACTGACGCCGAAGGCCGCCTCGTGCTCGCCGACGGCCTGCACTACGCCAGGCAACTTGGCGCGACCCATCTCATTGACGCCGCTACATTGACTGGGGCTGTAGTCGTCGCGCTCGGAATGGTCAACGTAGGAGTTTTCTCCAACGACGACGGCTTCTACCAGAGCTTCAATGGTTCGCTGAAGGCTTCAGGCGAAAAGATGTGGCGGCTGCCGGTCGAAGATGATTACCGCGACATGATCAAATCTTCCATCGCCGACATCGTCAACAGCGGCGGGCGCTGGGGCGGAGCGGTCACGGCGGCCATGTTCCTGAAGGAATTCGTCGGCGACACGCCGTGGATCCACCTCGATATCGCCGGCGTTGCCTGGATGGAAGAGGCCAAGCCGTGGATCGCGAAGGGGCCTTCAGGCACGCCCGTTCGTTCCTTGGTGGAGTTTGTGCGAGAACTGGGTACGCAGGGCAAATAGGGAAAAAACGAAAATTACGACGACCGCGCCACGGCCTGCGGCGCGGTTCCTGTTTTTATCTTCACCGCAATTTCGATGAAAGCCAGCGCCGCGCGGCTCAGCGCCTTATCGGTACGAAACACCAGCGCCAAGTCCCTCTGCAAGACGATGTCCGAAATATTTAGCGCCGCCAGCAGCTTATTTTTCACTTCCTCGACGACATTCGAGAGCGGCATGAAGCCGATGCCGACGTTCGCGGCGACGAACCGCTTGGTCAACTCGCTGGAGTCCAACTCCATCGAAATAATCGGCTTCAGCCGGTGCTCGTGGAAGATGTTCTCCAAGGTGTCTCGGGTACGCCCAAGCTTCGGCAGCAACAGCGGGTACTGCGCAACTTCAGCCAGCGAGACCTTTCCTCGCCCAGCCAAGGGGTGTCCCACCGGCGTGATCACGACTGTCTCGTCACGGTGAATCGGCACAACTGTATAGCGCTTGTCCTTGACCGGCATCGACACCACGCCGAAGTCGCTTGAGTTCTCGATAATTGCTTCCAGAATCTTCTGGCGTTCGGAGCGCTTCACGCTCACCGCAACATTCGGATATTGCCGCTTAAACTCGGCAAAGACCTCGGGCAGGATGTGCAGGCATGTGCCTTCGTTGGCTGCCACTACGATCTCGCCTCGAGGAACCCGATGCATCTCGGCCAGGGCGATCATCATTACCCGACGCTGTTCGATGGTTTCTTCGGCGTACTTCTGGAAGACCTTGCCCGCGGCCGTCAACGCCACCCGTCCGCCGCTGCGGTCGAGCAACTTGGCTCCAACCTCTTCCTCCAGGGACCGGATTTGTGACGAGATCGCTGGCTGCGTGCGGAAGCGCCTTTCCGCGGCACGCGAAAAGCTGCTCAGCTTCGCCACTTCCAAAAAGGTCTCGATTTGGTCAAAGTCCATGGGCTTAGGTAGGTTGCTCTACCATCATAAGGGTTTATCCGCTCAATAAAATGATTGTATGCCCTGACCTCATTTCGGCAGCGTATTCTTTCGATTGACACCTCAAGGAGCCCGCGATGGTCGAAAAGAAGTCCGATCCTAAGTCTGTCCTCGATTTTGCCAAGCAGAACAATGTTCAGATGCTTGACCTCCGCTTTACCGACCTGCCGGGGCTTTGGCACCATGTGTCGTATCCCATCGGGCAGCTCACGGATGCGGCATTTGAAGAAGGCTTCGGCATGGACGGCTCCTCCATCCGCGGCTGGGCGGCCATCCACGAGAGCGACATGCTTCTCATCCCCGATCCGTCCCGCCTTGTCCTCGACCCCTTCACCGAGGTTCCGACGCTGGTGATGGTGTGCGACGTGATCGACCCGGTTACCAAGCAGAGGTACGATCGCGACCCTCGCTACATCGCTAAGAAGGCGGAACTTTACCTCCTATCCACGGGCATCGCCGACACCGCCTACTTCGGCGCCGAAGCCGAGTTTTTTATCTTTGATAACGTGCGCTTTGACCAGAATGAGCACGAGGGATACTACTTCATCGACGCGGAAGAGGGCCGCTGGAACTCGGGCCGCGCCGAATCTAACCTGGGCTATCGCCCGCGCTACAAAGAGGGGTATTTCCCGGTCCCGCCCACCGACCACTACCAGGACCTTCGTACCGATATGGTGCTGGCCATGGAGAGCTGCGGTCTTCAGGTCGAATGTCACCACCATGAAGTCGCGACCGGCGGGCAAAGCGAGATCGACTTGCAATTTGATTCGCTGCTCCGTTCGGCCGACACCATGATGATCTATAAGTACGTTGTCCGGAACGTTGCCAACCAGGCGGGTAAGACCGTGACCTTCATGCCCAAGCCGCTGTTTCAAGACAACGGCAGCGGCATGCACACACACCAGTCTCTGTGGAAGGACGGACAGCCGCTCTTTTCCGGCGACGGCTACGCCGGGCTGTCGCAGTTGGCGCTGTGGTACATCGGCGGACTCATCAAGCACGGCCCCGCCTTGTCGGCCTTAATCGCTCCTACCACCAACTCCTACAAGCGTCTCGTGCCTGGCTTCGAGGCCCCGGTCAACTTGGCTTATTCTCGTCGCAACCGCTCGGCGGCGGTCCGCATCCCGATGTATTCGGCTTCGCCCAAGGCCAAGCGGGTGGAATTCCGTCCCCCTGACCCCAGTTGCAACCCGTATCTCGCCTTCGCGGCGATGCTGATGGCGGGCATTGACGGCATCGAGAACCGGATTGAGCCCGGCCCTCCGCTCGACAAAGACATCTACGACTTGGGCCCTGAGGAACTGACCAAGGTCCCTTCCATGCCGGGCTCGCTCGAGGCCGCACTGGAAGCCCTTTCTCGCGATTGCCAGTTCCTGATGAAAGGCGACGTCTTCACCGAGGAACTGCTCAGCACCTACATCGACTACAAACGCGAGAAAGAAGTGGATGCCCTCCGACTGAGGCCACATCCTTTCGAATTCCTGATGTATTACGACGTGTGAGGCGGCTTCCCGCAAGACCGGAAATCAGGAATGCGGATGCCTTGTGCCGTCTTCGCTACCTTGGAACGAAAGCCGGGTTATATTCGTCCATGGAGGCAGGCTCCATGCGTCGGGTCTCAGCCTGGCTGTGTTGGTTGTTCATTGCCGGTGGCGTCTTCACGAGCGGGAAACTTCTGCTTGCCCAGTCTGGCAATCAACCCAATGCCGCCGCCGCGACCATCAAGGCCACGACTCGGATCGTCTTGTTGGACGCCATCGTCACCGATAAATCCGGAACCCCGATTCGCGGGCTCAAGGCGAGTGACTTCACGGTAGTGGAAGACGGCAAGACGCAGCATATCCAGGTGTTTGAGGAACGCGGTCCAGACCTGAAAACCACCCAATCGATACCTGACTTAAAGCTCCCGCCCAACACGTACACCAACCATGTCACTTCGAACAATGCTGAAGCGATCAACATCCTGTTGTTTGACACATTGAATACCGAGCGCCAGAGTCTGGTCCGCGCGCGTCAGGAACTGCTCCAGTACCTGGGCAAGCTCGACAATAATTCCCGCATCGTGTTGTTTGTCCTCGGCTCGGACTTGCATCTCGTGCGCGGCCTTACTGACGATCCGAAAGAGCTGATCGAAGCTGCCCGCGAGTTATCGACCAATCCTCATCCCTCCTACAGTGACGCTCTAGGAGTGTCTGAAGAACTAGTCCAGGCACGCATGGCAGGCGTAACCAAGAATCCCGCGATGTACCGGCATCTGAGCAAATTCTTGTGGGGAGAACAGGGGATCAAGGAAGAGTCGCGCGCGCTTGTCACGTTGGAGGCGTTGAACCAGTTGGCGCGAAGCGTGGCCATCTTGCCGGGCCGCAAGAACCTGATCTGGATCTTCGGGGGGATTCCCCTTCGATCCTGCCAGCACTGATTCCCAAATGCGGCGAACAGCCACGCTGCTGGCGGCGACGCAAATTGCTGTCTACCCAATCGACGTCCGAGGAGTGGCGTATCTCGGAGCTGAGGGCCAATCGATGAGTCCCGATGTGTTTGCTCCCTATGGTGGCACTTACGAAGATGCCTCAGGACAGGCCGCGGAATTGAACGATATTCATGTCACGATGACTAATCTCGCCACGCTAACTGGTGGACATAGCGTTTTCGGCAGAAATGATCTCGCGGGCGCCATCCAGGAAAGCACCGATTCGGGTTCGCGATATTACACGCTTGGCTATCGCCCAGTGAACGGAAACTGGAACGGAAGTTTCCGAAAGGTCAAGGTACGAGTGTTGCTGCCCAACACCCATGTATTGTGCCGGCCTGGCTATTTCGCCGTACCTGATCCATTGGGTTCGGCCGATATCAATCGTACCTTTACCGAGATTATGCAACCCACGGCGCCGCTTTCGACCACTCTGATTATCAAAGCGCGTGTGCTTCCGCCGCGAGAGACCGGCAAGCCCATCGACATCGATTACCTCGTCGATGTGCACGACCTGTCGTTTGAGGAGCGTGCGAACAACGGCCGCGCTCCGAATCTGTGGTTGGTCGCGGCGGCTTGGGACAACAACGGCAAACCGGAGGGAAGTGTCACCTCCGGGTTTGCAGCCTCTCTCACTCCGTCGCAATTAGACGCGCTCAGGCATACCGGCCTTCAGGTGCATCAGCAATTTCTGCTGAAACCGGGCACCCATCAGTTGCGCGTCGGGGTGGTCGACCGTTTGTCAGGAAAGATCGGGACGATTAACGTCCCACTTACCGTTCCGGCTGCAACCGTCACTCCTTAGCTGGGTTGGGCCGTGGGAATGGTCGATCCTACTTCGAGTTCAGGTCCAGGTCCTTGATGGGCAGGTCCCAGTGCGCTTCAAGAATCTCGAAGCGCCGCTGCTCTTCCTTTTGGTAAGTCGCCTGGTCGGGATACATCTGCTTGATGAGGGCCTTCTCGTCAAAGCTGGCATCGTTGGCGACGGTGGCGTTCTTGAAAACGATCGTCACGCGGTAGTCCCAGCGCCCGTCTTCCGTGGTGTGATAACGCGGCGTGACCGCTGACACACTTATCATCCGTCCCATCTCCACCTGTTTCTTCAGGAGCGGGTAATGGTTCTTCTTGAACAAGGTGAGAAATTCGTCTGCGTGGCCCCACTTCACTTTGTAGTAGTACTCCACGACGAACGGCTTCCCCGCGGTTTCAGTTGCCGGTTGAGCGTTCTGCGGCGCGGCCGACAGGCGCGACGAAGACGCCACGATTGCGAACAGAACGAAAACTGCAACGCTGATTTGCTGACTCAATCTCCCCATCGACGATTCCTCCATAGGTGAAACTGCGAACCCAAGACCTGTTTAACAATTACTGTAACTGTCGGTTACGGAATAGTGTGGCGCTTCAGTTTCAGCTGCGAGTATAAGGCGGGCGTCTAAGCCGTCTGCCGAGTTGCGGCTCGGCGGGCACGTTCCATTGCAGCGGCTACACCATTTTCGATTTCGCTCTCAGCAGCTCTGAGCTTCTTTGACGCTGTCCTCATGGCCCGGTGCGGAATGTTCTGAACGGGGCCGATTCCCATTTTGGTTCGCACTGGTTACTTTAGTTTTTTTACTGTCCCGAATCTTCTTGCGGCGTCTTTCCCCAGCCCTTACTATTTCCTCGCTAGGGCCAAGCAATTTGTGTCTCTGGTCAATCCGCGCCCAGCGCGCGTTGCATTCACGCTCTTTGATAATTCAGGAATTCGGACTGATCGTGCCGGCCGGCGCTACACAATGGCAGCTAAGTCTAATGGGGAGAAATGGATACGTATAACTAGCTGATGAATCAATGACATGCGAATAATTTCCTCCTAACTCATTGATTCTAAACAGTCGTGACATTTATTTATTTTGTTATTGTGTTATCCATCACCAATACACCCGTGCAGCCCATCCTTTTCTCGATGGCTGCTCTAGACTCAAGCTGGGTGCTGCGGTTGCTTCGCTTCGGGCGTGGCGGGTGCGAATCCCGGAAGGTACTTCACCAACAGTACCTCGTTGCCTTTTTCCCCGTAGATCAACTCATCCACCAGGTTCTTGGCCAGCAGAACTCCGTACCCTCCCGGCCGCATCCCCGACTCGTTCCGCCGAATTACGTGTGCCAGAGGGTCGTCCGGTGGATTGGCAATCGCTGCGTGGCGCACTTCCTCTAGGGTGAACCCGTCGCCCGGGTCTTTGATGCGTGCCATTACCATGTGCCGCGTGCGCACATAACAGACTTCCACGTATTTGCTCGGGTCGAAGTTACCGCCGTGCTCCATAGCGTTGAGCAGCATCTCGCGAAATGCCATTCCGACATCGCGGCACTCGTCTTCGGGCAGGTCGGTGATTTCCCCTAGGAACTGCAACAGCCGCTCTGCCGCCACAATCTGGCAGCGCACAGCGAGCGTGATCAGGTGCGGAGTCGCCGACACAATTTCGATTCCGTCAGTCCATATCGGAGTGTCCAAGACCGCTCGGACGGTTTGCGCGAGCGCCTCGACGGACAGCCCCCGCGAGAGATATCCGAAAGCATGCTCACGCATCGATGCGATCACGTCTACTGGCTTGCTCTCATCCGTGAGGATGATGACCCGAGCATGCGGGTTAATTCGCCGGGCTTGACGCAGGAATTTCACATCCTCTTCGCCAGAGGAGTCGCGGTTGGTCACAATCAGGTCAATGGCCCGGGTCCGGACCGCTTCCAGCGCGGCAGACAGATCCGGGACCTCTGCGATCGTCCAGCCTTCCGGCGCTAGCACCTTAGAGAGGGCAGACCTCATGTCTGCGTTACTGCCTACCAGGAGCGCAGACCCCGAACCACTTGTAGTGGGTTTGTGTTCTATTGTTTTGCTGCTTGCCTCGTGCATTAGGTCTCCGCCAGTGCGATGCATCGCTCCGTTTATTATGAACTCGCGAGGTTCAGACCGGCGGCCTCATTATTGTTCGCGTCTAAGGAGTTTCATCAACGAGCAATCATTGTGCCACAGCTGAGGATGGCAATCCCCGCGGCCGCCTTATGTATAATCCGCCTCCTATGGCGACGTGCTTCGACCCCGTCGGTCGTTCCTCCGAGTTCGGGCGCATCGTCAACGAGCGGAACTCCCACTGATGTTCTCTCGCCGCACAAATTGGGACCGCACCACCAATCGTTACACCCAAGGCCATCGAGCGCCATCGCCTCGCCGGAAGGGAACTGCTCGACCTGACTGCCTCCAACCCGACGACGATTGGGCTGTCGTTTCGCGAGAACGAGCTCCTACACGCACTGAGCCATCGCGAGGCGCTTTCCTACCAGCCGGTCGCCAGCGGATTGCTGGCCGCGCGTGAAGCTATCTCTGCCTATTACGTCGAAAAGGGAAGTTCGGTAGCTCCGGAAGACCTTGTTTTGACCACCAGTACCAGCGAGGCCTATTCCTTCGTCTTTCGCTTGCTCTGCCGACGCTGGCGATTCGGTGTTGGTGCCTGTTCCCAGCTACCCGCTGTTCGACTTCCTCGCCGACCTCAACGACGTGCGGCTGGTCTCCTACGAATTGGTCTACGACCACGGTTGGCAAATCGACTTTCCTTCCGTGGAAGCGGCGCTTCGGCGCGCGAACGCCGCCGGCGGACGCTGTCGCGCCGTTCTCGTCGTGCAGCCCAATAATCCCACCGGATCGTTCGCCAAACGCCACGAGGTCGACCAGCTGACACCGCTTCTGCCTCGGGAACGAGATGGCTATCATTGCCGACGAGGTGTTCCTCGATTACTCGCTTTCCGACGAGCTGCCCGTGAGCTTCTCCGCGAACCAACGAAGCCTTGACGTTCACCCTGAGCGGGCTCTCGAAGATTTCCGCGCTACCGCAGATGAAGGTTGCATGGATCGCCGTCAGCGGTCCAACCGCCCTGAAGCAGGAAGCGCTCGACCGGCTCGAAATCATCGCCGACACCTACCTGTCCATGAACGCTCCAGTCCAGTGGGCTGTGCCGGAGATGCTGGCCGAACGCCACAGCGTCCAGCCGCAACTCATGGTCCGCATTCGCACCAATCTGGCGGCGCTCGATTACCACTTGGCGCAGCCAGAAGCTTTGCACGCGACTGGCGGTCGAAGGCGGATGGTATGCCGTCCTCCGCGTGCCGGCCCTGGGCTCCGACGAAGATCTCGCCGTCGCTCTGCTCGAGCGCACTGGAGTTCTCGCTGCAGCCGGGGCACTTCTACAACTTCCCCAGCGACGGCTATCTGGTTGTGAGCCTAATTACTCCGTCCAGGAATTTCGAGCCGGTATCAGCCGCGCCCTGGAATACTTCTCTCGGCACTGACTTTCGGCCCCGAGCGATTCGCAGTCGGCCGCAGTAAGTATCGCTTTAACAATGACATAGGAAGGTTCGAGCACACGCCAACTGCGTCACTTCCCGGGTTCCGCCCTCGGCGAAACACCGGTCAAATCACCCTGAAACGGTATAATAAAAAAATCGTGCTCACGTACTCAATTGTCGTTCCTTTCCACAACGAAGAACAGAATGTCACCGAGCTATACGACCGCCTGAAAGCGGTGATGGAGGCGACCCAGCAGAACTTCGAACTGGTGTTCGTCGATGATGGCAGCAGCGACCACACCTTTTCGCTGCTCCAGCAGATCGCGGCCGTCGATCGGCGTGTTGTGGTGGTCAAACTTCGCCGCAACTTCGGCCAGACCTCGGCTCTCGCCGCCGGATTCGATCATTGCCAGGGCGAGTTCGTGCTCGCCATGGACGGCGACCTGCAGCACGATCCCGACGACATTCCATTGTTTCTCGAGCAGCTTCGCGCCGGATATGACGTCGTCAGCGGTTGGCGTAAGGAACGCATCGACAACTTCGTGATGCGCCGCATTCCGTCCAAGATCGCCAACTGGCTGATGGCCAAACTCAGCGGCGTTGACATCCACGACTTCGGCACCACCTTTAAGGCCTACCGCCGCGAAGTGGTTCAGGGCGTTCCGCTCTACGGCGAGCTGCACCGCTTCATTCCTGCGTTGGCGTCCGCCTATGGCGCAACCATCTGCGAGATTCCCATCCGCAACGTAAACCGCGAGCGCGGCGAATCGCACTACGGCATTGGGCGCACGTTCCGCGTCTTCTTCGACCTCATTACCATCCGCTTCCTGTTGAAGTACATGTCGCGGCCCCTGCATTTCTTTGGTGGCTTTGGCGCCATCAGCTCTCTGACAGGCGTGCTCATCGCCTTCTGGATGCTGGTCGAGAAGTTCATCAATCACGTTGACGTAATGGAAGAGCACGGTCCGCTGATGGTTTTCGCCGCCGTATTGATTGTGGCCGGCGTGCAATTGGTGGCCTTGGGGCTTTTCGGCGAGTTGCAGGTTCGTCACTTCCACGAGCCACGAAGCGCGCTCCTTACGTCGTGGATCGCGTGTTGCGCACGTCGCACAGCGAATCGGCCCTGGCTGACTAGTTACGATGCCCCAATCCAAAGTCATCGTGTTCACACAGCAGGATTGTCCTCCCTGCGGATGGGTCAAGGACTTTCTCCAGCAGCGCGGCGTGGAGTTCGAAGAGCGCAGCATCGACTCGGGCCTGTCGGTAGCGCGCGAGTTGACGCAAACCTACAAGAGCCAATCGACGCCCACAGTCGTCGTGGGAGAGCATGTCCTGATCGGATACGATCCTGAGCGTCTCGTCCAACTTCTCGGCCAGTAAGCATCATCCCGCCCGCGGCTATCTGTACATCGCCGCGGCGACGTTTTTCTGGGGGCTCTCCGCCACCATGGGAAGGGCCGTGTTCACCGGCCGTGTCACCATCGCTGGGCACTGTGCTTCCCAAGATCGACCCCTTGATGATCGCGCAGGGCCGCACCACCATCGCCCTGTTCGTCCTGGTTCCCGTTCTCTTGCTTCGTCACAGAAGCTGCGCTTCGCGTTCGTGGCTCGCACCTGGTGCAGTTCTTGCCCTTGGGAGTCCTGGGACTGGCGGCGTCGAACTACTTCTACTATCTGGCAATTGAGCGCACCAGCGTCGCCACGGCCATCGTGCTGCAATATGTTGCGCCGGTGTGGGTGCTGCTTGTATATGGTCGCGCGCAAGCTGCAACGTCCGACCGCACAGCGTGTCCTGGGAGTCGCGCTGGCCGTTGTCGGTTGCGCCTTGGCCGTTGGGCTTTTTGCAGGACGTGCCGGGTTCCCCTGGCTCGGGTCTCTCCGGAGTTCACTTCAGCACGGTCGGAGTTCTGGCGGCCGAGCTGGCGGCCATCTCCTTCGCGTTCTACAACGTATACGCACAACACCTGCTCCAGACCTATTCCCGATGGACGGTCCTCGTGTACGCGCTTTTCTGGTCGGCGGCATTTCTGGATCGTCGTGAATCCTCCATGGAAGATTGCCGCACAGCACTACACGTCCGGCCAGTGGGCGTTTCTGGCTGTATTCTCCATGACCTCGATGCTGGTGCCGTTTTCTTTCTACTTCTCCGGACTGCAGCACCTCGATCCTACGCGCGCCGTGGTCACCAGTTGCCTCGAGCCGGTGTTTGCCATCGTATTGACCGCACTCTTGCTTGGAGAAGGTGTTTCTTCCGTTCAGGTGGTTGGCATGCTGATCGTGCTGCTGGCGACGCTGCATGGTGCAGCGGCCTGACCGTGCCCATCATGAGCGCACCATTGCCGTCGAGCCGATCGAATAATCGGCGGCCTACTTCCTGATGTACTCGGCTCAGCGCTGTGCTTCCTCGCCGATTCCGGTTCTTCCGCGTACATGGCATCAATCTGCCTGTGGTAACGCTGCTCCAGGTGTCGCCGCCTCAGTTTCATGCTGGGCGTCAGTGTGCCGTCCGCGATGCTCAGTTCTTCCGGCAAGACCAGCACCTTCTTGAGTTTCTCGTACTGCGCCAGGTTCTCGTTCAGTTCATCTACGATGCCGGCATACAGCGCTTGCACCTGGTGGTTCCGGACCAGCTCTTTGCGCGGCGATATGGCAATGCCTCGGGTCCGGGCCCAATCTTCCAGCATCGGGAAGTTCGGAACGATGAGCACCGAAACAAAGCGTCGTTTGTCGCCCACCACCGCCGCCTCGCCGACGTAAAGGTTGGCTTTCAGCGAATTCTCAATCGGCTGTGGCGCAATGAACTTCCCGCCCGACGTCTTGATCAGGTCTTTCTTTCGGTCGGTAATCGACAAATAGCCGTCTTCGTCGATGTGTCCGATATCGCCGGTCTTGAACCAGTCCTCCTCGAACGATCCGGCTGTTTCCTCCGGCATGTTCCAGTAGCCCTTGAAGACTGACGGCCCGCGCACCAGCACCTCGCCGTCGGCGGCGATGCGCACCTCCAGATTCGGCAGTACCTTGCCCACCGTGCCGAGCTTGTGGTTTTCCTGCGTATTGATCGCGATGACCGGCGACGTCTCCGTCAGTCCGTAGCCTTCATCGATCCGGATGCCAATGTCCCCGTACCACGCAGCAAGTTCTTTTCCCAGCGGTGCGCCGCCGGAGATAAACAACCTCGCCCGTCCGCCAACGCCCTCGCGGATCTTCGAGAACACCAGCTTGTTGGCCAGCTTCCACGACAAGCGAGGCAGGCACCCGATCGTTCATGACCTCGTCGCGATACTTCTTGCCGACCGTCAGAGCCCAGTCGAAGATCTTGCGTTTCGTTCCCTGCGTCTTGTGCAGAATTTGGTTGTGGATCTTTTCGTAAACCCGCGGCACTCCCACGAAGACCGTTGGCTTCACTTCCAGCAGCGTTCGCGGCAGGTCGTCGAACACCGGACAGTAGGCAATGGTCACGCCACGGTAGGCCAGCAGGTAGTCCACGTGACGCGCCGTGATGTGCGACAGCGGCAGGAACGACACCGCCAGGTCGCTCCTCGCCGATCTCGGTCATCTGCACCGACATGCTCAGGTTGGAAGCGATATTGCCGTGGGTGAGAATGACCCCCTTCGGTGTGCCCGTCGTTCCCGAGGTGTAAATCAGAGTGGCTACGTCTTCCGGCTGGACCGTGTGCGCAAACGCCTCAATTGCGGAATCCTCCAGATCCATCGCTGCCACTCAGCAGGTACCGCATTTGCGGAACCTCGGGAAGGTCCTCCACTCTATCCATTACGACCACGCGTTCCAGCTTTGATTGCTCGCGCACCGACTCGATCTTGTCGTACTGTTTTCGGCTGGAGACGAACGCCACTTTGGCATCGCTGTGTTGGAGCACGTACAGCATCTGCTCCGGAGTCTGCGTAGCATAAATCGGCACCACGATTCCACCCAGCAGCAGGGTCGCGTAATCCACCACCGCCCACTCTGGACGGTTCTCGCTCAACAGCACCACGCGGTCGCCCTGGCCGACTCCCCATTCTTGTAACTGCCGCGCGATTGCCGTCACCCAGCGATGGATTTGCGCAGCCGAGATCGCGCGTCCATACGCCGTCCTGGCGGATCAGCATGGCGCGTTCGTGTTCGCGCCCTACCACCGTAAAGAAAACGTCATTTAGGGTTCGAAGTTCCATAGCTACGACCCTCTGTCTAGCGAGACATTGTCCGCATTCCGCCCAGCAGAATATCCACCAGCGGCTCGGCGGCCTGCGCCAGTGGGTACTCCTTTTCGCTCAAGACCCACGACGTCACCATTTCGTCCAATGGCCCCAAAAAAACAGTTGGCGGCGATCTTCTCCGGCAGGTCGCTGCGAAATTCACCGCTCGCTTTTCCGTCGCGAATCGCCTGCCGCACCAGGTTGAAGTACTCCACCAGGTGATCGTGCGAAAACTCGGAGAGAAACCGCGTGCTCTGCCGCAACTCCATCTGGAACACCACCGCGAGGTTGCGGTTGTCCCCCAGCGCCTCCAGATGCAGATAGGCCAGTCGCCGGAGCCGGTCTGACGGCGTTGGCAGTTTCTCCAGTTCCTTGCGCGCGCTGGTCACGAAGCCGTCAAACGCCGTGTTGATGGCCGACGCCAGGATCTCGTCCTTGTTCTTGAAATACAGGTACACCGTGCCGTCGGCGACATTCGCTCGATCCGCAATATCGGAGATGCGGGAAACGAAGAAACCCTTCTCCGCAAATACTGCTACGGCAGCCTCCAGAATGCGCAGGTATTTCTCTCCCCCGCGATTTGCAGCAATCGAGGAGTTCGTCGCGTTGCCTTCGGACGGAGAGGTTTCTCGCTTAGCCACCGTGGACCACCATAAACCTCGTCGATTCTTTGTGATGCCGATACGCAAGGCGGTTGCAGTAAGACTGCTGCGCAGCTGCCATGCGCTGGAATCGAACCGAATGAATACTCATTCACTTTATTCCTGCAATCTTGAATCTGCAATTACGACAGTCACTACATCCGCCAGATTCCCAATTTGGGATGAAGTGCAACCTCCGGTCATTATCCCGACCCACCTAACGTTCATGCGAGAATGACGGACAACCCGCGCAGTCCTGACGGTCTGCAATTGTTCAAGAGGAGAATGCCCGTGAAACAATATGTTGCTCGCTATCCTGCTCGCTGGAATGTTGGTCCCCAGCGTGCGTGCCGCCGACACACCACCACCGCCAACCATCAAGGTGGGCGACATGGCCCCCGATTTCACCTTGACCGACCAGAATGGCAACAAGGTTTCCCTCCACGACTACAAGGGAAAAAAGAATGTTGCTCTGGCGTTTTACATCTTCGCCTTCACGGGTGGTTGAACCAAGCAGATGCAGAACTTCCAGCAGAATCTTGCCAAGCTGGAAGCTGCAGACACCCAGGTTCTGGGTGTAAGTACGGACTCTCCCTTTGCGAACAAGGCTTGGGCACAACAAATTAACGTAACCTTCCCGCTGCTTAGCGACTGGGGCGGCGAAGTGACCAGGGAATACGGCGTTTACAACCCCAAATACAAGGCTGCCCGCCGCGTCAATTACCTCATCGACAAGACCGGCAAGGTGGTCGAGATGCAGGTCGACTCCGACGCAATTGACCCTACCAAACTCGTCGAGGCTTGCGAGGCCCGCAAATTGAACCGGTAAGTTGTTTCCCACCGCGCGGTTGGCTGACATAAGGAAGTCATAAAGATGTTAGGTCTTGCCAACCGCGCTTGTTAGACTGTTTCATCAAGCGCTAATTTCCTCCGGGGACATGGAAAACATCACAAAGCCAGCCGTAAAGGTCTTCGTCGCCACTACGGTGATGTTGACGTTCATCTCGTTCTGGCGGGCTGCAGCGATTGTCTTGTCCGACCTCGCTTCCTCCGCTTACTACGTTGGCGGCGACGCCGAGAAGGTCATCGGCAAGAGCGCCCCCTGGTTCGTGCTGGCTGTCATGCTCTTCAGTTATGCCGTGCGCTCGATATACATCGAGTCGAGCAGCATGTTCGTCCGCGGAGGCGTCTACAAGGTCGTCAAGGAGGCCATGGGTGGCAACCTCGCCAAGCTTTCCGTGTCCGCCTTGCTGTTCGATTACGTGTTGACCGGCCCGATCAGCGCCGTTTCCGCTGGCCAGTATCTCGCCGGGTTCCTGGCCGACCTTTCCACCCGCTATCACCACCCCATTAACCTGACGGATGCTCAGGAAGGCTACTTCGCCGCCGCGTTTGCCGTCGTCATTACGGTCTTCTTCTGGTGGAAGAACACCCAGGGCATCCACGAGTCCAGCGAGCAGGCGCTGCGCATCATGCAGATCACCACCGTCATGGTGGTCCTGTTGATCGTTTGGTGCCTCGTTACCCTCATCGTCCATCCCGCGCATCTGCCGCCTTTACCGTCAAGGGCCAACATCACGATGGATCATGAATCCCTGGGCTGGCTGTATCACAGTTGGGCGGCCAGTCTGACCTGGGTCATTCTGCTGGTCGGTTTCGGACATTCCGTTCTGGCCATGAGCGGCGAGGAATCACTCGCCCAGGTCAATCGTGAAATCGAGCACCCCAAGCTGAAGAACCTGGAGAAGCACCGGGCTGGTCATCTTCGTATACAGCCTCCTGTTCACCTCGCTGGTGTCGTTCTTCGCGGTGATGATCATCCCTGACAAGGTCCGCCCCGATTACTTCGCCAATCTCATCAGCGGATTGGCCATGAATGTGGTCGGCCCCTACACCCTCAAATTGTTCTTCCAGGGGTTCGTCGTTCTTGTCGGTGTCCTGATTCTGGCTGGTGCGGTGAACACTGCCATCGTCGGCGCCAACGGCGTGCTCAACCGCATTAGCGAAGACGGCGTAATGCCTACGTGGTTTCGCAAGCCGCACAACAGGTTTGGAACCAGCTATCGCATCATCAACCTCATCGCTATCCTGCAGATCTTCACGATCATCGCCAGCCGCGGCAACGTTTACCTGTTGGCGTCGTTGTACGCATTCGGCGTGATCTGGAGCTTTGCCTTCAAGTCCCTCGCTGTTCTGGTCCTGCGGTTCAAGGAACCGGAAAACCGTGAGTGGAAGGTGCCCGGCAACTTCCACATCGGCAAGGTCGAAATTCCCGTCGGTTTGGGACTCATCTCGCTGCTGCTATTTGCCACGGCCGTTACCAATCTCTTTACCAAGCAACTCGCCACCATCTCGGGCATTGCTTTCAGCGCCGCCCTATTTGGCGTCTTCACCATCTCCGAGCGCATCAATCGCAAGACCCATGCCGGCGCGCAGCATGAACTTGAGCAGTTCCGCGTGACTTCTCGCGAGGAGCTCACTGCCGCTGACATGGAGGTCCGGCCCGGCAACATCCTCGTAGCCGTCCGCGACCCCAAGAACCTCGCCTACTTGCGCGATGTCCTGGCCAAGACCGACACCACCAAGCAGGACGTCATCGTGATGACCGCCCGCGTCTATCACCGTGAGCATTCCTTCAGCGGCAGCCAGACCATGGATACCGCCGATATCTTCGAGCAGTACGAGCAGGAGCTTTTCTCTTCCGTCGTCACCCTCGCGGAGAAGGAAGGGAAGCACGTCTCGTTGTTGGTCACCCCCACCAACGACGTCTTTGAGGCCATCGTCGCCACTGGGCAACGCCTCAACTCCTCCCTGATGGTCTGCGGCCTCTCCAACAAACTCACCCCGGAAGAGCAGGGCAAGCTCACCGGCGACGCCTGGGAGCGCCTGCCCGATCCTAAGCCTCGCATGAAGATGGAAGTCGTGGCCCCCGACGGCCGCAAGTGGGATTACATCCTGGGTCCGCACGCCCCCCGCTTCCGTCCCCAGGATCTCAAGTTGATGCACGACCTTTGGTTGGAGCTCACGCGAGACCCCAAGTTCGCTCACCTGCACCACTACCACGTGGTATCAGTCGCCTTGCAGGAACTTAACGCCAGGCTGCATGGCGCCGACCGTCAGAACGCTATCTGTGAGTTGGAAGAAGAAATCGACCGGGACGACGACACCTAGCCATTCGGCGGGAACGTCCACACGCGAAACGCCTTCGCTGTGTGGATGTATCCGGTTGGTCAGATAGCGGGCACCGGGCTGAACCCGATGGTCTCTAGCATATCCACCAGCGCGTCGGTGGTTGGAGCAACAATGCCGGCTATTCCTAGCCGCACAGCGGCTTCGATGTTCGTATCTCGGTCATCGATAAACATCGCTTCTTCAGCAGATACGCCAAGACCCTTCAGGCAGTACTGGAATATATCCGGCTCCGGCTTAGCCATACCTATCGCCGACGAGAGTGCAAGAAAATCAAACACTTTAGTCCACTCGCCGTTCTGTTGAATGTGCTCCACCATGTCGTAGTGCATGTTCGAGAGCACGGCAGTCTTGAATCCGGCAAGCCGCAAGTCCTTCGCCCATTCTAAAATCGCCGGATTCAGCCGCCCCCACATGGTCACGTCAGCCTTCCGCAATTGGACGACCTGGGCACCGTCGAGGGTCACGCCGTTCGCTTCGCCGATTTTCTGCCAGTACTCGGCGGCCTCGAGTGCCCCGCGGTCGTAGTCATGCCGGAATTGGCCATACGTCTGGCGAAAGCGGTCGAGCGGAACTTGGAACGTTGCGGCCATCCGCAACATGACTGCCGGATCGGCGGGCAGGGAAATGACGTCGCCATAATCGAGGATCACGGCGCGGAGCGAAGAAGTGATGGGATTCTCGAAGGTTCGTTCGTTTTCAGGCAAGGTCGATTCGCCTCGTTGTGCGCCTCAGAACCGCAGACGCAACCTGCGACCATCGTACCGCACTCGCGTCCTCGAGTTGCTCAACCGTTGACCCGCGAAGGCTCCGAATCGTGTAAGGTCTTTGCTATAATTGGAGGGCCGCAACACTGCGCGCCCTTAGCTCAGCTGGATAGAGCGTCTGGCTACGAACCAGAAGGCCGGGAGTTCGAATCTCTCAGGGCGCGCCATTATAGTGCCCTCCGCGCATATTCTTCGTTTACGTTCTCCGCAGCCGCACATCGGGACACTTCTTGCCGTAACTTCGCCGTTGCGCTCTGTCCACTCTGCATATACATTCCTAGAACCCGCTGCAAGCGGGTAGAGGAGGTTCACATGGGAATTCTGGTATCGCTATTGGTTGGATTGATTGCTGGCTGGTTGGCTGGCCAGGTGATGAAGGGCGGCGGCTACGGAACCCTGGTCGATATCCTTCTGGGGCTCCTTGGCGGAATCATCGGCGGCTGGCTGTTTGGCATGTTGGGCATCTGGCCAGGCGGCGGTATTCTCGGCTCCATCATCGTGTCGTTTGTTGGAGCTGTAATCCTGGTTTGGATCACGCGCCTGATAAAGAAAGCGTGAACGCGAACGGCATGACATCCTGCGACGACGCGTGAATCACGATTGCCGACGCCAAGCCCAATCGGTCGTGAGAGATTTTGTATTTCCGGCAAAATATGCGGCTCGGCGCCGGAAAATCTGAGATTACTCCGGTAGAAATTACCCGGGTGCGTGCAGGATTTACAGGGGGAGTCTGCGGTCATTTCTGCAAGTTGTTCAAAATAGCGGCAGCGCACGTTTGGCATGTGGGATGCACTTAGGAAGAACAGACGAAGTGGCGCATAAGGGTCATCGGTGAAGAGGTTTTCGGCCAGAGTCCTCTTCGCTGGTGGCCCTTTTTTCGTAATGCTTGCAATCCTACTCGCGGATCGGTGGAAGTTCGTATCATCTGTGAGTTGGTCCATTGCGGAAAGGCGAAGCGCGGGTCACCTGCACTTCGCCTTTTTCACGCTCACGAAACTCCTGTCGAGCTAAACGAGCGCAAGCTTCTCGGTAATGTCGAATCCGGCGGCCCGTAACAGGCCCTCCACCTTGTCTTCGGTCAGTCGGGTTGCGTCGTACTCGACGCGGATCGTACGGTCGGATTCCTTTAACTGCAGCCGGCGGATGCCATACACGTTACTCAACTGTCCGTAGGCGCTCATGGCGCTATCAGTGGGCTGTGCTCCGTAGCGAAACAACACATCGATCAGGGTCATCGATAATTCTCCCGTCTCATGCCATGATTAAAGAGGTGCCGGAACCGGCTGTTCTTACTATATTGCATAGTTAGCCGGACCGACAAAGCCCGTGTCTGTCAGCAGCGCGGCGACGAAAGATACCTACTCAATGAGCGAAAAAGGTAAGACGGCGGCGAACGAATCTACGCAGATGAAGCTGATGGCAACCGATCCCGTCTGCGGTATGACGGTCGATCCGGCCACCGCCCGCGGCGTAGCGCAGTATCAAGGCGACACCTATTGCTTCTGTTCGCCCGGCTGCATGCACCGCTTTCTCTCCGAACCGGCCAAGTACCTTGCGTCCGGATATCAGCCCGGGCAACACGCGATGGAAGGGAAACCCGTACAGATTGCTCCGGCGCGTGCGGTCCAGAAAGATCCCGTCTGCGGCATGACCGTCGATCCCTTGAAGGCCGCCGCCTCCGTCGAGTACGAGAGCAAGCTATACCACTTCTGCTGCAAGGGATGCGCCGAGAAGTTCAAGGCCGATCCCGCGAAGTATCTCGCTGCCGGCTTACAAGCCAGGCGGAATGCAGCAGATGGTGCAGCTCGGCGGCATGGCAGACGACGAGCGCTTCCAAGACTCGAGCGCGACCCCGTTTGCGGCATGAATGTTGACCCTGCTAAGCCCGCGGCGACGGTAGTCCATGAAGGACGAACGTATTACTTCTGCTGCAGCGGATGTGCGGACAAGTTCAAGGCTGACCCAAACAAGTATCTGGCTCCGCAAACCAAACCGCAGGCGCCACGGTCGAGCCGCCCAAAGGCACGATCTACGTTTGTCCTATGGATCCGGAGGTGCGACAGGTTGGTCCCGGTGCATGTCCGAAGTGCGGCATGGCGCTGGAGCCGGAAACCGTGACTGCCGAAGCGGACGACAACCCAGAGCTTCGCGACATGACGCGCCGCTTCTGGTGGGGCGTGTTGTTGGGCGTACCGTTGATGGCAGTGGCGATGCTGCACATGGTTGGTCCGTGGGCGCACGCCATTTCGCCGCGTATCGCAGCATGGATCGAGTTCGCGCTGGCAACTCCTATCGTGCTGTGGGCTGGTTGGCCGTTCTTCCAGCGCGGCTGGGCGTCGGTGAAGTTCCGCAGTCCCAACATGTTCACCCTGATTGCGATGGGTGTAGGCGTTGCGTACGGATTCAGTGCCGTGGCCACGCTGGCGCCGCACGTTTTCCCCGAGTCGCTGCGGGGAACGCACGGTCAGCCTGCGGTGTACTTCGAGGCCGCGGCTGCCATCATCGTGCTCGTGTCTGCTTGGGCAAGTGCTGGAGCTGAAGGCACGCAGCCGCACCAGCAGCGCCATCCGAGCGCTGCTCGACCTTTCTCCCAAGATGGCCCGCGTGATGCGCGACGACGGCAGCGAGTACGACATCGCTCTCGACCAGGTACAGCCGGGTGACAAGCTGCGGGTTCGGCCGGGCGAGAAGATTCCCACCGACGGAGTAGTGGTCGACGGCTTGAGTTCGGTGGATGAGTCGATGATTACCGGCGAGTCGATTCCCATCGAGAAGCGCGGGGGCGACAAGGTCATCGGCGCGACGGTGAATGGAACCGGATGGCTGCTGGTGCGAGCCGAACGCGTCGGCAGCGAGACGGTGCTGGCGCAGATCGTGCAGATGGTGAGCAACGCGCAGCGCAGCCGCGCGCCGATTCAGCGACTCGCCGACAGGGTCGCTGCTTACTTCGTACCAACCGTGTCTGGCCGTGGCGATCATCACCTTCGTCGTGTGGTTCTTCATCGGGTCCGGAACCTCGACTGGCCAACGCCGTCATTAACGCGGTGGCAGTGCTCATCATCGCTTGTCCGTGCGCGCTGGGTTTGGCCACGCCGATGGCGATCATGGTCGGCACAGGACGCGGCGCGCGCGCGGGGATCCTGATCAAGAACGCCGAGGTGCTGGAGACCTTCGAGAAGGTCGACACCATCGCGCTCGACAAGACCGGCACGCTGACGCAGGGCAAGCCGGAGCTGATCTCGGTGATTGCGGCTGAGGGTGAATCGGACGAGTCGGTTGTGCGCTTCGCCGCGAGTCTGGAGCGCGGCAGCGAGCATCCGATGGCGGCGGCGATTGTCGAGGCCGCGGTGGCAAACCAACTGCCGCTGTTGCAGGCGGACGGATTCCACTCGGTCACAGGCAAGGGAGTCGTCGGCAGCGTCGGCGGACACCAAGTCGCTGTAGGCAGCGATCGGCTCCTGGCCGAGCATGGCGTCGACGCAAGCTCCTTGGCTCCAAGGCAGAGGAATTGCGGCGCGATGGACAGACGGTAGTATTCGTGGCCGTCGATGGACGTGCGGCAGGAATGCTGGGCATCGCAGATCCGCTTGAAGCCGGAAGCAGCTGATGCATTGCGCAGCCTGCAGCAGCAGGGAATGCGCGTGGTGATGCTCACGGGCGACAACGAGACGACTGCGGCGGCAGTGGCGCGCAAGCTGGGTATCGCCGATTTCGAGGCTGGAGTTCTGCCGGACCACAAGGCCGACGTCATCAAGAAGCTGCAGCAGCAGGGAAGAATCGTGGCGATGGCAGGCGATGGCGTGAATGACGCTCCAGCGCTGGCGCAGGCGCAAGTTGGAGTCGCGATGGGAACCGGAACTGATGTTGCGATGGAAAGCGCGGGAATTACGCTGCTAAAGGGCGACTTGACAGCTCTGGTTCGCGCTCGCAGATTGAGTCAAGCAGTGATGCGCAACATCAAGCAGAACCTGTTTTTTGCGTTCGTGTACAACGCGATTGGCGTTCCGATCGCTGCAGGAATTCTTTATCCGAAGTTTGGGCTGCTGCTGAGTCCGATTATCGCGGCAGCAGCGATGAGCTTCAGCTCGGTTTCCGTGATTTCGAACGCGCTTGCGCTTGCGAAATACGAAGCTCTAGGCTGTTTTCCCGTTTTGGGAAAAAGCTGCGTCACATTGGGTACGCCTCCCCCTCCCTTGATCCCTAGAATCAATGAATTACGCCCGGCTCTAATCGCAAGATCGCAGAAACAAATGGCTTACGGGCATTTGATTGCAAATAAATAACTTAGCTGGCACAGTCGAGAACTGCTCGATTGTAAAAATCGCCGCCCAAACAATGGCGCAGGGGAGGATAGCCGGGCGGCCTTCAAGACTCACGCCCAGACCGCGACGTGACATTTGCCAGTGTCAGGAGTACACGAGGTCGAGGGACGGTGTGATGAAAAAAGTAAGAGTGAAAAAACTTTAGTAACCATTCCGTCCCGATCAGGGAAACTCCGGCAATGGCGCACCACCGAGAGATCACGGACTACAGCTTGTTGAGGTAATCCACGATCTCGGGGTTAGTCCAGTCGATGGCGCCGATGAACTTACGGCGGATGACGCCGTCCTTGTCGATGACGTAGGTTTCGGGGAACTTGAAAGTGCCGTAGAGACCATTGACGTTCTGGCGAACATCGCGCACGGTGAGCAGATCGACGTTGTGGTCGCGAACGAATTGCAGGTAGGCAGTTGTTGTCGGCGTCTTCGCTGACGGCCAGAACGGTGACCTTATCGCCAAGCTGCTTTTGCAACTGCACCAGCGAAGGCATCTCTTCGACACAGGGGGCGCACCAGGACGCCCAGAAATTGAGCAGAACGGGCTTGCCGCGGAACTGGCTGAGCGTCACGGTGTGCTGTGCGTCGGTGACGGTGAAGTCAGGGGCCGTTTCGCCAATACGAGGCGGGCGTCCGCCGTTGCAGGCAGCGAGCACGATGAGGAGAACGAGGGCGAGGGTCGAGGCGCGTGCGGTTCACAAATCTATAATAACGGAGCGAGCGCGGAGATGAGGCAGCGCCTATCCGTGCGATGAGCGGCTGCTCCTCGGCTTGCCACTGACAGAGTCGCGACGGCTTGAGTGACGCGACAGACTGCTCGCTGCTCTGAATCAGCGGCGCATGTTTCGCGGTGATGGCTGTTCGCTAGCGCACAACCCGAGGTCTCGGTCATCGTGCCGGCGCGGAACGAAGAGACCAGCCTGGCGGCGTGTCTCAGCTCACTGGTGGGGCAGGCGGGGCCGAACTACGAGATCATCGTGGTGGACGATCATTCGACGGACCGGACGCGAGAGATCGCACGAGAGCTTTCCGGTGCACGTGATCGAAGCCGATCCGCTGCCCGAGGGCTGGAGCGGCAAGTGCAATGCCTGCTGGAGCGGGGCGAAAGTTGCGAAGGGACAAGTGGCTGCTGTTCACCGACGCCGACACGCTGCACGGGAGCGATTCCATCGCCGAAGGGTTGGCTGAAGCGGAGCGAACGGGCGCGGCGATGCTGTCGTACTCGCCGAGGCAAGAGGTCCACGGCCTTGCCGAACGTGCGTTGATGCCGGTGATCTTTGCCGAGCTGGCGACGACGTTTCGGCCCAAGGAAGTGAGCGACCCGAACTCGCCGGCGGCGGCGGCCAATGGGCAGTACCTCCTGATTCGCCGCGATGCCTACGACGCTGTGGGAGGTCATGCCAGCGTGGCGGACGCGATCCTGGAAGACGTGGAGCTGGCGCGGCGGGTGAAGCAGGCGGGATACCGCTTGCAGTTCCGCCAGTCGGATGCGGTGAGCACGCGCATGTATCGCAGCTTTGGCGCGATGTGGGAGGGCTGGACGAAGAACCTGGCGCTGCTGTTTCCGCGGCCGTTGTGGCTGGCGGTGAAGCGCGAAGCTGGAGTTTGTGATGATTGTTGTGTCCATTGCGGTGGTGGTGGCTGTCGATTGACCGTCACTCCCCGATGGGAATTGCGATAAGCAGCGGCGTGGCCGCCATGATGTTGGGCTTTTACTCGCAGCGAATTCGCCGGGCGCATTTTGACTGGCTGTCAAATGTACTGGGGATATTTGGATTGCCGCTGTTTTCGGTACTATTGGTGAATTCGTACATCTCACATAAGAACGGTAAAGTGAGGTGGAAGGGGCGAGTTGTACAGCCGGCGAACTGGATAACTGGTAGCCGGTAACAGCAATCGGTAAGCGAAACAGAGCGTCGTGCCCACTCCTTCCACAAGCGGCGGGCAACGGGATGGGACACCTCACAGCGCAGGCGGTACGGTGCAAGCAGAAAGAGGGACATGATTTATTTAACGCGCAAGTGTGAGTTTTCCGCGTCGCATTATTACCACAATCCGGATTGGTCGGAAGAGGAGAACCGTCGCGTGTTCGGCAAGTGCGCCAACCTGAATGGTCACGGGCACAATTACACGCTCGAAGTAACGGTGAAGGGCGAGATTGATCCGACGACCGGGTTCGTCGTCGATCTGAAACAGTTAAAGGACATCTTGAACCGCGAAGTGGTGGACGCGATGGACCATCGGCACCTGAACAAAGAAGTGCCGGAGTTCGCGGCGAAGATCCCGACGACGGAAAACATCGCCATCGCGATCTGGCAGCGGCTGAACGAGAAGTTGAGCGTGGCGAAGCTGCATCGGGTGCGGCTGTACGAGATGCCGGACCTGTTCGTGGACTTCTACGGAGAAGCATGAAAGCGCACCTGACACGGCGGTACATGCTCGCGGCGTCGCACCGGCTGCATGCTCCCACATTGTCGGACGAGCAGAACCAGGCGATTTACGGCAAGTGCAACAACCCGCATGGTCACGGCCACAACTATGCCATTGAGGTCACGGTGAGCGGGCCGGTGAGCGCGCGAGACCGGAATGGTGTGTAATCTAGTGGACTTGGACGAGTGCGTGCAGCGGTCGGTGCTGGAACGCTTTGACCACCAGAATTTGAATACGCTGACAGAATTTGCCGATTGCGTGCCGACGACGGAAAACCTGGCCGATGTGATTTACAACATTTTGAAGCAAAGCTTTCACGCGGCTCATCTGGAGAAAGTACGCATTGAAGAGACCATGATGAACAGCTTTGAGTATTCTGGAGGAGGCGAGCCGCACCGCTGGCAGAACGGGACCAAGATGAAAGAGCTGATGGAGAGCTGCAACGACATTGACCAGCGCCAGCCTGGAAGACCTGACGCGCGAGCTGCTGGTGCGCCTGGGAGAGGATCCGGCGCGCGAAGGCCTGGTGAGGACGCCGGAGCGCTACGCCAAGGCGTATCCAATACCTGACCAAGGGCTACCGCGAAGACCCGGCCGACGTGCTGAACGGCGCGCTGTTCACCGTCGACTACGACGAGATGGTGATCGTGAAGGACATCGAGATGTTCAGCCTGTGCGAACACCACATGCTGCCCTTTTTCGGGAAGGTGCATATCGCCTATATCCCGAAGGGCAAGGTGCTGGGGCTGAGCAAGCTGCCGCGGCTGGTGGAGGTGTTCGCGCGGCGGTTGCAGGTGCAAGAGCGGCTGACGGTGCAGATCGCCGAGTCGATCCAGCAGGCGATTCAGCCGATGGGCGTGGGCGTGGTGATCGAGGCGCGGCACCTGTGCATGATGATGCGCGGGGTGGAGAAGCAGCATTCGGCGACGGTGACGTCGTCGATGATCGGCGCATTTCGCGCGCAGCAGACGCGGCAGGAATTCCTGTCGCTTGATTCGCGAAAAGAACAACAACGGAATCTAATGGCCAAGCGCAAGCAGCAGCCGTACGAAGGCGTTGGGCGGAGGTACGTCCACGCGGTTGGCGGGCAAGTTTGCGGTCGTGACCGGCGGCAACCGGGGCATTGGGCTGGCGATTGCGAGCGCGCTGCTGCGCGAAGGCTGCAGCGTCATGATCACCGGGCGCGATCGGGCGGCGTTGAAGGCGGCGAGGGCCGGTCTGGCGGCGGATCGTGTAACGACGTGCAGAAGTCGATTGCCGAGGTTTGCGATGTGCGCCAGGAGAAGTCCGTAACGGCGGTGTTCGCGAAGGTCAAGAAGCGCTGGGGGCGGCTCGATGTGCTGGTCAACAACGCGGGGATTTCGCAGGCGCAGGTATCCGGTGGACGAGACGCCGGTCGAGCTGTGGCGGTCGGTGATCGACATCAACCTGACAGGAACGTTTCTGTGTTGTCGCAGCGCGGCGTTCCGCTGATGCCGGCGGGTTCGACGGTCGTCAATACGCTATCCATTGCAGCCAAGCAGAACTTCCCTGAGTTTTCGGCCTATAACGCGTCGAAGCGCGGCGCGCTTGGATTGACGTTGACGTTGCGCGAGGAGTTGATCCCCAAGGGAATTCGCGTAGTAGCGCTGATGCCGGGCGCGACCGCCACCGATATCTGGGAGCAGTTCTGGCCGGAGGCTCCGCGGGAGAAAATGGTAACGCCGGAGAGCGTGGCGGATGCTGTGGTTTACGCAGCGACGCTCCCGCCGCAGGCGAACTTGTCGGTGCTGGAGTTGGTGCCGATGCAGGGGATACTGTAGCCATCAGCTTCGCCGCAGAGTGCGTCTGACCGTTAGAATCCGCCGTACCGATAGCGGCGGGTGCGGGCAGGGAAGAGCTTGACGAGGGCCATGCCCGCGAGGAAGCCTCCGACATGGGCCCAGACGGCGACGCCACCGGCGCTGCCGCCGCGAACCGAGATGGACGTTGCCGCGCCCAGCAGGAACTGTCCGACGAAGAAGTAGCCCAGCACGATCCACGCCGGCAACCACATAAACCACATAAAGAAGAACGGGACGATGGTGAGGACTTTCGCGCGCGGATAGAGCAGGAAGTATGCGCCCATGACGCCGGCAATGGCTCCGCTGGCGCCGACGGTGGGCGTCGTGGAGTAGAGATTGAAGAGCGTGTGCACCGCCATGGCGACGACTCCGCTGATCAGGTAGAGCACGATGTAGCGGAAGTGGCCGAGGTAGTCTTCGACGTTGTCGCCGAAGATCCAGAGGGTGAGCATGTTGAAGATGAGGTGCATCCACGAGCCGTGCAGGAACATGGAGGTAAAGACGGGCAGGAAAGCGGCGCCGGCTGGAACAAAGCGTGTGCCCATCTGGTAAACGAGGTCCCAGGGCACGTATCCCTGGTTCAGAAGGACGACGGGAATGCGGGCGGGGACGAATCCGAAGGTCTGGATGAAGGCATTGAACTGGCCTGGTGCTTGCCGGCCGACGAGCCACTCGAGCAGGAAGAGCGCGGAATTGACGCCGATCAAGAAATAGGTGATGTACGGCGTGCCAACTCGCGGGGCGTCGTCTTTCAGCGGAATCATGAGTGCGCGTTACAGCGGAGCCAGCGGCAGGGAAGCGATTTCCCTGCTGAAATTCGCAGAGTCCGCGTCAATTTGACCGATCGACGCCTCAACGTACACGATACCAGAAGCATGCCACTGCAACGGTGTGATCGTTATCGACAAGCCTTCCGGATGGACCTCGCACGACGTCGTGTCGCGAATGCGGGGGATTCTCAAAGAGCGCTCGATCGGCCACCTGGGGACGCTGGATCCGATGGCGACCGGCGTGCTGCCGCTGGTCATCGGCAAAATGACCCGGTTGTGCCAGTTTTATGAGGACTCGGAAAAGACGTATGAGGGGACGATTCGGTTTGGGTTCGCGACGGATACGTACGACGCCGACGGCGAAGCGGTGGGCGAGGCGCAGAAGTTCAAGTAACACTTGAAGAAGTGCGAGCGGCTGGCGGCTGGGTTTGTGGGAACATTGCAGCAGGTTCCGCCGCCGTTTTCGGCGAAGAAAATCAAGGGGGTTCCGGCGTACAAGCTGGCGCGAAAGAAGCAGGAGGTCGAGCTCAAGGCGGTCGAGGTGGAGGTGCGGGAGTTTGAGATTACCGGGGCCGAGGGCGACCGTTGCCAGTTTCGCTGCCGGGTGTCGTCGGGGACCTACGTGCGGAGCCTGGCGCACGAGATGGGCCAGAAGATGGGCTGCGGGGCGCACCTGGCGAGCCTGCGGCGGACACAGGTGGCGGAGTTTGGACTGGCCGAGGCGCACACGCTGGAGGAGGTGGCGGTGGCGGTGGCAATGGAGACCTCGAAGGACTGATGTTTCATCTGCGGCGGGTGCTGCCCGGGATTCCGAGCGTGACGGCGGACGATGAGACGCTGGGCAAAATCCGGCACGGGCGATCGGTGAACCTGGCGGAGTTCTCACGGTCGAAGTGGGTGAAGGTGTTTGCAGGGCAGTCCGATCTGGTGTGCCTGGCGAGCCGGGTGGCGGGGAGTTTGTTCCATCCTAAGGTGGTGTTGCTGTAATGAGACGCGCGTCATGGAATGTCCGATAACAGATATTATGTTAAGTATGACGAAACGGCCTTAAACCAAGGTCGTCAACGCATATCTAGGCATAGTATATGGATGTTCGCTAGTTCTGACGGGATTCCCTGCAGGAACACTGGCCCTGCAGGGCCGAGTTTAGGCCAAGCCACTAAGCAGCCGATCCAGGTCTTCGCGAAAGCCGCGAAGGATGTCGAGGCGTTCGGGTGTAGCCTCGACGATCTCGGACTTGGCCTGAAAGACCTGGTGTCCGTCGTGCTCGACCAGCACCCCCATAACCTCGCCCATGCGCCAGCCCGGAGTGCCGACCATCTCCAAGCCTGTCGGGAGTGGCGCGGAACAGCGCGATGCAGCCGTCGCGGAGCACTCCGATACAGGTCGGGTAACGCTCGAAGGTCTGTAGCTCAAATCCTTCTACATAAAGACGTTGGAGTTGCTCCGAAGGGTCTGGCATGGCTACATCTTGTAGCGGCCAAGGTCGTCTTCGCCGAGGTTTTCCAGCCACTTGCGCAGGTCGTCGGACGAAACCCGGTCGCTGAGGTTGGCAGCCTGCTTGCTCGACTTCAGGACCTCCTCCTCGACGTAGATGGGGCAATCCATGCGCAGGGCCAGCGCGATGGCGTCCGACGGACGGGAATCGACGCTGATGACTTCCCCGCCGCGGTCGAGCCAGATTACGGCGTAGAAGGTGTCGTCCTTGAGCTCGGTGACGACGACCTTGAGGACGGTGGCGTCGAGGCCGACCAGCAGGTTGCGCAGCAGGTCGTGGGTCATGGGGCGCGGCGTGGAGACCTTTTCGATCTCGAGGGCGATGGCGTTGGCCTCGTAGATGCCGACCCAGATGGGCAGCACGGTCTCGGCGTCGGACTCCTTGAGGATCACGATGGGCATGTTGGTGACGGGGTCCATCATCAGACCGCGGATTTTCATTTCGACTTCCATCGTGTGCCTCCTGAGTTTCTAGTGATACGCCAGAGGCCGAGGGTTGCGCAAGTGTGGGAGAACTCTACCACGGATGACGCAGAGACACTTGCAGAACAAATCATTCACCACGGAGACACGGAGCGCACGGAGAACTTCGACTCCGAAAAGCGCTATACGGTCGCCAGCTCGCCGAGCAGGCTGTTGGGGAAGGCCTGGGTGACCAGCACCGAGACGTACTCGCCGGTTTGCGGCTCGGGCACGGCCGTTGAGCACGAAGTTCAGGGTCTTGTTCTGCGAGGTGCGGCCGATCATCTGTCCGCGGGCAGTGTTCTTCCCTTCCACCATGACTTCGATCACCTGGCCGACGTGGCGGCGGTAGCTGACGCGCTGGATTTCGCGCTGGTGCTCCATCAGGATTTGCAGACGCCGAGATTTCTCATCGTCGGGAATGGAGTCGGCATATTGCAGCGCCGGAGTGTTGGGGCGCGGCGAATACTTGAAAGCGAAGACGCCGTCGTAGCCGACTTCGGTGAGCAGCGCCAGGGTCTCGCGGAAGTCTTCTTCCGTTTCGCCCGGGAAGCCGGTGATGGTGTCGGTGGTGATGCTGATCTCGCGCTTCGCCGCCTTCATCCAGGCGATGCGTTCGAGGTATTCCTCGCGGGTGTACTCGCGGAACATGGCGTCGAGCACGCGCGACGGAGCCGCTCTGCACGGGCAGATGCACGTGATCGCAGAGCGTGGGCACGGCGTCGATGGCGTCCACGATGTCTTTGGTGAAGTCGCGCGGATGCGAGGTGGTAAAGCGCACGCGGCGGATGCCGGGGATTTCGCCGACGGCGGCCAGCAGCTCGGCGAACGACTTCTTGTGCGACGGGTCGGCGTAGGAATTGACGTTCTGGCCGAGCAGTTGGACGTCGGTGTATCCGGCGTCGGCCATGCGGCGGGCTTCGGCCAGCACGGAGTCGGAGGTGCGGCTGCGCTCCTTGCCGCGAGTGTACGGGACGACGCAGTAGGCGCAGAACTTGTCGCAGCCTTCGATGATGGTGATGTAGCCGCGATGCGGGTTGCTGCGGGCGGTGAACTCGGTGTCGAAGGTCTGGTCGGTCTGGCGGTCGTCGAGGCCGGTGACGCGCGTCGGCGCCTTCGCCAAGCTGCACCAGCATGTTCGGGCAGGTTGCGGTACGAGGCGGAGCCGGCGACCAGCGAGACGTAGGGGGCGCGCTCGAAAATCTTCTCGCCTTCCTGCTGGGCGACGCAGCCGAGAACGGCGAAGCGCTTCCCTTCCTTGTGCAGCTTCTTGAAGTCGTTGAGGCGATTGAAGACCTTCTGCTCCGCCTTATCGCGGATGGAGCAGGTGTTGTACACGATGAGGTCGGCGTCCTCTTCGCGCTGGACCTGCTGGTAGCCCTCGGAGATGAGCGTGCCGACGACTTTTTCGGAGTCGTGGAAGTTCATCTGGCAACCAAAGGTCTCGATGTAGAAGGTCTTTTGCTGGGTACTCACGGCCACACCTCGTTGATTAAGTATATCGCGAGGCAGAGGACGCTATTCGCCTTTCGCTCTTCGCTTTTCGCCAGAAAACCCGGCTGGAGGCTTGCTTAGCGAAAGGCGAACAGCGAAAAGCGAAGAGCGGCTTTACTTCGCCAGTTCGCGCTCGATGTCGGCGGCGATCTTCTCCGGCGTGGTGGTGGGGGCGAAGCGCTCGACGACGTTGCCCTGCTTGTCGACCAGGAACTTGGTGAAGTTCCACTTGATGGCGTCGCCCAGCAGTCCGCCCTTTTCGCTCTTGAGCAACTTGTAGAGCGGGTCGGCGTCGTCGCCGTTGACCTCGATCTTGGAGAACAGCGGGAAGCGTGACGCCGTAATTCACTTCGCAGAAGGAGGCGATTTCGGCGTCGCTGCCGGGCTCCTGGTGTCCGAACTGGTCGCAGGGGAAGCCGAGAACTTCGAGGCCCTGCGCGTGATACTTCGCGTAGAGCTCCTGCAGGCCCTTGTATTGCGGGGTGAATCCGCACTGGCTGGCGGTGTTGACGATGAGCAGGACCTTGCCCTTGTAGGCGGCGAGGGATTGGTCGGTGCCGTTGTTGAGCTTGGCGGAGAAATCGTAGATGGACATAAATCGCTATTCGCCTTTCGCTATTCGCTCTTCGCCAGAAGAGCGAGATGAGACTAGACGCGTTCCCCGGAGAGTCTGCAGGAACGCCGTCAGCATTTGCCTGACTCCTATAAGCGACTTTACGGCATTCGCGTGCTCGGTAGCCGTCATGAATCCAAGGTCCTTCGCCAGTCGCAAATGATTTTGCAATTCACTGGCAGAGCCCATCGCAATCTGAACGAAGCGTGCCAGATCGCCATCGCCCCACCGTCCACAGCCCTCAGCCAGGTTCGCACCGATAGAACCCGCAGCTCGACGAATCTGCGACGTGAGACCGAAAAGCTCGGAGCGAGGAAACCCTTCTGTTGCACGATACAACCGAACGGTGAGTGCGTGAGACTTCTGCCAGACTTCCAAATCTTCGTAGTTCCGCATGGAGACTCTCCTTTCGGACTGGCCTCCACATGACCCGGTGGCTTCCATTCTAGCGAAAAGCGAACAGCGATCACTTCCTGCCGTCACGCACCAGCTTCAGGAACTCCGCATGCACGCGGGTATCGTCGGAGAGCTCGGGGTGGAAAGTCGCGGCCATGACGATTCCCTTCCGCACCAGCACCGGGATCGTCGCCGCGCTTGGCTAGGACTTCAATGCCGTCGGCAACCCGAGAGATACGCGGGGCGCGGATAAAGACCATCTCGAGCGGCTCGCCGCCGAGGGCGGAGGCGGCGTGGAGGATGGTGGAGTCGATTCTGGCGGCCGTAGGCGTTGCGCTCGACGGTGATGTCGAGGGCGTTGAGGCCCGGCTGGTCGGGGTTGGTGACGTGCTTCGCCAGCATGATGGCTCCGGCACAGGTGCCGAAGGTGGGCTTGCTGTGGACGAAGTCGCGGAGGCGCTCGAGCAGTTCTTTGGGCAGCAGTTTCAGAAACGTGGTGGATTCGCCACCGGGAATGACGAGGCCGTCGATGTGGTCGAAGTCTTCGGCTTTGCGGACAAGGGTTACGGTCGCGCCAAGTTCCTCGAAGCGGCGACGATGCGCATCGAAATCACCTTGCAGAGCCAATACACCGATATTCATGAGCAACTAGCTATTAGCTAAAGGCTGTCTGTATTAGATTATCGCGGAATGGAGTTTTGGTCTGTGTGGGTCGGGCAGTGGATGACGGCAAGAGCGTAGACTCGGAAGACATGAAAATCCTGCGAGTTCTAACTGTCATCTTGTTTTGTGCGCCGTTCCTTTTGGGTCAGTGGTCGAAGTCTCCCGCCTTGTTCGATGCGACTGGTATCGCCCGCAATGGCGATTCCTTCTGGGTTTGCGGTGCGAAAGCCTCCATCGCTTCGTCCGTTGATGGAGGCAATCACTGGCTGCTTCGAACGTCGAAGGAAGACGGTGGCACCCTCTTGTCGATACGCTGGTTGGACGAGAAGGTGGGTGCTGCCGGTGGAACAGGTGGCTTAATCCTGTTAAGTACGGACGGCGGTGAAAGCTGGAAGCAGATTCCGACTTCGTTCTCTGAGCCAGTTCTCGATCTCTCGTTCATCGATAGCGCACACGGCATCGTGCTCACAACGGCATCAGTACTGTACACGGCTGACGGTGGCACGACGTGGCGAGCGGCTTTGCCATCCTCGAACTCCGATTTGAGTCGATTTAAGTTCGTGCTGGCTGTCGCAGCCCTTGATGAGAAACACGCAGCCGTTCTCGTGAAGGAGGGGCCTGCGCAGTACTACACCGGTCGGCTCGTGACTACGAGCGACAGCGGTGCGACGTGGAAGACGACAGACATCGAGCACACGACCCTCAATAACCTTCTCGTTACTCGTGGGCACCTATGGCTGGTAGGTACGGAGGTCGTCGAAAGAGAGAAGCAGGGCGGGCACGCTGTACCTGTCACGTTCCATTCGACCGATGCAATGATATGGGAACGCGGGCCGCGGCCCCTAATCGACACGAACTACGCCTGTCGTCCAGAAGGCTGCCCTGATGTGGAACGGCGCATGGCTCGATACGTTCGTTCAAAATGGCAAAATCCACACGTTTCCCCCTGACGCCGAACTTGTCAGTTCAATGGTCGGCAACCGACAACCGAATTTGCACTCTCGCACCTGACCTGCAGTGCGCCGACACGAAGATCGTTCAGTCGCTGCCGCAGCGTGGCGGGCCAGCGCCGCAGCTTGCGGCTACCGAACTCCGAGCGACGACGGCAGACCTCGCTGGGAAGTGCATCCGCTGCGATTATCCGCACATCATCGTCAGCGAGAAGTTCGAAGGCAAAGCGACAGTTAAGCTGACGATCCTGGCCCGGCCGATGGAACCGTTTCATCGGTGGAACTGGTCAGCAGCCCCAATCCCGAAGTTGGTGACAGGCTGAGTCAGGCTGCGAGTGCGTGGTGTTTACCCCGTCTTCCGTGATGGTGTAGCTGCTCCGACGAAACGCACTCTTGATCTCACGGTCAACGTGCTCAAGTCGAGATAGATCACAAGAGCGAGGGAGTCTGCACGTCTAACGATCGAGTGCGATTATTCGCGATAACTCGCCATTATGTAAACTATGGCGAACCCCTACAAGTCACGCCCACGACAAGAGTGGAAGATCCTCCGTTTTGTAAACGAAAACGGGCGCGAATTATGTCGCGCCCTTACTGAAGGCTGATTGCTGAGAGCTGACGGCTTCTCACTACCACCCCCGCGTCTGCAGCAAATCCTTCTCCTCGATGGCCGATACTGCGAGGCCCTTCATCGCGCTCGGCACCTGTTCGCTGACTTCGGCGAGGACCTTCGGCGTCCTGATAGTGCGTGGTGGCGATGACGATGGCCTTGGCGCGGGCTTCGGCGTCGGCGCGCTCGGCCTTGTCGTCGAGATCGAGCGGAGTGACGCCGCCCTTCATGAAGATGCCTGAGCCGACGAAGACGGCTTCGGCGCCGAGCTGCATCATGAGCGCGGCGTCGGCGGGAGTGGCGATGCCTCCGGCGGAGAAGTTCGGGACGGGCAACTTCCCTGCTTTGGCGACCATCTTGATGAGCTCGTAGGGCGCCTGGTGGTTCTTGGCGGCGGCGAAGAGTTCCTGCTCGCTCATCACGGTGAGCTGGCGCATCTCTTTCACGATCTGGCGCATGTGCTTGACGGCGTGGATGACGTCTCCGGTGCCGGCTTCGCCCTTGGTGCGGATCATGGCCGCGCCTTCGGCGATGCGGCGCAGGGCTTCGCCCAGGTTGCGCGCGCCGCAGACGAACGGCGTCTTGAAGGCGTGCTTGTCGACGTGGTGCTCTTCGTCGGCGGGAGTGAGGACTTCGGACTCGTCGATGTAGTCGACGCCGATTTCCTGGAGGATCTGCGCTTCGGCGAAGTGTCCGATGCGGCACTTGGCCATGACCGGGATGGAGACGGTGCTCATGATCTGCTTGATGAGCTTGGGATTGGCCATGCGCGAGACGCCGCCTTCGGCGCGGATGATGGCGGGCACGCGCTCCAGCGCCATGACGGCGCAGGCGCCGGCTTTTTCGGCGACTTCGGCTTGCGCGACGGACATGACGTCCATGATGACTCCGCCCTTGAGCATTTCGGCGAGGCCGACCTTGAGGCGCAGACTGGTGTTGCTACCGTTGTTCTCTGACATAAGTCCTTCTTCCCGGATCGCGAATGAGAGGCCATACCCCACAATTGCCAAAGGCAGGCAAATGTGGGCCACCCTGCGGTGTTTTGGTGGGCCTTGGGCGATCACCACATCGTGGCTAACAGTCTATTTTACCTGTTGTTCACGGGCGGCGTAAGCCCGGGCGCTCGCGCATTTTTCGCGAGCGGAACGGTGCCGCCGGCTGGACAGGCTGCTGAACAATTCACGTGCACAGGCGCCTCGCGGACTGAAGTCCACTCGGCGGATCTAAAAGAAACGACTTAGACGCTGGCCTAAAGGCCAGCTCTACCGGCCTACGTCGCGTCGCCCTGACGCTCTTTGAGGAACTTGGCAAACATGCGGGCCGGGTCAACTTCGATGAAGGTGCCAGTGCTGGTGGCAAGGATTTCTCCCTTGGCATTGCGGATCTCGGCGGCGCGGAAGTGCTCGCGGCCGTTGACGCCGACCTCCCAGCCTTCGGTGACCAACGGCGTAGCCAGCGGGACGGGGCGGATGTAATTGACTTGCATCGTTCCAGTAACGGCGATGATGCTGCGCAGCTTGCTGACCTTGCCCATGGCCTCGTCGAGGATGGTGGCAATGATGCCTCCGTGGGCGTGCATGGGCGGGCCTTCGAAGCGGTTGGGCAAGATGAATTCGCAGACGAAGCGGTCGTGCTCTTCGTTGAGATGGAACTCGAGATGGAGGCCGCTCTCGTTCTCAGGGCCGCAGCCGAAGCAGTTGTTGCCGTAGATGCGTTGCTGGACTTCGTGGCCGGGGACAGGCTTGCGAGGGGTCATGTCAACAAGATGAACCTCGGAGGCCGTGGAGGCGCAAGGGCAGCACGTCAAAAGAGGCTGGGGTTGTGCGGATTGCCCGAGTCGATGATGATCTGCGTGTCTTTTTGACGCCGCGCGAGCCAGCAAGGCTTTTCCCAGTATTGCGGCAGCAGCGAGTTGGGACATTCGAAAGCCTGCTGTCCGCCGTAGCTGAATTCGGTCTTGCCGCTCTTCAGCTTGACGGAATAGTAGACGTCGCGGGTGACGCTGCCGAAGGCGTCGCGGTTGGTGGCCATGCGGTAGCGCAGGCGGAGGTAATCGCCGAGATAGAGGGCTGCGCCAACGAGAAGCATGGCAAGGAAGAATCGTTTCATTGATTCGGAGGTTATCGCCGCGAGCCGCCGAGCGCAACCGGCGGGCGCTGCGAGGGTGTTTCAGACAGTGGGAAACGGATTGCCCGGCACGGTTGAAAACCGCAGCCGGCACGCGCATGATAGGTCACAAGCGAGTGTGATGTGGGATGCGGTGCTTCCCGAATCCCACTGATTCCGACGGAGCCGATATTCGAAATGGCTTTCCTGCCGACCAAGACCGAATCGCCGCCCACCCAGCCGATTTACGGCGGAGGAGGACGCGGCCCGACCGACGGTTGGCCGGGCGGCGATGGGGGTTCCGGTGGACGCGGTGGCGGCGACGATGTGCCCAGCTACCGCGAGCGCTTGCGGCGCTACCGCATGCTGGTGGCCTTCGGCCTGGGCTCGGTGGCGATGATTTTCATTTCGTTCACCACGGCTTACGTGGTGCGTAAAGCAGGGGTCATTTGGGATCCGGCCCGCAATGATTATGTGAGCAACTGGGTTCCGGCCACCCTGCCGGTGAATATGCTGTTGGTCAACACCTTCATTCTGCTGCTGAGCAGCTTGACGCTGGAGGTGGCGCGCCGCCGGGCGGAGCAGGATGCGGCCTTGGCGCCCATCGCGAATATCCCGGGCATTCGCGTGAGTCCCAACCGTTCCCTGCCCTGGCTGTGGCTGACGATCGTGCTGGGACTTGCTGTTCCTGGGCGGGCAGTACCTGGCGTGGGAGCAGCTTCGCCTGGGCCATTACGACATCGAGACCAACATTGGCATCTCGTTCTTCTTCATTCTGACCGGAGTGCATGCAGTCCACTTGATTGGGGGCATTTTTGCGTTGCTGTACGCCGGAATGACATCGTGGCTACGGCGACCTCCGGAGACGCGCCGCATCGTGGTCGATGTGACGTCGTGGTACTGGCACTTCATGGGCGTGCTGTGGATTTACGTGTTCGGGCTGTTGTACTTTGCGCGCTGAAACTGGCAATCGCAAAGTAAACAGGCAACCCCCTCGGGTTGCCTGTGCAAGCGCTTTAGCTAGCTGATTAGGACTTGCGGAGCTTTCTCGCGAGCAGCCCAACTCCGGAGCCTATCAGGAGAAAAGTACCCGGCTCTGGCGTGTTAGCGTCAGACGTGAACCAAGCGGTGAAACCCACGTTCACCAGTACCGGATCCAGATACATTGTTGCGTTGTACCACCCACCGTGCTCGGGCAGGTAAATGGCGCCCTGAGAGCAGAAGTTGCACCCGATTTCGTCATCGGAACTGAAGGCGAGAAACTGGTTTCCGTTGGCGTCGGTATACACTCCGAAGATGTCGCTGTAGTAACCCGGCGCCAGCCCCGGGCCGCAAGGCGCAGCAAATACGCACAATGTAGTCGCGTTACCTTGCTGGGTCCCGTCAGGACGGGCCGCATTCAGGACGAACACAGCGTTGCCGCCGAGTTCCTGGGCCTCCGTTGCAGTGGCAAAATCAAACAGAAATCCATTGGCATCGCAGACCACAAGGGCATCCGAATACTGACTCCAACCCTGGAGGCAGGCCATTTGTGCCGTAGCTGGCATTACACACAACACCAGCGCAACTGCGGCCAGCATGTATCTTATTTTCATGAGCGGAACTCCTTTCGAAGTGGAGTAGGTTGTTGATTAGTTGTCTCAGGCGGGAAGCTTCGAGTCAGACGGGAAGGCTCCGCACCCCATCATAGTTCTACTACGTGCAATTTTATGGCCAATTAAAGCATCGTCATTTCAATTACTTACCGAAAATAAGGCACGGCTCAAGTGCAAACTCTTGCAGATTTTGGGCAATTCGTTCTCTACGTCCAACGGCGGTTCTAACTCTAATGGCCTGAACCTTTCCGTACCCGGCAACGCTTATAATCTGAAGTTTCAACGCACCGTTCCGACGCCTTCTGTGGGGTGCACCTCTCAGGGCTGCCATTCCCTGCTGACGGATTTCGGTAGCAAGGGAAATGTCAAACGACGAAATCGTGGTGCGGGGCGCTCGCGTCCACAACCTGAAGAACATCGACCTGGAAATCCCGCACAACGCCCTGACAGTGGTCACGGGGGTGTCGGGATCGGGCAAGTCGTCGCTTGCTTTCGACACCATCTATGCCGAGGGACAGCGGCGCTATGTGGAGTCGCTGTCGTCGTATGCGCGGCAGTTTCTGGAACGCATCGAGAAGCCGGACGCCGACGTAATCGACGGAATTGCCCCGGCGGTCGCCATCAAGCAGAAGAACACCACCCGCAACCCGCGCTCGACGGTGGCGACGGCGACGGAAATCTACGACTACCTGCGTCTGCTGTACGCACGCATCGGGCGAACATTTTGCGCGGTGTGTGGCCAGGAAGTACGCAAAGATACGGTGGACGAAGTCGCCGACCGTATCATGGGGCTTCCCGAGGGAACGCGGTTGCAGGTGCTGTTTCCGCTGCAGCCGCCTCCAGCGCCTCCGCAGCCGGCGAAGGTGAAGGGCAAGCGGGCACCAAAGAAAAAGAAGTCTGAATTGCCCGACGATTCCCTGCTGAAGGAGCGGCTGTCGGAGTTGCGTGCTCGCGGCTTTCTGCGCCTGTTCCAGAATGGTAAGGTCATTGATTTCTCCACGCCTGAGGCGGTGCTGGAGGTGAACTTCGCCGAACCGGTGTTCGTGGTCATCGACCGAATCGTGATCGACTCCGAGGCTCGCTCACGGGTAGTGGACGCCATCGAACAGGGCTATCGCGAGTCGAGCGAAGTGATCTTCGAGACCGCTCCCCGCGGCGACGAGAACGTGCAAAGGTTTCGATTTTCGATGCGCTTCGAATGCAAGAACGACGGCACCCGCTACGACGAGCCCGAGCCCCGCCTGTTCTCGTTCAACAATCCGTA
This sequence comes from uncultured Acidobacteriaceae bacterium, assembly GCA_963751155.1. Lineage (GTDB taxonomy): Bacteria > Acidobacteriota > Terriglobia > Terriglobales > Acidobacteriaceae > DASRAA01. The sequence goes on along the minus strand of CAVVTL010000014.1, from coordinate 127,143 downwards.
CGGCGCTTGCCCCAAGTGCCAGGGCTTCGGCAATACCATCGATTTCGACCTGAACCTGGTGATTCCGGACAAGACGCTACCGCTGGCCGAGGGCGCGATCGATCCGTGGACCAAGCCCAAGTACAAATCGCTCGGCACGGAGATGAAGCGCTATGCTCGGGCGGCAGGGGTTCCACTGGATGTGCCGTGGCAGGACCTCAGCGCGGCGCAAAGGGACTACATCCTCAAGGGCGACGAGAAATGGTGGGGCGTGCGCGGCTTCTTCGACTACCTCGAGCGCAAGAAGTACAAGCTGCATGTGCGGGTGTTCCTGAGCCGGTATCGCGGGTATTCGGTGTGCCCCGATTGCGGCGGCTTGCGGCTGCGCAAAGAAGCCCGACAGGTCAAAGTCGGCGGCAAAGACATCAGCCAGATCTCGTCCATGACGGTGGAAGAGGCGACGCGCTTCTTTGCCGAATTGCGACTTACGCGAGAGGAGGCGGACATTGCCGAGCGTCTGCTGATCGAGATCCGCGACCGGTTGCGCTTCATGAACGACGTGGGGCTGGAGTATCTGTCGCTCGACCGGCTATCTTCGACGCTCTCGGGCGGCGAGGCGCAGCGCATTCAGTTGGCGACGTCGCTGGGCTCGCGGCTGGTGGGAACGCTGTATGTGCTGGACGAACCTTCCATTGGCTTGCACAGCCGGGATACCGAGCGACTCATCAAAATTCTGCACAACCTGCGCGACCTGGGCAACACGGTGCTGGTGGTAGAGCATGACGCCGAGATCATGCGCAATGCTGACCACATCATCGACCTTGGACCGGGGGCGGGCGAGAACGGCGGCAAGGTCATCGCCACCGGTTCATATGACGAGATCGTCGGGAATCCGGCGTCGCTAACCGGGAAATACTTGAGCCACGAGTTACGCATCCCAATGCCGGCGGCCCGGCGTAGTGGCAATGGGCGCTCGATCAAGCTTCTTGGCGCGCGCGCACACAATCTGAAGAAGGTCGATGTCACCATTCCGCTGGGGATGCTGGTGGCGATCACCGGTGTGTCGGGCTCGGGTAAATCCACGCTGGTACATGACGTTTTGTACAACGCTCTGGCTGCGGAAAAGGGCCAGGTGACGGGCGGTCCACGCACCGAAGTGGACGAAGTGGAAGGCGCTGACTGGATCGACGAGGTCGTGCTGGTTGACCAGTCTCCGATTGGCCGCACGCCACGCTCGAACCCGGTGACGTATATCAAGGCGTTCGACGCGATCCGCGAACTGTTTGCCGCGCAGGCCGAGAGCCAGAAGCGCGGCTATACCGCAGGACACTTTTCGTTCAACATTCCCGGCGGACGCTGCGACGTGTGCCAGGGCGACGGCACGGTGACCGTCGAAATGCAGTTCCTCGCCGACGTGGAGCTCATCTGCGAAGAATGTCAGGGCATGCGTTACAAGCCGGAAGTGCTGGAGATTCGGTATCACGGCAAGAGCATTCACGAGGTGCTCGACCTCACCGTCAAGAGCGCGTTGCACTTCTTTTCGGGCGTGCCGAAGATCGTGGAAAAGCTGCGGGTACTGGAGGAAGTCGGGCTTGGATATTTGCGGCTGGGGCAGTCGGCGACCACGCTGTCAGGCGGCGAAGCGCAGCGCATGAAACTGGCGGCGCACCTGCAGCCCAAACAACGCGACTTTGGCACGACGCAGGCTGAGCGTAACCGGCGGCATCCGCGAGTGCTCTATATCTTTGACGAGCCAACCACGGGATTGCACTTCGACGATGTGAGCAAACTACTGGCGGCGTTTCGGCGGCTGATCGAGGCGGGCGGAACAATCGTAGTCATCGAGCACAACCTCGATGTCATCAAGACGGCGGACTGGGTGATTGACCTCGGGCCCGAAGGCGGGTGGCGCGGAGGACACGTGGTTGCCGTGGGAACCCCGGAAGACATCGCGAACGTGGCCGACTCGTACACCGGACAGTGGCTATCGCGCGTACTATCCAGCCATGTCCACGCGGTTGCCCATGGGACGTGATTTTCTAACCCGGACCATGCTGCTGCTCCTGGCGTTGGGTCTGGCGGCGCTGCCGTTGTTTGCCTTCCAGCAGACCGGACAGACGGTGCGGCACCACCGCGTCGAAGAACCGAGCGACGATTCGACGAGTCCGGAGATCGACGCGGCCGAGGCGGCCATGCAGAAGCGCGATTATGCGACTGCCGAGACCTTTCTGAAGAAGTCGATCTCCGCCAATCCGGCTTCTTATCGCGCGTGGTTTGACCTGGGCTACATCTACAACCAGACCAACCGTACCGATGACGCTATCGCTGCCTACGGGAACTCCGTGGCGTTAAAGGCCGACGTGTTCGAGTCGAACCTGAACCTGGGCATTCTACTGGCGCGGCAGGGCAAGAAGGACGAAGCGGCGAAGTTCTTGCGGGCAGCGACCCAACTGAAGCCCTCGGCCAAGCCCGAGGAGGGACTGGCGCGGGCGTGGCTGTCGTTGGGCCTCGCGCTGGAGTCGAGCGATCCGCAGCAGGCGCGGGCGGCGTTCTCCGAGGCGCTCAAGCTCAATCCCAAGGATGCCGAGGCCCACCTCTCGATTGGGGCAATTCTGGAGCGGCAAGGCAACCTGGACGATGCCGGCCGCGAGTACCAAGCAGCGGCGAGCCTTGATGCAAAATCGACCGACGCTATCACAGGGCTCGCCAACGTCTATTCCAAGCAAAAGAAGCTCCCTGAGGCGGAAGCGCAGTTGCGCAAGCTGATGGCGATGGACCCCGGCAACGAAGATGCCAAAGTACAACTGGGGCGCGTGCTGGCCGCCGAGGGCAAGACCGAGGAGGCTGCCACCCTGCTGAACTCGGCCAAAACGCCGAAGGCAGGAGGTCCTCGGGCAGCGCTTGACCTCGGCTCGGTGTACGAGAAAGCCGGCAATTTGAAGGCGGCGGAGGAGCAGTTCCGCATCGCGGTTCGCGCTCTTCCGGACGACGCGGACGCGCATTTTGCGCTCGGCTCGCTGCTGATGCAGGAGAAGCAATATCCCGAGGCCCAGCAGGAACTCATGACCGCGATTAAGCTGCGGCCCGACGTGGCTGACATTTACGGCAACCTGGCGGTGGTGGCGGCCGCAAACAAGGACTACCAGCTGGCGATTCGCGTTCTCGACGCTCGCGCCAAACTTGTGCCCGAGATTCCTGCGACCTACTTCTTGCGGGCGACATCGTATGACAACTTGAAGATGAAGCCCGAGGCAATAGAGAATTACAAACAATTTCTCGCCACCGATGGCGGCAAGATGCCCGACCAGGAATGGCAGGCCCGGCATCGGCTGATGGCGATCGACCCGGACAATGCGAGCAGGTACACGGTTAAAAAGTGACCGGCGCGGCATTCTGGCGCGGCTGCTGGTCTTCGTAATGTCGGGTGCGCTGGCATGCATGGCGCAGCAGGCCTCCCCTGACCTGAAGGCGAAGGCCGACGCCGCCCAGGGCACCGAGCGCATCGGAGCCTCTCTGGCATACGCGCATCAGGAACTGGAATACGCCAACAGCCTCTATTCCGACGGCGACGTGGACAAGGGGCAAGCGGCCATCGACGAGGTGATGACCTACGCCCAGCGCGCCGCCGATGCGGCCACCGTAGCCAACAAGCGAATCAAGCAGACGGAGATTGACCTGCGGAAACTGGAACATCGCATGCGCGACATCGGGCAGTCGCTGAGCGTTGACGACCGTCCTCCGGTGGAAAAGGCAGTGCAGGAACTGGAGCAGGTGCGTGCCGACCTGCTGGCCAAGATGTTCGGCGAGAAGGCCGAGCCCAAGGAGAAATCGCAATGAGACCCGCAACCCGCTGGCTGATGGTGCTGGCATTCCTGATCGCCGCGACGCTGGCGCTGCCCGCGCAGCGCAAGTCGCGCGACCCGCTGACCGACGCGGAAGTGGACCAGATGCGTGAGGCCGCCGACTTTCCCAACAAACGGCTCGAGTTGCTCATAAAATTCACCCGAGAGCGGGTTTTCGAGATCGAAAGCCTGTGCAGCGAGCCGGCGTCTGCCGCCGACATCAAGCAGATTCACGACCTGCTGCAGGACTTTTCCCTCATCCTTGACGAGATCGACGACAACATCGAAATGTACGCCAGTCACAACGCCGACCTGCGTAAGGGATTGAAGCTGCTGATTGAGGCCGATAGCGAGTGGCAGCTGAAGTTGCGGCAGATCAAAGAGAAGTCTCCCGCGGATGAGTTGCAGCAGTTTTCCTTTGTGCTGACCAATGCGGTGGATACGGTGTCTGACAGCGCCAAGAATGCCCGCGAGACCCTGCAGGAGCAGAACAAGCTGGCGGCGGAAAAGAAGCTGAACAAGGACTATACGGAGCGGAAGGATTAAAGATTCCACGGCACCTGCCGTGATAGGTTATTTGCAGCTTGCCAGCCAATCTCAACGACATATTTGCAGGCGCATTCCGGCAACTCTCGCCGCGCGCTTCCCTGCCCGAAATAAGGGCGGAGTTCTATCCCTTTGTCAGCGTGAAAAACACCATCCGCAGGCGCGACAACCTGCTGCACGCGCGCATCTCCGACCAACTGGACGCTGCACCCGAGGACGTGCTGCATGCTCTGGCGCATCTGTTACTGGCCAAGATGTACCGCACGCAGCCGGACGCGAAGGAAGTTCTCCGCTATCGGCAATATGTTGGCAGTCACGACATGAACACACGGGCGCATGCGATGCGGCAAGTGCGCGGACGGAAGCGCATCACCTCGCCCAAGGGCGACATCTATCATCTGGAAGAAATCTTCGACGACCTCAACTGGCGGTTCTTCCACGGATCGCTGCATCGCCCCCGCATCACCTGGAGCGCCATCCGCTCACGACGGCGGCTCGGACACTACGATTCGGCACACCACGTCATCGTGGTGAGCCGCATCTTCGACCACCACACCGTCCCGCTATATGCCGTGGAGTACATCCTGTATCACGAGATGCTCCACCTGAAGCATCCGGTGAAGCTGAGTGGCAGCCGCCGCTGCGTGCATGGCAAGGAATTTCAGGCCGACGAAAAACTATTTCCGCGGGTGGATCAGGCGAAAGCATTTCTCAAGACGCTGTGATCAGGCGGAATCCTGCGCGAGATTCGCGGCCTCCCTGAGTTTCCACTAGAATTAAGGTGGTGCTTGGAAAGTCTGCTCGTCATTCATGGAACAGTGGCTGCCGAAATCCGTTCTGTGCCTCAGGCACTACACGCTGCAGGATTTTCTGGCTGACCTGCCTGCCGGAATCACCGTTGGATTGGTAGCCTTGCCGCTGGCCATGGCGTTCGCCATTGCGTCTGGGTTGTCTCCGCAGTCTGGCATTTATTGCGCGGTCGTGACCGGCTTCCTCATCTCAGCCCTCGGTGGCTCGCAAGGTGCAAATCGGCGGCCCGACTGGCGCGTTCGTCGTCGTTGTCGCCGGCATTGTCGCCAAGCACGGGGTAGATGGCCTGTTCATGTGCACCATGATGGCCGGCGTGCTGCTGTTCGTCATGGGAGCAACCGGACTGGGCGCGGCCGTGAAGTTCATTCCGCGTCCCGTAGTGCTGGGCTTCACCAATGGCATCGCGATCCTGATCGCCAGCACGCAGGTCAAGGACTTCTTCGGGCTCCGCATCGAGAACGTGCCGGGCGATTTCTACGGCCGCATGACAAGCCATTGTCGACAACTTCTCGACGATTTCCTGGGAAGCGACCGCTGCTCGGCGTACTGTCGATTGTCGTCATCCTGGCGACAAGCAGACTTGTTGCCGCGAATTCCGGGATACATCGTCGCCCTGGTGCTGGGCACGATCGCGGTGGTGACTGCTGAAGCTTCCAGTCGAAACCATTGGCACGCGATTTGGCGGAATACCCTCGGGGCCGCCGCACCTCCACATTCCCCAGTTTCACTGGAACATGGTGCACGGCCTGATTTCGCCTGCCATCACCGTCGCCATGCTGGGCGCGATTGAATCGTTGATGTCCGCGGTCGTGGCCGACCGCATGACCGGTGACAAGCACAATCCCAACGTCGAACTGATCGGTCAGGGTGTAGCCAACCTGGTCTCGCCGATGTTCGGCGGACTGCCGGCGACGGGAGCCATCGCTCGTACCGCCACCAACATTCGCTCCGGCGCACGCACGCCAGTGGCTGGGATGATTCATTCCCTAACCCTGCTGTTGATCTTGTTGTTTGCCGCACCGCTGGCTTCGCATGTGCCTCTGGTGGTGCTTGCCGGGATCCTGATGGTGGTTTCCTACAACATGGGCGAGTGGGCTGAGACTGGAAAGATTTTGCGCCTTTCCAAGTCGGATATCTCAGTCTGGCTGGCGACCTTTGCCCTCACGGTTTTCGCCGACCTCACCGTCGCTGTCGAGTTCGGCATGATCCTGGCGGCCCTGCTGTTCATCCGCAAGGTGACGGCCACCACGACAGTTTCGGAGGTCACTGACGATTATGTCGAGGCGGGCTGGGCGCACATCCTGCAAGACAAAGACATCCCCGACTACGTGCGGGTGTTTCGCATTCACGGGCCGTTCTTGTTTGGAGCGACCGACAAGCTCGACATGGTCAGCGAACAACTCGATGACCTGCCGCCCGTCGTTATCGTCCGCCTGAGAAACATGACCGCCATCGACGCCACGGGCCTGAAGGTGCTTGAAGACCTGGCCACAAAGCTGCACCAGTCGGGCCGTTCTCTGCTCTTTTGCGGGGCACTCTCGCAGCCGAGAAAGCTCATGACACAAGCGAACTTCGACCAACACGTCGGAGCGGCGAACATCTGCCTGAACATCGAGACAGCACTGGAGCGGGCCGCCGAATGTATGCGAGAAATGCAGGTAGGGGCGAGCTAAACTCGAAACGCCTTCCGAGTCCGGCAGCATGCGAGGTCTTACCGCCGGGTGTACGCCCAAGAAAAGCCGGAGCTCGCAGCTCCGGCTTTTCTCTGGAAAGTAATTCAGGGACTACAGGTTCATCTTGCGACGCAGCGTGCCGGCCAGGCCGAGAACTCCGGTTCCCAGCATAACCAGCGTGCCGGGCTCGGCGTGGATGAATTGCCGGTGCCGAATCCCGTAACCAACCCGTAACCGTAACTCAAGGAGCCACCGTTGTAAACGCGGCCCAGGTACGTGTTGCCGTTGAAACCGCCGCCGTTGTAACCGTTGGTGTCGAAATAAATAATTCCGCCGCCATCGCCTGTGCCCGTCGCCACAACGTCCATGAGCAGATTACCCGCACCCGGGTCATAAGTGAATGGCGTGGTCAATGTGATCTTCAAAGTGCTTCCAAAAGTCCACGGCTGGCTGATGCTGCCGCTGAACACCAGAGTGTTGTTGCCGCCAAGGTTGGACGCGAAGTTCGACGACAGCGTGTTCCAATCAGCAGAGGTTGTCGACAACGAAACGGCGAAATTGCCAGTATTCGTGGACGTCGCGCCGAAATCGACCTGAGTGTTGAAAAACGACAGCGACGTGATGGTGATCGGTCCACCGAACTGGCCGCTGTTGTATACCTGCTGGTACTCGCCAGAGTAGGCACAGCCGTACGGGAAGCAATTGCCGGTGCCGGAATCCGCGGGCAGCCCGACGGTGACGTCGGCCACGGCAGGGATTGCCAGTAACAGCGCGAAGCAGACGGCGATAATCGAGAGCGTTCTGTTCATTTGTCAGTTTCTCCTTAAAGCTGGCTTAGAGTTAGTTAAGCTTATTTCGAATGGCAGACGGGCGAACCATCCCCCACACCTGCAATCCACTGCAAAGTAAGTATGTGCAATTCCGCCTCCACAATCCGACATTGCAAACATTGAACTTAGCGGCGCGGGGTACGACAGACATCGCAATAGTTTGCACAATATGGAGAAATAAGGTTCCCACCGCGCAGAAACTCCGAGGGAGCCGTGCTCGCCTCAGGCAGGAGCAAAAAGGGAGAGGCGACCTGCCTCTCCCTTGGATTCGTAGAACCAACTAAGGTCGTTGCTTCAGGCTAGTACAGCCGGAAGTTCACCTCTACATTGATCTGTACCGCGACCGGTCGCCCGTCCTTCATCGCGGGCTCGAAGCGCCAGCGTTGCACGGCCTCGATGGCCTTTTGGTCGAGTCCCATGCCCAGTGGACGGCTCACCTTGATGTCCCGCGGCTTGCCATCAGGGCCCACGATGAGCCACAAAACCACGACGCCCTGATACTTGGCTTTGCGAGCTTCCTCGGAGTATTCGGGATCGGGAGTATCGAGGGCGCGTGGCGCCGAAACGCCATTGCCCACGCGGAAAGCTCCGCCGCCGATGCCGCCGCCGTGTCCGGGACCTACGCCCGGGCCGGAGCCGGAACCGACGCCGCCGCCACTACCTGAGCCAATTCCACCACCGCTTCCAGTGCCGTTCGACAGAGGCCCGTCGGGTATCTTCGACAGCGGATCGCCCAAGTTCGGCATGTTGCTCGCTATCTTGATGTCGGGCGGCACAACTACCGTCGGCTCAACGGGCAGCTTGGGGTTGTCGTTGCGAATCACGACCGCAGGAGGTGCCAGTTGCTGCATCGAAAACTTTGGAAGCTTTCCCTTGGTTGCGTCCAGTTTGTCGCGATCACCGCCGCCGCCACCGCCGCCTGATGACGGGCCCTTCTTCGTGGTCATCGGCAGGTCCATGGGCACGTCGGAATCGGTAAGTGACATGACGTTCTGAGACTGGTTGTTCAGCTTGACCGCGCGACTCGTCATGATTGATACGCCGATCAAGAGGCCGATCATCAGCACGTGCACCACCAGCGACACGCCAACGCCTTCCTGCTTGTAGTCGTAGGCGCCCCATATGTTCTTGACCTTGAGGGGCCTGGAACTCACCTGCAACGGAGGCAGTTTCTCGGGGAAGAAGGCGTTCTTGAGGTTTGCGCGCAGCGAGCCAAACAGCGAGAGCTCGGCCTCGGTGTGCGGCAGGAAATCATTATCTGCGATCGGCTTCGAGGTCAGCTGCAACGGGGGCAGCTTTTCGGGCGACACTGCGTCACGAACGCTCTTGGTCAGCGACTGCCACAGCGACTCGTCGGGCAGCATCAGCCCATCGCTCTCAATCGGCTTCGAGGTCAACTGCAGCGGCGGTAGCTTCTCCGGATGTAGTAGCGAACGAAGGTTTTCGGCCAGCGATTGCCAGACGGTCTGGTCCAGTCCCGTCGGCGGCAGCAGGTTGAGATCGTCGGTTCGCCTTACGTTTTGGTCACGCATCGCAAGAGGCGTGCTGTGTTCAGCCATATGTCGTGGTATCAGTCCTTAAGGTTGAATCGGCAGTTTAGCAGCCCGCAAACACCTCGCGCATCCGCCCGGTCGTACCCGGGCTGACCCTGTAAACCCAACGGTCACAACAAGGTTGCGAGGAAATGCCCGCAGTCTGCTTCGCGCTGCAGAAAGTAACCAATTTGTAGATGCGGCGGATTCCCCAAGTTCCTCAATCTTTTCCACATTACCGAAAGCGAACCCCGGGAGTAAAGCCCGGCGTGCACTGCAACCGGCTGTTCGACAGCGGTTTACCGCCTCCCTATAATGAACAAATAACCTGACGCAATTCATCCTGCAGTCATAGGCAAGAGGGAGAATCCCGCAGTGCCGCTCGACCTGAAGTCCACGCTCAACCTGCCCAAGACCGACTTCGCGATGAAGGCGAACCTGCCCCAGCGCGAGCCCCAGCGGCTGGAAAAATGGGAGGCCATGGGCCTCTACCAGCGCATCCGCGAGACCCGTAAGGGCCAGCCCATCTATGTTTTGCACGACGGCCCTCCCTATGCCAACGGACCGATTCACCTGGGCCATGCGCTGAACAAGACGCTCAAGGACTTCATCGTCAAGGCCCGCAGCATGAGCGGCTTCGACGCCCCGTACGTGCCCGGATGGGACTGCCACGGCCTGCCCATCGAGATCAAAGTGGACGATGACCTCGGCCGCAAGAAGCTCGAAATGGATCCCATGCAGGTGCGCGATGCCTGCCGCCGCTATGCCGACAAGTATCTCGACCTGCAGCGCGAGCAATTCAAGCGCCTTGGCGTGCTTGGCCGCTGGGAGGATCCCTACTCGACCATGACACCGCAGTACGAGAGCGTTGTCATGAAGACGTTCTACGCCTTCTATGAACGCAACATGGTCTACAAGGGCCTGAAGTCGGTGTACTGGTGCATCCACGACAAGACCGCGCTGGCCGAGGCCGAAGTCGAATATGAAATGCACTCCAGCCCGAGCGTCTGGGTGCGCTATCCGCTCACCAGCGACGCGGGCAAACTCGGCGCCGCGCTGGCCGGCAAGAAGAACGTCGCCACCATCATCTGGACCACGACTCCCTGGACGCTCCCCGCGTCGATGGCCGTGACATTTGCGCCCGACGCGGAGTACGTCGCGCTCGACACCGGCGATTGGATCTACATCGTCGCCAAAGCGCTGGCGGAGCAGACCATCGAGAAATGCGGGCTGGGAGACGCGAAGGAAATCGCCAGTTTCCCCGGCTCAAAGCTGGAATACGCGACCTTCGCGCATCCCTTCCTGGAGCGCTCCGTGCTCGGCGTGCTCGGCGACTACGTCACTATGGACACTGGCACCGGCGCAGTACACACCGCCCCGGCGCACGGCGCAGACGACTTTTTCACCGGCGTGAAGTACGGCATCGACTTGACCTGCGATGTGGACGAGGGCGGACTCATCATGCACGGCCTGCCCGAGTATCAGGGAAAGCAGGTCTTCAAGGCCAACCCGCTGATTGTGGAGTTGCTGAAGACGCGTGGCGTTTTGCTGGGCTACGAAAAGATCGAGCACTCGTATCCGCACTGCTGGCGCTGCCACAATCCCATCATCTTCCGCGCCACCGAGCAGTGGTTCATCTCGATGGAAGGCGATCTCGATGGTGGCACCCTGCGCAGCCGAGCTCTGGAAGAAATCAAGAAGGTGAAATGGGACCCGGCGTGGGGTGAAGAGCGCATAGCTAACATGATCGCTACCCGTCCCGACTGGTGCATCTCTCGCCAGCGCATCTGGGGCGTGCCCATCGCTGTGTTCCAGTGCGAAGGCTGCAACGAGTTTCTCAACGACAAGGCCACCAACGCCGCCGTAGTGGAAATGTTCGCCCGCGAAGGCGCTGACGCCTGGTACAAGCGCCCCGCCGAAGAGATCCTTCCCGCGGGCGTAAAGTGCGCCAAGTGCGGCGGCACGAAGTTCCGCAAAGAAATGGACATCATCGACGTCTGGTTCGAGTCCGGATCCAGTCATGCGGCGGTGCTCGGCCATGAGCCGGGACTGCCTTGGCCCGCGGACCTGTACCTCGAAGGTGGCGACCAGTATCGCGGATGGTTTCACTCTTCCCTGCTGTGCGCCGTGGGCGCCCACGGCGGCTCGCCGTATCGGGGCGTCGCCACCAACGGATGGACGCTCGATCCCAAGGGGCAGGCGATGTCGAAGTCTCTGGGAAACGTGGTTGATCCGCTCGACATCATCAAGAACCTCGGTGCGGAAACCGTGCGGCTGTGGGTAGCGTCGGTCGATTTCCGCGAGGACGTAACCGCGTCCGACGACCTCATGAAGCGCGTTTCGGAGAGCTACCGCAAGATTCGCAACACGTTTCGCTACATCCTGGGCAACCTCGATGGTTTCGACCCGGCGCGCGATCGAGTGGCGTTCACCGAAATGGAGGCCATCGACCAGTACATCCTGCTACGCTCCGCCGAACTTACAAGGGACGTGCGCGCGCACTATGACGCTTTCACTTTCCACAAGGCCTATCAGAGCCTGAAGGACTTCTGCATCGTTGATCTGAGCTCGATATACTTCGATGTGCTCAAGGACCGGCTCTACACCTCGGCCCCCAGATCGAAGGCGCGACGCTCGGCACAGACCGCGCTGTGGACGCTGGGCGACGCGCTGGTGCGTCTTTTGGCTCCCCTCATGAGCTTCACCGCTGACGAAGTGTGGGAATTCCTCCCGACGACGCAGGGGAAACCTGACAGCGTGCACTTGGCGCTCTTCCCCGAGGCGGACGAACTTACTGGCGTATTGCCCGCTGGCTTTGATGCCGCAGGGCTCATGGCGGAGTGGTCTTCTCTGCTGCTGGTCCGCGATGAAGCGCTCAAGGTACTGGAAGTCGCCCGCACCGAAAAGCAAATCGGAGGCAGCCTCGAGGCGCAGCTGCATGTGTCCGCGCCCGAACCCATATACTCGCTCCTGGAACGCCATCGCGAGCAACTGCGCTATCTGTTTATTGTGTCCGACGTCGTGCTAGAGAAGGTGGCGGCGAACGTCGACGCACCGGTGCAGATCAAGGTCGCTCAAGCACCCGGAGAGAAGTGCGAGCGTTGCTGGAATTACTCCACCCACGTGGGTGAGGACGCCAATTATCCCTCGGTTTGCGAGCGCTGCAGCCCGGTGCTGGCCGAACTTGAGGCGGCGGTGCACTGAGAATTCATACTCGCGTCGTTTGGTTCTTCGAGCGGCGCAGGCGCGTCTAACCGGTACATGACTTCGAAGCGGCGTTTTAAGGTATTTGACTTCAGCGTGAATAACTCACCCGGCAAAAGCCATCCCATGCGCAGATATTTCTTTCTGATCGCGCTGGCGGTGATCGTGCTCGACCGTCTCACCAAGCTGGCGGTAGCGAGCTACATCCCGCTGCACGACACCATCACCATCATCCCGGGACTGTTTCAGATTTCGCACGTGGAGAACCGCGGCGCTGCCTTCGGCCTGTTTGCCGACTCCGCTTTCCCCTGGAAAATAGCCGCGCTGGTAGGCTTTTCGCTAATCGCGCTCATCATCGTCACCGTGCTCCTCTGGAAGAGCGGCCACACCTTGAACACCACCACCATCGGCCTCTCCCTAATACTCGGCGGCGCGGCTGGCAACCTGTGGGACCGCGTGGTCGCCGGCCGGGTGGTGGACTTCCTGCATTTCTACATCGCGAGCTACAGCTGGCCTGACTTCAACGTCGCCGACAGCGCCATCGTCGTCGGTGCCTTCCTGCTGGTGTCGGAGATTCTGTTCACCAAGCCGCAGCAGGAGACGGCCAGCAGCCAATCGTAGCCCGGCGGTGCGCAGTCTCCCGTGGCCCGGCAAGTCAACGAGTACACTATTGCCGTATTCATTCGATGGCAATCGCCCCGATGAAACTCTTTCGGATTCTTTCTGTCCTGCTGTGTCTCTTCGTCACTCACTTTCTGGCGCACGGCCAGACTCCCGTCAAGTCAGATGCCATCGTCTTCGCGCATTCCAGCGCAGGCGGGGTAGAAATCCGGACGCAGCGCGGCACGTTGCACGTTCAAATCTGCACCGACTCGATGGTGCACGTCGTCTTCGACCCCGGCGGGAATTCCGAGCATCCCCAGCCGTGGATCGTGCAAACCGACTGGCCTCCGGTGCCGTTCACGCTCAGCGAGAACGCGCAGCACAACTTCGTCATTGCCACCCAGCGCCTCCGCGTAATCGCCGAGCGAGACTCGGCAGCGCTGACCTTCACCGACGATCACGATGACGTTCTGCTTCGTGAGTCGCCATCGCCCCGGCCGCGCGAGCTGACCCCGATCACGCTCGCCGGCGAGAAGACCTTTCGCGCCGATGCTTACTTTGATCTGACCCAACACGAAGCCATCTACGGCCTCGGCCAGCACCAGAGCGGCCTGCTGAACCAGCGCGGCACCGACCTGCTGCTGATGCAAGACAACACCAACATCTCGATTCCGTTCCTGCTGTCGAGCCGCGGTTATGGCTTGCTGTGGAACTCGGCGTCGCTAGGCCGCTATGAAAATCATTTCCCGCCCAAGCTGGCCTTACGCGCCGACGTGGCCGATGCCGTCGATTACTACTTTATCTACGGCCCTGAGTTCGACCGTATCATCGCCACCTACCGTGCACTGACCGGCGAGGCGCCGTTGCTGCCGCGCTTTGCCTATGGTTTTTGGCAGTCGCGATTGCAATACAACAATCAGCAGGAGTTCGTCGGCGTTGCCGCGAAATATCGCGGGCTGAAGATTCCGCTCGACGTTCTTGTTCTCGACGAGAACTGGGCCACGCGCATGGGTGCGGGTGAGTTCACGCGAGACTTCCCCGACCCGCCGGGGATGTTCGGCGACTTGCGAGAGCTGCATTTGCACCCGGTGATCTCGGTGTGGCCGCTTTTCACGCCGCCCAGCGCTCACTTCGACTTCATGCTGCAGAAAGGCTACTTCGTCACCGGCGGACGCACGCAAGTGGAGATGTACGACCGCGGCAGCCGCCTCTTCGACGCTTACAACGCCGACGGACGCAAGGCATTCTGGCAGCAGCTTCAGACCGATTTGTTCAGCAAAGGCGCGGAAGGCTGGTGGCTCGATTCCTCGGAGCCGCTCGACTCCTTCGGCGAAGAGCAGGGGCCGATGCTCGAAGGGGCGCAGACCGCACTGGGCAGCGGTTCCCGCTACGCCAACCTCTATCCGTTTTTTGAGACCAAGGCTGTGTACGACGGCCAGCGGTCAACCACCGACCGGCAACGCGTCTTCATTCTTACGCGCTCGGCGTTCCTCGGGCAGCAGCGTAACGCCGCGATCGCGTGGTCGGGCGACATCGCACCGACGTTCGATTCGCTGCGACGCCAGATTCCCGCTGGCCTGAGCTTCTCCATGTCCGGTCTTCCCTACTGGACCACCGACATCGGCGGATTCCAGGGCGGCGATCCCGACGACCCGGCGTATCAGGAAATCTACGTCCGATGGTTTCAGTACGGGACCTTCTGCCCCATCTTTCGCACCCACGGTGCGCGCAAGGCCAACGAGTTGTGGTCGTACGGCCCGCGGGCGCTAGCGATTCTCACTTCCTACGACAAGCTGCGCTATCGCCTGCTCCCTTATATCTATTCGGTGGCGTGGAAGGTCACTAACGAAGGCTACACGCCGATGCGTGCATTGGTGATGGATTTTCCTTTTGACCGCAATGCCCTCGACATTTCCGACCAGTTCCTGTTCGGACCCGCACTGCTGGTGAACCCCGTGACATATGCGGGAGCGACTTCGCGCAGCGTCTATCTGCCCGTGGGCGCCAGTTGGTATGACTTCTGGACCGGAGCCTCGCAGAAAGGCGGTCAAACCATTGCGGCCATTGCACCGCTGGAGAAGATGCCGCTGTTCGTTCGCGCGGGATCCATAATCCCGATGGGGCCTGAGCTGCAATACGTCAGCGAGAAGCGCGCCGACCCCATCGAACTGCGTGTGTATCGCGGCGCCAACGGTAAGTTCACGCTTTACGAGGATGACGGTGAGAGCTATGCCTACGAGAAGGGAGAGTACGCGACTGTTTTGCTTTCCTGGGACGACGCGTCACACACGCTCTCATTGGGAGCGCGCGAAGGATCGTTCCCGGGCATGCTCAAGGAACGTGCCTTTGATGTCGTCTTGGTCGGGTCCGGCAATGGCGTCGGCGGCAAAGTGACATCATCGCCAACTACGCGTGTACGCTACGACGGCAAGGCGCAGATCATCAAACTAACTACGCATTAACACGGGTCCTGGGCGTCGGCTGTCCACTGGCCAATTCGGAAGATCACGAATTCGGCGGGCTTCACCGCCGCGACCCCAATCAGGCATACCAGGCGTCCGTTGTCGATGTCGTCCTGCGTCATGGTGGTCCGGTCGCAGCGAACAAAGTAGGCTTGTTCGGGCTCGTTGCCCAGCAGTGCCCCCGACCTCCACTCATTGACGAGGAAGTTCTCAACGGTCTGCCGCACGTTGGTCCAGAGTTGGTCTCCGTTCGGCTCAAACGTCACCCACTGCAAGCCTTGCTCGATCGACTTCTCCAGGTAAAGGAAATAGCGCCGGATATTGACGTATTTCCACTCCGGGTCTGACGAAGTCGTGCGCGCTCCCCAGATACGGTAGCCGCGGCCGGGAAAGTCGCGCAGCACATTGACGCCGCGCGGATTCAGCACCGCCTGCTGCTGCTCCGTAATCGTTCGTTGCAATCCCACAATGCCGGCGACAGGAATGTTCGCCGGAGCCTTATAGATGGCTCGCTGCACGTCGTTGGCGACCATCGCGCCCGCCACGTGGCCGCCGGGATGCACCGCCAACGGAGCGCCTCCCGCAGGGTTCGCCACCATCACCCACGGCGCATAGTAAGCCGCGAAACTCGACTGCGTTATCCGCGGCGGAACATTCGACAGATCGCTGCCGGACGGTGCTCCCAGAACCGCGATCCGATATCTCATCTCTTCGCAATGCGCCACCAGCGCTGCCGTCATGCCCGCGACATCGTGCTCGTCAGGACAGCACACAATGGCAACTTCGCTCAGTGCTGCGAGCGGAGCGAGTGCTGCTTTAGCGTCAATCGGTACAGCGGGCGCCAGATGGGATGTTCCCAGCCCAGATTTTGCCTTGGCAGCAACGTTAGGTGGCGCTGGCAGTTTTGCGGGAGGCGGAGCCGGCGTCGGTCTGGCTATGCGCAGGATATAACACCGCTGTCCCCCGTTCTGAAAGAAGCCTTGCACGGCGTAAGGCAAGTACTCGTTCGCTGCAAACCCGCCAAACGTCGCACGGTATTCCGCAAAGCTGGAAATCAGCGTTGGAGTCACGGGCCCGCTCTCGGCGAACCCTGCAAACGCGGCGACTGTGGAGGGCACGCCTTCAATCGAGCGCACCCGGGTGCTCACCTCTTCCACATAAACTCCTGGCGCCTTGAAGTCGGACATCACGCCTCCCGCACGAGTCCCTACGGTGTCTTGTACACTCGCTTGTAAACTTCCGCGTTGCGCACGATGGCCTGCACGTACTCCCGCGTCTCGGTGAACGGGATCGACTCGACGAACTCCTCGATGTCGCGATAATTCCCCGCCGATCGCCAGTCTTCCACCCGTGACGAACCCGCATTGTAGGCGGCGAGGGCGTACTCCACCTGTCCGCCGAAGTGGTCCACCATCTCGCGGAAATACTTGGTGCCCAACTCGATGTTGATGGTCGGATCAAGCAGCGAATCAGTCTTGTAGTTATGCATCCCCACCTGCTTGGCGGTTCCCTTGCCGGTTTTCGGCAGCAACTGCATCAGCCCGTAGGCATTGGCGTGCGAGACCACTCCTGGATTGAACTCCGACTCCTGGCGAATCAGCGACGCGACCAGATACGGGTCGAGTCCGTTTTCATCGGAATACCGCCGCAACGAGTCCCAGTACGGCCGCGGGAACAGGCCCTCCCAATACGGCTGCGGAAGGGCGCTGATGTCCATCGCAAAGTATCCGCTAACCGCCTTCTTCAAGGCCTGCAAAGCGCGGTAGTATTCTCCCGCATCGGTGTACATGCGGGCCACTTGCACCATCTCCCATGACGGACCCGAGGTCGTTCCCGCCTGCAACTCGCGCACCGCCAAATCAATGGCCCCGGCGTTCTCCAGCAACTTCGAACGGTTGTAGTGCAGATCGTCGGTAGGAACCGCAGTCTCCAGAGACTCTGGCTCGAGCTTGTTGATTCCCGGAATGCGCTGCAGACTAGCGACCGTTACCGGTGGTGCCTCCGGTAACCCCGCTAGACGTTTTCGCGCGGCCACGCCGTAATAGTAGTTGCGGTAGCGGTCGCTGAGCTTGAGATAGTATGCCCGCGCCAGACCATAGTTCTTGTCGTCTTCCGCCATGCGTCCGCGCCAGTACATGGCGTTCGGCGCTTCGTTCGACGCCGGATAAAACTCAATCTGCTGGTCGAAATACTTCTTCGCTTCGTCCGGACGATTCAGGCGATAGGTCAGCCACGCGCACTTCCAGTGGGCATACGAAGCCTTGCTGCTATTGGGAAAGCGCTCGTGAATCTCCTTGTAATAGTCGATCGCCTTGTCGTAGTCCTTGCTCAGCAGGTACATGTTCCCAGCGGTGAGCAGCGCCGACTCCAGCCAGGGCGACTGCGGTGAGGTGGCTCGCATGTGCTGCAGGATCGAGGTCAACTGGACATCGTCATTGGTATTGCGTGCGATTTCCACGCTCTGGTACCACTTCTCGGCACTCGCATCGCTGCCATCGTCGGGAATGCGCGCCAGCACTTCGCTGGCTTGCTTGTTTTCCCCCAGCTTCATCAGCGCGTTCGCCAACCGGATGTTCACCTGCGATTGTTCGCCCGCGGGAGCCACCGCCAGCATCGCTTTATATTCCTCAGCCGCTGGACTCCACCGCCGCGCCTTGAACAGTGCATCGGCACGGTGCTCCCGGTCCGCATACGTCACCGGAGGAAGCGAATCTGCCTCGGGTATCTTCTTCAAGTCGCTTTCCGCAAAGTCGGCCTGCCCACTGGTCGGATATCCGTAATAGACCTTGCGCAACACCTCGGCTCCGGCGCGGTTCTGTCCGTTCTGGACGTAAGCCTTTCCTAGTAGATACTGGCCCTCAGCTCCGCCCCCGGTGCTGTGTGTCAATAACTGGATCACCTCGGTCGGACGCTTCGTATCCAGCAAGCCTTTGGCGTATGCCAGGACTGCATCGTTGCCATACACGGAATCCGGATAACGCGTGCCGAAATCGCGCAAGTAGGTCAGCGAAGACTCAGGAGAGTTGCTGAGCAGGTATGAGCTCCCAATGAAATAAGAGGTGTAATCCTTAAGCTCTCCGATATACGGCTGAGCCTTTTCAAAGGCGGTAACCGCTGCCGGATACTGGCCATCCAGATAATGCGCGTAGCCAACTGCAAACCACGCCAGTGCCCCGGGTTCGGTGCCCTGGTGTTTGTTGGCGTAGGCTTCGACCCCGGCGTAAGCAGCAGGCGAACGGAATTCGATCAACTGCCGCGCCATCGGCCGGAGGTCGCTGGACGCCACGAAAGTCTTATGAAGCTTGATGGTGCGCGACGCCGTCGACTTCTTGCGCGCTGTGTGACCCTTCTTAGCCGAAGAATTCTTCGCGCCGGTGGACGACGTACTCTTCTTCTTCTTTTTACTGGTCGATGAGCTGGTTCCCTGCGATTTGGTCGGCGGGGACGAAGAGGTTTGCGCCGGCAATCCGCTGCCCTGAAGCAGTAGAAGCGCGGCCAATAGAGTGGCTGTAACTCGGCTAGACAACATCGTTGCCATCAGTTTAACCCGATTCCTCTCCAGACCACGCAGCCATTCGGTTGCACATTACGGTTCCAACCGATGCAATCCGAAAGCGCGCTGCTTTGCGTACCTTCGTCAGCGCGGCTAAGGCCACATTTGCCGTCGCTCCCGAGTCCGGAATGCAACGGGCATGGCAGCCTCAGCGCGACGACGCCGGCCAGCACAAGACGCTCCCTCTGTATAATTGGCGGAGAGGCGAAGGTTACTTATCTGTTAAAATCCTGAATCTGCGAACACATGGCTACCATCCAACCAAAAGTAGAAGAACCAGCAAGCGATGAGCTCAAGCTGGTTCATGCGGCCAAGGCTGGCGACATCAGTGCTTTTGAAGCCCTGGTAAAGCGCTACGACCGCAATGTGTTTCGCATCGCTCAGCACATCACCCAAAACCGCGAAGACGCGGAAGACGTAGTGCAAGATGCGTTCCTGAAGGCGTATCAGAACCTGGCAAATTTCCAGGAGCAGTCGAAGTTTTATACCTGGCTGGTGCGCATTGCGGTGAACGAGGCGCTGATGCGCCTGCGACGCCGTCGTCCTGAGCGCATGGTATCGCTCGACGAGGACATCAAGACGGAGGAGGATTCCATGCCGCGCGAAGTCGCGGACTGGGCGCCGAATCCCGAACAGCTCTACAGCCAGGGCGAGCTGAAGGAAATTTTGGGCAAGACGATCCAGGGGCTGCCGCCGAGTTTTCGCACGGTCTTTGTCTTGCGCGATGTCGAGGGTCTCTCCACGGAAGAGACTGCCGACGCCCTGGATTTGAGTATCCCGGCCGTGAAGTCTCGTTTGCTTCGGGCCCGGTTGCAGCTGCGCGAACGGCTTAGCAAGTACTTCAAAAATCGTGTTGGTGGAGATGGCAAACAGTGACCTGCTCTGAATTCCTCAAAGAGCTAACCGACTATCTTGATGGGGCCATGGACGCCCAGACCAAGGCCGAACTGGAAGATCACCTGCAGTGGTGCCATAACTGCTACGTTGTCTGCAACACCACCAAGCGGACCATCGAGATCTACCGCGAGTCTCATCTGTACGAACTGCCCGACGACCTGCGCGTCAAACTGCGCAGCGCCATCGTCAGCAAGTGCAAGGGCGGCGAAACCGCGTAATCGTTTTTCAGATCGCCTGCACCGTACAGAAAGCATTTCCGAAAACAAAAACGGCGGCCGAGGCCGCCGGTTCTTTTGCTTCCACAAATCTCAGTCATCCCGCCTGCTCAGCGTCGGACGGTCATCGGCCGGCTGCTGCGTGGTCGCGTCCGGATTGTTGTCTGCCGTAGTGGTGCGGCGCAGAGTCGGCTTGTTCGGATCGTTGGAAGGAACCACTTTCTTGCGGTTCTGCAGCGCTGCCAGGCGCGCCTTCACGGAATCGAATTCCGAAGTTGTGACTACGTACTGAGGCTGCGTCGGCAGAATGCGCTTGATCTCCTGCTCGGTGCGCGCGATTCGCTCAGGCGTTGGAGGATGCGAAGCGAACACCTTCGCCAGCGTTCCCGGCTGCTTTCTTCTCCTTCGCCTCAATCTTCTCGAAAAACGAGATGAACGCCTGCGGATCGTAACCCGTCTTATACATGTACTGCACGCCCAGGTAGTCGGCTTCCGACTCAAAATTCCGCGAGAACTTCATGAACGTAACCGGCAACGCCAAGTTAATCGCCAGGCTCGCCGCTTCGTACACGCCCCAGCTTCCCACAAAGATCAGAGGAATGGTCGCCATGTTGGCGTACTGCATCCGCGTCATCTGCTGCATCTGGTGG
Organism: uncultured Acidobacteriaceae bacterium; assembly: GCA_963751155.1. Taxonomy (GTDB): domain Bacteria; phylum Acidobacteriota; class Terriglobia; order Terriglobales; family Acidobacteriaceae; genus DASRAA01. Next base: position 106,347 of record CAVVTL010000014.1, on the reverse strand, counting down.
CGGGCCGCGACGTGGGCAATCTCATGCGCCATCACTCCAGCCAGCTCCGCTTCTTCATCGGCCGCAAGAATCAGGCCGCTGTTCACGTAGAAAAACCCGCCAGGCAGAGCGAAGGCATTGATCTCGTCCGAATCGATGACCTTGATCGTGAACGGCACCTTGGCGTCGGAGTTCCGCACCAGATTCTGCCCAATGCGGTTCACGTACTCGTTGATGACTGGGTCCTGCACGAGGCGGGCGGTCTGTTCCACCATCATGGCGTACTGCTTGCCCAACTTCATTTCAGTTTCAGTGGAGTACCAGTCGCCGATGCCGCGGCCCCCCACGTGGCGGTCCCCGATCGCGTTCACGTCATTCTTGCTGCCCGTCTTGACCCCTTGGGGCGTAGCTCCGTCCGAGGTTGAGTCGTCCGCACTGGCGGCGTCCGGAGTACTGGACGCAGGGGCAGTCGCTTGGGTGGAATCCGTCGATGTTCCCGGGCTTGCGCTGGGCGGGGACGTCGCTGCCGGAGTCTGCGTTCCGCTCTGGGCCGCCATCGGCGTCGCCAGACACAAGGTCAGCAACCAAACGGTAAGAATCGATCCGGCGCCTGACTTCATGGGAAACTCCAGTCCCGAGCGGTCACTCACCCCGCGCTCTCCCAAACCCGCCGCCGCGCTCGTCGTCTGCTTCGCGAGTGAACGGCCCGGGCACCCTTCGCTGCGCACATTATATGCCGAATCGCACCCACGAAACGGCACGTCTTCCCTCTCGGGAAACTTCCCTGCCCGCTACAACCCCGCGGTTGCCGTCAAGTTGCCCGGCCATTCAAATTCATTTGCCGGAATGACTTACGGGGTCGAGCCGTTAATGCCCTCCAGCTACCGCCTTGAGGTAGCGATAATAGAACTCCACGCCGGTGTAATACGACTCCACCAAAAGGCGCTCGTCACGCCCGTGCGAGCGATCGTCGCCGTTCTCGATGGCCAGGCCGCAAACTCCATAGGTAGGAATGCCCGCGGGATTGGTATAAACGCCGTCACTCGCCCCGGTTCCCATGGTCGGCACCACCGGAGCTCCCGGCCAGAACTCGGCCGAGATCTTCTCCAGCGGATCCATCACTTCCGGGTTTAACGCCACCGGCGCCAGCGACAATTTGTCCTTGTCGCCCATGATGACCTTCATCCCGTTGCTCACATACGTGACCGCCACCTTCGGATCGTCAATCACCTTGACCAGATCGTTCAGCACTTCCTCGCGGGAGTGTCCCGGTAGGATGCGGCAGTTGATGTTAGCTGTCGCCCGCTGCGGCAGAGCATTATTGGCATGCCCGGCAAGCAGGCGGGTGGCGACGCAAGTGGTGTGGGTCGTGGAGTTGTAATAGGGTCCTGCGATAGATGGTCAATCGCCGCCTGGTCCGGAGGCCTATTGGTGATGGCAAGCATGTCGGCTGCAACCTGCCCCTTCTCCACCTTGGCCGTCTGCTGGAAGAAGGCGCGGGTCACATCATTCAGCTCAAAGGGAAACTTGTAATGCTGCAAACGCACGAGCGCGTCGGAGAGCCGGTAGATAGCGTTCTCCGGCGTGGGCAGCGAGCTGTGACCGCCGGGATTGGTCACCTCCAGCTCGTAGTCCGCATAAAGCTTCTCGCTGGCGCCCATCTCGACCACGAGGGGCTTGCCGTGCTCAGTCACCACGCCGCCGGCGTCGGCGTTGAGCGCGAACTCGGCGTCAATTAATTCGCGATGGTTCTTCAGCAGCCAGTCCACGCCGTTCGACTTGCCGCCTTCTTCGTCGGCGGTCAACGCCAGGATGATGTCGCGCTCGGGCTTGTAGCCTTCGCGCTTCAACTGAATCATGTTGACCACGGAAATCGCGTCCGAGGCCTTCATGTCCTCGGTGCCGCGAGCGTAGAAGTAACCGTCCTTCTCCACCAGTTGGAACGGGTCTGTCGTCCAGTCTTCGCGGTGCGCCTCGACCACGTCGAGATGGCCGATCAGCAGCACGGGCTTCTTCGCTCCGGTGCCGCGCAGCCGGACGACGAGGTTCTTCTTCCGGTCGTTCGGGCCGCCGATGTAGATGTCGCTGTCCGCGTAGCCCACCGCCTTCAAGCGCTTGGCCATCGCTTCCGACGCCGTCGTCACACTGCCGACGGAGTCGGTAGTGTTGATCTCGATGAGCTCTTTCAGGATGTCGTGTGAGAGTTGGCGGTCCGCCGGGCTGATCTGGCTCAACGCCGGCAACGCAAGAAGCAGGCAAACGATGGCAAGCGAAAGCGCCCTCAATCTCAAAGCGATGTCTCCAGTGTCATTGAATGGATGTTCAGACAGGGTTGAACACGAGACTATCAAATGGCGCAGAGGTTGTCAGACCACAGCACCGCTGGCATAAACTGTCGCAATGAAGAACCCTCCTCTGTTCCCGCGCCTGTCCGGCATCGTGTTGCTGGCACTCTTGGCAATGTCTTCTGTCCTGGTAGCTCAGGAAATCGCGACACCCGTACCCGCTGACCAATCCGGGTTTGACGTGATAGGAATTTCGGCAAGAACTAACAACGCTGCCGAAACAGGGCCCAGCGGCGAAATCCCCAAGCTGTGGCAGCGCCTGTTCATGGAAGGCCTGCTAAACCGCATTCCCGGCCGCAGCGATGAGTCGATCGTTGCCGTGTACACAAATTACGCGAGCGATGCGACCGGAGAATACACTGTCGTGCTCGGAGCAAAGGTTAAGTCCGGAACCAAACCGCCTGACGGAATGGTTGCCGTGACTCTTCCAGCGGGCAAGTACCTCGAGTTCATCTCGGCGAACGGCCCGGGGCAAGAAGTCGTACCTCCCGTTTGGCGGCAGATCTACGGGTATTTCCAGCGTCCTGGTAGTCCGTCGCGCGCATTCAAGTCGGACTTCGAACGCTATCAACCGCCGTTCGATCCGAACGCCATGCAGGCGCACGTCTTTATCGGCGTGAAACCGTAAATTACGCGCAACGATATGGTTTGCCCGCTTCACTCTTCCCATTTCGGGACAAGCTGGTTACTAAAGTTTCTTCAACCCCTTACTAAAGTTTTTTCTACCTCCACTTTTTTCCTGACTCTCTCTTGACTTTGGGGTATTCCTGTAGTCGTTAATCTGTGCCTCACTCGGTCTCAACCCTGTGGAGGCCCTTGGTTCTTTGCAATCTATAGGGGCTAACCCCTTTGCTTGTGCAACTTTGCCTTTAACTTATTTGTTTTTAAGAGCGTGCGCACAATTTCCCCCTAACCGCCTGAATCTAAACAGTCGGGGTGGGGGGAGGGGGTACCCCAAAATTCACGTTCCGCTCGCGGAACGAATTTAGGGAAAACTATGCAATACAGCACTTGTCGCCATCTGAAAGAAGACGGAACCTACTGCGGCTCGCCCGCCTTGGCGGATCGCAGCTATTGTTACTACCACCTCAATCTCCTGGGACGCCGTTTGCGCCGCGCTCAGGCCCTTCGGCGCGGCCTCGCCTGCCCCGTGCAGCTCCCGCCGCTCGACAGCCTCCGCGGCATTCACATTGCCCTCGCCGAGGTCCTCGAAGCGCTCGCCCACGGGCAACTCGAGCCCCGCGCCGCTGGCCAAATGCTTTACGCCCTCCAGCAGACCACCTCCGTTCTCCGCGCCATCAACGAAGAAGCCGAGTGGCAGGACGACGATGTCGATAAAACCGACGACTCGCGCATCCGCGCATTCCCCGGTTTCGAGGCCCAATACGGCCTTCCCTTCGGCATCGATCTCGAAGCTCCGCCGGAGGAGGCTCTGCGGCAGGCGGAAGCGAATCCTGCGGCCCCGCCCCAACCTCACACTCCTCCCACGCCGGCCTGTGTGGTGCGCGCTGAAAAAGGAAAAACCGACCCTGACGACCCTTCCTTCAACGGTCTGCGCCAGCAACTACAGTTCATCGAAGACAAGGTACGCCGTAATCAGCAGGAGAAGAAAACACCTGCTTCAGCCGCACTTGCGGAGCAGGAGGTCGCCGACACCGCATAAAACACACTCGCGCTCGATGGCGATCGACGGGCAGAACTGAGCCGCAAGGCGGCGGCTTCGCAGTTAGCCCGGGGCGCAAGCCCCGGGGAAAGTGGGAGAAAAAGGGGAGCCGCGTAGCGGCGACACTGGTTCTCACACAGACTCTTTAGCCCCGGTTCTTCCAGCGCGTACTGAATCGGAGGTTCCCTAGCGCGAATTCAGCAGTTGGATGGTTTGGAGCACGACGTCTCCGACGATCTGGAGCGACTTGGGGCTGAGCTTGTCCATCGTGTCCTGGACGGTGTGGTGATAGGCGTTGGCGTAACCGTAGTCGATGTCGATGATGTCCACCACAGGGACGCCGATTCTCTGGAACGGCATGTGGTCGTCATCGACGGCGGTTTCGGTCTTGAAGAAGTGCGACTGGTAGCCCAGCGTGGTCGCCGCCTGATAGACCAGGTTGGTCAGCCATGGGGTCGAGTTGGCGTCGCGCTGAATGTCGAGGTCGGCGTCGCCGATCATGTCGAGCAGGAGGAAGGCCTTGATTTTCGGGGCGGTGCCGTCTTGCTGCCATTTCGCAGCGAGGTGCTTGGTGCCGTAGAGGCTGTCGGAGTCGGTCCACTTCACGAAGGCCTCTTCCCCGTCGGTCCAGAGCAGCCACACGCTGTAGCCGTCATTGGGCTTGCCGCGAAGCTGATTGGCCAGCTCGAGCATCAGCCCGGTGTTGGAGCCGCTATCGTTGGCGCCGACGAAAGCTTTAGGCAGCGGATAGTTGGTTTCGTAGTGGCCGGCGATGACGATGATGCCGTCTTTCTTGCCGGGGAACTTGGCGATGATGTTGTGGATGGGAAAGTCGCCGACGGGAGTCTTGGCGGTGAAGGAATCGACTTCGACGTTGTCTCCCGCCAGATGCGACTTGATGAACTGCTCGGCCTTCGCGTGCCCCGGACTTCCGACGGGCCGCGAGCCGATGGAGACGTAGTCCTTTACGTATTGGAAGGCGCGGGTGGGATTGATCGTGGGCGCGGGCTGCGCTGGCGCCGATGTCGGTTCAGCCGCAGCAGGTTGCGACGCTTCAGTGGTAGTAACAGGCTTGGCTTCATTGGCGCTGGCGCTTGCGGGAGCGGAATGTTGTTGCGTGCAGCCAACAAGAGCGAAGAGCGTGAGTACGAATGTGAGAAGAGTGCGGCAGGCAGTCATGCGACGACAATTGTAAATGGCTGGGAGACCAAACGTATCGAGCCGACAAAGCAATCGGCCGCCCTGGAGAGCGGCCGACGAGGAGCTAATTGCTGACTGCTTCCCTACCCTGCGACCTCTTCCAACTTGTCCTGGTCGAAGTCGAAGTTGGAGTACACGTGCTGGACGTCGTCGCCGTCTTCGAGGACTTCGAGCAAGCGGAACATGGTGTTGGCCTGGTGGCCTTCGAGCTTGGTGTAGGTCTGGGGAATCATGCCGATCTCGGCGACTTCGGGCGTGATGCCGGCCTTCTTCACGGCTTCCAGAACCGTCTCGTACGATGCAGGCTCGGTGATGATTTCCCAGTTGTCGCCATCGTCGACCAGGTCTTCGGCGCCAGTTTCGAGCACGATGTTCATCAAGTCGTCTTCTTTGGCGGCAGACTTGGCGATGACGATGTCGCCCTTCTTGTGGAACATGTAGGCGACCGATCCGGCTGCGCCGAGGTTTCCGCCGTTCTTGGAGAAGGCATGACGGATTTCGCTGACGGTGCGGTTGCGATTGTCGGTGGAGACTTCGACCAGGATGGCAACGCCGCCGGGGCCGTAGCCTTCGAAGGTGATCTCTTCGTAGCTGACGCCGGGCAACTCGCCGGTACCGCGCTGGATGGCGCGCTTGATGTTTTCGGCGGGCATGTTCTCGGCCTTGGCAGCTGCCACCGCGGTACGCAGGCGGGGGTTCATATCGACGTCGCCGCCGTTCTTGGCCGCCATGCTGATTTCTCGAATGAGGCGGGTGAAAATCTTGCCGCGCTTGGCGTCGAGCGCGCCCTTCTTGTGCTTAATTGTCGCCCATTTTGAGTGGCCGGACATAGGAGGACCTCGTAGCTGAAATGAAGTTTGTGATGCCCTTTGCGCCGCCAGCAGGCTACGATCATGCATCCGCGTCAGGAGCGTCGCAGACACACCGGGCAACGCATCAGTATAGCATTGCCCCTGCTGGGCTTAGCGCGGGGTTGGCTTCTTCTTTTTCGGCGGCGGCAGAGGCGATCGCCTTCTGCCAGGCGGCCTTGGACCGCGGGTTGCAGGATGGCCTTCTTCGCCTTCGGCAGGCAGATGGTGGTGGAACCGTTGCGTCCCCAAGCACCGGCGGCCGGCGAGAAAACTTCGGGAGAGTCGTGGAGGAACTCGGCCTGCTGCTCGGGCGTGAGGATCACCATCGCCCGTGTCTCGTCGGGATAGCCCAAGGTCGCGAAAATCTTGCCCTGCACCCGGAAGTCAGGGTGATGGTGGTGAGCGTGTTCCTCGCAGCCGGCGAAGCTGAGCGCCAGACGTCGAAATTGATCGGGTGTCATGTGCGTGCCTAGTGGGCCGCGGCCTTCATGCGGCGCTCAATCTCTTGTGGGGAGACGTCTTCCACGTGCGTGGCGATCCACCAGGTGTTTCCCTGTGGGTCGTCGACAGCGCTGTGGCGATCGCCGTAAAACTGGGTGGCCGGCTCCTGCACCGATTTGCCGCCGGCGGCGAGGGCGCTCTTATAAAGCGCGTCGCAGTCGGGAACGTAGAGGTAGAAGTTGCCCGGCTTGGGGACCCACTCGTCGCGGGCCTGACCGATCATCACCATGGAATCGCCGATCTGCACCTCGGCGTGACGGACATTGCCGCCGTCGTCCTTCATCTGGTACTTGAGCGTGGCGCCAAACGCCTTCAGCAGAAAGTCGATCAGTTGCGCAGCGTTCGTTACCGTTAGATACGGAGTTACAGTGTGGTAGCCGTCGGGAACGGGTTTTACGGACATGCGAGGACCTCCTGTGGCGCGGTTGGCATTTTAGCGCAGATTACGGACGGCAAGAAACAGGCGGGCATCAGTCAAGCGAAGCGGGTGAAAAATTGGGGACGGTAGAATTGCGTATGCAATTCTTCATCAATGGCGAAGAGAAGACCTTTAGCGGCGTGGAAACTTTGGGCGAGCTCATCGAGCAACTCGGCATGAAAGGCGACCGGGTGGCGGTGGAGTTGAACCGCGAGATTGTGCCGCGCGCGCAGTGGAGCGAGACGGCTTTGCGCGAGGGAGACAGGTTGGAAATCGTCCATTTTGTCGGCGGCGGATAGGAACCTTCGACGATGCGCTGCGTGCGCGATTTGCATGGCGCGCAATGTTCGTTGAGTTTTGAGCGCACTGATGAAAGCTGCGTGAATCGTGGCGTTCCGTTGGTTGACACAGAAAGTAACGGCAAATAGACTCAAGAAGTTACCCGCCAAAGCAGCACGGCGAATCTGAAGTACTAGCGCACCCATGCCGGACTTTTATTTCGCACGATATCTGCCGTTGCTCATCCACGTCGTGATGGCTGGTGGTTTGGCCTCCGCGATGGTGCTGCTCTCGTATTTCATCGGACAGCACAAGTTCAACAAATCAAAAATGTCGCCGTACGAGTGCGGCATGGAGCCGGTGGGCACTGCCCGGCAGCGCTTCTCGGTGAAGTTCTACCTGGTGGCCATGTTGTTCATATTGTTCGACGTGGAAGCGGTCTTCCTCTACCCGTGGGCGATTATCTTTAAGGACCTGAAGATGTTCGGGTTCTGGGAGATGCTGGTGTACATCGGCATCGTGCTGGCCGGGTATTGGTACATCTGGAAGAAGGGCGTCATCGACTGGAACAAGCAAGGTAAGGCGGAGAGGATCTGACGATGGCGCTGGAACCCGCGGTAACAGACCTGGAACAGCTCAAGGCGCATGCCGAGGTGGCACGCCTGGTGGCGTGGAACGCGGCCGCCGTGGAAGGCGCGAAATTCGACCGTCAGGAGCTGTCGATTCATGTGGAGCGCACTGCGCTGCGCGGGGCCTGCATGACTCTTAAGAACGATGCGGCGCTGCAGTACGACTCGCTGTCGGACGTGACCTGCGTGGACTGGTTCCCGCAAGAACCGCGGTTCGAGGCGGTTTACCACCTATTTTCGACCATCACGAAGAAGCGCGTGCGGCTGAAGGTGCGGCTCGGCGGAGACGACGCTGCGGTCGATTCCCTCACTTCGATCTGGCCGGGCGCAAACTTTTTCGAGCGCGAAGTTTTTGACCTGTTCGGCGTGCGCTTCAACGAACACCCAAATCTGAAGCGCATCCTGATGCCCGACAATTGGGAAGGATACCCGCTCCGCAAAGACTACCCCGTTGAGGGGTACCGGTAAACCATGGCTGAAATGACCCCTACTCCGGTTCTGGATGCGGCCGACCATAATCTGGTCATCAACATGGGGCCGCAGCATCCGTCAACGCACGGTGTCCTGCGGCTGCTGCTGGAGCTCGACGGCGAGACCATCGTACGCATCATGCCCGACATCGGGTATTCTGCACACCGGGATCGAGAAGACCTGCGAGGCGAAGTTCTACCAGCAAGTCGTTCCGATGACCGACCGCATCGACTACCTCTGCCCCATGACCAACAACCTGACCTACTGCCTGGCGGTGGAGAAGCTGTTGGGGCTGGAGATTCCTCCGCGGGCACAGTGGCTGCGAGTGATGATGAACGAGTTGACCCGCATCAACTCGCACCTGGTGTGGCTGGGCACGCACGCCATGGACATCGGCGCGATGACGGTGTTCCTGTACTGCTTCCGCGAGCGCGAGAATGTGCTGCGACTGTTTGAGGCAGTATCCGGGCCAGCGCATGATGACGTCGTATTTCCGCATCGGCGGAGTGGCGCTGGAGCCGCCGCTGGACTTCTTCCAGCGGGTGAAGGCGTTTAACGACCCGTTCCCGGAGCACATCGACGAGTACGAGAACCTGCTGACGGAGAATCCCATCTTCGTGATGCGAACCAAGGACGTGGCCCAACTCTCGAAGGAAGACGCGCTGGCACTGTGCGCGACCGGGCCGACCTTGCGCGCCAGCGGCGTGGACGTGGATTTGCGGCGCGACGCTCCCTATTCGGGATACGAAAACTTCAAGTTCAAGGTGCCGATCTCGACGGTAGGCGACGTTTATGCGCGGTATCTGGTGCGGGTGGCTGAGTTGCGCGAGTCGCAGAAGATCGTCGCCCAAGCGCTTGAAGGAATGCCGGAAGGCCCGGTGAAGGCGGACGCGCCGAAAGTGGTGCTGCCCGACCGCGAGAAGATGAAGACGCAGATGGAGGCCCTCATCTATCACTTTAAGATCGTGACTGAGGGCTTTACGGTCCCGGCGGGCGAGGTTTACCAGGCGGTGGAGTCTCCGCGCGGCGAGATGGGCTACTACGTGGTCAGCGACGGAACCGCCAAGCCGTACCGAGTGCATATGCGGTCGCCATCGTTCGCCAATCTGCAGACGCTGAAGAAGATGTGCGAAGGCCGGATGATCGCGGACGTGGTGGCAGCGATTGGCAGTATCGATATCGTGCTGGGCGATTGCGATCGGTAGAGAAGTGGATAGTGGTTGGTGGATAGTGGATAGAAAAGGCCAAGAGATAAGCGCGACATGAGATTTTCGGACCGACTGGAAAAACGCTTCGCCGAGAAGCAGTATCGATTTCCTACAAGGTGATTGTGAGCGGTAGAGAGAATTTAGAGATGGCGGACGGGAAACGCGAGTTGTTGCGACACACCCTAGCGACGCTGGCGTATCGCGGCGGCAAGGCGATTCGCGGGGCCCCGGGGGAGTTTGCGGACTTCACCCTCGGGGAGAGCCCACGGACGGCAGGACGGATTTTGGCACATGTTGGGGACCTGATGGATTGGGGCTTGTCGATGGCCGAGGGCAAGCAGGCGTGGAAGGATTCGGATCCACTGTCGTGGGAGCAGGAAAGCGAGAGGTTTCATCGGAGCCTACAGGCGCTGGATGACTACCTGGCGTCGGGCAAGCCGCTGGCGAGTCAGCGAAGAGATGTTGTTCCAAGGTCCGATTGCGGATGCGCTGACGCATGTGGGTCAGATCGCGATGATGCGGCGAATCGCAGGAGCGCCGATCAAGGGCGAGAATTACGCCCGGGCCGAGATCGTGGCCGGCCGGGTTGGGGCGCAGCAGGCGTCGCCGAGGAAAGAGTTTTGATAGCCGGGTTCGTCCGGAGTCACTTTACGTTTTCATAGTCTTAACGAGCAGATAGCTAAATGAAATTTTCCGAACAACTGGAACAACGCTTTACCGAGATGTCGACACATTATCCGACCAAGCGTTCGGTGCTGGTCCCGATGCTGTTGTACATCCAGGATGAAGTGGGCGCCGTGACGGATGAAGTGGTGGCAGAGATGGCGCGACGCGTGGACCTCACGGAATTAGAGGTCCGAAATGTCATCAGCTACTACTCGATGATGCGGACGCACCCCATTGGCAAGTACAACTTCCAGGTCTGCACCAACGTGAGCTGCTTGCTCCGGGGCGGCGAGGAAATCCTCAACCATTGCAAGAAGAGGCTTGACGTCGGGCATAAGCAATCGACCGAGGACGGACTGTTTCACGTGGAAGAGGTCGAGTGCATTGGCGCGTGTTCGTGGGCGCCGGCAATGATGGTGAATTACGAGTACCACGAGAACCTGACGGCGGAAAAGATTGACGAGTTGATTGAGGGGATTAGGAAGAAGGAGCAGCAGTAAGACGCTCTTCGCCTTTCGCTCTTCGCTCTTCGCCAGAGGCGACAGGGAGAGCGTGGGGCGACGAGCGAAAAGCGAAAAGCGAAAAGCGAAATTCATGGCTTACCTGGTCTCACATCCCGACGAAGTGAAGGTTGTGTCGAGGCGCTTTGGCATGGGCGCGGCCAACCTGGATCGCTACCTGGAGCTTGACGGGTACAAGGCGACGCAGAAGGCGCTGGCCATGGAGCCGGACGCGATCATCAATGAGGTGAAGACTTCGAATCTGCGCGGCCGAGGCGGCGCGGGGTTCCCGACAGGCATGAAGTGGTCGTTTGTGCCGAAGCAGTCAGCCAAACCCAAGTATGTGCTGTGTAACGGCGACGAGAGCGAGCCCGGAACCTGCAAGGACCGCCTGATTTTTGAGCACGATCCACACTCGGTGATTGAGGGCGTGATGATCGCAGCGATGGCGGTGGGCGCGAAGACCGGATTCATCTATTTGCGCGGAGAATACCGCTATCTCGTGGAGATCATGGAGAAAGCCGTTGCGGACGCGTACGCGCGTGGTTTTGTCGGCAAGAACATTTTTGGTTCAGGTCGCGATCTGGACGTGTACGTTCACTCAGGTGCGGGAGCTTACGAAGTCGGCGAAGAGTCGGCCTTGATGGAATCACTGGAAGGCAAGCGCGGGATACCGCGCATCCGGCCTCCCTTCCCTGCCGTAGTGGGGTTGTGGGGTGGCCCGACGGTCATCAACAATTGCGAGACGCTGGCCAGCGTACCGCATATTTTGCTGGGCGGCGGGCAGTGGTTTGCCGACCTCGGCACCCCGAAGAACGGCGGCGTACACCTGGTCAGCATCAGCGGCAATGTCGAACGTCCGGGAGTGTATGAATTGCCCCTGGGCTACAACCTAAAGAAGATGATTTACGAGGTTGCGGGAGGCATCGAGGGCGGCCGCAAGCTGAAAGGCGTAGTGCCGGGCGGCTCGTCGGTGCCGATTCTGTTGCCCGAAGAGATCGACATCCCGGCGGACTACGATGGGCTGGCGAAAGCAGGCTCGATGCTGGGATCGGGAGCGGTGATCGTGCTGGACGAGAGAATGTGCATGGTACGCTTCGCGTTGCGGGTGATCAAGTTTTACCAGCATGAAAGCTGCGGATGGTGCATTCCCTGCCGTGAAGGCACGGACTGGATCAAGAAGACGTTGACGCGCTTTCATTCCGGCGGAGGCGTAGCCAAGGACATCGACAACCTGAAATACCTGGCGGAGAACATGCTGGGCCGGACGTTCTGCCCGTTGGGTGACGCGGCGGCGATGCCCATCATTTCGTACGTGCAGAAGTACAGGCCGGAGTTTGAGGCGCATCTCGACGGCAAGCCGTGTCCGCTGGAGAGCGCGCACGAGCCGGCATTGGTGTGAAGAGCAAGTGGATTGTGGTTAGTGGATAGTGGATAGATAAAGACGTTCCAGATCTGCATTCATCAAGGAAGCTTGTGGCTGACGTAAACATTACGGTTGATGGCAAGAAGCTCGCGGTCCCAGCGGGGACGCTGCTGATTGAAGCCTGCAAGAGCGTGGGCATCGAAGTCCCGGCCTTTTGCTACTATCCCGGCCTGTCGCTGCAGGGCGCATGCCGCATGTGCCTCGTCGAAATCGAGAAGATGCCCAAGTTGCAGACTGCTTGCACAACCGTGGTAGGCGAAGGCATGGTGGTCACTACCGAGAGCGAGAAGATCAAGCAGGCCCGCAAGTCGATGATCGAGCTGCTGCTGGGGAACCATCCGCTGGATTGCCCGGTGTGCGACGCCGGCGGCGAGTGCGAACTGCAAGACATGACGTTCAAGTACGGCGCCGCCGAGTCCAAGTACATGGACATCAAGAACCACAAGGAGGAGCTGCAGTGGTCTCCGGTGGTGTTTTTCGACCGGCCGCGCTGCATTCTGTGCTACCGCTGCATCCGCGTGTGCGGCGAGGGCATGGACGTATGGGCGTTGGGCATCCAGAACCGCGGATCGAGCTCGCTGATCGCACCAAATAAGGAAGACCACCTGGAGTGCGAAGAGTGCGGAATGTGCATTGACATCTGTCCGGTCGGCGCACTGACTTCGGGGACGTACCGCTATAAGACGCGTCCGTGGGAGATGAAGCACGTGGGCACCGTCTGCACGCATTGCGGCGACGGCTGCAAAACCACGCTCGGCGTACGCCGCTCTGACACGGGCATGGAGATCGTGCGCGGCGACAATCGCGACAAGAGTGGCATCAACGGCGACTTCCTGTGTATCAAGGGACGCTACGCGTTCGATTTCGCGCAGAACCAGGAGCGCATCACGCAACCGCTGATTAAGCGCGACGGGAAGTTCCTCCCCGCGACGTGGGACGAGGCGTTCCAACTCATCGCCGGCAAGTTCAAGGAAGCAGCAGCGGCAGGCCCGGCGGCGAGTGGCGTAATCGGTTCGAACCGGACCAGCAACGAAGAAAACTACTTGCTGCAGAAGTTTGCGCGCACGGTGCTGGGAACCAACAACATTGACCATCACCGGACTGCGGACTTCCCTGCTTTCGCTTCGGCGCTGGCGGGCAAGACGAACGCTACGGCGTCCATGCGCGATGTCGGTTCGGCGCCTGCGATCCTGCTGATCGGAAGCGATCCGACGGAGCAGCATCCTTTGCTGGCGTGGCAGATCCGGACGAACGTGCGACTGCACCGCGCAAAGTTGTACGTGGTGAACTCGTCACCCATCAAGCTGCGGCGGCAGGCAACGGGATTTGCCCAGATTGCGCCCGGCTCGGAAGCCAGCCTGGTTCAGTTCCTGGGCGGCAATAACGGCGCGGCGGATGCGGTGGCGTCCGCGAATCTCACGCGCGAGGCGCTGAACGAACTACGAGAGAAAGTTAAGGCCGAGCAAGGACTGGTTATCGTCTTCGGTTCCGAAGTGCGAGGCGCGGCAGTGAAGTCGCTGGTTGACTTTGGGCTGGCGCAGAGCGCGAAGTTCCTGTGCCTCGGGGATTACGCGAACTCGCGCGGCGCGGCTGATATGGGGCTCTACCCCGACATGCTGCCGGGCTACGCGCCTGTGAGCAGTGCGACCAAGTTTCACGAGAACTGGACTGGCGGAATTCCGAAAGAGCCGGGCCTGAATTTGTTGCAGATGGCCGAGGCCGCGAAGGCGGGATCGCTCAAAGTCCTGTATGTCGTCGGCTCTAATCCGGTAGCACGGTTCAACCTCGATCCCTTTGCGTTTTCCAAGACGTTTGTCGTGGTACAAGACATGTTCCTGACGGAGACGTCAGCCATCGCGGACGTGGTACTGCCGGTCGCCAATGCGTATGAGAAGACGGGGACGTACACGAACACGGCGGGCGATCTGCAGATGGGGCGCAAAGCCGGAGAGGTTACTGGCACGCGCAGCGATTTCGAATGCATCGTGCGCATCGCGCAAGCCATGGGTCACGACGTGAAGAAGCTGGTTCCCTTCGGCGGCGGCGGAGTTCGCGCGGACATGGGACAGACGCGCGGAGCGCAGTCCGGCGAGTCGGATCAGCATGCAGTGTGGCTGATGGCGCGGAACCTTGAGCCGAAGATGAACCCGCTGGATCCGACGGCCATGCTGGACGAGATCCAACGGCTGGTGCCCGGTTACGACGTTTCGCGGTTGAGCCTGCTGGCGTCGCAGGATGAGCACACGCAGCTGATACAGATTACGGGCGCGACTGGAACTGGACAGCCAGAACTGATCATGCCCGCGCATGACACGCTGTTTACCTCCGGAACATTGGGACGTTACTCCAGCACCCTGAACTCAGTGATGGAACGCAATCCGGTTGCACCGGCCAACAAGGAAGTCGCGGCCGACTAACGCAGGCGCTGCCTACGGGCGCTCATTCGTTGTACAGAATTGAAACCGTGCGCGGCATGACCGCGGCGGATGCAACGGCGGAAACGCCTTCAATCGATGACCATTGGAACCTACATTCTCGTATCGTTGATCAAAATCGTGATCGCGATGTTCGTTCTGCTGACGGGCGTGGCGTACACGACGCTGGCAGAGCGCAAGGTGGTGGCCCGCATCCAGAACCGGTGGGGGCCCTCGCGGGTGGGGCCGTTCGGGATCTGGCAGCCGCTGGCTGACGGCTTAAAGTTTATCTTTAAGGAAGACATCACACCTCCGTTCGTTAATAGGCCCTTATACCTTCTGGCGCCGGTGTTGTCGTTGACCATGGCGCTGACCGCGATTGCGGTGATTCCGATCGGCCCGTGGGTCACGATTGGTGGCATTCACACGCCGTTGCAGATCGCCGACATAAACATCGGGCTGCTGGTACTACTGGGGCTGACATCGATCGGCGTGTACGGGGTGGCACTGGCGGGATGGTCGTCGAACAGCAAGTACTCGATGCTGGGCAGCCTGCGCGCTTCGGCGCAGATGGTGAGTTACGAAATTGCACTCGGGCTGTCCCTGGTCGGAGTGCTGATCTACGCCGGCAGCTTCAGCTTGCGCGACATAGTCGTGGCGCAGTCGGGAACGTTCCTTGGGTTCATTCCCAAGTGGAACCTCTTCACGGGCCAATTCATAGCGTTCTTCATTTACATCATGGCCGCATATGCCGAGACCAACCGCATTCCATTTGATTTGGCGGAGGCGGAGACGGAGCTGGTGGCGGGTTACCACACGGAATACAGCTCGATGAAGTTTGCCATGTTCTTCATGGCCGAGTACGCCAATATGTTTACGGTGGCGTGCCTCGCTACGGTGCTGTTCCTGGGAGGATGGCTGGGCCCAGTGTTTGGGCCGCCGCTGTTGCAGGCTGTGCTGCCGGTGGTGTGGTTCGTGGCGAAAGTTCTCGCCTTCATCTTTATTTACATCTGGGTACGCGGGACTCTTCCCCGCTTCCGTTATGACCAGTTGATGGCGTTTGGCTGGAAGTTTCTGTTGCCGCTGGCGATTGCAAACATTCTGATTACGGCTTTGGTGGTGGCGCTAAAGTAACTCGGGATTCAAGGATGTACCCCGGCAGCGGTTAGCCGGGAATGGGAACATCATGCATCTGGTTCTATTTTTCATCTTCGGTGCGGTATGCGTGGGAGCGGCGATCAACCTGCTCGTGCAAAAGCATCCCATCAACAGCGCGCTGTCACTGATTGTGGTGATGGGATCGCTGGCGCTGCTCTACCTGTTGCTGGGAGCGGAGTTCGTTGCGGCGGTACAGGTGATTGTTTACGCCGGCGCGGTCATGGTGTTGTTCGTCTTTACCATCATGTTGCTGAATGCGGGCGAGGAAGAGCGCCTACCGCACACCAGCCGGGTGGCAACCTTGCTGGGAGTCCCCGGGCTGATTGTCGGACTGGCGATCGGCATCTGGGTGATCGCCCGCTACGCGGGTTTCGACCGCATCGCGATCGGCGGTCCTTCGGTGCTGAACGGGACGGAGGGTTTTGGCAACCCGCGCGCCGTGGCGCAATTGCTGTTCCGGGACTATTTGCTTCCGTTTGAAGTTACATCCGTGCTGATCCTGATTGCCATCCTGGGCGCCGTGGTCCTGGCGCGGAGGGAGGAATAAATGGTCCCTCTGTCGTACTACCTGGTGTTGAGCGCAATCTTGTTTGCCTGTGGCGTGGCCGGGTTCCTAATCAAGCGCAACATCATCACCATCTTCATGTCGATTGAGTTGATGCTGAACGCGGTGAACCTGACGTTTGTGGCGTTCGCCGCTGAACTCAGGGCGCTAAGCGGCAACGTCTTCGTATTCTTCGTGATGGTGGTGGCTGCTGCCGAAGCCGCCGTGGGACTGGCCATCATTATTTCGGTGTTCCGCACGCGCGAGACGCTTAACGTTGACCGCATCAACCTCCTGAAATTATGAGCCTTCATCTCTGGATCATTCCGCTGTTACCGCTGGCCGGTGCCGCAATCAATGGGCTGCTGGGCAAGCGCTTTCCCAAGGCCGCGGTCAACGCCGTCGGGCTAGGGTCGACGGCGTTGGCGTTTGGCTATGCCTTGTGGGTGGCAGTGCAGTTCATGGCGATGTCGTCGAGCCAGATTCCGTACATCGAAAAGCACCAGACCTGGATTTCGTCGGGCGCATTTTCGGTGCAGTATGGGTTCTGGCTCGACCAGCTTTCGCTCATCATGCTGCTGGTCGTGACGGGCGTAGGGTTTGTCATCCACGTTTACTCCGTGGGATACATGGCTCACGACGCCGGCTACTATCGTTTCTTCTCGTATCTGAACATCTTCATGTTTTTCATGTTGATGCTCATTCTGGCTGATAACTATCTTCAGATGTTCGTCGGCTGGGAAGGCGTAGGCCTGGCTTCGTACCTGCTGATCGGGTTCTGGTTCCTTAAGCAATCGGCGACGGATGCGGGCAAGAAAGCATTCATCACCAACCGCGTGGGCGACTTTGGATTCCTGATCGCGCTATTCCTGATCGTGAAGTACTTTGGAACGCTGCAATTCGGCGAGTTGTACTCCAAGGTGGCTCCCCTCTCTACGGAGACGGTCGCGGGTGTGCTAACCGCCATCGGCATACTGTTGTTTGTGGGCGCAACCGGCAAGTCGGCGCAGATTCCGCTCTACGTCTGGTTGCCCGATGCCATGGAGGGCCCTACCCCGGTATCGGCGCTGATCCATGCAGCCACCATGGTTACCGCCGGCGTTTACATGGTGGCTCGCTCGCACCCATTCTTCGACCGCGCCCCCATTGCGCTGGAGACGGTAGCGGTGATCGGGACGCTAACGTGCATATTTGCCGCCACCATGGGCATGGTGCAAGTGGGCATCAAAAAGGTGCTGGCGTATTCCACCATTTCGCAATTGGGTTACATGTTCATCGGAGCAGGCGTAGCCGCGTATGGAACGGGCATCTTCCACCTGATGACGCACGCCTTTTTCAAGGCCTGCCTGTTTCTGTGCGCCGGGTCGGTAATGCACGGCCTCAATGGCGAAGAGGACATGCGGTACATGGGCGGCCTGCGCAAGTTGATGCCGTGGACTTTTCTGTCGATGGCTTCGGCCAGCTTTGCTATTGCCGGGCTGCCACCGTTCGCCGCATTTTTCTCCAAAGACGCCATACTGTACCAGACGTACGCACGGGGCCATCACGTTCTTTGGCTCATCGGCGTGATCACCGCCGGCATGACGTCGTTCTACATTTTCCGGCTGTTGTTCATGACGTTCTTCGGCGACTACCGAGGACCGAATCCCGAGAACCTCGCCGAAGTGCATGACGAACATTCAAGCGACGGGCACAGTCACCATGGTGCGCACGAGAGCCCGTGGGTTATGGTGGTACCGCTTCTAATCCTCGGAACCCTCTCCCTGATTGGCGGGTGGGTGGGCGTTCCTGCAGCTCTGGGCGGATCGGACCACATCGCCCACTTCCTTGACCCCGTGTTTACACGGTACGCCCCCGCGGTCGCGGAATCAGCGGGCGAGGTTACTGGTCACGAGGAGCCTTCCGAGCTGCTGTTCAGCGCGATTTCTGTTGCCTTTGCCATGGCTGGCTTTCTGGGCGCGTGGTATCTGTACATCAAGCGCACTGACATGCCGGCCAAGCTAGTCAAGAAGGCGGGCAGCCTCTACACCCTGGTTTACGACAAGTATAGGGTGGATGAATTCTACGGGGCAGCCATTATTCAGCCCATCATCCTGTTCTCGACCTACGTACTTTATAAGGGAATCGACGTTGCGCTGATCGATGGCGGCGTAGATGCCAGCGCGGAAGGCGCGAACGAGATATCCGACGGCTTGCGGCATATGCAGTCGGGCAACATACGAAGTTATGCGGGCTGGGTGGCTGCCGGCGCAGCCGCGGTCATCGCCTTCATGGTCTGGCGGGGTGTGCGATGAACTTCATCGACCAGAACATCCTGAGCATCGTGACCTTGCTGCCGCTCGCGGGAGCCCTGCTGCTGATTCTGATTCCCAACCGCGAACGCGACATCAAGTGGTTTGCACTGGGAATTACGGTGATCACGCTGTTGGCGTCGCTGCATCTGCCCTGGCATTTCGACCGCGGTCAGGCCGGCTTCCAGTTCGAGCAAAATGTTCCGTGGATCTCGCATCCTAACATTCACTATCACCTGGGCATCGACGGCATATCGCTCTGGCTGGTCGTGCTTACGACGTTCCTGCTTCCCTTGTGTGTCCTGATTTCGTGGAAGTCGGTGCACGGCAGAGTCAAGGACTTCTTCATCCTCATGCTGCTGCTCGAGACGGCCATGATCGGCGTGTTTGTGGCGCTCGATCTGTTCCTCTTCTACTTCTTCTGGGAAGCGACCCTGATCCCGATGGCCCTTATCATCGGCATCTTCGGGCACGGCCGCAGGGTCTATGCAGCGGTCAAGTTCTTCCTGTACACGATGATTGCGTCGGTGTTCATGCTGGCCGCGCTGATCTGGCTGTACGTACACACCGGGAGCTTCGACTTCACGGTGATTCAGCAGGCGATCCAGTCGGGACAGGTACCCGGCTTCGCGGCTGCGGCGAAGTGGCTATTCCTTGGGTTCTTCGTAGCCTTCGCGGTCAAAGTGCCGCTGTTCCCGCTACATACCTGGTTACCCGATGCGCACGTAGAGGCGCCCACCGCCGGTTCCGTAATTCTCGCAGGTGTGTTGCTGAAGATGGGCACATATGGCCTGCTGCGCTTCAACGTGGGACTGTTCCCCGATCAGGCGAGGGCCAATGCCGCTTGGATTTCGGTACTGGCGATCATCGGCATTATCGGGGGCGCGCTGGTGGCGATGGTGCAGCCCAACATTAAGCGGCTTATCGCTTATACCTCGGTCAGCCACCTCGGATTTGTGGTGCTGGGAATCTTCAGCTTTACCCAGATTGGCGTGGACGGCGCGGTGTACCAGATGCTGAATCACGGGATTTCGACCGGGGCGCTGTTCATGCTGCTAGGGATGATCTACGATCGCCGCCACACCTATGACATCCACGAATTCGGCGGGCTTGCGACGCCAATGCCGGTGTATGCAACCTTCTTCACCTTCATCATGCTGTCGTCTGTCGGCCTGCCGCTGCTCAACGGATTCGTGGGTGAGTTCATGATCCTGAACGGCGCCTTCCAGGCGCGCCAGGTATACGGAATCCTTGCGGCCACGGGCGTAATCTGGGCGGCCTGTTACCTACTCTGGATGTATCAGCGTGTGTTCCAGGGCAAGATCACGAATCCGGCGAACAAAAACCTGCAGGACCTGGACGCGCGCGAGCGCATCTCCTTGTGGCCGCTGGCCATCGCGGCCCTGGTAATGGGCGTGGCTCCGGACCTGTGGTTGCGGTTCATTTCGCCTTCGGTTTCCCTTGCGCTTAAGAGTTTTTCAGGTGGGCTGCAGGCTTCGGCGCCCGCGGCGACCCAAGCCACTCACGCCCTTATGCAGGTGATCGGACGATGATTCCGACCGTTGATTACATCCGGATACTTCCAGAGCTGGTGCTCGCCGTCTTTGGCATCCTTGTCATGCTGGTGGATCCGCTCATACCTCAGCAAGATTCGAAGAAGCCCCTCGGCATTATCGCGATGGTCGGGGCCCTGGCGGCGCTGGCCGCCACTTTTTTCCAGTCTCATTTTTACGGCGACGCTTTCTTCCAAATGGTGCGGGTGGACGCGTTCAGCGTCTTTTTCCATTACGTGGTCATACTGGTCACGCTGGCGGT
This sequence comes from uncultured Acidobacteriaceae bacterium, assembly GCA_963751155.1. Taxonomy (GTDB): domain Bacteria; phylum Acidobacteriota; class Terriglobia; order Terriglobales; family Acidobacteriaceae; genus DASRAA01. The sequence continues at coordinate 85,989 of CAVVTL010000014.1, read as the reverse complement.
GATCCTGAGCTCGTTCGAATACCTCGAAGTTCAGCAGATCAAGTCGGGAGAATACTACGCCCTGGTGCTGTTTGCCGCCGTCGGAATGGCCCTGATGTCGTCGGCCATTGAGCTGGTATTAATCTTTATCGCGATTGAGATTTCGTCGATATCGTCGTACGTTCTGGCGGGCTTTCGCCGTCGGGCCGCGGAGAGCGCGGAAGCGTCGCTCAAGTACTTCCTTCTGGGTTCGTTCGCTACAGCGTTCTTCCTGTATGGCGTGGCGATGGTGTTTGGAGCGACCGGCACCACCAACGTCTATCGCATCGCGGCTGTACTTGCGACACAGCAGTCAGTGGTGGTTTACCTGGCCTTCGCTCTGATGTTCGTTGGCCTGGGCTTCAAGGTTGCGTCGGCACCCTTCCATGTATGGACTCCGGATGTGTACGAAGGAGCTCCGGCTCCCGTCAGCGGGTTTATGTCGACGGGACCGAAGGCCGCTGCGTTCGCGGTGTTGCTGCGCGTGCTATTTGCCACGGGCGCTCCCGGATGGTTCTGGATGGTTTGGGTCTCGGCCGTGCTTTCGATGACGATCGGAAACGTCTGCGCGCTAGTGCAGAACAATGTGAAGCGCCTGCTGGCGTATTCCTCCATCGCCCACGCCGGTTATGTGCTGGTGGCCTTCGCCGCAGCCAAGGAGACGGGTATCTCAGCGGCCATCTTCTACACCGCGTCGTATGCCGCGATGAATGTGGGCGCGTTCGCCATCATCGCGCATCTCTCGGGGAAGGGCGAGCGCTACGTGACTCTGGAAGACTACACCGGCCTCGGCCGCCGGTCGCCGCTCATCGCTGCCCTGCTGACGATGTTCCTGCTCTCGCTCATTGGCATTCCGATTACCGGCGGTTTCTTCGCCAAGTTCTACGTGTTCTCGGCCGCGCTGCAATCGAATCTCGTCGGGCTGACCATCATCGGGGTCATCAACAGCGCCATCGCCGCCTACTATTACCTGCGCATCATCGTTTACATGTACATGCGGGATGAAGGCCAGGAGGCCCCGGTGGCGCGGATCCCTGCAGGCTTGGGAGCTGCGCTTGCCATCTGCCTGGTGGCGACTATTTACCTTGGCGTTCTGCCCAACCACGTACTTGACGGTGCGTTACGGGCGGCGCAGGACCTGGTGAAGTAACTGCGGCCTGCGGTTGATACAAACTTCGCTCCAAAATCAAACGCCCTGTCCCGCAACGCGGGACAGGGCGCTGGGTTTTCCGGGGCCGAAACTAGACGACCTTGGCGAAGATGATAACCAGCGTGAACAGCACCAGAGACTCGATGAACGCCAAGCCGAGAATCAGCGCGAGCTGAATGCCGGGGCGGGCGCCGGGATTGCGGGCCATACCTTCGCAGGCAGCCGCGCCCACTTTGCCCTGGCCAAGAGCGGCCAGGCCGGCGGCGATCGCCATGCCGAAGCCCGAGGCGATGGCGACCCAGTTGGTAGCAGGAGCAGCAGCACTGCCCTGCGCGTACGCCGGCATGGTCATCAGGCTGATGGCCAGCAGCGCAAACATTACGATCAATACTTTCCGCATTGTGTTTCTCCTTAGGAATCGCTGCCAGTGGGTGGTTGGCGCTCACCGAACTGGCGCCCTCACGCTTGCAGCAAACTTGTTAGTGCTCGTGCGCGACCGCTTCGCCAATATAGACCGTCGCCAACAGCACGAATATGTACGTCTGAATGAATGAGACGCCGATGTGCAGCAGCATGAAAAGCACAGGAATCGCTATCGGAAAGAGCGAGAAGAACACCAGCGTCACCATGTCGCCCGCAAACATGTTGGCGAATAGACGGACGGTGAGCGAAAGAATTCGTGCCAGATGGCTTGCCACCTCGATCACGAACATCAGGGGCGCCAGCCACCATACTGGGCCGAGGAAATTCTTAATATAACCGGGGCCCTTCTCCCGGATGCCATGCATGTGGTAGTAAAACCAGGTGACCACGGCGCAACCCAGAGGCACGGACGGCACCGCCGTGGGTGCCTCAAATCCCGGAATCAAGCCGATAAGATTGCAGGTGAGGATGAAAATTCCGAGCGTCACGAGGTAATTGGTGTAGCGCTCGTAGCCGTGGCCGATGATTTCGAAACTCTGCTGGTTGATCATGCCGTCCATGCTCTCGACAACATGCTGCAGCGCGCCGGGATTCTCTACGGACAAACGCGAACGCACCAACACGAATACCAACGTCAAGAGGACAAATACCAAGATCTGCATGGCGACATAGTTGGGAATGGGCGCTTGCGGATACCTGGAATGGAGGTGGAAAACGCTTAAAATCGCGTTGGCCACGCCGGCAAAATACTTGTTCAGGAGTGCGGTAATCCAAAGTTGCTCAGGCATAAATTCGTAATTCAATAAATTCGAGAATTTTAACTTCCGTTGTTACTTGTGACAGGTCTTGCGGGGCGGATGACAAGTTAAGTATCAAACGGAGTTCAGAGACCGCGCCGCAGACCAAAGTACACTTCCACGATGACCTCGCAGCCGATGGCGGCGATGGTGAGACACACGCCCGCCAGGAAGCCGTAAAGTCCTATCAGAGAAACTCTAAATATAACATAGGCGCCTAAGGCTAGAAATGCATACCGAAGCACCGCCCGGGCCACGATGATGCCACCGCGCTCCGTGCTGCGCCCAGTCGTGATGCGCTCGCCAAGAGCTCCGACCACACGCTCGAGCGAAACGTGGTTCAGGTAGGAGAGCAGGGCCCCCAGCAGAAATCCGGCGGCCACGACCCGGCCAAACCGCACCGCGCAAAGTACGAATCCGATGGAGCCCAGGATGACCATGAAGAGGCGAATTCGGCGTAGGGCTTCGCCGTAGAAGCGCTCGGAATCAGGGGAAGCATTGGGGATCGACAATTCGCTCACTGCTCTACCGATCGATGTAGCTCACAGAACACCGGATTGCAGGCTGAGGCTACAAAGACTTGATTTTGGCAAGGCTCACCTGCTTGGCGATCTCCTCGATGGTCAGGCTCGAGGTTGCAGGAACCGCGTAGGCCACTGAGAGCACTGTATTTCCCGATGCGATCCCTCCGGGGGCGAATTGAACCCAGCCGTAGCGGATACGCTGTTCCTTAAGACTGGCCGGCATTTGAAAGCGCTTCAGGGCGGCCTCGATGGCAGGCTTGTTGGTCTCCACCTCAAACATCAGCACGTCACCGCCTGACACGGAGCGCTGCTCCGCGGTAAGGACGGTGACGGGGACGAAAAGCACGGTCGTTTCCGACGAGCCCCCGACGTCGTGCACGTGATACTCGTCAAAAAGTTGGGAGGCATAGAACCATACCGGGTTACCTTCGCCTTCCTTCAAATCCCAAATTCGAGGAGGCTTGCTGCCCTTCGCAATATCCTTGGAAGCCCGCTCGGTATACGTCAACGGCAAGCGGAATTCCGTGTCAGAAAGCAGCGCGGCAGCGTCTTTGCTGGAGGTCTTTGCCGAGAAAAACTTGGCGATGTCGCCCACCTTCAGAAGGCCCGACTGCTGGCTGATCAGAAGAAGAGATCCGCTTGCAGCGTCATAATACAGGTCCTCGGCAGCATTGCCGGCGGCAAACTGCTTTGCTGACTGCCAGTTCCCTGGGACGGTCATGTCGGCGTAGCTGCTTTGTATATTCTGCGATTGGCCGAAGCCCATCAGTGTGGAGAAGAAGAGTGCGAGCAGTGCACCAACTGCGAAACGGCGCATAAAATGGCTCCTCCGGATAAGTTTTCTAATTCTTGCAGGTGCTTCGCGAGTATCGCAAGCGGCAAACTAAGTTCGGGGCGATCCATTTCCGAATTCGGGAACTGCTTCCGGTCAAAACAGGCGTGCCTGTTCTGTCGCATCAATCCGGAGCGCGGGTGACGGTACGGATCATCTGGATGAATCCGACCACTGCGCCAAAAATAATTCCGCCCAGGAACAGCCAGTGTGTATGCAGCCAGTAATCCAGCAACTTCCCCAATAGCAATCCAACCACTACGGCCGCCGGGATAATGAAGGCGACCTCGGAATAGCGCGCCCACACCACTGCCACGTTGTCGGACTTGCCACCATTCTTACCGATCATCATGTAGTCAGCGTACCACTCCGCGCAAGCGTTTCGCACGCGAGGTGTTTGACCGCACGCTCACATGTTTGTATCATCAAACTGCGGGGTGGAGCAGTCTGGTAGCTCGTTGGGCTCATAACCCAAAGGTCGGTGGTTCAAATCCACCCCCCGCAACCAAATCACTTCACCAGAATCAATGACTTAGGCGTTTGCAGCGTCTAGGTCATTCTCATTTGTGGCTCCAAAACGCTCCAAAACGGCGTTGGAATCTGGAGCCAACAGGCGTCCAAGCTCTGCCGCAAGTTGCCTATCATCACCCAGCGAAAGAAATCGATCCAGCGTCAGTGATTTGGAGGCGACCTTTTCCGGGGGTGTGCGGTTGCACTGGTTTTTGTGCATATCCCCCCCTCCCCCCACCTTGCAAATTCCTCGTTTTCATGGAGATACACGGAGTTCCGCGCAAATTCCTCTTGCCAAAGGAGTTATACGTAAAGTCTTGTTCCGTAAGGAGTTAGAGGGGGCGTTTCCGGGGCGGAGACGGGGCGAGATCCAGAGAAATACAGGTGATCGAAAGTACACGTGACCCAACACAGGTCGAAGCTCGCAATCTGGCGGGGATGCGGGAAGTGTCCGGCTGCCGACTGCGACTGTCGATAGTCCTCCCTCATCCTTCCGCGAAGCAGTGTAGGCAGCGGCGTGGGAAGCCGCTAGGACGGGGGTCACGGAGGAGTGTGATAAGGCGGAAGGGTCAGTGGATCGGAAAGCGGGCCGTTCGCTCATCGCCTTTCGCTCTGCCCCATGAGCTCGATGTCGGCAGACGTCGCTTCAAGAATCCCAGGTTAGCCCGAAAGCAGGGCGAACCTGGGGCACCAGGCGCTGGAAGTCGACCAACAGGCCGTGGTCCGGGATCGCCAGGGCGGCATGAGCCTAAGGCAGGTAGCAAAAACTCACGGCATCTCGCGAGCCTCGGTGGTACGCGTCCTGCAACAACCCGAACTCGCGTCCTAAAACCAGTGGCTCAAAAGGGGTCGGGAGACGCCTCTCGCAAGTCACTGAAAACAGGCGGCCAAAAATGGTCGCCTGCGCTCTCTCTAAACATATGGCTTTCGGGCACCCCACCGACGCATCCGGAACACGATAACCAGTTCATGCAGTTGCCCTCACGGTCGGTTGGGGCATCTGGCGATCAGCTTTACGCAGCTGAAGAATCGCCGCCGTCGGAAGAAGCCGGCGCGGGCCACCCAAGTTGAAAGTGCTATGCGAAAAATAGCGGACTGGGCCACCTGCCGGTATACCCCGTCTGATTATCAAAGAGGCCCTCGGAGCTCTTAGTTACGACCTCCTGCCGCGTTTATCGCCGCCCATTGTCCAGGAGGATCTTCAGGTCTCCCATCCGTATAACCCCACGTTATCGCGCGAGGGTTAGTAAGGTTCAAATAGTTTCGAGAAGTGAAGGTGAAAGTCTTCTTTTTAATGGACCATGTCAGGCAGCAGTTTTCCAGTACTTGCTCGGATCGGTCTCGACAGTTGGGCCCTATGCCGCCGATAATCCAACGCCCGTACTGGGGTGGATTGGCCTTCCCCGCGTCCACCTCGTCCTTAACGCATTTGCGAACCTCGTCGCAGTTGGGGTTGCGTTTCCCGTACTTTTTGTCACGGCAATAGCCGCGATTGCACGCGAATACTGTGCTGACGTCATTGAATTTCAGATCCCAAATGTCCGCTCCGTATTGGGCATTAACTCTGCCACCAACGTGCCGGCTGATGGCGGGATCGTCCCCGGCATACCACCTGCCTGTCCCGCCGAAAGGGCTGCCGCCGGGCCAGAATCCTGCGCGGTAAGGTTGTCTTTCAGGCCGCGCTTCGGGACCTATGCTGATCCACTGGTGTCCAAAACGTTCTGTTGCGTTGTTGAGGAAGATTCCACAGAAAAGACCGAAAGGATCAAACCTGACAGTTGGCCTGCCCGAGACATACTCATATAGATTGATTCCACCCCAATAGTCAATCGGATCTCTCTGCAAGAACCTGCCCTGAAACGGGTCATAGTACCTCGCCCGATAGTAAAACATTCCGGTTTCGGGATCCAACCGTTGCCCCGTAAACAAGAACGGATTGCCGTATGAACTCTTCGCTCCAGGCAGATATGCGTCGTCGGAATCGAAATCCAGGATGTGGTCGGGGCCGGGCAAAATGACCGTTTGGTAGCCGTAAGCGTCATACGAGTAACCCTCTACCCCGGCGCCTGTGCTGTCGGTAAGCGCAAAGATCGACCAGAGCGAGTTTTGGTGATAGTAGAGCGGTCCGGCATCGCCAACCCGATCCATCGTCAGAGCTTCATCAATGTAGTTTCCGAATACGTAGGTTGCTTGGGTCACTCCGGCAGACGATTGCTCCTCGATCGTTCTCCAGCCGTCATAGAAGAAAAGCGTCTGGATCGCAAAGTTATCGATCTTCGACACGCGCCTGCCGAACGCGTCGTACTGATAAAGCCCCAGAGTTGCTCCGCCGACCTTGGCAGTCACCTTTACGAGCCGATTTTCTTCGTCATAGGAGTAAAGGCTAGTTCCGTCGTCGCTGGTATTGCCGTTGTAATCGCTCAAGATTGCGGTCGAGTTGATATGCGTAATCTCATTCGAGGGGCTGTGTGTCCGGGTCTGCGTTCCGCCCGGTGTCACCACGATATTGTTCCAGTTGCCCAGCGGATCGAGGTTGTAAGCGGTCTGGGTGATCACCATCGTGATGGTCGACCCGACCAGCGTCCCCACCTGGTAGTTAACCAGGCGGAAGACGCTGTCATAGCTGTAACCTTCAGAATGGCTCGGCTCGTGTAGCTTCTGCTCGTAGCTCTTATTACCCTCATTATCAAACGCGTACTTGAAGCCCACGATTAGATTGACACCTGTCATATGGGTGAGTGATGTTACCCAGTTATTCGCGTCGTACGAATAGGTTGCGACTGTGCCGTTTCGGTATCCGCGTGTCAACTCCCTCTCAGCCGGATCGTAGGTGTACCGAGCGATAGGTGTCATGCCGCCATCGTTGACGGTTGACAAGTGGCTGCGGTAGTCCATCTGCTCCGTAATTGTGCGGCCGCTGGGATACGACACGACGCGGATACGGGCTGGAACGTTGTAGGAATAGGAGATCGTCTGCCCGTTCTGCACGCTCTCAACCACTCGGTCGGCCCCGTCATAGGCATATGTTGCGGCCCATGCTCCTTTGTCACCGCTGAGCACCCGTCCCGACAAATCGTATGTAAACACATCTGCCGGACTGACGGGGTATATTCGCTGAGTCAGAAAGTAAAGATCACTGTAGGTATAAGTTGTGATCTGTCCCTTCTGGTCAGTTCGGCTGATTCGGTTCCCGACGGCGTCATAGGTATACGCCACCGTGTTATGACTCGCGTCGGGGTACTTCTCGGTCAGGCGGCGATTCACGGCGTCGTAGGTGAAGGCAGTCGAATGGCTGTTGGCATCGGTAAGTTTGATCAGGTTCCCGACATTGTCGTAGGTATAGGTGGTTGTTGCCGGCTGGGCATCCGTCATGGTGATGCGGCGGTTGATGGCGTCGTAGGTGTAAGAGGTCACATTCCCGTTGCGATCCGTGACGGTCAACTGGTTGCCGACCGGGTCATAGGCATATTGCGTGGACTTGCCCAACGCGTCTGTCATCGTGATGGCACGGTTGTCGGCGTCATAGGCATAGCTTGGCCCGTTTCCGTTTCCATCGAGCCTGGACGTCACATTACCGACCGGGTCATAGGCCGTCGTCTCCACCAGTGCCTGCGAGTCTACCTGCTGCACGAGTCGATTAAGTTGATCATAAGTATTAACCGTCACGTTGGAGTTTGGCGTGGTCGTACTATGCACGTTACCAACAGGATCATAGGTCGCGAGCGTTGTATCACCAGCAGCGTTGACCATCTTGATCTGCCGATTGAGTGCATCATAGGAATAGCTGGTGGTGTTTCCATCAGGCTCCGTCATCGTCAGCTGGTTGGATATCGCGTCGTACGTGTATGACGTCACCGCGTCATTGGGAGTGACTGAGAACCCGGTGCCTCCCTGCTTGCGGATCTCGAGTACCTGCCGATCCAGACCGTCGTAGGTGTTGTAGATCACCTTTCCATTGGCGTCGGTCTGCTTGGTGACTTTGGTCGATCCCTGCGTCGGCCCTGTGCACTGGCTACAAACCGAACTGCCAATCAGGTCGTAGCCATCGGTAGTGACTTCCCCGAGCGCATCGGTCATCAGCGTCTGGCGGTTCAGGCTGTCGTAGATATAGGTCGTGGTGTGGCCGTTGGCGTCGGTCACCGATGACACGTTGCCGACAGGATCGTAGGCGGTGTTCGTGATATGTCCAAGAGCGTCGGTGACCCGCATGAGCCGGTTGAGAGTGTCGTAGGTGTACGTCGTGGTGTGCCCGTCCCTATCGATCAGGGAGGTGCGGTTGTTGTTGCCATCGTAGGCGTAGGTCTCGGTTTTGCCCAAGGCATCCTGCAAGTGAACCAGGCGACTGCGCAAATCGTATTGGTACTGGGTCGTATGCCCGTTCTGATCGGTCACCTGAAGCGTGTCCCCATCGTCGTCATAAACCTTCGTCGCCGTACCGCCCAGCGCATCGATGATCTCTGTCATGCGGTTAAGTCCGTCATACTGGTATTGGGTTAAATTACCGTTGGGATCGGTCATCGAAGTCCGATTCCCCACCGCATCATAGGTATAAGTCCAGACATCGCCGAGCGGATCGTTCGTCCGGATCAAATCGCCATCTGAATCGTAAATATTTGTGGTGGTATTGTGGTCCTTGTCGGTGTGGCTCAGTATGTTGCCGTGACTGTCGTAGGTCCAGTTCTCTGTGCCTCCCAGCGGATCGGTCGCGCTGAGCCGGTTCCCGTGGGAGTCGTAGGTGTAACTCGTCGTCCGGCCATTGGGGTCGGTAGAAGTGAGCACCTGGTTGTAGATTGGTTCGTAGGTGTAGGTCGTGGTGTAACCAAGAGCATCGGTGACACTCAGTTCGTTGCCCTGTGAGTCATAGGTGTAGCTCGTGGTATGCCCGTTGGCGTCTCTCATCGAGGCGATAAGCAAGGTTCCGGGGTCGTATGTATACGTCGTGGTGGTGCCATCGGGCGCAACGATGGATGTTGGGTACCCATGATTGTCATAAGAGTAAGTCCATAAACGTCCGCGGCCATCGACGCGTGAGGTCGTCGAGGGCACGTACATGCGCATCAGGTTCAGGGCGAGCTGCGTTGCATCGGTCGCCCAGTTCACAAGGTTTGAAAGCGAGTAGATACTGGCGCCGCTGGCATCGTGATCCGTGGCCGGCAAGTTGTGCTGGTACCCGTAAGTGAAAACGCGACCATCGCCGTCGGTCTTGGACGTGATCTGGTAGAGCGTGTCGTACCCGTATGTCGTAGTCCTCCCGTTGGGGTCGGTGATGGACTTTAACTGGCGATCGGTGGAGTCGTAGCCGAAGGTGGTCGTCCGGCCCAGTGGGTCGGTCACGCTGGTCAGATGGTGCCGGCCATCATAGCCGTAGGTGATGGCGCGGCCGTAGGTATCGGTGGTGCTGGTCAAGTCGCCACCGCTGTAGCCGATGGTGGTGACATTCCCGTCACGGTCGGTAATCGTATCCAGGCGGTAGACGGGACCGGCTACCTGAAACGGTGTCCCAGGCACGGAGATGTAGTGATAGATGGTCTTGAACTTGTCAGTCAGGGTGAACGTGCCGTCGAGATTGTGCACCAAAGTCTCGAAGTACCCGGTGCTGGTCTGGTAGGCGCCGTTGGCCACGAGTTCGAAGCGGGTGATGCGCCCGTCGGCATCCATGCGAAACATGTCGCCACGCTGGTTGAACAGGAAGTCATCGTAGGTATTCGTCCAGCCATAGCCCATTCCGGTGTCAATGGCGGAGCGCGAGCCGTCGGCATTGTAGGAGTTGTAGGTAAGAGACAAGCTGAGAGTCGGGCCGGTCGAACTGTTCAGACTCGTGACGGGGTAGGTTTCTCCGGCATTGCCTTCGGTCAGACTGACGCCCGAATTGCGAGACGAACCCAGGCGGCTCAGGCAGGGAGCGGAGCAGGAGGCGCACGATGAGGCCCGAGCTGGAGGGCACCCAGGGTTGTCGCCGCCGTTATATTTCGCCTCGGCAAGCTGCGGAGATAAGACCAGAATGGTCAGGCTGAAGAACAATGACAGGACAAGATAGAAGCTGCGAAGGCGTGACATGGCGCGATCCCTTCCGTGCCTTGAAATTCCTGGATTGGATGGTCCCGGGGCCCAGAAACAATGCCGCTTTCGCGCTGACCTTTATGACCGAAGCTTGCGACGAACTAAGGAAAGTAATGCGCCTCCGAGCAACAGGGAGAGGCTCGCTGGCTCGGGAACGTTAATACCGGAAGATTCCGCGTCAAGTTCTAGATAGAGATTGTACGTTTGCCCAGCTGTGAGGGTCATCGAATTGCTGAGGGTGGGCGAGCCGCTGGCAGAAAACGAAGAACTCGAGCCAATCGTCATAGGCAAATCGAGGAATAGGACTGGCTGTCCGTCGAGGCTGAGGTAAAAGATATCTTCGGAAGAGGCCTGCACGCCGGCGAGGTCCGTCAGCAGCGACTGCGAATACGGAAGCAATGCACTGAACTGCACCGAGACCGGTCCGGTTGTTCCAGTGATGGAGAAAGAAAAGTCGTACAACGTTCCTTGACCCGCAGCGCTGGCGGCGCCAACGACCGAGCCTGGCAGGTCAACATTCGCCGACACGAAGGCAGTCTGCGAGATTGAGTCGGCTGATCCGCTGGCATTGGCCCACGTTACCGTCGCGCTGGAGTTCGCGGTGGTTCCGCTGTCAAAGTTCGAGACCACTTGGCCGAGGCTATTCTGCGTCTGGGCAAACGACTGCGCGGTCGGCGAAAACATAATGGAGCCGCTGGCAGGAGTGATGGTTAGCGATTCAAGCATGATCGAGCTATTTGCGATGGCCGTCGCATTCGCGCGCGGGACTACAACCGACGCCGCAAGCAGGAGCACAAGGCACAATGTCAAAAGAAATCGATTGGCAAGCGAGTGAAACTTCACAGGACGTCTTGTCGGCATCATCGCAACCTCCGCAGCTCGTGCGATGCTTTACTTGCAAGGGACACTACCCAGCGAGAAGCTGAGTATGTTTCTGGAGAGGATCGAATGTCAAGGAAATTGCCATAGTCCTTTCGTGGGGGAAGGGAGCAGCCGGATCGGGCCTTAGTTTCTGGCTGCACCTCCGCGCCAGAAGCTGCCCAGAAAACGAGGACCTGAAATGTTGGCGCGCTCCCCCAGTATCTTGGTGAGGTTCCCGAAGAAATCAGCTAGGTGCACCTCCGATTGCTTCATCTCCGGCTCCCTCGCGGCGGTAGGACCTTGCGGAGTGCACAACCCGATCTCTCTCGGCTGTCGGCCGTGCACTCTGCAAATCCATAACCGCGGGTATCAGGTTGCAAGATTGCGCACTACGCTCGGCAAGAGTCAGGACCCCGGTCACCCTTGCCGGTGACACCCGGACCACTGCCGAAGCGCTGACAATCGGAGCGGAATGACTGCGCTTTTCCACTTGGCGAGCCCGGCCAAGTGCGAATCTGGCCTCAATTAGCTACTATCACTTAGCAGCGGGCGGTTGGATCTAGAAAGATTCGGTAAAATCAAACCAGGTGCCGGTCGAGTTCGATTGACTTGGTGCGAGATGAAGCAGTCGTCCGGGGCTTCGTGGGCGACTGGGTTGAAGCCCCACGAAGGATAAGGATAGCCGATGCGTCTGAAACCTTTCAGAATCAATTCTCACGGCCGCATAGTCTTCCCTGGCAATTTTTTTCCAGAGCTGGACTTTTCCGTATTTAGGACCCTTAAGCAATTTGCAGCAGTGATCCGACGGGACTTCGGGGAAAAAGCTCCTACTGATGTGGAGATTGCCTATCGCTTGCAGGCGGGTGAATATAAAAGCCGGTATGAACTTTGCCGCGACCTGGTGCTGAACCGGTTTTGGATGAATCGCTACACCCTGACGATGTACGAGAAGCGCCCCACCCGATGGAAAGATCTTCCGCGTGAGCGCGACGATGTCTTTCTTCCGGTGTACAAACCGCGCGATGACTCGGCGATCATCACCGCGATCGAGGCTGGTTACGAGGAGTTGCCCCCATCTTGGGACGAGGACCTGGAAGACCGGAGTTTCAGCATTCTGCTGAATGTTTTTCGCAACAAACTCAGCGCAGGTGGCGAGCTCAGACCTATCCGTCTTACGGTTTCGGAGGCGATGGCCGATCCTGCGAACCGCACCCGCCGCTTACTGGCCTACGACCCTGATTATCTGCGCTATGGGTTCGACGATGTAATCGACTGCCTGCACCCCGTGCCCGAACTGGAGGCACTGATGCGACAGTGCATGATCCTTCACAACCAGTATCCGTGGGATCCTGCAACCAGCACGCAAATTGAAATCGGCAAGCTCAAGGACGACGATTATGTGGTGGCATTCCATCCGCTTAGCGAAGCCGTGCTTCGTTTCATCCAGCGGGTAAAGCGAGACGAAGACTGGGGACCGCGGGTTCGCCCGAATCGGATGATCCGACCTGACACGCTGGCACTGAGTCAGCCTATCGACCCGTACCCCGCGATCGAGGTGAGCAAGCGATTCAAAGTTCTTCCCAGGATTGAGGCCATTGCTGTTTACGAAGGCGAGGTTACGTGCAGCAACGCAGACCTCATCCGCAACCACGCCTACTGCTGGTCGCGCATGACTGCAGCGGAAATTAGCGAGAAGACCGGCATCGAGCAGCGGCGCTACACGCAGTTGCCACTTGAGGATATCGCCCTGATTGCGGCCAAGAAGGCCCTAGCTAAGTCCGGCCGCCGGCCGGCTGAGATTGGCGCGGTACTCGTCTGCACTTGCACTAGCACTAAACTCATTCCATCGATTGCCACATGGCTTTCGGGTGAGCTTGGCCTCATGCAGACGCATGCTTCGTGCGACATCGTCGCCGCCTGCGCGGGCATGCCCTATGGTCTTGCCGAGGCAGTGCGCCTGCTGCAGGAGATCGAGCGTCCGGTGCTGCTCGTATGTGCAGAAAAGTTCTCCGACAAGATTGGGACGATCCGGACCTCCCGCATGATTTTCGGCGATGGCGCTGCGGCCGTGGTAGTAGCTCCCGCGCCGGAAGGAACTCCCTCCGACATTGAGTATTTCCAGACTTACGCCAGCGGGCCTTGGTCGGAGGTGAACTCGATCATCTGGCCCAACCCGGAGTTCGACAACAACATTACCGTATACGGTCCGGAGGTAAAGGCCCTAGTCACTCGCTATCTGAAACAAATGATGGGCGAGCTGGCCAATCTTCCTAACCCCAACGGCGGCGGTGGATCGCTCATCGACGCGATCGATCTGGTGGTTCCGCACCAGGCCAACAAGAACATGGTGCTCACGCTGGCCGAGGCGGCAGGAATCCCAGGCGACCATATCTTTTTCAACATCGAACGGGTTGGAAACACTTCTTCCGCCAGTATTCTCATGGCTGTCCATGACGCCGTGCGCGAAGGCAGAATCGATCGTCCCATGCGGATTTTCGCGCCGGGATTCGGTGCCGGAGCTGTTGGCGGCTACGTGGTTATGCGGATCGATCCCGCGATTGTGAGCTGCAATTCTGAGGATAGGAGTCTTGAAATGGCAAACGCTGCAGAAGGAAGTGGCAATTTCCAGGCGACATCGCTCGCCGGTAAGGTCGCACTGGTGACCGGTGCCGGGCGCGGCATTGGACGCGCGATCGCGCTTGAACTCGCGCGCCGTGGGGCGAACGTGGCGCTGAACTTCAGGGCGGATGCCAAGCACGCCGAAAGCGCGGGCGATGAGATCCGCGAGTTGGGTGTCGAGTGCCTGCTCGTCCAAGGTGATGTGGCCAAGAAAGGCGAGGCAGCGCGCATCGTCAAAGAGGTGCTCGATAAATGGCAGCGCCTCGACATCCTGGTGAACAATGCAGGTATTACGCGCGATCGAAGTATGCGCAAAATGACGGACGAGGACTGGGCGGCGGTGATCAACGTCAACCTGAACGGCACGTTTTATTGCACCAGCGCGGCGGTGCCGGCCATGATAAACCAAAGATTCGGACGCATCATCAATATCAGCTCGGTTGTCGGGCAGATGGGCGCATTCGGCCAGGCCAACTACGCGGCCAGCAAGGGCGGTATCATTGCTTTCACGAAAGCCTTGGCTCTGGAAATGGCCAGGTTCAACATTACCGCCAATGCCATCGCTCCCGGCTTCACCTCTACGGAAATGGTGGATGCCATTCCAGAAGAGATTGCCGCACAGATTAAAGCCAAGATTCCATTGGGACGTTTCGCGTCACCGGAGGAAATCGCCAAGGCCGCCGCCTTCCTTGCCGCCGACGGGGACTACATCACCGGGCAGGAATTGAACGTCAACGGCGGATACCACATGTAAGGAATTTCGAAGTTACTGAGAGCGGGGTCCCAACCAGCCATCGAGGTGCGGCCAAGTGTATTTGCTGGCCCCGCTGCCCGCCATGATCCCGATGTGACCGCCCTTGACCCGGAAGAGTTCCTTATCCTCACTGCTGACCTTTGCCATGATGGGCTCAGACTGGCACGATGGCGTAATGTGGTCACCGTCGGCGATCACGGTTAGCAGATTGGCATGAATGCGACTGAGGTCCACGCGCTCGCCTCGAATCATGAACTCGCCGCGCATCAGCTTGTCGTTGCGATAAAGGTCCACGATGAGCTGGCGGAAGGCGCCACCGGCCAGAGGGACATTGTCGGTCACCCACGTGTTCATCGCATGCCACGATTCCACAATGCGAGGATCGTCGAGGTTGTCCCACAGCTTCACATAGTTTCCGATGTAGTTTTCCACCGGCTTGAGCGCTTTGGCCCCGTAGTCGATCATCTCTCCGGGCATATTGCCAAACGCCGTGAGGACCTTGTCCACATCGAAATAGCGCTCGTCGGTCCAGCGCGCGAAGGTCAGGTCCTGCTTGTTGGAAAAGTCCAGGGGAGCAGTCAACAAAATCAAGTTGCGCAAGCCTTCGTCGCTACGCAGGGCTGCGTAAATGGTGGTGAGAATTGCTCCGATGCACCAGCCCAGCAGACTGAATTCTTCCGATCCGGAGATGGCTTTGAGCTTGCGGATCGCGCGCGGCATGTAATCCATGGTGTAGTCGTCAAACTTGAGGTGTTTGTCTTCCGGCCCGGGCGCTCCCCAGTCGAGCAGGTAGAGATCGTAGCCCTGGTTGAGCATGTACTCGACGAAGCTGTGCCCCGGACGCAGATCGAGAATATAGGGCCGGTTCATCAGGGCAAAAACCATCAACAGGGGAACCGGATGGCGTTTCTCTTTGGGAACAACCGGGATGTAGTGGTAGAGCTTTGCCTTGTTCAGCGTCCAGACCAACTCCTTCGGGGTCTGGGCAATGGCAGCTTTCGTGGTCATCAACTTGGTGAGCGTCTTCAGCCGGTCTGCAGCGGCGGTAATTGGGTCGGTGATAACCGAAGCTTCTGCCATCCTACTTCTTCCCTCTCTTCGCTGGTTTTGCACTAGACGATTTCTTCTTGCTTGCTTGCCGTGCTTTCGCCGGCTGCACACGAGGTGCGGCGCCCGTTTGTACAATCAACCGCTGAATATTATCCAGTTTGGCATCTATATCGTCCAGGCGCATCTCGATGTTGGTCATGCGTTCGGCAATCGACACAACGTCAGCCCGGGACGGCATGGCCAGTTGCTCGAGGGTTTTGAGCATCGCCTTTTCGATGGCTTCTCGGAATGGAGCGGAAACCGTCAGGTAGCTGTCGAGCATCGCGCCCGATGCCTGCGCATAGGCTTCACTGTTCACCATATCGACCATGGTTTTCCCCCAGGCATCGATATATACGTCGCGCATCCCTCGCCAGGGTTCCATCGGATCAAACCGCTTAGCATCGCGGGTTGGGTCATCAGCCATTTTAGGACTCCTCTCAACATGAGGATACTCCGCCGGGTGGTTTTTAACACCCGGCCGGGATCCTTGAGAGACTACTTCGCCCGGAACTCGATAACCGTTAGTTTCTTGAGGTGGTAACAAACGGCTGCGATGCAAAGTTTAGAAACGACTTCTGCGCTTCGAGCACGGTGTCCGCTCCGAGCTGGAACGTATCGAGGACGGCAGTCGCCGGGCCGGCGGCGGTGCCGAGCTGCTTCTTGGCGGATTCAACTCCGGCTTTGGTCTGCGCGCTGGCAAACACAAGCATCTTTTTCTGGGCTTCCACCGAGCGCTCAACCGACTGCTGGACGCTAGCAGTAACGCCATTGACGATCTTGGCGTACGCCTCGACGCGGACTTTGGTGATATCAGTGGCGGCTTCGGTTTGCTCAACCACCATGTCGATGGCGCTCTTCTGGGTTTCGACGGCGGTTTGGACCGCCTGGCCGGCAAAATCAAAGAAGAATGCCGGCGGTGTAACCGGGAAGAAGCTGAATGCCTTCTTCCAGGCCCCGATTAATTCGGCGGTCTGCTCGGCGGCGAGGCCCAAGGTCTTTCTTTGCAGGTCGGCGACGCGCTCAACACTGTTGAGAACGAGTGGAGTAATGGCGTCCACGAATTCAGGACTTACGGCTGCTGCAGCTTTCTTGGTTGACTTAGAGGTAGTTGGCATGTTCTGCTCCTTCTAGTAAATGTTGCTATTTATGTTGCAGGTTATGCTGCACTGCAACATGACTTAAGCTTACTCCTCTTGTGCGGCGTGTCAAGAGCAAAAATGAAACAAAATGTTTCTCAGCCTCTACTGATCAAGAAATACGAGAACCGGCGTCTTTACAACACTTTAACCAGCCAATACATCAACCAGGAACAGGTTGCCCAACTGGTGCGCGATGGCTGTGACGTGCGGGTCGTCGATGCAACGACCGGGGAAGACCTCACCCGGCTGATCCTGGCGCAGATTGTGCTGGAGGATGCCAAGACGCCCGATTCCGGTTTTCCTCTTGAGGTATTGCGCCAGATGATCCTGGCGTCGGGCAGGGCAACGCAGGAAAATGCGTTGCGGTACATGCAGGCCATGATGGACATGTACCAGAATGCCTACCGCGCCTTGCCGGCATCGATGAACCCCTTCGAGTTACTTCAGGGGCGCTGGGTGCAGCCTCCGGCAGCGAATGGAGCAGCCGGTGGTCCACAGTCGCGACCAGAGCAGCCCCCGGCGGCCTCTGAAAGCCATGCGAAGGCCAGTGAGGTGGGCGAACTCAAGCGGCGAATCGAAGAATTGGAATCCCTGCTGACCGAGCTTGTCCCAAAACGGAACAAGTCGAGTGCGAAATCTCGCCGCAAAGCTTGACGCACTGCGGCAAAGCAGCTACGCTCGAATTTCTGCGGCGCCCGCACGCAATTTGGACGCGAAACTTGATGTTATCCAACCAAGGCCGCTTATACCTCAAAGGCGCGATGACCAGGAGAATCAATGCCTCGCTTTGTGCAAGACTCTGTCACTAAAAGCCTCCCGGAGCCGGTAGAAGACTCAACCGTCTCTCTCGCTCGTCCGCCAATTGAACTCAAACCCGTGGACACGCCCGCTGCAAATGAAGAACGGCAGGAAGCCAGAGAGGGTGAGTCGCGTGGAAAAGTTGTCGTGATCACCGGGGCCGTGTCTGGAATTGGACGGGCAACTGCGTTGCGTTTCGCTGCCGAAGGTGCGCGAATTGCCGCTTGGGATGTTTCGGCCAAGTCCGCGCCCCAACTGGAATCAGCGATCCAATGGGCCGGAGGTGAGCCTTATTTTCAAGCGGTAGACGTCGTCGACGCCAGCGCGGTCGAATCCGCCGCAGCTGCAGTTGTCGAGCGGTGGGGCCGCATTGACGTTCTTATTAACAATGCCGGCATTGTTCGCGACGCCCAGCTCGTGAAGTGGAATGGCGGCAGCCCCGAGTCGATCATGAGTGAGGAGATGTGGGATTCGGTGATCGGAGTCAATTTGAAGGGGGTCTTCCTGGTGACCCGCGCGGTTGTGCCCCACATGATCAAGGGTGGGGGCGGAGTAATCCTGTCGGCGGCCTCCGTCGTGGGAATTCTGGGAAACTTCGGGCAGACCAATTACGTGGCTTCAAAGGCAGGCATCATCGGAATGACGCGGACTTGGGCACGGGAGTTGGGCAAGCACAAGATTCGCGTTAATGCCGTGGCGCCGGGATTTATCGCCACAGACATGGTGAAGGCAATGCCCTCGAAAGTCCTCGAAGCCATGGTCGCGCGAACCCCGCTGGGACGGGCAGGAACGCCGGAAGATGTGGCCAATGTCTATTACTGGCTGGCTTCGAGCCAGGCAGGCTTCATTCACGGGGCCGTGATATCCGTCGATGGCGGCGTGGTGATTGGAACGTAAGGCAGCACAGGACCGCAAGAAGTCAGAACCTTGCTGGACGAGTCCGTAGGCTCCTGAGCTCCTTAGTCAAAGCTGACATTGTGGCCTGACCAGGCCGACGATTACGCAACGGTCTTGACTGAAACCACCTTGGTCAATCTGAAGTTTCGACACGTTCTGTACGCAGCGGCTTCCATCGCATTTTGCAATCGTCTCTCTCCGACAAGTGCTGCGCATTCACATCGTCGGCCGTTTTTCTATTGTCACCGACCCTTGTGATCGGTATCACTCCTATAATGCTTGCGCTTCAAGAACCAGCCACTCGTCGGGACGTACAGTGACGTACAGTCATGGCGAGCAGTGGTGCTTATTCTCCGCGAATTCCCAAGTTCTCGAAACCGGGGACTCTTGGGCAACCGTGAGGCGCGTATCCACGTTGCGGCCATTCCTGCGGCGTAGCAGACGCCAGCGGCTTCGTCCTGGTCGGCAATCCGTCGAAGTGGCTGCGAAGCGGATTAGGAACGGGAAGTCGGCCAGCGTCTACAATTTTCTGCGCCCCCAGGCCGAATGCGAGCCCCTCGGAATGTCATTTGATGAAAACGGGCTTTCTCGTGCACAGGCACCGCATGGTCAGATCTTCCCTGCTGGTCGCGCCGTCGACACCGCAGGTCCATTGCAGGTCCAATAGGGATTCCTTGCAGCTCTTTTCGAGGTTTTGCAGGGCCATCCGCAGTCGCTAACTCATTGACAATACGTTTCTGTTTGCTCTCATAACCCAAAGGTCGGTGGTTCAAATCCACCCCCCGCAACCAAACACTTGTCGCCGCCCCAACCGGGCGGTTTTCTGCTGCCACGGATCCTGCCCGTTCGTATCTTTACCTATATCTAGAGCTAGGTCGCTTGGTACCCACGGAGCGTACTACGCGGCCGCCTCGGCGTCGAGCTTTAGCCGAGCCACGGCGTAAAGCGCAAGCTCCACCCGATTTGACACTCCGAGTTTGTCAAAGATGCGGAAGAGATAGTTCTTGATGGTGTGCTCGCTGAGCCGCAGTTGTTCGGCGATCTCGCGGTTCACCATTCCCTGCACGACCAGCCGCACCACGGATTCTTCGCGCCGCGTGAGCTTTGGCGGAGAGCAATTCTGGCCATTGTGACCGTTGCCTTTACCGGTGACCTCATCCAACAGGTAGACCATTTGCTGGCTATTAACCCAGACCTGGCCCTCCGCTACCCGCCGGATGCACTTCGCCAGGAGATGAATGTCGGCCTGGGCGCGGGAAAACACGCCCTTCGCCCCAGCGCGAAAGGCCGCTACGACCGTCTGGGGATCGCTCTCCTCCAGCAGCGCCACCCACGGACATGCGGGCGCAGCATACGTAGCGGAGACGCCGGGCCTGGATCGCAGCGGGCCTCCCGACAGAGACGAGCTGATCAGGCCCACGTCCGGCTTGGCAACTTGGACCTGGCGCACAAAGGCTTCGTATTCGGCCGCCGAGCCCACCACCACGATGCCGGGTTCCCTGCTTAGCGCCTCGGAGAGCAACCGGCACGCCATCTGGTTGTGATCCGCCGTGACTACTCGAATTGCCCTGGGTCGCGTCATATAGGCGCCTCCAACCGACGGCGGCTTCCTCAGACTTGGGAAGGTCGTCTCTCTTCTACCATCGGCTGTTCGTGGGGAGACTTTAGACTCAAGTACGCCTGTACTTGAGCTGGGTGCGCCGGGACTGAAGGTTCGTGATCATGGGGGCGACTGCGGAGTTCCCCGCGCCGCGACTCCCGCAGCCACCACTTCAGCCAAGGGGCACAAGACACCAACTGCTTGGCATACGGATGACGCGGGTCGCGCAACACCGACTCAGTCCTTCCCTGCTCGATAATTGTGCCTTCCTTCAGAATCGCCACACGGGAGCACACCGAAGCAACCGATTGTAAGTCGTGCGAGATGTAGAGCACCGCCATTCCCATCTCGCGATTGAGCGCGGTCAGCATGTCCAAGATTTCTAACTGGGTCACGGCATCTAGGGCGCTGGTAGGCTCGTCGGCAACCAGCAGTTGCGGCGAATGCATGACGGCAATTGCAATCAGCACGCGCTGCGCCTGCCCCACACTGATTTGTGACGGATAGCGCCGCTGGAACTCGTCATCGTGGGGCAGCCCGACGCGGAGCAGCGCCTTGCCTACTGCCGCTTCCAAGGCCTGTTTGCGACCGGACTCATGGGCGCGCCACGCTTCGCCAAGTTGCGTGCCAATCCGCAATGCAGGATTCAGGCTGGCGGTTGGACTCTGCAGCACCAAGCCGATCTGTCGCCCGCGCACCTGCTGCCACAGTTTCTCGCTCGCGGCCAAGAGATCGCTGCCGGCGAACATAACACGTCCAGTGGCGTGGCCGCCTTTCCAACGCAGTAGTCCGAGCAGGGCCAAGGCGATCGTACTCTTGCCTGAACCGCTTTCTCCCACCAGGCCCAGCATTTCGCCGCGCTCCAAACTAAAGGCAATATTCCGCAGGGCGCCGAGTTTTGTTGGATAGTCGACTCCCAGTTCGACCTGCAGTAGCGGGCACTCACTTGGCATTGGCGGCCCTCTCCGTTGAAAGGCGAAGCCTTTCGATGTTCCAATACGCTTGAGGACGGGTCGCCACCGGAACGACACCCTGCAAAGCGGGAGAAATCCCAAGCAGCGTGTTTTTGTTGACCAGGTAAATAAAAGGAAGTTCTTCAACGACAATTTCCTGAACCCGGTCGAAGATTCGCTTGCGCGCCTTCTCGTCCAGCGCCGAAGCCTGGCTGCGCATCAGGCGGTCGATCTCCGCCTCCCACGCCGTTGCGGGCGTCTTCTGCCGCGGGTTCCACTGGTGCTCTTCGCCCGAACTCAGCCACACATTCATAACTGCGTTGGGGTCTAGATCCACATTGGTCAAACCCAACAGTGCGGCCTCGTAGTTGAAGGTCTCGGTGATGCGCTGAATCAACGACGGAAAATCAAGCGTCACCACATTGACCGTGATGCCGATCGCTCGCAAATCCGCTTGAATCATGGTCGCCATGCGCTCCCGCGAACGATTGCCGGCATTGGTCACGACGGAAAATTCGACGGAGTGCCCACTGCGATCGATCAGCTTGCCGTCTTTCATGCGAAAGCCGTCGGCTTGCAGCAGTTGCAACGAGTAGCTCGCATCGAAGCGACTTGTCGGCAGAGTGGCATCAAACCAAAACTTATTGGCTGGAGACACCGGCCCGCGCGCCGACGCAGCGTGGCCGCCGTAAACCACGCGGCACAAATCATCGCGATTGATGGCCGCCGACACGGCGCGCCGGAAGTTGCGCGACCGGAACCACTCCAGCTTGTAGGCCGCGACCGGCGCGCCCGGCGCCTGGTTGAACCACATCTGCTCGGAATCCAATCCCGGACCCGCATCACGGACCTTGCCGGGAGCGCTGCGTGAGAGCTTGTCGAAGTAGTCCGCGTCCATCGCGTTAATCAGCTGGATTTCGTTGCGGGTGAACTTCAGCATCTCTATATCGCGATTGGCCTGGATCTCCAACTTTACGGAATCCAGATAAGGTAAGGCGCTTACCCGACTCATCCCGCTTCCAGTAATTGGGATTGCGTCGCAACAGGACGTAGGATCCTGGCTTGTACTCGGCCATATAGAACGGCCCGAGCACAGCCATTTCCTTCCTGGGGGATGTCGCCGAGACGATTGCCACCTGGTCGAACAATTTATCCAGGCCGGCGACCGGCGCCGGAAACGTGATGCTCACTCGATCGGGCGCCAGCACCGAGGTGTTCACGGTTCCACGCGCCGAGCGGAAAGCGTCTCCCGTGGGCGAATGGAGCGCGGGGTCCATCAGCACGTCCATGGTGTACTTCACGTCCTGCGCGGTGAACGGCGTTCCATCGGAGAAGCGCAGGCCGCGCCGCAACTGGAACGTAATCGTCCGGCCGTCTTTGGAGTTCATCCATGCGGCGGCCAACTCCGGTTCGGCCTGCTGCGTCTGCCGGTTCAGCCGGACCAGCACTCCCCCGGTGAGATAACGCACGGTCTCGGAAGCGTCATCAGCCACCAGCGCGGGGTTGAAGGTCTTGGGCTCCGAGTAGATATAGAACCGAAGTTCATCGAGACCCACGGCTACGCTCGCCAGCGCAAGCAGCAACAGACCTACAGCAAGAACCCTGCGTTGCATCTCAGTTCGCCTCCCACTCATGAGCCACAATTTGCAAACTCCCGACCACTAGCAGCAGCACCGCGAGTGGGGCGAAGCTGGAGATGTCAGTGCGGACCGACATCGCACCTTCGAGGTCGCGCAACAGGTTGCCCAGAGAGGGCACCGGCTCACCCACCCCCAAGCCAAGCAAGCTCAGGTTGGCCTCGGCCAGGATGAACACCGGCAGAGCAATCCAGAACTGCGCCATCAGTACCGGCCAGAGATTCGGAGCAACGCCGACCCACAGCAGCCGCCGCCGGGAGATCCCCGACGCCCGAGCCGTCAGCACGAATTCCGACTCCCGCAGGGTGCGCGCTCGCGCCAGCAGGATGCGAGCCGGCACTCCCCATCCCAGCAGCCCCAGCATGGAGAAGGTAATGACGGCCGAAACTTCTGGTGAAGTATTGAGCGGCAACACTGCCCGCACCATGAGCAACAGAAATAGCCACGGGATCGACAGCATCAGGTCAACCGCAGTCTTGGCAGCGCGTTCGGATAAACCTCCGCGGAAGCCCGGCACAGCCCCAAGCACAAAGGCCAGCAGCATCGACAGTCCTGCGGCGGCCGGAGCCAGCGACAAGGAGACGCGCGTTCCATGCAGAAGTCTCGACAGTCGGTCACGACCCAGGGCGTCGGTGCCCAGCCAGTGCTGCGTCGTCGGCCCACTCGAGAAGTGCTCGCGGTCCTGCCGTATGCAGTCGAACCGGGGCAGCAGACTGCCCACCACGCTGAGCATCGTAATCAATGATGCGACGATGAAGGCCGCGAGGCGCAGGGTTTTCACGGCCTCTGCCTCGCAGCGCCCGCGAGAAGATCAGCTCCGGAGTTCGCCAGCACAGTACAGGCAATCACTAGCACTGACACGCTGAGGAGCACTGGCAGGTCGCGGCCCAAAGCGGCCTGCCAGGCCAATTGCCCTATGCCCGCGGTCCCGCACAAGGCCTCGACAGGGATGGCTGCGCCGACAGCGACTCCCAAGGAAACACCGGCCAGCGCCCACAGCTCCCGCCGGATGACGGGAACGATGTGCCACAGCAGCACCTGCCCCGCGCCGGCCCCCTGAGCGCGGGCAGCCACTACGTGCGGCATCGCTTCCGCCGCGCGCACCAGGTTGTGCAGGTAGCGATAGAACCTGGGAAATACGACCAGTGCGACGGCCAGAAATGCCGGGGCATTGGCCATCATCAGCAGCAGAGCGACTGCTCCTACGGGCAGGCACAAGAGAGCGCCAGCACTTACCAGAAAGGTCATGTCAAGCCCGAAGCGATCCGTCAGCCACGACGCTAGAACCAGCGTTAGAGCTGCGATCCAAGCGATGGCCAGTCCCGATGCCACCAGGCGTAACGTTACCGGACCGCGCTCCGCGAGAAGCTGTGTTACCGGGCGCTGCAGCCTCCTCGACGTTCCAAGATCGCCGTGCACCATGCGGCCCAGAGCTCCCACATAGTAGGACATCACCGTTCTCTGCTCCGGATGTTCCTGCCGGATCGCCGCGGCGCTCTCAGGGCTGAGCCGCGCATCGAGCAGCCGCTCATCGGCGCCGAATCCGGGGGCATAGCGGGCCAGGGTGGCTGACAGAAGGCCACCGACCACCACGGTCAGCAGCGCCAAGACAATGCGATCGGCCAATAATCTCCACCAGCTCATGGCTCTTTCTCACTGCAAGGACGGTAGAAGCGCCGGCAATTCGCCGGGGTACGGCGCTTGCCGCTGCTCCTTTTTCCTGGCGTACATACGTTTATCGGCTTCTACAAGTAGTTGTTCAGCGTCGCGTGCATCTTCAGGGAAGAAGGCAGCGCCGACACTGGCCGATAGAACTGCACCGGGACAGGCTTCGCACGCGCTTTCCTCGGCCACCAGGTTCACGCGACGGCAAATTTCCTCAACCGCTTTACGGCTCATGCCTGGAGTGACCATCACGAACTCGTCACCACCCATACGAGCAATGAAGTCATAGTCGCGGCAAACTGAGCGTAAGCGGGTGGCAAATGCCTCCAGCACCTTGTTGCCCGCGAGGTGACCGAACTGATCGTTGAGCGACTTGAAGCCGTTCAGGTCACACACGATGGCTGCCAGGCGGCTTCGCTCACGCGAGCAGCGCGAGATTTCAGCGTCAAGGTGCTGAAAGAGTGTGCGAGCATTGGGCAGTCCGGTGAGGTAGTCCACCTTGGCCGAGTCTGCCGCCGCCTGGTACTGGATCGCATTGCTGATGGAGGCAGCTATCTTCTGCGCCATGGCCAACAGAATGCGCAGGTGGTCGGAAGAAAAGGCGTCCGCCTCGGTCTGGTACACAGCCAGCACACCCAGAACTTCGTCTTCCCCGCGCACCAGCGGCACCGCCAGAGCGGATGACATGCAAGTGGCGGCGCTGCTGCCCTTCAGATATCCACCTTCGACTGCCGGATTGCCGTTGAGAATCGCCTGCCGGTTCTGCGCCACCCAGCCGGTGAGGCCCTCACCCACAGGTATCTCCAGCGCTGCGAACACGCGAAAGTCGTCGCCGATCACGTACTCAGGAATCAGCTTGGCGCCGCGCACCAAGTAAATCGCAGCCGTGTTATATGGAACCAGCTTTCCCACGCGGGTCGCAATCAGCGAGAGGGTCTCGTATAAGCTCAAGGATCGCCCCACGTCGCTGCTGAACTCCAGAAGTATCTGTGCTTCCCGCCTCGCCGCCACAATCGAAGCCATGAAGTCCTCGCGCCGCGCAGCCGGCTTCGCACTCTCAAAGCCCGCTGCCGGAGCATGTCCGTTCGACACCTTCACGTTGGTCGAGAGTTTCTTTGCCTCCGGCTGGTCGCACAACGTGCGGGCCTTGCTCTCAAGCTCCTGGTAGCGGCGCTGCAGTACCTCCACCACGCGAGCATCGAACTGCGTGCCTGCGCCCCGCGCCACCTCCGCCATCGCCTCCGGCAGTGGCAGGGCACGGCGGTACTGCCGGTCGGAGGCCAGGGCATCCAGGCAATCCACAGCAGCGAGGATGCGAGCCCCAATGGGGATGTCTTCGCCGCTGAGTCCGTCGGGATAGCCCTTGCCGTCCCAGCGTTCGTGGTGGGCACGTACGATCGGCACCACGGGGTAGGGGAAGTTCACCCGCTCCAGGATTTCACCACCCACAATGGGATGGATCTTCATCTTGTCGAACTCTTCCGGCGTAAGCTTTCCCGGCTTGTTGATAATGTGCTCCGGCACCGCCAGCTTTCCGATGTCGTGCAGCAGGGACGCCGCCCGCAATGCCTCGAGGTCTCCTTCGGCCAAGCCCATTTCCTGGCCGACTTCCACGGCGAACACCCGCACCCGCTGCAGATGGTCGTGCGTCGTGTGGTCTTTGGCATCGATGGCAAGTGCCAGCGCTTCAATGGTCCGCAAATGCAGCGAGGCCATCTGCTCGACGTGCTTCTTTTCGTCTTCCAGCTTGCCCAGATAGAGACGATAAGAGCGATAGAGCAGGTAACCCACCGGCACCATCATGGCCGAGGCCTGCCAACCCAGGTGAGCATTGGACCAGGCCACTGCGCAGGCCAGGACTCCGCCGACCAGGTAGTTAGAAAACGACCACAAATAAAAGCCGGACCACGTTTTGCCGAAGTCGCGCTTTTCCGTCAGCGCAATCACTTCCGCCACCAGCAGCGTATTGATGAGGAAATACGCCGTCGACGTCGCCAGCAATCGCAAGGGGAGGCTCGGGCCCAGCGCCCTGCCCATCTGATGGAACACCGTCTGGGCCACTTCAACGGTGAGCGCCATCTGCGCCAGGTTGAAGAGCACGTGCACGGCCTCTACGTGGTGCTTGCGCCAAAGGGACTGGCACACCGCAGAGGCACAGCCCACCACCAGCGCCTCGCCGGAAGACAATTCCACGACCGCCAGCAGGTTCACGACCAGGTTGATCGACAGCGTTCCGTTGATCCCCGGCAGCTCCACCTTTAGCGCTGAGGCGATGACTGCGGCCACCAGGTACGCCACAAACATCCCCGGTGCGGTCCACGAAGTTCGCGCCAGCTCCAGCGCCAGGACCAGGACGCCGGTGATGCAGACCATCGAGATGAATGTGCTCGCTCGTGGCTTCACTAGCCCTACCTCCGCCCCCGGTTGCCGCAATCGCTCCCTGCCCTTAGGGAGAGAGGATCCGTAGCTTAGTTCTCGCCATTTACCTCCACGCCGTTGCCCCACATGGCGGAGTTGCCCCACATGGCCGAGTTCCCCCACATCGCGGAGTTGCCCCACATGGCCGAATTGCCCCACATGGCCGAGCTTCCCCACATGGCCGAATTGCCCGAAGGCGGAGCGCCCGCGATAAATTCCGCAGGCCCCCATACAACCGAGGGCCCCCATATGACGGCAGATGAAGAGTTCGCCAGTAAGCCGTGATAGGAAGACTGGCCCCATGGCGTCTGCATATCGGCAAGGAAGTACGCCTGCCCGCTGGAGTTGTCATATGCTGCCGTGGGCGACTTCGCCACCCCCGGCGCCTTATCCCGGTTCAACAGGGCGGCCTCCACATCCAGATAGCCAGCACCGACCGTGAAAATGTCGGACTGCACGTTGTACGTCGCATCGCCGTCTACTACGGTCACATAACGCGGCAGGCCCTTATAGGCCGTCTTCATCAGCCGCGCCTTCACCTGGTCGGGCGTGAGGGTCGCATCCTGCTGCAGCATCAACGCTACGGCGCCGCTGACCATTCCCGTTGCCATGCTCGTCCCGCTCAGCACGAAGTATTGGGTCGAGGCAGCGTTACCACCGCCGTTCTCGTAATAGCTCTGGGGCACGATGTTCTGCGGATATTGCCACTCCAGCCAGGCAGGCGCCGCCAGCGACACCACGCGATTGCCCGGTGCTACGAGATCAGGCTTCACGATGTGGTCCACAGCTGTAGGCCCCTTGGCGCTGTAGCTTGTCATCACATCGTCAACCCGATCGGGTGTGGACCGGGTATTGGTTGCGCCGACCGTAATGACATAGGGATCGTTTCCCGGCGACTCGATCATTCCGTAACCGGCGGTCCCGAAGGTGTTGTCCCGCCCTCCATTGCCCGCCGACACCACCACCACGATGCCCGCTTTCCATGCCTGCTCCACCGCCTGGCACAACGGGTCGTTCTTGTAGCTATCCGAGACAGGATGACCCAGCGACAGATTCAGCACCCGGATGTTGTAGGTTGCCTTTAACTGAATCGCCGTCTGAATGGCCTGGATAACACCGCTCTCGGTTCCCTGTCCCTGGCTGTTCAGCACCTTGAAACTCACCAGACCCACGTTCGGAGCGATTCCCTTGATGGTTACGTTGCACGCCGGGCATGTGGAGTCGGCTCCGTCGCCTCCGATGATTCCCGCCACGTGGGTACCGTGCCCGTACAGGTCGTCCGGGCCTTCGCCGGTGTAATCGAAGCTCGCCAGCAGACGCGTCGCACCACCGGGAGCACCAATGTCATCCACCGCGTGAACACCGCTATCGATCACGGCGACGCCGATGCTCGTCCCGTCCAGTCCCATTCCCCAGGCGTAGTTTGCCAGCACCGCCGGTGCGGCGTTATTCATGCTTGCGCGCACCAGGTGGTCGGGAGAAACGTAGGCGACTGTAGGATCCGCCGCCAGGGCCTCAAGAGACGACGCCGGAACAGTAGCTTTCGCCGCATTGATCACACCCAATTGTCCCGTCAGCTGACCGCTGAGTAGCGAGACCGTAGTCTGCTTTGTTGTCTGCGCTACTGCCTTGTATTGCACAATGATGGAAACCGCCTGGTTCCCCGACACTTGTTGTAGTTCTGGAGCCAGTTTTGACGTCTGCGCCCACATACTTGCAGGGACCAAGGCCAACGACACCACCACCAACCAACCGCCGCGTTTCATTCACCAACCTCCATCCCAGATGGCCGGAGAGGCCGATTCCACACAGGCCTCAGTCGCCCGTGAGTCATGGGAGTTCATGAGTACTTAATCGGCCATACAGGGACTTTTATTAAGGCGATGTCGGCTTCGGGAGAAGGGCGCGCCGCACTCGGGCCCGGAGCCATTCCAGGCACAACAAAGGCCGGGCCGCCTCCCCGGCAGCCCGGCCAACGACTTCAGACGATCAATTTTCCGCGTTTACCGGCGCAATTTCCGGCGCATAACGCTAGCCAGCCCGATCATTCCTGAGCCGAACATCATGAGGGTACCGGGCTCAGGCGTATGTGCCAGAAAATCCTGTGCCGTCCCCAGGTTTCCACTCTCGCTTCCCGGAATCGCCGAGTACAGGAGAACGTCTCCAAACTCGCCCATCGTGTACGACTGGTTCTGGGCCAACGCCACAAGCGCGGCGGCTTCGGTCGTCAGGCTGGGTGCGCCCTCCAGCAAATACCACGTTGCCGCATTGATATTCGGATCGGCGCCCCCGTCGGTCACCGCCATCTTGAACAGATACGCCGCCTCGTAATACACCAAATGGGTGGTCGGATCCAGGCTTCCGACGCTGGCGACGTTCGCCTGCCACGTCTCTCCGCCTTCGATGTGCTCGTAATAGCCGATGCACATCATCCATTGATCGGGGCCTCCATTGACGCTGATGTTGTACGGGTAGCTCGCTACTCCCCAGTAATTAGCACCCGTAGGAAGCCCGGTAAACTGTAAGTTGACCGGAGCGGCTAGCGCGGGTAGCGCCAGGACCCCGAGGACCAGCAACCAACAAACACCTTTTATTGCTTTCATTGATTTTCTTTCCCTTTCTCGGCACAGCCTGTTTGGTCGTCGCACTGGGCCGCGGTCTGTGCCGATCGCAACCACCGTGCAGTTGTTACCACCTATGTACCCGTGGCCGGCGTCCACCTGCCAACCTCGGCTTGCCCTCAACTCAGCTACTCCACCGCTTCAGTGCGGAAGTGCACCCACGCTCCGAACCCGCTCGCAGCACCTCCTTCGCGACGGACGTGCCGGACTTGCCCGGCACCGCATAAGCGCACTTGCATCTCCGTTTCCGGCGAGCCGATCAAAGTCACTACTACTCGCAGCTGCGAAACCATCGGAGGCAAGGTTTCCGTCTCCACGAACGCACCCTCCCGGCCCACATTTCGCGTCGATCCCAGACCTTGACACCACTGGCCCGACTGGGACTGCCACTGGAACCACGCTTCCCCCCGGAGAGGAAAGCGCTGCGCCCCTCTCCGATCTCTGCTAGCTCCGCTCTTTCGCTCGCTGTGGCTGTTTTCCGTCATCACCGCGCACTCGCTTTTTCTGCTCACACAGTAGGACGGCGCACGGGCGCCAACAAGAGAGCGACTGCCTCATTGCGAGGTTTCTCTACCTGCGTCAGCTCAGTGAGTTAGAAGGATTGGAGACGTCGGGCAGATACCCTGGAGACAGTCCTCTTGAAGAAGCAAGTCTCCTGGTTAGTTGGGGCGCCCTGCCCCCCAAATGGCGACACGATTCTCGAAGAAGCCCGTATAGAGAACCACCGTCAACAGCCTTGGCGGCGAGCTAAAAGCTGGCGATCCGGGAACGGAGCGACAATCTTGAGCTTGACAGGCCCTCTGCTTTTATTTAATTTAGTCGTTAATTAATTATGGTCGCAACCACACACATTCGCACCGCTGGCCGTCCTCTGGCCGATCCCGACCGCGACACCCGCGCGCTGCTGCTCAACGCTGCCACTGAACTCTTCGCCGAACATGGCGTGGCCGCAACCAGCTTCTCCACGATCGCCCGCCGCGCAGGCCTTACTCCCGCCATGGTGCATTACCACTTCGACGACCGCGAGCAACTGATCGACGCCGTAGTGGACGAGCGCCTGGTCCCTGTCATCACCTACGTATGGGACCCAGTCCAACCCGGCGACGCTCCGGCCGAGATTCTGCGCGGCGTGGTTCACCGCCTGCTGGAGCAGATCCAGCAGGCACCTTGGGTGCCTTCCACCTGGATGCGGGAAATTCTGAACGAAGGCGGCCTCTTGCGCGGTCGGATGCTACGTCGCTTGCCCATCGAGAAGGTCCGCATCGTAGGCGAGGCCATCGCACGCGGACAGGCCTCGGGAACCGTCAACCGTGACCTCGATCCCCTGCTGGTGGTGTTTTCGACGCTCGGCCTCGTCATGCTCCACATGGCCACCATCCGCGTTTGGGCTGAAGTCTTCCAGCGGCCTCCGCTCGACGTCAGCACAATGCAACGCCACATCACCGGACTGTTGCTCCAAGGTCTCGCCCCGACGCCAACCAAGCGCCGCAATCCCATTCGCGGCAAGACATCCCTGCGGAGAAAACCATGAAGCTATCAACTCTCTTCCCTCTCACCGCATTGTCTTCGGGCTCTCCCTGACTGTGGCAGCATTCCGTCCGGGTGCTCGCGGCATTCCAGCAGCGGCTTTGAGGGCTATGTCGAAGGTAAGTACGTGTACGTCGCGTCTCCCCAGGGCGGACGTCTCGACGAATTGTCCGTCAGCCGCGGCGACGTCGTGACCGCCAGCCATCCTCTCTTCACGCTCGATCGCGAACCCGAAGCCGCTGCCGCGCTGCAGGCCGAGCAGGTTCTACGGGCCGACGAAGCCCGTCTTGCCGACATCGAGACCGGCAAGCGCCCGCCGGAAATCGACGTCATTCGCGCTCAACTGGCCCAAGCCCAGGCCGAGAAGCAGAAATCGATTGATCTGCTGAAGAGCTACGAAAAGCAATACGCGGCGGGCGGCATCTCCGAGACCGACCTCATTACTGCGCGCGCTGCGGTCGAATCCAACGCACGCCATCGTCCGCCAGTATGAGAAGCAACCTCGCCGTCGCCGAATTGCCCGGGCGCGAGCAGCAACTCAAGGCGCAGGCCGGAGTCATCGCCGCCGACCGCGCTGCCCTGGCACAGGCGCAATGGAAGTTGCAGCAGAAGCAGATCGCCTCGCCTCGCAACGGCCTCGTCTTCGACACGCTTGTATCGCGCCGGCGAGTGGGTAGCCGCCGGCAGCCCCATCGTCCAGCTTCTACCGCCGGAGAACATCGAAGTCCGCTTCTTCGTTCCCGAAACCACCGTCGGCAGCCTGAAACTTGGCCAGAACATCAGCGTGCATTGCGACGGCTGCTCGGCTGACGTTCCCGCCGCCATCACCTTCATCTCCAACCAGGTGGAGTACACGCCGCCGGTCATCTACAGCAACGAGAACCGCTCCAAGCTGGTCTTCATGGTGATCGCCAAACCGTCGGTGGACAAGGCGCCGCTGCTTCATCCCGGCCAGCCCCTCGAGGTCACGCTGCAATGACGGATCCTGCCAACTCCGAATACGCCATTGACGTGCAGGGCCTGAACAAGCATTTCGGCGACAAGCACGTGGTGAACAACGTCTCCATGCGCGTCCGTCGCGGGGAAATCTTCGGATTCCTCGGCCCGAACGGCAGCGGCAAGACCACGACCATCCGCATGATGTGTGGCCTGCTGCATCCCGACTCCGGCAGCGGCACCTGCCTCGGCTACGACATTCATTCGCCAAAGCAGCGACATCAAGCGCAACGTCGGCTACATGACGCAGCGATTCTCCTTCTGGGACGACCTCACCATCACCGAGAATCTCGACTTCGTCGCCCGCATCTACGACGTACCCAACCGCCGCGACGTCGTCCGCCAGACCATCGCCGACCTCGGCCTCACCGGCCGCGCGAAACAACTCGCCGGCGAACTCTCCGGCGGATGGAAGCAGCGCATGGCGCTCGCCGCCTGTATGCTGCATAATCCCAAGCTGCTCCTGCTCGACGAGCCCACCGCCGGCGTCGATCCCAAGGCGCGCCGCGATTTCTGGGACGAGCTCCAGGTCCTCGCTGCCAACGGCATCTCGGTTCTCGTCAGCACTCATTACATGGACGAAGCTTCGCGCTGCCACAAGCTCGCCTACATCGCCTACGGCAAACTGCTCGCGCAAGGCACCGCCGCCGAAGTCATCGCCCAGCAGAACCTCAGCAGCTGGGCCATCCATGGCACCGGTCTCATCCAGTTGCAGGACGCGCTGCGCGGCCAGCCCGGCGTTGACCAGACCGTCATCTTCGGCGACAGCCTGCACGTCAGCGGCACCGACTCCGCGGCGCTGGCGCGTACCGTGTCAGCCGACGCCGCGGCCAAGGGGCTGCACGTTGAAACGATTGATACCAGCCTGGAAGACGTCTTCATCTACATGATGAGCCGCTCCTCCGACAACTTCGGAGGCCAGGCATGACGCCGCAACAGCGTATTCTCGCTGGCCCGCTGGTGGAGCATCGTTCGCAAGGAGTTCCTGCAGCTTCGCCGCGACCGAGTCACCTTTGCCATGATCGTCGGCGTGCCCATCATCCAGATGGCGCTCTTCGGCTACGCCATCAACACCGACCCCAAGCACCTCGACACCGCCATCATCAACGCCGACAACACCGACATCACCCGCAGCTTCTTGTGGGGACTGAAGAACTCCGGTTACTTCAAGTTCGTCGGCGAATTGCCCAACGAGGCCGCCGGACGCGAAGCGCTCAATCAGGGCAAGGTGCTGTTCGTCGTTAACATCCCTGCCGGATTCACCCGCCAGCTTCTGCGCCACGAGCGTCCTTCCTTGCTGATTGAAGCCGACGCCACCGATCCAAGTGCCGCGTCGAACGCACTCTTCGCGCTCAACGGCATCGTTCAGACGGTCATCCAGAAGGAACTCACCGGTCCGCTCGCGCCACTGGCCGGGGCTCCGCCGCCTTTCGACGTGCGACTGCACCGCCTCTACAACCCGGACGGCATCACACAGTACAACGTGGTGCCCGGCCTGATGGGAGTCATTCTCACCCTCACCATGGTGATGATGACCGGCCTCGCCATCACCCGCGAGCGCGAGCGCGGCACGATGGAAAACCTGCTCGCCATGCCGGCCACTCCGATCGAGGTGATGACCGGCAAGCTGATTCCCTACATCGGCATCGGACTCATCCAGTCGAGCATCATCCTGCTGGCCGCGCGCTTTGTCTTTCACGTTCCGTTCTTCGGAAACGTCGGCGCGATCTATCTTGTCGCGCTGCTGTTTGTCGCAGCAAACCTCACCGTCGGCATCACGCTCTCATCGCTGGCGCAGAATCAGTTGCAGGCCGTCCAGCTCACCGTCTTCTACTTCCTGCCCAACATTCTGCTCTCGGGATTCATGTTTCCCTTCCAGGGCATGCCCGGCTGGGCGCAATTCCTCGGCAACCTGTTGCCGCTGACTTATTTCAACCGGCTCATTCGCGGCATCATGCTCAAGGGCAACGGCTGGGCGAACTCCTGGCCCAGCGTATGGCCGCTCATCATCTTCACGCTGGTTGTCATGTCGATCGCGGTCAAAACCTACCGCCGGACGCTGGATTGAGGTGCGCGCAATGAACTCTATTAACGAAGACCAAAAACTGGCATCGTACAAAAGCCTCAATCGCCTGTGTGACTCTGTTCGCGCTGATCGCGCTAGGCCTCTTAGCGGCATGCACCGTCGGTCCGCACTACCACGCACCCGCGCCACCGACCGTCGCCACCTACACCCCGGAGCCGCAACCGTCCACCACTGTCAGCTCCGCCGGACCGGCCGGATCTGCGCAGCACCTCAACGTCGACGACTGACATCCCCGCGCAGTGGTGGACGCTCTTCCAGTCTCCCGAACTCGATCGCCTCGTGCGCGAAGCGCTCGCCAACAGTCCCACGCTCGCGCAAGCCACCGCGCGTCTCAAGCAGGCGCAGGAAGAATCCAACGCCCGCACCGGCGCGACGAAATATCCGTCCGTGAATGCCAGCATCTCCGCGCAGCGTGAACAAGTTGACCTCGCCACCTTCGGAGTTCCCTTCCCCAGTCCGCCGCCGTTCGGATTGCTCAATGGTTCGGTCGCCGTCTCCTACGCGCTCGATCTCTTCGGAGCCAACCGTCGCCTCATCGAGAGCCTGAACGCGCAAGTCGAGTATCAGAACTGGCAACTGCAAGGCGCGCGCCTGATGCTCGCGGGCAACGTCGTCTCCGCCGCCATTCGTCAGGCGCAACTGCGCTCGCAAATCGACCTCACTCGCCAGATGCTCGCCCTGCAACAGCAGCAACTCGCCATCACCGAGCAGCGCGTACAAGCCGGAGGCCTCGCGCCTACAACATCAACCAACAGCGAACCCTGGTCGAGCAGACGCGCGCCGCCCTTCCGCCGCTCGAGCAGCAACTCGACGTCGTCAACCACCAACTGGCCGTGCTCATCGGCAAATCGCCCGCTGAAGCTCACATCGAAGCCATCACCCTCGACAAACTTCACCTTCCCGAAGAACTACCGGTCAGCCTTCCCTCATCGCTCGTGCGCCAGCGTCCTGACATCCGCGCTGCCGAATCGCTGATGCACCAGGCCAGCGCCAATGTCGGAGTGGCCACCGCCAACCTCTATCCGCAAATCACTCTCTCCGCCAGCGGCGGAGCCATCGGCACCAGCTTCACCAACGGCGGCGACGTCTGGAGCATCGGCGGCGCCCTGGCACAGCCCATCTTCAACGGAGGCGCGCTGCGAGCAGAAAAGCGCAAAGCCGTCGCCGCCTACGAAGAGGCCGGAGCCAACTACCAGCAGGTTGTCCTGCAGGCCTTCGAGCAGGTCGCCGATTCGCTTCGCGCCATCGACCACGATGCCCAGACTCTGCAAGCGCGTACCGAAGCCGCGGCGCAGGCCGAAGCGACCTTCAACATCGCCACCCAGCGCTACACCGCCGGAGGCATCAGCCAACTCTCGCTCCTCGACGCGCAGCGTCAGTACTTGCAGACGACTCTCGATCGCACCACTTCGGCCGCTGCCCGCTATTCCGACTCGGCGTCGCTCTTCCAGGCGCTCGGTGGCGGATGGTGGAACGAAAACTCCACCAAGACCTCCACCACTGCTCCGTCCGGCAAGGCGCCGTAGGGGCGGCTGATTATTACGATCCTCCCGCGCTGGCTCCCCTTCGCCAGCCAAATTCAACATGCGATAATGAAGTTGTCCGCAACGGCCCTGTAGCTCAGATGGATAGAGCAGCAGTTTCCTAAACTGTTGGTCGGCAGTTCGACTCTGCCCAGGGCCTCCATTGCCGCCGATGCGAAGCGCCCCGCGCAGTTCGCCTCGCCTTCCGACGTTGCTTCACCCTCCTCCGGCACCAAACTCTCCCGCCTGCCTTTCTTCTGGCATGGCGATTCCGGCGTCGCGTGTGGATAATGTAGGCGCAATGACCTTTCCTCTTACCTCCCGCCGCGATTTCCTGCAGCGCGCTACGGTGCTCGGTGCAGCGCTCGCCTTCGGCGTCCGCACCTTTTCGCCGACCACTTCTGCCGAGCGCGCACCGCTCGATCTCTTCCCCTACTCCGACGTCTCCATCAACAGCGACCTCTTCCAGCGCCAGCTCGACGATACACACTCAGTCCTCATGACCCTCGACGAAGACGCCCTGATGAGACCCTTCCGCGTTATGTCGGGCAAACCCGCACCTGGCATCGACCTAGGCGGCTGGTACATGTACAAATCCGACTACGACTACCGCAAAGACAGCGCCGGCCTTTGCCCGGGAGGAACCTTCGGCCAATGGACCTCCGCCCTATCGCGCTACTACGCGATTACCGGCGACCTGGCCACGCGTGAAAAAGTCCTGCGGCTCAATCAGCTCTATGCCCAATCGCTAGGCCAGGGCTTTTTTGAGAAGAACCGCTTCCCGGCCTATTGCTACGACAAACTGGTCTGTGGGCTCATCGACTCGCATCAGTTCGCAAACGACCCCAACGCCTTCGCGATTCTCCAGCAGACCACCGACACCGCCCTGCCTTATCTTCCGCCTCACGCCGTCGACCGCGACCAATCCTGGCGGTCGGGCAAGGAGAACGACATCTCCTACAACTGGGACGAGTCTTATACTCTTCCCGAGAACCTGTTTCTTGCCTATCAGCGGGGTGCTGGTGAGCGATACAAGCAATTGGCAGTCCGCTTCCTCGACGACAAGACTTATTTCGATCCCCTAGCCGCGGGCGTCAACGTGCTCCCCGGGAAGCATGCCTACAGCTACGTAAACGCCCTCAACTCCGCTATGCAGGCGTTCCTCACGTTGAACAGTGAGAAGCATCTTCGCGCGGCCCGCAATGGCTTCGAGATGCTTGTGTCGACACAAAGCTTTGCCACCGGAGGCTGGGGCCCCGACGAACTTTTGCGCGAACCCAACACCGGAGCGCTCGCTGCTACACTCCCCAACCAGCATAAAAGCTTCGAAACGCCTTGTGGCGCGTATGCGCACTTTAAACTCACTCGTTCACTGTTGCGCGTGACCCGCGACACACGCTACGGCGACAGCATGGAACGCGTACTCTACAACACCGTCCTTGGAGCCAAGCCGCTCCAGCCGGACGGCACTGCCTTCTATTATTCCGACTACAGCTTTCACGGAAGCAAGGCGTACTCGAACCACCGCTGGCCTTGCTGTTCGGGTACGCTTCCGCAGATCGCTGCCGACTACGGCATCAGCTCCTACTTCCACGATGACGACGACCTCTACGTCAACCTTTACGTCCCGTCGACGCTGCGCTGGGATCGCGCCGGCAATCACATTGAGCTGCAGCAGAAGAGTAATTATCCCTACGAAACGGTGGTGGAGTTTGATCTGACGCCGACGCGTCCAGCCGAGTTCGCCATACACTTTCGGGTTCCGGCGTGGTCAAGTGATGGGTCGATCTCAGTGAATGGAACCAGCGCTCATGGTTCGTCTGGCGCCCGGAAGACTTTTCTTCCATTCGCCGCCAATGGAAGTCCGGCGACCGCATTTTACTGAACCTGCCCATGACGACTCGTCTCGAACCAATTGACCCGCAGCATCCCAATCTCGTCGCGCTTATGTATGGCCCCCTTGTGTTGTTCCCGATCACCAAGGAGAGCCCCTTCGGTCACGGGCCGCCAGTTGCTCGCCGCCAAGCGAGCAGCGGGAAGGTCATGGGAAGTGTCAACCAGCGCCGGCCCACTCAGTCTGCTGCCATTCGTCGAAATCTCGGACGAACCTTATACGACCTATCTCCGCATTGGCTGAACTGCGTTGCCTGGCCCCAGGTTGAACGTATAAACTTGCGCACCTGTTCCGCCACATTCTCGGAAAGACGCACCATTGTTTCCAGTATCATGGGAGCGCTGCCATCAACTTTTTTAGAACGCTGATTGGCTGGCCCCACAAGCGAGGAATCATGCCCTATTGTTTACGCCGCCGCACCGTGTTCGCGTTCGTATTGCTTTCCCTTCTGGCCGCCCTGCTCACGGTTTCCTGTCGCCGCAAGCTCGATGAGGGCGTCATCCATAAGGACGATTATCAGCAGGCCTATGTTTACGCCTTCCCGATGATTGCCAATTACAAGGCGATGTATGAGTTCAACGTCGATAAAACGAACTCGCAATACAAGGGGCCATTCAACACCATCGTCAGCGACTCCCATGTCTTCACACCCAAAGACACTTCGGTGGTTACCCCCAACTCTGACACGCCATATTCCATGCTGCAGGCCGACCTGCGTGCCGAGCCCATCGTCTTTTGCGTTCCCGATGTTCCCAAGGACCGTTATTACTCCGTGCAGTTGATTGACATGTACACCTTCAACTACGGATACGTCGGCTCGCGCACGACGGGCAATTTTGGGGGCTGTTACATGATCAGCGGGCCGGGCTGGCACGGCGTCACGCCCGCGGGCATCCTGAAGACATTCCAGTCTGAAACCCAGTTTAGCCTGCTCATTTTCCGCACCCAGCTCTTCGGCCCCAACGACATCGCTAACGTCAAGAAGATCCAGGATGGATACAAAGCCCAGACCCTCTCGGCCTATGCCCATACGCCGCCGCCGCCCGCGCCGCCGGCCATTGATTTCCCCAAGTTCACCGAAGACGCCTTCAAATCTGATTTTCCCAAGTTCCTAAATTTCCTGCTGCAGTTCTGCCCCGAAGTCCCGGAAGAGGCCGCGATTCGCCTGCAATTCGCCACCATCGGTATCGGCGCCGGCAAGCTTTTCGATCTCGCCAATCTGTCGGCCTCGCAAAAGTCTGAAATTGACGCCGCGGTCAAAGACGGATACGAAGCCATTCAGAAGCGCCGCGATCAACTCGGCAAGAGCGTGAACGGGTGGCGTGTGTCTGCTCCCTTTGGCAACCGCGATTCCTATCATGGGGACAACCTCAGCCGTGCTGCTGCTGCCATGGCTGGGATTTATGGCAACGACGCCGAGGAAGCCATGTATCCGTCAACTAAGGTCGACGGAATTGGCGCGCCCCTCGACGGCAGCAAGCATAGTTACACCCTGACGTTCTCTGCCAACAGCCTTCCTCCGGTAAGGGCCTTCTGGTCAGTCACCATGTACGATGCCAATACCCAATTGCTGATTGAGAATCCTATCAACCGCTACCTGATCAACTCGCCAATGCTGCCTGAACTCAAGAAGAACGCGGACGGCTCACTTACCATTTACATCCAGAAGGACGAGCCTTCGGCTGACAAGAAATCCAACTGGCTGCCCGCGCCCAATGGACCGCTCTATCTGGTGATGCGACTGTACTGGCCACGCAAGAATCCGCCGCCATCGATTCTGCCTCCCGGAGACGGAACTTGGGGTCCCCCCGGAGTTCTCTTGGCCCACTGATGGTTTCCTGCTCTCATTCCAAGCAATCGTAGAGAAATTTACGGCCGACAACGAAGGGCACGGATCACTCCGTGCCCTTCCGTTCCGCGCCCTGGGGGTTAGGCACGAGATACAGCCGCCCCGCACGAAGATTCGCTACCATCCCGCGAGGCTCTTACATCCCGGGCGAGTTTGAGGCCGCGGTGTCGGCATGCAGCACGCGGAACGTGCTGCCACCGTTACCCCAGACCAGAACCATGGCGTCTTGCCCCTTGGGAACGCTAGCCAAGGCTTTCTGAACGTCGGCAGCAGTCGGTGTGGGCTTGCGATCCACGCTCTGGATTACGTTGCCGGGCTGGAGTCCAGCATCTTCTGCCGGGCTTCCCGGCTGAACCCGCTGAATCACGGCACCCTTGATGTTTGCTGGCGCCTGTAATTGGTCGCGGACGTCTGACGTGAGATCGGCGATGCCAATTCCCCAGCGAGGCTTACCGTCGGCGGCACTGGCAGAGAGCTCTTCTTTCTTGTCCTTCGCGGCCAATTCTTCCAGCGTGACCGGCACGTTGATCGCCTTCCCGTCGCGTTCCACTTCCAATGCGACCTTGGTACCCGGCCGCTTGGAGCTTACTTCCGCCTGGAGCTGTCCGGCATCGGTGACCTTCTTGCCGTCGAGCCCTACGATTACATCTCCCACCTTGAGCCCGGCATTCGCGCCTGGCGAGTCAGGCTGCACTTCGCTGATGACCGCGCCGTTCGGGTCCTTGAGGGCAAAGAACTTCGAGTTCTCCGGGGTGACGTCAGTGATGCCTACCCCAATGTAGGAGTGGGCGACCTTGCCGTAACGCACCAGCGAGTCCACCGTGGGCTGCACGATCTGAGTGGGAATTGCGAATCCCATGCCTGAAAAGCTCCCCGATGGCGAGATCAGGAAGGTATTGATGCCCACCACCTCTCCGCGCGCGTTAACTAGAGGTCCGCCGGAGTTGCCAGGATTGATGGCAGCGTCAGTCTGGATGTACTGGCCCGGCTTGCGGGGGTCATCGTTGGAAGGATTAGGACGGTTCAGCGCGCTCACGATGCCGCGGGTTACGGTAAACCGAAATCCGAATGGATTGCCAAAGGCGAGCACAGTTTGTCCGGGATGAAGCTGGGAGCTGTCGCCCAGCGGGACATTGGGAAAGTTGCTGCCATCAATCTTAAGCACCGCAAGATCGGTAAGGGGGTCGGCGCCGATCATCTTTGCGGTGTACGTACGCCGGTCGCTGAGGGTTACTTTGATGTCAGTGGCTCCTTCTACAACATGATTGTTTGTAATGATATAGCCGTCGGGCGAAAAGATGACGCCGCTGCCGCTGCCGTGAGAAAACTGCGGCTGCTGCGGGCCGCCCTGGCCGAACTGGCGCTGGAAGAACTGCTGCATGCCTTCCGGCATGTTATCGGGCAGGCCCTGCGGCATTCCCTGCATCATCGCCTTCTGGTTCACTTTGGCGGTGACGTTCACGTTGACGATGGCCGGTGTAACGCGGGCTGCGACGGCCTCTATCGCCTGGTCGAGCGATAACAGCGCGCCGACCTTACTGTCGTCAAGGGGCGCAGTGTTGGAAGTGGGAGAGGCATGCACCCCGGTTGGCTGAATGAAGTGATAGGCACCGAGCCCGGCGGCGAGGGCGAGTGCCAGGACTGCGGCTCCAATGCGATGCTTGCTGGACGGGAAGTTCATTGTTCCTTTGCTCCTGTGAACGGATATTGGTGGTAAAACTAAACATTTAGTTGACGTGCCTGAACCCGGTTTGGTTAGCACGCCTTAGGGTTAAATCTGTTTTCGGATTCCCCCGTTGAGGAAGACTTGCTGGGCAGGGGTGAGGTGGAACACCGTTACCCGCCACAGGACCGGACCGTCGGGACCGAGCGCTGCACTCTGGAAGATCACAAGCACTTGGTAATCAGAAAGATGCGGCGAAACGTTCGAGACGGGAACCGGCGGCAAGGCCTCGCGATCGGCCAGCGCACCGAGAACTGCACTTTGCAGTGGGGCCGGGACCAGCTGCGATTCCACGGATTTTGTGCTTCGGTGGAGTGGCACGGTTGCCCTGTGCGCCGCGGGAGTTGGCAATCGGGAAACACTTGAAAGCGTGAGGTTTACGGGCTGCGGCCGCTCGTTCAACGAGGACAAAGCGGAGTGCGGATCGACTTGGGCGATTTGTTCAGGGGCCCTGGGAGAGAAAGTGATCCACTGGGGCGAACGCACCACGCCGTAGGTTGCCAGGATGGCCGCGAACGACATCAACATCAACGCCAGCCTGCTTATCCTCAAACTATTCTGTAGGTTACGGTCCTTGCGGAGAATGGCAGCGAGTCGAATTTTCAATTGATGGACATGTCCGACTGCGGCCTGGGCCAACTGGACGCCGCGCCGCAAAAAACTCTTTTCCGCCAAGCTGACCAGCGATTCAGCATAGGCGCGGGGAGCGAAGTTGGCGGCAAGAACCGCGTCGTCACAAGCCATTTCTCGCTCCAGCGTGAGGCGCGACTCGATGAACCAAACCGCTGGATGAAAGAAAAATAAGGCTTTAACCACTTTTTGCGCAAGGTTAGTGAAATCGTCGTACCGGCGCAGGTGCGCCAGCTCATGAAGCAAGATGGCGTTCATTTCGTGCGGAGGAATTTCTGCCAGCGCCCACGCGGGAAAGACGACCATGGGACGGAAGTATCCGAGGGCGGCGGGCACGCGCACCGCGTTGGAAACACAGAGAGTTACCTTGCGCCGTAACTGGATCCCTGACAAGGATGCCCGCAGTATCGGGTCAATGTCCATGGGGTCGATTGGGGTGCAACAGGCGCGCAAGCAACGCAACCGATACAAGCCATGGGAGATATGGGCGAGTCCAAGCGCGGAACCGAGCATCCAGGCAACCAACACGTAATAGGCGAGAGATTCGGGCAAGGTGATCGCGCCAGGGGCCAGGGCCGGATGCGCCGGGGAGGAGGCGAGCGCGACGGATCCGACCCAGGGTAACAGCACAATCGCTATAAGTGACACAAACCAAACGGCAAAACGGGTGCCAGAACTGGAGCGGCTGGCAATTCGGGAGACCAACCAGGCCAGCGCAGCCAAGGCAGTTCCGGCGAGGAGACTGTTCAGAAGACCGCCCGCAGCAAACCCAGCCAGAGCGTTGATATCGAGGGAATTGAACGGCATCTCGGCTACTCCCGCTCCTTCAAGTATTGCTTTAAGCGCTGGAGCTCATCTTCGCTCAAGCCAGCGTCTTCGAGTATGTTGAGAACCAGCAGTTCGTGCGAGTTCTGGAAAAGCCGTTTCACCAGATGACGGACTTCCGAGCGGGCGGCCTCTGATCGTGGCACCAGGGGCGCGTAAACGTAGGCCCGGGCATCGCTAGACTTGGCGTGGGCGAGGTAGCCCTTCTTCTCCAAAATCCGGATGATGGTCAGTACTGAGTTGTAGGCCAAGGGTTTATCGCCGGATAGGGCGTCCAAGACTTGCTGTACGGTGGAAGGTCCGCGGTGCCACAGAACTTCCATTAACCTCAGTTCGGCTTCCGTCAGGTTCGTCGATGGTTTGGGCGGCACGAGGATTGGACGCGGCAGGCGGAGGAAGGTAACTAAAGCATTAGTTGGGGTGA
Organism: uncultured Acidobacteriaceae bacterium; assembly: GCA_963751155.1. GTDB lineage: Bacteria > Acidobacteriota > Terriglobia > Terriglobales > Acidobacteriaceae > DASRAA01. The sequence continues at coordinate 43,144 of CAVVTL010000014.1, read as the reverse complement.
ACTGAGGGTGACCGGAATCGTGCCTGAAGGTGCCAGAGATGGGCCACATTATAACATTTGTAATAATGTTTTTTGCGTACCCTTAGGGTAGTGACATCGGAGAGCCAGGAATCGACGCCGGGAGATGAGGACTTGGGCTTCGGGGGATGCCGAGCCAGAAGCCAGGACGCCGCTCCGGGGCTGAGGAGGATTGGGCCGGGGTGAGGAGTGCGCTCGAGCTGAAGACTACCCCGATCACCAATAGCCGGCGATAAGGTAGCGCACCCGGCGACGGAACGTGGTAAGAAAGAGGCAGTGAGGGTGAGTGAAGACCAGCATTTTTGAGATATTCAAAATCGGGGTGGGGCCGTCGAGTTCGCACACGATGGGGCCGATGCGAGCGGCGCGGCAGTTTGTGCTCGACTTGCAGGAGCGTGGGCTGCTGGCGGAAGTAGCGCGGGTGCAGGTGGAGCTGTTTGGTTCGTCTGGCGCTGACGGGGCATGGGCACCAGACGGATCGGGCAGTGCTGCTGGGATTGTCGGGCGAGGCGCCGGAGACGATCGATCCGGCGACGATTTATGCGAAGGTGGGCGACATTCGGCAGAGGCGCGAGCTGAAGCTGCTGGGTGAGGTGGCGATTCCCTTCCACGAAGATACCGACCTGCTGTTTCTCAAGACGAAAACGCTCCCGGGTCACTCCAATGGGATGAAATACACGGCGTTCGATGGGGCGGGCGCGGAGTTGTACTCGGCGATTTTTTATTCAGTCGGCGGCGGGTTCGTGCTGCGGGAGGGCGAAGCGTCGGGCACGTCGCAGTTGAAGGCTCCTCCCTTCCCTTTTACGAGCGCGGACGAATTACTGGCAATTGGCGAGCGCGAGAAGCTGGCGATCTGGCAGATCATGCTGGAGAACGAGAAGACGTGGCGCAGCGAAGTGGAGATTCGCGCAAGCATCGTGCGCATCTGGAGCGTGATGCAGGCCTGCGTGCAGCGTGGACTGGAGACGGAAGGGGTGCTGCCTGGTGGATTGAATGTGCGGCGGCGTGCACCGCGGCTGGCACGGAGGCTCAAGGAGATTGGTGCTGGTGATCCGCTGGCCCCGATGGATTGGGTCAATGTGTACGCGATGGCGGTGAATGAAGAGAATGCAGCCGGCGGACGGGTGGTGACGGCCCCAACGAACGGGGCTGCGGGAATTATTCCCGCAGTGGGACATTACTACCTTCGATTCGTCGAGGGCGCTTCTGACGAAGGACTGTTTCGATACTTGTTAACCGCCGGAGCGATTGGGATTCTGTACAAGGAGAATGCTTCGATCTCGGGGGCGGAAGTTGGGTGCCAAGGTGAGGTGGGCGTGGCGTGCTCGATGGCCGCAGGCGGACTGGTGGCGGCGCAGGGCGGTTCGAACCTGCGGGTGGAGTACGCGGCCGAGATCGGCATGGAACACAACCTGGGGATGACGTGCGACCCGATTGGCGGGCTGGTGCAGATTCCGTGTATCGAACGCAATGCGATGGGGTCGGTGAAGGCGATCAATGCCAGCCGCATTGCCATGCGCGAGACGGGTGAACATAAAGTGTCGCTCGATCAGGTGATCGCGACGATGTACCAGACGGGGCTGGATATGCAGTCGCGGTACAAAGAGACGTCGCTGGCGGGTCTGGCGTTGAATGTGATTGAGTGTTGAGGAAGCAGCTAGCAATTAGCAACTAGCAATTAGCCCGGTAACATTCGAGCGGTTCAAGTGACGGAAACGGCCCGCGCACTGCGCAGCCCGAAACCGCGTAGTAATTCCTTAACCCTTCGTAACAAAACGACACAGTACGCGCCATCGTCAAATAAGAAAATTGAATGTGAAGGTTCTCCCACAATTGCCAACCGCACGCAATTGTGGGCCACCCGTCCGTCAACAACGGGTAATTGTGAACCGCTGGTTTGGACTCATTGCTCCGGGCCTTTCCCCAAAAAAGGGGAAAGGGTGGGGCACCCATACTCATAGACATTGGATTAAGGAACGCAAGGATGATACGAGGGAACGGAAGAGTGCACTGGCGGGTTGCAGTAATCGTGATGACAGCAGTGGTGCTGGCAACGGGTGCAATGGCGCAGGCGCCGGCAACTCCGCAGGCCAAGGCTGTAGGAGCCATCAAGTCGGTGGACGGCGGCGCCCTGGTGCTGACCACGGATGAGGGGAAGAACATCAACGTATCCCTTCCCGATGGAGTGCGGGTCGTTCGGATTCCTCCGGGGGCGACCGACCTGAAGAACGCCACAGTGATCACGGTGCAGGATTTGCAGGTGGGTGACCGGATACTGGTGCGGGGCAAGGCCTCGGACGACGGGAAATCGCTGGCGGCGACCGCGGTCATCGTGATGAAGCAGTCTGACGTGAGCGCCAAGAAGCAACAGGAGCAGGAAGACTGGCAGAAGCGCGGCACCGGAGGCCTGGTGAGCGAGGTAGATCCCGCAGCAGGAACAGTCACGATTTCCGTAACCGGCTTTGGCGGCACGAAGAAGATCCTGATCAAGACCAATAAGAAGACCGTGGTCCGTCGGTATGCGACAGATTCGATTAAGTTCGACGACGCCAAGCCAAGTACGCTGGCGAACATCCATGTGGGCGACCAGTTGAGGGCACGGGGAACCAAGAACGAGGATGGGACGGAGTTCGCGGCTGAGGAGATTGTGGCCGGGACATTCCGCAACATCGCCGGGACAGTAACCTCGGTGAATGCCGCGGACAATTCGATTGTCGTAATGGATTTGCTGACGAAGAAACCGGTGACGGTGAAGGTGACACCTGATACGCAGTTGCGCAAGTTGCCATTGGCCTTTGCACAGCGGATAGCGCTGCGGCTCAAGGGCCAGGCAGGCGCAGGCGGCAGCGCAGCGGGCGCCGGTCCGGGCGGGCCTGCAGCAAGCGGGCAGCAGGGAGCGCCGGGAGCTCAAGCCCAGGGCGGGGCCCCGCAGGGAGCTACAGGAGGACCGGGCGGCTACGGCGGCGGAAGTCAGCGGAGTGGCGGTGGCGATTTGCAGCAGATGCTGACGCGCACACCGGCGATGACACTGACGGAATTCCAGAAGGGCGATGCGGTGATTCTGGTGTCAACCGAAGGCGATGGAACGGGAGTAACGGCGATCACGGTCGTGGCCGGAGTGGAGCCGATTTTAACGGCGTCTCCGGGTGCGCAAGGGATGACGCTATCGCCGTGGAGCTTGGGCGGCGGACAGGCGGATGCGCAGTAGGACAGTGGCTAGTGGCCAGTGACTGGTGGCTAGAAAGACGGCGAGTCAGGATAACTGGCTAATACGGACAACAGTGTGATTCGTAAGGCAGGGAGATTCATGAAAGCAGTTGGTTTCCGGAAGGCAATCCGGGTTGCAGTACTGGCATCGAGCTTTGTGATTTTGACAAGCGGCTGGATGTTGGCGCAGACAGCGTTGGCGTCGCTGCATGGGACGGTGACCGATCCTTCGGGCGCGGCAGTGACCAAGGCGACGGTGAGCATAACTGCGCCCGACGGTAAAGTCTCCACGGTTAGCAGCAACGCGACCGGCAGCTATGACGTCAAGGGACTGGCCGCGGGTAAATACGGAATCAAAGTAACCGCCGCGGGGTTTGCCGATTACGAAGTCGATGGGATTGACGTTGAGCCGGGACAATCGCAGAAGATGGACGTAGCGCTGTCGATCGCGACGCAGCAGGAAAACGTGAACGTTTCAGACCAGGCAATCGGATTGGACACGTCGGCGGAGAGCAACGTCTCGCAGATGGTACTGTCGGGCAAAGACCTGGATGCGCTGTCGGACGATCCGGACGAACTGGCGGATGACTTGCAGGCGCTGGCGGGACCGTCAGCGGGACCGAACGGCGGGCAGATTTACATCGACGGATTCACCGGTGGGCAGTTGCCGCCGAAGTCTTCGATCCGGGAAATTCGAATCAATCAAAACCCGTTCTCGCCCGAGTACGACAAGCTGGGCTATGGGCGCATTGAGATTTTCACCAAGCCGGGAACAGACCTGTACCACGGCAGCGTGTCGGTAAATGGGAATTCGTCGTACTTCAACTCGACGAGCCCGTTTGCGACGAGCACTCCCGCATATGACACGACGCAGTACACGGCGAACTTCGGCGGACCGGTAGGCAAGAAGACGTCGTTCTTCATCAATTTCGAGCGACGGAACATCGGCGATAACGCGATCGTGAACGCCTTTGTGCTGGACCCAACGACGTTTGCACCAAGAGCCCTACAACACGTCGGTCCCGATCCCGCAGACGCGCACTAACGTAAGTCCGCGCATGGATTTTCAACTGACGCCGACGAATACGTTGAGCGTGCGGTATCAGTGGTGGCAGAACGTGCAAAACGACCAGGGCGTGGGACAGTTCTCGCTGCCGAGCCAGGCGTACGACGTTACCTCGACTGAAAACACGGTGCAGATCAGCGACACGCAGCTGTTCGGCAGCAAAGTAGTGAATGAGACGCGGTTCCAGTACTTGGGCGACCGGTTGAATCAGACACCGGCGTTCACAGCGGCTGTCGTCAATGTGCAAGGAGCGTTTGTCGGAGGCGGCAGCAGCGCGGGTTACAGCCTGGACTCGCAGTATCACTTCGAGCTGCAGAACTACACGTCGGTGCTCGAGGGAAAGCACATGTTCAAGTTCGGGGCGAGAATGCGGGCAGAGCGGGACGACACATATGCCAACCCGAACTTCAACGGCACGTTTACGTTCAACTCACTGGATGCGTATCAGATTACCGAGCAAGGCATCGCCAACGGCTGGACGCCTGCACAGATTCGCGCGGCGGGAGGCGGCGCGGGACAGTTCGCCATCACCTATGGCACGCCGTCCGTCGTGGTAACGTACTACGATGTGGGACTGTATTTTTCCGACGACTGGCGGTGGAAGCCGAACTTCACGGTGAGCTATGGGCTGCGGTTTGAGTCGCAGACGGACATCCACGACAATGGGGACCTGGCGCCGCGAGTGTCGTTCGCGTGGGGGCTGGGAAAAGGAGCCTACGCCGAAGACAGTGTTGCGCGCGGGATGGGGAATGTTCTACGACCGCTTCGACGAGCAGTACGTGCTGCAGGCCGACCGATTGAATGGAACGACGCAGCAGCAGTACATCGTGTACCAGCCGAACTTTTATCCGCTGGTGCCACCGCAGGGCAGTCCGCTGCTGGATACAGCCAAATCGTTTCCGACTTCGTATCAGCTGGCGCCTAACTTGAGGGCGGCGTACACGATGCAGACGGCCGTGAGCGTGGAGCGGCAGATCAACAAAAACGCGAACATCGCGATTTCGTACCTAAATTCGAAAGGCGTGCATGAGTTCCTGACACGTAATATCAACGCGCCGCTGCCGGGGACGTACGACCCGAACGATCCGACGAGCGGCATAAGGCCGTATGGGAGCGCGGCGGGAAATATCTACCAGTACGAATCGGGCGGGGAGTTTGAGCAGAACCAGCTCATCGTAAACGCGAACGTGCGGGTGGGGTCGAAAGTGTCGCTGTTCGGGTGGTACACGATGAATTTCGTGAATGCCAATACGAGCGGGGCGAGCAGCTTCCCCAACAACCAGTACAACCTGGCGGAGAACTATGGGCCAACCGCGTACGACGTGCGGAATCGCGCGTTCATCGGCGGGACGGTGGCGCTGCCGCGCGGCTTCCGGTTGAATCCATTCCTGGTGGTGACGTCCGGGATACCGTTCAATATCACGCTGGGGCAGGATTACAACGGCGACTCGATCTTCAACGATCGGCCGACGTTCGCCCAGGCCGGCGTGTCGGGGCAGGACATCGTGGTGACCAAGTGGGGCACCTTCAACCTGACGCCGTTGGCGGGGCAGACGGTGATTCCTCCGTACTACGGGATGGGGCCAGGGCGCTTTTCGCTGAACCTGCGACTGAGCAAGACGATTGGCTTCGGGCCGGAGACGAAGAGCGGGGGCGGAGACATGGGTGGCCCGGGCGGCGGGCATCGACATGGCGGAGGATTTGGGGGCGCGTCGGGCGGGCCGATGAGTTTGGGAAGCTCCACTAACCGGCGTTACAACCTGACGATCAGCGTGAACGCCCGCAACGTGTTTAACAACATCAATTACGCTCCGCTGGTGGGGAATCTGAGTTCGCCGCTCTTTGGAGAGCCGAACGCGATCGCGGGCGGGCCGTTTGGGTCGTCGTCGGCACCGAGGAAGATTGAGCTACAGGCGATGTTTAATTTTTAGCAACTAACAGCTAGCAATTAGACCTACTGGCGCCCCGGGGTTTGGAATCCGGGGCGCCATGCTTTGATGGGGGCGTTGTGGGAGCAGTCCTACTCCACAGAACAAGGCGCTGCGGGGGCGCGAATCAGGGTTGCCCAAACCCTTGGCCCACCGCTACACTCAGCGTGAATAAAAAAGCTTGGCAGGGGTTAGTCTCGCGGCTTCTGTAGTGATCTGGAAAGCCGTAAGCAGGACATTTTCCGTGTCGCGCAGGCAGAGTCTATGTCTGCGTGACCGAAGGCGAGGGTGATGCTGCGGTTGCCGTTCAGAGCGGTCCGAGCGCTGGTTGCGTGCGCGCTATTTGCGCTCGCGGCCATGGCGGACGACCAGCCGGCGGTGTTATCAGTCGATCAGGCGGTCAAGCTGGCGGTTGCCAACAACCGGATGCTGAAGATCACTGCACTGCAGTTGGCCGACACCAAAGAGAACTACCTGGCGTTTAAGACGCACCGCTACCCTACTTTCAATACGTACATTTTTGCGTCGGAACTGCTGGCGCCGATCAGCTTCACAGTGCCCGCGGGGCAGTTTGGGTCGTATCCAGGCATCGGGCCGATTCCGGCGACGAACACTCCGATTACGACTCCGCAGCAACCCACGGCCTATGTGATGGCCAACGTCTCGCAGCCACTGCTGACGCTGTACAAGATCAACATTGGGATCGCGGGCAAGGGGCTGTCGGTGGACATGGCAGCCCAGCAGTTGGCGGGAAAGCGGCAGGCGGTAGTGGCCAACGTTCGCGAAACGTATTACACCGCACTGCAGTTAGAAGATGCGATCAGCGCGACGCAGGGGAGTATCCAGCAATACGAGGAGCTGGAGCGGATTTCGGCGCAGTACCTGGCAGAGCAGGTGGTGCTGAAGTCGGAGCTGCTGGAAATCCAGGCCAAGCTGGCGCAGGAAAAGCTCTCGCTATTGAAGCTGCAGGACAATCAGGCCACCGCGAAAGAGACGTTGAACAACCTGATGGGGCGCGACATTCATACCGCGTTCCAGACGGCCCCGGCGGCGGAGTTGTCTGGGGACGAGGACAACCTTTCGATGGCAGAGTTGAAGGCGCTCGAACAGAACTCCGACATCAAGGAAGCCGAGATCACGATCAAGCAAGCGGAGAACATGGTGCGGCAGACGAAGGCGAAGTATCTGCCGGACCTCGATCTTTCGGTGCATTACGTTTCGCCGTTCGGAGTGAACTTTGTGCCGACCAACATAGCAGGGGCGGGCGTGGAGTTCAGCTGGGAGGCGTGGGACTGGAACCGGCGCAAGCACGAGGTCAACGAAAAGAACCTCAAGGTCGAGGAGACGCAAGGTGAACCTGGACGAGACCAAGTCGCAGGTACTGCTATCGGTCGACAAGGAATATCGCAACGTGCATGAGGCGCAAGCCGCAGTGGCGGCGGCCGCTGTATTTCGCGAGTCGGCGCGGGAGAAGCTGCGCGAGGTGACGGAACAGTACGGGCAGAAAACCAAGCTTCTGCGCGATGTGCTGCAGCAGCAGGCGAACCTGGACAAGGCGAATGCCGATTACAGCCAAGCGGTGGCGTCGTTCTGGTCGGCGCGGGCCAAGCTGCAAAAAGCGATGGGCGAGGAATAGGGATGACCTACAGATTTGTGGCTGTAAAGGGCTCCTTCGACTGCGACACACAGAGGCGGCACGCCTCCGCTGAGGATGACGGACATCTGAGCGTGTCCCCAAAACGACAGACCTCTTCCCTGTTGATCGCGACACTGATATTGGTGGGCGCGGTCGGATGCCGGCAAGAAGCGGCAGTGGACAAGTCGCCGACGCCGGTGCGGACGGCGCTGGTGCAAGTAATCGATGCTGGAACGGCAAACACCTACTCGGCGAACATTCAGCCGTATCAGCAGGTGGATTTATCGTTCAAGTCGAACGGCTACCTGGCGAGCATCCAGCAGGTGAAGGACGCTGATGGGCACATGCGCAACATCGACATCGGCGACTACGTGACGCAAGGGACGGTGCTGGCGACAGTGCAGCAGGACGATTTCAAGGACAAGCTGGCGCAGGCGAAGGCGTCGCTGGACCGCTCGCAGGCAGAGAATGAGCGGGCGAAACTGTCGTACGAACGAATGACGAAGCTGTTTGCGGTGGGTGCGGCAACCAAGCCGGACCTCGACGACGCGACGGCACAATTCGCGTCAACGACGGCGGCGGTGGCCAACTCGAAGGCGCAGGTTTCGGAGGCGCAACTGGCGCTGGGATACTGCGAACTGAGAGCGCCGTTCTCCGGGTGGGTCCTAAAGCGCAACGTAGACGTCGGCACGCTGGTGGGGCCGGCAACCAACGGCTTCACCCTGGCGGACACGCGCACGGTGAAGGCGGTGTTTGGAGTGCCAGATACGGCGATGGGGAATGTGAAGCTGGGTAGCGCGCAATCGGTGACCACGGAAGCGCTGCCGGGCAGCTTTGCCGGCCACATCACGTCGGTGTCGGCGGCGGCCGATCCGAAGAGCCGAGTGTACTCGATCGAGGTGCGCATCGATAATGCGCGCAACGAACTGAAGGCAGGAATGATTGCGTCGATCGTACTCGGGGGCGGAACGCCGAACGCGAAAGTGATGGTGATTCCGCTGACGGCCGTGATACGGAGTCCCGACAAGAACGAAGGGTTTGCAGTGTTCGTCGCCGAGGGAACGGGCGACACGCCGAAGGTGCGCACGCAGGATGTGACGCTGGGTGACACCTATGGCAACAACATCTCGGTACTGAGTGGGCTGGCGGCCGGCAGACCGCGTGGTGACGTCGGGGACGAACATGATTCGGGCGGGAGAGCCGGTGAGGGTGATTCCGTAAGCAGTGGATAGTGGCAGTGGTTAGTGGATAGAAAAGCCGGCCTCGACTGTACGCAAGCCGCGCTCAGGATGACAGCTAGAAACGATGGCGCACATACACAAGTCGGACGCGGAGATCATCGCGACCACGCACAACATGGCGCGGTTCTTCACGGAGCACCGCCAAGTGGGGCTGGTGTTGCTGCTGGCGACGTTTGTGTGGGGGTTCTTCGGCTATCACAACATGCCGAAGCGGAAAGACCCGAACATCCCGGTTCGGGTGGCGTCGGCGCAGTGTCCGTGGCCGGGCGCGACAGCGGAGCAGGTGGAACAACTCATCACGCGGCCCATTGAGCAGACGGTCGCGCTGAACTCGAACCTGAAGCCGCACAGCCCGTCGGACTTCGGCATTCGCTCGCTTAGTTTTCCGGGGATGTCGGTGGTGTACATCCAGCTCGACGACAACGTAAAGGACAAGCAAAAAGAATTCTCGGACATGAACCTGAAGCTGAATCAGCTCAATTTGCCCAAGGGGGCGGGGCCGATTCAGTTCAACAGCAACTTCGGCGACACGGCGGCACTGATGCTGACCGTCGCCAGCCCGATGGTGACGCCGACCGAAGTGGCGCTGCGCTCCATCGCGATCAAGAAGGCGATCGAGCGGACGCGGGCGGAGCTGGCGAAGAACGCTCCGCAACCGCGTGTAAGCGTGATCTATGCGTTTCCGATGTCGATGGCACCGGGGCCGGTGCGCGCCGACTTCGAGAAGATCGCGGCGATTGCCGCGCGCAACAGCACGCTGAGCGATCTGCACTTCTTCGAGGGGCCGGGCTACGTGGGGCTGGATGCCAGCTCGGTGCTGGATGACGCTACGATTCGGACGCGCGGCGAAGCAGCTCATCAAGAACCAACTGCACCGGTCCGAGATTCATCCGGATTCGTGGCATCCGGCGATCATTCGCGATCCGGCAGAGACCGAAAAGCGGCTGCAGGAAGTAGCGGGCGCCAAGTATTCGTATCACGATCTGGACAACTACACCGACTTGCTGCAACGCTCGCTGCAAGGGGTCCCTGAGACGTCGAAGGTACAGCGGTCGGGCGTGCTGCCGGAGCAGATTTACCTCGACTACTCGCAGCAGCGGCTGGCGCAGTATGGGTACGATCCATCGAAGCTCAAGGACGTGCTGGGAGCGCAGAACATCACGCTGCCGGCGGGGTCGATCGAGGTCGGGCCGAAGGACATCATGGTGAATCCGTCGGGGCTGTTTCCAGACGCGCAAGCGATCGGGAACGTCATGATCGGCGTGTCGTCGTCGAACAGCCCGGTGTATCTGCGCGACCTGGTGGACATTTCGCGAGGCTACCAGAGCCCGCCGACGTACTTGAACTTTCCTGAACTGGAAGGACAGAGACGGCAACTGGATGCGCAGCCGTGCGGTGACGCTGGCCATCTACATGCGCGACGGCCAGCAGATTGACCTGTTTGGCAAGCACCTGACGGAAAAGCTGGACGCCGTGAAGCAGTACCTGCCCGACGACCTGATCATGGTCCACACGTCGGACCAGCCGGTGCAGGTGAAGGAACAGATCGACCTGTTCATGGATGCGCTATACGAGGCGATCGGGCTGGTGGTGATTGTTTCGCTGATCGGCTTCTGGGAGTGGCGGTCGGCGCTGCTGATGGCGCTGTCGATTCCGGTGACGCTCTCGCTGACGTTCGGAATGATTTACCTGCTGGGTATCGATATTCAGCAGGTGTCGGTGGCGTCGCTGATCATCGCGCTGGGGCTGCTGGTGGACGATCCGGTGGTGGCGGGCGATTCGATCAAGCGGATGCTGGCGGAGGGACAGCCGCAAATCGTCGCGCCGTGGCTGGGGCCGACAAAGATCGCGACTGCGATTCTGTATGCGACGATTACCAATATCGTGGCCTATCTGCCGTTCATGATGCTGGGCGGCAACACGGGCGAGTTTCTGTTCAGCCTGCCGATTGTGATGACGTGTGCGCTGGTAGCGTCGCGGCTGGCTTCGATGACGTTTATTCCGTTGCTGGCGTACTACATTCTGCGGCCGGACAAGAAGCCGGAGACGCCCATTGAAGAGCGAAGGGTCAAGGGCTTTACCGGCAACTATGCGCGGGTGGCGAAGTTTGCCATCGAGCACCGCTGGAAAGTAGCGATTGCGTCGCTCGGTTTCCTGGTGCTGTCGGGAGTGCTGTTTAAGCAGCTGAAGTCGTCGTTCTTTCCGGACGACGTGCAGTACTGGTCGTACGCCGATGTGTGGCTGCCGAATGACGCGAACTTCGACGCAACGAACCAGACTTCTCAGCAGGTGGAGCAGATCATCCGGCAGCAGGCGGAGGTGTGGGGCAAAGCGCATCCGGACAAAGACGGCAAACCCGCGCAGATACTGCGCTACGTGACGACGTGGGTGGGAGGCGGGAGTCCGCGGTTCTGGTTTTCGTTGTCGCCACAGTCGCAGCAACTGAACTACGCCGAAGTGCTGGTGGAGTTGAACGAGAAGGAGATCACTCCGGAGTTTGTGAATCAGGTGCAGCCAGTGCTGTCGGCGACGGTTCCAGGGGCGCGGATTGACATGCGGCAATTGCAGACGAATCCGGTGAACTATCCGGTCGAAATACGGGTCATCAGCCGGGCCGATGTGAGTACAGCGAGTAGCGCGCAGGACATACAGACGATGCGGCAGATTGCCGGGCAGGTGGAGGCGGTCCTGCGGAGCGCTCCGGCGGCGGCGCGGGTGCGGAACGAGTGGGACAACGAGAGCGCGCACGTGAGCCTGAATGTCGATCCGGACCGGGCGAACCTGGCGGGCATCACGAACATGGACGTGGCGAACTCGGCGACCAGCGCGATGAACGGCGTGCCGGTGACATCGCTGCAAGACGGTGACCGCAACATTCCGGTGGTGGCGCGGCTGAAGATGGACGAGCGGGCACGGCTGTCGGACATTCAGAACCTTTATGTATTCGGGTCGCAGAGTTCGACGAAGATTCCGCTGGTGCAGATTTCGAGCGTGGAGAACAGCCTGTCGACGGACCGGATCATCCGGCTGGACCATTTCCGGACGATGTCGATTTATGCGTTCCCTGCGCCGGGACACCTGGCGTCGGAGATCATGACGGTGACACTGCCGAAGCTGAAGGAGCTGGAGAAGACGTTGCCGCCGGGATACGGGATCAGCATTGGAGGCGAGTACGACAAGCAGAAGACTGGGTTCCGCGACCTGGGCGTGGTGCTGGCAGTTTCGATCACGGCGATTTACCTGGCGCTGCTGTTCCAGTTCAATAACGCGATCAAGCCGTTCCTGGTGTTTGCGGCGGCTCCCTATGGCGTGGCGGGCGCGCTGATTGCGCTGTGGGTGATGAATACGTCGTTCGGGTTCATGGCGTTTCTGGGGATTGCGAGTCTGATCGGCGTCATCGTCAGCCACGTGATCGTGCTGTTCGACTTCATCGAGGAGATGCACGACAAGGGCGAGCCGTTTGAGCAGGCGGTGATCGACGCGGGAATCATACGGTTGCGTCCGGTGCTGATTACGGTAGGGGCGACGGTGTTGGCGCTGTTTCCGCTGGCCATGCACGGAGGGCCGCTGTGGCAGCCGCTTTGCTATGCGCAGATCGGCGGCCTGACGGTGGCGACGTTCATTACGCTGCTGATGGTTCCGGTGCTGTACTCGATCATGGTGCTGGACTTGAAGTGGTTGACGTGGGAGGAGAAGTCCGGCGAGGCGGAGTTGCGCGTAAGCGGTGCGGCGCAAACAGTAGTCGAGGGGGCGTGATGGAAATTGGTGCCTGGTAATTAGTAGCTGGTAATTAGCTCTACTGGGAGGGCGTCCTGCGGGACGCTCGTTTTATTTGCGCACTTTCCGGGAAATCAGCATCGACCTCGCATTATCGTTTTCCAGCAACGGTTCACTCCGAACCAGTACGGAATTTCGCGGTAGTCGTGCGCGTCGAAAATTGCGATGTCGGCGTCTTTGCCGGGCTCGAGGCTGCCCTTGTTCTTTTGAAGATTGAGGGCGCAAGCGCCGTTGATGGTGGCGGCGGTGATGGCCTCGGCGGGAGACATCTTCATGTGCGTGCAGGCGACGGAGAGCACGAACGGCATGGACGTGGTGGGCGAAGTGCCGGGGTTGTAGTCGGTGGCGAGGGCGACGGCGACTCCGGCGTCGATGAGCTTGCGGGCGGGCGGGAAGGTGGAGAGACCGAGGAAGTAGTTGGCGGCGGGGAGCAGGGTGGCGACGGTGTCGGTTTTGGCGAGCCAGGCGATGTCGGCGTCGGTGAGGTGGTCGAGGTGATCGACGCTTGAAGGGCGAAACTCAGCGAAAAGTTCGAGCGCGGTGTGGGTGAGCTGGCCGACATGGATGCGAGTCTTGAGTCCGTGGGCGACGGCGGCGCGGAGGATGCGGAGGGATTGCTCGGGGGTGAAGGCTCCGCGCTCGCAGAAGACGTCGACGTACTCGGCCAGGTGCTTGCGTCCGCGAGGCCGGCACGGGGATCATTTCGTCGCAGATGATGCGGACGTAGTCGTCGGGGTGATCGCGAAATTCAGGAGGAACGACGTGCGCGCCGAAGAGCGTGGGGACGACGGTGCCGGGCCACTGTTCCGCGGCTTTCTGGATGGCTTCGAGGGACTTGAGTTCGCTGGCGACATCGAGGCCGTAGCCGGATTTGGCTTCGACGGTGGTGGTGCCGTGGGCGGACATCTCGTTGAGCGCATTGAGAACGTGGTGCGCGAGTTGGTCGGCGGTGGATTCGCGCACGCCGCGAATGCTGGCGCGGATGCCGCCTCCGGCAGCGGCGATTTCCTCGTAGCTGGCTCCGGCGATGCGCTTCTCGAAGTCGATGAGGCGCGGGGCGGCGAAGACGGGATGGGTGTGGGAATCGACGAAGCCGGGGAGGACGACTTTGTTGCGGCAGTCGATTTCGTCGATTCCCAGGTTAGCGCCCAAAAGACGGGCGCGAACCTGGGGCACCCAGTTCTTTCGTAGTTCGTCGGTGGTGCCGACGGCGGAGATTTTTCCGTTTTCGATGAGGACGGCTCCGTCTTCGATGATGCCGAGGTCGCGCATGTTGGGGCCGCGGCGAGGGGCGGCGTTGCCGCGCAGGGTGAGGAGTTGCGCGGCGTGGGTGAGGAGGACGGGATTTGCGTTAGAGTTCATCTGCCGTCCCTCCGGGACTTGAACCGCTCCTCTACGTGTACCCAGCGCTGAAGCGCTGGGCTAAGCTCTTTCGGCCCTCCGGGCCTGGGGCAACGAGATCCACGCCTGGTCGCAACCCGCAGATCTCGTGTGCCGCCGCTACGCGGCTCGATCATCATATACGGCCAACGTCCGCGGGCTTACGCCCACGGCTCACACAAATGTCGCCCTGCGGGCTCGGCGGCGTCATTCGCTTAGACTGAGGGCTCGAAGTATGCTTGGACGAGCTTGTCGTCCGAAAGTTCACGCCCAGCGAAAGTTCGTGAACCCGAGGCACCAAGCCTGCCTTCTCTCGGGTTGGGTTTCCAAGTCGCGACTGTGATGATATCCCCCTCCCATGCCCCCTTGTATTTTCAGGTACTTGTGAGGGGTTTTCGGTACAGCTTTCGGAAACTAAAGGCTTTAGTGGTACGTAATAGAAAATATTAGGGTTATGGGCGCGGCGCGGACGGGCGGCAGGCGCGGCGGGGAGGGTGGCGGCGGCGAGATCGATGGCCCAGAGCAGCATGCGGGCGGTGGCGAAGTCGACGTTGCCGGTGTTCACGACGCGGAGGACTTCGGCACGGTTCGAGGGCGAGGTCGCGCCGGGTCATGGGCACGCGAAGCCGAGGGATGCAGGCGAGGCGGCGGGCACGGGCCATGTTGTGGAGACGGGTGCGGGCGTCGAGGTGATGGCGGCAGCAGGCGCGTCCGCGGACGGCGGGGCCGTGGCAGTGGCGTCCGTCGGGAAACGTGTGGCGGCAGATACGGATGATCAGGCGCGAATTCATTGAGACCTCCGCAGGGTCAATCGTTCAGGATAGGTTCATGTGCGGGGGAATGCGAGAGGGAAAATGCAGGGCAACGTTACGAAGGTAACCAGATTGTTCCGAAATGGGAAGAGGCGGTTGCCAGTTGCCAGTATCCAGTCGCCAGTGGGCCTAGCGAAGGGTGGTTGCGTCAGGGCTGAGGAGGCTTCGGAAAAGCGCGAAAAGCAGGTCCCCCGGCCGACCAAAGCCGGTGAGGGCTGACAACAATAAAGGACTTTTCGGCACAACCGAAGTCGTGCCCTGATACGAAGCGGGTGAGCAAAAGAGACGCCGCTCCGAAACAAACCCACATATCCCAAAAGAAGGGATATGTGGGCCACGAGCGGTGTCCGCAGTCTTGGCCGATGGAGATTGGTGGACGAGGTTTACTTCTGGAGGCCGTGCCATGACCAGCGCGGGATGGTGAGGCCGTCGGGGACATCGGCGGCGGAGCGGTGGTAGCGGGCCATGGTTGTCGTTGTCGCCCAGGCAAAGTAGTCGTGGAGCACTTGCCGCAGCGCATCGTCGCTGGCGAGGCCGACGTCGTGCGAGAGCCTGGTCGAAGCAGGCAATGGCGCGGCGATCCATCTCCTCGTGCTCGCCCTTGCCGCTGTGCATCCTGACGACGGTGGTTTCGTCGCCGTAGGAACCGGAGTAAGCAGCGGGGCCACCGAGTGCCTCGGCCCAGTAGGCGGCAAGGCGTTCAACATGCTGCGGATGGAAGCCGTGGCTAAAGGCGTGCTCCACGACCTCGTCGGCCATGACGCGCTGGTGCCAGGCGTCGGCGAGACGGCGCATGCCTTCCATGCCACCCGCGGCTTCGAAGAGGGTTTGCATGCGGACATTATGACAGTTGTCGGTGGGTGGTTGTCGGTTGCCAGAAACGTCGCAGGCAGATTGCGTGCACACCCAAAAACAGCGCCTTCGTGCATAATTGTTTCCCCTGTGTCTGAACGAGCCTTGGTACTGACGATCGAGCGGAGGCGATGGTGACTGATTCCTCTGACAGCAGACTGATTGAATACCGGATTTACACGCCCTCTGACGCGGAGGCGATGACGCGGATACTCTCGGAGGTGTTCTGTCGGCGCGATCCACCGGCGATGGCAGTTGGCTTGACCACTGCTGAGTTTGAGGATTTTGTGAGACTCCTGTGGCCACAAGTGGCCGCCGACGGGCTGACGATCGTGGCGGAGCTGGCGGGCACCGGTGAGTTGGTCGGCGCAATGCTGACCGCGGACTCGGCGGCGGCAGTGCCTGACGGTATGGACAAGCTGAGTGCGAAGTTCAACCCGATTTTCGACATCCTGGGTGGTTTGGATGCGGAGTATCGCGGCGGTCGTGAATTTCGTCCGGGGAGGCGCTGCATTTGTTTCTGCTGGGTGTGTCGGACCGCGTCGCTGGGCGGGGAGTGGGGCGGCGGCTGGTCGAGGCTTGCCTCGAGCACGGGAAGCGCAAAGGGTATCGGGTGGCCGTCACGGAAGCGACCAATAAGACTTCGCAACACATCTTTCGCAAACTGGGATTTGTCGAGCGGGTGAAGGGCTCGTACGCCGAGCATCTGTTTGAGGGGCGGCGGTGTTTTGCTTCGATCGCGGAGCATGGGGGGCCGATTTTGATGGACAAGGAGCTGTGAGGCGAGAGACGCCGCTCCGCGGCTGAGGATCATTTGTCGGTTAATAGCGCGGGCTGACGCCCACGCCTAAAAGCACGTCACGGCTCCGCCGTTTGTAGATCGCGAACGGTCGATTGGCCAGTCGAGACAACCCCACATATCCCAAAAGAAGGGGTATTTGGGCCACGGGCCAAAGAGCCCCACACAAGCCAAAACTGGGCTTGTGTGGGGCACCCGGCCCAAAATCGGGGCGCGAACCCTTCGACAAGCTCAGGGCAGGCTCTAGGGCCGTTATACAATCATCCAATCCGCCCGCGCAAAAGGAACCGGAGACGTATGAAATACGTGGCGTGTATCTTCCTGCTCGGAACGTTTCTTTGTCACCCCGCAGCCGCGGAACAAATGAAAGCCGGGGAGTTATATAAATTGTGCACGTCTTCCAATGAGGTCGATAAGAGTGCATGCACGTTTTATATTTTGGGCGTGGTCGAGGGCGCGCGGGTCGCGGGTGCGATGGTGCAGGATAAGTCCGGCAACTTTCAAGAGACGAAAGACAAACTCTTCTGTGTGCCCGAAGGTCTCACCAGTGGCGCTTTGGAACTGACCGTAAAAATGAAAATGGGAGCGGACCTCGCTGTGTACCCTGAAGATCGCGACATGCCTGCGGTCTCGTTTGTAACGGCGGTGATTGCCAAACAATTTCCCTGCCAGAAGAAAAAATAAGGCAGGAACGGTGGCCCACATATCCCGTCGCCCACATTAGCCTGCCGTTGGCAAATGTCGGGGCTGACGCCAACCGCTCCGTTTGTGCACTCGGCCACACCCTCAGTAGAAGGGCTCAGCTGCGGGGGCAAGGCCTGCAACGTCGCCGACTTAAGTCACTAATTGCTTCGTCGAATCTCTGCAAATTGGCCTTCAAGGGATGCAAACCAAAACACTCTATCGAAGCTAAAAGGGATGTGCCAGCTCTCTATACCGCGCGGAATGGGCATACTTCGCGCCACCGTCACCCCGGTGTAGAGCAAGAGCCACACCTGAGCGCCGTCAGGCAACTTCGAACGGTAAGTCTGGACAAGTTTGTCTTTCGCACTGATACACGCTTCAACTTGGGGGCGAATCTCGGCAAGCGTTATGCCCCCACCTTCGCCGCTCCACCAATCGGTTGGATTGGGCTCCGCGACAATGACTACTGAATCAAAACCATCAGGAGCGTCCGTGCGCATGAACCTCACAGCTGGAGTTGCGCGATGAACTTGTGCCTTCACGAATCCAGCGAGGACATCCGCCATGTCCCGTTTATTACGTCTCTTGCCCCTGGCGTTCGTGAAATAGATGCGCACATGCACGGGCTGCACGTTTGAGACCGCGTAATAGTTCCGTTGTGCGGTTTCCACGATTTCTCTGTGAAAGGATTCTTCCTCGACCGGAAGAATTCCGTAATTGGTACTGGCAGGTCGCAATACCTCGCTCAGTTCTATTCCCAATGCTCCGGTTCGAGTGTGGAATCTGAAATCAGGTTCCTCGCCGGAGATTTCGTCTGAGGGTATAGGCACCCCCGCCTTCCGGGCCGCGTTGAACCAGGATTCGATTCTTTTCCGTTCGTCGATATTGCAAGCCATCAAATCCAGCTTACCTCACCGTTGAACCCATTAATCGGCCCCGCTTGCCATTCGTGTGTGGCCGATGCGGCCTTTCGTCGCGCTTCAACCGGTGTGGGGTGCCCCAGAGCTTGTTCTGAGCCTGTCTAAGGATTCGCGGCCCTCTTTTGACCGCTAACTTGCGGAATATTATTTCGGTCTCCATCGGGATCTTGATTCCCTTCTCGTGCGCGAAGTGTTTGGCTTCGTCGTAGCCGGAGTCCACGTGGCGGGCGACGCCGATGCCGGGGTCGTTGGTGAGGACGCGCTCGATACGCTTGGCCATTTCGTCGGTGCCGTCGGCGACGGTGACTTGTCCGGCGTGCTGCGAGTAGCCGATGCCTACGCCTCCACCGTTGTGGATGGAGACCCATGAGGCGCCACTTGCAGTGTTCAGCAACGCGTTAAGTAACGGCCAGTCGGCGATGGCGTCGCTGCCGTCTTTCATGGACTCGGTTTCGCGGTAGGGCGAGGCGACGGAGCCGCAGTCGAGATGGTCGCGTCCCATGACGATGGGCGACTTCAGCTTGCCGCGCTTCACCATGTCGTTCATGGCGAGGCCGAATTCGGCGCGCTCGCCGTAGCCGAGCCAGCAGATGCGCGAGGGGAATCCCTGGAACTTGATGCGCTTGCGGGCGAGGTCGATCCAGCGGCTGAGGACGCGGTCTTGCGGGAACATCTGCAGGACGAGGTCGTCGGTGGCGTGGATGTCGGCGGGATCGCCGGAGAGCGCCGCCCAGCGGAAGGGGCCGCGGCCTTCGCAGAAGAGCGGACGGATGTAGGCGGGCACGAAGCCGGGGAAATCGAAGGCGTTTTTCACGCCGTGATCGAAGGCGAACTTGCGGATGTTGTTGCCGTAGTCGAAGGTGACGGAGCCCATCTTCTGGAGCTTGAGCATGCCTTCGACGTGGCGGGCCATGGTATCGAGCGATTTTTCGACGTATGCCTTGGGGTCGGAATTGCGCAGTTCGTTGGCGATCTCCAAGGTCATGCCGCTGGGGATGTATCCGTTGAGCGGATCGTGGGCGGAGGTCTGGTCGGTGAGGATGTCGGGGACGACGCCGCGCTCGGCAAGTTCGGGGATGATGTCGCCGCAGTTGCCGACGAGGCCGACGGAGATGTTTTCCTTTTTGCGTACCGCGTTCTTGAGGATGCGCAGGGCCTCGTCGAGCGAGTTGACCATGAAGTCGCAGTATCCGGAGCGCAGGCGCTTCTTGATGCGCTCGGGGTCGACTTCGATGCCGAGGTAGCAGGCGCCGGTCATGGTAGCGGCGAGAGGCTGGGCTCCGGACATGCCGCCCATGCCGCCGGAGACGATGAGCTTGCCGGCGAGGTCTCCGCCGAGGTGCTTTTCACCGGCGGCGCAGAACGTCTCGTAGGTGCCCTGAATGATGCCCTGTGAGCCGATGTAAATCCAGGAGCCGGCGGTCATCTGGCCGTACATCATCAGGCCGGCCTTTTCGAGCTCGTTGAACTGCTCCCAGTTGGACCAGTGTCCGACGAGGTTGGAGTTGCAGATAAGGACCCGCGGAGCGTAGTCGTGGGTGCGGAAGACGGCGACCGGTTTGCCTGACTGCACGAGAAGAGTTTCGTCGTTCTCGAGCGCTTGCAGGGAGCGGACGATGGCGTGGTAGCAGTCCCAATTGCGCGCGGCGCGGCCAGTTCCGCCGTAAACGACGAGATCCTGGGGGCGCTCGGCGACGTCTGGGTCGAGGTTGTTCTGCAACATGCGGAGGGCGGCTTCCTGGGCCCATCCTTTGCAGGAGAGCTGGTTGCCGCGGGCGGCGTGGATGGGCGTATAGGTGGCGGATGATTCGGTCGGGAGGGGCATACAAGGGAATGGTAGCGGGGGAGGGTACGGAGTTTCAAGTTTCGAGTTTCGAGTCCCACCCTGTCCGCAAAGAACGCGGACAAGGGTGGGGCACCCGTTTCGCGTAATTCAAATGTGGTACTTGATTGTGGGAGTGGCAAGAAAATCGGGGAGTGGCTGTTTGGCCGCCTCCCCACTCTCTCCGATCAGGTTTGCTATAGCTGACAATGTAACGGTTGGCGGGAGGCGGTGCATCAAAGCACCATGAATTGTGCATGAAGAAACTGTTAAGGCACTATATTCTGATGCAGTACGAGGCCGCGTATGCTAGTTTTTAATGCGAGGCATGCTGATGCCTCGTCCGGAGGCACGAGAATTGGGAAAAAGCATGGTTCCGAAGCGTATCTTCCTCACCAAAGGTGTAGGGAGACACAAGGAACGCTTAACTTCATTTGAGCTGGCATTGCGCGATGCCGGCATCGCGGCGCAAAATCTGGTGCGGGTTTCGTCGATCTTTCCGCCGCACTGCAAACTGATTGCCCGCAAGGAAGGCCTGAAATATCTCTACCCTGGCGAAGTTACGTTCGCCGTGGTTGCGGAGAATTCGACGCGCGAACCGCATCGACTAGTGGCGTCGAGTATCGGGTTGGCAATTCCCGCCGATCGCAGCACATACGGCTATCTAAGCGAACATCATTCCTTTGGCGAGACCGAAAACGTCGCGGGCGATTACGCGGAAGAACTCGCCGCCGAAATGCTCGCCACGACGCTCGACGTGGAGTTCGACGCCGACAAATCGTGGGATGAACTGAAGGAAGTTTATCGACTGTCGAACAAGATCGTGCGCACGATGAACCACACGCAGACCGCTGTGGGCGACAAGCGCGGACGCTGGACGACGGTGATTGCGGCCGCGATTTTGATCTTCGAGTAGAAGAGGTTTGGGGCAAAATGCGAAGGGCGCGATGAACTCGCGCCCTTTGATCTTGCCGCAAGTGTCGATTAGCTCTTATAGACGTGCGGCTCGGGGCCTTTTTCGAGGGTCTCGCGGTTCCAGATGAGGCCTTCGCGGCTGTACTGTGCCATCTCGAAGTCCTGGGTGAGCTCGAGCGCGTCGGTGGGGCAGGCGTCTTCGCACAGGCCGCAAAACATGCAGCGGCTCAGGTCGTAAGTAAACTCGGTGAGTTCCTTGCGGCGGGTCTTCTCATTGCGCTCGCTGCCGACCACAATCAGGTGCTCGGGACAGGCCACGGCACAGAGATCACAGGCGATGCAGAGCGACTCATTGGTTTCTGGGTTGACGCCGAGACGGGGCGCACCGCGAAAACGTTCGGCGATCTGCGGACGCTGCAGGGGATATTGTTCGGTAACCACCTGTTTGGGCGCCTGGTTGCGAAAGGTGACACCCAATCCCTTCACCAGATCAGCCAGCAGCACCTTGCCAAGAAATTTGTTCATCCCCACTCCTGCCGTGGCTGCAGTTTAGCATAGAGTAACGGGATGACCGAAAAGGATGGGGGTTGAGACAGCGGCTGCCAGCATGGCATAGAATTTTCTAACTCATGCGATTGCCCGGTGGAGTGATGCTCATGCTGGTGACGACCCTGGCGCTTTGGGGTCAAGCGGCGCCGCAGCCTGCGGCGACGCCAGCGCTCACTCCGGCGACTACCCATTCCGAGGCGGTTGCACAACCAGCCAACCCGCCGGCGGCGACGACCATTGTGCCTCCTCCGCCTTCAGGCAAAGATGTCTCGGAGGCGAAGCGGCAGTTCGCGAGCGGAAACAAGTTGAAGTCAGCAGGAAACACAGCGGCGGCGTTCGAGAAGTTCGAGCGGGCGACGCAGCTGGATCCGCGCAGCCGGGAGTACCTGACAGCACGCGAGATGACGCGCCAGAAGTTGGTGACGGAGGCGCTCGAGCGCGGCAACCAAGACATGCTGAGCGGCGACGAGGCGGGAGCAGCCGTGGAGTTCAGGCGGGCGCTGGAAATTGACCCGACGAACGAGTATGCGCGCCAGCGGGTGAAGGATTCGGTTTGGGCGGTCGAGAAAGTCCCTACGCGCACCTTGCAGGTCGCGCAGAACTCAATTGACGCACAGGTGTCGCCCAGCGCCGAGCGTAAGGACTTTCACGTAAAGGGCGACTCGCGCAATTTGCTCACGCAGGTGGCCCGGGCCTACGGCATTACGGCAACGCTCGACGACTCGGTACAGACGCGACAACTTCACTTCAACATCGACAACGTGAACTTCGCCGAGGCCATGGAGGCGGCGACACAGGTAACCAAGACCTTTTGGATTCCGCTGTCGGGGTCGCAGATGTACGTGGTGGCCGACACAATGGAGAACCGGAAGAACTTCGAGCGGCTGGCCATCCGCACCTATTACTTGAACGATGTTCTGTCGCCGCCGGAACTGATGGATACCGTGGGCGCGCTGCGGCAACTGCTGAACATTCGCTTTATTCAGCAGGACGCGGCGCAATCCACGATTACCATTCGGGCGCCGCTCCCGATGGTGGAAGCGGCCACACAGATGATCGAGAGCCTGGCGGGCGGGCGGCCGCAGGTCATGCTTGACGTGCGGGTGTACCAGATCAGCTCGAGCCTGATGCGGCAGATGGGGACGCAATTGCCGACGAGCTTCAATATGTTCAACCTCAGCCCGGCGTTGCTGGCGTCGCTGATACCGGGAGGCGTCGATGCCATCAATCAGCTCATATCTTCGGGCGGGATCAACCAGGCGAACTCGACGGCCATCCAGGCCTTGCTGGCGCAATTGCAGTCGGCGGCGCAGAACCCTTTGCTGACCACGCCGTTTGCCACCTTTGGAGGCGGCCTGACGCTGACGGGGGTGTCGGCGACGCCGCCTATTGCGGTCAACCTGCAGGTGAATGAGTCGGACGTGAAGAACCTGGAGCACGTTACCCTGCGGGCCTCGCAGAACTCGCCGGCGCTGCTGAGGGTGGGCGAGCGTTACCCCATCGTGAATGCGACGTTTGCTCCGATTTACAACAGCAGCGCGATATCGCAAGTCATCGGCAACCAGAGCTACATAGCGCCCGTCCCATCGATCAATTATGAAGACCTGGGACTCAACCTGAAGGCGACACCGATCATCCACTCGAATACCGACGTAAGCCTGACGGTTGACGTGAATATTCGCACCCTGGGAGGACAGAGCGTGAATGGCGTGCCGATCATCAACAACCGGGAGTACGTGGGCAGCATTACGCTGAAGAACGAAGAGTCGGGCGTGGTGGCGGGATTGCTGACAAAGGCGGATGCACTCAGTCTTTCGGGATATCCATTCCTGAGCCGGGTGCCCGGCGCCAACTATGGAACGTCGGTACAAAACAAGAACGTGAATAACGACGAATTGTTAATCGTAATGACGCCGCACATTCTGCGAATGGCGCCGCAAGAAGGATTCGCGGTGCAGATTCCTGTCGGGCACTAAAGCGAATTCGACAATTGTGTAATGGTCTTGACGAAGGGTGCCGCCGGCTAAAGCCGGCTCGGGGTTCCAACTCGCTCGCCGACCGCGGGCTTGCGCCCACGGCTCACACAAATGTCGCCCTCCGGGCTTGACCCCAGCGGGCCGACCGTCGAGAAGGATCAGCCTGCAGGCAGCCGTGGACAATACACGGCCCGTCGTCGGAACCATTACAGAACGACTTGGGCAGCTTTACATGTCTTCCGCAAAAAGAAACGCCGGAGCACGAGGCTCCGGCGCATGGCTTGAACGGACGTGGCTACTTCGCAGCAGGCAGGTTGTAATCGACGATGGCTTTCACGACCTCGTACGGAGTGCTGTTGCCGAATCCGACAACCTTGCGTCCGTTGATGAAGAACGTCGGAGTGCTGTTGACGGCCATTTTTTCGCCCAGCGCAATCGATTTGCGCACGCGGGCTTCCGTCTCAGGCTTGGCTACGCAGGCGGCTGCTGTGTCGGCGTTGGCACCGGCTTCTTTCGCAAAGTCTTTCAGCTTGGCGTCCGCAGTGTCGGGGGTGATCTCTCCCTGGTGGGTATAGACCGTCGAGATGAACTTGAAGACGGTGTCGTTGCCCTGCTGGCTAACGCAGTCCACGTACTTGGCTCCGAGCAACGCCCACTTATGCAGGGACTCGATCGGGAAGTTCTGGAAGATCAGCTTCATTTTGGGCTCTTCGTCCATCAGCTTGGTGAGGTTCGGCTGGGCTGCCTTGCAGGCCGGGCACTCAAGGTCGCCAAACTCTACGATAGTGACGGGAGCGTCGGCGGGGCCATGGCTGGGCCCGTTGGCCGCCTTCAGTTCAGCCCGGGCGGGGGCGAAGGGATCGGCACCAAACGGCACCATGTCGCCGGTAACAGCAAACTTCTCGTCGGGAGTGACGAAAATGCGGAATACCTGTTGCCCTTGCGTGGTGTTGAAGATTGCGGTGACTTCGGAGAAGCCCTGCGCCTCGGCGGGCTTGATCTCGACGATTTTCCAAGTCAGCTCCTGATTCCAGCCGAACATCTGTTTAAGAAAGGCCTCGACGGTCGCCTCGGTGGGAAGGCCGGGAGCTGTCTTGATGGCGGTCTGGGCCAGAAGCGGGATCGTTCCAGCAATGGTCAATGCTGCCATAACTACAATGTGTCCAACTTTTTTACGGAAACTCTTCATCTTTTCCTTTCACACTTAGGTGATGCGAGATTGAGCGGTGTTACGGATCGATCTTGGTGGCGATTGGGTAGCGCCGACCCATCCCAAAAGCCTTGGTGGAGATCTTCAATCCGGGTGCGGCCTGCTGGCGTTTGTATTCGTTGCGATCGACCATGCGAGCCACTTGATGAACCAAGGCAGGGTCAAAGCCGTGTTCTGCCGCGATGGCATCGGGAGCCTGGTTGTCTTCGACGTAGGCTTCGAGAATCGTATCGAGAATGTCGTAGGGCGGCAGCGAGTCGCTGTCCTTTTGGTCAGGACGCAACTCAGCCGAAGGGGGCTTCGTGATGGTGGCTTCCGGGATCACCGGCGAGAGTGCGTTCACATAGCGAGCCAGGCGATAGACGAGCGTCTTGGGTACATCGGAGATGACAGCAAGGCCCCCACACATATCGCCATACAAGGTGCAGTAGCCGACGCCGAGTTCCGATTTGTTGCCGGTGGTGAGGACCAGGGCGCCGAACTTGTTGGACAATGCCATCAGTACCGAACCGCGGATGCGCGCCTGGACGTTTTCTTCCGTGACGTCGGCCGGACGATTGGCGAACACGGGCTGGAGCGAGCTCAGGTAGGAGTGATAGATGTCGCTGATGCGAACCTGTTCGAACTGGATGCCGAGGTTCTGAGCCAGTGTGGCGGCGTCGTCAATGCTGCCCGGCGACGAGTAAGGGCCGGGCATGCCGACACCGATGACATTCTCTTTGCCAAGTGCGTCGACGGCGATGGCGGCGGTCAGAGCGGAATCGACGCCGCCGCTGAGTCCGAGCACGACATTGCGAAAGCCGCACTTGCGAACGTAGTCGCGGGTGCCGAGGACCAGCGCAGCGTAGGCCTCGGCCTCTGAGCCCTCCTCGCGAGCGTGAATGTCGCCGGTCAGCGATACCGTGTCGAAGCAGACAATGTCCTCTGCAAACGACTTGGCCTGAGCGAGGAGCTGGCCGTCGGGGCCAAGGGCAAAGCTGGAGCCGTCGAATACGAGACTATCGTTGCCGCCAACCTGGTTCACCATGGCGACAGGGACACGGTAGTGGCTGGCGATGGCTGAGAGCATCTCCTGGCGCAGTTGCCGCTTACCCAGCGTGAAGGGCGAGGCAGAGATGTTCAGGAGAATCCTGCCGCCGGAGTTGATCAGGTCCTCGACCGGATCGCGGCGGTAGAGACGGCGGTCCCAGAAGTGCTTATCGTTCCACGCATCTTCGCAAATGGTGAGGGCACAGGGAGTGTCGGCCAGCGTCCAGAGGTCCTGCTTTTCGGCGGGGGCGAAGTTGCGCGCCTCGTCGAATACATCATAGGTAGGCAACAGGCGCTTCGACTGAATGGCCGCGATGTGGCCGTCGCGCAACAGCGCCGCCGAGTTCATGACGTGCTTACCGGTCTCGGACCTCGCAGGCGTAACCAGGCCGCAAATCACTGCGATACCTACTGTCGCCTGCGCAATGGCTGCGGCAGTTTGCCGATTGCGCTCGACGAACCATGGGCGCTCGACCAGATCGCGAGGAGGATAGCCACAGATACTCAGTTCGGGAAAGAGGACGACATCGGCCGCCGCGGTCCTGGCGCGCTGGGCGAAGTCAATGATTCTGGCGGAATTCCCTGAGAAATCACCAACGGTGGTATTGATCTGGGCGAGCGCGATCCTCACTCTATCAGTGTAAATCAGGGGCGCGAACAACCTGGGAGCGCTACGAGGCCGGAGCGAGATGCGGCGTGGAGCCGTCGTTGGGATTGATGGGGGGAATCGTGGGCGGGTTGGCGCCGGTGCTGTCAGTACAGGTGGAGCCGTCACCGGACGGGCTCGAGCCCTGCGGACATTGAATGCGGCGGCCTGAGTTCACCGGCGTAATTTCTACCTCTTCGCCCGGGCGGCGCAAGCTGGGAGCAGGTTGCTGCGGGCTTGGGCAGCGGCCTTCTGTTG
This sequence comes from uncultured Acidobacteriaceae bacterium, assembly GCA_963751155.1. Taxonomy (GTDB): domain Bacteria; phylum Acidobacteriota; class Terriglobia; order Terriglobales; family Acidobacteriaceae; genus DASRAA01. The sequence continues at coordinate 16,419 of CAVVTL010000014.1, read as the reverse complement.
GGCGAGTTCGGCTTCCTTAGAGGGCAGGTCCACTTCCCTCTCGGTGCGGACGATCTTCTTGCCATCCACATCCATGATTTCCAGTCGCGAGACCTCGTTGCCTTTGAAGCGGACAAAATTCACTTCTTCGGGCGGAGTGCCATAAATCCACTCCTCGTAGTCCTCGCCCTTCTCGTCCTTGTCGCGGATGCGCTGCTGGGGACGGCCCTTGGCGAACATCACCATTTCCTTGTCCATGCCGACGAGGATCTTGTGGTCTTTGATTGCCTCCTTCAGTTTCGGTGGCAGCGTCTTTTCAAAGGCCTCGGACGTGCTGAGCGCCTTGAAGTCGAAGACGGGGGCGAGCATGGCACGGACTTGATCGCCATTGACGTCGGGAACGAACTTGTCGAACTCAAGAGTCACCACCGAGCCATGGGCGTCGAGGCTCTGAGGGCTGGGGCCTCCGGGCACAGGGGCAGCGGCGCCCCCAGCCCCGAGTTCGATGTGTTGATACCACTTCCCTTTCTTCTTGGGGCCGCCATTGATTTCAACGGCGATGGTCTTGTCGGTGATCTTGACGTCGGTAATCACGCAGCGATCGCCGGGCTTGGCGGCGGTGCCGAAATCCGCGACTTGCTGGGCAACAACGCTGTCGGACGGGAACACGGAGCCGTTCTTGATTTTCAAACCCTTGTCGCCCTGAGGGAACGTCACCCGGGCAAACACGCGCTCCGATTGCAGGCTGCGGATGACCAGGATGCGCGTCTGGTTAGTCATCTTCTCGGGCTGGGAGGAATCGACTGGCTTGGCGGATTGGGCGGCGAGGCGGGAAGTCAGACAGACACAGGACGCCGTCAGCAGCAACGCTGCTAACCAGAACTGCGAATGGCGATGGCAGCTCATCCAGTACCCCGTCTGGGCAGATTATAAGCCTAATTGCGGTGGAGGGGGAACGGTGGCTGTGGCATCGGCGGAGTCTCCTTCCACGAGTTTGCCTGTCGGAAACAATGCGTGTGGCTCCACGAGCGGCCGCAAGGGGGCGCGCCAGACGATCAGCAGCGCTAATAGGACGACCAGTGCTCCCGGCAGGCTGGCCTCCAAACCGTAGGCGCCTCCGGTGAGCCAGCTAGGTCCATTGGCGGTGGTGTGGATGACGGCGTTGAAAAGACGAAGGCCACTCACGGGCAGACCGAACACGAGACCCAACGTCGCGTTCCAGGCGAAGTGAAAGCCCCAGGGCAACCAGAGAGCGCCTGTGCGCAGGTAAGCGAGAGAAAGAACAATACCGATCACCACGGTGTCGAGGAGTCCCCAGAAACTCGCGCCGGGGTTCGTCAGATGTACCAGTCCGAAGAGGGCGGAAAAGACGAGGATGGCACCACCCGGGCCAATGGCTTCGACCAGGCGCTGAAACGGGTAACCCCGGAACATGAGTTCTTCCGCCAGAGATCCGGCGAGCAACACCAGCAGTACCAGCGCCAACCGAGCGACACCGTGGGCGCCCAGCGTGAGGCGGAAGCTGAGCTTGCCGAAGATGGCAACGGAGGCGACTGCCAGAGCTACCAGCACGAAGGCCACGCCGCTGCCCGTCAGGAACTGGAGACGCCAGCCCAGGGCCAGTGGAAGACCTTGCGCGGCCAGGCGGTGGGACTCCACGTGATTGCCAACCGTGAGCAACCAACTGAACGAAGCCAGCAGCAAGGCCAGCAGGCAGGTGCGAAAAATCGCCTCGAAGCGAAGGATGTGATCGCCGGCCAGCGCGGCGGCGAAGTATGCGCAGACGAGAAAGGCGAGGCACGCAAGCAGCACCGAGAGAAGAAACGCCCACGCGGGATGCAGCCGTCCTTCGGCGTCGGTGAACATGCTCACTTCGCGGAAGGGCCTTTCGCCGGGGAGAAGAAACGGAGGCCGTGACGGGAAATCTGAAAATTGAGCGGCTGGCCGCCGTTCTTGCGGATGGACTCGTGCACGCGATCACGGGTGCCTTCATCGATCAGCAAAATCACGCAGCCGCCACCACCGGCTCCGCAGACCTTGGCGGCACGAGCGCCGTGCTTTTTCGCAGCGGCAATCAGCTTATCGATGAGCGGTGTGGTGATGCCCGGAGCGTTGGTGCGGCGAAGCTTCCATTCCTGGTTGAGAAGGCGCTCAACGTCGTCCCATGCTGCGGTTTTGAGCGCGAGGTGCATGGCGCGGGCAATGCGGGAAATTTCGGCGAAGTTTCGGATGACGTGCTTGTCGCCGTTGATGTGTTGCTTGAAGACTTCCCAGTTGTTGATGCCGGACTGGCGCGGCGCACCGGTGTAGAGCAGCACGAAGCGCTTGTTCATTTCGTCGGCCGGAATGGAGATTGGCTCGCAGTGAATGCCGTCGGTGTCGAGGTGGATGGCGTTCACGCCGCCGTACATCGCCGGGTAGTAGTCCTGGCAGCCGGTGGGGACGCGGATGAGCTGGGCCTCGACGTTTTGCGCGATGACGCGAATCTGCTCGATGTCGATTTCGCGCCCCACGAATCGTGCCAGCGCTGCGCTGGTGGAGATCATCATGGCCGACGAGCCCGAGATGCCTGCGCCAGCGGGAGATTCGGAGTGCGACTCAAGCAGGAAGCCCTGCCTGGGCTGAAAGAACCGTACCAGGTAGGCGGCAAGCGCGTGCCGGTACTTTTTGGCCGCCAGCAGAGCATCAAGGTTGGCGAAGCGGTCCTCGCGACCGGTGTCGATGGACTTCAAATGGATGCCTCGTCCCTTGCGCGGCGTGATCTTGCAGGTGGTCTGGATATCGACCGCCATGTTGACCGTGACCGATCCGGGATGAAAGAGATAGAGCGGCCAAAGATCGATGGTCGATCCGGCAAGGTCCGCGCGGCAGGGCGCCTGGGTGTAAATCTGTTCGGAACTGGTGGGCAGAGGGATTGCGTGCTGGTTCGGCATCTACAGTTGGGCCTCGGAAAGAACTGCTCGTCCCACTGTAACAACTTCGTCGGTAATGGCGTCGACGTCAGCAAGTGTGCTGCGATGGTTGACGATGCAGGCGCGCAGGACGAAACGTCCATGAATCGTGGCGTTGGAAATAAACACCCGTCCGCCGCGTTGTACGCGGTTGAGGATTTTGCGGTTGAGGTCGTCGAGATGCGATGGGCTGAGGGTTGGCGTGTGTGGGACAAAGCGAAAACAGACGGCGCTCAGGGGCACGGGCGCCATCATTTGAAGCTCAGCGGTGGACTCAACGCGCGCCGCGAGGTGCTTGGCCAGTGCGAGGTCGTTCTCGATTTGGCGGCGAAACGCGGCCAGACCGTGATAGCGCATCGACAGCCAGAGCTTTAAGGCGCGGAAGCGGCGGGACAGCTCGAGCGTCTCCTCGAAAAAGGCGAAACTCTCGACGGGGTGCTCGAGCAGTGACTTGGCATAGTCGCCAGTGAAAGAGAAGGCCCGACGAGCGGCGGCGCGATCGTGATAGAGCAGGCATCCGCAGTCGAGCGGCTGGTAGAGCCATTTGTGGGGATCGAGAGAGATCGAGTCAGCCAGCGCGATACCGTCGAAGAGCTCGGGACGAGCGATAGCGGCCAATGCTCCGTAAGCGCCATCGATGTGGAGCCAGGCTCCGCAGGACTTCGCGATGGCAGACAACTCGCGTAAAGGGTCGATGGAGCCGGTATTGACGGTGCCTGCGCTACCGACGATCGCGATGGGAATGATCCCGGCGTGCAGATCGTCGTCGATGGCCCGGCGGAGCAGGTCGGCGGAGACGCGGAAGTCGAGTTCGCACGGAATCAGGCGCAAGTAGCGACGACCCAGTCCCAACAGCGCAACTGCCTTGGGAATCGACATGTGAACCTGCTCGGAGGCGTAAACAGCCCCTGGCGTGGATACTCCTGATTCGTTAGCGGGATGGCGCGACTCACGAGCCATCGCCAAACCCATGAGGTTGGCGGTGGAACCGCCGCCGGTGAGGCTGCCTACGAATCCGCGACAGCCAATAGCTTGCGCGAGCCAGTCGATCACCACTTCTTCGATGGCAGCTGCCGCAGGGCCTGAACGCCAGGCGGTCACGTTCTGGTTGAGCACACTTGACAGCAAGTCGGCGGAAGCTGCGATGGGATCGCCGGTGCCCAGTACGTATCCGAAAAAACGGGGGCCCGGGAGGCGAGAATCGTCGATGACTTTCTGAAGATCGTCGAGCGCGGCTGGGCCGAGGCCCTCTTCGGGAAGGGGCTGCACAAATCGCCGCAAGGTCTCGTCGCCGGAGGTATTCGGGAAGCTGGGGAGCTCGTTCAAGGCATCGAGCAATCGGAGCGCAAGATCACTGACCCGTTGAAAGGCGTTGCGGTATTCCTGAGAAGAACGTTCGAGCGGGTTCATTGCTTACATCCGGCTCGCAATGGAGCGGGCACCCATTGTAACGTGCGACAGCACGCACTCAACGCCTAAAGGTCGCGATATGAAATAAGCTCTATGCCGAGACGTTCGAGCGCGGCTCGGACATCAGGCGAGGTCAAGACGCTTAACTCAGTCTCACGCGACTGACGCAGCCGGGTACGTACTTGGTCGAGTTCTGCATCGTTATACCCGGGATGGCAGACAAACTCCCAGGTTCCTTCAGGCAAAGCATCGACGACGACAAGGAACGATTCAAGGTCGAGCGTGCCGGTATCGAGCACTCCGACGGAGCCGTCAGGCGTGCGCAGCCCGTGCTGGTTTACTTCCCGCCTGAAGCCGGCGGCGAAACTGCGGAGAACTCCCAGCTCGGAAACGCGACGCCAGAGATTGGGATTGCGAAGGATGCGCCCAACTGGCAGGGGCAAAAGGCGTCCGAAAGGATTGCGCACGGCCCGAACGCCGTGGTCGTTGGCGGCACGCAGCAGGGGTCGCAACACTGCGGGAAACATGTGCGCGTGCTTGTGACAGTCAAAGTGAGACAGCTGAATCCCGGCATCCTGCAGGCGCTGCATTTGTGCAGCGGCTTCGGATTCTACTTGCGAGGGATCGAGATTGCCGGTGAATGCGGCGCGCGCAAAATCATTGAGCTTGATACGAAATTCAGGGGTGCTGGTAGGCAAACTCGGCTGCAGCAGCGTCTGCACGTTTTCTGGCTGGAGCGCAGGAGTCCCGTCGAGCAGGACGACGTGGCAACCCACGCTGACGCGAGCGCTGAATGCCTGCGCTTCGGAGACGGCGTGGTTGAACGCCGAAGCGGTAGCCATGAGGGTGGTCGAAGTAATGATTCCATTCTTTGAGCCCTCAACGATGGCGCGGTTGATGCCGCGGGTCATGCCGAAATCGTCGGCGTTGACGATGAGCCTGCGCACGAATTCAGTGTAGCAAGCAAGAAGAAAGGGCCGCCGTGGCAGCCCCGTCCGAGAACCCGATGCGAGTCGATTACTTGGCGGCCGCCGGGTGCAGCAGTTCCGTGTCGATGGTGATGGAAATGTCATCGCCAATCATAGGATTGGAGCTGCCGACACCAAAATCGGTGCGCTTGATGGCGGTGGTGGCCGAAGCGCCAATGTGGGTGTTGCCACGAGGATCAGTCATGGGCTTGCTGGGGCCGTCAACGTCAAGGGCAACTTCCTTGGTGACGCCATGGATAGTGAGGTCGCCGATGATCTTGAGCTTGCCTTCGCCAGCCGCCTGGACGGACTTGGACTTGAAGGTGATGGTGGGAAACTTGGCGATATCGAAGTAATTTGGGCTACGCAAGTCGTTGTCGCGCATCTCCACGCGGGTATCGACGGAAGCGGCTTCAATGGTGACCTCGACCGATGCCTTGGCGGGATTGGCAGGATCGTAGTCAGCCGAGCCACTTACCTTGGTGAACGCTCCGCGAACGGTGGAGATGCCCATGTGCCGCACCGAGAACTGGGCAGCGGTGTGGTTGGGATCGATCTTCCAGGTCTGAACCTGTGCCGCGGCAGAAAGAGCGAAAAGCGCAAGAGCGCTGCACAACAACAAGAGGAGGCGTTTCAATATGAGGGTCTCACTTTCCACAGAAAATGTTCGCAGCCTGAGACAGATGCCCAGGCTGCGAGTTTAGCAGACATTACCGCCCTGCAACGTCGGCAGGGGTTTCGTTGAGCACGAGCGTCTTGTCGCGGAACTGGATCTCACTCAGGACCTGCGTCCCGTTCTCAGTCTTGGTGACGATGGCATCCTGGGGACGCTTGCGGTCAACAACCTGAGCGGTGGTGGTTACTTCATGCTTGCCCTGCTTCAGGGTCACCTGAGCGTTGTCACCGGTGCCGGTCCAGGTGACCTTGTAGCTGCCGGCCGGAAGTTCGGTGGCCCCAATCTTCACAGTACTTGGAAGCTGAACGGTAGCCTTGCCTGCATCTGCGGCGATCGCGGCAAGCGAGAAAATGGTTACAAGAATCAGTGAGCCGAGAACCTTCTTCATGTGGTACTCCTTCTGATGGAAAAAGGCGACGGGACTGCGGCTGCCAGCTCTCGCGATTTGCAATCCCCAAGTCGCATTTATTGTTGTCGCGTTACCTGCGCAGGTATAGCGAGTCTTAAACGATTAGACGCTGCGAATGGGCGCGGAGTAGCGTCCGAAGATGCAATTTGTGTGGAAACACATATGAAAAATATCTATGCGGACAATAAAGGGTTTCGCCTGCTATTGCCAACTGCGATAGCAGCGATACTATGCGGGCTAACCTTGCGAAGACGTGCGAGTGTCCGGTTTTGGACAGGAGCAGAAGGTGAGTGACCGTGAGGATTTGAATCCTGGCGATAGATTCATCGAATGCTTGGAGCTTTGCAGAAGGAATTCTTAATGACACCGCGCGGGACGCTGGCCTATGTCGCAGCGGCGGCGGACGCTAAGGTCGTCATGATGGAACTGAGGAAGTTGGAAGTGGTGGGAGAGATCGCACCCGGCGAGAGGCTGGACGGGAAGGCATGGCCGCGGCGTGGCGCACATGCGACTGACCGAAGATTGACCCAAGTGCAACAGTTCGTTAAAGTAAAAGAGTTTCACCCGCCGGAGTACGCGTCTTCGAGGCATGTGCAGCGGGCGGTTAGCTCAGTTGGTTAGAGCGTCTCGCTTACACCGAGAAGGTCGCAGGTTCGAGTCCTGCACTGCCCACCAGATCCGCCGCCGTACATCGACCAAATGTGATGCGGCCGGAAGCCGCGAATCGGCGATCCCCCGCAGCGGGGGCGCCAACCGCGGCAAGCTCAATTGCGGGCATTGCGAGGCGACGCACAAGCTGGACAGCGGCGCAGTCAGAATCAATCTCTGCCATGAACCACGCGAATTGCTGCAATTACAGGGCCTTGACGACCAACTGACATGACGTCATCGGGTCGCACGATGTCGGCGGGATCGCGACCGGAGGAGCCGACAGATGGGTAAATGTTGCAAGCGCGCGAGCATAGCCCAACTTTAGAGTGCTTCCCAATTTGCCAATGCGGAAAGTTTTTCGTTGTGCAACTTGCTCACAAATCCGGGGTTCTGACGTATATTAATGGTGTAAGCCTAGTGGGTAGTATCTGGCTGTTAACTTGCGAACGATGAAAACTAAAATGCGGTGGCGTACGCAACTGATTATGCTTTGCGCGTTGGTATTCATGTTCGCACTGCACGCAAAAACTTCGGTCTACAGTGGCACCGGGCCGGCAAAGGCGACTCCAACCTCGGCTTCGAAGCTATGGCTCAACGGACAGAAGATGGAAGTTCAGTCCGTTGACTCAAGCGCTGGCATGCTGTTCTGGATGGCTGTGCCGTGCCTCGTCGGGTTGTGTCTCCATCGAGAGCTGCGTGCCTGTAGCGCCTTTCAGGCCCCACCCCCAAGAAATCTCCCTCTACGACAAGTTCATCGTTTTCTCCGGCCTCCGCCCCTCCAAGCCTAGCTTTTTCCCCAGTCATTATTTTCGCTATTACGCTGGAACCCCGTATTTAATGGGGCAGACCACTCATGTCGAGTGGCATCGGCTGCCGAAACCAGTTCGGTTGAAAAGAGGACGTACATGCAAGTTCGTCGTTGGCACAAGTTACTTGTGTTGGGACTCGTTGTGGTCTGTCTCGTCGTTGCCGCCGTGGTCGCGAAGCGGGCGCGCGCTGGTTCACCCGGCAGCACGCCCGCGAAAGAGACCGATGCAGGCAACGAACATGTACCGTACGCCGCGGTTGCTACGGCGAAGCGAGAGACGATTGCGACTTCGCTTTCCATCGCAGGGCAGTTCATTCCCTACCAGAACGTTGAATTGCACGCCAAGGTGGCTGGCTACATCCGCCACATCGATGTCGATATAGGAGACCATGTCCGGCAGGGACAAGTACTTGCGGTACTCGAGATCCCAGAACTGGTTGCCCAGGTCGATGAAGCCAAGGCAGCGGTGCACCACGCGGAAGAGGAAATCGCTCGCGCCCAGAGCGACGTCTCCAGGGCTGAGGCCGATCACGTCGCCCTGAACGCTAACGCCACGAGGCTGGTCAACACTGATAAGGCGAGGCCGGGGCTGATTGCGCAGCAGGAACTCGACGACGCGACCGCGAAAGATCGCGCCTCCGGTGCACAGGTGGATGCCGCCAAGTCGGCCCTGTCGGCGGCCCGGCAGCAATTGGAAGCGGCGAAGGCCAACCAACAGCACTACTCCGCCCTATTCGATTACGCCCGCATCACGGCTCCTTACGATGGCGTGGTCACCTGGCGCTTCTCGGATACCGGCTCGCTGGTGCAGGCCGGTACTTCGAACACAAGTGGCCTACCTGTGGTTACGGTGGCCCAGATCAATGTGTTGCGTCTTCGTATTCCGGTACCTGAATCGATTGCCGCGATAGTCAAGATTGGCGATTCAGCGGACGTGCGCGTGCAGGCGACCGGTGAACATTTCACAGGTAAGATCGCCCGCTTCACCGACTCCCTCGACCCATCGACCCGTACCATGCAGGTTGAAATTGAGGTACCCAATCCCACTTATCATCTCCAGCCCGGAATGTACGCCGACGTGCAGTTAAGTGCTGACAGTCGTCCCAACGTACTGGCCGTCCCAATCGAAGCCATCCGGCGAGGCGAAAACAATAAGACCAGCGTCCTCGTCGTGGACTCGCAGAACCGGGTGCAATCTCGCGAGGTGCAGACCGGAGTTCAAAGCTCCAACGCGGTCGAAATCGTCGCCGGACTCTCTCCCGGCGAGCGCGTCATTGTGGGCAACCTCAGCAGCTATCAACTGGGCGAGTTAGTGCGTCCGAAAGAACCCGCGCTCCCAGCTAACGGCGCGGATTCGGAGTGATGATCAATGCCTAGTTTCGCGATCAAGTATCCGTTCTTCATTCTCATGCTTTGCCTCGCTATCGTCGTGGTTGGCGTTACGACGGTCGTGCGCATGCCAGTGGACTTGTTTCCTCCGATCGACATTCCAGTCGTCGTAGTGGCCACATTTTACAGTGGCATGCCTCCGGAACAGATCGAAGCCAACATCACCGATACATTCGAACGATTCTTTACCTTGGGCAGCAACATCGATCACATCGAGTCGCGCTCCCTTACCGGGGTAAGCCTCATCAAGGTCTACTTCCAGCCCGGCACCGACGCCGACGCAGCCGTGAGCGAAATCGCCAACCTGGCGATGGCTGATTTGCGGCGACTCCCGCAGGGCACTTTACCGCCGGTGGTACTGAAATTTGACGCCTCGAGTTTGCCGGTCTGTCTGGTGACCTTGAAAGGACAAGGACTCAACGAAACCCAGTTGCACGACGAGGCGCAGTTCAACGTCCGTAACCAGATTGCGAACGTGCCGGGCGCATCGGTGCCCCAGCCCTATGGCGGGAAGTATCGTCAGATCCAGTTCTACATCGATCCGGTCAAACTGCAGGCAGCGCAAATGAGCCCGATGGACGTGGTCACCGTAATCAACAATTCCAACAAGATCCTGCCGGCTGGAGACGTGCGCATCGGGCCCAGAGACTACAACATTTACAGCAACGCCCAACTGCCTGACATCTCGCAGATGAACGATGTGCCGCTGAAGGCCATCGGCAACGGAGTGCTGCGCTTCGGAGACATTGGGCACGCCGAAGATTCGTCCGCCATCCAGTACAACATCGTTCGCGTGGACGGACAGAAATCCGTCTATCTGCCCATCCTGAAGCAAGGTGGAAACAGCAACACGATTGCAATCGTCGACGGAGTGCGAGCGCGCGTTAAGCATTTGCTCGATATTCCTTCCTCCCTGGTAACCAGTGTGGTGTTCGACCAGTCGCAATATGTGAAGATCGCCGTCGCTAATGTACTGCGCGAGGGCGGCATTGGTCTGGTCTTGACAGCAGTAATGATCCTGATTTTCCTGGGCTCAGTGCGCGGAACCATCTCGGTGTTGATATCCATTCCGGTCTCCTGCTTGGCTGCGTTTCTTTTGTTGAACGGAATTGGCGGGACCATCAATACCATGGTGCTGGGCGGACTCGCCCTGGTGCTCTCGCGATTGATTGATAACTCCGTCGTCGTGCTGGAGAACATCTTCCGCCACATGGAGGAGGGCGAAGACGCCGTCACCGCTGCAGAAAAAGGCGGTGAGGAAGTCCAGTTGGCGGTCTTGGCCGCTACTTTCACCACTGCGATCGTCTTCTTTCCAGTGGTTTTCCTGTACGGAGTCAGCAAGTACCTGTTCACAGCATTGGCGCTCGGTGTGGTCCTTGCGCTGGCAGCGTCTTACCTGGTCGCGATGACCGTTGTGCCCTTGTTCTGTGCGAATTTTATCAAAATGGCGCACGGCCACGGCGGCCATCTGGAAACGAAATCGGTTTTCGGAAAGTTCGTGGCGGGATTTAACCATCACTACAACCGCATGCTGGGCAAGTACGACGCTGCCGTTGCCAGGGCGCTGCAGCGCCCGGTTGCGACCGTAGCCCTGATCATGGGCAGCTTTGTCCTCAGTCTGGCGCTGGCTCCACTGCTCGGCGTCGCCTTCTTCCCGCGCACCGATCCTGGTCAGTTTTTGATCAACGTGAAGGCTCCCACCGGCTCTCGCCTGGAGATGACCAACCAGTACATAGCACGAGTGGAGAGCGAGATCCGCAGCGTTATCCCGAAAGATGACCTGCAAATGATTGTCTCCAACATCGGGATGACGCCCGACCTCTCGTCCATCTACACCAGTAATTCCGCCCAGCACACGGCCTTCGTGCTGGTAAGCCTTAGTAAGGAGCACAAAGCCAGCAGCTTTACCTATATGGACCAAGTGCGCCGCAAGTTGGAGTCCGAAATGCCGGAGATCTCGACCTATTTCCAAACCGGGGGCCTGGTGGATTCGGTGGTCAACCTGGGAATGCCCGCGCCGATCGACATCCAGGTGAGCGGCAATGATCAGCACGCCGCCTACGCGGTTGCCAGCGAGATGGCAGCGAAGGTAAGGCAGCTCCGAGATGTAAGTGATGTACTCATCCCACAAGACTTGGATTACCCGGGAATCGAGCTTAATGTGCGGCGTGAAATGGCGGCACGACTCGGGCTTACCGCGACCGACGTGGTCAACAACGTGGTGACAGCGCTGACCTCGAATGGCATGATCGCTCCCAGTTATTGGGTCGATCCAAAGAGCGGGAACAATTATTTCCTCACGGTGCAGTACAACAATCATCAACTGGAAACGATGTCGATGGAGGACTTCAAACAAATACCGCTGCACGCCAAAGACAACAGCAGCACCACGACGCTGGAGAGTGTCGCCGACATCAGAATGATCAACACTCCTACCGAAGTCGACCACTACCAGCTTTTCCGCAAGATTGACGTCTATATCTCACCCAAAGGCGAGGACTTAGGCGCGCTTGCGGGGAAGGTGCAAGCTATTATCGACAACACTAAGTTGCCGCCGAATGTACGCGTCGAGATGCGCGGTTCCGTGAAGGCCATGCATCAGTCGTTCGTCAGCTTTGGCGTAGGGCTGCTGCTAGCGATCGTGCTGGTGTACCTGATTCTAATGGCGCAGTTTGCGTCGTTTGTCGATCCTTTCATAATTCTGTTGGCGATTCCGTCGGGCATTACCGGCGTGATCCTATTCCTGCTCATTACTGGCACCAGTCTGAATGTGATGTCGTTAATGGGCGTACTGATGATGACTGGCATCGTGGTGTCGAACAGCATCCTCATCGTGGACGTAGCCCGCACTTATCGAAAGGGCGGAATGCCGATCCGCGACGCAGTTGCTCTGGCCTGCCGGGTGCGGCTGCGTCCTATCCTGATGACCTCGCTGGCCACCCTTTTAGGTCTTGTCCCTATGGCCTTGGCGCTGGAAGCCGGCAGCGAGCAGTACGCTCCGCTGGCGCGCTCGATAATCGGCGGCCTACTCGTATCCGTGGTTCTGACCGTATTTATTGTTCCTGCAGCCTACCTGTTGATCCACCGGAAGGAAGAGGCGCAGCCCACACAGGAGGTGCAAGCTTGAGACACAAGTTATTCCCGCTCGTGTTTCTCATTTTGTGGACGACGTGTACTCTGTCGGCGCAGGCTACCTCCCCGCAGCTGCCGTCAGCGGCGTCTTACCCGCAAACCGGGGCTGCACCGTCCGCGCCGACGGCAATTCAATCGCCCCAGCCAGACCAGGCCCAGATGCAGTTGCCGACTACAGGAGCGGCCGTGCGATTGACCGTTCAGGATGCCGAGTCACTGGCGCTGAAAAACAATCCGCAGATTTCGGTTTATCGGTTGCTGTCTCTCGCGTCCAAGCAAGTTACCCGGCAGCAACAAGCTGCCTACTATCCGACCGTCTATGGCAGTTTGACCGCCGTTGAGCCGAGGGAGGGCGGCAATCGCATTGCCGCAGGCTATCTCAATAATCCGAGCGTCTATGAACGTGCGGCCGGCGGGGTCGCTCTTTCCCAGATGATTACCGACTTTGGCCGCACGAACAACCTGGTGGCTACCGCCGCGTTGCGAGCTAAGGCTGCCGACATGAACGCCGTTGCCACCGTCGATCAGATCAAGTTGGCGGTCGATGAAGCGTTCTACAACGCCCTGCAAACTTTCGCTCTCCAGCAAGTCGCAGAACAAACCGTGCGCGCCAGGCAACTTGTTTCAGATCAGATTACGTCGCTATTCGAAAACAAACTGCGATCTCAGCTTGACGTTAGTTTCGCCAATGCCAACCTTGCCCAGGCCAAGCTTCTCTTGCTGGACACGCAGAATAATTACCAGTCCGCGCTGTCGGCACTGTCCCAGGTTCTTGGCTACGCTTCGCAGCAGCAGTTCGATCTTGTCGATTCGGAGACTGAATTGAAGCCGCCTCCTGATGCAGTAAGTCAGCTGCAGGATGAGGCATTCAGCAACCGACCGGAAATCGCCTCGCAAAACTATGAATACCAGGCTGCTCAGCACTTTCAGAAGGCCGAGCGCGACTTGTTATTGCCGTCGATCGAGGCACTGGGGGTTGTGGGCCGCACGCCTGTTAGCAATTCGATTGCGGGCGTGTCCCCATTCCCATCCTGGTATGGGGCGATAGGAGTCAATGTAAACATCCCGATCTTCAATGGCTTTCTCTACCCAGCACGCTCGCGGGAGGCTGGTTTTCGGGCCCAGGCGGCCGACCAGCAGCTCCGTGATTTGAAAGATCGAATCGCCAATGATGTTCGCACCAGTTGGCTCAGTGCGATCACCGCCTACAACCGCATCGGCGTTTCACAACAGTACGTTGACCAGGCCAATCTTGCGGTCGACCTGTCGCAGACTCGCTACAACTTGGGGCTCAGTTCGATCGTGGAACTCAGCCAGGCGCAACTGACACAGACCGAAGCGCAAATCCAATTCGCTGCCGCGAAGTATCAATACCGCATAGCCCAGTCGGTCCTACGGTTCCAGATCGCGGCGCCTTAGAGCACGAATGAGCAAAAGACGCAGAGAACCGCAGGATCATACCGGTGTGGCCTTTTGGATAGCCGCTATATTCGCCTGCGGCATCGTGGGCGTGACGGAGGACATCTACTACTTCGCAACTGACGTAGTGTTTTGGAATACATGGTTTTTTCATTCCGCTTCGATTTTTCTTGGGACACTGGCTTTTTTCAGCCTGCTGTATCTCCTGATGCGGATGCACGACCGGGACCATGCCCTGCTATACCTGGAGCCGTATGTTCCGCTTCTCGTGCTCGCCAGCGCGAATCTGGTGTTGAAGCTCAATGGCGCATGGTTGTTTCCGGTTGCCATCGCCTGCGCGCTTTGGAGCATGGCCCAAGTCCGACGGCTGCGTGATCGTAAAGCAACTACGCGCCGCATTTCCGCGTCCAAATGAGAAAGACGCAATCCTCGTTTCCCGTGGAGGTGCTTCGTATGAAGCGGCAACCATTCGAAATCGCCGGCTCGGTTTTCGCATTCAGCGTTGCTACCGAACAGCTGTGTGTCCGGATGCTGCGGGACTCCTTAGCTGAGTGGCTTGGTCATCCTCCCCGCTTGCTCCTTTTCTCGCAATGATTCTCGTCAATCTCTGAAACGCTGCCCCTGCTCTGTAGCTCAGCTCAAGTGCAGTAAGGGCGGAGGTTCGGTTGAAACTTGGGAGCAACGGAGCGTCTACCTGAATCACCACCTTCGCCAGGCGTTGTCGATTGTTCAGACTGCTTCGTTCCTGACCAACGACGAGCAGACTGTCAGCCTATGTCGTGAAGCGGTGAGCCGCATCGGACATGTTCCTGCCCAGCGCCGTGCTCTTCGCTAACGGACAGTCTCGTGGACGTTCCAGCACTAACGAAATCGGGGCCAGAGCGCCCTCCAATGGCAAGGGGCAGGAGACCGCTAAGGATGACGATTGAAGAAAGCGTCGAGGTCGCACGGTAAGGTGGCCGGACAATCCACTGACTCAGGCCGGGTGACGGCCAAACTGATTCGTCGCGCGACGGTGGTTGCCGAGGAGCTAGGGTTCAAGACGAGCGCACGTCGGCTCCCCGACAGCCACGACACGATCGCCCGCCAGATTCGGCACCTGCTGGAGCACCCCTGAGGACCGTCGAATTGCTACCAGAGCTCTCGAGGGGGCCGGTCAAGGCCAAAGCCGGTGGACAGCGGAACGCGCAGCAAAATCGCACAACGCCATCACCCATTCTTAGAGGTCGAAATGCCCTACACGATGGTTCAGGGCTGTGATTCCCTGAGCAAGTCCTCCAGATAACGCATCCAGATCGCCGGAAGCGTATGCGTACCGTGCCCGCGAGTCTGATCGGTAATCGGCAGGAGTACGTATTTGCCTTTGGGAACACGTTTGATCTGCACGTCCATGATCCCGAGTTCCGGCGGGTTGATGAAGTCATCAGCAGAGTTAATTGCCATTACGGGCACACGGACTTTCTCCAGATTGGGCGATGGGTCGTAGTTGCGCGAAGCATCGAAGGCATAGAGAAAGTCGTTGGCGTCGGTCGACGCCATGCGGGTGTGGATGAAATTGTCCAGATAGGTGTCGGCTGCGTCCCGCGAAGGATATTGTTTCTGCATCTGTAGCGGACTGCTGCCCATGACCAGCAGCACATCGAGCGCTGTTTTCAAGCCGGGTGGTGGACTTTTGTACTCACCGCTTTCCCACGCTGGATCCTGGCGAATTGCGTCCATCGCCATCTTGCGCATCATGCGATTACGGCCGGCGATCTGCACCGGCAAGCACGCCAGGGGCATCATCGCGTCCATGAAGTCAGGATAGGTCTCGCCCCACACCCACGAATGCATGCAGCCCATCGATGTGCCAATGATCAGCCGAAGGTGATTCACCTTCAGCCCGTCAACCAACAGCTCATGCTGCGAGGTCACCATGTCTTCGTAATCGTAATGCGGAAAGTGCGCATGCATGCCATCGCTCGGCTTGCTGGACTTTCCATGCCCGATCCCATCCGGCAGGATGATGTAGTAGCGAGTCGCATCGAGCAATTGTCCTGGCCCAAATAGCACGCCCGCGAACTGTGGCGAGACGAATTGCTTACCTGATCCGGTCGTTCCATGAAGGATCATCACGGCGTTCGTGATTCTGCCGTTTGCATCACGTTTCGGAGTGCCGAACGTCGTATAGTGCAAGCGCAGGATGGGCAACACCTCACCTGAACGAAAGCGGAAGTTCTGCGCGACGAAATCGCCTTCGGTTGAGCCCGGCACGTTTTGAGCCACCAGGCAGGTTGCGGCCACAACCATGCCTATCCAGACAGAGACGAAAGCCTTTAACATACACATCACCTGCCCATACCACCTTCGGTTTGGTTCCGGCCAATATTATCAAGTCACACCGATTTGGATCCCGAAGGCGGAAAGCGCGCGCAGCTCCGGTGCGTGCTCTTCGTGAAATCAGGTCAAGTAATCCGTATGTGCTAAAATAACTTTCGCAGGCGCGCACAGCCACGCGTTAGCGATTTGTTAGCGGTTTTGGCCGGAAGAAGCGCCGCTTCAAACAATCGCAAGCAACGATGCGCTGCATGCAAAACCTGCAAAGCCCTTATTTGACTTGGGTTTGCAGTATCGCGTTGATCCTAGAC